>NC_012587.1:0-1377500 GCF_000018545.1 Sinorhizobium fredii NGR234
CGTTGCGACAGGGCGTCTATCGGGCGCGGCATGGCTTTTGAGGGCAGCCGTGTCCGATGGACATAAGGATGAGGCCGGCAGCGATGACGGCATCGGATAATGATATTGGAAGGCGGCAACATGCAGATGAATTTGGCGACGGCGTCTGAAGGAATTCAGGCCGGAAGCAAGCAGTCTCAGGCGGCGGGGGAAAAGCACGACATGCGGCATGACGCACTTTTCGAGCGGGTAAGTGCGCGTCTAAAAGCCCAGGTCGGTCCGGATGTCTTCGCCAGCTGGTTCGGACGTCTCAAGCTCCATTCGGTATCGAAAAGCGTCGTACGCCTGTCGGTGCCGACGACGTTCTTGAAGTCATGGATCAACAATCGCTATCTCGAGCTGATCACCAGTCTTTTCCAGCAGGAAGACGGTGAAATCCTCAAGGTGGAGATTCTCGTGCGCACCGCGACCCGCGGCCAGCGCCCGGCGGTTCACGAAGAGGCAGTTGCTGCGGCAGCCGAACCGGCGGCGGCTGCCCCGGTCCGCCGCGCAGCCTCGCCCCAGCCGGTCGCCGCTGCCGCCGCCACGGTCGCAGCTTCGGCAAAGCCGGTGCAGGCGCCGCTGTTCGGCTCGCCGCTCGACCAGCGCTACAATTTCGAGAGCTTCGTCGAAGGCTCGTCCAACCGCGTGGCGCTTGCCGCCGCACGTACGATCGCCGAGGCCGGCGCCGGCGCCGTGCGCTTCAATCCGCTCTTCATTCATTCGAGCGTCGGGCTCGGCAAGACGCATCTGCTGCAGGCGATCGCGCTTGCTGCCCTGCAAAGCGCCCGGGCGCCGCGCGTCGTCTACCTGACGGCCGAATATTTCATGTGGCGTTTCGCTACGGCGATCCGTGACAACGACGCGCTGTCGCTGAAGGAATCGCTGCGCAACATCGATCTTCTCGTCATCGACGACATGCAGTTCCTGCAGGGAAAGTCGATCCAGCATGAGTTCTGCCATCTCCTGAACATGCTGCTCGACTCGGCCAAGCAGGTGGTCGTGGCGGCGGACCGGGCGCCCTGGGAACTGGAATCGCTCGACAGTCGCGTTCGTTCCCGCCTGCAGGGCGGCGTGGCGATCGAGATGGAGGGCCCCGATTACGACATGCGCCTCGAAATGCTGAAGCGCCGCCTGGATACCGCCCGTCAGGACGACACCTCGCTCGACATTCCGCAGGAGATTCTCTCCCATGTGGCGCGAAGCGTCACGGCGAGCGGCCGCGAGCTGGAAGGGGCCTTCAACCAGCTCCTGTTTCGCCGGTCCTTCGAGCCGCAACTGTCGATAGAGCGCGTCGACGAACTGCTCGGACACCTGGTCAATGCCGGCGAACCGCGCCGCGTCCGCATCGAGGATATCCAGCGCATTGTCGCCAAGCACTATAATGTGTCGCGCCAGGAATTGGTTTCGAACCGCCGAACCCGCGTCATCGTCAAGCCGCGCCAGATCGCCATGTACCTGTCGAAGACGCTGACGCCGCGCTCCTTCCCGGAAATCGGTCGCCGCTTCGGCGGCCGCGATCACACGACGGTCTTGCACGCGGTGCGCAAGATCGAGGAGCTGATCTCCGGCGACACGAAACTCAGCCACGAGATCGAGCTGCTCAAGCGGCTGATCAATGAATAGAAATTGGTAAGCTCGTAGTTACGAAAGCCCGGCTCCGCCGGGCTTTTTTGTCAACCGCCACCGCGGTTGGTTTCGTCGATCATTGCGGCAGTGTTTTTTTCGTCCCGCTTGTCGGCTATCTCTTTCGTCATTCGTTTTTTAATCGAAGCGGGAGAGGTCTCGATGCTTTACGCGGTGCTTTGCTATAATACGGAAGACGTCACCAGCGCCTGGACCAAGGAGCAGGATGACAAGGTCATGCGTGATCTGACCGCCGTCCAGCGCAAATATGTCGAGGCCGGCAAGCTCGGCCCCGTGGCACGGCTCCTGCCGACGACCGCCGCGACGACATTGCGCCACAGGCCCGGCGAGACCGTCGTCATCGATGGCCCTTTTGCCGAAACCAAGGAGCAACTGCTCGGCTTCTATCTGATCGACTGCGCATCGCTCGACGAGGCGCTCGAATTTGCACGTGAGCTGAGTGCCGCCAACCCGGCTGCCGGCTCCTACGAGATCCGCCCCCTTTCCCTCTATAAGCCAGGTGAGCTTGCCCCATGACCGACACCGCCTGGATCGACCTTGCCCTGGTTTCGGCGCGGCCGCAGGCAATGGGCGCTCTGCTGCGCTATTTCCGCAATCTCGATCTGGCGGAGGAAGCGTTCCAGGAGGCTTGCATCCGGGCCTTGAAGACCTGGCCGACAAACGGGCCGCCGCGCGACCCGGCTGCCTGGCTGATCTTCGTCGGCCGCAACAGCGGTATCGACCGGGTGCGGCGGCAATCGCGCGAGACGGCGCTGCCGCCGGAAGAGCTGCTCTCGGATATCGAGGACCGCGAAAGCGAGCTTGCGGACCGCCTCGACGGGGCGCACTACCGCGACGATATCCTGCGGCTGCTCTTCGTCTGCAGCAATCCGGTCCTGCCGGCGACCCAGCAGATCGCCCTGGCGCTCCGCATCGTGTCCGGGCTTTCCGTCAAGCAGATCGCCCGCGCCTTCCTTGTCGGCGAGGCGGCGATGGAGCAGCGCATCACCCGTGCCAAGGCGCGGGTCACGGCGGCCGGCATCCCGTTCGAAACGCCGGATGCCTCCGAGCGCGCCGAGCGGCTCGCGGCGGTCGCCATGATGATCTATCTCGTCTTCAACGAGGGCTATTCGGCCATGAACGGTCCGGAAGGGGTCTCCGCCGATCTCTGCGACGAGGCGATCCGTTTGGCGCGGCTGCTGCTGCGGCTGTTTCCGGCGGAGCCGGAAATTATGGGGTTGACGGCGCTCCTGCTTCTCCAGCATTCCCGTGCGCGCGCCCGCTTCGATGCCCATGGCGCCATCGTCCTGCTCGAGGATCAGGACCGGCAGCTGTGGAGCCTGCCGATGATCACCGAGGCACTGGCGATGATAGACAAGGCGATGCGCCACCGCCGCCCCGGCCCCTACCAGGTCCAGGCGGCGATTGCAGCGCTGCATGCACGCGCCGAACGCTCGGAACAGACGGATTGGGAGGAAATCGAGCTGCTCTACCGGGCGCTCGAGCGCCTGCAGCCGTCACCCGTCGTCACGCTCAACCGGGCCGTGGCCGTCTCGAAGCGCGACGGGCCGGAGGCGGCACTGGCGCTGGTCGAGCCGCTTGCCGACCGGCTTTCCGGCTATTTCTATTTCCACGGCCTGCGCGGCGGCCTGCTCAAGCAAATGGGCCGGGCTCGTGAGGCGCGCGTCGCCTTCGACCGGGCGATCGCGCTCGCCACCAATGCGGCGGAGGCCGCCTATATCCGCAAGCAGCTTGACCACCTTGCGGGAGAGGCAGGCGCCTCCCACCTTCACGAAGACCAGCAATAAAAAATCCTCGGTCGCTGTCGGAGTCCGCTCTTTCCGGTCGTCCTAGGTTCGAACCCACCAAGGAGGAATTGCAAATGACCGCAGCAACCGACACCAGGCCCGCCGACGAACGCGACCTGGTCCTGATCCGCCTGATCGACGCACCGCGCGAAAAGGTCTATCGGGCCTTCACGGATCCTGAGCTCCTGAAGCAGTGGTTCGCACCCCTGCCGTGGACGATCACCGAAGCGGAGCTCGATGTCCGACCGGGCGGCACCAACCGCTTCGTGATGCGCTCGCCGGAGGGTGAGCTTTATCCCAATCAGGGTGTCTATCTGGAGGTCGTGCCGAACGAGAAACTGGTGATGAGCGATGCCTACACGGAAGCCTGGACGCCCTCTGAAAAGCCCTTCATGACAGCGATCCTGACCTTCGAGGAGGAGGGCGGCAAGACCCGCTACACCGCCCGCGCCCGCCACTGGAGCACCGCGGACCGTGAGGCGCACGAGAAGATGGGCTTTCACGAGGGCTGGGGCCAGTGCGCCGACCAGCTCGCCGCACTCGTCGCAAAACTCTGAGAGGAGGATCGATCATGTCCACCAACGCGAGGACAGCAAGCGTCGCCGATATTCGGGCGGCAATCGAAGATTGGGCGGGGGCCCTGCGGCGGAAGGATGCTGGCCGTGTCCTTTCGCATGGCACGCAGGATTGCGTCATCTACTCGCTGGCACCGCCGCTGAAGGCCTCGGACGCCGACCCCGGCGGCCTGGAACAGTGGTTTTCCACCTGGAAGGGGCCGCTCGGCTACCAGCTTCAGGACCTCGAGATTTCATCCGGCGGGGACATCGCCTTCGCCACGGCGCTGGCGCATCTCTCCGGCGAGAAGCAGGATGGTGCGAAGGTATCGCTCTGGTACCGGCTGACGCTGGGCCTCGAACGCACCGACAAGGGATGGAAGATCGCCCACCAGCACGAGTCGGTCCCCTTCTATATGGACGGAAGCTTCAAGGCGGCGATCGATCTCGACCCGACGTCGCAGGTCGACTGGAATGCGCCCTCGCATCCGCCGATGGCCGGCGTCATCGCCTATCTCAACGTCGAAAATGCGGATGCGACCGCCAAGTTCTACGGCCGCGCCTTTGGCGCCAGGGAGGAGGACCGCAAATATGCTGAGGACGGCAAGCGCCTGATCCATTGCCACCTGACGATCAACGGCGGCGCGCTAATGCTGAACGACCCCTTCCCGGAATTCGGCTTTCCCTGGAAGCCGCCGGAGGGCTTCGTCCTGCATCTCATCGTCGACGACGCCCATGCCTGGTGGGAACGGGCGGTCGCGGCCGGTGCGGAGGCGACGATGCCGCTGGAGATCGCCTTCTGGGGCGACTATTACGGCCAGCTCCGCGATCCGTTCGGCATCACCTGGGGCATTGTCGCGCCTGTGAAGAAGAGCAACTGAGCCAACCGGCGGGCATGCGTTGCCGCCGCGCGTGAAACAAACTTGCGCGGCGGGCGGCGAAACAGAGCGCAATTCTTGCGGCCGATTAACTATTCTTCGGGAACGTCAACAGCCAACGCACCCGAGGCATAAGTGATCCTCTACTACCAGACCCATTCCCCCTTCGCCCGCAAGGCGCTCGTGTTCGCCCATGAGATCGGTCTTGCCGATCGCCTGGAAGTCGTCCACCACGAGACGAGCCCGACACGGCGCAATGACGACGTCTATGCCGAGAATCCGCTCGGCAAGGTTCCGGTCCTGCTGCGCAGTGACGCCGAGCCGATCTTCGATTCCGATGTCATCTGTGCCTATTTCGACACCTTGCACGAGCGACGCAAGCTCATTCCCGAAAGCGGGGAGCCGCGGTGGCGGGCGTTGCGGCTGCAATCGGTGGCACAGGTCCTTGCCCAGACCGGGATCGGGCTTCGCTGGGAGTGGGAACGCCGCCCGGAACAGTTGCGCTGGCCGGCGCTTGCCAAGGGCTATGAAGAGAAGATCGAGGCGACCTACGACTGGCTCGACACGACGTTTCTTCCTGAGGAAGACATCGATGTCGGCCAGATCGCACTGGCCACGACACTGTCGTGGATGGCTTTTCGCGCTCTTCCGTCATTTCGCGACCGGTCGCGCCTGACGCGCTGGTTCGACGCCTTCGAGCAGCGTGCCTCGATGGTCGCTACACCGCTGTCGGGCGAAACGCAGGATTGATCGCAACCTGCAGCCGGCGGGCATGATCTGCCGGTTCTAGAGCGGGATGAGGAAAAGTGTGTGCGGTTTTCCGCCCGCATCCCGCTCTAACCTATTAGAATCGATCACGTTCGTGATTTTAGGGCGATCCGACCTAAAATCACGAACGTGATCTAGAGCGGGATGCGCTCGCCGCCGCTCTAAGCCTTTGTTTTTGCCGCGTTTGTGCGACGTCGGGTGATTCCACCTGACTGCAAATGCTCTAAGGGCAGGCGAGGTCGGCGACGACGGCATCGAGGATCAACATGCCGGCCGGCGTGCAGCGCAGCCGCGAATTGCCGAGCCGTTCGACAAAGCCGTGCTCGATCAGGAACTGTTCCCGTTCGGGATCCGGATCGCGACCGGAGAGGCCCTGCCAGCGGGCGAGATCGACGCCTTCCCGGAGCCGCAAACCCATCAGCAGCAGTTCGTCGGCCTGGGCTTCGCGATCGAGCGGTTCCTGCTCGGTGATGCCGTCACCGCGCTCTTCGACGAGCCGCAGCCACGCTTCCGGGTTCCGTTCCGTTGCGGTCGCGATCTTGCCGGAGCCGGCGGTCAGCCGCCCATGGGCGCCCGGGCCGATCCCCGCATAGTCGCCATAGCGCCAGTAGGTGAGGTTGTGGCGGCTCTCTGCTCCCCGACGGGCGTGGTTGGAGACCTCGTAGGCCGGCATGCCGATCGCCGCGGTGATCTCCTGCGTCGCCTCGTAGAGCACGGCCGATTGTTCCCCGTCCGGAACGATCAGCTTGCCGGCCTTGTGCAGGCCGAAGAAGGGCGTGCCTTCCTCGATGGTGAGCTGATAGAGCGACAGATGGTCGACGGCATAGGAGACCGCCTCCTTCAACTCGCGCTCCCATTCCTCGACCGTCTGCTTCGGCCGCGCATAGATCAGGTCGAAGGACATGCGCGGGAAGATCTCGCGCGCCAGCCGCACCGCCTTCAGCGCGTCTTCCACATTGTGCAAGCGGCCGAGGAATTTGAGGTCGCGGTCGTTCAGCGCCTGGACGCCGAGCGAGACGCGGTTGACGCCCGCCGCCCGGTAGCCGTGGAAGCGCGTCGCCTCGACGCTCGAAGGGTTGGCTTCCATGGTGATCTCGATACCGTCAGGCACATGCCAGTGCCGGGCGATGCCGTCGAGGATCGCCGCGACCGTCGCCGGCTCCATCAGCGATGGCGTGCCGCCGCCCATGAAGATGCTGGTCACGGTTCGCGGGCCGGACAGGGCCCCCACGGACGCCATCTCCTGAAGGAAGGCGGCGACGAAGCGCGGCTGGTCCACCGGCTGGTGACGGACATGGCTGTTGAAGTCGCAATAGGGGCATTTGGCCGCGCAGAACGGCCAGTGCACATAGACCCCGAAGCCGGGGTCCATGTCGTCACCGATTGCCGAAAGCGAGGCCGTCTGGATCATTGGCTTCTCAGGCGCCGAGGCAGGTCTCGGCAAACAGCTTGAAGGCGCGGGCGCGATGCGACAGGGCTTCGCTGTTGCCCGGCTTCCAGCCGTGCTTCTCTTCCGCGCTCATCTCGCCGAATGTGGTGTCGTAGCCCGTGGGTTGGAAGACCGGATCGTAGCCGAAGCCGCTGGTTCCGCGCGGCGGCCATACGACATGGCCCTCGACCTCGCCGCGAAAGAGCTCGACATGTCCATCCGGCCAGGCAAGGCAGAGCACCGAGACGAAACGCGCCGTCCGCTCTTCCGGCTTCGTCGCGCCCTTCTCGCTCAGCTCTCTTTCGACCTTTTCCATCGCCATGGCGAAGTCGCGGCTGCCGTCGTCGCGCTCCGCCCAGTTTGCCGTGTAGACGCCTGGCGCCCCGCCGAGCGCATCGATGGCAAGGCCGGAATCGTCCGAAAGGGCCGGCAGACCCGAGGCCCTGGCCGAGGCGAGCGCCTTGATCGTCGCGTTTTCCTCGAAGGTCGTGCCGGTCTCGTCCGGCTCGACGAAATTGAGATCGGCCGCTGATTTGGCTTCGAAGCCGAGCGGCCCGATCAAGTCGCGGATTTCGCGGATCTTGCCGGCATTGTGGCTCGCGACCACGAGCGTCTTGTCAACGAGTTTGCGCATCTGGTTCCGTTCCGTCCAAACTTTCAAAGCCCATCAATCGATGTCCCACAGGCCAGGTTCCGCGCACTCCAGGCTGTTACCGGCCGGGTCGCGGAAATAGAACGAGCGGGCGCCGTTCGGCCAGCGGATATCCGCCTCGATCGCCACGCCGGCCGCCTCCAGCTTCGCCTTCCAGGCCTCGAGCGCCGGCGCTCCAACGCGGAAGCACATGTGACCCTTGCCTTGCGTGCCGTGCGACGGCACGGGCAGCGCGCCGGCAGCGGGCGGTTTCACCGTTTCCGCCGCGTTGAAGATCAACAGCACGCCGTCGCCGCAGCGGAAAAAGACGTGGCGGTTGCCGACGCGGGTGATCCGGGCGAGCCCGAGGACGTTGCCGTAGAACGCCTCGGCGGCGTCGAGATCGTCCGCGTAGAGCGCGGTTTCGAGGATGCCTTCAAGAGCCGCAGCCAACGTCGTTCCTCTCAGCTTGCAGTGCCAGGGCGCAAACCGCCCGCACGCCCTAGCCGGCGACCGCCTGCTTCTGCAACGCGACGAGTTCGGCAATGCCGTCCTTGGCGAGTTGCATCAGGCTTGCGAATTCTTCCTCGGAGAAGGGCTTCCCTTCCGCCGTTCCCTGGATCTCGACCAGGCCACCGCTGCCCGTCATGACGAAATTGGCGTCGGTTTCGGCGGCCGAGTCTTCGAGATAGTCGAGGTCCACCACCGCCTGGTTGGCGAAAATGCCGCAGGAAATCGCGGCGACATGGTCCTTGAGTACCCTCTCGACCTTGATCATGTTGCGCGCTTCCATCCACTTCAGACAGTCGTGCAGCGCGATCCAGGCGCCGGTGATCGAGGCGGTGCGGGTGCCGCCATCCGCCTGGATGACGTCGCAGTCGATCGAGATCTGACGCTCGCCGAGCGCCGGCAGATCGACGACGGCTCGGAGCGAACGGCCGATCAGCCGCTGGATTTCCTGCGTGCGGCCGCTCTGCTTGCCCGTGGACGCTTCGCGCCTCATGCGCTCGCCGGTCGCCCGCGGCAGCATGCCGTATTCTGCCGTGATCCAGCCCTTGCCGCCGTTGCGCAGCCAGGCGGGAACCTTATCTTCGAGGCTCGCCGTGCAGAGCACATGCGTGTCGCCGAAGCGCACGAGGCAGGAACCCTCCGCATGCTTGGAGAAATTGCGCTCGAAGGAAACCTTGCGCATTTGGTCGGTTTTTCTGCCGGATGGCCGCATCGTAAACTCCTGTCGTTCTGCTGAGCCTTCTAGATCATGGCGGGGGTAAAGGGAACCAGTTGATATCGGGGCAGGGGAGTGATTTTTCCCTTTTGCCATTGCCCCGCGCGACCACTATATTCTGCGGAGGACACGAACGGTTGTTTGCATGGAGTGACATGGTACTGCGCAACCCTGAAAAGAAGGGGATCGCATCGACGCTGGATGAGCGCTCCGGCGAGATCTTCCGCCGCATCGTGGAGACCTACCTGGAAAGCGGCGAGCCGCTCGGATCCCGCAATCTGTCGCGCCTCCTGCCGATGTCGCTGTCGCCCGCCTCGGTGCGCAATGTGATGAGCGATCTCGAGGATCTGGGCCTCATTTATTCGCCCCATGTCAGCGCAGGGCGGTTGCCGACCCAGACGGGGCTGCGCTTCTTCGTCGATGCTTTCATGCAGGTCGGCAACCTTTCCGCCGAAGAGCGGACCTCGATCGAGCGGCAGGTGCGGCGCGCCGACCGTGATCAGCCGATCGACAGCCTTCTTGCCGAGGCAAGCCAGATGCTTTCCGGCATGTCCCGCGGCGCCGGCCTGGTCATCACCACCAAAAGCGACCCGGTGCTGAAGCATGTCGAGTTCATTCGGCTCGCGCCGACCAAGGCGCTTGCGGTCCTGGTCGGCGACCACGATCAAGTGGAAAACCGGATTATCGAGCTGCCGGCGGGCATCACCAGCGCGCAGCTCACCGAGGCGGCAAACTTCGTCAATGCGCATCTTGCCGGGCAAACCATTCCCGAACTGCGGTCCCAGCTCGAGAAGGTCAAGGAGACGGTGCGCGGCGAACTCGACGCGCTGTCGCAGGATCTGGTTGAGCGCGGGCTGGCAATCTGGTCGGGCAGCGAGGGCGACGAGAAGCCGGCGCGCCTTATCGTGCGCGGCCGCGCCAACCTGCTCGAAGGGCTGGAAGGTACGGAAGACATCGAGCGGCTGCGCATGCTGTTCGACGATCTCGAAAAGAAGGACAGCCTGATCGAGCTCCTCGATCTTGCCGAAAGCGGTCCGGGCGTGCGCATCTTCATCGGCTCGGAAAACAAGCTGTTTTCGCTCTCCGGATCGTCGCTGATCGTCGCTCCCTATCGCGACAGCGACGACCGTATCGTCGGCGCCGTCGGGGTCATCGGCCCGACGCGGCTCAACTATTCGCGGATCGTCCCCATGGTGGACTACACCGCCCAGCTGATGTCGCGGCTGTCGCGCTGAGCGATTCCTTTTCGATGATGGACCGATGGACCCTTGATTTTTCGGGCTCAAACCTCGATATCGGCTTCAAATCCAGGCAACAGAACGTTCAAGCAAAGCGACTTCCGCTGGTTTGATGATGCCGAACACGCCAAAGACAAGACATTCGGAGAACGTCATGACCGACGAAACGAACAAGAACGGAACTGAGGCCGCAGCGCCCGAAGAGATTGTGAAGGCAACCGGGCCGGAGGCGGCGGAAAAACCGGAAGCGGGTGCTTCCGCCGCTGGACCGGATCCTCTGGAACTCGCCAAGGCGGAGAGCGCGGACCTGCGCGACAAATATCTTCGCCTCGCCGCCGAAATGGACAATCTGCGCCGCCGCACCGAGCGCGACGTGAAGGATGCCAAGTCCTATTCCGTCGCCGGCTTCGCGCGCGACATGCTGGCCGTTTCCGACAACCTGCGCCGGGCGCTCGAAGCCATTCCGGCCGAGGCGAGGGAATCCGGCGACGCCGGTCTCACCGCGCTGATCGAAGGCGTCGAAATGACCGAACGCTCCATGCTGGCGGCACTCGAGCGCCATGGCGTCAAGCAACTGGACCCGACCGGCCAGAGGTTCGATCCGAACTTCCACCAGGCCATGTTCGAGGTTCCGAACCCGGAGGTTCCGAACAACACCGTCGTCCAGGTCGTCCAGGCCGGCTACACGATCGGCGAGCGCGTGCTGCGCCCGGCCATGGTCGGCGTCGCCAAGGGCGGCCCGAAGATCGTGGCTGCGGAAAGCGAGACGCCGGCGGCCTGAGCGTGCCACGCACCTATTTGAAACGCCGCGCATGCCATAGAGTGCGCGGCGTTTTCGTTGGCTATGGCGCGTTCCGGTTGACGGGCAAGACCCCTCCCCAACCCCTCCCCACAAGGGCCCACAAGGGGGAGGGGCTTTTGGTGCCGTGCCTTTCCCGCCCTTCTTTTCGTCGCGTTCGGCTCAACGGAACAGACCGGAGTCGAGACCTAAACAGCCTTCGAGGCGGGGAACACCGGCGAAAATGAATGGAGACGATGCGGCCCAGGAAGCCCCTCCCCCTTGTGGGGAGGGGTTGGGGAGGGGTGACTTAGGCGAAAAGCTGCCGCAGATGGTCGTTGAGGAAGCGGCCTTCCGGATCGACCTTTGCCCTTAACGCCCGAAAATCGGCGGAGCGCGGATAGAGCGCCGTCACGTCCTCGGCGCCGAGGAAGTGCAGCTTGCCCCAGTGCGGGCGCGAGCCGTATTGCCTGAGGATCGTGTCGACGTCCTTCAGATATTCCCAGTAGTCGGTGCCGGGCTCGCCGGAAACGGAGAGCGTGATCGAGTCCTGTTCGTAGAAGGGGCTGATCCAGCCGGAATCGCCGGCGGTGAACCGGTATTCGATCGGGTAGATGCAGGTCGGGTGCTTTTCGAGCATCAACTTGCGCACGGCCTTGACGGCCTCCTTGCCGTGCGCGACCGGCACGGCATATTCGAGTTCGTGGAAGTTCGGGACATATTCGATCGGGTAGATTTCCGAGGAATAGGCGATCCGTTCGAAGGTGCCCTCCGTCGGCGGCCGGTCGGTGATGTCGATCACCTTCATTTCGCAGACGTCAGCCGTCTTCTCCGTCGTCGAGACGGACGAGGTGTCGGGCAGGCAGTAGCAATGACGGCTTTCGGGAACCGGGCACCAGAAGAAGCCGAAGTGCCGGTGCTTGGCGGCGAGTTCGTCGTGTTGCTCCATGCATTCGTCGAAATCGCAGCGCCACAACTTTTCGTGAAGGTTGTAGCTGTCCATCACCTGCAGGGTGATTTCCGAGATGACCCCGAGCATGCCGACGGAGACGCGGGCCGCCTCCAGGAGATCCGGAGTCATCTCGTCGACGACGAGGATCGAGCCGTCCGGCTGGACGAGGCGCATGCCGACGATTTGCGATGCCATGTTGCCGAGCGCCGCGCCGGTGCCATGCGTGCCGGTGGTCAACGCGCCTGCGAGCGCCTGGCTGTCGATGTCGCCCTGGTTGATCAGCGACAGGCCGTTCGACTTCAGCGCCTTGCCGAGCTGGTTGATGGTTGTTCCGGCGCTCACCGAGACGCGTTTGCGGGCCTGATCGATATTGGCGACCCCCAGCATCCCGGAAAGCGTCAGATGCAGGCCACTCGTCAGCGCGACCGGGGTGAAGGAATGACCCGAGCCGGCGCAGCGCACATTGAGGCCGGCCGAGGTCGCTTCCCGCACCATCTCGGCAAGTTCCGCTTCGCTCTCCGGCGCGCCCCTGTGACGGACGATGCAGGACTGATTTCCGACCCAGTTGCGCCAATGACCACCCGCTTGAAGCATGCTCTCGTCTCCTCAGACCGCCGTGAAGCAATTGTCGACGAACAGGTGCGTGCCGTTGACGAAGCTCGACTCGTCGCTCGCCAGGAACAGAGCGGCATTGGCGACCTCCATCGGATCGCACATCCGTCCCTGCTGGGCGGCGATCGCCGCCTCGGAGACATCGACGCCGTATTTGGTCAGGCCGACGAGCTCGCGTTTGCCGTGATCGGTGGCGATGAAGCCCGGGCAGACCGCATTGCAGCGGATGTTCCGGTCGCGAAACTCGACGGCGATCGCCCGGGCGAACATGTGGCAGGCGCCCTTGGTGGTGTCGTAAAGCACTTCCATCGGTGTTGCCGCGACGGCCGAAATCGACGAGGTGCAGACAATGCTGCCGCCGCCGGCCCTGAGCATGCCGGGGAGAACCGCCTTGGTCATCAGGAACATGCTTTTCACATTCACGGCCATCAGGCGGTCCCACTCCGCCTCCTCCGTTTCGAGGAAGGGGCCTACGGCGAGAATGCCCGCATGGTTGAAGAGGACGGTAATTGGGCCGAAGGCATCTTCGACGGTACGTACGGCAGCGCTCACTTCCGTCGAGATCGAGACGTCGGCGGCCGCGAACACGGCTTCACCGCCTGCGGCGCGAATGGCCGCCGCAACGTCCTCGCCCTTGCTCTTCGGCAGGTCGACGATGCCGACCTTGGCGCCCTCGCGTGCGAAAAGCTCGGACGCCGCCAGCCCGCAGCCGCCGGCACCGCCGCTGATCAGTGCAACCTTGCCCGAAAGCCTGCCCGTCATGATGTCTTCCTCCCCGCCGCCGCTCGAATGCTGAGGAGGATTATTGTTGAGGACGGAGGAGCTGTCGATAGCCCCCTCGGGATAGGCGACAGCAATCTTTCGGAGCTACCTCGGAAGCTGCGTAATGATTGAATTATTTGAATGTTTCGGCTCGCGCAAAGCCACACCGGCCGCGGCCGCCTTTCAGGCGGCGTGCGAGGTCGTGTCCTCGTTGAGGAGCATGTAGATGGCGCTGGCGGAATCGGTCGCCCGGATCCGCGTCACCATGTCGTGGTCGCGCAGCACCCGCGCAATGCGCGACAGTGCTTTCAGGTGATCGGCGCCGGCGCCCTCCGGGGCGAGCAGAAGGAAAACGAGGTCCACCGGCTGGTCGTCGAGGGCCTCGAAATCGACCGGCGTATCGAGCCGCGCAAAAATGCCGACGAGCGAGGAAAGATTTCCGAGCTTTCCGTGCGGGATGGCGATGCCATTGCCGACGCCGGTTGAGCCGAGCCGCTCGCGTTGGAGGATGACGTCGAATATCTCCCGCTCCGGCAGGCCGGTGAGTTTCGATGCTTTTGCCGCCAATTCCAGAAGGAGTTGTTTTTTCGAGTTGGCCCTCATGGCCGGGATGATCGCATTTTGATGCAGCAAGCCTGCCAATGCCATTCTTTTATCCTCGTTCGCCGGTTAGGGCCCGACAACTTGATCACAAATATGCCGCAATGGCTCTAACCATCTTTAGCCTGGCGGGTCCCATGCACAGGAAAAACGTGCTTTCCCGGCGGCCCGCCGATCGGAGCAACGGGGAAGCCGACCGCGCCGGCATTCCCCAGTCCCGCTCATCCTTTGATATTGGCGGCGTCGATCCAGCCAATATTTCCATCGTTGCGCCGGTAGACGATGTTCAGATCGTCCTTGCCGGGGCTGCGGAACATCAGCACCGGTTCGTCGGTCATGTCGAGAGCCATGACGGCGTTGGCGACGGACATAGTCCTTAGTTGTTTCGTGCTTTCGGCAACGATGGTCGGTGCATAATCATCGGGAACTTCCTCGTCCTCGAAGGGAACCGAGTCCATTACCCTGTAGGCCACCTCGGCGGCGTTCTGACCGTTGCCGTTGTGATGGTCCTTGAGCTTGCGTTTGTAGCGGCGAAGCCGCTTCTCGATGCGGTCCGAGGCCGCGTCGAAGGCCGCCTGTGGCTCGTTCGCCTGACCGTTCGCCTGCAAGACCACGCCCGTATCGAGATGAAGCTTGCAGTCGGCGCTGAAGCGCGAGCCGGACTTTTCCACAGTGACCTGGCTTGAATATCCTCCGTCGAAATATTTGGCTACGGCCTCACGAATCTGCTCGCCTATGCGCGAGCGAAACGATTCACCGATTTCCATATGTTTACCGGATACACGCACACTCATGGAGTTTCCTCTCTCGTTCGTGACTTGCGCATCCAGTCTATTCCAAGCGCTTCCGTCATCCAAGCGTTTCAGCGAGGGTTCGATCGGGTCGCTCGGAGCCGCCGAAGTGAAGTGACGGCCTCGGTAATTCGCGGCGGCCTCATATCGCTTGCGTCGCGGGGAGTCAATTGCGGCCGCAAAAAAACCGCAATCAGAAGCCGGCTGCCTTGGCAAGGGCGCGCTTTTCGCGACGCCGCTGGACCGAGGAGGGGATGTTCATCGCCTCCCGATACTTGGCGACGGTGCGCCGTGCGATGTCGACGCCGGCCCGCTTGAGGATATCGACGATATCGTCGTCGGAGAGCACCGCGTCGGCGCTTTCCTGGCTGATCATCGTGCGGATGCGGTGGCGGACGGATTCGGCCGAATGAGCGTCGCCGTTCTCCGCAGAGCCGATCGAGACGGTGAAGAAATATTTCAGCTCGAAAAGGCCGCGCGGGGTCAATATGTATTTGTTCGAGGTGACGCGGCTCACCGTCGATTCATGCATCTTGATCGCGTCGGCGACGATCCGGAGGTTCAGCGGCCGCAGGTGGTCGACCCCGTGCACCAAAAAGGCATCCTGCTGCCGGACGATCTCGCTCGCGACCTTCAGGATCGTCCTGGCGCGCTGGTCGAGACTGCGCGTCAGCCAGTTGGCGTTCTGCATGCATTCGCTGAGGAAGGCTTGCTCGGCGCTGTTCTTCTGGCTGTGGCGCGAGATCTCGGCAAAGTAGTCGTGATTGACGAGAACCCGTGGCAATGCGTCGGGATTGAGCTCGACCAGCCAGCCGCCATCGGGCGCCGAACGTACGACGACATCGGGAATGATCGCCTCGGTAACGCTGGTCTCGAAGCTGGTTCCTGGCTTCGGATCGAGTTTGCGGATTTCAGCGAGCATCTCGATGAGATCCTCCTCGTCGACCCCGCAGATCTTCTTGAGGCTTGCGAAGTCGCGGCGCGCCAGAAGTTCGAGATTGGCGACAAGCGCCTCCATGGCCGGATCGAGGCGATTGCGCAAGCGCAGCTGGATGGCGAGGCATTCACTGAGCGTGCGGGCGAAGACGCCGGGCGGATCGAACTGCTGCAGCACGAGAAGGACGCGCGTCACATCTGCCGCGCTCGCGCCAAGCCTGGCCGCCGTTTCAGCGATCTCCGCATGCAGATAGCCCGCTTCGTCGAGCTGGTCGATGAGATGCTGGGCAATCAGCCGGTCGGCGGGGGCGGCAAACGCGAAGGCGACCTGCTCGATCAGCGTCTCGCGGAGCGTTTTCCGACCGGCGACGAAATCGTCGAGATCGTATCCCTCGCCGTCGTTGCTGCCGCCGGCGCCCGGCATCGATTTCCATTGGCCCAACAGTTCCGGCGCGTCGGCGCGCTGCGGCGCCGTGTCGTCCTGGAACACGTTGGCGAAGTCGGCGTCGAGTTCGGTACTGAGCCGTTCGCCGGGACTTGTCGTCGCGCTGTCGTAGAGATCGCCGTGGTCGACGGATTCCTCCGCGCCGCCCGCCTCGGCCGTCAGGCCTGTCTCATCACGCTCGGGCCGATCCGAACCGAAACCCGCCTCATCGGCGGATTGGAACTCAAGCAAAGGGTTCTTCTCGACTTCCTGGGCGATGAACTGACCGAGTTCGAGATGCGTCATCTGAAGCAGCTGGATCGACTGCATCAGTTGCGGCGTCATGACCAGCGACTGTGATTGTCGCAGATGTAGGCTGGCGGACAAAGCCATGCTGACGCGAAACTCCCGTCAAATCTCCGGACCAGTCTTGCGTGGACGGGACCAATTCTTACTGCATGTTCCTGAAATCGTAACCGATTTAAGGATAAGTACATGCAGCAATTTAAAGTGCTACAGCGTCCTTTGTGCGTCTGAAAAGACGCACGGCGCTGTAGTTGGCCCAAAAATTGCTTATTACCGGGATTTGGTCAAGCACCGAGGCGTTGTAGGGCCGCCAATTTGCCTGCGCATCGTTAAAGGCTGAAATTATCGCCGAGATAGAGCCGGCGCACATCCGGATTGGTGACGATGTCGTTGGCACGGCCATGGGTCAGCACTTCGCCGGCATGGATGATGTAGGCGCGGTCGATCAGTCCCAGCGTTTCGCGCACGTTGTGATCGGTAATCAGGACGCCGATGCCGCGCGAGGTCAGATGCCGCACCAGCGCCTGGATGTCGGCCACCGAGATCGGATCGACGCCCGCGAAGGGTTCGTCGAGCAGCATGAAGGTCGGGTCGGTCGCGAGCGCCCGCGCGATCTCGAGGCGCCGCCGCTCGCCGCCCGAGAGCGCGATGGCCGGCGATTTGCGCAGATGCGTGATCGAGAATTCGCCCAGCAGGTCGTTCAGCTTGCTCTCGCGCCTATCGACGTTCTTGTCGTGGATCTCGAGCACGGCGCGGATGTTTTCCTCGACCGTCAGCCCACGGAGGATCGAGGCTTCCTGCGGCAGGTAGCCGACGCCGAGGCGGGCCCGGCGGTACATCGGCATCGTGGTGACGTCGTTGCCGTTGATCTCGATCGATCCCTCGTCGACCGGGACCAGTCCGGTGATCATGTAGAAGCAGGTCGTTTTGCCGGCGCCGTTCGGGCCGAGCAGGCCGACCGCCTCGCCACGCCGCACGACGAGTGAGACGCCGTTGACGACGCGCCGCGAGCGGTAGGATTTCGTCAGGCCCCGGGCGATCAGCGTGCCGTCATAGCGCGCCTTGTCGACCGTCCGCGCAGCAACGGCTGCCGCCGACGGCTTCTTGACCCGTTTGCGTTTGGGAAGAAAGGGAATCTGCACGTCCGAATCTTGCATCAATTCTGCTTGCGGGACTGCGGATCGAGCTGAATCTGCACGCGGCCGCCGCAGGCCTCGAGCTGGGCTTCGCCCGTATCCATTTGCACATTCAACTGGCAGCCGACGAAGACGTTCTTGCCCTCGGACAGGACGACCTTGTCGCCCTTGAGCACAATAGTCTGGTTGGTAAGGTTGACGAGGCCGGTATCGCCCGTTGCCTGTTGGGCGCCGGAACTCAGGAACACTTTGTTGTTGACCTCGATCCGGTCGATATCGGCGTTGCCGCTGGTGATCGTCGCGCCCTCGGTCGCCTTGTAGAAGACGGTCATGTTGCCGGCCTGCAGCGTCGTCGTGCCCTGCACGACCTTCACGTTGCCGGTGAAGATCGCCTTGCTTTCCGGGTCCTTTATCTCGAGCTTGTCGCTCTCGATCTGGATCGGCTGGTCGTTGGAAAGCTGCATGCCCTTCATGCGGCTGGATGTGGCCTGCGCCAAGGCGCCGGAAGCAATTATCAAAGCGCCGATCCCGGCGGCAGCCAGGCTGGCGGAAACCTTAAAAGAAACGGTAGATGTGACCGACATGGGGGTGCACCAGGTCCTATTTGGCGTTCTTGCGGATGGCGCTCGGTTCGACATTGACCCGGACCATGCCTTCGAATGTTACAATACGTCCCTTATCTGTCATTCGCAGCGACTGCGCAATGATCGATCCGCCGTTCATGCTGATGGCAATCGGATGCTTGGTTTCCATTTCGCCGGCGTCGATATCCAGATATGCCGACTGGAAATCGGCATTGACGCCATTATTCATAGAAATAGTGAACGGGGCGTTCATGTCGAGCGTATTTGCGCCGCGATCGTAAATGCCGCTTGTCGCGTCCACCGTAGCGACCAGCGTATCGTTGACCGGCATCTCGGCATGGATCTGCTCAAGCGTGATGATGTCGGGATTGGCGATGTCCTGCAGCGCCCGCTGGGCCTTCATGGAATAGCTGATGTCCTGCCGGTTGCGGCCGGAAATCGCCGGATTCTGCATGACGATCTTGCCGTTTTCGATCGTTGCGGTTTCGAGTTGCAGATCCTCCGGCAGAAAGGCGCGCACGAAGGAAATCGCTGCGAAGACGAGGGCGATCACGCCGGCCGCGAACGGCAAGACGATCTTCAGGCGCTTCACCCGCGCGGAATGCCGCGCCGCCGATGCGTAGGCATCGGCGGGGCTCGTACCCGAATCGGCAAGGATATCGGGATAGCGCGCTTGGTTCAGCATCAAGGGCCCGTCGGTTCCGTTGGGTTCTTGCGATATCTGCAAGATCCGCATTTACATGCAATGGCGTAGGTCACGGCGAATATGGTTATTTTGTCATCGTCCGGCAATGGAGCGGCAAAAACTTTGAAGGGACTGCGAAAAACGCGCCTTTTGGCTTTCCCCAGCCGCCAGCCGCGCCTATCTAGCCTGCCACTGCGGGCGCAGATAGCATGTTCCTGAGGAAACTGACAGAACCCGCGCCAAATTTTGGGAGATGCCCCATGGACGAACTCGCCATTGCCGATCGCCGCAGCCTGCGCAGGAAGCTGAGCTTCTGGCGCTGGACGGCCGCTGCCATTCTCGTCCTGGGCGGTTTCGCGCTCATTGCCTTTTCCGGCTGGACCGAGGTCAGCGAACGGGCTCGCGAGCACGTTGCCCGCGTCACCGTTTCCGGCGTCATCCAGGACGACCGGGAACTGGTCGAGAGGCTGGAGAGGATTGCCGACAATAAATCCGCCAAGGCGCTGATCGTGACGATATCGTCGCCGGGGGGCACCACCTATGGCGGCGAGGTGCTCTATAAGGCGATCCGCAAGGTCGCAGCCAAGAAGCCGGTGGTCTCCGATGTCCGGACGCTCGCCGCCTCGGCCGGCTACATGATAGCGCTCGCTGGCGATCGCATCGTCGCCGGGGAAACCTCGATCACCGGTTCGATCGGCGTCATCTTCCAATATCCGCAGGTCAAGCAACTGATGGACAAGGTCGGCGTGTCGCTGGAGTCGATAAAGTCGCGGCCGTTGAAGGCCGAGCCCTCTCCATTCCATCCGCCGAGCCCGGAGGCGCGGGCGATGATCCAGACGATGATCGACGACAGCTACAACTGGTTCGTCGATCTGGTGGCCGAACGGCGCAAGCTGCCGCGGCCGGAGGCGCTGGCGCTGGCCGATGGCCGCATCTTCACCGGACGTCAGGCCCTGCAGGGCAAGCTCGTCGATACCATCGGCGGAGACGACGAGATCAGGGCTTTCCTCGCCGATCGCAAGGTGTCGAAGGACCTGCCCGTGGTGGATTGGGAAGCGCCGGGCGGTTCCTTCCCTTTCGGGCTTTCGACGGTCGTCTCCAACTGGCTCAAGCTGTTGGGATATGATGCTTTTCCAGCGATGAACGGACTTGAAAAGATCGGCGGCGACAAGTTGTTTCTTGACGGTCTTGTTTCGGTTTGGCAGGTTGATGCTCAATAAGGAAGGCCGGGTATGCTGCCCTGAGGCGCGATGAGGCCCTCACCGTGTTCCGGGCGTCCGGCGCGACCTTCCAAGCGTCACAAGCAGACAGAAAAAGCAAAAAAACCAAGGGGGCGAAAGTGATCAAGTCAGAACTGGTGCAGATTGTGGCCGCGCGCAATCCGCACCTCTATCACCGTGATGTCGAAAATATCGTCAATGCGGTCCTCGATGAGATCACTGATGCCCTCGCGGCCGGAAACCGGGTCGAACTGCGCGGCTTCGGAGCCTTCTCGGTGAAGAACCGGCCGTCGCGCTCGGGCCGCAACCCGCGTACCGGCGATTCCGTCTTCGTCGAGGAAAAATGGGTGCCTTTCTTCAAGACCGGCAAGGAGCTGCGCGAGCGGCTCAATCCCGGCATGAACGACAGGGATGACGACTGAGAGGCGCATCGGCCAGGGCGGCCCGTCTTTCTGAAAGCGGCGAGTCCCTCTCATTCCAACCTGCGCGCCGAGCCTGCCGAGGGCAATCCGAGCCGGTGCCATAGCCGGAGCGGTGCATGTTCAAGAAAATCGTCAATATCGTCGTGCTCGTACCGTTGGGGGTCATCCTCATCGCCTTGAGCGTCGCCAACCGCCAGACGGTGACGCTGGCGCTCAATCCCTTCGATACGGCCGACAGCGTGCTTTCGGTATCCGCGCCCTTTTTCCTCTTCCTGTTTCTCGCAGTGGTCGTCGGACTGGTCCTCGGAGCGGCCGCGGTCTGGCTCAGCCAGGGAAAATACCGTCGCCGCGCGCGCAGCGAGGCGCATGAGGCGCTGAAGTGGCATCGCGAGGCGGAAAAGCACCGCAGCGAGGCCGAAAGGTTGTCGCAGGTGAATCTGCCGGCACCGCAGAACTGAGGGCGCGCCGGCCCTACGGCATGTTTCCTTGAATCGTAGCCGCTTTCAACTCGCCGCTTCGGCGGCACCGCTGACGGCGAGGTTTAAATTGGCGAAGAACTGCTGCGCCAGCTTCTTGGCGGTCGAATCGATCAGGCGAGAGCCAAGCTGAGCAAGCTTGCCGCCGACTTCGGCCTTGACATCGTAGCTGAGCAGCGTTTCGTCGCTTTCTTCGGCAAGCGTGACATCCGCACCTCCCTTGGCGAAGCCGGCGATGCCGCCCTTTCCCTCACCCGATATCGTATAGCTTTCGGGCGGGTTCAGGTTGGAGAGCGTGACCTTGCCGTTGAACGTCGCCGAAACCGGGCCGATCTTGACCTTGACGACGGCCGTGAGTTCCGTTGGCGAGACCGCTTCGACCGCCTGGCAGCCGGGAATGCACCGCTTCAGGATGTCGGGGTCGTTCAGGCATTGCCAAACCGCTTCGCGGCGTGCCGCGATCCGCTCCTCACCGGTGATGTCCATAGAGCTTCCTCCCATCTACTGCAGCAATTTAAAGTGCTACAGCGAGATTGCGCGCCCGATCAGGCGCGCGGCGCTGTAGTGACGCCACCGATCTTCGCAGACCGGAAACGGCTTTGCCAAGAGCATCCACGGTGCTATTGCACGCACTGCGCAGGTCGCGCGTCCATTCCGGGCGCGGGGAAGGCGCATTCCGTCTGATTGCCGGGCATGGACGAGGTGCCGGTGGTCGAGCGAAATCCAAGGATCAGCTTGTGAAGGAAAAAGATCGGCGATCGAAAAACGCCTCGGTCACGGCGGCAAAGGGACGCGGCGCGGAGGCCCGTGGCGGACGTCACGAGCCACGGCATCCATCGGCAAAGAGCGGCGCCCCCAAGGGCAAGGCCGGCGGGCTGCCGTCACCCAAGGCAGCGGCGCAGAAATCGCCGCGGTCCGCTGCACAGGAAAGCACCCCGGCACGATCCATTGAGCCGCGCAGCGGCGAGAAGCCGGCCGAGACCGTGCCGCTCATCCTCGAGACGGTGCCGACCGCCGGTTACCACCTGATCGACAGCGGCGACGGCGAGAAGCTGGAACAGTACGGACCCTATCGCATCGTCCGGCCCGAGGCCCAGGCGCTGTGGCCGAAGGCCTTGCCCGCTGCCGTTTGGGAAAAGGCGGATGCGATCTTCACCGGCGACACCGACGAGGACGGCATGGGGCGCTGGCGCTTCCCCCGCGAGGCGCTGGGGGAAACCTGGCCGATGCAGCTTCTCGATACGGATTTTCTCGGCCGCTTCACCTCCTTCCGCCATGTCGGCGTGTTCCCCGAGCAGCTGGCCCACTGGTCCTGGATGAAGGACCAGGTGGCGGCGTCCGGCCGGCCGTTGAAGGTGCTCAACCTTTTCGGCTATACCGGCGTCGCCTCGCTGGTCGCCGCGAAGGCGGGCGCGGAGGTGACCCATGTCGATGCCTCGAAGAAGGCGATCGGCTGGGCGCGGGAGAACCAGGCGATGGCCCGCGCCGAGAAGCTGCCGATCCGCTGGATATGCGACGACGCCATGAAGTTCATCCAGCGCGAGGAGCGGCGCGGCAGCCGCTACGACATCATCCTGACCGACCCGCCCAAGTTCGGCCGAGGGCCGAACGGCGAGGTCTGGCAGCTTTTCGACCATCTGGCGGCGATGCTCGACATTTGCCGCGAAATCCTGTCGCCCGATGCCCGCGGCCTGGTGCTGACCGCCTATTCGATCCGCGCCAGCTTCTATTCGATCCACGAACTCATGCGCGAGACGATGCGCGGGCGCGGCGGCCGGGTGGAATCGGGCGAACTCATCATCCGCGAGGGCGGTCTCGACGGCAAGGCGCCGGGGCGGGCGCTGTCCACTTCCCTCTTCAGCCGCTGGGTACCCAAATGAACTCTGACAGAAGCGATCACGGCACGCCGCGCGTCGGCCAGGTGAAGGAGGTCACCAGCCTCACCAATCCGATCGTCAAGGATATCCGCGCGCTCGCCCAGAAGAAGCACCGCGACGAGACGCGTTCCTTCATGGCCGAAGGGCTGAAGCTGGTGATCGATGCGCTCGATCTCGGCTGGAAGATCAAGACGCTCGTCTATGCCAAGGCGGCCAAGGGCAAGCCGCAGGTCGGGCAGGTAGCGGCAAAGGCGGTCGCCAGGGGCGGGCTCGTCCTGGAGGTTAGCGAGAAGGTGATCTCGACGATCACCCGCCGCGACAACCCGCAGATGGTGGTCGGCATTTTCGAGCAGCGCTACCAGCCGCTGAAGGATATCCGTCCGGGGGAAGGTGAGACCTACGTGGCCCTCGACCGGGTGCGCGATCCCGGCAATCTCGGCACGATCATTCGCACGGCCGACGCGGCTGGTGCCTCGGGCATCATTCTGGTCGGCGAGACCACCGATCCGTTCTCGCTCGAAACGGTGCGGGCGACGATGGGCTCCGTCTTCGCCATGCCCGTCGCCCGCGCCAGCGCCGAGGACTTCCTCCGCTGGCAGCGATCGGCAGGCGTGCAGGTCGTGGCGACGCACCTTTCGGGCTCCGTCGACTATCGCACCATCGACTACCGATCGAAGCCCGTCGTCCTGCTGATGGGCAACGAGCAGGCGGGCCTGCCGGCCGAACTCGCCCGCGAAGCCGGCGCGCTGGCGCGCATCCCCCAGGCGGGCCGCGCCGACTCGCTCAATCTGGCGATTGCCACCGGCATCATGCTGTTCGAAGCGCGCCGCCACCTTCTGTCGCTGGATGCCCCCTGATGAGCGAACGCAACACCCTGTTTTCCCGGCCGCTGCCGATCGCGCTCTTCATTCTCGTCGCGCTCGTTGCCGACCAGGCCATCAAGTATCTGGTGGAAGCCTTCCTGCCCTTCCAGGAGGCGGTGCCGGTCGTTCCGATGCTCGCCCTCTATCGCACCTACAATTACGGCGTCGCCTTCTCGATGCTGTCGGGCATGGAAGGCTGGTTCATCGTCGGCATGCGCCTGGCCGTCGTCGCCTTCGTTCTCTGGCTCTGGCGCCGCACCCCGAAGGACCGGTTCTTCGCCCATCTCGGCTATGCGATGATCATCGCCGGCGCACTTGGCAATCTCGTCGACCGGCTGCTTTTCGGCTATGTCATCGACTACATCCTGTTCCACACGGCCACCTGGTCCTTCGCCGTCTTCAATCTCGCCGATAGTTTCATCACCGTCGGCGCCGGGGCGATCATCCTGGACGAGCTGCTGCAGACGAAAAAGACGCGGTCGCTAAAACTTTAGAAGTCCGTTGAAGCCATTCGGAAGGTTGCCATGCCAGCCTGAAGGCATGAGCGAGCCTTTCTCAGCCCAGCAGCGCAAGCAAGCCGGCCCGGGCGCGATGCCAGCAGCCGTCGACGTCGCGCGATCGGCGACGGCGATGGCAGGCCGTCCTCCTCCGGTAGCGCGCAGGTCGCCGGTCGACCGCGAAACGTCCGTTGGCCACATTCTCCTGGCTGTCGCCGGGCTGGCCGCCGCGGCCCTTCTCCTCGTCGCGGGGGCACGCGCCGGCCTTCATCTGCTGCCGGCCGTAGCTGCGGTCGGTGCCCTCGCCGGCGCCTTTCTGCTGCTCTCCCGCGAAGGCGCCGCGTCCCGGCAGGCGTCGGAGCCGGGTAGCGGAGCAGATCGGACCGAGCGGTGTTCGGAGACGGCGAAGCTGCTTTCGACGATCCATGATGCGCTCGGCGACATCGCGCTCGTCCGCGGCATGGACGGCAAGATCGTCCAGGCGAATGCCGTGTTCAGTCGAGTTTGTGGCCGGGTCGACGTGCGGGGGCTGACCTGTGCTTCGCTGGGCCTGAGCTTCGAGCCGCGGCCGGATCCGGACCGTTTCATCGTCCGTTTCGCGACGCCGGCCGGCCTACGCCTCTACGATTGGCACGATGTCGTCATCCGCGAGCCGGCGAGCGGCCGGCTGATGCGCCACAGCATCGCCCGAGACGTAACGGAAGAGGCGCAAGCGGTGCGCCGCGGAGAGGAGGCACGGCTGCGCGCCGAAGAGGCGAGCCAGGCGAAATCGCGGCTGCTGGCGACCGTCACGCATGAGATCCGCACGCCGCTTTCCGGCATCCTCGGCATGAGCCATCTGCTCGCCCAGACGCAATTGTCGGCCGAGCAGCGGAACTATCTTGCCGACATGCAGCAGTCCGGTCACGCCCTGGTTCAACTCGTCGAGGACCTGATCGATTTCTCCTCGCTCTCGGCCGGGCGCTTCCAACTGCATCCGTCGGAGCAGGAACTGCGCCTCGTCATCGAGAACGTGGTGGAGATGCTTTCGCATCGCGCCCACGAGAAAGGCATCGAAATCGGGGTGGCGATCGATGCGAGCGTACCGCCTCGCTTCGGGTTCGATGCGGCGCGTCTCAGGCAGGTGCTGTTCAACGTCATCGGCAATGCCGTCAAATTCACCGAAGCCGGCGGCGTGCTCGTCACGGCCGATTACGGCGAAGGACATGTCCGCATCCGGGTTGATGACAGCGGCCCTGGCATGTCTGCCGACGAACTGGCGCGTGTCTTCGAGGAGTTCGAGCAGGCCGGCGACCACGCCCAGCGCTCCAAGGGAACAGGCCTCGGGCTGGCGATTTCCCGCCGCATCATGGAGGCCTTTGGCGGCAGCCTCATCGCGTCGAGCGTTACGGGAGAGGGGAGCCGCTTCGAGATTCGCTTTCCGGTCGACGAGGCCCTCTCAGCTGCGCAGCCCCGCCGCGGCGCCCTTGCCGACGCGCATGTCCTTCTGCTCGCTCCCGACGGCCCCGCTTCGATGGCGCTTGCCGCGACCATCAAGACCCTGGGCGGCCAATGCCATCGCGCGCCAACCCTGTCGGCGGCGCGCGAAGTCATCGCCAGGCCGCTCGCCGGCGCCCTGCCACTGACGGATATCATCGTCGATCACCGCCATGCGTCGCAATTGCGCCAACTCCTGTTGCTGGAGCCGGCACTCGAACGTCAGCGACTGCGCAAGACCTGCCTGATCAGCCCCGAAGAGCGCAGCAGCCACCCGGTGAACCGGATGGGCGGCTACGAGGCCTGGCTGATCCGCCCCTTGCGGGAGAAATCCCTGGTGGAGGTGCTGCTCGGCCGCATGACGGGCATCGAAAAGCGCGATGGAATCAACGACAACAGGCCAATCCTCAGGGCGGAGCCGCGGAAGGCTGCCGCGGTTTCACCGGATCGCCGCCGGGTGCTGCTCGCCGAGGACGATCCGGTGAATGCCTTGGTGCTGCGGAAGATGCTGGAGAGGGCCGGACACGGCGTCGATCATGTCGGCGACTTCGCCGCGCTCGAAGCTGCGTTGCAAGGGAGGGCTGCACCCGGGCTCATCGTGACGGACTTCAATATGCCGGGCGGCGACGGGCTTGCCCTGCTTCGGCGCCTTCGCGGGGTCGAAGCAGCCGGAAAAGGGAACCGGGTGCCTGTGGTCGTTCTGACCTCGGATGTCCGAAGCGATCTGCATCGGCTGCTGCTTGCGGCCGGTGCGGACGCCGTCCTTACAAAGCCGGCCGAACCGGAGCGGTTCCTCGCAGAAGTCGCGCGGCTGCTCGATGCCGGGCAGGCGTAGATCCGTCCCCGGGGTTGCCTCGCGTCCCCGTGTCACTATGTTGTTGCAGAAACGTGGTTTAAGCCCGACGGACAATGACGATTCGGGATGACACGGCATGACGATCGACCTTCTGGATTCGACGAGCGTGGTTGACACTTCACAGGTTCGCAGCCGCAAGACCATTGCGGCACCGGCAACCGATGTTCTCGGCCGTATCGCCAATCTCGAAACGCGGCTTGCCCGTACTGCCGCGGAGATCGACGCGGCGCAGGCCGTGCGTTACCGCGTCTTCGTCGAGGAGATGAAGGCGCAGGTGACGCCCGAGGCCGAACGGCGCAAGCGCGATGTCGACGGCTGGGACGCGATTTGCGACCATCTGCTCGTCCTCGACACCTCGATCGAAGGGGACGCCGAGGAGCAGATCGTCGGCACCTACCGCCTGCTGCGCCAGGAGGTCGCCGCGCGGGCGGGCGGCTTCTATTCGGCTTCCGAATTTGCCATCGACGATCTTCTCGCCCGTCATCCGGACAAGCGCTTCATGGAACTCGGCCGCTCCTGCGTGCTGCCGGAATACCGGACCAAGCGCACCGTGGAACTGCTCTGGCAGGGCAATTGGGCCTATGCGCTGAAGCATGGCATCGATGCCATGTTCGGCTGCGGCTCCCTTCCGGGGGTCGTTCCCGAGGAGCATGCGCTGGCGCTTTCCTTTCTCCACCACAACCTGCTCGCCCGCGATCAATGGGCGGTCGCCGCCCGGCCGGAACTCTATCGCACGATGGATCTCATGCCGCCCGAAGCGATCAATCCGAAGAAGGCGCTTGCAGCGCTGCCGCCGCTCATCAAGGGCTATATGCGGCTCGGTGCGATGGTCGGCGACGGTGCCGTCGTCGATCACGCTTTCCGGACGACGGACGTGCTGATCGTTCTGCCGATCAGCAATATCTCCGGCCGCTATCTCAACTACTACGGCGCCGACGCCGGCCGCTTTTCTTCGTCCGTCTCCTGATCACTCCGCCAGGACTCAGATCGGCGCCCATCCGGGCGGGCGGAGCCGCGCGATATTTGCAGCAATTTAAGTATTAACCACTTATTAAGTATATGTTTGACTTCTAAAATAAAAATACGAAAGTCTACTCTTGTGGTTGGATCGAAATTTCAGCACGAAGCAGTGTAGAAAACAAAGGAATGATCGCCGCTGCAACCGAAAGAAGCCGCGGTCATCGGTAAATTCCTGCATTTTTAATGACGTAAGGTGTAGATCGGCCACAAATATTGAGCCCACTTCCGGTCCCAAAGAAGTGGGCTCTTGTTTTATTTATAGACTTTGTATCGTTATTGCGCAGATTCGCGGATGCGTTTGTTCACGACCGGCGGATTTGTCCCGAAACGGGACGCGATGCAGTTCACGTCCCGGCATTGTAGGCGGCGATTGCCGCCAGGTTGACGATGTCGGAATCCTTGGCCGACATCGAGGTGATCTGCACCGACTTGTCGAAGCCGACGAGCAGCGGGCCGATGACGGTCGAGCCGCCCAGTTCCTGGAGCATCTTGGTGGAGATCGAGGCCGAGTGGAAGGCAGGCATCACCAACACGTTGGCGGTGCCGGAAAGCCGGCAGAACGGATATTGCTCGAGCACCCGATGATTGAGCGCCACGTCGGCGGCCATTTCGCCGTCATATTCGAAATCGACACGGCGCCGGTCGAGAATCTTCACCGCCTCGCGGACCCGCTCGGAGCGCTCGCCCGACGGATGGCCGAATGTCGAGTAGGCAAGCATGGCGACGCGGGGCATGTAGCCGAGCCGCTTGGCGAGCCCGGCGGCCTCCTCGGCGATATCGGCCAGCTCCTCGGCAGAGGGCATGTCGTGAACCGCGGTGTCGGCGACGAGCACGGTACGGCCGCGGCAGAGCGCGATCGATACGCCGATCACCCGGTGGCCGGGCTTTGCGTCGATACAGCGGCGGACGTCCTCGAGCGCGGTTGAGTAGTTGCGCGTCAGACCGGTAACCATGCCGTCGGCATCGCCGAGCGCGACCATGGAGGCGGCGAAGTGGTTGCGGTCGTTGTTGATCAGCCGCTGCACGTCGCGGAAGAGATAACCCTTGCGCTGCAGCCGGGCATAGAGGAAGTCGGTATAGGCGCTGACGCGTTTCGACAGACGCGCATTGACGATCTGGATGCCGGGCCGATCGAGGTCGATGCCCTCCCGTTCGGCGGTTTCGCGCATCTGCTCCTCGCGCCCCAGCAGGATCGCCGTGCCGAGCTGCTGGTTCGCATAGGCAATGGCCGAGCGCATCATCTGCACTTCCTCGCCCTCGGCGAAGACGATGCGCTTCGGCTGACGGCGGACGCGCTCGAAAATCCGCTGCAGCGTCGAGGCGATCGGGTCGCGCCGGGCGGAAAGCTGCTGCCCATAGGCATTGAGATCCGCGATCGGCTTTTGCGCCACCCCGGTCTCCATGGCGGCCTTGGCGACGGCCATCGGGATCGCCGAGATCAGGCGCGGATCGAAGGGTACAGGAATGATGTATTGCGGCCCGAAGCGCGGCCGGTTGCCCTGATAGGCGGCGGCGACGTCGTCCGGCACGTCCTCCTTGGCGAGGCTCGCCAGCGCTTCCGCCGCGGCAATCTTCATCGCGTCGTTGATCGTCGAGGCGCGCACATCGAGCGCGCCGCGGAAGATGTAGGGAAAGCCGAGAACATTGTTGACCTGGTTCGGATAGTCGGAGCGCCCGGTCGCGACGATCGCATCGTCGCGGATCTGGGCCACCTCTTCGGGGGTGATTTCCGGATCCGGATTGGCCATGGCGAAGATGATCGGCCTTGCCGCCATCGAACGCACCATCTCGGGCGAGAGGGCGCCCTTGGCCGAAAGGCCGAAGAACACGTCGGAACCCTCGACCGCCTCGGCCAGCGTCCGGCGGTCGGTCTTGACGGCGTGCGCCGACTTCCACTGGTTCATGCCCTCGGTGCGGCCCTGGAAGATCACCCCCTTGGTGTCGCAGAGGATGATGTTTTCCGGGTTGAAGCCCATCGCCTTGATGAGCTCGATGCAGGCGATGGCCGCGGCACCCGCGCCGTTGCAGACGAGCTTCGTCGTCTTGAAGTCGCGGCCGGTCAGGGCCAGCGCATTGATGAGGCCGGCGGCGGCGATGATCGCGGTGCCGTGCTGGTCGTCATGGAACACCGGAATGTCCATGACCTCGCGCAGCCGCTGCTCGATGATGAAACAGTCCGGCGCCTTGATATCCTCGAGATTGATGCCGCCGAAGGACGGGCCGAGGAAGCGCACGCAGTTGATGAATTCGTCGACATTCTCGGTGTCGACTTCGAGATCGATCGAATCGACATCGGCAAAGCGCTTGAAGAGCACGGACTTGCCCTCCATCACCGGCTTCGAGGCAAGCGCGCCCAAATTGCCGAGGCCGAGGATCGCCGTGCCGTTCGAAATCACCGCCACCATGTTGCCGCGCGCCGTATAGTCGTAGGCCGTCGCCGGATCCTCGGCGATTGCCTTGACGGGCACGGCGACGCCCGGCGAATAGGCGAGCGACAGGTCGCGCTGCGTCGCCATCGGCTTCGTCGGTGAAATCTCCAGCTTTCCGGGACGACCCTGGGAATGGAAGTCGAGCGCCTCCTGGGCGGTGACGCTCGTCATCGTGCGGTCGGTCTTGTCGGTAGCCGGCATGTTTCCTCAACCTCCTGTGGGCGACCGTTCCGGTCTGCCGCTTTCCTGTTGTCGTCTATAAATGCTTGCGGATATTGTGACATCTCTTTTTTTGGAACAATCATGAATTTCGTGTCTGACGCATCGAGCCGCACGGGCGACGTCCTTTCCGTGTCCGATCTGGCCAGCGAGGAGAGCCGCTCCACTGCCACGCCGATGATGGAGCAGTTCATCGAGATCAAGGCGAACAATCCGGATTCGCTTCTGTTCTACCGGATGGGCGATTTCTACGAGCTGTTCTTCCAGGATGCGGTGGAGGCCTCCCGCGCGCTCGGCATCACGCTGACGAAACGCGGCCAGCATCTGGGCCAGGATATCCCGATGTGCGGCGTGCCGGTGCATGCCGCCGACGACTATCTGCAGAAGCTGATCGCGCTTGGCTTCCGGGTCGCGGTCTGCGAGCAGGTGGAAGATCCCGCCGAAGCCAAGAAGCGCGGCAGCAAATCCGTCGTGCGCCGCGATGTGGTGCGGCTGGTGACGCCGGGGACCATCACCGAGGACAAGCTGCTGTCGCCCTCGGAATCGAACTATCTGATGGCGCTGGCCCGCATCCGCAGCGGCTCGGAGCCCGCCTATGCGCTCGCCTGGATCGATATTTCGACCGGTATCTTCCGCCTCGCCGAGACGGCCGAGAGCCGTCTGCTCGCCGACATCCTGCGCGTCGAGCCGCGCGAGCTGATCCTCCCGGACACCGTCTTCCACGATCCGGAGCTGCGCCCGGTCTTCGACGTGCTCGGCCGGGTGGCCGTGCCGCAGCCCGCAGTCCTGTTCGACAGCGCCACCGCGGAAGGCCGCATCGCCCGCTATTACGGGGTCAAGACCCTCGACGGTTTCGGCACCTTCTCCCGCGCCGAACTCGCGGCCGCTTCCGCGGCGATCTCCTATGTCGAGAAGACCCAGATCCAGGAGCGTCCGGCGCTCGGTATCCCCGAGAGGGAAAGCGCCGCCTCGACCCTCTTCATCGACCCGGCAACCCGCGCCAATCTCGAACTCGTCAAGACGCTCTCCGGCGCCCGTGAAGGAACCTTGCTGAGAGCCCTCGACCGGACCGTCACCAGCGGCGGCGCGCGTCTGCTCGCCGAGCGGCTGATGTCGCCTCTGACCGACCCGGATCGGATCAATCAGCGGCTCGATTCGATCGAGGTGCTGCTCGACCAGCCAAGCTTCGCGATCGATGTCCGCGACACCTTGCGCCGCGCCCCGGACATGCCGCGTGCCCTGTCCAGGCTCGCGCTCGGCCGCGGCGGGCCGCGCGACCTCGGCGCCATCCAGGCGGGTCTCCGCGCTGCGGCGGCGACCGCGACGCTGCTTTCGGGCGCCCGGCTTTCGGAGGAGCTGACCGAGGCGCATGCCGCGATCGCCGCGCTGCCGGCAGCCTTGCTGGCGCGTCTCGATTCGATGCTCGCCGAGGACCTGCCGCTTCTGAAGCGCGATGGCGGCTTCCTGCGCGAAGCGGCGAGCGGCGAGCTCGACGAGATGCGGGCGCTGCGCGACCAGTCGCGCCGGGTCATCGCCGGCCTGCAACTGCAATATTGCGAAGAGACCGGCATCAAGTCGCTGAAGATCAAGCACAACAATGTGCTCGGCTATTTCATCGAAGTCACCGCCGGCAATGCCGGGGCGATGACCGATACGGACGCCGGTCGCGCCCGTTTCATCCATCGCCAAACCATGGCGAGCGCCATGCGCTTCACCACGACGGAACTTGCCGAGCTCGAAACGAAGATCGCCAATGCCGCCGACCGGGCGCTGGCAATCGAGCTCGAGGCTTTCGAGGCAATGGCGCGCGAGGTCGTCGCCGATGCCGAGGCGATCAAGGCGGCGTCGCTGGCGCTCGCGATGCTCGACGTCTCGGCGGGGCTTGCCGTGCTTGCCGAAGAGCAGAACTATGCGCGGCCCGCCGTCGATCGCTCGCGGATGTTCTTGATCGATGGCGGGCGCCATCCGGTCGTCGAACAAGCGCTGCGGCGCCAGGCGGGCAATCCTTTCGTTGCCAATGGTTGCGACCTGTCGCCGCCGGACGGTCCGGAGGCCGGTGCCATCTGGCTGCTCACCGGCCCGAACATGGGCGGCAAGTCGACCTTCCTGCGGCAGAACGCGCTGATCGCCATCATGGCGCAGATGGGTTCCTTCGTGCCTGCGAACGCCGCCCATATCGGCATCGTCGACCGGCTCTTTTCGCGCGTCGGTGCCTCGGACGATCTCGCCCGCGGCCGCTCGACCTTCATGGTCGAGATGGTCGAGACGGCGGCGATCCTCAACCAGGCAACCGACCACTCGCTCGTCATCCTCGACGAGATCGGCCGCGGCACGGCGACCTTCGACGGCCTGTCGATCGCCTGGGCGGCGGTCGAGCACCTGCATGAAGTCAATCGCTGCCGCGGTCTCTTCGCGACGCATTTCCACGAATTGACGGTTCTCTCCGAAAAGCTCGGGCGCCTGTCGAACGCCACCATGCGGGTCAAGGAGTGGGACGGCGACGTGATCTTCCTGCACGAGGTCGGCCCCGGTGCGGCCGACCGTTCCTACGGCATCCAGGTCGCCCGCCTTGCGGGTCTCCCTGCCTCGGTCGTCGCCCGGGCAAGGGACGTCCTAGCCAACCTCGAGGATGCCGATCGCAAGAACCCGGCGAGCCAGTTGATCGACGACTTGCCGCTTTTCCAGGTGGCCGTCCGGCGCGAGGAAGTGGCAAGGGCATCCGGCCCTTCCAGGGCCGAAGAGGCGCTGAGGGCGATCAATCCCGACGACATGACGCCGCGCGAGGCGCTCGAGGCGCTCTATGCTTTGAAAAAGGACCTTGCCGGCCGCTGACTTCGGCCGCGCGCGGTCGTTTTGCATTGCACCGATTTTCCCTGTCCATCGACGGGCAAAAAGGCTATACAGCGCCGCGTGCCTTTTCATGAGGCCACGCGGTAGTGCTTGAAATGCTGCATGAATCCGGCTCTGCAGCGCCGCGCGCCGACCCGACGCGCAAAGGTCGCTGTGGCACTTCGAATGCTGCATGTTTCATCCCTGAATCGGCTACGATTCAACGAAACATGTAGTAGACAGAAGCCGATCCGAATGACATGCAGGAACGCCTGCACATGCAGCGAACCATACGATCAGTCGGACAGGACGCCTCCCGGCACTTTATGGCCAGACACGAAACTTCCTTCCCCGAAATTCTCGACGTCGCCGCGCTGCGGGCGAAATGCGGCTTCATCGCCGCGGCCCATGCCGAGCAGCGCGAACCGATGCGCCGCGCCCTTCTCGCCGCCTTCAAGGAGGCGAACAACGCCGGCCGCGCCAAGGCACGCCAACTGCTTGCCGCCGACGGCGCTGGCATCAAATGCGCCGAGCGCATTTCCTGGCTGCAGGACCAGCTCATCACGGTGCTGCACGATTTCATGCTGAACGAGGTCTTCGACGCGGCCCATGCGCCGCCGGCGGCCCGGCTCGCGGTGACCGCGGTCGGCGGCTACGGCCGCGGCACGCTGGCGCCGGGCTCGGACATCGACCTGCTCTTCCTGCTGCCGTCCAAGAGGGCGGTCTGGGCCGAACCCGCCATCGAGTTCATGCTCTATGTCCTGTGGGATCTCGGCTTCAAGGTCGGCCATGCGACCAGGACCATCGACGAATGCATCCGCCTGTCGCGCGCCGACATGACGATACGCACGGCAATCCTCGAATGCCGCTATATTTGCGGCTCCGAGGCATTGGCGGGCGAACTGGAACAGCGTTTCGATCACGAGATCGTCCGCAACACCGGCCCCGAATTCATCGCTGCCAAGCTCGCCGAACGGGACGGGCGCCACCGCAAGGCCGGCGACACCCGCTACCTCGTCGAGCCGAACGTCAAGGAAGGCAAGGGGGGCTTGCGCGATCTGCACACGCTGTTCTGGATCGCCAAGTATTTCTACCGGGTCAAGGATCCGGCCGACCTCGTCAAGCTCGCCGTCCTGTCGCGGCAGGAATACAAGCTCTTCCAGAAGTCGGACGATTTCCTCTGGGCAGTGCGCTGCCACATGCATTTCCTGACCGGAAAGGCGGAGGAGCGGCTGTCCTTCGACATCCAGCGCGAGATTGCCGAAGCGCTCGGCTATCACGACCATCCGGGTCTCTCGGCGGTCGAACGCTTCATGAAGCATTATTTCCTCGTCGCCAAGGATGTCGGCGATCTCACCCGCATCTTCTGCGCGGCGCTCGAAGACCAGCAGGCCAAGGACACGCCCGGGATTTCCGGCGTCTTCAGCCGCTTCAAGCACCGCACCCGCAAGATCGCCGGCACGCTCGACTTCGTCGACGATGGCGGGCGCATCGCGCTCGCCAGCCCGGACGTCTTCAAGCGCGAGCCGATCAACCTGCTGCGGCTGTTCCACATCGCCGATATCCACGGCCTGGAATTCCATCCGAACGCGCTGAAGCAGGTGACGCGGTCGCTCGGCCTGATCACGCCGCATCTGCGCGAGAACGACGAGGCCAACCGGCTCTTCCTGTCGATCCTGACCTCCCGGCGCAATCCGGAACTGATCCTGCGGCGGATGAACGAGGCGGGCGTGCTCGGCCGCTTCATTCCGGATTTCGGCAAGATCGTCTCGATGATGCAGTTCAACATGTACCACCACTACACGGTGGACGAGCACCTGCTGCGCACGGTCGACGTTCTGTCCCGGATCGATCGCGGCCTTGAGGAGGAGGCACATCCGCTGACGGCGATGCTGATGCCCGGCATCGAGGACCGCTCGGCGCTCTATGTCGCGGTGCTGCTGCACGACATCGCCAAGGGCCGCCCCGAGGACCATTCGGTCGCCGGCGCCAAGGTGGCCCGCAAGCTCTGCCCGCGCCTCGGCCTGTCGCCGAAGCAGACGGAAACCGTCGTCTGGCTGGTCGAGGAGCATTTGACCATGTCGATGGTTGCACAGACCCGTGACCTCAACGATCGCAAGACCATCCTCGATTTCGCCGAACGGGTGCAATCGCTCGATCGCCTGAAGATGCTGCTCATCCTGACCGTCTGCGACATCCGGGCCGTCGGGCCGGGCGTCTGGAACGGCTGGAAGGGCCAGTTGCTGCGCACGCTCTACTACGAGACGGAACTGCTTCTCTCCGGCGGCTTCTCGGAACTGTCGCGCAAGGAGCGGGCGAAGCACGCCGCCCATATGCTGAGCGACGCGCTGAAGGACTGGTCGAAGAAGGAGCGGGACGCCTATGTCCGGCTGCACTACCAGCCCTATCTCCTCACCGTGGCGCTCGAGGACCAGGTGCGCCACGCCGAATTCATCCGCGAGGCGGACCGCGCCGGTAAGACCCTGGCGACAATGGTGCGCACCCATCATTTCCACGCCATCACCGAGATCACCGTGCTTTCGCCGGACCATCCGCGCCTGCTGACGGTCATCGCCGGCGCCTGCGCGGCGGCGGGCGCCAACATCGTCGATGCGCAGATCCATACGACCTCGGACGGCCGGGCGCTGGATACGATCCTCGTCAACCGCGAGTTCTCGGTCGACGAGGACGAGATGCGGCGGGCGGCGAGCATCGGCAAGCTGATCGAGGACGTGCTCTCCGGCCGCAAGCGCCTGCCGGAGGTGATCGCCAGCCGCACCCGGGCGAAGAAGCGCAGCAAGGCCTTCACCGTGACGCCCGAGGTGACGATCAGCAACACGCTGTCGAACAAGTTCACCGTCATCGAGGTCGAGGGCCTCGACCGGACGGGTCTGCTTTCCGAGATCACCGCGGTGCTCTCGGACCTGTCGCTCGACATCGCCTCGGCCCATATCACCACCTTCGGCGAGAAGGTGATCGACACCTTCTACGTCACCGATCTCGTCGGCGCGAAGATCACCAACGAGAACCGGCAGGGCAATATCGCCGCGCGCCTGAAGGCGGTGCTGGCGGGCGAGGTCGACGAGGCGCGCGAGCGCATGCCCTCCGGCATCATCGCGCCGGCCCATTCGCCGCGGTCGTCGCACGCTGCCAGAACGACAAAAGTCGAAACATGAGCCTGGTCAAGAAATTTGCGACGGTCGGGGGCGCGACGCTCGGAAGCCGCGTCTTCGGCTTTGTGCGCGAGACCTTCATGGCGGCCGCGCTCGGCACCGGACCGGTCGCCGACGCCTTTAACACGGCCTTTCGGCTGCCCAATACCTTCCGCCGGCTTTTCGCCGAGGGGGCGTTCAACGCTGCCTTCGTGCCGCTCTTTGCCAAGGAGATCGAGGCACGCGGCATGGAGGGCGCCCGCCGCTTTTCCGAAGAAGTCTTCGGCGTCCTGTTCACGGTTCTTTTGTTTCTGACGATCGCGATGGAACTGGCGATGCCGTTCATCGTGCGCGAACTGATCGCCCCCGGTTTCGCCGACGATCCGGCGAAATTCGCAAGCACCGTCACCTTCGCGACGATCATGTTCCCCTATCTCGCCTGCATGTCGCTGGCGGCGATGATGGCGGGCATGCTCAATTCGCTGCATCGCTATTTCGCTGCGGCGATCGCGCCGGTGTTCCTGAACGTCATCCTGATCGGTGTGCTGGCCTATGCCTGGTATAGCGGCCAGGACCCGGTTGCCGTCGGCTATGGGCTCTCCTGGGGCGTCATGGCCGCCGGCCTCGTGCAACTCGCCATCGTCTGGATCGCCGTCCGCAACGCCGGGATCAAGATCGGTTTCCGCCGTCCGCGGTTGACCGCCAATGTCCGGCGCCTGCTCGTCCTGGCGCTGCCGGCGGCGATCACCGGCGGCATCACCCAGATCAACCTGCTGATCAACACCAACATCGCCTCGGCGCAGGAAGGGGCGGTCTCCTCGCTCGTCTATGCGGACCGTATCTACCAGCTTCCCCTCGGCGTCGTCGGCATCGCGGTTGCGACCGTCCTGTTGCCGGAATTGTCGCGCGCCCTTCGGGGAGGCAATCTCAACGAGGCGGCGAACTTGCAGAACCGCTCCGTCGAATTCACCCTGTTCCTCACCTTGCCGGCCGCCGCCGCGCTGCTCGTCATGTCGGAACCGATCGTCCGGCTGCTTTTCGAGCGCGGCAAGTTCTCGCCGGAAGCGACCGTCGTCGTCGGGCATATCCTGGCGATCTACGGCCTCGGCCTGCCGGCCTTCGTGCTGATCAAGGCCTTCATTCCGGGCTTTTTCGCGCGCGAGGATACCCGCACGCCGATGATCTTCGCGGCGATCTCCGTCGTGGTGAACGTGTCGCTGGCGGTGACGCTGTTTCCGCCGCTCGGCGCAAGCGGCATCGCCACCGCCGAGATCGTTGCGGGCTGGGTCAATGCACTGCTCCTCTTCACGACCCTCCTCTGGCGCGGGCATTGGGGCCGCGACATCCCGCTGCTGACGCGCGTTCCCCGTCTCGTGATCGCCGCTGCGATCATGGCCGCGGCGCTCCATTACGCCATCGAGTGGTTGGCTTTCCCGCTTTCCTCGGCGGCGCCGCTCGCCGTCCGTGCGGCAACCGTCTGCGGCCTGGTGGCGGCCGCCATGGCGATCTATTTCGCCTCGGCCTTCGGGCTCGGCGGCGCCAGCCTGGGAATGATCCGGCGCAGTTTGAAACGCAGGGCCGCGCCGGCGGCTGCTCCGACAACGGGCGAAGGGCCGGATTCGCCGTGAAGCAGACCATCGCCCGCATCGCCATTCTCGTGCCGGACTATGACGAGGGTCTTGCCTTCTATTGCGGCCGGTTGGGCTTCGAGCTGATCGAGGACACCGATCTCGGTGCCGGCAAGCGTTGGGTGCTGGTGCGGCCGACGGGCGCGACCGAAACCGCGCTGCTCATCGCCAAGGCCGAGGGCGAACGGCAGAACGCCGCGATCGGCAACCAGGCCGGCGGCCGCGTCGGCTTCTTTCTCTTCACCGACGATTTCGCCCGCGACCACGCGGCGATGCTTGCCGCCGGCGTCGAATTTCTCGAGCCGCCGCGCCATGAGGCCTACGGGACTGTGGCGGTCTTCACCGATCCGTTCGGCAATCGCTGGGACCTGCTGCAGCCAGCCTCTTGATTGCATTTGGCCCGGCGTGCATAAGCGCGGCGGATATCAATGGGTGGGCCCTCCACAAGCCCGATGAGGACGACATGAACGAATTCAAGCCGCTCGTATTTTCCGGCGTTCAACCGACTGGCAATCTGCATCTCGGCAACTATCTCGGCGCGATCCGCAAGTTTGTTGCCCTGCAGGAAAACAACGACTGCATCTATTGCGTCGTCGACCTGCACTCGATCACCGCGCAGCTCGTGCACGAGGACCTGCCCGGCCAGATCCGCTCGATCGCCGCCGCCTTCGTCGCCTCCGGCATCGACCCGGAGAAGCATATCGTCTTCAACCAGTCGGCGGTGCCGCAGCATGCGGAGCTCGCCTGGATCTTCAATTGCGTCGCCCGCATCGGCTGGATGAACCGGATGACCCAGTTTAAGGACAAGGCTGGCAAGGACCGGGAAAACGCCTCGCTCGGCCTGCTCGCCTATCCGAGCCTGATGGCCGCCGACATCCTCGTCTACCGCGCCACCCATGTTCCGGTCGGCGACGACCAGAAGCAGCACCTCGAGCTCACCCGCGACATCGCCCAGAAGTTCAACATCGACTTCATGGAGCACATCCGGGCGCGCGGCTGTGGCGTCGACATCGTCGTCGGCGAAGAGCCGATCCATGCCTATTTCCCGCCGGTCGAGCCGTTGATCGGCGGGCCGGCGCCGCGCGTCATGTCGTTGCGCGACGGCACCAAGAAGATGTCGAAATCCGATCCGTCCGACCTGTCGCGCATCAATCTTATGGACGACGCGGAGACGATCGCGAAGAAGATCCGCAAGGCGAAGACCGACCCCGATGCGCTGCCGAGCGAAGTCGAAGGGTTGCAGGGCCGTCCCGAGGCGGAAAATCTCGTCGGCATCTATGCCGCCCTTTCCGACCGGACCAAGCAAGAGGTACTTGCCGAATTCGGCGGCCAGCAGTTTTCGGTCTTCAAGCCGGCCCTCATCGATCTCGCCGTCGACGTACTGTCGCCGATCACCGGCGAAATGCGCCGCCTGATGGACGACACGGCGCATATCGACGCGATCCTCAGGAGCGGCGGAGAACGGGCGCGGGCGAGAGCGGAAAAGACCATGCGCGAGGTTCGCGAGATCATCGGCTTTTTGCAGTAATCCGCCGAAATGACATCTTGCGGGACGCGTGCGGCGATGTAATGTTCGCCGCATGGTTTCCACCCGACTCTCAAGACTGGAAGGTCACCGCCGCAAGTTTATGGCGGTGATCGACGACACGCCGGAATGCGGCCGTGCCGTGCACTATGCGGGCATGCGCGCGAAGAACTCCAACGGCGGTCTCGTACTTCTCTACGTGATCGCCGACGGCGACTTCCAGCAATGGCTGGGGGTGGAGGAGATCATGCGGGCGGAGGCCCGCGAGGAGGCCGAGGCGACGCTCGCCAAGGTCGCACAGACGGTGCGCGAGCGGATCGGCATCGAACCGGAAATCGTCATCCGTGAAGGCATCGCCACGGATCAGATTTACGCGTTGATCGAGGAGGACCGGGACATCGCCATCCTCGTGCTCGCGGCGGGTTCGGCGAAAGAAGGCCCCGGCCCGCTGGTGTCGTCGATCGCGGGAAAGGCGGCGGCTTTTCCCATTCCCGTCACCGTCATTCCCGATCTTCTGACCGACGAGGAGATCGACGCGCTGAGCTGACGGTGCGGCAGAAAGCGCCCTTGCAGCGTCGAAGCGACGCCCTTATATATTTTTGAATTATTCTAAAGAGCCGGTTGAGAGGCGCTCCCGGCGCAACGGAGAGAATCATGTTCATCCAGACCGAAGCCACGCCGAATCCGGCCACTTTGAAGTTCCTGCCGGGTAAGGTGGTCATGGAGAACGGTACCGCCGAATTCCGAAGCGAAGAAGAGGCGCGCACCGGCTCGCCGCTCGCGGCCCGGCTCTTTTCTATCCCCGGCGTCAGCGGCGTCTATTTCGGCTACGACTTCATCACGGTCAGCAAGGAAGGGCAGGAATGGCAGCACCTGAAGCCCGCTGTCCTTGGCTCGATCATGGAACATTTCATGTCAGGCCAGCCGATCATGTCGGGAGCCAGCCGAGCCGAAGAAACGGATCAGGAAGGCGAATTCTATGACGAGGGCGACGAGGCGATTGTCGCGACGATCAAGGAGCTGCTTGACACGCGGGTGCGGCCGGCCGTCGCCCAGGATGGCGGCGACATCACCTTCCGGGGTTTCAAGGACGGCACCGTGTTCCTGAACATGAAGGGGGCGTGCTCCGGCTGCCCGTCTTCGACCGCAACGCTTCGGCACGGCGTGCAGAATCTGCTGCGCCATTTCGTGCCTGAGGTCGAATCGGTCGAATCGGTCTGATTTGAAACCGGCCGAGTGTGCATGGTGGAGCGGTCCCGCTTGCGGGCCGCTCTTCCTGCCTTACAAGGTCTACAGCGATTTCAGGCTGACCGCCGCCCAGCACGATCTCGGATACCGACCGCAGGCGAAACTGCCGGATTCCGAGAGCCGCGCCTGGCAGTAAGGGAGAAGCGTCTTCGCGGCGTGCCGCCGGCGAGGCAGCGCAGGGAGGTCATGACGTCTCACAATGTTGGTTCTTGCCATCGATACATCGGGTAGCGGCTGTGCGGCTGCGGTCTATGACGGTGCGGCGGGCGAGGTGCTGGCGCGCGCCGGTGCCGATATAGGTCGCGGTCATGCCGAGCGTTTGATGGACTTCGTCGATGAGGCGCTCATCGCCTCCGACAGGCAGCTTGCGGAAATCGACCGGATCGCCGTCACCGTAGGGCCGGGATCCTTCACCGGCATTCGTGTCGGCGTCGCGGCGGTGCGCGGCCTGGCGCTTGCCCTCGGCAAGCCGGCCCTCGGCATCACCACGCTTCGGGTCGTTGCCGAGAGCGCCAGGCAGAAGCAGCCGGGGCGACCGGTGCTTGCGGCCATCGACGCGAAACGCGACGAGATCTATGTCCAGTCCTTTACCGCGCGCGGCGAGGCGGAAGGCGAACCGGAAATTCTGCCGGTTGCCGAGGCTCGCGACCGGTTTTCCGGCTTCGACGGCATCATCTGCGGCTCCGGCGCATCTCTTGTCGCCTCAACCGAGCCGGTCGGCAGGCCGGACGAGATCGACATCGCCGTCGTCGCTCGGCTGGGTGCTGCGGCCGATCCAGCCTCGGCCAAGCCCAAACCGCTTTATCTGCGAGGCCCCGATGCGAAGCCTCAATCAGGCTTCGCGGTGGCTAGGGCAGGATGAGGAAGAGTGTGCGCGGTTTTCCGCCCGCATCCCGCTCTAGTCTTTGAGAATCAGACGCGCAACGGTGTCGCACTTTGAATTGCTGCATGTCTTTGTCCTTAGAGCGGGATGCGCTCACATACGTTCGCGCCGCCGCTCTAAACCTTTGTTTTTGCCGCATTTGTGCGACGTCAGGTGATTCCACCTGACTGCAAAATGCTCTAAAGCGAGGTCGATTGAAGGAGACATGCGGTAGGGCGACAGCAGGATAGACCCGTGCGGTCAATCGAAACAGCGGGCCGGCGCCCTGGAGCGGAGCGCGGCACGCGTCGAGCCGGATGCATAGGAAAGAAATGAGCTTCACGGACTATTTCACACGCCGCACTGAATTCGACATCTTTCCGCTGGAGGAGATCGATCTCCTGGCGGCGGCTGCTCTGCACAGCCAGCGTTTCGCGACACCGTGGAGCGACGGCGAGATTCACGCGCTCCTGTTGCAGGACGCGGTCTTCGGCTTCGCCGCCCGCCAGACGAACGGCGCCTTTCGTCCGGCACTCGGAGGCTTCGTGCTGTCGCGTGCCGCCGCGGGCGAGGCCGAGATCCTGACGATCGGTGTCGATTCGCGCTTCGCCCGCTCCGGGCTTGGCTGGCGGCTGATGCAGGCCGCGATGCGCGAGGCGATCGTCAAGGGCGCCGAGACGCTGTTCCTCGAAGTCGACGAGACGAACCTGGCGGCGATCGGTCTCTATGGCAAGCTTGGCTTCGCAAGGGTCGGCGAACGCAAGGCCTATTACAAGGGCACGGCCGGGGCGCGCACCGCTGCGCTTGTCATGCGGCTCGATCTTCGCTAGTCCGATCCGACAGCGCCGCGCGCCTTGTCTGGCGCGCAAAGGCCGCTGTAGCACTTTGAATTGCTGGTCGGATCAGAAAGTCTTTCCGGATGATCAACTGGATACGGGTCGCGCTCTACGCCATCTTGCTCGCGATCATCTCCCTGCTGTTGATGCCCATCCAACTTTTTTGCCTGTGGCTGGATCTGAAGCCACGGCGCGTGCTGCCGCGATTCTGGCACCGCATCGCCTGCCGCCTGCTCGGCCTTCGGGTGCGGGTCCATGGCCAATTGGATCGGCGGCGGCCGCTGCTCATCAGCGCCAATCACGTCTCCTGGAAGGACATAATGGTCCTGTCGTCGGTCGCCGATGTCGTGTTCGTCGCCAAGTCGGAGGTCAAGGATTGGCCGGTCTTCGGTCTCCTTGCCCGGCTGCAGGCCTCCGTCTTCATCGAGCGCCAGGAGAAGCGCAAGACTGGAGACCAGGTGAGCGAGATCGGCCGGCGGCTCGCCGACAGCGAGATCGTCGTGCTGTTTCCCGAGGGCACGACCTCGGATGGCAACCGCCTGCTCGAGATCAAGACGTCGCTGTTCGGCGCAGCCGCCTCGGCGGTGCCGCAGTCGCCGACCGGTGTCGTGCACGTCCAGCCGGTGGCAATTTCCTATACGGGCATCCACGGCATGCCGATGGGCCGCTACCATCGGCCGATCGCGGCCTGGCCGGGCGACATTGGGCTGCTGCCGCATCTGGTGGGGGTTCTTCGCGAGGGCGCGCTCGATGTGGAGGTCGATTTCGGTGAGGCGGTGGATTACCACCACCGCTCCAACCGCAAGGAAGTCAGCCGCCTTGTCGAGCAGCGGATTCGCAGCATGTTGTCGGACCGGCTGAGAGGACGGGCTGCGGCGCGTCAGAAGAGCGCTGCCTGACCCTCGCAAGCCGCCTGCGACCCTCGGTGCCGCCCGAAAATACTTCAACTTTGGGCCGCTTTGCACTAAAGAACCCGCATGACCCAGGAAACCGCTCTTCTGCCGAAATCGCCCCGGGCGGGCGACGAACACGTTCCGGCCCGCAAGGTCTTCGTCAAGACCTATGGCTGCCAGATGAATGTCTACGATTCCGATCGCATGTCCGACGCTCTGTCGCGGGACGGCTACGTTGCGACGGACGTGCTGGAAGATGCCGACTTCGTCCTGCTCAACACCTGTCATATCCGCGAAAAGGCCGCCGAAAAGGTCTATTCCGAGCTCGGCCGCCTGCGCGAGCTGAAGAAGGCGAAGGCGAGCGAGGGCCGCGAAATGGTGATCGGCGTCGCCGGCTGCGTCGCCCAGGCCGAAGGCAATGAAATCCTGCGGCGCGCTCCGGCCGTCGATCTCGTCATCGGCCCGCAAACCTACCATCGGCTGCCGGAAGCCTTGAAGCGTGCAAGGAGCGGCGAGCGGGTCGTCGAGACGGATTACGCCATCGAGGACAAGTTCGAGCATCTGCCGGCACCGGACAAGGCGAAGACCCGTTCGCGCGGGGTAACAGCCTTCCTCACCGTGCAGGAGGGGTGCGACAAGTTCTGCACCTTCTGCGTGGTGCCCTACACCCGCGGCGCCGAGGTCTCGCGGCCGGTGGCGCAGATCCTCGCCGAGGCGGAAAAGCTGGTCGACGGCGGCGTGCGCGAGATCACGCTGCTCGGCCAGAACGTCAATGCCTGGCACGGGGCGGGGCCCAACGGCCGCGATTGGGGCCTTGGAGATCTGTTGCGCCGTCTCGGCGAGATCGACGGCCTCGCGCGCCTGCGCTACACCACCAGCCACCCGCGCGACATGGACGAGAGCCTGATCGAGGCGCACCGGTCGATGGCCAAGCTGATGCCCTATCTGCATCTGCCGGTCCAGTCCGGCTCCGATCGCATCCTGAAGGCGATGAACCGGCGCCATACGGCGGCCGAATATCTCGCCCTTGTCGAAAGGATCCGTGCCGTCCAGCCTGATCTGGCACTTTCCGGCGATTTCATCGTCGGCTTCCCCGGCGAGACCGAGGCGGATTTCGAGGAGACGATGCGCCTCGTCGAGGTGGTCGGTTATGCACAGGCATTCTCCTTCAAATATTCGACCCGTCCCGGTACGCCGGGCGCCGATCTAAAGGATCAGGTTCCCGAAGACGTGAAAGCCAAGCGACTGGAAAGATTGCAGAGTTTGCTTGTCAACCAGCAGCGAGACTTTGCCGCCGCCTGCGTCGGGAGGGAAATCGATCTGCTGCTGGAGAAGCCCGGCCGCATGCCCGGCCAGCTGGTCGGCCGCTCGCCTTGGCTGCAGCCCGTGAATGTTGATGCAAAACGATCGCAAATCGGTGACATTATCAAGGTACGAATCACCAAGGCCGGCTCGAACAGCCTGTTTGCCGAGATGATCGAATAAGGCGAAGGCACGAGACGCGTTCTCGGGAGCTTTTGCGCAGTTAAGAAGTTAGAACGTTCTCTGCGCGTCATTTTACGCGCGGCGCTGTAGATCGAGAGCGAGGAGCCTGAACCGCTTGAACGGACACGAAATGATTTCATCCTCATCGCGCCATTCGAAGACGACCGCGACAGACGCCAATCACTTCGTGCTCACGTTCGAGAACAACCGGTTCGCCAGCGAACTCTTCGGCCAGTTCGACCAGAATTTGAAACTGCTCGAGGAGCGACTGCGTGTCGACGCCAGGCCGCGCGGCAATTCCGTGGCCATCTCCGGCGATGTCGTGGCGACCAACCAGGCACGGCGTGCGCTCGACTATCTCTATGGAAGACTGCAAAGTGGGGCCTCGATCGATACGTCCGACGTCGAAGGGGCGATCCGCATGGCGGTCGCCGCCGACGACCAGCTGCAGTTGCCGACCATGGAGCGCAAAGCCAAGTTGACGATGGCGCAGATTTCGACGCGCAAGAAGACAATCGCTGCGCGCACCCCGATGCAGGATGCCTATATCCGCGCCATGGAGCGGTCCGAGCTCGTCTTCGGCGTCGGCCCGGCCGGCACCGGCAAGACCTATCTCGCCGTCGCCCACGCCGCCCAGCTTCTGGAGCGCGGCGCGGTCGACCGGATCATCCTGTCGCGGCCGGCGGTCGAGGCAGGCGAGCGGCTCGGCTTCCTGCCCGGCGACATGAAGGAGAAGGTCGATCCCTATCTGAGGCCGCTCTACGATGCGCTCTACGACATGATGCCGGGCGACAAGGTGGAGCGGGCGATTTCGGCCGGCGTCATCGAGATCGCGCCGCTGGCCTTCATGCGCGGCCGGACGCTCGCCAATGCTGCCGTCATTCTCGACGAGGCGCAGAACACCACCTCGATGCAGATGAAGATGTTCCTGACCCGCCTCGGCGAAAACGGCAGGATGATCGTCACCGGCGACCCGAGCCAGGTCGACCTGCCGCGCGGCGTTAAATCCGGCCTCGTCGAAGCGCTGCAAATCCTCAAAGGCGTGGAGGGCGTGTCGGTCATCCGCTTCAAGGATGCCGATGTGGTGCGTCATCCCATGGTGGCGCGGATCGTCAGGGCCTATGAAAGCCACACGGCCGTCCACGATGAAAGCGAACAGAGCGATCGCTGAGGCGATCGCCAGCGGTCATGACGGCTTTGGACATTCAGATCAGCGTCGAGGAGGGGGACTGGCCGTCCGAGGACGAGCTGCAGGGCCTTTCCACGCGTATTCTCGACGTCACCGTGGCTTTCCTCATTGCGGAGGAGAAGCAGCCGTTTCCGGATGACCCGCCGGAGCTGTCTCTGGTGTTTACCGACGATCAGTCGATCCGGGAGATCAACGCCGAATGGCGCAACCAGGACAAGCCCACCAATGTCCTGTCCTTTCCCGCCTTCCCGGTAACGCCCGGCAACATGCCGGGGCCGATGCTCGGCGACATCATCGTCGCCTATGAGACACTTGAGCGCGAAGCGGCTGAAATGGAGAAGCCTTTCGAGGAGCATTTGACGCATCTTCTCGTCCATGGATTCCTCCATCTTTTCGGCTATGATCATATCGAAGACGACGAAGCGGAAAGAATGGAGGGGTTGGAGACTCGCATTTTGGCGCGTCTTGGCCTATCTGATCCCTACGGGGACCAGCCCCGGATTGACAGTTTGGAACAATGAGCGACTTCAAGACACAGCCGGCAACGGTTGCCAGCGAGGAGGCCGATGCCTCCGGCGACGCCGACGCGGGCAGTAGTAGTACCACCGCCCGACCAGAGGGCAGCAAACCCATCTCATCCTTCTGGAGCCGTGCGGCCCGCCTGTGGCGCGGTGCGGGTGCGTCGAGTCTGCGCGAGGATCTCGCCGACGCGCTGATGACGGATGCCGACAGCAACACCGCGTTTTCGCCCGAGGAGCGGGCGATGCTCAACAACATCCTCCGCTTCCGGGAAATCCGCGTCGAGGATGTGATGGTGCCGCGTGCCGATATCGAAGCGGTGGATCAAAGCATCACGCTTGGAGAACTCATGGTTCTCTTCGAGGAATCCGGACGCTCCCGCATGCCGGTCTACAGCGAGGGTCTCGACGACCCGCGCGGGATGGTCCATATCCGCGACCTGCTTGCCTATGTGACCCGGCAGGCCCGCAACCGCCGCCGCAACGGCAAGGCGCCGCACGCCGTGGGCGCCGACAGGGCGGAGAAGTCACCGCGCCAGCCGAGACCGGGTTTCGATCTGTCGCGCGTCGATCTGAACAAGACGGTCGAAGAGGTGAGTATCATTCGCCAGGTCCTCTTCGTTCCCCCTTCGATGCTGGCCTCCGACCTCATGCAGCGCATGCAGGCCGCCCGCATCCAGATGGCGCTGGTCATCGACGAGTATGGCGGCACGGACGGCCTTGTCTCGCTCGAGGACATCGTCGAGATGGTGGTCGGCGACATCGAGGACGAGCATGACGACGACGAGGTGATGTTCGCCCGCACGTCGGACGATGTATTCGTGGCGGACGCGCGCGTCGAGCTCGAGGAGATCGCCGAGGCGATCGGTCCGGATTTCGATGTGCGTGAGCAGCTCGAAGACGTCGACACGCTCGGCGGCCTGGTCTTCGCATCGCTCGGCCGCATTCCGGTTCGCGGCGAGGTGGTGCAGGCGATTCCCGGGTTCGAATTCCAGATCCTCGACGCCGATCCGCGTCGCGTGAAGCGCGTCCGCATCATGCGCAAGCGGCCGCCGGCCCGCCGGCGGGTGGTCAAGCCCGAAAAGGAGACCCTGCCCGATGCGCTGCCGGCGAATGGGGGCGCTCAGGCAAACGCTTCTCCTCCGACCACGGCGGAGTGATTCTCAGGAATTGACGCTTTCGTCGGCCGGCTTGACCGTCTGCGGTGCCGCCTGTGGATGACGATCGATCTCGCTGCGCAGCGCGATGAGGTCGATGAAATGGTCGGCCTGGCGGCGCAGCTCGTCGGCGATCATCGGCGGTTGGGTCGAAAGCGTCGAGACGACGGTGACCTTCCGGCCGTTGCGCTGCAGCGCTGCCACGAGCGTGGTGAAATTGCCGTCGCCGGAGAAGAGGACGTAGTGGTCGACGACCTGGCGCTGCTCCAGCGCATCGATCGCCAGCTCGACATCCATGCTGCCCTTGATCTTGCGCCGGCCCAAGGCGTCCGTGAACTCCTTGGCCGGTTTGGTCACGACCGTGTAGCCATTGTAGTCCAGCCAGTCGATCAGCGGCCGGATCGAGGAAAATTCGAGGTCTTCGATAAGGGCAGTGTAATAATAGGCTCGCACCAGATAGGCGCGTTTCTGAAAGGCGCTCAACAGCTTCCGGTAATCGATGTCGAAGCCCAGGCTCTTCGATGTCGCGTAGAGATTGGCGCCGTCGATGAAAAGCGCGATCTTTTCGCGGGAATCGAACATGGTGACCCCTTTTTTTCCAAGATTCTGTTTTGGATCGCCTGCACTAAACGCGTCGTCTGGATGTACTGCAAACTAACGGCATCCTACCGGCATGGGAACAACCTGCAGTCGCCGTCATCGAGATTTCGGCAACTGTGGTTAATCCACCTCGATCATATCTCAACCGCGCGGAGAGGTCATCCTGATGATTGCGCTCCCTTCATGTTGCCATGATCGAAGGGCAATCGATCCTGATATCGCGACAGGGCAAGCCGCGGATTGCAGCTTGCCCGTTTTGAAAGAAACGAGCCGCTGCTGCCAGGGGACAAGCAGGCTGTTTTTTGAAAAACTGCCGGCAATGATTCGATAGATCTTACGCGCCAGGCCCGCCCAGCCGGCGCGACGTGGAGGCTGCATGGAAAGACTGGCAGGCAAGATCATTTTGCTCTCCGGAGCGTCTCGCGCATTCGTCGGCTTCCTCGCCGGTCTTCTGGCGATGTTCGCCCAGCCGCCCTTCGGAATCTTCGCTGCGGCCTTCATTTCCTTCCCGATGCTCGTCTGGCTGATCGACGGGGTCGCGACCCATCCGGACGAAGGCGTCGTTCGGCGGCTCCTGCCGGCCGCCTCCATCGGCTGGAGTTTCGGCTTCGGCTATTTTCTCGGCGGCCTCTGGTGGCTCGGCAACGCCTTCCTGGTCGAAGCGGATCTCTTCGCCTGGGCCATGCCGCTGGCCGTGGTCGGCCTTCCGGCCGTCCTCGCCTTGTTCTATGCGCTGGCGGTGCTCGTTGCCCGCTGCCTCTGGTCCGACGGCGTCGGTCGCATCGCTGCTCTTGCCGTCGGCTTCGGTGTCGCCGAATGGCTGCGCAGCTTTCTCTTCACCGGCTTTCCCTGGAATGCGATCGGCTATGCGGCCATGCCGATGCCGCTGATGATGCAGTCGGCGAGCGTCCTGAATGTGGCGACGATCAACATGCTGGCGGTCTTCGTCTTCGCCGCTCCGGCCCTGATCGGCACGGGCAAGGGCGCCCGGGTCGGCCTTGCCGTCGCCGCCGCGCTCTTCGCCGCGCATATCGGCTACGGCTATTATCGGCTGTCCCTGCCGCCGCCGCAGCCGCTGACGCCGGAACGCACCGTTCGCCTCGTCCAGCCCGTGATCGACCAGGCAAAGAAGATGGATGATCGTGAGCGTGCCGTGATCTTCGAGGAGCATCTGGCCCTCACTGCCGCACCGCCGCAGGCGGGCGGCAAGCGACCGGACATCGTCGTCTGGCCGGAAACCTCGATCCCGTTCATCCTCACGGACAATCCCGATGCCCTGGCGCGGATCGCCGATGTTCTGCAGGACGGGCAGATTCTCGTGGCCGGCGCCGTGCGCGCCGAGGATGCCGGGACCGGCCTGCCGCCGCGCTACTACAATTCGATTTACGTCATCGACGATCGCGGCCAGATCGTCGGCGCGTCGGACAAGGTCCATCTCGTTCCGTTCGGCGAATATCTTCCCTTCGAGGACGTCCTCAATTCCTGGGGCTTGAGTTCGATCGCAGCGAATATGCCCGGCGGCTTCTCGGCGGCGTCGAACCGTTCGGTCCTAACGCTCCCGGGCGGCAGGACCTTCTATCCGCTGATCTGCTACGAGGCGATTTTCGCCGACGAGGTCGACGGCAGCGCGCGCCTGTCCGATGCGCTCCTGAACGTCACCAATGACGCCTGGTTCGGCGACACCCCAGGGCCGCGCCAGCATTTTCACCAGGCGCAACTGCGCACCATCGAGACCGGCTTGCCGATGATCCGCGCCGCCAACACGGGTATATCAGCAATTGTTGATGCACGTGGTGTTTTAGTGGTAGGATTGGGATACAATTACAAGGGAGTGACGGACGCAATTCTGCCGGGCAAAATGCCCACCATGACCGACAGCATGCTGCGTGGCAGGATCTTCTGGTTCACGGGGGTTTTTCTATTGTTGGTTGCAGCAATATCGCGTAGAGGTTTAAATTTTCGGACGAATTGACCTAAAACCCCTAAAATTGCATAGTGGTTTTTGTCATCAACCCATGCCTGCCACTGGAGCCCTGCTTTCGCTGGCAGGCTGTTCGTCATTTGCTATGGCAATGACTGGTTGTGGCTTATCGAAACAGCGTGTTCAGGAACGCGACTATGGTTGAAAACAAGAAGAAGCCGAACCCGATCGACATTCATGTCGGTAGCAGGATTCGCCTTCGCCGGACGATGCTTGGCATGAGCCAGGAGAAGCTCGGCGAGAGTCTGGGGATCACATTCCAGCAGATCCAGAAATACGAAAAGGGGACGAACCGGGTTGGCGCGAGCCGGCTGCAGAACATTTCCTCCATCCTCAACGTGCCCGTCTCGTTCTTTTTCGAGGATGCTCCGGGCGAGGCCGGTTCGGGCATGGCGGAAGCACCGAGCTCCAACTATGTGGTGGACTTCCTGTCCTCTTCCGAAGGCCTGCAGCTCAACCGGGCATTCGTGAAGATTTCCGACCCGAAGGTCCGGCGCAAGCTGGTGGACCTTGTGAAGGCGCTGGCGGCGGAGGCCGAGAGCGAATAGCGGAGTTTCCGACCCTTCGAAAAAGCGGCCCAGGGCCGCTTTTTTCGTTTGCGCCCAGCCTCTCCTGAAACAGTTTTCGTTTGTTGGCACGGTTTCGCGCAATGCCGTTCCATCGGTTGCGGCGATACGGATATAAAGATATATTTATGTCCTTGTGCGCTTGTTTTTCGGCGCCAAAACCACTAACAGTGAACCCGCTTCTTTCATTGAGGGGACTTCCCGTATGCGCGCAAATTACCTGTTCACCAGCGAATCCGTTGCCGAAGGTCATCCGGACAAGGTGTGTGACCGCATTTCCGATGAGATCGTCGATCTGGTCTACCGTGAAGCGGCGAAGTCCGGCGTCGACCCGTGGACAGTACGCATTGCCTGTGAAACGCTGGCGACGACCAACCGCGTCGTCATCGCCGGTGAAGTCCGCCTGCCGCCGAGCCTCCTGAAAAAGGACAAGAACGGCAGCGACGTCATCAATCCGGCGAAGTTCAAGGCCGCCGCCCGCAAGGCGATCCGCGACATCGGCTATGAGCAGGACGGCTTCCACTGGAAGACGGCGAAGATCGACGTGCTCCTGCACTTCCAGTCCGCGCATATCGCGCAGGGCGTCGACAATGCCGCCGACAAGCAGGGCGAGGAAGGGGCCGGCGACCAGGGCATCATGTTCGGCTATGCCTGCCGCGAGACCGCCGAGCTCATGCCGGCGCCGATCTACTATTCGCACCGCATTCTCAATCTGCTCGCCGCGGCCCGCAAGAAGGGCGAGGGCGACGTCGCCAGGCTCGGCCCGGATGCCAAGAGCCAGGTGACGGTGCGCTATGTCGATGGCAAGCCGACCGAGGTGGTTTCCATCGTTCTTTCGACCCAGCACCTTGACGACAGCTGGGATTCCGCCAAGGTCCGCAAGGTCGTGGAACCCTATATCCGTGAGGCACTCGACGACCTGAAGATCGCCGACGACTGCACCTGGTACATCAACCCGACCGGCAAGTTCGTCATCGGTGGACCGGACGGCGACGCGGGCCTCACCGGCCGCAAGATCATCGTCGATACCTATGGCGGCGCAGCACCGCATGGCGGCGGTGCCTTCTCCGGCAAGGACACGACCAAGGTCGACCGCTCGGCCGCCTATGCCGCCCGCTATCTCGCCAAGAACGTCGTTGCAGCCAACCTTGCCGAGCGCTGCACGATCCAGCTCTCCTACGCGATCGGCGTCGCCCAGCCTCTGTCGATCTATGTCGACCTGCACGGCACCGGCAAGGTTTCGGAAGACCAGGTCGAGAAGGCCATCCGCAAGACGATGGACCTTTCGCCGACCGGCATCCGCCGCCATCTCGACCTCAACCGGCCGATCTACGCGAAGACCTCCGCCTACGGGCATTTCGGCCGCAAGGCTGGCCGCGACGGTTCCTTCTCCTGGGAGAAGCTCGACCTCGTCAAGCCGCTGAAGGAAGCGATCTCGCTCGACGCCACGGCAATCAACAGCCGCGCCGCTTAAGTCCCATACATGGGCGGCTGAGAGCCTCCCGTGCCAGGGAATGCAGGCCAATCAGTTCGGGGGCGGATGCTCGGAAAGAGCCTCCGCCCCTCTGTTCGTGCAGTAATCTGTGAAGGTTCCGGAGCCTGCGCCTGGACAGATTGAAGGCGATCGTGTGTGTGTCTTCGATTGAATGACCGGAATTTTTCTGATCCGAGGAAGAACGATATGACAGAACCGCGCCGCGCCAGAGCAACGGAGGCCTTTTTCGGCCGCCGCAAGGGCAAGCAGTTGCGGGAGCGCCAGGCCGCGCAGCTCGAGAATTTGCTGCCGGTCCTGAGGCTCGATCTGAAGGAGCCGGCGCCGACAGACCTGTCGGCGCTTTTTCCGACCGCGGTGAACCGGGTTCGCCTGGAGATCGGCTTCGGCGGCGGCGAGCATCTCATTCATCGGGCGGCGGAGGATCCATCGACCGGCTTCATCGGCGTGGAGCCCTTCATCAATTCCATGGCCAAGCTGCTCGGGCAGATCGAAGCGAGAGAAATCGACAACGTCCGACTCTATGACGACGATGCGACGCAGGTATTGGACTGGCTGCCACCGGCTTCTGTCGACCAAGTCGACCTGCTCTATCCCGATCCCTGGCCGAAGCGGAAGCATTGGAAGCGGCGCTTCGTCTCGAAGGTCAATCTTGACCGCTTCGCGCGCGTCCTGAAGCCGGGCGGCCTCTTCTGCTTCGCCTCGGATATCGACAGCTACGTCAACTGGACACTTATTCATTGCCGCGATCACGCGGCCTTCGAATGGACGGCGGAAAGATCGGCCGATTGGCTGACCCCCTTTTCCGGCTGGCCGAGCACGCGTTACGAAGCCAAGGCCCGCCGGGAAGGGCGCAGCTCCGCCTATCTGACGTTCCGCCGCGCTTAAGGGTTAGCTCTTGCCGCGAATCTCCTTCGCCCCGCTCGCGGGGAGAGGGTGGCCGGCAGGCCGGATGGGGGAGACGCGGAACTCTCCGCGTTCCCCGCAGGCGGCGAATTAAAGTGCGCTGTCAGTCGATCAATGCAGGCTGACGGTGCGCAGGTCGTCCTCGGCGGCCTTGAAGAAGGTGCTCGAGCGGTTGTCGGTCAAAAGGATCGGCGTGCCGTCCGCCGCAAACAGGGCCCAGAGATCGATGCCCGGCCCCATCTCGGGAGCTTCCGGGAAGCAGCGGGAGACTTCCTCCGATCGCATCTTGCGGATATAGCCGACTTCGCCCGCGCCGAGATGCGCAAGGTCGTTCTTCGACAGCGATGAGGTGATGGTTTTCAGTCCCATGGTGATGCTCCGTGGTCGCCGGCGCGACAGGAAAATCCCGCCGGGTATCCTATTCTGGGACCGAAATGTTAATTTTCTTTACCATACGGACCGGCTCGGGGCGCACCAGATCGACCGAGAGCAGGCCGTTTCGAAGCTCGGCGCCGAGCACCCGCATGCCATCGGCGAGGACGAAGGTCCGTTGGAATTGCCGGGCGGCGATGCCGCGATGCAGATAGTCCCTTTCGCCGGTTTCGACCTGACGGCCGCGAATGACGAGCTGGTTCTCCTCCGTCGTCACCTCCAGATCCTCATCGGAAAACCCGGCGACGGCGAGCGTGATCCGCAACCGCTCCGGCGTGCCGGCGGCGCTATCGCCGCGAATGCGCTCGATATTGTAGGGTGGGTATCCGTCGTTCGCTTTGGCGATCCGCTCGAGGGTTTTTTCCATGCTGTCGAAACCCACCAGGAGCGGGCTGGTAAAAGGCGTAATCCTGCTCATTCCGCAAGTCCTTGTCAGCTCAAGCGACCATTTCTCCGGACCTGCCAAGCAGCATCCTTCGGAGCAATATGGTAGCTGTGCGCAACGAGTGCAAGCGGCTTGCCTCTGGCCCGCGCGCAAATCATAGTCCGCTGCAAAGGCTCAAAATCCCGTCGCGAGGGAAGGCTGCTGCATGGCAGTCTCGCTTCGGCAACTCGTCGGAACCCAGGCCATCGCCTGGCATCCGATACCATCCGGCTCGCAGGAGGAAGAAAGTGACGAACGCGAGAAAGATCATCATCGACACGGATCCGGGACAGGACGATGCCGCCGCGATCATGCTTGCCCTTGGCAGCCCGGAAGAGATCGACGTGCTCGGCGTCACCACTGTGGCCGGCAACGTGCCGCTCACGCTGACGACGCGCAACGCGCGGATCGTTTGCGAGCTCTGCAATAGAACCGATGTCAAGGTCTTCGCCGGCGCCGAACGCCCCGTCGCGCGCCCGCTGGTGACCGCCGAACATGTGCACGGCAAGACTGGGCTCGACGGGCCGGCGCTCACCGAGCCGACGATGCCGCTGGAAGAGCAGCACGCCGTCGATTTCATCATCGAGACACTGCTTGCCGAAGCGCCGGGTACCGTGACGCTCTGCACGCTGGGTCCGCTGACCAATATCGCCCTCGCACTCACCAAGGCGCCGGAGATCGCGCCGCGGGTTCGGGAACTGGTGATGATGGGCGGCGGCTTCTTCGAAGGCGGCAACATCACGCCGGCCGCCGAATTCAACGTCTATGTCGATCCGGAAGCCGCCGAGATCGTCTTCCGCTCCGGCATCCCGATCGTCATGATGCCGCTCGACGTGACGCATCGCGTCCTCACCCACAGGGCTCGAGTCGAGAAGATCCGCGCCATCGGCAGCCCGGCGGCGGTCGCGCTGGCGGAGATGCTGGAATTCTTCGAACGCTTCGACATCGAGAAATACGGCACCGACGGCGGTCCGCTGCATGACCCGACCGTGATTGCCTATCTCCTGCGACCGGAGCTTTTCACCGGCCGGGATTGCAATGTCGAGATCGAGACGACCTCGGCGCTGACGACCGGCATGACGGTCGTCGACTGGTGGCAGGTCACCGGCCGCACGCACAATGCCAAGGTCATGCGCCACATCGACGACGAGGGTTTCTTCGAGCTCCTCACCGACCGCCTGGCGCGTCTTTAGGTTCGCTTTCTGCAAACCCAGCGAGCCCTCTCCCCTTGTGGGCAGGAGTTGGGGAGGGGTCTTAGTCCCCGGCGCGCAAAAAACGAAAACGGCGCCGCATGCGGCGCCGTTTCACGATTCATACGGAGTCGGATCAGAACTCTTCCCAATTGTCCCGGGCGAGCGCATTGCCGCCGGCCGTCTGCGCGAGAACGCGCTGGGTGGGGGTCGAGTAGCCGCGTGCTGCCGGCTGTTCCGGCGCGGGGCGTGGAGCCTCTGCCGTTCGCATCCTGGAGGCGGCGCTGCGCAGCATATCGGCGGACGACTGCGCCGGCTCCCGCTTGGCCACGCTGAACCGGGCAACCAGCCCGCTCAGCGTGCGGGCTTCCTCGTTCAGCGTCATGCTGGCCGCCGTCGTCTCTTCGACCATCGCGGCATTCTGCTGCGTCACCTGGTCCATCTGGTTGACGGCCGCGTTGATCTCCTTGAGGCCGACGGCCTGCTCGGAGGCCGAACCGGAGATCTGGCGGATGAGGCCGTTGATCTGCACCACCTGCTCGGCGATCTTCTTGAGCGCGCCGCCCGTCTTGCCGACGAGATCGACGCCCTCGCGGACCTGCCCGGCCGAGGTATTGATCAGGGTCTTGATCTCCTTGGCGGCGTTCGCCGAGCGCTGGGCGAGCTCGCGGACCTCCTGCGCGACGACCGCAAAACCCTTGCCGGCCTCGCCGGCGCGGGCGGCTTCGACACCCGCGTTGAGGGCGAGCAGGTTGGTCTGGAAGGCGATCTCGTCGATGACGCCGATGATGCGGCTCACCTCGTTCGAGGATTGCTCGATACCTTGCATCGCCGCAATCGCCTTTTGGACGACCTCACCGGACTGCGCGGCGTCGCTGCTCGCCAGTTCGACCGACTTTGCCGCGACCTTGGCATTCTCGGCGCTGGCATCGACCTGCGACGTCAGCTCGTCTAGGGCGGCGGCGGTTTCCTCGAGGCTTGCGGCCTGCTGCTCGGTCCGGTGCGAGAGGTCGTTGGCGGCGCTTGAAATCTCGCCGGTGCCGCTGCCGATATTGACGACCGAATGGTTGACGGTGCGGATCGTCTCCTCGAGGCTCTCCATCGTCGCGTTGAAGTCGCGCTTCAGCTGGGCGTATTCGCCCGGGAACTCGTCGGCGATCCGGTAGGCAAGGTCGCCGGAGGCAAGATGCGACAGACCCTTGCCGAGGCGCGCGACGATGTCGCGCTGCAGCGCGCCGGTTTCGGCCCGCTCGCTTTCCGAGCGGCTGCGCTCCCGTTCGGCCTGTTCGCGTTCGTGGCGGGCCTCGCCTTCGAGGCGCTTGGTGTCGGCGAGCTGGTGACGGAAGCCTTCGAGCGCCTTGGCGACCGAACCGGTCTCGTCCAAGCGGTCCTGCCCGGAGATCGGCCTGGCATAGTCGCCATTGCTGAGCGTCTCGACGTCGTGGACAAGCCCGGCGAGCGGCTTCTGGACAAAGCGGCGCACGGCGAGATAGAGGCCGGCGAGCACGGCTCCGAGGACGACGATGCCGCCGATGATCATCATATAGGTCTGGTCGTTGACGGGCGCGTTGATGGCGGTGCGCGGCACGTCGACGAGGATGACCCAGCTCGCATTCACATCGGGGAGCTTGAACGGATAGACGACGCGGTCGAAGGGCTCGTTTCCGTCATAGGTCAGGTTCTTGATCATGCCTGAAGCGTCCGACGACAGGGCGTTCTTGATGACGTCGGCGCCTTCGCCTTCATAATCCTTCATCAGGAGATCAGGGATCGGCGCGGCAAGCCACTTGCCGCCCTGCGACAGCAGGTAGACGCGGCCCGAGCCGAAGGGCTTCAACGTTGCGAGCCGGTCGGCAAGCGAGGCGAGCGAGATGTCGGCGCCCGAGACGCCGATCATCTTGCCATCGGACATGACAGGATAGGCGATCGATGTCATCGTTGTCGGAACGTCGGTGCCTTCGGCCAGATAAGGCTGGGTGATGGCGCCTTTGCCGCTCTTGGCGGCAAGGCTGTACCATTCGGCCGCATAGTCCGCACGGAAGGTCGAGAGCTTTGCCTTGCCGTTGCGATCCTTCGACCAATAGGGCGTGAACGCGCCTTCGGCATTGCCGCCAAGCTCGGTGTTGTTGACGACGTCCCTGCCGTCGAAGGCCTTGGGCTCCTCGGCGAACCAGCTGCCGAAGGCGAAGTCGTGCTGATCGAGATTGGCTTTCAACAGGTTGATGGCGCCGGCACGGTCGGTCGATTTCCCGGCATGGCCGCGGCCAAGCACGCCCGACATGGTGCGGGCAGCGGCCGCCAGCTCTCCGACGCTGCCGGCGATATCGGCGGCAATCGCACGGGCCTCGGTCTTCGCGCCGTCGAAGACGAGCGTCTCGACACGGTCCTGGGTCTGCGAGATGAGAACGAAATTCGACGCGAGCAACACGAGAGCGATCGTGCCGCCCGTGACAGCGATCAGCTTGGTGGCCAGCGATTTGGCATGGAAGTTGAACATGAAATCCTCACGCACGAGATCACGCTGATTTGGGTCGGACCGACCCAAATCGTCACCGTGATCGATTCATAGGCTGGAGCGGGATCCGGGCGGAAAACCGCAAACACTTTTCCCTTATCCCGCTCCAAGAGGTCCGCAGGTTCGTACCTGCGGCATGACATTCCAAAGTGGGGTGAGTCTCCATCATGGAGTGCGTGATGCCGACCGGCATGCAGGAGCCGGCCCGATGCGAGTGGGCTGCCTCGCAATCTGGATAGATCAACAAAGATTAAAATACGGCCAACAACCAAGCCAATTCCTGGCTGTCCAGAGTGGATTCGGCGCGGCAAGCATCGTAGCTGCGCCAAAACCTATCCGGATTGCGAAACCAGGCGAAATCGGCTGTCGCGGTCAAAGACGCGCGGCGACCTCGGAGGCGAGCGGTATGGAGGGTTGCGCTCCCGCTTTCAGGCAGGCGAGCGACCCGGCGACCGCGGCGCGGCGCAGCGCATCGGGGAAGGAGAGGCCCGCGTCCAGGCTCGCGGCGAGATAGCCACAGAACGTATCGCCGGCCCCGACCGTATCGACCGGTTCGATGGTCAGCCCCTTGGCGCGATGGATTTCGCCCCCGTGAGCCGCGGCGACCCCTTCGGCGCCGAGCGTGACGATCACCGTCTGCCCGGTTTCGTCGTGAAGGCGCTTCATCGCCGCCTCGCGTTCGGCGCCGGCGATGCCGCTCTTGCCGGCCAGGAGTTCGAATTCGGTCTCGTTGGCAATGACGATATCGGCCATGCGGCCGAGGCGGGCAGCCTCGGGCGTCAGCGGCGCGATGTTGATGACCGAGCGGATGCCGCGGCGCTTTGCCTCGACAAGCGCCTTTTCCACCGAGGCCGCGGGAATCTCGAGCTGCAGCATCAACGTGTCGCCGGCTGACATTTGCTCGACGGCGGTGGCGGCATCGCCCTCGCTCACCGTCGCATTGGCGCTCGCCACGACGACGATGACGTTCTCGCCGTCGCCGCCGACAAGGATATGCGCGGTACCGGTCGGCTCGTTCACGGTCTTGGTGAAGCCGAGGTCGGTGCCGGCCTCCTTGAGCAGTGCGAGAGCGCCTGCCGCGAAGCCGTCCGAGCCGACGGCGCCGGCCATGCGGACGGAAGCACCGGCACGGCGGGCCGCTAGCGCCTGGTTCGCACCCTTGCCGCCGGCGGCAGTCGAGAAGCCGGTTCCGGCGACGGTCTCGCCGGGCTTCGGCAGACGTGCGGTCGTGGCGATCAGGTCCATGTTGATGGACCCAAAAACAGTGATCATGTGGAGTTGTCCCGTCGGGTTGCTGATTTTGCCGGAGAGTGCCCGAGGCGGTCAGTCCTCGTCAACCACCCGAAGCTTCAATTGCCCGACGCGGTTGTCGACCGTCCGGTCGGCCTTGTCGCCAATGGGCTTGTCCGCATGGTTGGCCGAGGTGATCGCTTCCAGTTCGAGCGCCTCGATCTTGGCGCCGCGTCGCGTCAGCTTGTCCGAGGAGATCAGGATGTCTTCGACGTCCTTCTGGGTCATTGCGAAGTGGCCCTGCAGCTTTCTGACACGCTCGTCGAGGCGGGTCAGGTCCTCCATCAGCCGCACCACCTCGCCCTGGATCAGATGCGCCTGCTCGCGCATCCGTGCGTCTTTCAGGATCGCCTGGATCACCTGGATGGAAAGCAGCAGCAGAGACGGCGAAACGATGACGACGCGCTGGCGGTGCGCCTTCTGCACGATCGCTTCGAAATGCTCGTGGATCTCCGCGAAGATCGACTCGGACGGAACGAACAGGAAGGCCGTGTCCTGCGTCTCGCCGGCCAGCAGATATTTGCTGGCGATATCGCGGATATGCACCTCCATGTCGCGCCGGAAAGCCTGAGACGCCTGATGGCGCCGCTCGGCACTGTCCGCATCGCGCATGGCGTTCCAGGCCTCGAGCGGGAATTTTGCGTCGATGACGAGCGGCGGCTGGCCGTTCGGCATGCGGATGATGCAGTCCGGCCGCGCGCCGTTCGAGAGCGTCGACTGGAAGGTGAAGGCGCCGATCGGCAGGCCGTCGGCGACGATTGCCTCCATGCGGGACTGGCCGAAGGCGCCGCGCGTCTGCTTGTTTGAAAGAATGCTCTGCAGCCCGGCCATGTCCTTGGCGAGCGACTGGATGTTGTTCTGGGCGCTGTCGATGACCGCGAGCCGCTCCTGCAGCCGCCGGAGGTTCTCATGCGTCGCCTTCGTCTGTTCGCTGATCGAGGCGCCGATCCGGTGCGTCATGCCGTCGATGCGCTGGCTGAGCGACTGGTTGAGCTCCGCCTGGCGCGCGCCGAACACGTCCGCCATGGCGGCGATGCGTCCCTGCATCTCGGTCTGCGCCGCGAGCAGCGCCGAGAGTTGTTGATCCCGGTCGTCGGCGCGAAGCATGCGGGCCCTGCGAGCGGCCGCAATCGCCGCCAAAACGAAGAGGAAAGCCGCAAGGATGACCAGGTGGCCAGCCGTTACGGGGAAGCTGCCGATGAGAAACAGCGGCTGATCGAAGGAAAAGGCAATGGGCTCCATGGCCACAACCTAAACGGATTCGCAGTCGAAAACCAGATCAAAACAAGAACAGATACAGCGCTGCTACGAACGGGATGAAGGCTGAGTCCTTGCGCACCATTTGCGGTGCATCGGCTCTGCGGCTATGGCACCCTCGCGCCGGCCAATTCTGAACCCCGGACAATGACTTCAAGGAGTTTGTGCTGACCATGAAAGTCCTGGCCATATCCGGCAGCACCCGAAGGAACTCCACCAACACGGCGATGCTTGAGGCGATCAGGCAGGTGGCAGCGCCACGGTTCGACATCCGCGTTTTCCATAGGATTGGTGCGCTGCCCGTGTTCTCTCCGGACCTCGAAGGGGAAGCCACCCCTCGCAGCGTTCGCGACTTCATGGAGGCCATCGAAGCGAGTGACGGCCTTATCCTTTCCAGCCCGGAATATGTCAGGACCCTACCGGGCGGACTGAAGAATGCCATCGATTGGCTGGTATCCGCGGAGGTCATCGTCAGCAAACCGGTTGTATTGGCCCATGCATCGCACCGAGGCGACGATATGCTGGCGACGCTTCGCACTGTCATGTCCACGGTCACCTCGAACTTCAACAGCGAGATTTTTCTGCGCTTTCCGCTGATGAAGGAGACACCGGAAGCAATCCGGCAGATCGTCGGAACACCCGAGAATCGAAGCCGCGTCGACATCTTCCTCAAGGAATTTTCGGAGTTCTGCCAATCGGTTCGCGTCGACGCAGTAGGCCAATGGTAGACGCGAAGCTTTCGGTTGTCTCTGATCGGCAAATTTCTTGCGCCCCTACGAAAAGATCGGCTATGGGAGCAGCATGACGATCAAGCCGCTCATCATCCTTCCCGATCCCATCCTCCGCCAGGTTTCGACGCCCGTCGAGACCATCGACGCCGACATTCGTCGCCTTGCCGACGATATGCTCGAAACCATGTACGACGCCCCGGGCATCGGGCTGGCGGCGATCCAGATCGGCGTGCCGAGGCGCCTCCTCGTTCTCGACGTCTCGAAAGAAGGCGAAGAGAAGACGCCGCTGGTCTTCATCAACCCGAAGATCGTCAAATCCTCCGAGGAGCGTTCCGTCTACGAGGAAGGCTGCCTGTCGATTCCGGACTACTATGCCGAGGTCGAGCGCCCGGCGGCGATTGCCGTCGAATATCTCGATCGCGACGGCAAGCAGCAATCGGTTGAGGCCGACGGCCTGCTGGCCACCTGCTTGCAGCATGAGATCGACCACCTGAACGGTGTTCTGTTCATCGATTACATCTCCAAGCTCAAGCGCGACATGGTGATCCGCAAGTTCACCAAGGCAGCCAAGACGCGCGGTGCCAAGGCGATTTGATCGCCGGGCGATCCCTGAATGGCGCTTGAACCGGAACCGCTGCCCTGCTTCGGGCGAACTGCGTGTCTCCTTAAATCGACTTCGATTTAAGGATAAAGACATGCAGCAATTCAAAGTGCCACAGCGACCTTTGCGCGCCTCATAAGGCGCGCGGCGCTGTGAAGAAAGACGGAGTTCACCGCCTTGCCGCTTCGCATCATCTTCATGGGCACGCCGGAATTCTCCGTGCCGACGCTCGCCGCTCTCGTCGAGGCCGGCCATGAGATCGCCGCCGTCTACACCCAGCCGCCGCGCCCCGGCGGCCGGCGCGGCCTCGATCTCCAGAAGTCGCCGGTGCATCAGGCTGCCGAACTTCTCGGCGTGCCGGTGTTGACGCCCGTCAACTTCAAGGATGCCGCCGACCGGCAGGCTTTCCGAGATTTCAATGCCGATGTCGCGGTCGTCGTCGCCTATGGCCTGCTGCTGCCCGAGGAAATCCTCTCGGGCACCCGCTACGGCTGCTATAACGGCCACGCCTCGCTCCTGCCGCGCTGGCGGGGCGCCGCACCGATCCAGCGGGCGATCATGGCCGGCGACCGCGAGACCGGTATGATGGTGATGAAGATGGACAAGGGCCTTGATACCGGCCCTGTTGCCCTGACGAAGACCGTGCCGATCGGCGAGACGATGACGGCCGGCGAACTGCACGACAAGCTGATGCATGCCGGGGCAGCGCTGATGAAGGAAGCCATGGTGAAGCTCGAGCTGGGCGAACTGCCGCTGACGCCGCAGCCGCAAGAAGGTGTTCTCTACGCTGCCAAGATTTCGAAGGACGAGACGCGGATCGATTTCACCAAGCCGGCGGCCGACGTACACAACCATATCCGCGGACTCGCGCCCTTTCCCGGCGCCTGGTTCGAACTCGAGACCGCCGGGCGGACGGAGCGGATCAAGGTGCTTGGCTCGGAGCCTGCGGCAGGGGCCGGTGCGCCCGGCACGATCCTGGACGATGCCCTGACGATCGCCTGCGGCGACGGGGCGGTTCGACCGACCCGCCTGCAGCGCGCCGGCGGCAAGCCGCTTGCTACGCCTGACTTCCTGCGCGGCTCGCCGATTGCCGCCGGCACGAGGATTTGCTGATGCCGCGCTATCGCCTGACCGTCGAGTATGACGGTTCCGACTATGTCGGCTGGCAGCGGCAGGAGAACGGCCCCTCCGTGCAAGGGGCGATCGAGAAAGCGGTCCTGTCCCTGACCGGCGAGACGGTGTCGATCCGCGGCGCGGGCCGTACCGATTCCGGCGTTCACGCGATGGGCCAGGTGGCGCATCTCGACCTGACGCGCGAATGGAAGACGCACACGCTGCGCAACGCGCTGAACGCCCACCTTGCCCTTGCCGCAGAGCGCGTCTCGATTCTCGATGCGGCGGAAGTGCCGCCGGAATTCGACGCGCGCTTTTCGGCGATCCGCAGGCACTACCTGTATCGGATCATCTCCCGCCGCTCGCCGCTGGCGCTCGAGGCGCGGCGCGCCTGGTGGGTGCCGAAGACACTCGACCATGAGGCAATGCACGAAGCGGCGCAACATCTCGTTGGCCACCACGATTTCACGACGTTTCGCTCCGCCCATTGCCAGGCGAACAGCCCGCTGCGCACCATCGATCGGCTGGACGTGACGCGCAGCGGCGAACTGATCGAGATCCGCGCGACGGCGCAGAGCTTCCTGCACAACCAGATCCGCTCCTTTGCCGGCTCCCTGAAGCTGGTCGGCGAAGGCAAGTGGACGCCGGACGACCTGAAGACGGCGCTAGAGGCGCGCGACCGCAAGGCCTGTGGACCGGTCGCCCCGCCGGAAGGTCTATTTTTCATGCAGGTGGATTACTGACCGCTCGGCTGTCTCAGCCGGGGATCAGGCCGAAGAAGTGCTGAAGATATTGTGCGAGCATCATCGACGGCAGCAGGTATAGGGCCGTCAGCGCCGAAGCGAGCAGGTTCTGGTTGCCGGTTATCGTGCGCAGCAATCGGAACAGCAGGACGACGCCGGCAACAAGGACGATCAGCGACAAGAGAGCCGTGAGCTGATGGCCTCCACGGGCCAGCAGGAGGAGCGCAGCCGGAATTGCCATGGCATAGGAAAGAGGCACCGAGAGCCAGTTCGTGGTGACGATCACCGGCACGACCAGTGGGCCGAATCCGAGGGGGCGCGAAAGAGCGGCGACCAGCACGATCGGCAGCAGCCAGCTGACGAGATCGACGACGAGCAGTTTTAGGAAAAAGCCGATGCCGACGGTCGTGCCGCTCGGCATCGCCGAAAGATAATAGAGCCGCCAGGAGGCCCAGGACACGGCCATGGCCGGCAGCGACCAGAGGATCGCCGCGAAGGAGCGCCACAGGCCGCCTTCACTGATATCCAACCAGTTGTAACCGTCGCGGTTTCCCTGGATCAGCAGCCAGAGCCCCTTGATATAGGCGAGAACCTCGTCAAGCAGCGGCATGGCCGAACCAGCGGGCGACGAAGGCTTCGTAGATCCCGGTCAGGGTTTCGAGATCGGCGATGGCGACACGCTCGTCGACCATGTGCATCGTCTGGCCGACGAGGCCGAATTCGACCACCGGGCAATAGTCCTTGATGAAGCGGGCGTCCGACGTGCCGCCGGTGGTGGAGAGCTTCGGCTGGCGCCCGGTCACGGCTTCGACTGCGCCGGAAAGCGAATCGATCAACGCATTGTTGCGCGTCAGGAAGACGTGGCTCGGCCGCTCGTTCCAGACGATGTCGTACTTGACCGGCTGCCGACCGGGACGCAGCGTTTCGTCCTTCGCGGCGCGGTCGAGACGCGCGACGATCTCCGCCTTCAGGCTTTCGGCCGTCCAGTGATCGTTGAAGCGGATGTTGAAGGCGGCGCTCGCCCTGGCCGGAATGACGTTGACGGCGGCATTGCCGACGTCGATCGTCGTGACCTCCAGATTGGATGGCTGGAAGGTGTCGGTGCCAGCGTCGAAGGCCGAGTCCATCAGGGCTTGCGTGAGCTGCAGAATGCCGCGCACCGGATTGTCGGCGAGGTGCGGATAGGCGGCGTGGCCCTGCACGCCATGCACGGTGATCCGGCCGGACAGCGAGCCGCGCCGGCCGATCTTGATCATGTCGCCGAGGCTCTCCGGATTGGTCGGCTCGCCGACAAGGCAGGCGTCCCAGCGTTCGCCTTTTTGGGCGGCCCATTCGAGCAGCTTCACCGTGCCGTTGATCGCCGGACCTTCCTCGTCGCCGGTGATCAGGAAGGAGATCGAGCCCTTCGGGCGGCCATGCTTCTCGATGTGGCGGGCCACAGCCGCCACGAAGCAGGCAATGCCGCCCTTCATGTCGACGGCACCGCGCCCGTACATTTCGCCGCGGGCGATCGCGGCAGAGAACGGCGGATGGGACCAGGCGGCTTCGTCGCCGACCGGCACGACATCCGTATGGCCAGCGAACATCAGATGCGGTCCTTCGGCGCCGAGCCGGGCATAGAGGTTCTCGATATCCGGCGTGCCTGCCTCCTTCGCCACGACCCGATCGACCGAGAACCCGAGCGGCGCCAGCATCGCTTCCAGAGCGGTAAGCGCACCGCCTTCGGCCGGGGTGACCGAGGGGCAACGGATGAGGGCAGCGAGATTGGAGATCGGATCGGTGGGGAACATCGAGCGGAATGCCTGCGGGAAGCCGGTGGGCCAAGGAACTGAGATTGCTGGTTTATCCGATCGGTCCCCGGCTGTCACGCCCGATGAGACGGCGAGGCACCCGGAAACGGCAACGGGCCGGACGATGGCCCGGCCCGTTGGATGTCGATTCCAGGTTATTCGCCGGGGGCGAGATGCGGCGCTTCGATATGGCCTCCCGCGTGTTTCAGCGGCCGCTCGCCGGAGAGCTTGCGGATCAGCACATAGAAGACCGGGGTCATGAAGATGCCGAAGGCGGTGACACCGATCATGCCGGCAAAGACCGCGACACCCATGGCCGAGCGCATTTCCGCACCGGCGCCGGTCGAGGTGACGAGCGGCACGACGCCCATGATGAAGGCCATCGAGGTCATCAGGATCGGCCTCAGGCGCAGTCGGCTCGCCTCGATCGCGGCGCTGACGGCGCTGCTGCCCGACAGCTCGAGCTCGCGGGCGAACTCGACGATCAGGATGGCGTTCTTCGCCGAAAGGCCGACAAGCACGATCAGGCCGATCTGCGTGAAGACGTTGTTGTCGCCGCCGGTCAACCACACGCCGGTGAGCGCCGCCATGATGCCCATCGGCACGATCAGGATGATCGAGATCGGTAAGAGCAGGCTCTCATACTGGGCCGCCAGCACCAGATAGACGAGCAGCAGCGCCAGCGGGAAGATCAGCACGCCCGAATTGCCGGCAAGGATCTGCTGGTAGGTCAGGTCCGTCCATTCGTAGCTGATGCCGGGCGGCAGCGTCTCGGCGGCGATCCGCTCTATTGCCTCCTGCGCCTGGCCGGACGAGAAGCCCGGTGCCGGCCCGCCATTGATGTCGGCGGCGAGGAAGCCGTTGTAGCGGATCGCTCTTTCGGCGCCGACCGTCTGCTCGACCGTCAGAAGCGCCGACAGCGGGATCATCTCGCCAGACTGCGAACGGACCTTCAGCTTGCCGATGTCGTCGGCATGGCTGCGGTAGTTCGCATCCGCCTGGATGCGCACGCTGTAGGTACGGCCGAAGGCGTTGAAGTCGTTGACGTAGAGCGAGCCGAGATAGATCTGCAGCGTCTCGAACACGTCGGTGACGGCAACGCCGAGCTGGCGCGCCTTGACGCGGTCGAGGTCGGCATAGAGCTGCGGCACGTTGATCTGGTAGCTCGAATAGAGCCCGGCCAGCTCCGGCGTCTGGGCGGCCTGTGCCAGGAAGGCCTTGGCCGCATCGTCGAGCGCCCGGTAACCGAGGCCGTTCTTGTCTTCGATCTGCAGCTTGAAGCCGCCGGTCGTGCCGAGGCCCTGGACGGGCGGCGGCGGGAACATGGCGATGAAGGCGTCCTGGATGGCGCCGAACTCCTGGTTCAGCTGCATGGCGATCGCTCCGCCCGAGAGTTCCGGCGTCGTGCGCTCCTCGAACGGCTTCAGCGACACGAAGACGATGCCGGAGTTCGACGAGTTGGTGAAGCCGTTGATCGACAGGCCCGGGAAGGCGATGGCGTGCTCGACGCCAGGATGCTTCAGCGCGATGTCGCTCATCCGCCGGATGACGTCTTCCGAGCGGTCGAGCGTCGCCGCATCCGGCAATTGCGCGAAACCGATCAGGTACTGCTTGTCCTGAGCCGGCACGAAGCCGCCGGGGACGGAGCGGAACAGCGCGAAGGTGACGCCGAGGAGGATGACATAGAGGCCCATGATCAGCGACTTGCGCGTCAGGATGCCGCCAACGCCGCGGCTATAGGCTTCCGAGCTTGCTCCGAAGAAGCGGTTGAAGCCGCGGAAGAACCAGCTGAACAGCGCGTCCATGATGCGCGTCAGGCTGTCCTTCGGCGCGTGATGGTCCTTCAGGAGAAGGGCGGCTAGCGCCGGCGACAGCGTCAGTGAGTTGAAGGCGGAGATCACCGTCGAGATTGCGATGGTGAGCGCGAACTGGCGGTAGAACTGGCCGGTCAGCCCGGTGATGAAGGCAAGCGGCACGAAGACGGCGACGAGCACCAGCGCGATCGCGATGATCGGGCCGGAGACCTCCTGCATGGCGCGATAAGTCGCCTGCACCGGCGAAAGGCCCTGCGCGATGTTGCGTTCTACGTTTTCCACGACGACGATCGCGTCATCGACGACGATGCCGATCGCCAGCACCAGGCCGAAGAGGCTCAGCGCATTGATCGAGAAGCCGAAGACATACATCACCGCGAAGGTGCCGACGATCGAGACGGGAACCGCGACGAGCGGGATGATCGAGGCGCGCCAGGTCTGCAGGAAGACGATGACGACGAGAACCACCAGAGCGATCGCTTCGAGAAGCGTGTGAACGACCGACTCGATCGACGCCCGGACGAACTGCGTCGTGTCATAGACGATCTCGTAGTCGACGCCCTCCGGCATGGTCTGCTTCAGCTCGGCCATCGCCTTGTGGATGTTCTCGGAGATCTGGATGGCGTTCGATCCGGGTGCCTGGAAGACGCCCATGCCGACGGCGGCCTTGTTGTCGAGCAGCGAGCGCAGCGAATAGTCCGCGGCGCCCATCTCGACACGCGCGACGTCGCCGAGGCGGGTAATCTCGCCGTTTTCGCCGGACTTGACGACGATCTCGGCAAAGTCCTCCGGCGTCCTCAGCCGTCCCTGGGCATTGACGGAAAGCTGCAGGTCGAGGCCGGCAACGGACGGCGAGGCACCGATGACGCCGGCCGCCGCCTGGACGTTCTGGCCGCGGATCGCATTGGCGATGTCGCTGGCGGCAAGACCGCGCTCGGCCGCCTTCTCCGGGTCGATCCAGACGCGCATCGAATAGTCGCCGCCGCCGAAGATCTGCACCTGGCCGACGCCCTCGACGCGGGCCAGCCGGTCCTTGACGTTCAAGACCCCGTAGTTGCGCAGGTAGTTGATGTCATATTGGCCGTTCGGCGAGATGAGGTGCACGACGAGCGTCAGGTCGGGCGAGCTCTTCACCGTGGTGACGCCGAGGCGGCGCACCTCTTCCGGCAGGCGCGGTTCGGCCTGTGCAACGCGGTTCTGCACCAGCTGCTGGGCCTGGTCCGGGTCGGTGCCGAGCTCGAAGGTGACGGTCAGCGTCATCAGGCCGTCGGCGGTCGCCTGGCTCTGCATGTAGAGCATGCCTTCGACGCCGTTGATCTGCTCTTCGAGCGGGGTCGCGACGGTTTCGGCGATGACGGACGGGTTGGCGCCCGGATATTGGGCGCGCACGACGATCTGCGGCGGCACGACCTCCGGATATTCGGAGATCGGCAGACCGGTCATGCCGATCAGGCCGGCGACGAAGATCAGCACGGAGAGAACGCCCGCGAAGACCGGGCGATCGACGAAAAAGCGAGAGAAGTTCATAACGATCCCCCTTGGGAACTTCAGGCAAACAAAGGGGCGTCTGCGGCGGAAGTGTCCGCCGCGCGCCGATTGATGCCGTTGGATGTCTTGGCTCCGCCTCTCCGGGAGGCAGGGCGCGCCTTGTCTATGGTTTGGCGATCGAGGCAGTTGCCTGCTCGGCCGGCTGCGGCGCGACGACGACGCCGGGGCGCACCCGCTGCAGGCCGTTGACGACGATGCTCTCGCCGGGCTTCAGGCCGCTTTCGACGATCCGCATGCCGTCAGACGTCGGGCCGAGGGTCACCTGCCGGTATTCGACCTTGTTGTCCGAGCCGACGACCAGCACGAATTTCTTGTCCTGGTCGGAGCCGATGGCACGGTCGCTGATCACCAGTTTCTCCGCCGGCGCCGGATCGCCGATACGGATCCGTACGAACTGCCCCGGGATAAGCCGGCCATCAGGATTTTCCAGCGCCGCCCGGACACGGATGGTGCCGGTTGCCGCATCCACCTCGTTGTTGATCAACTGGATATGGCCGCTGATCGGCGTGCCCTCGTCTGCGGCCGTGCCGATCTCAACCGGAATGCGCTCGATCGAATCGGCGCCGGCCGAAGCGGAGAGCTTGGCGAGCGCCGCTGCGACGACTTCCTCGTTGACGTTGAAGCTCGCATAGATCGGGTCGACCGAAACCAGCGTGGTCAGCACCGGCGAGGCGGAGCCCGCCGCGACCAGGTTGCCGGCAGTTACCTCAAGCCTGCCGGCGCGTCCGGCGATCGGAGCGCGCACCTCGGTATAGCCGAGGTCGAGGCGGGCGGAGCGCAGCGCCGCCTTGGCCGAACGGACATTCGCCTGCGCCTCGTCATAGGCACTCGACCGCTGGTCGACGCCGCTCTGCGGGATGGCGCTGGTGCTGACCAGCTTGCGGGCGCGGTCGAGCTCGGTCTTGGCGAGCGCCACCCGCGCCTCGGCCGCGGCGACCTCGGCCTCGGCCCGCTCGACGGCGGCCGCATAGGGCTCGGGGTCGATGGTGACGAGCAGGTCGCCCTTTTCGACGAGCGCCCCCTCGCGGAAATGGGCGCTGAGGATCGCGCCGCCGACGCGGGGGCGAACCTCGACCCGCTCGATCGCCTCGAGCCGGCCCGAGAAGCTCTCCCAGGTGGTGATCCGGCGCGTCTCCGCCTTGGCGACGGAAACCGGAACGGCGGGCGGGGCGGCCGGCGACGCTTCGGTCGCCGCGTCAGCCTTTAGGTGAGCGGGGAGGCCGAGAAGGACGGCCCCTCCGCCGGCGACGGACAATAGAATGCTGAGGCCGGCGCCCCACAGGGCGCGGCGAGTAACGCTCGACGTCATGGTCTCTCCTTGCCGGTTGGGGGCCGGCTCCAATCTATGCTTACTTCTGTGTGGCCTTCGCTCCCGCCTTCTGGAAGAAGCGGGAGAAAATGCCGGATATGGTTTCTTCCTGCGCGGGCCAGCTTTCCTGAGCCGCGGCATTGGCCGGGATCCAGGCGGCACGGCCGGGCAGCACGTGCATTTCCACAGGAACACCGGCTTCCCGAAGGCGCTCGGCATAGGCTTTGGCTTCGTCGCGCATCGGACATTCCTCGCTGGTGATGACGAGGGCCGGAACGAGACCGCCGAGCCGGGTGCAATGGCCCGGCGCCGCGTAAGGGTGGGTCAGGCCGCGGCCTTCGCCGAGATATTGCTGCCAGCCCTCGGCAATCGACTGTACCGAGCCCTGCGGACAGAACTTGCGGAACGACGGCGTCGCCAGACAAGGGTCCAGCAGCGGCGACAGCAGGATCTGCCCCTTGAGGTCGGTCAGAAACTGGTCCCGCGCCATCAGTGCCAGGCCGGCGGCGAGGTTGCCGCCCGCCTCTTCGCCGGCGACGAACAGCAGCGACTTCTTGTGCGCAAACTGCGGGCAGCGGCTGCGCATCGAAGCCAGCATCGCATAGGCGGCGTCGAGCGCTGCCGGAAACGGGTTGAGGCATGCCGACGGATATTCCGGCGAGATGACGACGGCGCCGGCAGCGGCGAGTGCATTGGCGACCTTCTCTCCGGCCGCGACAGAATCTCCCGTGAAGCTTCCACCGTGCAGATGCAATACGACCGGCGGCGGTACGAGCAACGACGCACCCTTGTAGACGCGCGCGCTGCACGAGCCCTGGCCCGTCTGCATCGTCTCCTCGGTAAAATGCGTGTCCATCTCTTGCCTCGACAAAGGGTGAATCCCTAGATGAGGGACGACCCGCGACGATCACATCCTAACATTGTCTTTTGCTTGGAATAGTCCGCGGGTTTTGATTACACTATTCGGTATTTCGAACAATCGGCTATTGAAAATGGACCAGCTCACGGCCATGCGCGTGTTTCTTCGAGTGGTGGAGACCGGCAATTTCACCCGGGCTTCCGTCTCGCTCAACATGCCGAAGGCGACCGTCACCAATCTCATCCAGGGGTTGGAGGCGCATCTTCGTACCAAGCTTCTGAACCGCACGACGCGGCGGGTTCTGGTGACGCCGGACGGGGCACTCTACTACGAACGCGCCGCCCGCCTGCTTTCCGATATCGACGAATTGGATGGCAGCCTGTCGAGCGCCCAGAGCCTGCCGAAGGGGCGGCTGCGTGTCGAAACGGCGAGTGCCTTCGCCAATCTGATCATCATTCCGGCATTGCCCGAATTTCAGGCGAAGTACCCGGACATACAGATCGATCTCGGCGTATCGGATCGCACGATCGACTATCTTGCCGAGAATGTCGATTGTGCAATCCGCGGCGGTACCTTGACGGACCAGTCGCTGATCGCCCGGCGCATCACGGAGATGAAATTCATCACCTGTGCCTCGCGGGACTTCCTCGAGAGGCACCCCATGCCGCAACATCCCTCCGACCTTGAAAAGAATACCCATGCCGTCGGCTACTTCCTGCCGAAGTCGGGGCAGCAGATGCGCTTCCAGTTCCGAAGGGGGAACGAGGAGATCGAGATCGATAGCCGCTATGCCGTGGCGGCAAACGAAGCGACGACCTATGTCGCGGCGGCGCGAGCGGGAATGGGCGTCATCCAGGCGCCGTTCTTCATGGTTCGCGACGACCTTCGCGCCGGTACCATGGTCCCGGTCCTGCCCGACTGGCAGGTCGATCCGATGCCGGTCTATCTGGTTTATCCGCCGAACCGGCATCTGAGCAGCCGGCTGCGCGTTTTTGCCGACTGGGTGGTGAAGGTGATCGCGCAGTCGCAGCTCGATGGCGCGTAGCTCGAGGGCTTACTCGCCTGGATGATGGGTCAAGCCTGCCGGTTCTTGGCGTTGTTGCGCTTGGCTTTCGGCTTGAAGTCGCCGGCCGCCTTCCTTGCGTCAGGCTTCCCCTTCTTCTTGCTCCAGGGCTTTTCGTCCCGCTTCTCCGGATTCGTGTCCTGGCTGACGGGAGGCTTCTTTTCGAACTTGCGTTTCGGCTGAAAATCTTTTTGGCCGCGCTCCGGCTGAGCCTCTGCCGGCCGCGGCCGCTTTTTCGCGAATTCTGGCTTGTCGTCGCGCGGCCGCGAGCCGTCCGGGGCGCCCGGCAGCGTCTTGACGCGAATGCCCTTCTCCAGCGTCCGGTTCGGGCCGATCGCCGTGAGGAAGCGCTCGGCGCCGTCGGCCGTCAGTTCGACATAGGTTTCCTCCGGCTGCATGCGGATTGCGCCGATGTCGCGTTTGCTGAGCTTGCCATGGCGGCAGAGCATCGGGATCAGCCAGCGCGGTTCGGCATTCTGTTTGCGCCCGACCGAGAGCGAGAACCATTGCCCGTCGGTGAAGTCCGCGCGCGGCGCGGCGGCGCTGTCGCCGGTGAAAGCCGGGGCGTCGCGGCGGGCTTTCTTGCGGTCGTCGAAGAGGGGGACGTCGGAAAGCTCCTCGGGGGCGGAACGGCTCGAGCGGAACTGCCGCACGAAGGCGGCGGCGAGCTTCTCGGCGCCATGGCGATCGATCAGCGCCTGGACGATTGTCTGTTCGTCGTCGCGCAGCGGCTCGTCGAAGGCCGCATCGGCGATGAGACGCTCGTCGTCGCGGCCTGTGACGTCTTCTGCCGACGGCGGCTTTGCCCAGGTGGCGGTGATGCGAGCGCCATCCAGCAGTCGCTCCGCCTTCCGCCGCTGGTTGACCGGCACGATCAACGCGCTGACGCCCTTCTGGCCGGCGCGGCCGGTGCGGCCGCTGCGGTGCAGCAGCGTGTCCGGATTGGTCGGCAGGTCGGCATGGATGACGAGCTCGAGGCCCGGCAGGTCGATACCGCGCGCCGCCACATCGGTCGCGATGCAGACCCGGGCGCGGCCGTCGCGCATCGCCTGAAGCGCATGATTGCGTTCGTTCTGGCTGAGTTCGCCCGAGAGCGCCACGACCGAGAAGCCGCGATTGTTGAAGCGGGCGGTCAGGTGGTTAACCGCGGCGCGGGTCGAACAGAAGACGATCGCATTGCGGGCGTCGTAGTAACGAAGCACGTTGATGATGGCGTTTTCCCGATCGCTCGGCGCGACGAGAAGGGATCGGTATTCGATGTCGCCGTGCTGCTTCTGTTCGGAGGCAACCCCGATGCGCACCGCGTCGCGCTGGTAGTTCTTCGCGAGCGTCGCGATCGAGCGCGGCACGGTTGCCGAGAACATCAGCGTGCGGCGCTCGGTCGGCGACGCTTCGAGAATGAACTCCAGATCCTCGCGGAAGCCGAGGTCAAGCATTTCGTCGGCTTCGTCGAGGACAATCGCGCGAAGCGCGGAGATGTCGAGCGAGTCGCGGCGGATATGGTCGCAGAGCCGGCCCGGGGTGCCGACGACGATATGGGCGCCGCGTTCGAGCGCGCGCCGCTCGCTGCGGATATCCATGCCGCCGACGCAGGACGCGATCGTCGCTCCCGTGATCTCGTAGAGCCATTCGAGCTCGCGCTTAACCTGCAGCGCCAGTTCGCGCGTCGGCGCAATGACGAGCGCCAGCGGCGCGCCGGGTGAATCGAACTGCCTCGCCGGTCCGAGCAATGTCGGCCCGAGCGCCAGGCCGAAGGCGACGGTCTTGCCGGAGCCGGTCTGGGCGGAAACCAGGGCGTCGGCGCCCTCGAGCGCCGGGTCGAGCATGGCCTGCTGGACCGGTGTCAGGGTGTTGTAACCGCGTTTCGCCAACGCCTCGGCGATCGCCGGTGCGATCCCTTCGAACTCTGTCATATTTTGTCTTTCGGATTTCGGTCGTCGCGCCGGCAGACGAGCGGACCACGGCTCGGGTCGTCATCAGGCGGATAGCCGCGGCCAACGTCGCGGCCCTGTTCATTTGCGGCGCTACATACGCGCTGGAAGAGCGAATGTACAGGGGCGGGGTGGTCAGCGCCTGGGGCCGTTGCGGTGCCCGCCGAATTCGTTGGCACCTGGCGCGCCGGGCCAGAGGCAGAGAGCGATGAAGACGATGGGGCTCAGCACCGGGATGAAGAGGCAGAGCGCCAGCGGGCCGGGATAGCCGATATCATGGAGCCGCTTGATCGCCAGCATGGCGATGGAGACGGTCGAGGCAACGCCGGAGCCGATCATCGCCAGCGTCCAGAGCGCCAGCGCCGCGTCCTGATCCTCATATTTCAGCATCTGCATCAGGATGATGCCGCCGAGGACAAGCCAGAGCAGCCAGGAGAGGAAGAAGGGCAGGCGACCGATACGGCCGGAGGGGCTGAAGAACAGCCAGGTCATGCTCGGCTGCCGCCCCTCCTCGGCCATGATCAATCCCGGAGCAACTCGTTGATGCCGGTCTTGGAGCGGGTCTTCTCGTCGACGCGCTTGACGATGACGGCACAGTAGAGGTTCGGCGCCGGCTGGCCGTTGGCCATGGTTGAGCCGGACGGCATGGAGCCGGCGACGACGACCGAATAGGGCGGCACTTCGCCATAGGTGACTTCGCCGGTGGCGCGGTCGACGATCTTCGTCGACTTGCCGATGAAGACGCCCATGCCGAGGACCGAGCCCTCGCGGACGATGCAGCCCTCGACCACTTCGGAGCGGGCGCCGATGAAGCAGTTGTCCTCGATGATCGTCGGGCCGGCCTGCATCGGCTCCAAGACGCCGCCGATGCCGACGCCGCCCGAAAGGTGCACGTTCTTGCCGATCTGCGCGCAGGAGCCCACGGTCGCCCAGGTGTCGACCATCGTTCCCTCGCCGACATAGGCGCCGAGATTGACGAAGGACGGCATCAGGATGGCGTTCGGCGCGATGTAGGCGGAACGGCGCACGACGCAGTTCGGCACGGCGCGGAAGCCCGCCTTCTCGAATTCGTTGACGCTCCAGCCGTCGAACTTGGAGGCAACCTTGTCCCACCACACCGACTCGCCCGGACCGCCCTTGACGAGTTCCATCGGGTTCAGCCGGAAGGAGAGCAGCACGGCCTTCTTGAGCCACTGGTTGACGGTCCAGGTGCCGTCGGCGCCGCGTTCGGCGACGCGCACCTTGCCGCTGTCGAGCAGATTCAGCGCCGCCTCGACGGCATCGCGAATCGCGCCGCGTGTGCTGGTGCTGACGGCCTCGCGATCTTCGAAGGCGGTCTCGATCGTCTGCGACAGGGAGGCGAGGTCGTGGTTCGTCATCGGATTTCCTTAAGTTCGCGTTGTCCAGCAAGCTCTACTGCATAATTCCTCGAATCGGAACCGATTAAAGGACGGAATCGGCCGGCATTTCAGTGCGCCGCAGCGACCGTTTGCGACCGAAAGAACTGCGTCGCCGCAGCGCCTGGCTCTGAAAAGTTGAAGGGCCTTTCGGCCCGCTCTCCAAACGGGGGACTTGGCAAGCCCTCGCGATTCCGGCAGAGAGACGCACTTATGACTGACGAGCACAGGAATGAACGTGTCCGGACGAGATGCCGGCTGTTCGGAACGCGACGGGACGGAGAATTATGGGACGCATGAAGAAGCGCAGTTTGCGCGGCAAGGGCGGTGTCTGGGATCCGCTGGCAGACAGCTCGCAAAGCAGGCAGCGCGCCTCGACCGTTCCCCTGACGCCGCAATCGGCCTCCCCGACCTACCGGCTCGCCTATATTGACGATGATTTCCTCTGCCGGGAGGAATTGCGGCCGGTGCGCCTGCAGCTCGAGCTCCTGAAGACGGAGATGATGCTCGAGGAGCGCGGCATCAACTCGACCGTCGTCATGTTCGGCGGCGCGCGCATTCCCGAACCGGGCGGCGAGGCCTGGGCGGCCAAGAACGAGACGCAGCGCAAGAACCTGGAAGCGGCCTCGGTCTATTACGACGAAGCCCGCAAGTTCGCGCGGCTCTGTTCCGAGCAGTCCGCCAAGCTCGGCCACAAGGAATATGTGATCGTTACCGGCGGCGGGCCGGGCGTCATGGAGGCCGGAAACCGCGGTGCTGCGGATGTCGGCGCGCCGTCGATCGGCCTCAACATCGTTCTGCCGCACGAGCAGGCGCCGAACAGCTACGTCACGCCCGAACTCTCCTTCAACTTCCACTATTTCGCCATCCGCAAGATGCATTTCCTGCTGCGCGCCAAGGCGGTGGCGGTCTTCCCGGGCGGCTTCGGGACGCTCGACGAGCTGTTCGAGACCATGACGCTGATGCAGACCGGCCGCCTGGCGCTCGTACCGCTGGTTCTGTTCGGCGAGAAATTCTGGCGCTCGATCATCAATTTCGAGGCGCTTGCCGAGTTCGGCACGATCGCGCCGAACGATATCGATCTCGTGCATTTCGTCGAAACCGCCGAAGAGGCTTGGGAGATCATCGCCCGTTTTTACGAAACGGTGGATCCGCGATCGGTGCCGATGGCCTCCGGCCGGCGGTAATCAACGGACGAACGAAGACCCCTCCCCAACCCCTCCCACCTGTAGGGAGGGGCATTTGCACCCTCTTCAGTGGCCGATCACGCCTCCGCCACCACCCGCCGCAGGAAGCCGGCCAGATCCTCGGTGACGTAGTCGATCTGCTCGTCCGCGTCGCTGGAGGTCTCCCAGGCTTCCGCGAATTCATATTCGAGATTGCGCGGCACCAGGAGGATCGTCTTCATGCCGAGCGCCTTCGGCACCAGCAGATTGCGCGGCAGGTCCTCGAACATCGCTGCATGCTGCGTGTCGACGCGGTGCAGGCTCATGAACTTGTCATAGGTATCGCCGGCCGGCTTCGGCAGGTAACCGGCGGCGACGATGTCGAAGATGTTGTCGAAATGGTCGAGGATGCCGAGCGCGCGCGCCGTCATCTCCGCGTGGGCGACACTGCCGTTGGTGAAGATGAACTTGCGGCCGGGGAGCGCCTTGATCGCATCGCCGAGATCGGGATTGGCCGGCACGACACTGTAGTCGATCGCATGCGCCCTTTCGAGAAAATCGTTCGGGTCGATGCCGTGGTGGATCATCAGTCCCTGGAGCGTGGTGCCGTGATCACGGTAATATTCCTTTTGAAGTTTCTTCGCTTCCGCCGGCTCGAGCGACAGGAGTTCGGCTACATAGGCCGTCATGTTTTTGTCGATCTGCGCGAAGAGATTGACGTGATGCGGGTAAAGCGTGTTGTCAAGATCGAAGACCCAGTCGGTGACATGGGCAAATTCTTCGCGGGTCGGCAGGCGGTCGAGCTTTTTCATGGCCGCCTTATGACATGGCGCGCCGGCGAGGAAAACGGATTTATTTCTTGGGCTCATCCGCTTGCCGATGGATTGTCCTCCCCGCGCGTGCTAGCCGGCAAAGATGGAAACCTGGGTTCTCATCACCGTCGCCGCCGCCTTTCTGCAGAATATCCGCTCCTCCATGCAGAAGCACCTGAAGGGTGCCATGGGGACGACCGGCGCCACCTTCGTGCGCTTCGGCTTCGGACTTCCCTTCGCGCTCCTCTACCTTCTGATGCTCTGGCGCGTCGCCGGCCACCCGCTGCCGGTGCCGAACGCGACCTTCTTCCTCTGGGCTGCCGTCGGCGGCATGGCGCAGATCGCCGCGACATTCCTGCTCGTGCACCTGTTCTCCTTCCGCAACTTCGCTGTCGGAACCGCCTATTCCCGCACCGAGCCGGCCCAGGCGGCGCTCTTCGGGCTGATCTTCCTCGGTGAGAAGGCAAGCCAGGGGACGCTCGTGGCGATCGCCATCTCGGTGGTCGGCGTCATGCTGATTTCCGTTGCCCGCACGACGCTCAGCACCCGCTCGCTGCTGACTTCGGTCTTCAGCCCTACCGCCGCGATCGGCCTGTTCTCCGGCACCTTCTTCGGGCTCTCCGCGGTTTCCTACCGCTCGGCTTCGCTGGCGCTGGCACCCAGCCTGCCCGCGCCTGACTTCATGATGCAGGCGAGCTTCACGCTCGGTTTCGTCATCCTGCTGCAGACCGCCGTCATGCTCCTCTGGATCGTCGCACGCGAGCCCGACGAACTGAAGCGCATTGGTTCGGCGTGGAAGCCCGCTTTCGTCGTCGGCTTCGTCGGCTCGTCCGCGTCCTTCGGCTGGTTCATGGCGATGACGCTGCAGCAGGCGGCGATCGTCAAGGTCGTTGCGCAGGTCGAGATGATCTTCACCTTCGCCTCGTCCTTCTTCATCTTCCGCGAATGGATCAACCGGCTCGAACTCGTCGGATGCCTGCTGATCGTGCTCGGCGTCGTGATGCTGCTGGTCCTTTAGGCGGCGATCCCGGCAGCCTCTCAAAATAGGCGCCCGAAAATCGCGACAGGTATGGGCGAGACTGATGCAAATACCGGTTGGCGAGACACGATCCTATAGCGACATTGCGCGAGAAGACGGTACCATGCAGGCGGTGCGTGCCGTGGCGAGGGCGAATGGCACGAGGGCAAGATGAGACCTGTCGGGCTTTTCACGGAGGAGATGCGATGAATCAGGAGGAAAGGGCGCGCGTCTTTGCAGCGCTGCACCGCAAGGGTGACCCGATCGTGCTATACAATATCTGGGACGCCGGCAGCGCCCGCTGCGTGGCCGAGGCCGGCGCCAGGGCGCTCGCCACCGGAAGCTGGTCGGTGGCGGCCGCGCACGGCTTCGGCGACGGGCAGAAGATTCCGCTGCAATTGCTGGTCGAGATCGCCCGCGAGATCGTCGCGGCGACCGACCTGCCGCTGTCGGTCGACTTCGAGGGCGCCTATTCGGAGGACCCGGCCCAAGGGGCCGCCAATGTGGCGCAACTGATCGATGCGGGCGCGATCGGCATCAACTTCGAGGATCAGGTCGTCGGCAAGGGCGGGGTCCATCCGATCGGCAAGCAGGCGGCCCGCATCCGGGCGATCCGCGAGATGGGGGAACGCCAGAGCGTCCCGCTTTTCATCAATGCCCGTACCGACCTGTTCCTGCAGGAAAGCGACGCGGCGCGCCATCCGGGTTTGATGCACGATGCGATCGCGCGTGCCAAGGCCTATGCCGAAGCGGGGGCCAGCGGCTTCTTCGCGCCGGGGCTTGCCGATGCCGAACTGATCGGCAAGCTTTGCGCTCAATCGGCTTTGCCGGTGAACGTGATGATGAAGCCGGGTGCTCCGGATCTCGCGACCCTTGCCGCCGCCGGCGTCGGCCGCGTCAGCTATGGACCGTTCCCCTATCGGGCAATGACCGCATGGCTCAAGGGGGAGGCGGAGAAGGTTTACGGGAGCGCTGGGACGTAGCCCGGCCGAGGAGACTGATTTGCCCCTCATCCGCCTGCCGGCACCTTCTCCCCGCAGGCGGGGAGAAGGGACTTGCCGCGCCGTTTTGTCCAGCCGATAGGTGGGTAACACATTGAACCGGATACATGGGTTACAGTTCTTCCCGTAGCTCGTCCGCAAGACCGACGGCTGGTCGGGGTTGCAAGACGGTTTTGCGGACGAGCCTGCCGCGTTTCTCGTCGATAAAGCCGAGGCGATGGGCGTAGAAGCGCATCGCCCATTCGCCGCTCTCCGTCTCCTCAATGGCGACCACCTCTCCGACCAGCGTGGCCGAGACGTAAATCTCCGCGCCCTGCCATTTGACGGCGCCGTTGTGGCGCACCTTGCGCACCGCGGCCTCGGCCGGATAATCGGGTTCCGGAGGGCTGACCGGCATTTTGCGCGTCGATGCCCGGTAGTGCTCGGCCGGCGTGTCCATGCCGAGCGTCTCGTGCGGTCGCTCCTCATTGTACTCACGCCGAAACGCTTCGAAGGCTTCGGCCTGCGCGGCCCGGTCGGCTGCCGGCGCTTTTGCCAGCGGCAGCATGGTCAGATGGAAGCGCTCGTGCTTTCCGTTTTGCTGCGGCTTACCTGGCGCAATGCGCTCCAGCGTAATCCCCAGCCGCACGAAGCGTAGGGATAGCGGCGTCAGTCCGGTGACACCGGCCGCCGCGAAGGGCGGACCGTTGTCGGTCCTGATGCGGTCGGGCAGGCCATGCTCGTCAAACAGCCGCTCGAACACCGGCCAGGCCTCTTCGTCACCGGTCGAGCCGGTCGCCTCCAGCGCCAGCAGATAACGGCTTTTGACATCCATCACCGTCAGCGGTTCGCAGCGCCAGCCGTCGCGGGTCGTGAACCAGCCTTTGTGGTCGCCCGTCCATACCGCATTTGGCATCGCCGGCTCCGGCCAAGGGCCGTTGCCGGCCCCCTTCCACCGGGCGCGCCGCCGCCCGACCAGCCCGTGCCGATTAAGGATCGCTCCCGCCGTTGAAGCCGACGGCCAAGCCGTCGCCGGGTCCTGTCGCGCCAGCCGCGCAACGATCTTCTTCGGACCCCATAGCGGATGCGCTTCCTTCTCCGCCACGATCCGCTCCACCAGCTCTGCCGCCGTCGCCCGCCCGTGGTTAAGTGGTGCTCGCGGCAGATCCTCCAGCCCCGCAGGACCGCGCAGCTGAAAGCGTCTCAGCCATTTATAGCCCGTCTTGCGCGATATCCCGTAGAGCGCGCAAAGCCCAGCCATCGTCTCCTCGCCGGACAAACATGCCGCAACAAACTTCAGCCGCTCCTCCATGATGCCAGTCTCTCTCCAAACCATCGCCGGTCCTCCCGGCATCTAGAGAACTGTCACCTATGTAAACGGTCCGTTCTGTTACCAATCTATCCGGTTCGGACAGTTTCAGTCCCCTCTCCCCGCCAAAACGGGGAGAGGGCTAGTCCTCGGGTTAAACCCGAGGAGAGGGGCAATTTGAGCGGGAGAGCGACGTGGGGCCGTTCCCTTACGGCACGATCAGCGTACCGGCGCCGCGCTCGGTGAAGATCTCGAGCAGCACCGAATGGGCGGTCTTGCCGTTGAGGATGACGACGCCCTGCACGCCCGCCTTGATCGCCTCCATGCAGGTCTCGACCTTCGGGATCATGCCGCCGGAAATCGTGCCGTCGGCGATCAGCGCGTGCGCCTGCGCGACCGACAGCTCCTTGATCAGATTGCCCTGCTTGTCGAGAACGCCCGGAACGTCGGTGAGGAACAAAAGGCGCGTCGCATTGAGCGCGCCGGCGATGGCGCCCGCGAAAGTATCGGCGTTGATGTTGTAGGTATGGCCGTCGCGGCCGGGGGCGACCGGGGCGATTACCGGGATCATCTCCGAGCGCGCCAACAGGTCGAGAAGCGTACGGTCCACTTCGACTACCTCGCCGACAAAGCCGAGATCGAGGATGCGTTCGATATTGGAATCCGGATCCTTGATGGTCTTGCGCGCCTTTTCCGCGAAGACCATGTTGCCGTCCTTGCCGCAAAGGCCGATCGCCCATTCGCCGGTCTGGTTGATGAGCGCGACGATCTCCTTGTTGATCGAACCGGCCAGCACCATCTCGACGATCTCGACGGTCTTCTCGTCGGTGACGCGAAGCCCACCCTCGAACTTCGATTCGATGCCCATCTTGTTGAGCATGGCGCCGATCTGCGGGCCGCCGCCATGCACGACGATCGGATTGACGCCGGACTGCTTCAGGAGGGCGATATCGCTGGCGAAGGCGCGTCCGAGTTCGGGATTGCCCATGGCATGGCCGCCATATTTGACGACGATCGTCTTGTTCTCGTAGCGCTGCATGTAGGGCAGGGCCTGGGCGAGCAGGCGTGCCTGGATTTCACTCTCTGATGCGGACATGGCGGACCCTCGAAAATTGCCGGCTGCTGTTTCGTGTGGAAGGCTCTAACGCAACTTTCCGCCGGATGGAATGATCCGGGCGCAACAATGGGCCGTAATGATGGCGGCCGCAGGATTGCACCCGCCGGTCGCGCCCGAGCGCCGGCAATTCGAGGGGCAGCGAGTCCATTGCGTGTCTGAAATCGGGCGCTGCCGCAGGGTGGTTGCGCGGAGATTTCTGGCCTATGGTGTCCGCAATGAAGCCCAGGGGCATGCGTCATGGCTGACAAGGAGATCTCCACGCTGCTCGGGCGCGTGGCTCTGGGAGACCGTGACGCCTTCGCTACACTCTATCGCCGGACGAGCCCGAAACTCTTCGGCATCTGCCTGCGTATTCTCAAGGATCGCGGCGAAGCCGAAGAGGCGCTGCAGGATATCTACGTCAAGATCTGGCATCGCGCCGACCGCTTCCTGGCCGGCGAGGCTCATCCGATGTCGTGGCTCGCTGCAATCGCCCGCAATCAGGCGATCGATCGCCTGCGGGCGCGGAAACCCGTCGCCAACGCGATTGACGAGGCCTATGATTTGGCTGATCCTGCTCTGGATCCGGAAAGATCGGCCGTGATCCGGTCGGAGGGTAGGCGCATCGAGGCCTGTCTCGAAGAGCTTGAGGCAGACCGCGCCGAGGCGGTTCGTCGGGCCTATGTCGAGGGATTGAGCTACCAGGAGCTGGCCGAGATATTCGCGGTACCGCTCAACACGATGCGGACCTGGTTGAGGCGAAGCCTCCTGAAGTTGAGAGAGTGCATGGAACGATGACGACCCAGAAGCCCGAAAGCGGGGATTCCCGCCGCGACGAAGTGATCGCGGGGGAATACGTGCTGGGTGTTCTGTCTGCCGAGGACCGCCGCCAGGTCGAGGCGCGCATGGCAACCGATCGCAATTTCGCCGCCATGGTCGTTCGCTGGCAAAGCAATCTCGCCCACATCGACATGGCCTATGAGCCGGTCACGCCGCCGCCGCATGTCTTCGCTGCGATCGAGAGTAGAGTTTTCGAGAGCCCGGCGAGCCCCAAGAAGTCTGCCGGCCTCTGGAACTCGCTGTCGTTCTGGCGCAGTCTGGCCATTGCCTCGCTTGCCGCCGTCGCCGTCCTCGGGATCTCCATGCTCGAGCTTTTCAGCGCCGGTCAGGGCGGCAAGCCGCTTGTCGCGGAACTTCAGGGGCAAGGCAACGGCCTCGGCCTCGCCCTCGTTGCACAGTTCGACATCGGAACCGGGCGGCTGAGGGTGACGCCGGTCGCTGCCCGGCAGGCCGAGGAGAAATCCCTGGAACTCTGGCTGATCAAGGGCAGCGACCCCGCCATCTCGCTCGGCGTGCTGCCGCAGTCCGGTGAGGGCGAGATCCGCGTTTCGCCGGCTGTCCGCTCGAAGATCACCGAAGGCTCGACGCTCGCCGTCAGCCTCGAGCCTTTAGGCGGCTCGCCGACCGGCGCGGCCACCGGCCCCGTCATCGCACTCGGCACGACCCGCCGGTGAAGCTCCACCAGCCTGCAATGGCGCGGCCAGTTCGTCTTGTTTGTCAACCGGATAGAGAGATCGGGCGCGCGGCTTGAAACTCTTTTTCCGCGCCTTCCGTTGCTCGTCGTGTTCCCAAGGAGGGAACGGACGATTTGGGCGGGGTGCCTCCGAAGGCCCCCGCTAACAATCGCAACTGGAAGGGAAGAAAAGATGTTCAGGTCCGTGTTCCATTCGGCGGCTCTCGCCTCGATTCTTGCCGTCGGCGCTACCGTCGCTCATGCGGAAAACCCGATGGTCGGCGGCGCGCCGATGTATGCCGAAAAGAATATCGTCGAGAATGCCGTCAACTCGAAGGACCACACCACGCTGGTCGCGGCCGTGAAAGCGGCCGGCCTTGTCGAGACATTGCAGGGCAAGGGTCCGTTCACGGTCTTCGCGCCCACCGATGATGCGTTCGGTGCTTTGCCGACCGGGACGGTCGACATGCTGTTGAAACCCGAGAACAAGGACAAGCTCGCCAAGGTCCTGACCTGCCACGTCGTGGCGGCCGATGCGATGTCGTCGGCGATCGCCAAAATGATCGCCGATGATGGCGGCGCGCACGACGTCAAGACGGTCGGAGGCTGCATCCTGAAAGCCAGGTCCGACGGCGGCAAGATCGGCCTGACCGATGAGACCGGCAGTACCGCCTGGGTCACCATTGCCGACGTGAAGCAGTCGAACGGAGTGATCCACGTGATCAACAAGGTCCTGCTGCCGAAAGGCTGAAGGGCTACCACGCCACCGGCCCGGCCTTGCCCGGGCCGGTGGCAGTTCCTTGGACCGACGCTCGCTGCGGCTTGATCCGTCTCCCTTTGCCGCGTCGAGCGCGGACCCCATATTTCAGGAGCCGCTGATGACACAGACGGGAGGATTTCCGATGATGAGCCGACGCAATTTCCTGACATCCGGCGCGGCACTCGCCGCCCTGGCGGCCGCAGGCGAGATCACCCAGCCAGCACGCGCTTCAAAAAGCGGCGAGACCTTCGAAATCACCAGGACGGATGCAGAGTGGCGCGGCCTGCTCAGCGAGGAGCGCTACCGCATTCTCCGGCAGGAGGATACCGAACGGCCCTTCAGCAGTGCGCTCAACAGCGAAAAGCGTAACGGCCTCTTTCACTGTGCCGGATGCGGCCTGCCGGTCTATTCCTCCGAGGCGAAATACGACAGCGGCACCGGCTGGCCGAGCTTCTGGCAGTCGCTCCCGGGCGCCATCGGCAAGCGCGACGACAATTCGCTGTTCATGACCAGAACCGAATGCCATTGCCGGCGTTGCGGCGGCCATTTCGGCCACATCTTCGACGACGGACCGCCGCCGACCGGAAAGCGGCACTGCATCAACGGGCTCGCGCTGACCTTTGCGCCGGTATTGTGAGTGAAAGGGCCCTCTCCCCGTTCTGACGACGTTCTGACGGGAAGAGGGGACAAAAGCGCCGCCGCGAGTCCCCTTCGCCCCGCTTGCGGGGAGAAGGTGGCCGGCAGGCCGGATGAGGGGCGACCGCTGAGTTAAAACGTCCCGGCGGGTGGCGACGGTGTTTGTGCATCGGAGAGGGCAGCCTGCAGCTTGTGCTCCTGCTCCGGTGAGAGCGAGGTCTTCAGCACGCGGCCGCGGAGCCCCGAAAGTTCGGCCAGAACCTTTTCAGGCTGCACCTTGCGCACCAGGATGAAAAGGGCGGAGGAGTTGTTCGGGATCGTGCTGCCGAGCGACTTGATGAAATCGTCGTCGATGCCGTAGTCGGCAAGCGAGCCGGATAGCGCTCCGGCACCCGCGCCGATCGCACCGCCGATCGCGAAGCCCGCGAGCGGGTTCAGGAAAAGCAACCCTACCAGCCCGCCCCAGAGCGAGCCTGACAGGAGGCCGGAGGCGGCACCGACCGTGGGGAGATTGATACTCTGTTTCAGATGCACCTTGCCGTCGGTGTCGCGCACCACGACCACCGCGTCTTCCAGATCGATCAGATATTCCTTCTTCAGGCTGTGGAGCTTCAGGAGAACCCGGTCGGCCTCCTCCGGCGTGTCGAAACCGATGACAATCAAGTCGGACATCTCTCTCTCCTCTGACCTTGAGGCGACGAACACCGCGTCGCCAGCCAGGAAATAGAGCGGCGGGCGTGTCCGGGAAGTGAGGGGTCAAAGAGATTACGGCAGACTCCTTCGGACAGCCGGCAGGCTGCTCACGCTAGCTTCAGCGCGCGACCGCCTGTTCGATCGTGATGCGAAGGTCTTCGATCCCGGCGCCCTTTTCCGAAGATGTCGATAGGACCTCCGGATAGGCGGCCGGCCGCTTCTTGATCTTGTCGAGCGTCTCGGCGATCAGCCTGGGCACGCCGGCCGCCTTGATCTTGTCGGTCTTGGTGAGCACGATCTGGTAGGAGACCGCCGCCTTGTCGAGAAGCGCCAGCACCTCCTCGTCGTTCTTCTTGATGCCGTGGCGGGCGTCGATCAGCACATAGACGCGCTTCAGTGTCGAGCGGCCGCGCAGATAGTCGAAGACCAGCTTCGTCCAGGCATCCACCTGTTCCTTCGGCGCCTGGGCATAGCCGTAGCCGGGCATGTCGACGAGCGCCATCGGCGGTAGGTCATCGGCCTCGCCGGAATAGCCGTCCGGCACGAAATAGTTGAGTTCCTGGGTGCGCCCGGGCGTGTTGGAGGTGCGGGCGAGGCCCTTGTGGCCGACGAGCGCATTGATCAGCGAGGACTTGCCGACATTGGAGCGCCCGGCAAAGGCGATCTCGGCCGGACCCTCGGGCGGCAGGAACTTCATCGACGGGACGCCGCGGATGAAGATCCACGGCCGGCCGAACAGCGGCTTGTCGTCTTTTGTGGTGGTTTCGGCCATCGGTAGTCGGTCCCTTGTCGAGAAAGCCCATGGCTTCCCGGTTTTGGCAATGGATGTCAAGGTGTCGGCGTCCGAACTGGCCGCCTGGGGCCGTTCCGCTGGCCCCGGAACTCATTGAAGAGATAGGCAAGCAGCGCCAGGAAGATGAAGACGCCGCCGACGATCGTGCGGCCACTCGGCACCTCGCCGTGAATGATGGCAACCCAGACGGGGGCGAGCACGGTTTCGGCCGTGCCAAGCAGTGCGGCAAGCGCCGACGGCACCAGCCGGGCGCCAGTGACGAAGAGCGCCATGCCAAGCCCGAGATTGAAGGCGCCGAAGGCGAAGAGCAGGGCGAGTTCGCCCGGCGTCACCGAAAGGTCGGACGACTGGCTTGCGGCAATGGCGCTGGCGGCAAAGCAGCCGAAGCAGGTCGCCGGGGTCATCCGCACATGCGGGTAGCGGCGGGTGATCACGGTTGCAAGCGCGAAGACGACGGGGATAAGCAGCGCGAGCGCATCGCCGACCGGCGAGACCGACCCGTTCAGACTCTCCGACACCATGATCGCCACCCCGAAGATCACGGCGGCGATCGCACCCCAGGTGAAACGCGAAACCCGTTCACGAAACAGCACCCAGCTCATCAGCGCGGCGAACAGGGGCACTCCGGCCCCGAGCAGAACGACATTGGCGATCGTCGTGTAGGAAATGGCAATGATGAAGGAGGTCGAGGCGGTGGTGAAGCAGAGTCCGACGGCAACGCCCGGCCAGCCCATGCCCCTGACGAGCGACACGGTGCCGCGCGGTCCGTCACGAACGAGCATGAACGCCAGCAGGAAGAGACCGGCAAACAGGCAGCGCCAGAAGACGATCGTCCAGCTGTCGGAAATATGCAGGAAGCGCGCGATGGCGCCGCCGAAGCTCCAGAAGAAGGCCGAGCCGAAGACGAGCAGGGTGCCAAATTTTTCGTTGGCGCCGAACGAGGCGGAGGTGGCCGACGGGTCCGTCATGACAATTGTCCTGAAGCATGTGCGGCTGCGTCTCCGCTGGAAAGGACAGAGGTCGTCGCCGCCTTGACTGCCTGCATTTCCTGCATGTCTTGGTCCTTAAATCCGAAGTCGATTTAAGGAGACATGCAGTAGCGCGTGATGCCCGCGCAGCGCGGCGACGTCAACGCCACTGCATGTCGCACGAAGGCGCCGAGACGAAAAAGCCCCGGACTTGAAGTCCAGGGCTTTGCAATCGCTGTATCTGCCGGCTATTCCGCCGGCTTCGGTCTCTTCGTGAACAGCCCCTTCAGATTGTCGAAGAGCTCGATCTTCACGCCCTGCCGCTTCATGATGATCGACTGCTGGGTGATCGACAGGGTGTTGTTCCAGGCCCAGTAGATCACCAGGCCGGCCGGGAAGGACGCCAGCATGAAGGTGAAGACCAGCGGCATCCAGGTGAACAGCATTGCCTGGGTCGGGTCCGGCGGCGTCGGGTTCATGCGCATCTGAAGGAACATGGTGACGCCCATGATGATCGGCCAGATGCCGAGATGCAGGAAGGCCGGCCCGTCGAAGGGCAGCAGGCCGAAGAGGTTGACGATCGTCGTCGGGTCGGGAGCGGAAAGATCCCTGATCCAGCCGAAGAACGGTGCATGGCGCATCTCGATGGTGATGTAGATCACCTTGTAGAGTGCGAAGAACACCGGAATCTGGATGAGGATCGGCCAGCAGCCCGCCAGCGGATTGATCTTCTCGTCCTTGTAGAGCTGCATCATCGCCTGCTGCAGCCCCATGCGGTCGTCGCCGAACTTCTTCTTCAGCTCCTCCATCTTCGGCTGGACCTTCTTCATGTTCGCCATCGAGGCATATTGCTTGTTGGCGAGCGGGAAGAAGATCAGCTTGACGACGATCGTGGTGACCAGGATCGCGACGCCGAAATTGCCGAACAGACGGAAGAAGAAATCCATCATCTTGAACATCGGCTGGGTGATGAACCAGAACCAACCCCAGTCGATCAGCTTCTCGAACTTTGGAATGGCGTAAGCGGTCGTGTAGGTGTCGACAACCTGGACTTCCTTGGCGCCGGCGAAGACGAGGTTCTTGACCTCCGCGGACTGGCCGGGCGCGACGGTGACCGCATCGCCCTTGTAGTCGCTCTGGAAACGGGGGCGGCCATCGGTGAAGTGCGAGAAGCGGATGTCGAAGGGCGTCTCCTGCGGCGGGACGATAGCCGCTGCCCAGTATTTGTCGGTGATACCATGCCAGCCGCCGGTCGTTTTGCCGGGTTCAACCGGCAGGTTTTCTTCTATTTTCGAATAGCCGACCTCCTGCAGGCTGCCGCCGGCGACGCCGATGAAGCCCTCGTGCAGCACGTAGATGCTCGGCGTCGTCGGCTTGTTGAAGCGCGTCACGCGACCATAGGAGGAAAGCGAAACCGGCGCGGAGCCGTCATTCTTGATGCTGTCGACGACCTGGAACATGTAGTTCTCGTCGATCGAGATCGTCCGGGCGAAGGTGATGCCCTTGTCGTTCGTGTAGGTGAGGGTAACGGGCGTTGCCGGCGTCAGCTTCTCGCCGCCGGAGAGTGTCCAGACGGTCTGCGGGCCAGGTACGGAGCCGCTCGCGTCGTTACCGATATAGCCGATTTCGGTGAAATAGCCGTCCGCGGTTTCCGCCGGGCTGAAGAGGGTGATGACCGGGCTCTTCGGGTCGACGGTCTCGTGGTAGCCCTTGAGCTTCAGGTCGTCGAAGCGTGCGCCGGTCAGGTTGATGGAACCGGACAGCGCCGGCGTGTCGATCGCGACGCGTGCAGACTTGGCGACCGCCTGGTCACGGCTTTCGCCGGGAACGGCGCCACCGGGAAGTGCCTGGCCCGGTGCGGGCTGCTGGCCTCCCTGCTGCGGCTGCACCTGCTGTGTCTGCTGGGCTTTTTCCGCAGCGATCCGGTCCTTATCCATCCTGGGATTGACATAGAAGTATTGCCAAGCAACGAGGATCAGCACCGAGAGCGCTATCGCCACGAAATAATTGCGATTGTTTTCCATCATGGTTTCCTGGAACCGGCCGGCGGCCGCTTCGGTTTCGGCTTGTTTTCGATGCGATCCTGCAAGCCTCGGGTCAATGCGTCAAAAGGCGCGTTCAGGAGATCGCGTCGGGCGACAATCACATAGTCGTGTCCGGGTTTCATTGCAAACCCGGCGGAAAGCCGTACGGCCTCTTTGAGGCGTCGGCGCATCCGGTTTCGCTCGACGGCATTGCCGTGTTTCTTGGTAACAGTGAAGCCGACGCGGGCCTCGCCCTCCGGATCCTTCCGGTCAAGCACTTCAAGGAGAAAGTGCGGCCCTTTTCGGGCTTCTCCCGCCCTGACCGCCAAAAACTGCGGACGGCTTTTCAGCCGTCCGACAGTGGACTTGTCTTTTTCTGACGTCATGTGCCCAAACAATGCTTTCGGGCAGCTTCGGCTCAAGCCGAGAGACGCTTGCGGCCACGAGCCCGGCGGGCTGCGAGGACCTTCTGGCCACCCTTGGTGGACATGCGGGCACGGAAGCCGTGACGGCGCTTGCGAACAAGCTTGGACGGTTGGTAGGTACGCTTCATTTTTTTAAATACCGCGGTGTGCGGCCCTTCTTGGGTTTGCAAATTGCAAGAGCGTTTACGTTACCGGACGCAGCTCCGCCTTCGGGCGACTTGACCGGACGTGCGCGGCTTATAAGGACAAATGCGCGGGAAAGTCAATTCCCGCTGAACGGCATCCGCCTCCCTGCCCGGACCGGGCGCTCCATCTCCCGGATGTCTCTACGAAATTTGATGCGGCCAATGAGCGGTTTCTTAACCACATGTACTTTAGCATTTAATAATACGTGTAGGCCCTGCGCCTCTGCCCGCTAAGGGCGAGTAGCCGGGGGAGGGGAGCAGGAAATGAGAATTCGCGGAAAGATCTACCTGATCGTTGGCATCATGAGCCTGCTGGCGGTCGCCATCACCGGCATGTCGCTGCTGATCGTATCGAAGTACAACGACGAGCTCGGCCAATTTCAGAACGCCTCCGAACGAAGCTTCAAGGGCGAGCGCCTCAATCGTCTGGTCACGGCCGTCGTGATGGAATCGCGCGGGGTCTATGCCGCGCCGACGATCGAAAAGGCGACCCCCTTCGCCGAGGGCATCATCAAGAACCTCGGCAAGATCGACGCGCTGTTGAAGGAGTGGCGTCCGCTGGTCCCGGCCGACAGGCTGCCGGCCTTCGACGCGGTGGCCAAGCGGGCCGAGGAATTCAAGGCGTTCCGCACGGAAACCGCCCGGCTCGGCCGCGAAGTCTCGCCGCAGGCCGCCAACGAGCAGGGCAACAACGAAGCCAATCGCGCCAACCGCAAGGCCTTCCAGGCGGAGATCGACGTGGTCGTCGATGCCGACCGTGAGTCCCTCCAGGCCATCACCGATGGCATCGCCGCCTTCGAAAGGACGGTCGTCCTCATCGTCCTCGGCATCGCCGGCCTCGGCATGGCTGCCGGTATCGGGACGGCCTTCTATATCGGCACCAATCATCTCAGCCGGCCGATCGTCGATCTGACCGGCAGGATGAAGCTGCTGGCCGGCGGCGACCTCTCCGTCGACGTGCCCTTTGCCGGGCGCAAGGACGAGATCGGCGACATGGCGGCAGCCGTCGAAGTCTTCAAGCAGAACGGGCTTGCCGTGCGCGAGCTCAATGCCCAGGAAGCGGCGCTGCGCGAAAAGAGCGCCGACCTGCAGTCGAGCATCGGCATCGTCGTCGCGGCCGCCGCCGCCGGCGACTTCGCCCAGCGTATCGGCAAGGATTACGACAACGATGACCTGAACCGCTTCGCGGCGAGCGTCAACGAGCTGGTCGGCAGCGTCGACAGCGGCATCGCCGAAACACGGCGGGTGATCGCCAGCCTGGCGGCAGGCGACCTGACGGAGAGCATGGACGGCAGCTTCCAGGGCGCCTTCGCCGAACTGCAGAAGAATGTCAACGAGACGTTCACGACCCTGCAGAAGACGATGCGCGAGGTGCGCTCGGCGACGGATTCGATCAACGGCAATGCATCCGAATTGCGTTCGGCCGCCGATGACCTGTCGAAGCGTACCGAGCAGCAGGCCGCCGCGCTCGAGGAAACCTCAGCCGCCCTCGACGAGATCACCGCGGCGGTGCGCAGCTCGACCGAGCGGGCCCACGAGGCGACCATCATGGTGACGGAAGCGAAGGAAAACGCCGCCGAATCCGCCTCCGTCGTCCGCAACGCGATCGACGCCATGGGGCGCATCGAGCAGGCCTCCAGCGAAATCGGCCAGATCACCAACGTCATCGACGAGATAGCCTTCCAGACCAACCTGTTGGCGCTGAACGCGGGCGTTGAGGCGGCACGGGCCGGTGACGCGGGCAAGGGTTTTGCGGTCGTCGCGCAGGAGGTCCGCGAACTCGCCCAACGCGCCGCCAGCGCCGCCAAGGACATCAAGGGGCTCATCTCCAAGTCGGGCAGCGAAGTGGCGACCGGCGTCAAGCTGGTCCAGGCGACGGGCGCCGCGCTCGGCGAGATCGAGACACGGGTGCTGAAGATCAACGACCACATCCATTCGATCGCCACCGCCGCGCGCGAGCAGTCGACAGGGCTTGGCGAAGTGAGCACCGCCGTCAACCAGATGGATCAGGTGACCCAGCGCAATGCCGCGATGGTCGAGGAGGCGAATGCGGCGACGCACAAGCTCTCCGCCGAAGCCAACGGTCTCGCCACCCTCATCACCTATTTCAAGGTCGACCGCGAGCCGGCAAGGACCATCACCCCCGCCAGGGAGACGGCCCGCCCGGTCGCTTCGCCGGCCCGCCGCATGATGGGAACGGTGGCCCGCGCCTTCGGCGGCGGTTCGGCCGCTGCCGCTCGCAGCGATTGGGAAGAATTCTGATCATCAGCTCGGCAAAACCCGAGCAGAATCAACGAGCCCGCCGGCCGCTGCCGGCGGGCTTTGCCGTCTCACGGCAACGTGAGTTGCCATTGCCGTCCGTTCACGCTGTCGTTTAAGGGCGCGACCATTCTTTACTGGTCGGCGGTCAGGAGTCCTTCTAAATCAAGGAGTAAGTCACGCCGAAAGCAAAGTTCATGAGCCATGGTGTCAGCAACGGGGCGGAAGAAAAAACGGCCCTGCGCGCCCGCCCGGGCCGGGACGAGCGCGTATCCGGAGGTGGCCGGTCGCTCTGGCGGGCCGTGCCTCTTGCGCTGCTCATCGCAGGCGGACTGGCTTTCTACGCCCTCGGGCTGCAGCACCATGTTTCGCTGTCGGCGCTCGTCCGTCATCAGGAAGCGCTGAGTCTCCATGTCGACGCCTTTCCCGTCCGCTCCGTCCTGGTTTTCTTTTTTGCCTATGTCGCGGCGGTGGTCTTCTCGATCCCGGCGGCATCGGTGCTGACGATGTCCGCCGGATTTCTGTTCGGACCTTTCCTCGGCGGCACGATCACGGTCCTCGCCGCGACGCTGGGGTCGAGCCTCCTGTTTCTCGCCGCGCGCGGCGTCCTTAGCGATCTCTTGCGAAGGCGGGCCGGACGCTTTTTGGAGCGTCTCGCTGAAGGATTTCGGCGCAATGCGTTTCTCTACCTGCTGATCTTGCGCCTGGCGCCGATCTTTCCGTTCTTTATCGTCAATATCGCGCCCGCCTTCTTCGACGTGAAGCTGCGTACCTTCGTCGCTGCGACTCTCATCGGCATCGTTCCGGCAACCTTCGCCTATGCGTGGCTGGGCTGCGGGCTCGATGACGTGATCGAGCGGGCGGGCGAGAGCGGCCACGCGCTGGCGCTTTCCGATTTTGCCACGAAGGAAATTTCGCTGGCCCTCCTCGCTCTGGCGCTGTTTGCGGCATTGCCTCTGGCTTACAGGCTACTACAGTCACGTCGACAAGGCTGACGGCGAAAAGGGCGCGGCGTGGGAGAGATACGCAATCCGGACATCTGCGTGATCGGCGGCGGGGCTGCCGGCCTGTCGGTCGCCGCCGGTGCGGCCGCCTTCGGTGTGCCCGTCGTTCTCGTCGAACGGGGCAGGATGGGCGGCGATTGCCTGAACTACGGCTGCGTGCCGTCGAAGGCGCTGATCGCGGCGGCAAGGCAGGCGCAGGCGATGCGCCAGGCCGGCGCGTTCGGCCTGGTGGCGGCGGAGCCGTTCATCGACGGCGAAAGGTTGCAGGCTCGCATCCGCTCGGTGATCGAGGGCATCGCGGCGCATGATTCCGTCGAGCGCTTCTCGGGCCTCGGCGTGGAGGTGATCCAGGAAACGGCTCGCTTCCTTGATGACCGGACGGTCGCCGCCGGCACGTACCTCATTCGCGCCCGGCGCTTCGTCATCGCCACGGGCTCCTCGCCGGCTGTTCCGCCGATCGCCGGATTGGCGGAGGTGCCGTATCTTACCAACGAATCGCTGTTCGAGTTCACGCCCTTGCCGCGCCATCTCGTCGTCGTCGGTGCAGGGCCGTTCGGTCTCGAGATGGCGCAGGCCCATTGCCGGCTGGGGGCCCGCGTGACTGTCGTCGAAAGGGCCGATGCGCTTTCGAAGGAGGACACGGAACTGAAGGCGATCGTGCTCGATGCCATCAGAACCGAAGGCACGGCTCTCCACGAACGGACGACCATTCGCTCGATCGAGCGCGATGGCGACGGGGTCCGGCTGCACTGCGTGGATAAGAAAGGAGGATTCGATATCGAAGGCAGCGACCTGTTGCTCGCCACCGGCCGTACCGGGAATCATGCAGCGCTGGACCTCGGCGCCGCGGGCATTCGTCACGACGCGGAGCGGATCCACGTCGGCGCCGACCTGCGGACGAGCAACCGCCGCGTCTATGCGATCGGCGACGCGGCGGGCGGTCTGCAGTTCACGCACGCGGCGAACTATCACGCGCGGCTCGTCCTGCAGCAGATCCTCTTTCGTCTGCCGGGGCGCGAAACCCGGAAAATCGTCCCCCGGGTCACCTTCACGGACCCTGAGATTGCCCAGGTCGGGGCGACGGAGGAAGAGGCGCGCGCAAGCTTCGGCACGGTCGAAGTGGTTCGCTCGGATCTGTCGGGAAGCGATCGGGCCCGAACGGATGGGCTGGACCGGGGAATGATCAAGATCGTGGTCGGTCGTGGCGGGCGTATTCTGGGCGCCGGTATCGCCGGTGCCGCGGCGGGCGAGATGATCAACCTCTGGGCCTTTGCCATTGCCAACCGGCTGACGCTCAAGAATTTTCGCGATTATGTCGCGCCCTATCCAACCCTTTCCGAGATTGGAAAACAGGCGGCGATCTCCTATTATTCCCCGATGGTGCGAAATCGCTTCGTTCGCTCTGCGATCGGCATTCTACGGCGTTTCGGCTGAGGGCAGGGAATATCACGGGTCATGGTAGAAGACGCACGTCCGGCCAATGAGAGTGCGCCGCCGCGAGCGGCCGTCGGATTTCTGCGCGGGCTCTCCGGCAAGCTCCTGCTGCTGACGATCGCCTTCGTCATGCTGGCGGAGGTGCTGATCTTCGTGCCCTCCGTCGCCAACATGCGGATCCGCTGGCTCGAGGACCGGCTGAACACCGTGGCGGCCGCCGCCGTCGTCGTCGACGGGCTGCAGAATATCGAGCTGCCGCGCGCCGTGCAGCGTGAGACGCTGATGGCGACCGGCACCAAGGCGATCGTCATCCGCCGCAAGGATGCGTCGCGGATGATCGCGACCGTCGACATGCCGCCTCAGATCGACGGCGAATACGACGTCGCCAATTTCACCGCCCTCGGCGCGATCCGCGACGCCTTCGATACGCTGCTTTTCGGCGGCACCCGCATCATGCGGGTCTATGGACCGCTCGGCGAGAGCGAAGCGACGATCGAACTGGTGATGAAGGATGCGAGCCTGCGCAAGGCCATGCTCGTCTATTCGCGCAATGTCTTCCTGCTGTCGATCGTCATTTCGCTGATCACGGCGGCGCTGATCTTCCTCGCCATCAACCGCATGCTGATCGTGCCGATCAAGCGCCTGACGACGAGCATGCAGGAATTTTCCGACGAGCCGTCCAGTCCGGAACGGGTCCTCGTGCCGCCGGACGGCGGCGACGAGCTGGCGCTCGCCGGCCAGCACCTCGCCAGCATGCAGCGCGAGTTGCAGAAGACCTTGAAGCAGCAGAAAAGCCTTGCCGAACTCGGCCTTGCCGTTTCGAAGATCAACCACGACATGCGCAACATCCTGTCCTCGGCCCAGCTCATCTCGGACCGGCTGGCCGATGTCGACGATCCGGTCGTCAAGCGCTTCGCGCCGACGCTGCTGAGGACCATCGACCGCGCCGTCGGCTATACGCAGGAGGTCCTCTCCTATGGGCGGACCGCCGAGGCCGAACCGCATCGCCGCTTCGTGGCGCTTCGCCCGCTGGTCCAGGATGTCGGCGAGCTGCTGGCGGTCGATCGCCAGGGCGGCATCGAATTCGATGTCCAGGTCCGCGACGACATCATGGTCGATGCGGACAGCGAGCAGCTTTTCCGCGTCGTGCACAATATCTGCCGCAATGCAGTCCAGGCACTGACGAACCACCAGCCCGACGACGGCCGCCCGGCGATGATTTCCGTCTCGGCCGTCCGGACGGGCAGCGTCGTGACGATTTCGATCGAGGATACCGGCCCGGGCATGCCGGCCAAGGCACGCGAAAATCTCTTCGCCGCTTTCCGCGGCTCGGCGCGCTCCGGCGGCACCGGGCTCGGTCTCGCGATCGCTCGCGAACTGGTGCTCGCCCATGGCGGCACGATTGCGCTGGTCGAAAAGCCGACGCCCGGCACGCTGTTTCGCATCGAGCTTCCGGACCGCCCGGTGCGGCTCGACGCCTTCCGCGCCAAGGGCCGCTCGTGAATCCTCGCTTGCAGCGGCCTCGTTGCCGGACCGCGCGTTTCGGCGCGCCACCGTCGTCGCAAAAATAAAGTTTTTTGCCGAAAGGCGCTTGCAATCGCCGAAAGGACCCTTTAGAGGATCGCCACGCAAGCGGTGGTCACCGCTTCAGGCACGCACCCGTAGCTCAGCTGGATAGAGCACCAGACTACGAATCTGGGGGTCAGGAGTTCGAATCTCTTCGGGTGCGCCACTTCTTTCCAATTTAAAGCCGCGCACCAAGTGCAGTGTCACGGAACCGGTCCGACACCGGTAGCCGATCAAGCGCGTTGGGCCTCATCAGCCCGGATGGCTGAAGCGGGCCACCTGCGCATCCCTCGTCAGGTTGCGGAAGCTGGTTCCACTCATGTGCACCAGCGTTCGGTGGTCGCCGCCCTCGAAATAGACGTCGTTGGCCTTGTCGAGGCTCTCGTCGAGGATGACCGGCACGCCATAGGCCGATCCGATGGGCGGCACCGCGCCGATCTCGCAATCGGAAAAGAGCGTGCTGACCTCCTCCTCGGAGGCAAGGCCCAGACGCCTGTTCATGACATCCTGCAGCGTCGAGAGCTCGACCCGGTGCGTGGCCGGCACGACGGCAAGCACGTAGCCCATCTCGTGGTGCACGACCACGGATTTGGCCAGCCGGTTGCCGGGAACGTGGGCGGCCTCTGCGGTCTGGCTGGTCGTTGCGGTACGGTGGTGAGGGACGGTATCGTAGTCGATCCCCTCGGTCTCGATATAGTGCTGGAGTTTCCTTGCGATCGTCATCGTAGGCGTCCCTTCTGTTGAGCAGTGACGCAGAAAAAGATCATTCTGCTCTGATCGTCTGCGGAGTCAACGATGAATGGCCGCAGGCAATTGCGGCCGTGCGCTCGTTTCAGAGAACTCGCAGCGCGCGCCGTGCATTGGCGAAGAGGCGGCTCGTCACATCTCACCGCGACCCGAGTTCCGCGTCGCCGTCGAAATTGAACACCGCTCGAACGCTGAAGATGTGGGCGGTCTCGTCGGCGTCGCGCGCAACCGTGTAGGCGGCGGCGAATTCCCAACCTTCGAGTGATGTGCCTTCCCGGGGCTCGTAGATGGCTTCGAAATCGGCAAGGTGCTCGCGCCTGTCCGGTTCCCCCGCAACGAGATTCAGTTGTTGCGTATAGCTCGCAACATAAGTCACCGGCTCCAGTTCAAGTGCCGCGGAGCCCGTGAGGAGCAAGGCATCGTCGGAGCCGCCGTCGAAATGCCGGAGATAAGCGGTCTCGCCGAGCAATCTGAGCGTCATTTCGTCCAGTTCCAGGCTCGTCGTCGCGGCGGCCAGATAGCCGACTTCGTCGCCAGGACTGTCTTCTGTGTCTTCGCCGCTCTGCGCTCCGGCGGCCTGATACCGGATGCCGAGCCTGTACCCGAAATCACCCTCCAGATAGCAATCGATCGGTTCCGACCCCCGGCAGCCGTCAAGTGTCATCGAGAAGGAGGACAGGCCATCGGTATTGCCGGCGCCGCCATCGGACAATCTCGTCCGGCCGCGTCGGGTGAAGAGGGAATTGCCGAGGACCGACCGGTCGGTCGTAAAGGCAGTCGCCGCCAGGACCTGCTCCATGCCAAGGCCGCCGAAGTCAAGCACGACCTCGGCGCCAAGGCGCTCGTCCGCGTCGATATCCGAGACCAACTCGGTGGCGTTGATCCCCGGCGCGACCTCGCTCGCAAGGCTGAAGATCGTGTCGAATTTTCCGGCCCTTATGGTGGCGGGACCCGTTGCGACGGCGGTGTAGAGTTCGGCCAGGTAGGTCCCGATGCCTTGAAAGACCGCATTCTCGCCGGCTTCCGGCTCGACGACCTGCTCGGTGATGATGGAGGCGACGAAGCGGAGATTGTCGGTTGGTGCCAGGAACAGGTCAACGGTGATCGTCGGTTCCAGTTCGTCGGACTTCAGCAAGGAGGGGTCGGCGGCAAACACCCAGTCGTTCTGGAGTTCGGCCGTAACCTCATAGCCTGCACAGGGCGCAGTGCAGTCTTCGGCAAGGATCGGCAGACGGTCTTCGGCCATGGCTGCAACCGGGAACGCCAGCAACACGGCACCGGTGCGAGCCACGGCGAGACGGCGCATATGGATCCTTGTCATCCCTTCGCCCCGACCGCGCGCCAAGGCGCTAGCCGGAACGCGCGGGCGAGACTGCCGCGAGCGGACTTGCCCTCTGGCGAAGAACTGGAAATCCGCATGGCCATTATCCCGTTTGCCTGCCAAGACCATAGCCGAAGATTTCGTTGGCACCAACGCCGGTACGGGCCTTCAGGCATCCGGTCAAGGTCTTCCCCTTGGCGGCCAACGGACCGGTTGCGGGACATGCCGGTCTCCGATGCCTGGGCTCATCGAGCTGCCGCCCATCTCACATCCGTAAGACGGTTTGCCCAGCGCTTTGAACGGCCAACTCTTTTCCGCATCACGCCTGCCGGATTCCCGTGAGGCGATCACGACAGCATGCTCATGCGGTGGAGCGGCAGGCTGGAGCCGACCGCGGAGCAGCTACCTCGGAGGACTTGCCATGGCTATCTTGCCCAATTTTGCGGCGGCGACCTTCAACCCCGGAGCGCCGATCAACAACCCTTATCTTCCGCTGATCCCGGGTCATGTCCTGAGTTACATGGGCGATGAGACAGATCCCGACACCGGCGAGGTCACAACGGAGCGAAACGACGTCTTCACCACCTCTGCGAGTTTCGAGGTGCGTGGCGTTGCGACCACCGTGATCCGCGACACGGTCTACGAGGACGATGTCATCATCGAGGATACCTTCGATTGGTACGCGCAGGATACCGCAGGCAATGTCTGGTATTTCGGCGAGATCGTCGTCAACTACGAATATGACGACGACGGCAATTTCGTCGGCGTCAATCACGACGGCCAATGGTCGGCCGACGATCCCGGCAACCAGCCGGGCTGGGCGATGAAGGCGAGTCCGGAATTCGGCCCGGCCTATTATCTGGAGTTCGCACCTGGCATCGCCGAGGACGAAAGCATCCTCGCCGAGACCGGACTCAGTGTCAAAACGTCCTTCGGGCAATTTGAAGACGTCATCAAGATCATTGACAGTTCGGCACTCTCCACCGGGGTCGAGTTCAAATACTATGCTCCGGGCGTGGGTGAGATCACCGAAACCGCCGTCGCACCGGACGGCACGGCGACGTCGCAGGTCGACCTCTACCGCAACGGAATTGTCGGCCAGGTGGATGCCGACGACAGTGACGACGTCACCCCTGCCTTGGCGAAGCTCAAGGAATCCAAGACGGTCGAGGATCTCGCCGAGATACGGGATCTTGAAATGGCGGACTTCGCCGGGATCGGGACAACGAAGCAGGTCACGGTGATCGGCGGCTCGACGGACAGCGCCGATGCGCTGGGCGCCTATTTCATCGATGAGGCGACCGGCGCCATCAGCGAGGGGCGCATACTGGTCGCGGATCTCTCCGATGCGGCGAGCGGCACATCCATTGCCGTCGACGTTCCGGACGGCCAGAGCCTGTGCCTCTTCCTGGTGCGCGGCACCGACGAGATCGGCGTCGACCTGGAGCAGTTCGCTGACGGCGGCATGCAACTGAAGAACCTTCTGACCGGCGCACCGGCCAATGTGAATGATCCCTTCGCTCCGACCGTCATGGACGATGCCGGCAACATCCTGCCGATCCAACCCTTGAGCGCGCTGGGTGCCGACGACGGTGGCAATCTTCTGAACCCCGCCGGCAGCATGCAGGCGATCGGGCTATCGTCGAGCGCAGCAGGGGCAAGCGGCATCGAGATCATCGGCTTCGAGGACCGGCTGAACACCAGTCCCGACTATGACGGTGATTTCAATGACGCGATCTTGGCTGTCAGCGACGCGCCGATCCCGGCCGAAACGCTCCAGCAACTCGTCCGTGAAGCCGGAGGCGGGAAAACTGCCAGCAGCGGAATTGCCCAGTCGAGCAACGAACCCGCGGGCGAGGTCCCCGACGGCGAGCAAGCCGAGGAGGCGGACGACAGCGGGACTGGAGAATCGCTGGAGGATACGCTGGACGAGTGGCTGACCGGCGACACCTTTGTGTTCGCCGATGGGGCTCATCGTGTCGGGCGGGTCGCCGATCTCGAACTCGATAGGTGGGACGGGTTCCTCGTGGACGGCGATTGGGTTGACTTCAGCCATCTCGAACGCCTTTGTAATGATCACCCTGATGGCATCGGTGCGCACTTTGACGGCGTACCGGACGGTGTCTTGAAGGCCGGGGCCGCGCTCAGCGCCGATGGCTTCTTCATCGCCTGAACCACCAATTGGCGCCCATCTGTTGCGAAGCCGGGAGGGCGGGCGCAAAATGGCGGCGGTACTGCGAGTTGCGGGGCGCCGCCGCCAGCGGCGATGGGCGATGGATTGGACCAAGGGACGCGGCCGGCAGATCCTGATCTTTGGTGCGGTGGGAACCTTCGCGCTGTTGCTGGGACTGGAAGTGGTGAAGGAAGAGGAGGAATGGACCGTCGCGGAATTACTGACGGAGGCGGTGAGCATTGCGCTTCTTGTCGGTTGCTCGGCCTGCGTGGCGCTGCTCTCGTCGCGTCTTCGCGAGCAGGAGGCGGATAACCTCGATCTGCGCGACAAGGTCGCGCGCATCCGCGAAAGCAACGCTCAGTGGCGTGCCGATCTGGCGGATCACTTTCAGGAGCTCGGCGCCGCCATCCAGCGCCAATTCGGGGCCTGGGGCTGCACCCAGGCTGAGCAGGAGGTCGGATTGCTGCTGCTCAAGGGCTTCAGCCACAAGGAGATCGCCCGGATTCGCGGAGCGAGCGAAGCGACAATTCGCCAGCAGGCGACGTCGGTTTACCACAAGGCGGAGCTCTCCGGTCGCGCCGCGCTTTCCGCCTATTTTCTGGAGGAGCTGCTCTTGCCGCCCGTGCCGACGGCGCAGACTTCCGCCCGCGGCGACGGTGTCGCTCGTCCCGAAAACGCCGAGGTCTCCGGGCGCATCGTGCCTGGCTGATCACGATTGGATCAACCGCCCAAAGATCCGCTACCACACATACGGAACGAGCCGATAACGCACCCGTTGCGCATAGGCGTCGTACCCCGCGAGGCCGGCGCGAAGCGCCTTTTCCTCGATGCCGATCCGGATGGCGAGCAGGGCTGCGAGCCCCAATGCGGCCAGCAGCCCCCACCAGGAACCGAGCAGCAGCGACGTGCCGGCGACGAACAGCAGGCTGCCGCTGTAGAGCGGATGGCGGACATAGCGATAGGGGCCTGTCGTGACCACGCTTTGTCCCCGCTCGCTCTGCACCTTCACAACCGGTGCGGCGAAGCTGTTTTCGCGCATGACCCGGTAGTTGAAGCCGATCGAGAGCACGAGCAGCAGCGCGCCGGCGGCCTGTGCCCATGATGGTACCGCCGACCATTTGAATCGTGCGGCATCGAGCGCCATGAAGGCGAAGGCGCCGAACAGGAACAGGAGGAGCACGGAAAGGAGCACCTTGTCGGCCTTTGGCTGGTCCTTCTGGATGGGGGCGGCCAATCGCTCCCTGAGCAGCGCCGGATCATGCCAGGCAAGCAGCAGCCCGGTGATGAGAGAAAGCGCCAGCATGATGGCGAGGTAAATCCAGGCGGCCGGCCAGTCGAAGGTTCCGGCCGAAGCGAAGAGAACAGCTCCCATGATCCCGAACCAGATGACGGTCTGGACGATCAGCCTGACGACCATCGGTCAGCTCCTTGCAATGCCTATGCTGCCCCGGCGCTCTCGAAGCTAGCGGCGCAGTGGGGCACGTTTGCGGCAAGCCGGTCTCGTTTTTCGGCGCGTTCACGATGTTGTGGCTCGGGCGCGCCTCAAAACGGCAGCGGCGGATTCCCATATGGTCTCCGTTGCCACGCCGTCCAGCAGAAAGGAGGGCTTGAATGTACCGCTACATGATGAAGGAGCTGATGCTGATCATCGCCGGCCTGACGGTCTGCGCCCTTCTGATCCTGCTCGTCACCCAGATGCCGGTTGCATCGCTTTGAGGTCGGCCGCTATTCAAGCCCCGCCGAGGATTTCCATCGTTCGGGGATCTCGGGCGCCGTGGTAATAATGGTCGAGCGCTTTTGCAAAAGCTCCGACAGTCGGGTCGGCGGCCTCGAAGAGCGTCATCGACGAGCGGAACTTCAGATCGTCCGGCCGGCCGAGGATGGAGAGAGCGCTGCGCCCTCTGACTGCGTTCACAGCCTCCGTGCATTCACGAAGTCGCCGGCCGAGCAGCGGGTGCTTGAGAAAGGCCCGCGCCTCGTCGAGATCCGCCAGCGCGTAATACTGCGCCATCGACGAATGGCCTAGGCCCTGGATCTGCGGAAAGATGAACCACATCCAGTGGGTCCGCTTGGCGCCGGCGCGAAGCTCCGCCAGCGCGCTCTCGTAGACGCCCTCCTGCGCCTTGACGAAACGTTCGAGATCGAAGGCCTCGCTCATCGTTGCCTTCCCTTGGCTGCTAGGAAGACCCGCCGCTGCTCCGTTACCATCGCTGATGAACATGGACCTTGATCAGCCGCTCGTAAAGTGCGGCGATCGCCTCCATGGTCGCCCCACCGATCGGAGCAAGCGCGCTGGCCGCCGCATTCGATTGCGCCTGGCCGGCGTTGCGGGCGCCGGGGATGACGACCGAAACGGCCTCCTGCGCGACGATCCAGCGAAGCGCGAATTGCGCCATAGGCACATCGGCGGGCACCAGCCTGCGCAGCTCTTCCACCGCTTCCAGCGCCGCCTCGAACGGCACGCCGGCGAAGGTCTCGCCGACGTCGAAGGCTTCACCGTGGCGGTTGTAGTTGCGGTGATCATCCGCAGCGAAGACCGTGTCCTTGCCGATCTTGCCTGAAAGCAGGCCGGAGGCCAGCGGCACGCGCACGATGATACCGACATTCTTTCTCTTCGCTTCGGCAAAGAAAAGGTCATGCGGTCGCTGCCGGAAGATATTGTAGATGATCTGGATCGTGGCGACGCCCGGATATTCGATCGCCTTCAGGGCCTCCTCGACCCTTTCGACCGAGACGCCGTAGTGACGGATCTTGCCCTTGGCCGCGATTTTGTCGAGCGCGCCGAAAAGCTCGGGCCGGTAATAGACGTCCGTCGGCGGGCAGTGGAGTTGGACGAGATCGAGGGTCTCGACGCCGAGATTCTTGAGGCTGCGGTCGATGAAGGCTTCGACATTGGCGCCGGTATAGCCATCGGCGACATGCGGATTGAGTCGTCGCCCGGCCTTGGTGGCGACGAACGGCTTTTCGCCGCCGCGCTCCTTCAGCACCGCAGCGATGATCTTTTCCGAACGGCCGTCGCCATAGACGTCGGCCGTATCGATGAAGGTGACGCCGTTGTCGAGCGCGGCGTTGAGGGCGCGCTTGCCGTCTTCCTCGCTGACATCGCCCCAGGAACCGCCGATCTGCCAGGCGCCGAAGCCGATCTCCGAAATTGTTGCGCCCGTCCGTCCCAAAACTCTCGTCTTCATCTGAAGGTCTCCTCGATCACCCTTTTGCCGCGGCGGGTGCCACGCAAATTGTCGGTCATTTGTATGATGATTGTGAGGCTGAGCGAAAGGGGCGGTCAGGTATCGAGCGAAACGATCGCCCTGCCGCGACTGAGATCACTCACCAGGGTGAGTGTGGCTTCCGCCGCGTCCTTCCGAAAATCGATCACCAGCATGGCACCGGTGTCGGTGAAGCTTTCGCTGGCGATCGCGATGCCGCGGGCGGTGAGCCGTGCCTTGATGAGGGCGAGATCGGCGAAGTCGCAGGCGACCGTGGCACGGTGCGTCTCGACCCGTTCGACCTTTTCCGCCGCCCTGAGACAGAGTGCGGCGGTGCCGCCATAGGCGCGGATCAGGCCGCCGCTGCCGAGCAGAACGCCGCCGAACCAGCGCGTCACGACGACCACGACCCGGTCGAGCGACTGGCCGTCGATCGCCGCCAGGATCGGCTTGCCCGCCGTGCCGCTCGGCTCGCCATCGTCATTGAAGCGGTATGTCTGGCCGATCCGCCAGGCCCAGCAATTGTGGTTGGCGGCCGGCTCGGAATGGGCGGCGAGAAAGGCCTTTGCCGCTTGCTCGTCGTCGATCGAGCCGGCGATCGCCACAAAGCGGCTCTTCCTGATTTCCTGTGCCGAGGTCTCGATGCGCTGGAGCGTGAACATCCGCTGCTTCCCGGTTTGGCAACGCTGATAGCGGAATGGAGGCGCTTCGTCATCCTCGATGGACTGCTTGCCGAGGCGCAGCATCGCCCCTCCCCAAAGGTGGGAGGGGCTTTGGCGCCCGTTGCGGCCGAGTGCCCTGCCTGAAAATTTCGGCCTCGTTGCATCGGTCAAAAGGGAGTGAAGAGTGTGCGGCATCTCAAGCCCCTCCCACTTGTGGGGAGGGGTTGGGGAGGGGAAGTTTTTGGTCGCTCAGCCGATTGTCATCAGGCTGGCATTGCCGCCGGCGGCGGCCGTGTTGATCGAGGTGGAAACCTCCTCGACCAGCCAGTTCAGGCAATAGGCGTCCGGATTGCGGGCGATCTCCTCGCCCGAGGCGGCCTGGACCAGCACGAGCGGACCGGGCAATGCCGCAATTGCCTTGTTGACTTGGCGGATGCGCTCGGCGTCGCCTTCGACCAGGGCACCGGCGAACGGGCCGTCGGCGGCCCAGTCCTTCGACCAGGAGACGCGCAGGGCCACACTGTGCGGCAGGGACTTCAGCGAGGCCTGCAGGCCGCAGGCGGCATCGACGACGACGCTGTTGCCGGTTGCAAGCGCTGCGGCGAGCTGGTGGTAAAGCCCGCTCTCGGTCGCCGGCACAAGCAGGACACGGCCGCGCGGATGCAGTGCATAGAGGTTGCGCTCGCCGACCGGGCCGGGGAGTTCGAGGTCCAGTCCCAGCGCTGAGCTGCTGCCGGCATTGCGGGCTGTCTCCGCCTCCGCCGTCGCACCCTTGCCGTCGAGCCACTTGGCGAAATCGAGCAGCGTCGGGTCAATATGCACGGAGCTGTGCTGCGGCGGCACCGGGGCCGGCGTTACCAGCCGGCCGAGATAGAGCGGTCCGCCGGCCTTCGGACCGGTGCCGGAAAGGCCGCGGCCGCCGAAGGGTTGGACTCCCACCACCGCGCCGATGATGTTGCGGTTGACATAGAGGTTGCCGGCCTTGATGCGGCTCGTCACATGGGCGATCGTCTCGTCGAGCCGCGTGTGCAGGCCGAAGGTCAGCCCGTAGCCGGTGGCGTTGATGTCGTCGATCAGCCGATCGAGATTGTCGCGGCGGTAGCGGATGACATGCAGCACCGGCCCGAACACCTCGCGCTGCAAATCGGCGAGCTTCTCCAATTCGATGATCGTCGGCGGCACGAAGGTGCCAGCTTCCGTCTCGGCGGCAAGGCCGATCTGCTCCACCTTGCGGCCGAGCCCGCGCATCCGCTCGATGTGCGTCTCGATGATGTCCTTGGCCTCGGCGGAGATCACCGGGCCGACATCCACTGAAAGACGATCGGTGCGGCCGATGTTCAATTCGTGCAGCGCCCCCTTCAGCATGGCGAGCGTGCGATCGGCGATGTCCTCCTGCAGGCAGAGGACGCGCAGCGCCGAGCAGCGCTGGCCGGCACTGTCGAAGGCCGAGGCGATGACATCGCCGACGACCTGTTCTGCAAGCGCCGAGGAATCGACGATCATCGCGTTCTGGCCGCCGGTTTCGGCAATGAGCGGGATCGGCCGGCCGGCCGGCGAGAGCCGATCGGCGAGCTGCGCCTGGATGAGCCGCGCCACCTCCGTCGAGCCGGTGAACATCACGCCGGCGGTCTGCGGTGCCGCGACCAGAGCGGCGCCGACGCGGCCGTCGCCCGGCAGGAGCTGCAGGGCGCTTGCCGGCACGCCGGCCTCGTGCAGGATGCGCACGCCTTCGGCGGCGATCAGCGGCGTTTCTTCCGCCGGCTTGGCCAGTACCGGGTTGCCGGCGACGAGTGCGGCGGCGATCTGGCCGGTGAAGATTGCCAGCGGAAAGTTCCACGGGCTGATGCAGATGACGGGACCGAGCGGCCGGTGGGCCTGGCCAAGGGTCCGGCGCGTCTGTTCGGCGTAATAGCGCAGGAAATCGATCGCCTCGCGCACCTCGGCAATCGCGTTCAGCAACGACTTGCCTGCCTCGCGCACGATCAGCCCGAGGAGCGTCGGCATGCGCGCCTGCATCAAATCGGCGGCGCGGTCGAGGCAGGCCGCCCGTTCGGCGGGGGAAACGGCAGCCCAACTCGGAGCCGCCTCGGCGGCAAGCCGCACGGCCCGCTTCGCGTCTTCCTCGGACGTCTCCGTGACCGAGCCGACGCGGTCGCGATGGTCGCCCGGATTGACGACAGGGCGCGTTTCGCCGGAAGCCGCGCCGGTTGCAAGTTGCGGGGCCGCGGTCCAGCCGATCGCGGCGCTTGCCTTGAGCGTCTCGGTCAAGGCGGCAAGGGTCGCTTCATTGGATATGTCGAGGCCGGCGGAATTCGGCCGCGCGGCTCCGAACAGCTCGGCCGGCAGCGCTATCTTCTCGTGCTTGGCGCCGACGACCGGCATGGCGCGGACGATCTCCACCGGATCGGCGATCAACGCGTCGATCGAAACGCCCGGATCGGCGATGCGATGCACGAAGGAGGAGTTGGCGCCGTTCTCGAGCAGGCGGCGGACGAGATAGGCAAGCAGCGTCTCGTGTGTGCCGACCGGCGCATAGATGCGGCAGGGCCGGCCGAGATTTTCCCGTCCCACCACCTCTTCGTAGAGCGGCTCGCCCATGCCGTGCAGGCACTGGAACTCGTACTTGCCGACGTGAAAGTCCTTGCCGGCCATGTGGTGGATGGTGGCGAGCGTCTGGGCGTTGTGCGTGGCGAATTGCGGGAAAACCGCGTCGGTCGCCGAAAGCAGCTTGCGGGCGCAGGCGATGTAGGAAACGTCGGTGTGGATCTTGCGGGTGAAGACCGGGAAATCCTCGAGCCCGTCGAGTTGCGCCCGCTTGATCTCGGCGTCCCAATAGGCGCCCTTGACGAGCCGCACCATGATGCGCCGGCCGGCACGGCGGGCCAGGTCGATGATGAAGTCGAGCACGAAGGGGCAACGCTTGCCATAGGCCTGCACGACGAAGCCCATGCCGTTCCAGTCGGCGAGATCGCTGTCGAGGCAGAGTTCCTCCAGAAGATCGAGCGACAGTTCCAGCCGGTCGGCCTCTTCGGCATCGATGTTGAAGCCGATGTCGTATGTCTTGGCGAGGAGGGCGAGGGCCTTCACCTTGGGCAACAATTCGCCCATCACCCGCGCCGCCTGTGTCCGCGCATAACGGGGATGGAGCGCGGAGAGCTTGATCGAGATGCCGGGACCTTCATAGATGCCGCGTCCGGCAGAGGCCTTGCCGATCGCGTGGATGGCCGCCTCATAGTCCTTGTAGTAGCGCTCCGCGTCGGCGGCGGTCGTCGCCGCTTCGCCGAGCATGTCGTAGGAATAGCGGAAGCCCTTCTGCTCGAGCGCGCGGGCGCGGCGCAGCGCCTCGTCGATCGTCTCGCCGGTGACGAATTGCTCGCCCATCATCCGCATCGCCATGTCGACGCCGCGTCGGATCACCGGCTCGCCGCAGCGCGAGATCAGCCGTGTCAGCGCCGCGGCGAGGCTGCGGTCGTTGACCGTCGAGGTTAGCTTGCCGGTGACGACGAGACCCCAGGTGGCGGCGTTGACGAACAGCGACCGGCCGCCGCCGAGATGCGACTTCCAGTTGCCGTCGGAGATCTTGTCGCGGATCAGCGCGTCGCGGGTAGCCGTGTCGGGTATGCGCAGCAGCGCCTCGGCAAGACACATGAGTGCCACGCCCTCCTGGCTCGAAAGCGAATATTCCTGCACCAGCCCCTCGACGCCCGAACCCTTGTGTTTGGCGCGCAGTGCCTCGACCAGCTTGCGGGCGGTCCCGGCGGCGGCGTCCCGCGTTCCCCGCGGCAGTGTCGCGGCTTCGACGAGCGGCGGCAGGCATTCCGTCTCGGGCCGGCGATAGGCGGCGGTGATCGCCTGGCGCAGGGTGGTCTGCGTCCGGATCGGCGGCGCAAAGTCGGCAAAGGGCGCGGGCGCGGCGTCGGTGCTAATGGTTGGTTTTTGAAGCTGGGTCTGGCTCATCGAACGCGGTCCTCCACGCGGGGTAGCAGGGCGCCTTGGCGCCCTTCAATTCGTGGCCGAAAAATATGCTTTGCGCAGCCGAACATCCATCCGGCAATTCGTTCAGCCTCAGGATGTTTTCTCTAAGTAGGTTGTCATTTTGGGAGAAACATACGGATCACGCGGGAATGATCCGGATGTTTCCATATTCAGGCGGCGGCACCAAAAAGCCGTTGGCGGGCCATCAGGCATTCGTCATCGCCGGGCATGCAGGTCCGGCAGACAATGGGCCTGACGGCATAGACCTTGCAAGCGACGAATTTGCCGAGCGTGCCCTCGAGCGCCGTGCAGCGGTCGTTTTCGCAGCGCATGCCGCCAAGGTCGGCCGCCACATGGTCGGCCGGTATTTGTTCCAGCTCCTCTTCCGTCTCCAGCGAGAAACGCGGCCATTCGGCCGAATAGGCGCAACAGGCGCCACAGCTCTGGCAATCGAAATCGTGATGGGGGGAAAGGGCAGAAGTCATGGCCCCAGCCTAGCACGAAGCCGGAAGTGTCGAAATGGCCTACAGTGCCGTGCGCCTCTCCTGAATGCTCACGCCACTGCGGCGTCGCGCTTGGCGATCTCGTAGTCTTCCGTGTGGACGAGCACCCCGTCGCGCGTGACCAGCGCAATACCGTAGGCCGCCGGCTCGTCCACCGACAGCGAGGCGTCCGGAATGTCGAAGGGCATAGGCTGCTGGTGAACCGGACTCTTGAAGACGGAGAAGGGGATGCCGCGGCTGGAGCCGCTTATGGTGCGGTGCACATGGCCGGCGAAGATGTGGCGGACATTGCCGTGCCGCCGAACCAGCCCATAGAAATCCTCCTCGTTGATGAGGCGGAACATATCGATGCCGATAAAGCCGGTGATGTGCGGCGGGTGATGCATGAAGATCAGCACCGGCCGGTCGGCGGCGCTTGCGAGTTGCCGGTCGAGCCAGGCGAGGCGCCGGTCGCAAAGATAGCCGGCATGGCTGACCGGATAGTCGTAGGGCGGCGCAAACAGCGTGTCGAGGAGGATGGCGCGACAGTCGGCAAAATCGATCACCTGCTGGACGAAGCCGCTGGCATCCGTTGCCGCCTCGTCGAATACCTCCAGAAATGCCTCGCGGCGGTCGTGATTGCCTATCATGATCGCCGCCGGGGGATCGAGTTCGCCGAGAAGGGCTTTCAGCCGCTCGTAGGAGGCGCGGTCGGCTCCATGCGCGAGGTCACCCGCGAAGATCACACGATCCGCATCGGCATGGTAGCGATTGACATGTTGGATGCCGGCGGCCAGCCGCCGATACGGATCGATCCCGATGATCGACATGCCCTCGGGAACCATGTGCAAGTCGGTGAAGATGATGAACTTCGTCATGGGTCCCGCCCGGAGCAATGCGTTTTTCTTTCACGCTCCCGCGCCTGCGCCTGGGCGTCAAGCGGCAAGTTTGGGTGCGTGGGGAGAGGGAACGCACCTTGGCACGCGGCGCACTTGCGGCCGGCCCGCGAAAGCGCTATGGATCGACCCATCTGATATATCAGGTGCCGCTGACACTGGTCCGGAGAACGGTCATGAGATGGAAACGCACGATCCAGTTGCTGGACGTTCATTGCGAGGGCGAGATCGGCAAGGTGGCGATCGGCGGCGTGCCGAAGATCCCGGGCAATTCGATCGCCGAGCAGCTGAACCACATCAACACGGTGGATGACAGCCTGCGCCGTTTCCTGTGTCTCGAGCCGCGCGCCGCATCGATCGGCTCCGTCAACCTGCTGCTTCCCCCGAAGCGGCCGGAGGCGGACGCCGGCTTCATCATCCTGCAGGCCGACCAGGCCCATGCCATGTCCGGTTCCAATTCGATCTGCGTCACGACGGCGCTTCTCGAATCCGGCATGATCGAGATGAAGGAGCCGGAAACCGTAGTGATGCTCGACACGGCGGCGGGCCTGGTGAAGGCGACTGCCACCTGTCGGGAGGGCCGTTGCGAGCGGGTGAAGCTCACCATGGTGCCGTCCTTCGTCCAGGAACTGGATGTCGTTGTCGATACGCCCGAATGGGGCCGCATCAAGGTCGATCTCTGCTTCGGCGGCGTCTTCTACGCGCTGGTCGACGTCCGCCAGATCGGCACGACGATCGACAAAACGAATGCGCGCCGGATCGTCGAGGCGGGTATGGCTCTGAAGGACATCGTCAATCGCACGCTTCCGGTCGTGCATCCGGAAATCCCGGAGATCAAGGGCGTTGCCTATGTGATGTTCCGCGACACTGAGGCGGACGGAGCCGTCAGGACCTGCACCACCATGTGGCCGGGTCGCGTCGACCGCTCGCCCTGTGGTACCGGCAGCTCGGCCAATCTCGCGACGCTCCATGCGCGCGGCAAGGTCAAGCCGGGCGATGTCCTGACATCCCGCTCGATCATCGGCTCGGAATTCGAAGTCGGCCTCGAAGCCGTGACGACGGTCGCTGGGCGGAAGGCGATCATTCCGACCATTTCGGGCCGAGGCTGGACCTTCGGCCTGCATCAGGTGGCGCTCGACCCGTTCGATCCGCTCGCCGATGGCTTTGCGCTGACCGATACCTGGGGGCCGCAGGCGGGCGAGATCCGCTAAGCCCGGTCTGTTCTGGCCTCGGTGCGTGACGCGCAATCCTCACTGGAGCTTGCTCGTCTGCGCCCGTGCGAACCACTGCGCCGCAAGGGCGCCGTCTGCCCGCGTGCCGACACCGTCCCGATAGGCGACGGCGAGATTGCGGGCTGCGACGACATTGCCGGCGGCCGCAGCGCGTTGGTAGAGGTCGAAGGCCGCTTCAGCCTCGCCACGTTCCACGAGCCGGATGCCGTACATCGCCATCGCCAGAGCGTGGCCGTTTTGCGCCGCTTCGCCGAGGAGCTGAAGCGATTTCAGTTTCTCGCCGGCCCGGTCGAGAACACGGGCAAGCTGGAACTGGGTGCGAGCGCCGCCACTCTGGTTATAAGCCTCGCGACAGGCCGATAGCGCGACGCCGATGCGGATTTCTTGCGTTGCGACGGCGGGAAAGGCCCGGTTGCGCTCGAGATCGAGTTCGCTGCCGGCTTCCCGGTCGCACTGTTCGGCGGCGGTGAGATCGGCCGCATGCGCCGAAGGAGCCGCGACCGCCGCGAACGACAGCAGCACAGCAGTTGCAAGCAGAAGCGCATTTGCCCTGCCGATGGTCGGGTTGATCCGGGTATCCATGACAATCTCCCCTACTGCATGTCTCCCTGAATCGACCTCGATTCAGGGACAAGGGCATGCAGCGATTCAAAGTGCTACAGCGACCTTCGCGCGTCCGATAAGACGCGCGGCGCTGTAGTCCGGCCACTATCCTAGAACTGGCGTGAGGTGGTGCCTGTTCCGAGCGAAACAGCGAGGAGCCCGCATCGTCTGCGAACACGGCGGGGCGCGAGCGGCGTCTTGCATCCTGGATGCGTCGGTCTATCCTCGAACGAAGGCTCATACAGAGAGCGCTGCAATTGGCAGCGAGGAGAAGCCGATGCCGCAGCTGCATATCAACAGAAGGATGGTGCTTGGCGGCCTGATCCTGGCGGTGGTCGGCTGCCGGACGGCGACGGCCGCGACCGGAGCGGTCGTCGGCAAGGCGCAAAAGATCCGCGGCAATGTCCGCCGTCGGCAGGGAGACGCGGACGAGCGGCTCGCCGCAGGCGGCGCCGTACTCGACCGGGACTATGTCACGACGAGCACCAACAGTTTTGCCGATCTCGCCCTCAGCGAAACACGCATTCTGCTCGGACCGCAGACGGAGTTGTTGATCGACAGCTTCATCGCCGGCGAGGGGGGCACGCTCGAGCTCGGCGTCGGGCGAATGGTTTTTGACCGGCCACAGGGACTGCCGAAGGTCGATATGGCGATCCGCACGGCCTTCGGAATGATCGGCGTTCGCGGCACGAAGTTTTTCTGTGGACCCAGCCGGGCGGCAGCCTTCGCCGTTTTCGTCGAGCACGGTGCCGTCAGCGTCGAAGGCGGGGGCATCGCGCGGAGGCTGACTGCCGGCGAGGGAGTGGATTTCGACCGGCCCGGCGGAGCTCCAGGTGAAGTGACGCGATGGGGGCAGGCGCGCATCCGCGAGGCCTATGCGAGCGTCGGTCTACGCTGAAGTCCGAAGTCCGCCAGCATTGGCGACGGTGAAGAGCTCCATCGATCCGAAGCTGCGGATCTCATGCTGGCCGAGCGCACGAAGCGCAATCTTGCACTGGGCGGCGGCTGCCGGACCGATGCAGATCGCCGTTCCGAGGAACTTGTTCGCCTCCTGAAGGCGCGCGGCGAGGCTCACCGCGTCGCCATGGGCGGTGTAATCGAGCTTGCCGCCGGCGCCGACCTCTCCAAGGACCGCGGGTCCGGTCTCGATTCCGATCCGCGTCCTGCCGAAATCATGCTTGGCAAACTGCGGTCGCAGCCGCATTTCTTCGGTCAAGGCGTTGATGGCCACGGCGCATTGGATAGCCTTGTCGACGTGGTCGGCGAGATCTTCAGGCGCATTGAAAAGGGAATGGACTGCGTCGCCGACCACCTTGTCGACCATGCCGCCGTGACGGGAAACGAGCGCATTCACCTCCGCGAAATAGGTGTCGAGCAGGGCGACGAGCTCGCGCGGGGCGAGTTTCTGGGAGAGTATCGAGAAACCCTCGATATCGGTGAAAAGCGCCGTCACGGGCCGCTCTTCGCCGGCCACACGACCGCGGTCCGGGTCGTCGATGTAGCGGGACACCACCGACTGCGGCAGGTATTGGGAGAATTTCTGCCGGGCGATCGCCTCGGCGCGGCGCACCCGGGCGAGCTGCAAGGCGCTCGTCACAACGAGGATGGTCACCAGCGCGACCGAGATGCCGACGGCGTCGAAGAGCCAGCCGGTCGCGGCGTAGATGGCGCCCGCGAAGGCTCCGATGGCAAGCACGGCCGCGGCGCCGAGCGTCAGCGTCATCCCGGGACGGAGCTTCGTTGCGCCATAGGCGGCAACGACGCCCGTCGTGACGCTGAACAGCGCCTCGATCAGGGGCTGATCGCCGCCGCGATAGGGCACGAACCCGGTGACCACCGCATTGGCTATGTCGGCATGGATCTGTACCGAGGGCTCGAGCGGCATGGAGGCGGTCGGTCTCAGCCCGCCGAGGCTCGGCATGCTGCTGCCGAGGAAGACCAGCTTGCCGGCGATCCTGGATTCGTCGATCCTGCCCGCCAACACGTCGGCTGCCGAAACCGTCCGGGCGGCGAGCGCCGCTTGCGAGCTCGCCACGAAACGAAGATTGCCATCCGCGTCGAGCGGGATGATCGCATGATCGAGCCTCAACCAGGCTGGCTCACCGCCGAGCACCGGCGTGCTGCTTGCCGCGCCCAGCCGGCCCGCTTCGATGCCAAGCGCCGGGAAGGCGTCGTTATCGACGATGGCGAAGGCCTGCGTACGCCGGACGCGTGCATCCTTGTCTCCGACGAGGAATGCCGCCGTCGCCGCCTTCGACCGGTCCATGAAGATCGGGCAGGCGGTCTCCGCGCCCTGGGTGAACCATTGTTCGGGAACAGCGAGCTGACGTCTGAACGCCAGCGGCGGAACGGGACGCGGCCGCTCAAGGGAGCGCGCCGCAGCCAGAAATCCCAGGACGACCGGTGCTTCGCCGATCGCCGAAGCAAGGGCCGAATTCGCCGGCGAGGCCGGATCGCAGTCGGAACTGAAGACGAAGTCGACGGCGATCGCCTTCGGGCGGGCGGCTGCAAGCCGCGCTATCAGCTCAGCCGTCGCACCACGATCCCAGTTTTCCGACCGCGCCTCGTAGGCCACCCGATCGATGTCGACCACGACGATATCCGCCGAGCGCGGCGAGGAGACCCATTGGGTAAGATTGTCGAAGAAGAGTTCGCGCGGCGTCCGGAAGGCCGTCTCGGCATAAAGGTAGAGAAGGAGCGCCGTGGCCAGACTCGCAACGATCCCGCCGGCAAGCGGGCTGATGCGGCGATGCGGCCATGGCGTCTGGCTCAATCGGCCTAGTCCTCCGGTGGATCGGCTATCATCAACAGTCGTCCCACATTACACGAGACGATGCCGTCCGTCCGCTTGAGAGCGCCGTGTTCCTCCAGCCACAGAATGGCGCGGTTCACCTTCGGTCGGCTGGCGCCGAGAATGGCGGCGATATCGGTCTGGCTCAGGGTCAGGCGAAGGTTGGCGCTTGCCGGCAGTTCGTTGCCGTGGATCTGCCGGAGCGTCGCCAGGAAGAAACGTGCGACGCGGGCATTGAGATCGTAGAGCGCGATCGTTTCCAGCCGGTCGGTCGTGTCGCGCAGCTGCGCGCAGAGGAAGCGGATGACCGCCTCGGCAATTCTCGGCTTCTGGGTGATGAGATCGAGGAAGGCCTTCTTGCCGATCACGTAGCCCTCCGCGGCGGTCACCGCGGCGGCGTCGGCCGAACGCGGCTGATCGTCGAGCACCGCCATTTCACCGAACAGCGCCCCGGCCTCGTGCTGGCGCAGCATCAGTTCGCGCCCCTGCGGCGTGAACAGCGACAGTTTGATGCGCCCGGAGACCACGACGATCATGTAGTTGCCTTCGTCGCCGCGCTGGAAGATGACCGTGCCGGCCGGCCATTTCCGGTAGCTGGCGATGTCGGCAAGTTCGCAGAGCGTTTCCTTGTCGAACTCTTCGAAAATCGGAAAGGACCGCCAGAAGGCGGGACTCCGGTTGATTTCGGTCATGCGATTTCCCCGCGTGCCCTACAGCGCCGCGCGTCTTGTCAGATGCGCAAGGTCGCTGTAGCGCTTTGAATTGCTGCATGTTCTTACCCTAAAATCGCCGGGGATTTAAGAAAACATGCAGCAGACGTGGGGAAAATTCTTCCACAGGCGCGACCTGTTGCAAACAGAGACGAGTTTGGCGCGCAGGATATTGCCGGAAGATTGACGATTTCACATTGTCGTCTCGAAATTGTGAACGATCCGTTTCCATCGGGCCGGCTGGCCGATTCGTCAAATGCTGATATTCCTGTTGCAAATCCGTTTCCAACAGGAGCCTCGCGCATGCCTCTGAATGTCATCGTCCTCGTCGGGCGCGTTCTACTCTCGATCATGTTCATTACCTCCGGCTTCGGCAAGCTCGCCGATCCGGCGGGCACGGCCGGCATGATCGCCAATGCCGGATGGCCGGCGGCGACGGCGCTCGCCTATCTCGCCGGCCTCTTCGAACTCGTCGCGGGCCTTGCCGTTCTGGTCGGCTTCCAGACGCGCATTGCCTCCTATCTGCTTGCCGCCTTCTGCCTCGTCACGGCCTTCGTCTTCCACAGCGGCCCGATCAACGTTCCCGATTTTCCGGCAGCGGCAAACGGCCTTCTGTCGATGTTCAACCAGATCATGATGATGAAGAACATTACCCTTGCCGGCGCCTTCCTGGTGCTTGCCGGTTTCGGCCCCGGAGCGCTCTCGCTTGACGCCCGCCTCGGCAGAACCGTCGCTGCCTGAGACGACGTCACTCCGAAAATAAGGAGAACCCGCCGGCCCCGCCGGCGGGCGTTTTTCGTTGTAAGCAAAATAAACCTCCACCTCCGGTGGAGGACTGGACGCGTTCTACATTGTGATTGAGAGACCTCCGTGCTTGGACCGCTAGGCTGGCCGAGACATAGAACGGAGGTTTTATGGATGAACGATCGCAATCACACGCGACGTGGGACTGCAAATACCATGTGGTCTTTTCAAGTAAATACCGAACGAAACGTCTTTACGGTGACTTGCGCCGTGAATTGGGTGACCTTTTGCATCGGCTTGCTCTGCAAAAGGATTGCCGGATCGAGGAAGGGCACCTTATGCCCGACCATGTGCATATGCTGATCTCGATCCCGCCGAAGTACTCGGTGTCGCACATTGTGGGCTTCCTGAAGGGCAAGACAGCCCTTTACGTGGCCAACAAATATGCCCGCAAGCGGCGCTACAAAGGCTATCACTTTTGGGCGCGTGGGTACTTCGTCTCAACGGCTGGCTATGATGAGCAGGTCGTCAGACGCTATATCCGTAATCAAGAAAAGGCCGACAAAGCTTCCGACTTTGCCGACCTCTTTAACCGTAGCTACTAACTTATAGCAAAACCGCTTCTAGCGGTTCAAGCGCAGCGTTTCAAACCTCCACCTCTGGTGGAGGTCGTGACTTTTGGGCGGCGGGCTCAGGGGTAGACCACCCCCTTGCGCAGGATGACGTTGCCGTAGAGGCGCGGTTCGCTGGTCTGCACCACCGTATGGGCGGCTCTCACGCGCGGGTAGAATTCCGTGCCGAGAAGCGGAACGACCGGCTGGTTCGGCTCGTGCTTGCGGCAGCATGCGATGATGTCCCGATGCACCGGGTCAAGCGCGTCCTTGTCCTGTTTGACCGTGGCGCGGAAGATTGCCTCCGGCACGAAGTCGTCGATCGGCAGCACGCTGAGAATGGCATCGAGCGCGGGGATCAGATGATGGCCGTCGAGCCGCACCAGCCGGCGGGCATGTTCCTGGCCCGGATAGTTCCCGTCGACCAGGGCGATCTCGTCGCCATGCCCCATTGCCCTGAGCGCGGCAAGCAATTCCGGGCTCAGGATGGGGTCTATTCCCTTTAACATTCAGGTAAGCTCCTTGAAGAGAACATTGGTATCGAGCAGATAGCGGGAAAAGAGCGGCAGGCTCGCTCCGCCGATCGCCCGGGCGTGGCTGCCGACGACGCCTTCGACAAGGTCCGGCAGCGTGACGCCCTGAAGGTCGAGCGTCTGCAGCGCCTTGCGCGTCGCGGTCAGCAGGCGGGCCCGCACCCAGGGCGGGAAGCCGCCGTCGATCACCGCGGCGGAAAAATCGACGATGGAGACGGCCGAGACGACCGCCTGGGCGAGTGCCGCCGCCGAATCCTGGATCCAGACCTCGAGCGGTTCGCCGAAATCGATCCAGTCGTCGGCCGAATACCAGAGCGGCTTCGGATCCATGCCACGTTCGCGCAACAGCTTCTCGAGGACGAAGACCGAGGCGATCTTCAGCAGTTGCGTTGTCTTGCCGTCTTTGCCCGAGACCGGCAGTGGGCCGACGGCACCGGCGGTGCCGGTGCGGCCCGAGAACAGCGCGGAGTTGAGCACGACGCCGCCGCCGATGAACGAGCCGATATAGAAATAGACGAAATCCGGATAGCTGGCGCCGACGCCGAAGGCGAGTTCCGCCCCGCAGGCGCTGGTGCCGTCGTTCTGCAGAAAGACGGGATGTCGCGTCCGCGCAGCGACCGCCGCCTGCAGGTCGAAATCGTGCCACTTGTCCATTTCTTCGTGCGGCGCGCCGACCTCTTCCGCCCAGTTCCACAATTCGAAGGGCGTCGCGATGCCGACGCCGGCGATGCGCTTGCGTTCCTCGGGGCCGAGTTTCTCCTCGAGCTTCTCTATGCCTTTGACGATGAAGGTGACGAGGTCGCCGGGCAGGGGATAGGTGTGGATCTGGTGCAGGTGCAGGCGAATGTTGCCGAGGAAATCCATCAGCACCAGGTCGGCGCTGCGGCGGCCGATCTTGACCCCGAAGGAATAGACGGCATCGGGATTGAGCCGCATCGGGATGGACGGCTGCCCGACCCGGCCGCGCACAGGCGCGCCACGAATGAGCATCCCGTCCGCCTCGAGCGCACGCATGATGACCGAGACCGTCTGGGCGGAAAGTCCGGACCGGCGCGCGATCTCCGCCTTGGACAGGCTGCCGTGGCGACGCACCAGCGACATGACCAGCCGCTCGTTATAGGCGCGCACGCGCGTCTGGTTCGCCCCGCCGCTCGGGTCGATCACGTCGGGTTGCGCCGATCCCCCATGGGGATCTTCTGTCAGTGACATGCCACCGTCTCCTCCCGTTGGCATCCCTTCACGCGAGATTGTCGGTTTCGCTCCCGCGCGCTCTTGCCGCCGCCGGCCGCTACAGGGCCGGTTACTTGCCCTGCAGAATGCCACATTCAGATAATAATTCAATTTGATTTATTTATTGACACCTCGGAATTTTGGTGTTTGATTGACGCTCGGAAGCACCGTCGGCAGGAGGAGAATGCTGCCACGGTGAAGCCTGAAGCCGGTCCCCGGCATTATTTAAACCTTGGGAGGGTTTGATGAAGAAGACTGTTCTTTCCACCGCATTCGGCGCGCTCGCTCTTGGCGTTGCCTTCGCGTCGCCGTCGCAGGCGGCCGACGTCTCTGCCTGCCTCATCACCAAGACCGACACCAACCCCTTCTTCGTGAAGATGAAGGAAGGCGCGAGCGCCAAGGCCCAGGAACTCGGCGTCACGCTGAAGGCCTATGCCGGCAAGGTCGACGGTGATCACGACAGCCAGGTCGCTGCTATCGAATCCTGCATCGCCGACGGCGCGAAGGGTATTCTCATCGCTGCCTCCGACACCAAGGCGATCGTCGACCAGGTGAAGAAGGCGCAGGCCGCGGGCGTTCTCGTGATCGCCCTCGACACGCCCCTCGATCCGGCGACGGCTGCCGACGCGACATTCGCGACCGACAATCTTCTCGCAGGCAAGCTGATCGGCCAGTGGGCCGCCGCGACGATGGGCGAAAACGCCAAGACAGCAAAGATCGGCTTCCTCGATCTTACCCCGTCGCAGCCGACCGTCGACGTGTTGCGTGACCAGGGCTTCATGATCGGCTTCGGTATCGATCCCAAGGATCCGAACAAGATCGGCGACGAGGACGACCCGCGCATCGTCGGCCATGACGTGACGAACGGCAACGAGGAAGGCGGCCGCACGGCTATGGAAAACCTTCTGCAGAAGGATCCGGACATCAACGTCATTCACACCATCAATGAGCCGGCCGCCGTCGGCGCCTACCAGGCGCTGAAAGCCGTCGGCAAGGAGAAGGACGTGCTGATCGTGTCGGTCGACGGCGGCTGCCCGGGCGTCAAGTCGGTTACCGAAGGCGTGATCGGTGCCACCTCGCAGCAATATCCGCTGATGATGGCTGCACTCGGCATCGAGGCGATCAAGAAATTCGCCGAGACTGGCGAGAAGCCGAAGCCGACCGAAGGCAAGGACTTCTTCGACACCGGCGTCGCGCTCGTCACCGACAAGCCGGCCGCCGGCGTCGAATCGATCGACACGAAGGTCGGTACGGAGAAGTGCTGGGGCTGATCGCCCGCATTCCTCGATCGCACGAAATGACGGAAGGGCGGCCCCGGCCGCCCTTCGCTTAAGCGCCAACGTCTTTGACAAGGCGCGAAACCTGAGCAAACTTTAGGGCGGGATAAACGAAAGTCGCGATGCGCTTTCGCGCGCGAACCGCTCTGGCTTCTCGGAACCGATCAGGTTGCGATCCGGATGAGATCGTCCGGACTTGATCGAGAAAAGTTCCGGAACCCGCCGTGACGACCGGCGAGCCGCGCATCCGGCAGCAATGCACCCTCTTTGAGTGGGTTTACGGGAGGAGTCTCCATGGGCGAGCCAAACACAGCCGCACAACCATCCCAGGAGTTCGAAAAGGTCCTGGTCAACAGTTCGACGGATGTGGCGTCCTTCGACACGCACGACAAGACGCCACTTCAGAAAATTCAGCATTTCCTGCATTCGACGCCGGCCGCCGTGCCGTTCGTCGTGCTCATTGCGTCGATCCTCGTCTTCGGGCTGGCGATCGGCGGCAGGTTCTTCTCGTCCTACACGCTGACGCTGATCCTGCAGCAGATCGCGGTCGTCGGCATGCTCGGCGCGGCGCAGACGCTGGTGATCCTGACCGCCGGTATCGATCTCTCGATCGGCGTCATCATGGTCATCTCGGCGGTCGTCATGGGCAATTGCGCCGTCAGCTACGGCCTGCCGGCGCCGATTGCAGTGGCGGCCGGGTTCCTGGTCGGCGGCGCCTGCGGGCTTTTGAACGGTCTTCTGGTGTCGCGCCTGAAACTGCCGCCCTTCATCGTCACGCTCGGCACGTGGTACGTGGTCATGTCGACGAACTTCATCTACTCGGAGAACGCCACCATCCGCGAGGCGGACGTGACCGCGGTGACCCAGTGGTTGCATGTCTTCGGTGTGACCTTCAAGGTCGGCGCCGCGGTGTTGACCCTCGGTGTCGTCGCCATGGTCGTGCTGGTCTTCGGCCTCTGGTACGCGCTGAACCACACCGCCTGGGGACGCCATCTCTATGCGGTCGGCGACGATCCGGAAGCCGCCAAGCTCTCCGGTATCCGCGTCGGCAAGGTGTTGTTGAGCGCCTACACGCTCGCCGGCCTTATCGCAGCGCTCGCCGCCTGGGTCTCGATCGGCCGAAATGGCTCGATTTCCCCGTCGGCAGCTGTCACGGATTACAACCTGCAGGCCATTACCGCGGCCGTGATCGGCGGCATCTCGCTCTTCGGTGGCCGTGGCTCGATCCTCGGGACCCTGATCGGCGCGATGATCGTCGGCGTGGTGTCGATGGGTCTCAACATGCTCGGCGCCGACCCGCAGTGGAAGGTCTTCCTGACCGGCGTGCTGATCATTTCCGCCGTCGCGATCGACCAGTGGATCAGAAAGGTAGCAGCATAATGGCACAGGAACCCATTCTCACCGCCCGCGGTCTCGTCAAGCGCTATGGCCGCGTCACCGCCCTCGATCACGCCGATTTCGACCTCTACCCGGGTGAGATCCTCGCGGTGATCGGCGACAACGGTGCCGGCAAGTCCTCGATGATCAAGGCGATTTCCGGCGCCGTCACCCCGGACGAAGGCGAAATCCGCCTCGAGGGTCAACCGGTGCATTTCCGCTCGCCGATGGATGCGCGCGCCGCTGGCATCGAGACCGTCTATCAGAACCTCGCTCTGTCGCCGGCGCTTTCGATCGCCGACAACATGTTCCTCGGCCGCGAAATCCGCAAGCCGGGCATCATGGGCAAGCTGTTCCGCACGCTCGATCGTTCCGCCATGGAAAAGAGGGCGCGGGAGAAGCTTTCCGAACTCGGCCTGATGACGATCCAGAACATCAACCAGGCCGTGGAAACGCTCTCGGGCGGCCAGCGCCAGGGGGTGGCGGTCGCACGTGCCGCCGCCTTCGGCTCCAAGGTCGTCATCATGGACGAGCCGACCGCAGCGCTCGGCGTCAAGGAGAGCCGCCGCGTCCTGGAGCTGATCCTCGACGTGCGTCGCCGCGGCCTGCCGATCGTGTTGATCTCGCACAACATGCCGCATGTCTTCGAGGTGGCGGACCGGATCCACGTCCACCGCCTCGGCCGTCGGCTCTGCGTGATCAATCCGAAGGAATACACCATGTCGGACGCGGTCGCCTTCATGACCGGTGCGAAAGCACCACCCGGCGAGGCGCTCGCCGCATGAATGTACAGTCCTTGACGGACGAAATCCTGAAACGGGCGGCGGGCGCCGGCCGTTTCATCGTCGCCATTGCCGGCCCTCCGGGCGCCGGTAAGTCGACGCTTTCCGAGGCCCTTGCCGCGGCGATCGCCGAGACGGGGGAAAACGTCGCGGTGCTGCCGATGGACGGCTTCCACATGGACAACGCGGTCCTCGTCGAAAAGGGCCTGCTGCAGCGTAAGGGGGCGCCCGAGACTTTCGACGTGCGGGCCTTCCTGTCGACGCTCGCCGCGGTGCGCGCCAATGACGGCGAAGTCCTCGTTCCGGTGTTCGACCGCACCCGCGAACTGGCGATCGCCTCGGCACGGACGATTGCCGCGGAAACGCGCATCGTTCTGGTCGAGGGCAATTACCTGCTGCTCGACGAGGTGCCGTGGAGCGGGCTCGATGGGGCATTCGACTATTCGATCTTCATCGATCCGGGGATCGACGTGCTCGAACAGCGATTGCTGCAGCGCTGGCACGATCACGGCTATGATGAGGAGACGGCGCGAACGAAGGCCTTCGACAACGATATCCCGAACGCCCGCCGCGTCGTCGGCAGCCGCCGCGCCAGCGATCTGGTGATCCGGGATTTCTGAGATTTGGCTCAGTGCGCCATTGTCTTCGGCGGCGCAATGATGGTATCGAGGCGCGGTTTCACCACATGAGTTACCGCCCTTTCAAGCGCTTCGGCCGGCTTCGACGCCGCCCGCGCGGATCGGGCGCGAGCATCGGGAGAAAGCTGACATGCAAGAGCTCGTTATCCGTCGCCCGGACGACTGGCATCTCCACCTGCGCGACGGCGGCGTGTTGCGCGGCGTCATCGGCGATACGAGCCGCCATTTCGCCCGCGCCATCGTCATGCCCAATCTGGTGCCGCCGGTGGTGACCTCCGCCGACGCGGCCGCTTACCGCCAACGCATTCTCGCCGCCATTCCGGCCGGTGACCGGTTCGAACCGTTGATGACCCTCTACCTCACCGAGGGAACCGACCCGGACGATGTCGAGGCCGGCTACGGGAGCGGCCTCGTCAAGGCGGTGAAGCTCTATCCGGCCGGGGCGACCACCAATTCGCATAGCGGCGTGCGCGATATCGCCAAGGCGATGCCGGTTCTCGAGCGCATGGCCGAGATCGGAATGCCGCTCTGCGTCCACGGCGAAGTGACGACACCGGAGGTCGATATCTTCGACCGCGAGGCGGTGTTCATCGAAACGGTTCTCGATCCGCTGCGCCGGCGGCTGCCCGACCTCAGGATCACCATGGAACATGTGACGACGAAGGACGGCGTCGACTATATCAAGGAGCATGCGGGCAATCTCGCGGGCTCGATCACCACCCATCACCTGATCATCAACCGCAACGCCATCCTCGTCGGCGGGATCAAGCCGCATTATTACTGCCTGCCGGTCGCCAAGCGCGAGAGGCATCGTCAGGCCTTGCGCGCCGCTGCCGTCTCGGGAGACGTGCGGTTTTTCCTCGGCACCGACTCCGCCCCGCATGTCGATCCGCTGAAGGAATGCGCCTGCGGCTGCGCCGGTATCTATACGTCCGTCAACACGATGAGCTGCCTGGCGCATGTGTTCGAGGAGGAGGGCGCGCTCGACCGGCTCGAGGCCTTCACCTCGCTGAACGGTCCGGCCTGGTACGGCCTTCCGGCGAACGAGGAAACGATCACGCTGCGCAAGGCCAACGAGCCGGTCCGCTATCCCGCCAAGATCGAGACCGAAGCCGGTCTGATCACGGTTTTCGACCCGCTGTTCCCGCTTTACTGGGCGGTTGCCTAATCGTTTGATTTTGAAGGAGAGGTCATGTTTTCGAATGCGTTCACCGACAAGACGGTGATGGCCGAGCTGGTCGCGAAGATGCTCTGGGAGATCAAGGCGGTGCACTTTCGCGCCGACGAGCCTTACAAGCTGTCCTCCGGCATGGCGAGCCCGGTCTATATCGACTGCCGCAAGCTGATCTCCTATCCGCGCATCCGCTCGGCGGTGATGGACTTCGCCGCGGCGACGATACTCCGCGACGCCGGCTTCGAGCAATTCGATGTGGTGGCCGGCGGCGAGACGGCCGGCATCCCCTTTGCGGCCATGCTTGCCGAACGGCTCGGCCTGCCGATGATCTATGTGCGCAAGGCGCCGAAGGGGCACGGCCGCAATGCCCAGATCGAGGGTCATATGCCGGAAGGCGCGCGCGTACTGGTGATCGAGGACCTGACGACCGCCGGCGGCTCGATGTTCAAGTTCATCGATGCGATCCGCGCGGCCGGCGGCATCGTCGAGCACGGCATTGCCCTCTTCTACTACGACATTTTCCCGGAAGCGCGGGGCAACATGAAATCCAAGGGCGTCGACCTGCATTACATTGCCACCTGGCGCAATGTCCTGGCGGTTGCCCGCGAGCAGGCGCTGTTCGACGAGAAGACGCTGAACGAGGTGGAAGCCTTCCTGAACGCGCCGCTCGCCTGGTCGGAGCGCAACGGCGGCGTGGGTACGCTTGCAGCCCAGTGAGCCCGGCGACGCCGGGACTCTTGATTTTCTGGTCGGTAGTTTCCATGGGAGAACATTCATGATCGTTTGTTGCGGAGAGGCCCTGATCGACATGCTGCCGCGCGAGACCGCGGCCGGGGAAAGCGCCTTTGCGCCCTATGCCGGCGGCGCCATCTTCAACACCGCGATCGCGCTTGGACGGCTCGGCATTCCGACCGGCTTTTTCACCGGGCTCTCCGACGACATGTTCGGCGACATCCTGCGCGAGACGCTGAAGGCGGCGAATGTCGATTTCGGCCCCTGTGCCACGCTGCCGCTCCACACCACGCTCGCCTTCGTCAAGCTTGTCCATGGGCATGCGAGCTATGCCTTCTTTGACGAGAACACTGCCGGCCGGATGATCACCACGGAGCATCTGCCGGCGCTCGGCGATTTCTGCGAGGCGCTGCACTTCGGCGCGATCAGCCTGATCCCCGAGCCCTGCGGCTCGACCTACGAAGCGCTGATGACGCGCGAGCACGAAAAGCGGGTGATTTCCTTCGATCCCAACATCCGGCCCGGCTTCATCACGGACCGAGAGGCGCACCTCGCCCGCATGAACCGCATGGCGGCAATGTCTGACATCATCAAGTTTTCCGACGAGGATCTAGCCTGGTTCGGCATGGAGGGCAGCCACGATGCGCTTGCGGCCGAGTGGCTGAAGCGCGGCCCGAAGCTGGTGTTGATCACCCGGGGCGCCGACGGCGCCGTCGGCTATACGAAGAACCACAAGGTCGAAGTCGCAAGCGAGCGCGTGACGGTGGTCGACACGGTCGGCGCCGGCGACACCTTCGATGCCGGCGTGCTGGCCGCGCTGAAGCTCAACAACCTGCTGACCAAGGAGCAGGTCGCAAACCTGAGCGACGAGGCGGTCCGGCAAGCGCTGGCGCTTGGTGCCAAGGCAGCGGCCGTGACCGTGTCGCGCGCAGGCGCCAATCCGCCGTGGAAATACGAGATCGGGCTCTGATTTCCGGATGAGCCCCTCCCGAGTGAAGGGGTACTTTCGACAAGAGCGGATCGGGCGCATCCGCAAGCGGCCAGCGGATGCACCCCCCTCTGCCCTGCCGGGCATCTCCCCCACAAGGAGGGAGATTCGCTAGAGGCACCGCCTTCTAGCACAGCCAAGGCCAGCTCCCTGGGTGGATTGGCATTGTTTCTCGAAGAGTGAACGCGGAGCCTGCCTCCGGCCGATCTCCCCCCTTGTGGGCCCTTGCGGGGGAGATGCCCGGCAGGGCAGAGGGGGGCGTCGACACTCGCTACCCCGCCCGTCCTGCCGCTGCAATCTGATCGCTTTCGGCGTTACCGCGCCGCCTTCAGCAGCGCATCAACCAGGCCCGCTGTCGAGGAATCGTGGCCCGCGGCGCTCTCCTTGCCCTCGACGACGGGCAGCAGGCCGGTCGCCAGTTCCTTGCCGAGCTCGACGCCCCACTGGTCGAAGGAGTTGATGTTGAAGAGCGCGCCTTCGACGAAGACGCGGTGCTCGTAGAGCGCGATCAGGCGGCCGAAAGCGAAGGGGTCGAGCTGGTCGTAGACGAAAGTAAGCGAAGGCCGGTTGCCGGTGAAGACGCGGTGTGGTGCGATCTTGTCCGCCTTCGCCTCGTCCATGCCCTTCGAGGTGAGCTGCGCCTTAGCCTCAGTCAGCGTACGGCCTTTCATCAGCGCTTCCGACTGCGCAAGGCAGTTGGCGATCAGCAACTGGTGCTGGTGGCGCAGGTCCTTTTCGTGGCCGTTGGCGGCGATCATGAATTCTGCCGGAATGATGTCGGTGCCCTGGTGGATGAGCTGGTAGAAGGCGTGCTGGCCATTGGTGCCCGGCTCGCCCCAGACGACCGGCCCGGTCGCAAATTCCACCGGCTTGCTGTCGAGCGTGACGGCCTTGCCGTTCGATTCCATGTCGAGCTGCTGCAGATAGGCCGGGAAGCGCGACAGGCGCTGGTCGTAGGGGAGGATCGCCCGCGACGGATAGCCGAGCACGTTGCGATGGTAGAAGCCGATGAGGCCGAGCAGAACAGGTAGGTTCTCGCGGACCGGGGCGGTACGGAAATGCTCGTCGATCGCGTGGCCGCCGTCGAGGAAGCGGCCGAAATTCTCACTTCCGACGGCGATCATCAGCGGCAGGCCGATGGCCGACCAGATCGAGTAGCGCCCGCCGACCCAATCCCAGAAGCCGAAGACGCGGGCGGCGTCGATGCCGAAGGCGGCGACCTTGTCGAGTGCCGTCGAGACCGCCGCGAAGTGATTGCCGACCGCCGCCTCGCCGAGCTTGCCGGCGATGAAGGCGCGCGCCGTCGCCGCATTGGTCATCGTCTCGATCGTCGTGAAGGTCTTCGAGGCGACGATGAACAGAGAAGTTTCCGGGTCGAGCAGCTTCAGCGTATCGGCGATATGGGCGCCGTCGACATTGGAAACGAAATGCAGCCGCGGACCGTCGTGGAAGGGCGCGAGCGCCAGCGTCGCCATCACCGGGCCGAGGTCGGAGCCGCCGATGCCGATATTGACCACATCGGTGATCTTCTTGCCGGTGGCGCCCTTCAGGGCGCCGGAACGCACGTCGTCGGCAAAGGCACCCATCGCCTCCAGAACGGCATTGACGTCGGGCATGACGTCCTTGCCGGCGACGAGGATTGGCCGGTTCGATCGGTTCCGGAGTGCCGTATGCAGGACGGCGCGTTCCTCAGTGATGTTGATGATGTCGCCACGGAACATCGCGTCCCGCTTCTCTTCGACCTTGGCGGCTTTCGCCAGCGCCTCGAGACCGTCGAGGACCTTGTCGTTCACGGCGCATTTCGAATAGTCGAGCAGAAGATCGTCGAGCCTCGTGCTGAAGCGCGAAAAGCGGTTCGGATCGGCCGCGAAGGCGGCCCGGATGTCGGTTGCATTGGTCTCGCGTGCAGTGGCTTTGAGGGTTTCGACAAGCGCTTTCATCGCAGGGCTCCTTGCATCGGAAATCGGCTGCGATAGCTAGTCGGTTTAGACGTGGCAAATCAAGGGCAGGTGTGCACTGCAGCGAAAAAAGCAGGTCGCTGGGGGCGGTGTCGCAGTTCATGTCGCCGAAAAATATGCGGCGGTTCGGCGGCAATCTGCCCCTCTCCTCGGGTTTAACCCGAGGACTAACCCTCTCCCCGCACGCGGGGAGAGGGTACTTTGGAGGTTGAGGCGTCGCCGCGAGCCCCCTTCGCCCGCCTGCGGGGAGAAGGTGCCGGCAGGCGGATGAGGGGCTTTACCGCGCTTTGAGCGAAATGATCAGCCCCGCAGGTCCTTCCGCAAAATCTTGCCGACGTTCGACTTCGGCAGTTCGTCGCGGAACTCCACATGTCTCGGTCGCTTGTAGTTGGTGAGGTTTTCGGCGCAATGGCGCTTGACGTCCTCTTCGGTGAGGTTCGGATCCTTGCGCACCACGAAGAGCTTGACCGCCTCGCCGGAATGCGGATCGGCGATGCCGATCGCCGCGCATTCCAGGATGCCGGGGTGGGTCGCCACGACCTCCTCGATCTCGTTCGGGAAGACGTTGAAGCCGGAAACGAGGATCATGTCCTTCTTGCGGTCGACGATCTTCGTCAGCCCGGCGGCATTCATGAAGCCGATGTCGCCGGTGCGGAAGAAACCGTCGGGAGAAATCGCCTTGGCCGTCTCGTCGGGGCGCTGCCAGTAGCCGGCCATGACCTGCGGGCCGCGGATGCAGATCTCGCCGATTTCGCCGGTCGGCAGGCTATTGCCGTTTTCGTCGCGGATTTCGACCTCGGTCGAGGGCAGCGGCATGCCGATCGTGCCGGTGAACTCGTCAGTGTCGAGCCGGTTGGCGGTGGCGACCGGAGAGGTTTCCGAGAGCCCGTAGCCTTCATGGATCGGGCAGTGCGTCATGGCAAGCCAGCGTTCCGCCACCGGTCGCTGCACCGCCATGCCGCCGCCGAAGGTCAGGATCAGCGAGGCAAAATCGAGCTTCTGAAACTCCGGATTGTTCATCAGCGCGTTGAACAGCGTGTTGAGACCCGGGAAGATGTTGGTCTTGTACTTGCCCAGTTCCGCGACGAAGGCGGGAATGTCGCGCGGATTGGGGATCAGGATGTTGTTGCCGCCGGTCGCAAGCCCCATCAGCGAATTCACCGTCAGCGCGAAGATATGATAGAGCGGCAAGGCGCACATGAAGGTGAGGTTGTCCGGGCGCGGCTTGCGCAGGAACGCCGTGTTCAGCCAGAGCTCCATCTGCGCCATGTTGGACAGCAGATTGGCATGGGTGAGGGTGGCGCCCTTGGAAACGCCGGTCGTGCCGCCGGTATATTGCAGGAAGGCGACATCGCCGGGTCCGACATTCGGCTTCGCAAGCTGAAGCTTCTCGCCCTTGGCAAGAACCGAGCGGAAGGAGACGTGGCCCGGCAGCGACCAGGCGGGAACGAGCTTCTTTACGCGGCGCACGACGAGATTGACGAGGAGGCCCTTCACCCCGAGCATGTCGCCCATCGTCGCGACCACCACGTGCTTGACCTTGGTCCGGGCGACGACCTGCTCGACCGTATGGGCGAAATTTTCGAGTACGAAGATCGCCTTGGCGCCGGCATCGACCAGCTGGTGTTCGAGCTCGCGCGGCGTGTAGAGCGGGTTGACGTTGACGACCGTGTAGCCGGCCCTGAGGATGCCGTAGACGATCACCGGGTTCTGCAGGATGTTCGGCATCATGACGGCGACGCGATCGCCCTTCGCCAGACCGAGCGACTGCAGCCAGGCGCCGATTCGACCCGACTGGACATTGAGATCGGCGAAGGTGAGCGACTTGCCCATGCAGGTGAAGGCGGGGCGCCAGGAATGCTGCGCCACCGCATGGTCGAAGAACTCGCCGAGCGATCGGTAGGGGAGCGGTCCGATTTCGGCGGGCACGCCCGGCGGATAGGATTTGACCCAGTTTTTCGCCGCGCCGGACCCCGCCTGCTGCATGCTTGCTTCCGCCATGATCTCTCTCCCTCTGGTAGCAACGAACGGCCTTGCTCACGGCGAAGAAAAATCCCTCCCGATCTTTCCTCCCGACCGAAGATGCTGCTTTTCCAGCGTCTCTTCAAGCACTAATCGGAATTATATAACTTTGACGTAAACGTCAATAATGACGACGCAGATGCAGGGGACGGATTTGCAGGCAGGCAGGCGAAAACAATCGAAATCTCCCTGTCATGTCTCTCCGCTAGACCCTCGGCAGGCGATCACGGCAATTGTGAATTGATCCCGAACCAGCGCGATGATTTGGAGGCGCGACCCTCTTTATGCCGAAAGCGCGCATAGAGGAAGGATGCGGGCTGGCAAGGCTGCGGGATTGTTGTAAGGTTCTTGAGAGACGGAGGACTACAGGTGCAATTGGGCAATCGTGAGCGAGAAAATCCCCCGGTGGAGCCGCGGCTCTTCGGGCAGCCTGCCCATTCGCGCTCGGCCCTCGTCCTGCCGATCTCGGCGGCCCGTTGGATGCTCGTCCTCATCCTGCTGGCCGGCGTCTATTTCTTCCATGGCTTCGTCGTGCCGGTGCTGGCCGCCGTCGTCATCGGCTTTGCGAGCTGGCCCATCTACCGTCGCCTGCTTCAGGCCCTGAACGGCAATCGCACCTTGGCGGCGACCATTGCGATCATCTCCGTCATCGCCTTTATCGTCGTGCCCATCTCGATTGCCGCGGCCTATGCGATCGACGAGGTGCGCGATTGGCTCGTCTGGGCGGTGGAAACCAACGTCAATGGGGCGCCGGTCCCGGCCTGGCTGACGACCATCCCGGTGGCGGGCGCCTGGCTCGGTCAGCAATGGGTGAAATATGTCGGGCATCCGGGCGCGCTCGGCGAACTGGTTCAGCTCGTCAGCGGCTCCAATATCGGCAACATCTACCGCGGTGTGCTGGTGATTGGCGCCTCCGCCTTCCAGTCCTTCCTGACACTGCTCTTCATGCTGATCACGCTGTTCTTCGTCTATCGGGACGGCCATTCCTTCTCAAAGCAGCTCGATCGTCTCGGCGAGCAGATTTTCCCGATGCGCTGGGAGCGCCTGTCGCGGGTCGTGCCGCTGACCATCAGCTCGACTGTGACCGGCATGGGCATCATCGCGATCGGCGAAGGCATCGTTCTCGGTGTCGCCTATTGGCTGGCCGGGGTGCCGTCGCCGGTGACGCTCGGCATCATCACCGGTCTCATGGCGCTCATTCCGGGCGGCGCACCGCTCTGCTTCACCCTGGTGTCGATCTATCTGGTGGCGAGCGGCTCGCCTTTTCACGGCGTGGCGCTCTTCGCCTGGGGTACGACGGAGCTCTTCATCGTCGACAAGACGCTTCGTCCAAGGCTCGTCGGCGGCCCGATCAAGCTGCCCTTCCTGCCGACCTTCTTCGGCCTTGTCGGCGGCGTCAAGACGATGGGTTTTCTTGGTCTTTTCGTCGGTCCGGTGCTGATGGCGCTGCTCGTCGCAATCTGGCGGGAGTGGATGCACGAGGTGGCGAACCAGCCGGAGCCGACGGCAAATCCGATCTCCCGGGTCGACATCGCCGCGAAATAGGAGCGCCAGCCTGCGGGCCGATCCTGCCTCTTCGGAGTCACCGTCGGGCCGCATGTCAGCGTCGCAGGAGTGAATCTTCTCCAAGGATCAAGTTCGAGAGATTGCATGCCCGAGATTGATCGCGACCCGGCAAGCCGCCCCGATCCCGATGCCCTGCTGGCGCTGGCCGAAAAGGGCGGGCGAGGGAAGCTGACGGTATTCCTCGGCGCCGCCCCCGGCGTCGGAAAGACCTACGCCATGCTGATGCGGGCGCAGCGCCTCAAGGAAGAGGGCGCCGATATCGTCATCGGACTTGTCGAGACGCATGGGCGCAGCGAAACCGCGGCGCTGCTCGAAGGGCTCGAGGTCTTGCCGCGCCGCGAAGTGGCGCATGGCGGCCGTACCCTCCACGAATTCGATCTCGATGCCGCATTGGCGCGCCATCCGCGGATCATTGTCGTCGATGAACTCGCCCACACGAATTTCGGCGAAAGCCGTCACCCCAAGCGCTATCAGGACATCGAGGAACTGGTGGATGCCGGCATCGATGTCTGGACGGCGCTCAACATCCAGCATCTTGAAAGCCTGTCGGACATCGTCGCCCAGATTGCCGGCGTGCCCGTACGCGAGCGCATTCCCGACACGGTGCTGAACCGTGCCGACGAGGTGCTGCTGGTGGACCTGCCGCCGGCCGAACTGATCGACCGGCTGAAGGAAGGCAAGGTTTACCTGCCCGACAGTGCCAAGCGGGCGGTGGACAACTTCTTCCGGCTCGGCAATCTGACGGCGCTGCGCGAGTTGGCGCTGAGGCGCACCGCCGACCGGGTCGACGACCAGATGGTCGACTACCTCAAGCAGAACGCCATAGAGGGTCCCTGGCCGGCCAGCGAAAGGCTTCTCGTCTGCATCGGCCCGGACCCGCTCTCGGAAAAGGTGGTGAGGACGGCGAGCCGGCTGGCCTCTGGCCTCAATGCCGATTGGATCGTCGTTTCCGTCGAGCGCGCGGATCGCGAGGCGGCCGACGGCGAGGCGATGCGCCAGCTCGACGAGACCTTCCGTCTCGCCGAGCAATTGGGCGCCGAAACGCGCCGCATCATCGGCAGCGATTTCGTCGAGGAGATCCTGAAGCTTGCGAGGCGCGAGAACGCGACGCAAATCGTCATCGGCGCGCGGCGGCACCGGTTCCCGCTGAACCTGTTCCGCGCCTCCTTGCCCGACGCGTTGGCCAAGCGCGTGTCGGGAATCGGCATCCATCTCGTCACAGGCAAGATCGAGCCGGTCGCCAGGACGCGCCGGAGAAGCAAGCAGCTGCTGCCGGAGGGATTGGAGCGAGCGCTCGCCATAGCCGGTGGCACCGTCGGGCTCGCGACGGTGCTCGGCCTGCTGATCGAGCAGTTCATTATCCTGCAGAATATTTCGCTTCTCTATCTGCTCGCGGTGCTTGCTTCGGCGGTTTACGCCGGCTACTTCGCGGCCCTGGCGGCGGCGCTGTTTTCCGTTGTCGCTTACAATTTCTTCTTCATCGAGCCGGTCAACACGTTCACCGTGGCCGAGCCGCACGAGGTTTTCGCTCTTTTCGTCTTCCTGGCGGCCGCGGCGCTCGCCGGCGGCCTTGCCTCGCGCATTCGCGAACAGGCGAAGACCGCAAGAAACAGGGCGACGGCAACCCAGGCACTCTATGATTTTTCCCGCAAGCTTTCCGGCACCGCCAATGCCGACGACGTGCTGTGGGCGGCCGTCACCCAGATGCAATCGACGCTGAGGCGCAACGCTGTCATGTTGCTGCCCGAGGATGGAGATATCGCCTTGCGCGCGGCCTGGCCGCCGGACACCGAACTGACCGTCAGCGACATGATCGCGGCGCGCTGGGCTTTCGAGAAGAAGGAGGCGGCCGGCAATGATACCGGCACGCTGCCGAACAGCCCGTTTCAGTTCAGGCCGCTGATGAGCCCGCAGGGTGTCGTCGGGGTTTGCGGCTTTTTGCAGGAGGACAGTCCTCTCGAGATCAATGAGGAGCGGGCTCTTGCCGCGATCCTCGACCAGACCGCGATCGCCGTCGACCGGGCACGGCTGTCGCGCGAAAGCCTCGATCAGGCTGCCCAGCTCGAGGGCGAGAAATTCCGTGCCGCGCTTCTTTCGTCGCTCTCCCACGACCTCACGACGCCTTTGGCGACAATTGGCAGCGCCGTGATCAGTCTTCGCCAGCTTGGCGAAGGAACGCCGAAGGATGCCCGGGAGGACCTTCTGAAGTCGATCGAGGAGGAAAGCGGCAGGCTGACACGCTTCGTCACCAACCTGCTCGACATGAACCGGATCGAGGCCGGTACGATCAATGCCCGGCGTGATCGGGTCGATGTGGCGGAGGTGGTGCATGATGCCGTGGAACGGGCCCGGAAATATTTCCCCGGCCGCGTCTTCGAGACCAGCATCGCCTTGGGCCTGCCGGCGATGCGCGGCGACGGCGTGCTGCTTGGCCAGGTCCTCTTCAATCTGCTCGACAATGCGAATCGGTTCGGCGGCGACGAACCCGTCAGCATCTATGCCCGACGCGAGGGCGATGAGGTCGTGCTGTCGGTGACGGACCTCGGCAAGGGCATCGCGCCCGCCGATCTCGAGCACGTCTTCGACAAGTTCTTCCGCAAGGGAAAACCGGATGGCCGCTCGCTCGGCACGGGCCTCGGCCTTACGATCAGCAGGAGCTTCGTCGAGGCGATGGGCGGGCGGATCAAAGCGGAGAGCCCGGCGCTGCGCCGCCGCGGCACGCGGATTTCCATGCGCTTCCCGGCGGCCGAGGCGGAGCTCTCGAACTGAGGCGAGGTCGATATGGCCTTTGCCGCGAAGTTGTTTTATGACGGACTGCAATCATAAATTTGCAGGGGGCCGGGTTCCAAAAAGATGAATGTCGCTTCGGATGGCGGGGAGCCTGGCGGGCCGGGCGCGGATCGGCGCCCCATCGCGGCGCGCGACAGCGGCTTCGCACGCCGCTTGACGGCGCTGCTCCTCAAGACGCCGATCACCCCGAACGAGATTTCGCTGCTGAGCGTCGGCTTCGCCGCGATCGGCGCCGCGGCCCTCCTCTATGCGACGCGCTGGCCCTTTCTTTATCTCGTCGCCGTCGCCGGCATTCAGTTGCGCCTCCTCTGCAACCTCCTAGACGGGATGGTGGCGGTCGAGGGCGGCCGGGGCTCGCCGGTCGGGGCGCTCTACAACGAGTTTCCCGATCGTGTCGCCGACACGCTGCTGATCGTGGCGCTCGGCTATGCCGCCGGCGCCGGCTGGCTCGGCTGGGCGGGTGCCCTTGCCGCGGCCCTGACGGCCTATGTGCGCGTCTTCGGCGGTTCGCTCGGCCAGGCCCAGGTTTTTCGCGGTCCCATGGCCAAGCAGCATCGCATGGCGCTGATGAGCCTTGCCTGCCTGCTGGCGCTCGGCGAGGCCCTGCTGACCTCGGAACGCTTCGTACTCTACACCGCCGGATGGATCATCCTGGCCGGGTCGCTCATCACCTGCTGGACCCGCACCCGGGCGATCGTCTCGCGCATCCCGGGAGCCGCAAAGCCGTGATCGATCTGCTGTTAATCGGCCTCACCCGGTTCATCGTCGGCGGGCAGGCGCTCTGGATCGGCGCCTCGCCGGAGACGCGCCAGCGCATCTATTTTGCCAACCACGCCAGCCATCTCGACACGCTGCTGATCTGGTCGGCCCTGCCGCGGCCGCTGCGCGGCACAACCCATCCGATCGCGGCCTCGGACTATTGGGGCAGGGGCAAGGTCCGCCGCCATATCGCGCTGAAGGTCCTGAATGCCGTGCTTGTCGACCGTGTCACCCATGGCCCGCCCGGGGCGGCGCTCGCCCCATTGCGCGGCGTGCTGGCCGAGGGCGAGTCGCTCGTTCTCTTTCCCGAAGGCACGCGCGGCAACGAACGCTTGCCAGGGCCGTTCAAGAGCGGCCTCTACTGGCTGGCGCAGGAATTCCCGGAGGTCGAATTGATCCCGACCTATCTCGACAATCCGTCGCGCGCCTTCCCGAAGGGAACCTTCCTGCCGGTGCCGATCAGCTGCACGGTTCGCTTCGGCGCGCCGCTCCCGAGGCGGCCGGGAGAAGAGAAGGAGGCGTTCCTCGAACGCGCCCGCGCCGCCGTCGGTGCGTTGGCGTCGGATCCGGCTTTATGAGGCTGCCATGTCGTTGACCGACAAGCTATTCATTCTCTTCGGCGGAATTTGCGCCCTGCTCGGCATCGCCTCGGCGATCGGCTTTGTGCTGTCGCGCCAGGTGACCTCCGAGAACGGCCGGGCGACGGTCGACAATCTCAACGCCCGCATCAAGGCCTGGTGGGTGATGGTGGCGATCTTCGCGGTGAGTTTCGGCCTCGGCCGCGGCGTCACCGTGGTGCTTTTCGCGCTGACCTCGTTCTATACGCTGCGCGAATTCGTCTCGCTGACGCCGACGCGCGGCGCCGATCACCTGCCTCTGGTCGCCGCCTTCTACCTGCTGCTGCCGCTTCAGTACTGGCTGATCTGGACCGACTGGTACGCGCTCTTCACGATCCTGATCCCCGTCTATGGCTTCCTTCTGCTTCCGAGCCTTGCGGCGCTGAAGGGCGACGCCGGTGAGTTTCTGCTCCGGGTGTCGCGCATCCAATGGGGCCTGATGCTGACGGTCTACTGCATCAGCCACGCGCCGGCGCTGCTGACGCTCGACATCCCCGGCCGCCCACGCGAGGGTTTTCTGCTGCTCTTCTTCCTGATCACCGTCGCGCAGTTCAGCGACGTGATGCAATACGTCTTCGGCAAGCTGTTCGGTCGAACGAAGGTGGCGCCGGTCATCAGCCCCTCGAAGACCGTCGAAGGCCTAATCGGCGGCGGCCCGCCGTTGCCGCCGGGGCCGGCCTCTGGTGGATCACCCCGTTCACGCCGCTTGAAGCCGCCGCCATGGCGCTCGCCATCGTCGCCATGGGCTTCCTCGGCGGCCTATCGCTCTCGGCCGTCAAGCGCTCGATGGGCGTGAAGGACTGGGGCACGATGATATCAGGCCACGGCGGCGTGCTCGACCGCATGGATTCGCTGAGCTTCGCGGCACCGGTGTTTTTTCACCTGACGCGGTATTTTTATACGTGAGGGCGGGTCGCCATCCGAGCATGCCGACTTCCTCGTGCTCAACCTCGTCGCGGCTTAATAGTCGAGGAATGGATCGGAGTTGGCAGTCAAGCGCCGCCCCGCGCCTAGGTATCCCACCCCCACGTAACGTTTGCTAAAAACTCCAGCGCTTGGCCTTCAAGAAACCCTCGAAAGTCGTGCACGCGATGCCGTTCGCAAACGTTCGGAATTTTTGCGGAGTTTGGCTTGAAACGTTCCTGCGTAACTACCGTGCCACTGCAGACCTTCGCGGCGGCAATCAGAAAAGGGTCTGCAACCGGCTGGCCGGTCATTTGCGCTTTAGAAGAGATCAATTGTTGAAAGTGAGGAAGTGCAAAAATTTGCCCGACGAATGCTGCTTCCGCTGGTGCGGGAGGCTTGAATATTCCAGAATTATGCTTCGCCCACGCTATCACATTTGTCTCGGGGCAGGCTTCAAGTTCGCGTAGCACTTCGCGAACAGACACCACGCTACCGCTATCCACCTCTGCCTGGAATAGCTTCCAGAAGGTCGGAAATATGTCGTTGTAATACCGTTCAAGCTCACGAAGGCTGCTAGTGTCCACGATATAAATCATGCGGCCATCCCGCGCAGGAACCGGCTCTCCAACTCGTCAACCTGCTTGGGCTTTACGCCTATGAACTCGGCGGCTTCATCTACGTTGATCTGGCGGCGGCCATAGCGAGCGAACACCTCGCTCATAAGCCGTTCGCTGAGATAGGCGCCCTTCGTAGAATAGAAGCTGCCGCCAGAGCTTCCCTTGTGGATCTTCTGGCCGTCCCACTCGCGCTTGCGCTTCTCGTAGAACGCTTGACTGACGCGGTCCGCATCGCGAAACCGCCGCAGAATAACCTCACGGCTGACGCGATAGCGCGCAGCTAGTGCGGCAAAGGCATCTGACGGCAGGGCCTCGACGTTTTGCGGAAGTCCGGACACCTGCGCGGCGAAATCATCAGGAGGAACTAAAATATCGGCAGCGATCTGATTACAGAAACGCTCTATCCTCTGCTCTGCCGGAGACAACCGATTTAGGGGCGCTTCATCGAAAGTGCTTATCGCGCGCCTACCCATCAGGACGTGAGCGAGTTCGTGTAGCAAACTGAAAATTTGCCGGGTCTTCGTAGTGCTGTTGTTGATCACCACTATCGGTAATTCGGAATGTTCTAAGCAGAATCCCGATATTTCACTTTGCTTGAAGGTGTCCTTGAATACGAAAACGCCTCTAGCTTCGACGGCTTTGCGCCAAATCTTCAACGCTTCATCACCATCTGGGGCACCCCATTCGCGGGCACCGGGTGCGGGAACACCAAGTGAAGCGCGCACCACTGCGGCTTGCCGCGCGCTGGGCCTTGAAGCGTCGATTTCCACTTGTTTCCACAGCGGTTCGGCTGTAGGCGAACTCCCACCAAATAGCTCGATAAGAGACGCCTGATAGGCGCGCGCGCGTCGGATCAGCAACACGGTGTCGCGGCGCAGATTGCGGAGGTCGGAATCAGGCAAAGCGCGGAATTCAGCTTCTGGCCTGGGTTCCTTAGGGGGTGACGGCAGGAAAAAAATCGCCAGTGGTCGTTTGTAAAGCTCATATGCAAGCTTCTCTAGCTGTGCATACGAGGGCGCATCAGTCCCGGACTCCCAAGCGTCGATCTCTTCGACCGACTTCTTGAGGCGCCCGGCCACTTCTTCAGTTGAAAGGTGTGCCGATTCCCGCGCCCATTTTAGGAGCGCCGGTTGAATGCCGGGCAATGATGCCGCCTTACCCATGCCTACGTTCTTCCATCCGTCTCGACATTTGAACCTATCTCGCACTTCTTCAAACGCCAAGATGAACGCTCATGCCTAATGATGGCAGGCGAGGCTTACCGGAGGCTGTGTTGCTCTCGCAACACCCCACACAGAAAGAAGTTCCCACGGGCCAACCGTTGTCGACGGTACAGACATGACCAAAGACGCATTCGCGGAGGAAAAGAAAAGCCGACTTTCCCCTACGGCGACTACGTGGCCGAATTGTTTCGATTATCGATTTTCTTCGAGGTTTTTGGTGCCGCTTACGTGCATTGAAGCGTTCTATATCTCGAAATCGCGGCATCTCATCCAACATCATCGGCATTGAAAGCAAACGCGTTTCTTGTCTTATGGGCTCTCACGCTCTATCGTGCGCAGTTAGGCCATACCAAATCTAGGGGTGGACCAAAAGGTGGATAGAAAATGGCGCGCCCTCTCAACAAACTGACTGCTGTTGCCGTTAAGAACGCGTCGGCCGGTAAGCATTCGGATGGCGGAGGACTCTGGCTGCACAAGCGCGAGGACGGCGGGTCGCAATGGATATTGCGCGTGAACGTCCATGGACGACGACGCGAAATGGGGCTTGGTTCTGCCTCGGACGTTTCGCTGAAGGAGGCCCGGGAAGCCGCTGAGCGCTGGCGGGCTCTGGTGAGAAGCGGTCTGGACCCGATCAAAGAGCGCCAGCGCCAGCGGCGAGAGGCGGCGCGCAACCTTCATTGTCTTGATGACATCGCGCGTGATGCTTTTGAGAGCCGAAAGGCCGAGCTGAAGGGCGATGGAATTGCAGGCCGTTGGTTCAGTCCGCTAGAAATCCACGTCCTTCCTAAGCTCGGAAAAGTGCCCGTTGTCGACATTGATCAGACTGACATCCGCGACGTGCTTGCGCCCATCTGGCATAGCAAAGCGGAGACCGCACGAAAGGCACTAAATCGACTGGCCATCTGCTTGAAGCACGCTGCGGCTCTGGGGCTAGATGTTGACTTGCAGGCGACGGATAAGGCGCGCGCGCTCCTCGGCAAGCAAAGGCATAAAATCGAAAATATTCCGGCTATGCCTTGGCAGGACGTCCCGGGTTTTTTCGCTTCCCTCTCGGATGGCAGCGTTACCCACCTCGCCCTGCGTTTACTCATCCTGACCGGCGTCAGGTCTGGCCCTCTTCGTTTCTTGCGAGATGAGCAGATCAACGGCGACGTTTGGACCATACCCGGTGAGGCCATGAAGGGTCGGAAGGGAGCAACAGCCGATTTCCGCGTTCCTCTGTCGGATGCTGCCCTCGCGGTGGTAGAGCAGGCCCGCCAGCACGCACGGGATGGGTTCCTCTTCCCCAGTCTCCGGAAAGGCGTGATTTCCGACGCCACCATGTCGCGGCTTATGGAGCGCGCTGGCATGGAAGCTCGTCCTCACGGATTTCGATCGAGCTTGCGCGACTGGATTGCCGAGGCCACAGATACGCCCCATGACATAGCGGAGACAACGCTCGGTCACATAGTCGGCGGTGCGGTCGAACGAGCATACCGGCGGACAGACTTCCTTGAGCAGCGCCGGCAACTGATGGCGCGGTGGGCGCGCCATGTAACGGGGCAGAGCGGTCAGGTGATTACGTTGGCAAAGAGGAACCACAGTGAACCGTGAGTTTGACAAGGCTATGGAGGCTTGGAGGCTTCCGGACGAACTGTCGGTCGTAGACGCCGCGATTTTGATAACCGGCAACGATCCGTCCGCGGAACATGAAGTTTATGACCACAAAATGCGTAGGGCGTTTCTGGAGCAGGTCACGACCGGCCACAGGGGCTTTGAAGCCGCATTCAGCGCGCTCAGGAGCGCAATTCTTGCGAACAAGCTCCAGGCGAGGGTGGTATTCTCGGTCGATGTAGAGCGGGCAGAACTGAGAGCGGTGGTTCGAGGCAGCCGGCAAATATCCGAACTGAGCGGGCAGCTTCTGTCGCATTGCGCGGATGCGGTATCCTTGCAATGGGAGCCAGACTGGAAACAGACCACGGTCGAAGTCAAGGAACTGAGGCGGTGGCTCGAGTCACGCAACCACCGCCCACCGTTTTTCTTTCCGACAACTGAAACACAGCCAGAACCAAGACCGAAGGTGAGGGATTTCATGGATCGAACTCACCTCCGCTATTCCGCCAAGTTGGCGTGCGCGGTGGCCGCATGGGAAGCGCTGGCTGACCTGCCAAAAAGTAAGGCGGTCAAGGATGCTATTTGCGACTGGGTCGCTGAGCACGGCGAGAGATACGCGAAGCCTGGCGATAGAAACGGTTTCGGCGCCGCCGGGAAAGTGACCGGAAGCGCCCTTGATCAAATAGCGAGCGTGGTGAACTGGAAGCCGCAGGGTGGAGCGCCCCGAACAGGGGGGGAGGTTTCAGGCAAATCAGGCCAGGTTCCGAATAGCGGCGTCGGCCCGGCACGACAGGATCAGAAAATGCAGCCGCTCGACGACGAGGGGGGTGAAGAACCTCCCTTCTTGTAACGCATTGATTACACCGGTTTTTCCTAGAGAAATCGAGGGAAGGTAAGCAGGAGACCCAGAACCTCTCCCCCGGTAAAGTGAAGCTACCTACCTATTCTTTTCGTCTTCGGTTCAGCAGCCTTCATCTCGTCTCAATCAAATCCGAGGTGAAGCAAATGCAACTCACAGACCCTCTCCTCACCGTACGCGAAAGCGCCGAGGTCTTGCAGATCAGCGTCCCGACCTTCTGGCGTCGGGTCGCTGACGGAACCGTCCCCCGGCCGGTGAAAATAGGCGCTCTCTCCCGCTGGCCTTATTCGGAAATCATTGCCGTCATCGAGCGCGCCAAGAACTCCCGCTCCGATGTTGCATAGGGGAAAGCCGATGCCATCGCAAAAGAAAGACCCGGTTGCGCGGACAGGCGCAAACCGGGTCGCAAGCACAGCTCACGCCAGCGTCAAAACCAGCTCCCCTGAGCCAACTGAAAGGTTGTCCGACAGTCTATCCGCGCTCATCCATCTCCGCTTTAGGTTCCAGGGGCGCATATGAGCAAGGTTTTCCTAACGATACGGCGCCTCCCCGATGGCGCGCCCCATACAATGCGCGGACGGCCTGCCTGGGCGCTTGAGCTTCTAATCGACGCGGGAAGCGCAGGGTGCACTCCAATCACTGATCCAGGGCCTCGCTGGAGCTCCTACGTGCATATCCTGCGGAAGAGGTCAGGGCTGGTAATCGATACGCTTCGTGAGACTCATGACGGCCAATTTCCGGGCACGCACGCTCGTTATGTACTGCGCTCGCCAGTCGAGGTCCTCCGGAGCTGGAGGGATGTCAAATGACCTATGCGACGGATCTGTTTGCCGACGATATGCTAATGCAAGCAGTCACTCCCGAAGCGAAAGCACGTAAGGTGTGGGCCCCCGCACCAGAGAACCGGCGGAAGCTGCAATGACAAACATCAACCTTCGTGACCACAGCCACACATCGGGCCGGGCGGAAAAGAAGCCAAGATGGTTGACGCAGTTTATCGGGCATCGATTGGAAATGCTGCTAAGTCCTGCATGGCAGGATGCACCACGGCCTCTTGCTAGACTGATAGAGCGACTGGAAATCGAGCATCTTCGGCACGGCGGGCAAAACAACGGAGAGCTCTACGTTTCATATGCGCAGTTCGCCGCCTACGGCATATCGAAGAGGGTCATATGCAGAACACTGAAGCTGGGCGAGGACTTGGGTTTGATAGAAGTGATTCGTGGCGAAGGCATCATCAGAGGCGACATTCGGCCCGAGAATGCATACCGGCTAACTTTCGTGCCGGCGAAAAACAGAAAATCTCCAACGGACGAATGGAAGCAAATTTCGAAAGCGCGTGCAAAAGACCTTGTGACGGCCTATCGAGCAGACGAGAAGCGGGCGACAAACACAGCGCGGCGGGCGGCTGCATGAAAACAGCTTCCCAGTACCCGTTCCTGCGCTCTGTCGGTGGCCCTTCCTGCATGAAAGCGGGGCCCCCTCGGTTCCCTTTCCCGCACTCTCTCGGTGCCCATTCCGCTACTATCTTATATATTTTGGGTGGGGGGTGTAATGGCTAGCCAGGGCAATAGCATTGAAGGGCATCTTCTCAGCAACGAAGACAAGTGCGAGCTGGTGCCGTTTCCGCTTAGCAAACGCATCGGCAAAATCAGGGGCGTTGCGGCTAAGCTGCTGGACCGCAAATCGGAACGCCATGCTGAGTACTATCAGCAGCAAGTGACCGAGGCGTTGGTCGGGCAGTTGCGGAAAATCGGTCTTCCGCAACGTCTCCAGGATAAAGAAATCCGTGAATTCTGGTCTGGCGTCGAGCAAGAGATGAAGCGCACGCCCCCTTCACCCCCGCATATCGAACCATCTCGATAACGCCGACGAGTCTCCCGCTCGTTCATCGGTTTGGAGAGCCGAACGTGCTGCGACGGCTATGCCCCCACTGGCTTTGATCGGTGACGCGAGTGACGCAGGGGGCGACGATGCTAAGCCCGAGAGGCGCCCCACCTACACCGTGCTTTTCCGATAACGTCAATCAAAAGGCACGGGCTGTGGCAAAGGAACCAGGTCCTTCTTGCGGGTGCCGCAGAGTGCGCAAGCATGCAAGTAAGGTAGGAATACTACGAATGACGGGAAATGGTCTCACCGTGAGACATTTTTGCGCGGTGCGGGATAGCAACTTCTCGGGCGAGCAGCAGTTCTTGGCTCACATCATCATATGGAAATACAGCCGCGAGCATTCCTTCGCTAGAAGAGCAACTGGCCAAAAGAGAGCGAGTGACACTGCTGCAGCTATTTATCGCCCCAGTCGGTGTCCGCTTTTCTCCAATAATTCGCGGCCCTGCCTACGATTAAAATCGAGCTGATCTTCGTCGGGTCGTGGAATGAATTGCCGAGATATCAAATCGTTGTTGTGTTTAATCCACCAATCACAAATACGCGGTGGCAAGAAAACTAAAATCAAAATCAACACTGGGATGTAGAGAAGGAGATAAAACCCCTCGAACATGTCGTGCATAAAAGTGCCCCAATAGAGTTTGTGCCGCGTCAGCGGCTCAGCGACGCCTCCGAACCTGACGACTTGTCTGCCAGGCCGACTCTCGCCGTGGTGTGAAAATGTCTCGCCGTGAGACACTTTTTCTAGGCGGCAGATTGGCGCGTTTCTGCCGCGCAGGGATCAGCTTTGGTCCTTGGCCTTGCGATCCTGTAGAGCGTCGTACGCCCTCTGTGTAGCCGCCTCAATTTCGTCCTCTCGCATAAGAGGCTTTCGCACGAGAGTTTCGCGCGCCGTGCTGATTTCCATTTCCAGTTCCGCCTTAATGCGGTGGAACTCCTTCGCTCTTTCGTAGATGTTCCTGATTCCTCGAACACGCCACTTCGCTATGGCCTCCGGACTATCCCAGTCCGGGTCGTATTCAGGCTCCACCGACATCTCAGCCTCCCATTTGCACGGCGCATTCATTGGCGCGCTTTGTCGCCAAGTTCATCAGTTCTGGAACGTCCTGAATTTTGCCCGTCAACGGCTTGAATGCTAAGAACGATGTGCTGGTAGACCATACAATCGCTGCATCCAAGGTGTCCGACATGCACTGGCAGTACTGAGTTCTTTTTTCGGTCGTTAGCTGAGCGGTGTAGTCATTTTTTGTAAGGCACGAAGTCTTCACGCCGTCATGTGCTTCGGTGATTTCAGAAATGGCCAACCCCGAAATCACGAACATGAAACCCAGCATAAAAATCGAATAGCGTACAAGTAGACCCGGAACGCTTTTCCCGCCCTTCACGACGAAGTACCCGATGGCGGCGGGAATCAGGATGGCCCCCAATCCCTCGCCCCAGCTTTGCTGAATGGCGGCACAGGCTATTAAGCCGAAAAAGACCGCCGAGACATAAACAAGCCAATGACGCCTAAGGCTCGTCGGCTGGCTCACTAGCACGAAAGGCGCCAGCTTCTCGTTCATACCGTTCACCACTCCATTCGCTTAAGTGTCTTTGGCCCGAGCCGTGGAAGCATCGACCAGTTCGAAATTACTGCCAAACTCCTAATCAGAGATCAACAGTCCGTCGATTACCGCGCCGTCAATAGTGCTTCGTCTCGACATGGATGCACGGCAAATCATGGGCTGGAATCTTCGACTGCTAAGGGTTGAGCGAGGGCTATCTCAGGAGCGGCTCGCGTTTGAAGCTAGAATCGACCGCGCCTATGTGGGGCGCGTCGAGCGAGGGATGGAAAACGTCACGATTGCGACTATAGAAGCCTTGGCTCGTGCGCTTGAGGTGCCTGTCGCAGCGCTTTTTTCACAACCTGATCGCAATGCTTCCCAACCGAAGCCGTTGCGGTCAGGTAGGAAGCCGAAAAGCAGTAAACAGTAAGCGCCAGGGGGCAACCTTGGAGAGCTCTCACCTTCTCGGCTACTGCACGACATATCGGCCTAAGCCGGGAGGTCACCTAGTAAGAAAATGTCTCGTCGCGAGACATTTTCCATGTTTGCGTGGGGCGTCACAGTCGGATCCAGGCTTCGCGGACAACGTCTTGTCCCTCAACAACGTATGCGCCGCTTACATCCCATTGATATTGCGTGTTTAAAGCTGGCTTGAGGCAGCGTTGCTGCCACCAGGTTGCGTTGTTCCGTCGGCCTTCGAGTGTCACCTATTCGCCGCGGAGTTCATTTCCGCTTTTCAGCGCCAATGTATTCGATGATCATCGTTTCAGAAATCTGCAACTCCAGTTTGCCTGCCCCCAAGACGTATGGCATGGTCCGCTCGGGGGCGGTAAGAAGCATTGGGTGGGGCATTGTCGGTAAATTTCGACCATCTGAAATCGCTGAGTCCCGAACTACAGCGTCTGGGCACGCTTGCTGAACGCTTCTTTGCAGATGACGCCAATACCTCGCTGATCAAGAGCCGTCAGTTCGGCGAATACATGGTCAAGGAGATCGCCGCGCTCTCCGGTGTCTATGATCCCGCTGCCCGTGAGACGACGCACGATCTGCTTCGGCGGCTCGCGACCCAGCAGATCCTGCCGCGCGAGGTGGCCGACATCTTCCACGCCGTGCGCAAGAGCGGCAACGAGGCGACCCACAATCTGGCAGGGTCACCGACCGAGGCGCTGGCCGCCCTCAAGTTCTGCCGGGCGCTGGGCGTCTGGTATCGCCGCACCTACGGACGCGATCCGAACTTCAGACCAGGCCCCTTCGTCCCTCCCAAGGCCTCCGCCGATATCGATCAGGCAACGCAGGCAGAACTGGCCACGCTTCGTCGGCAGGTTCGGGAAGCCGAGGCGCAGCTCGCGGCCGCCCATTCCTCGGCGGATGAACTCGCCAAGGCCCGTGCCGCAGCCGATGAACTCGCCCGCCAGGCTGCCGCTGACAACGCGGTCTGGGAACAGACGGCCGTCGAGATGGAGGCCAATCAGGCCGAGCTTTCCCGCAAGCTCGCGGAGCTGCAGAAGGCGGCGCAGGCCCAGCCGCAACAATTGCAGATGGAGTTCAAGCAGGCAGGCCTTCAGGCCGCGAGCCGGTTGGAACTCGACGAGCGGCAGACCCGCCGCTTGATCGACGCCCAACTGGTAGATGCAGGCTGGGAGGCCGACAGCGATCGTCTGAGTTATCAACTGGGCGCGCGCCCGGAAGAAGGCCGGAACCTTGCTATCGCCGAGTGGCCGGCAGCCGGTGGACGTGCTGACTATGGGCTGTTCATTGGCTTGACGTGCGTCGGTATCATCGAGGCAAAGCGCGAGAGCGTTGACGTGCCTTCCACGCTCCAGCAGGCCGAGCGCTACGCACGCACCATAGCGCTGCCGCCGGAGAACAGCCATCCGGGCGGCCTATGGAATCATGGTCTCGCCGACCCGTTCCGCGTTCCCTTCGTCTTCACCACGAATGGCCGCCCTTTCGTCCGCCAGTGGCAGACCAAATCAGGTATCTGGTTCTGCGATCTGCGTCGCGACACGAACCACCCCCGACCTCTGACAACCTGGTTTTCGCCGAAGGATCTTCTCGACATCCTCGCGACCGATCTCGACGCCGCAGCCCAAGGTCTCGCCGAGGACAGTTTCGGCAAGGGCAGGATGCGACCCTACCAAGAGGACGCAATCGCTGCGATTGAGAATGCGGTCGTCGCCGGCCAACGCGATATTCTCGTGTCGATGGCGACAGGGACGGGCAAGACGCGCACCAGCATCGCCCTGATGTACCGCCTGCTGAAGCATAAGCGCTTCCGCCGTATCCTCTTCCTGGTAGATCGAAAGGCACTCGGCAAGCAGACAAGCGACGCCTTGGAAACGACCGAGATCGAGGGCATGCTGAACTTCGCCCAGATCTACAAGGTTGCCGGGTTGGAGAAGAAGGTTCCGGAGGACGAGGATCAGGTGCAGGTCGCCACCGTCCAGTCCCTGATCGCCCGCATCCTCAACGAACCTGACCCGGCCAAGCGTCCGACGCCTGGCACCTTCGATTGCATTATCGTCGATGAAGCTCATCGCGGCTACACGCTGGACGCAGAACTACGCGAAAGCGATGTCGGCTTCCGCAATCTGGATGACTACCAGTCAGCCTATCGCCAGATCCTCGATTACTTCGATGCCGTGAAGGTGGCGTTGACGGCAACACCCGCGCTTCATACCCGGGAGATCTTTGGCCATCCGGTCTTTCACTATGGCTACCGCCAAGCTGTCGTCGAAGGTTATCTCAACGATCACCTGCCACCGAAGCGAATCACCACAGCACTCTCCGAAGCCGGCATCCATTTCGAGGGTGGCGAGGAGGTCGAGATCATCGATCGCACGACCGGGCAGATCGATCTGTTCGAACTCCCGGATGAAGTTTCGCTCGACTACGACGTCGCCGATTTCAACAAGCGGGTCTATTCGGAGGCCTTCAATCGCATGGTCTGCCGGGCGATCGCTACGGAAATTCCGCCAAGCAAGCCAGGCAAGACGCTGATCTTCGCCGCCCGCGACGCCCATGCGGATGATCTCGTCCGTCTGCTAGTCGAGGAGTTGCAGGAGGAGTATGGCAACGACGCTGTGCCGCACGGCATGGTGATGAAGATCACTGGCAATGTCGACAAGGCTGACGACCTGATCCTGAAGTTCAAGAACGATCCACATCCGAAATACGTCGTTACCGTCGATCTTCTGACCACAGGCATTGATGTGCCGACCATCTGCAATCTGGTCTTTGTGCGCAGGGTCAAAAGCCGCATTCTCTATGACCAGATGATCGGCCGAGCCACGCGGCTTTGCCCGGAGATCGGCAAGGAACATTTCCGCATCTTCGATGCCGTCGATCTCTACGCCGAACTGCAGGAGATGACGGACATGCGCCCCGTCGTCGTCAAGCCGGATATCTCGCTCGGCCAGCTTGTCACCGACCTGGACAAGGCAGAGACGGAGGAAGACAAGAGTTGGGTCGCGGGCCAGGTGATCGTCCGCATGCGCGCCATGGCAAACCGCATGGATGCTGAAACCCGGGAGAGTTTCGAGCGCCACACGGGAGAGACGCCGGAAAACGCGGTGCAGCGTCTTGCCACCCTTTCCGGTTCCGAACTGCAGGATTGGCTAAAATCCCATCCGCGCGTGATCGAACTTCTGGAGCGCCGCCCGATCCGGACTGGAAGCGGCAACGACGGTGTGGTCATCTCCACCCATGAAGACGAGTTGCTGCGCATCGAGGAAATCTTTGGCAAGAACACCACGCCGGAGGATTACATCACCGGCTTCGAGCGCTTCATCCGGGAGAATATGAACCAGGTCCCGGCGCTGATTGCCGTCACCCAACGACCGCGTGATCTGACGCGCAAGGAACTGTCGGAACTGGCAGGCCTGCTGGACGAGAAGAACTATTCCGAAGCTATGCTGCGCGCCGCCTATGGCAAGGTCCGCAATGCCGATATCGCCGCCCATATCATCGGCTTCGTCCGCCAGGCAGCGATCGGCGATCCGCTCATCCCCTATGCCACGCGTGTGGAAAACGCGATTGGGAAGATCGAGGCCTCGCGCCCCTGGACCCAGAAACAGAAGGAATGGCTGCGCCGCATTGGCCGTGCGCTGAAGGACAAGCCGGTGGCCGATCCGACGCTGCTTGACCAGGGCGTCTTTGCGGACAAGGGCGGCTTCAAGCGCATCTCCCAGGAATTCGATGGCGAGCTGGATGATGTCCTGCACGCCTTCAACGAGGCGATCTGGGCGCCGCCCGCCGCCTGAGTTGACCGGAGGCCCACGCTGGTTACAAACGTCAACACCGATCCTTGATCCGAAAAGAATGTTGCCATGAATGCCAATGCCATCGTCCAGAAACTCTGGCGTCTCTGCACCGTCCTCCGCAAGGACGGCATCACCTACCAGCAATATGTCACTGAGCTGACCTATCTGCTGTTCCTCAAGATGATGGCCGAGCGCAATCGCGAATCGGGCAGCCTGCCGGAGACCATGCGCTGGGAAGATCTCGTCCAGGCGAATGGCCTTGCCAAACTAGAACTCTACCGCAGGACGCTGGTGACCCTGGGCACCGTCAGCACACGCCTCGGCAAGGACGACGCCCTCGTCCTGCCTCCGGGCGACAATGCGACGCCGGATGAACGGAAGCGGTATGTCGATGCCCGCCCACTGCCGGATATGGTGCAGGAAATCTTCGACAACGCCTCTACCTTCATCCGGGAACCGCAGAACTTGACGACGCTGGTGACTGCCATCGACGAGCTCGACTGGTTTTCCGAGGAGCGCGATCAGTTCGGCGATCTCTATGAGGGCCTGCTGCAGAAGAACGCGGAGGAGACCAAGCGCGGTGCCGGACAGTATTTCACACCACGCGTGTTGATCCGAGTGTTGGTCCGCCTCATGCAGCCGCAGCCCGGCGAGGTGATCCAGGATCCCGCAGGCGGCACCGGCGGCTTTCTGATCGCGGCCGATCACTACATGCGCGCCCGCACCGACAATTATTTCGATCTTGGCGAGAAGGAGCAAGAATTCCAGAAGCGCCACGCTTTCCACGGCATGGAAAATGTGCCGGGCACGCTGCGCCTGCTCTTGATGAACCTCTACCTGCACGACATCGACAGCGACCATGTCGATCTCGGCGACACGCTGTCGGACAAGGGCAAGGGACTTGGCCGCGCGAACCTCATCCTCACCAATCCGCCCTTCGGCCCAGCAGGCGGTGCGCCGACACGCGATGATCTGTCGGTTACTGCCACTGTCTCCTCCTATCAGCTTCCTTTTGTCGAGCATTGCATTCGCGCGCTCAAGCCCGGAGGACGCGCGGCCATTGTCGTGCCGGACAATGTCCTGTTCGAAGACGGGCGTGGCAGGCAGCTCCGCCAGATGATGATGGACTGGTGCGACCTGCACACCATTCTGCGCCTGCCGACTGGCATTTTCTATGCACAAGGGGTGAAGACCAATGTCATCTTCCTGACGCGCGGCAAGACGGAGACCGGCAACACCAAGGCCACGTGGATTTATGACCTGCGCGCCCAGATGCCGAAATTCGGCAAGACCACGCCGCTGACGGAAGCCCATTTCGAAGGCTTCGAGAAGGCCTTTGGCACGAGCCCCTATGGCAAGGAGCGTGTGAAGGATGAAGGCGAGGTCGGACGCTGGCGCGAGTTTAGGCGCGAAGAGATCGCCGCTCGTGGAGACAATCTCGACATTGCCTGGCTGCGCGAGGCAGACGACGAGGCGGAAGATGGGCTGACCGAACCAGAAGATATCGCCGCAGCCATTCTCGGCCATCTGCAAGCCGCGACGCTGGAGATTGAGGCGCTGATGGCGGAGCTTGGCGACGAGCTGTCCGAGGCCGCAGAATGAGTGAGTTGCCGAGGGGGTGGTGTGTCACCACAATCCAAGAAATAGCCGATGTGGGGACTGGCGCTACACCAAAACGCGGAACAAGAGCATTCTACGAATCTGGGACTATCCCATGGATTACAAGCGGTGCAGTAAGCCAAAGGCAAATTACTTACGCTGATGAGTTTATCACCGAGGCTGCTATTCGTTCGACTAACTGCAAGGTCTTCCCAACCGGTACAATCTTGGTTGCTATGTATGGAGAAGGAAAGACGCGAGGCTCGGTGGCAAGGTTGGCCATTGACGCGGCAACCAATCAAGCTCTTGCAGCGATCGTCCTTCCCAATGACGACATAGTATCCAGCGAATTCTTGATGAATTTTCTTACGTCTCAATACTCGCAGCTGCGCGGATTAGCAGCGGGTGGAGTTCAGCCGAATCTAAACCTACAATTGATTCGATCTACCAGTTTCCCCCTCCCGCCCCTGGCCGAGCAAAAGCGCATCGTGGCCAAGCTGGATGCGCTGAGCGCGAAATCCGCCCGCGCCCGCACCGAACTCGCTCGCATCGAAACCCTCGTCTACCGCTACAAGCAGGCGGTACTCGGCAAGGCGTTCAGCGGGGAGTTGACGGTGGATTTCAGACTGAGCCGTCGTCACCTGCAGAGCGAGGCCAAGGCAGGCTCTATCCATGGAGAGGAAGGTGTCGAACGAAAGCTAAAGGTTAGAGGAACGACGGATGTCATGAAAGGCATTCAGTTATCGCCTCTACCGGAGAGCTGGAACTGGGTCAAAAACCACAGGTTAGCCCAGAATCGCGCCAACGCGATTTGCGCCGGACCCTTCGGTACAATTTTCAAAGCGAAGGACTTTAGAGACAAAGGCATTCCGATCATATTCCTACGCCACGTTGCTGCCGGGGAGTATCGTACTCATAAGCCAGGCTTCATGGACAAGAAGGTTTGGCAGGAATTGCATCAGCCTTATTCGGTGTTCGGCGGGGAACTGCTCGTGACGAAACTGGGAGATCCGCCCGGTGTTGCTTGCATTTTCCCTGCTGGCGTCGGCACCGCGATGGTGACGCCGGATGTGATGAAAATGAGCGTCGACGAAAACGCCAGCGTTCCAAAGTTTCTGATGTTCTATTTCAACTCACCGATAGCCAAGAACATAATTCACCAGCTCGCCTTTGGTTTGACGCGACTGAGAGTTGATTTGGCAATGTTTAAGACTTTTCCAGTGCCACATCCATCCCTCGAAGAACAACTCGAAATCGTCCGCCGCATCGAATCCGCCTTCGCCAAAATCGATCGGTTGGCGGCGGAAGCTAAGCGCGCGCTGGACCTTGTGGGCAAGCTGGATGAGGCGATCCTCGCCAAGGCCTTCCGCGGCGAACTGGTCCCCCAGGACGAAAACGACGAGCCCGCCGAAAATCTTCTGGAGCGCATCCGCGCCGAGCGCGCGGCGGCGCCGAAGGCGAAGCGTGGGCGGGGTAACGCTAAGGGCTAAGCGATGAGTTTTTTGAGAGAAGGGCCGATTACCCTGATCGCACGATTGGTTCGGTCAGAGGCTCTCACCAACGACGATTTGGTCCTGCAGAAGGCCAATCGCGTCGCTTTCGAGTTCGATGCTATTGACGCCAGGATGAGTGCCGACGAAGCGCTGGCTACCATAGCGGATAGAGCCGATCGCTCTCGCCTGGCTGTGCTGAAGATTTTGACGACCGCAGAGAAATTTCAATACCTTGCAGATATTGGGGACGTTCGCGATGGTCAGTGGTATCGGATCAACTTACTGCCGCGAGGGAAGAAGCCGGGACCTTTCGCTTGGGCGTCTTCACTCGGAGACGCTGGTTATGAAGAAATTGTGCCCTTTGTCCTGGACGAAATCCGTTATCTGTTCTCGGAAGTCGATAGCCCCCTGAGCCCAGTCGGGGCAGCAGTCGGAAATGAGCGGGCTCTAGCGCAGGCGATTGCAGAGGCCTGCAAGTTCCCAGAACGGGCAATCGGTAAAAGCCGCGCCGCGCGCAATCTCCTTAGCGGTGCGAATTCGCCTCACAAAATCGTCGTCCGAGATGTCGGGCAGGCGAGTTTCTGCAGCGCAATCGATCAGCACGGAAACGAACTATTTCATCTGGATGCTGGTTGGCCGATCTCGTACAACAAAAAGACCGCGGCTAGTAAACCCAGGCTAAAAGTTAGCGATGTCCCAGTGATCCTTTCTCACTGGGACTGGGATCATTTGCATGGCTATCACGCAATAGCGGGCCTTGCGGGTGGCATTTGGATTGTCCCGGTGCAGCGGCTTGGACCAGGCGCAAAGTTGGTTGCTGAGAAGCTTGCCACCAATAATCGCCTTCTGGGCGTGAGTTCCGCAAACGTATCGGCTGGCCCCCTGCGGCTGGGGCGCTGCAAGGGTAAAGCCGGCAATCTCAATCAGACTGGCCTATGCGTTCAAACTACCTTGCAATCGGGCAAGACGGTTCTTTTCATGGGTGATGCCGACTACGACCTAGTCCGGCCGAGATTGTCGACTCTGCCGGACTTTATCGTTGCCACCCACCACGGCGCCAAATTTAGAGGAAGTGTCGTCTCGCCACGTGGGGGCAGTGGCCGGTGTGTGGTTTCGGTTGGCAAAGGAAACGGCTATGGCCATCCGTCGGCTGCGGCTGTTATGTGCCACTCGGGCGCTGGCTGGTCAATGAGCTTCACGTGCGAGCGCAATGGTATTCCGCGCGGCAGCCGACACTTGGGACCCTAGCTGGACTTAAAGCCTTGCGCGAAGCAGCGGCGAAAATGTCTCGTCGCGAGACTTTTTACGTGGCCGCAAGTCGCCGCCTTGACTTCGCAGCTCCAGCTTTTGTCCTTGGCGTGGCATCTCAGCGCTGGTTGCCATCCTTGCTCCGTGGCTTTCGCTGTGAATACCGGATGCTGTCGAAAACGAATGCTCAGCTGTACCATCTATTAGGGAAGTTGGTGTAAGAAGCAACCAAGTGTATGGGGAGCTGGCGGAATGGCTTACTGGTGGGTATCACAAAACCAGAGACACCGTCAGGAGCGGGAGGTTAATCCTGATTTCGCCGATGCTATCCGTCAGTCAACTAGCCGCGGCAGGTGTCGTGTATTCCGCAAAGGTCCGAACTCTAGCTGACGCTCACCGTTCCAATCTAGCCCGCCACCGTCAGAGCGTTTTCGTTACTAACTAGCTGTAGATAGACTACTTAACAGGGAGGTTCAGTGCCGTGAGCCATCAAGTCCGTAAATCGAAGCGGGCGGTCGTCCTGTGACACCCGAAGAGATTTTCGAAGATGCGTTGGTCCCTAACACAAGGAGCGTGCTCGTACTTGGGAGCTTCGAACGCAGAGTCACGGTCTACTCCCAGCAGGTACGTGCGCTCAATCTCGTCGATGCTTTACTCTCACAGAATGTAGTTCGTGACGACGGCAAAATCGCTATCATCGGCGGAGGTGCTGCAGGAGTAACCGCGGCCGTAGCCTTATCCAAGGCGGCCCCTAACCTGAAGGCGCTCGACCTATTCGAGGCGCGAGCGGACATTCTGCAGCTTCAGAAAAACAGCACGCGCTATCTTCACCCTCACTTTTATGACTGGCCAAGCATCGGCTCGGACGAAGAAGATGCAGGCTTGCCGATTATGAATTGGACGGCCGGCCCGGCGGGCGACGTTGTAAGGGCCCTTTGGAACCAATTTGACGAGGCATGCAGAACAACGAGATTGAGCTTTTATCCGAACTCGACCGTTACTTCGCTGAAGCCAAGCTCAATAAGCACAGTTCGCGTGGTAACGACTGGGACTGCTATTTCGAGAATATATGATGTCGTTATCCTAGCTATTGGCTTCGGACTTGAAGCGTTCTTAGACGGCGACACCGACTCATATTGGAAGCCCAGCGCGCTGGCAGGCGCCATGCTCGTGCAGATGCAAGAGCCCAGCATCTTCATTTCCGGCAACGGCGATGGTGGTCTCGTCGACTTTCAGATGGCGGCCTTCAATGCGCTTGATCACCGCGCGATATGCCAGCTCATCACAAATCTTGATCTTGGCGACGCATTGACGGAGCTCCGCACAATTGAGGTTGAGGCCTGGGCGCCGGGCGCGAACGTCAATCTCATGGATGCGTACCGGATGAGGGTAAAGCCCCTGATCCCAGCCCCAGCCTGGGCCACGGTCGTCGAAGCGCTGAGAAACAATGTACGCATTCGTTTACACACAAATGAGGCACAGCTCCTCCGCAAGACAACCGCTCTGCACAATCGTCTCGCAACTTTCCTCATAATCGAGGCCGACCGAGACATTGAACGCAATGCTATCACAGTCACGACCGGCGTTGGCTTCACGGATGGCGTGGTACCGGCGACCGGGCCCATCTCTCTCGATGGGGAAGCCCCCTTTACGCCATATCGGCGCTTCCTTCGACTTGGCCCCGACAGTGCCCCGAACCTCGCGCCATTCGATGCCCTGCTTGCCACGTATCCTGGACGACTTTTGCCAAAGGCTTCTGCCACTAGACCCGAATCTCCGACCCTAACCGCCTCTGCAAGAGCACGTTTCGCGCGTTTTGCGCCAGCCGCGGCGCCAGCGCAGCTTCCAGAACAGGCAGCGGTTGGGCCTCGGATCTTACGCATTGTCTTGCAGCGCCAGGGGAGCAACATAACTTGGTCAGGCGACCTGGCTCCTACCGACATTGACACGCTATGGCGCGGAAACGACGGCCTGTCCGTTTATGTAGATGTAGCGGCTGCCGATTCCGACGGTCTGATCGCGGCCCTAGCTCGCCTGGGATGTCACGCGGCCAGTTTTCATCTGTATGCCCGGGACGCTCAGGGATGGCGAACGTCCATGACATCGCTTTGTGCTAGCCGTTCGCTTCCCGGGCCCGATATGGGCACCCGCTGCATCGTCAATGACTGGGAAGACCCGCCTGCAGTGGCGCAACGGGCGACGTCTCCGATAGCCGATCTTACTCGCATTGTTTCCGATAGATTGGACTTAGAAACCCTAAGTCAACTTCATGGCGCACTGTATGATGTACTGGGTCCGCCGAACGTGGAAATCGGATGGCTGATCGAGGCACGCCTTAAAGGGCAGTTGTGGGCCCGGTGGTTAAATTGGCACCCCGTCCTGCAAGCCGAATCTGCAACGCGTCGGCGTTTCATGCTGCTGTTAGTCACAGAACAAGACCATGACAATATTACTCCGGAGTTGCTCGTCAGAGTCGGGCCACGCAGCCTACGGCCGTTTCTGACCAAGCCAACGATTTTCGGACTTACTTTTGCTGTCTGCTCAGAGCACGCAGTGAGCCCGATTGCTGTTGCTCCCGGCAACATGGCTGGGGGTGGATTGACCGGTCATGCTTGTGGCGTTGGTTGGATTCAGGGTCGCGATCTGTCCGCAGGATTTGCGGCAGCCCAAGCCTGGACAACCGGTGTGGTGCTGCTCGCGCAATTGAGAGAGGCATTTCGACTTGCCGAAAGAGATGTCAGGTTCGACCATGCACCTGGCGATCAAGCGAAAGTGGGTGACGTGCTGCTAGATCAAGAGCCGTTAGTTATCCCCGCGGACGAGCTTTTTGTTATCGCGCTAGAGGCGGGCGAGCAGAGTATGCAGCAGCACCTTCGATCGGTGATCCAATGGCGCGCCACCACCAATCGAGCTAGCTTGGAGTAGCTTTATGGCCCAACTCGCAGAAGTGCTTACTTTGTTGGTCGAAGCGGCTGCTCGTATGGGAGCCACGACAGGTACTGTTTCGGAGGAATTTCTTGGTGCCCGCTTCAATTCGGAAGTGTTGAGCGAGGCGGTAGGGCGAGCAGCAGTTTCTCGGAAGGAAAACGATTTGCCGACAACCATTACCGGCGTGCGCATCGATGATGTTCCTTTGCTGTTAGGCGAGCTTTTAGGTCCAGCCACAAGGCCGGCAATCGAGGCTCAGTTGCGTCGATACCGGAATCAAGCAACGATCGCCCGTTCCTGGCTAGGGGCAGAAGCCCCCAACCTTCAGCTGTTTCTTGTAGCGCCTCCCGGTAGCATTCATGACGGCCGTTGGAAGCAATTGGCAGCCGAAATTGAGGCCGACGATAGAACGTGTCGAAAGCTTGTCTGGCTCTTCGATCATGAACCCAGCGAAGAAGACGCTGAAGCATTTCTATCCCGCACCTTCGTAGCCCGTCCCTGGCCAGGCGCCCAACAACTGGTTCAACTCGATGCTGTCGCTACGTATGCTCTTCCAAATGGATGGGAGGAGGCAGCGGATAATCCTGAGCTCGACTTTGACGGGCTAGTCGCCCAATTCATTGAGCTGGAGCGTTTAGCATGAGCGAAATCTTCCTGCGCAGCGTCGAGTTGTCGAACTTCCGAGTTTACGGGGACAGTTATGTCTTTGAGTTGCCGGCGGAACCAGGAGTAACACTGATCACTGGTGCGAACGGACTAGGAAAAACCAGCTTCTTTGATGGCGTTGAATGGGCTCTTACGGGCCAGGTTGGTCGTTTCTCTGACATAAGGACCGACAGCCGGCGCCGCGAGGCTGATCCGCTCACGCGCCTAGGCGCCCCTGAGAATAGCCATAGAGTGGCCCTCGCATTCACAGATGGAGAGCCCATCGACCGCGGCTGTGGCTTTCTCCCAACTGAGCATGAAGTCGCGGCGCTACTCAAGCAGGAACGTTGGCCAGCGATCAGCAACTTGCATGGCTATCTCTCGATCACGCATTTTCTCGGTCAGGCCTCAACTCGCCGCTTCTCGCTACGCGAACCCAAGGCGCAGTGGGAGGCGCTCAAAGGCCCAGCGGGTGTTGATCGCATCAACAGTTTGCGGGAGCGCGTCAGCGGACAAGGAGCGCGTCAGGCATTCACGCGAGCGATTCGTGACCGAACGCTGCGGCTAGAAAAAGCTTCAGAGGCGTTGCAATCATGGCTGTCCTTGATCGAGGAACGGGACCGCCTCGCAAGACTTTCTAGTTCAGAACGGTCGTTCCCTCCACAACAGGTACTGGAGGAATGCGAGCGAATCCTCGCTCAACTGGCCCCACTGCTACCCGCCGCGCAGCATGAAATAGCTGGCCGCACCGAGGAGCCCGAAGCTGTCTTGCAGCGACTAGGAAGTCTCATTGGTGAAGTAGACGAGTACAATCGAGCCGAAGAGGCAAAGTTGAAGGCTCTTGAGGCAATCGTTGCAGCATATGAGCGATCGATTGCGGAGACGGCTGCCAAGTCCGCTCTCGTTAAGGAGATGGGCGCGAGGCGAAGCCAACTCGTCGATGATCTTGCAAGGGCTGAGGCAACGCTCAATCATGCGGCCACCGCGCATGGACGATCGAGGCAGTTGTCGGCGCAGTTAATGGCACGATCAGCCACGTTGGCGCGTGTTGAAGCTGCCGTAGCGCAACTCCAAAGTGCTTCATCAGCGATTGCAGAAACCGAGCGGCAGTTGGACCTCTCGAAAGCGGAAGAGGGGAGAGCACAACGTCGGCGGGGAGATGTTCAGTCAGAGATGGACAACGCAAAGGCGTTGCGGACGGAACGAAGCAGGGCCTCAACGCAGCTTTCCCAAGCTCAAAAGCGCGCCCAGATTTCGACTGCACTGTCGCAAACGCGCTCCGAGATTGCGCGTTTGACCTCACTGACTAGCGCTCGCGATAGCGAACAGCTCACGGCACGCAGATCAGAAATCGTCAATGCGCAGTCCTTGGTAAAGGTCGAGATTGACCGACTCACTACAGAGCTTCGCCGGCATGATGAGCGTGGACGGCTACTTGCAGAAGCTATTGCCTCAATCGCCCACCAGCTAAGCCACGAAGATGAGACCTGCCCAATCTGTGACAGCCACTTTCCCCCAGGTAGGCTAAAGGAATTGGCTGACGCGCAAGCGCGTGCTGGTACGGCGCCTGCATCGGTGCTTGCGGCCAACCTATCACATGCGCGATCTGAGCAGGAAGCGCTTATGCGTCGGCAGTCCGAGGTGGACCGCGCGCTAACAGAGCTAGGGCAGCTAAGTGCGAGTCTAGTTGTTCTGCAGGAGCAAGAGGCGCACCTTTTGCAGGCTCTCGTCGAAGCCGGTGGTGCAGTTGACGTTCATTATGATGGGAGCGGTATCGACGCCGCTAGAATGGTCCTAGCTTCACTCGACGAGCGCATCGAGAATGGTCCTTCAGAAGTCGCATTGGACAGTCTTCTGGCGGAGGTGCAGGCCGCGATGGACGCGGAGCGTGCACGACAGGGCAACCTTGATCGCCTGCGGTTAAATGCAATTTCAGACGCCGAGGCTGCCCGTTCCTTCCTGAGCCAACATCCCGACCTTTGGGCTCCTGATCATGGATTGCTAATATCACTTGGCGAGCAACTCACGGCGATTCGGGCGGAATCAGCGCTGATTGGCGAAAAAGTGCAGAATGATCAAACAAACGTTGAAGCTGCTCGCTTACGTCGCGACGCGATCATGGAGGCGATCGCAACCGAGGACGCTAGTTTGTCGACCTCAAATCGCGAGCTCGATAGGGAGGCCGAGCTGCGACGGGACCTGCTACGTCAATGGAACGACGCGGGACAAACAGGTGATCCTGATTCTGCAAGGGTTGCGCAGGTTTCGTCGCGGGTTGCAGAGCGATCAATTCGTATCGGGCCGATCGCTCTCGCCCATGCCGAGTTAATCGATAGTCTGAGGGTCTGGAGGAATGACCAGCAGCTTCAGGACCGTGAGCGTTCTATTGCAGCCACGTTGGCAAACTTTGGTCTGTCTACCATTCCACAAGTCACAGAACGTTTCACTAGAGACATTGCCGTCATCCAAGATGAGCTCGATCTCGCCCAAAAGGCCCGCGCTCGAATGGACGATGTGGGCCAAAAGATGCAGCAGCGCGCGGAAGAATTTGCCGATGAGGTCCTCAAGCCCCTGAATGATACGATACAGCGCTTTGCGCTACCCCTGATGACGTGGACGGATGCATCGATAATCTACCGAGCGGAGCATCATGCTACCCGCTCCGAACTTAAGCCTGCGATTGTCCGCACCGACTCAGATGGCAAAGTTACCCAACTGGAGATGAACCCAAATCTGTTTTTTAGCGAAGGGCAACTGTCGGCGCTTAGCGTTAGTGCGCTCCTCGCCGCCAGCACCACGTTTTCTTGGTCAAGATGGCGCGGACTGCTTCTTGATGATCCGCTTCAGCATAACGATGTCATCCACGCTAGTGCGTTCATGGACCTGATTCGGCAGATGGTCCGCGAACTAGGCTACCAGGTAGTCCTCTCCACCCACGATAGTACCGAAGCAGAGTTTCTTGTGCGAAAATGCAAGAGCGCGGGAATCCCCTTCGCAATTCACGAACTGGTACCACGTGGAGAGGAAGGCCTCATCTCGGAAGTCGCGTGATCCCAAGCGACCACTTCCTAGATTATGTGTCCTCAGCGGTCCGACGAGCGTTTTCGTTTTCCTTCAGCCGGAGTGGAGTTTTGCCGCCCGAAAAGTGTCTCATGATGAGACGCTTTTTAAAGAAACTTACGAAGTTTTGACGGTTCCAAAAAGTGCTCTGCGGCGCAGGTGCTAACGCACAGCGGTAAACTCAAGGGGGGTAGAAAGGTGGATTCAAATTGGGCGGTCATCGCCATCGATTTGATTCGGCTCACTTTTCTCAAGAAGAATGGTGCCGCTTACGTGACTCGAACACGTGACCCCATCATTACGAATGATGTGCTCTACCGACTGAGCTAAAGCGGCATAAAGGCGTTCCGCGGTGGTCGCAGAACGAATGTGAGGCGCTGATAAACGCAAAGCGCCGAGATTTCAAGCCATCAGTTTCGAGAAGTTGAAAATTCCTTCGGCGCGTTGAGGCCGGACGGTAAAGCGAGCCCGAGGCGGGCGCGGGCGGCGTCGTATTCGCTCTCCCACCGGTCGACCAGGTGGGCGACGGTGCTGACTTCGCGGATGGCGCCGATGCCCTGGCCGCAGCCCCAGATGTCCTTCCAGGCCTTGGCCCCGTCGGCGGCCGCTCCGAAATCCATCTTCGACGGGTCGGCCTCCGGCAGGCCGTCCGGATCCATGCCGGCGGCGCGGATCGAGGCCTTCAGGTAGTTGCCGTGAATGCCGGTGAAATAGTTGGAATAGACGATGTCGGCGGCGTTGCTGTCGACGATCATCTCTTTGTAGGCGTCGCTGGCGCGGGCCTCGTGGGTGGCGATGAAGGGGGAGCCGATATAGGCCATGTCGGCGCCCATCGCTTGCGCGGCGAGGATGGCGTCGCCGGTGGCGATCGCGCCAGAGAGCAGCAGCGGCCCGTCGAACCAGGCACGGATTTCCTGGATGAGCGCGAAGGGCGATAGCGTTCCGGCATGGCCGCCGGCGCCGGCGGCAACCGCGATCAGCCCGTCTGCACCCTTGCGGATCGCCGAGTTCGCATGGCGGTTGTTGATGACGTCGTGCAGTACGATGCCGCCATAGGAGTGGATCGCCGCGTTGACCTCCGGGACCGCACCGAGCGAGGAGATGACGATCGGCACCTTGTATTTGACGCAGAGCATCAGGTCCTGTTCGAGCCGGGTGTTCGACTTGTGGACGATCTGGTTGACGGCAAAGGGTGCTGCCGGCCGATCCGGGTGCTTGCGGTCGTGGTCGGCGAGAGCCTCGGTGATCTCGGCGAGCCATTCGTCAAGCTGCGCCTGCGGACGGGCGTTGAGCGACGGGAAGGCGCCCACGACGCCGGCCTTGCATTGTGCAATCGTCAGCCGGGGATGCGAGACGATGAAAAGCGGTGCGCCGACGACCGGCAGTCTCGTCGTTCCGGACAGAATTTGCGGCAATGGCATCGGGTCTCTCTCCATCCCAGTTTTTTGACGTTTGCGTAAACGTCAATGTAGATAGCAGCAATGGCCGCGCTTGCAAAGAGCGGTCTTTCGCCGCGGAATTTGATGGGTCAAGCCCCTTTTCCCCGGGGCAAGGCCGGCCGGCAGCGCCGGCGGACTTGCAGATTCCGCAAGCACCGGTTACCCAATTGTTAATAAAACCAAGGGCGTGCCGCGGGAAGAGGCGTGGCCCGCCAAGGGTCTGCCTTTTGGCGGCGTAAGGCTTCGGTGTGCAGAAGGATTGGATGTGAGCGGACTCGAGACGGCGATCAGGAATGCACTGGAACGCTCGGAGCGGAGCAATGCGGAAGTCCGCGCGCGGATCTATCAGTCGGCCCGCCAGGCGTTGGAAAACGGCCTGAAGAAGCAGGAAATCGAGGACCCGGACATCATCGCCAAGCAGCGCCACCGGCTGGAGGCGGTCATTCACGCCATCGAAACGGAGGAGCGCGCGGCCTTGAAGGCGCGCGTCGCCTCCCCGGTCGTGAGCCTCGCGGAAGTGAAGGCCAAGGGCGATGCCGCCGGCTCGGCGCCTGCCGGCGCGGCCGCCGCGGCGCGGCAGGAGCCGGGCTTCCAGGCGGAGGCGCGGGCGGCGTCGACCGCGGACGGCGGTCTCGGGGCGCTTGGCGCCCTGCGCCCTGAGCGCGACGGCCCTATGGCTGCAGCACAGCCCGTGACCGATGGCGAAAAAACCGTCGGCGCGGCAAGGTCCGGCTCGATCGCGCCGGATCTGGGTGTTGCCGACAAGCGTCCCCGCAAGCGCCGGCGCGGTCGGCTTCTCTCTTTTTTCATGGTCGTCGCCACGCTTGCCGCGGCAGTGGGGGCCGGTGTCTGGTGGGTGGAGACCAACGATCTGTTGAAGTCGCCCGCCGAGCGCGACACTAATGTCGCCAATCCGCCGGCCGTCGTGGAGAGCGAGGACTTCCCCGGCGCAGCCGGGTTGCCGACGCTGGGTGCGCAGGAGGGTTTCTCCGGCGATTGGATCGAGGTTTTCACATCCGCGGATGTTTCGGCCGTCAAGCCCGGCACCCGTGCCAGCGCAGAGCCTTTCGATGACGATGGCGGTGAACGCATCCGCCTGACGTCGGCAGCGGGGGCGAAGGAAGGCGAGGTGGCGATCGACATTCCCGCCGATGTGCTTGCCAAGCTCTCGGGCAAGTCCTCGACGCTGGCGCTGAGCGTCCAGGCGCTTCCGGGCAAGACGACGGAGTTCTCCGTCGAGTGCGATTTCGCGGCGCTCGGCGCCTGCGGCCGGCATCGCTTCACCGCCCATGACGAGCGCGTCGACATGCTGTTCAAGATGAGCTTCGAAGATGGTCGGGCGCCGGGCAGTTCCGGGAGACTGCTGATCAACAGCGACGTCAGCGGCGCCGGCAACAGCCTGGATCTCTTCGCCATCCGCGTCCTGCCGGGACAATGAGCCGCCCTTGGGCGATTGAATGGGGGGTGGTTCAACCCCCTCTGGCCTGCCGGCCATCTCCCCCACAAGGGGGGAGAATACGTGCGATCAGGTCTCGCGCCGGTCGACTCGCTTCTGCAGGCGGAAACGTTCCGTGGGAGGCGTAAAGGGGTGCCGCGTCTTTTCTCCCCCCTTGTGGGGGAGATGGCCGGCAGGCCAGAGGGGGCTAAGGCAGGGAAGGCCCTGGCACGCTGATTTGCCGGAGGCGATGCGTGCAGATCACCTGAGAAAGCCGGGTCCGGCGCCGACGATCTTGTCGTCTACCTTGCCGATCGCCGCCTTGTCCTTACCGTCGTAGTCGAGCTTCGTCAGCATGTGACGGATCAGGTTGATCCGGGCGCGGCGTTTGTCATTGCCGCGGATGACTGTCCAGGGTGCATGGTCCGTATGCGTTTCCTTCAGCATCCGGTCGCGCTTCTCGGTGTAGTCGTTCCACTTGGGCAGCGCCGCGATGTCCATCGGCGACAGTTTCCAGATCTTCAACGGATCATGCCGACGGTCGTGGAACCGCTTCAATTGCATCTCCCGGCCGATATTGAGCCAGAACTTGAAGAGCTGGATGTTCTCGTTGACGATCATCTTTTCGAAGCGCGGCGTCTCCTTGAGAAAATGCTCGTATTGCTCCGGCGTGCAGAAGCCCATCACTGGCTCGACGCCGGCGCGGTTGTACCAGGAACGGTCGAAGAGAACGAATTCGCCGGCCGTCGGAAAGGTCGAGACATAGCGCTGGAAATACCACTGGCCGCGCTCGGTCTCGGTGGGCTTGGTAAGTGCCACGACGCGGGCGGAACGGGGGTTCATATAGGCCATCGTCGCATGGATGGCGCCGCCCTTGCCGGCCGCATCGCGCCCCTCGAAGACGGCCATCACGCGCTTGCCGGTCGCCTGCATCCAGAACTGCACCTTGACGAGCTCGATCTGCAGCTTCGTCAGCGTTTCCTCGTATTCCTCTTCGCTGAGCTTCTTCTCGTAGGGATAGTCATCGGAAGAAAAGGCGTCGTCGTCGATCCATTTCGGCAGCTCCGGATTGTCGATGTCGAACACCCGGGTCTTGCCGCCGATCGCAAGCTCGACCGCCCGGCTTCCCGGCGCGCCGCCAGTTGGTGACTGTTCGAGGGCCATGTGCCTTCCTCCCGCTGATGTCGATGTCGCTAAAGAGCCGTAAGGCTCGCCGGCATCTTGGATGCAGTGGAGGAGGCCATAATTGCATTGCAGATTCAAGCATGTCGTGAAAATCATGTCATGAAGCGCCGCTATCTCTGCCCTCGTGGCGGAGCGGCCGGCTGGAATGCACGAGGCGATTTCCAGCCGGACCTCTCCACCGTCGCGAGTATTCGCCACGTTTGTATGGCTCGGGAGGCGGCAAGTTGGAGAACGAGGGCGCGAAAGTGTTCTGGCAGGGCCTCAAGCCGAAGCTGAAGGCAGAGCGCTGGATCCTTGGCCTCTCCATCGTGCTTGCCGTCCTCGCCGCCCTCGCCGGTATCCATGTTCTGGCGGTGTTCGCCTTCTGGCTCGTTCTCGCGGCAGCCCTGCTCAAGCGAAGTGCCCCATCGGCAGAGCCGCTGCCGGAGGCGGCGCCGCGAATAGTGGAGGCGCGGACCGACGCACTGGTTCCCGCGCTGAATGCGCTCGATATGCCGGTGCTCGTCATTGGCGCGGACGAGACCGTGCTTTTCCAGAACACTGCCGCCGAGAAGGCCTTCGGCACAATTCCCCCGGAGAGCTACCTTTCGGCGCGCGTCCGCTCTCCCGGAATACTCGACATGGTGCGCGAGACCATTGCGACGGGTAAAGTCAACCAGATCGAGCATTCGGAACGCTTGCCTTCGGATGCGGTCTATGTCGTCCGCGTCGCCCCGGCGGATATCGGCGGCGAGACCCTTGGCGGGAGGGTCTTCCTGCTGACCTATCGCGACATCTCGCAGACCCGCCGCATCGACCGGATGCGATCCGACTTCGTTGCCAATGCCAGCCACGAACTGCGCACCCCGCTCGCTTCGCTGCGCGGCTTCATCGAGACACTGGCCGGGCCGGCCAGGAACGACTTGAAGGCGCAGGAGAAATTCTTCGGCATCATGCACGAACAGGTCACCCGCATGAGCCGCCTCGTCGACGATCTCCTGTCCCTGTCGCGCCTGGAACTGAAGTCGCACATCGCCCCGGAAGACGCAGTCGACCTGGTGCCGCTGCTCGGGCACGTGCGCGACAGCCTTCAGCCCTTGGCCAGCGATCTCGACGTGACCATCTCGCTCGAGGTGCCCGAGGAGCCGGTCTTCGTCCAGGGCGACCGCGACGAACTGATCGAGGTCTTCGAAAATCTCATCGAGAACGCCTGCAAATACGGCCAGGAAGGCAAGAAGGTCGACGTGCGGCTGACGGGCAGCGGCGGCCAGGCGGAGGTAACGGTCACCGACCATGGCCCCGGCATCCCGGCCGAGCATGTGCCGCGGATCACCGAGCGTTTCTACCGGGTCAATGTGGAGGCGAGTCGGTCAAAAAAGGGGACCGGCCTCGGCCTCGCCATCGTCAAGCACATCCTGACCCGTCACCGCGCCCGCCTGCTCATTCATTCCGAGGTCGGCAAGGGTACCGTCTTCACGGTCCGCTTCTGACACAAAAGCCGCGAGACGGCCGCAGGTTGCCGAAATGTCGGTGTGTTTTCAATGGCATAGTCTGTCATAAATGTTTCATCGAACTGACATAAAACCTGTAGCCATCGGCGGCTAACTAGGGCAGCCGATCAGACGGCGATGAGAGCGCTTGACCCATGGCGCACCAACACGAGCCCATTCCGGGAGAACATCAATGAAAGTCCTTAAACTCACTGTAGCGGCGCTGGTTGCATCCGCCGCTTTCGCCGGTGCCGCTGTGGCTCGCGACCAGATCCAGGTCGCCGGCTCCTCGACCGTTCTTCCCTACGCCAAGATCGTCGCCGAGACCTTCGGCGAGACGTTCCCGGACTTCAAGACCCCGGTCGTCGAATCCGGCGGCTCCTCCGCCGGCCTGAAGGAATTCTGCAAGGGCGTCGGCGAAGACACCATCGACATCGCCAACTCCTCGCGCAAGATCAAGGACAGCGAAGTCGAAGCCTGCAAGGCCGCCGGCGTCACCGAGATCCAGGAAGTCAAGATCGGCTATGACGGCATCGTCTTCGCGACCGACGCCGGCAATGCCGACCTCGCGCTGAAGCCGGAGCAGCTCTACAAGGCTCTCGCCGCGGAAGTCGTCGTCGACGGCAAGCTCGTCGCCAACCCCTACAAGAAGTGGTCGGAAATCGATGCTTCGCTTCCGGACGCCGAGATCGCCGCCTATATCCCGGGCGAAAAGCACGGCACGCGCGAAGTCTTCGAAGAGAAGATCCTTGCCCACGGCTGCAAGGACGCCGGTGCTGTCGATGTCATCAAGGCTGCCATCAGCGACGAAAAGGCCGCTGCCAAGAAGTGCGTTGCCGTGCGTAAGGACGGCCTGGCTGTCGACATCGACGGCGACTACACCGAAACGCTGGCCCGCATCGCCTCCAACAAGAGCGGCATCGGCGTCTTCGGCCTGTCGTTCTACGAAAACAACGCCGACAAGCTGAAGGTCGCGACCGTCAGCGGCATCGTGCCTTCGACCGAGACGATCGCTTCCGGCGAATATCCGGTTTCGCGCCCGCTGTTCTTCTACGTCAAGAAGGCGCATCTCGGCGTCGTTCCGGGGCTCAAGGAATATGTCGAGTTCTTCGTCGACGACCAGATGATCGGCCCCGACGGCCCGCTCGCCGAATACGGCCTGGTCGCGGCGCCCGACGCCGAGCGCGAAGAAATCCGAAAGACCTTCGAAGCCGGCAACCTGCTCTGATCAAGACGTCCCGGTGCAGCGTTCAACTGCGCCGGGACTTTCTTACTTCGATCATTTCCGGCGGCATTAGACGGCCAGCCGTGGAGACGTGCCGATGAGTACTACGCTCCTTCTCCTGACCATCTTGCTGATCGGTCTTGTTGCCTACTTCGCCGGCCGTGCCCGCTCGCTTGCCCTGTCCGGCAGCAAGCTTGCCACCTTGCATTCGCTGCCGGGCTATCATGGTAGCTATGTCGCCATCTGGGCCGTGTTGCCGGCCGCTCTGGTGCTTGCCGCGTGGCTGCTCGCCTCGCCGCTCTATATCGATTCCTCCGTTCGTTCGGCGCTTCCCGAGACGGTCCAGAACCAGGGTGCGGCGACGGTCCAGCTTGCTCTTAGCCAGGTGAAGGCCGTCGCCACGGGCCTTGGTCGCCTCGACGCGACGGAGATTGAGGCGGTCAAGACCGGTTCGGCCAATCTTCGCGAAACCCTCGCAGCCAAGGGCGTGGCGCTTGCCGGTGAAGGGGAGCCCTTCATGGTCGAGGCGGCTGAGCAGTTCAACGCGATGCGTGGCCATAGCCGCTGGCTGATGAGCGCCGTCGTGCTGCTTGTCGCCGTCGCCGGCGGCCTCTATGCGATCCGCAATGTCACCACCCGTTTTCGCGCCCGCAACCAGGTCGAGCGCGTCATGCTCGGTTCGCTCGTCGTCGCTTCGTCGATCGCCATCCTGACGACGATCGGCATCATCGGCTCGATGCTGTCGGAGGCCGGCCGGTTCTTCAGCATGGTATCGCCGGCGGAGTTCTTCTTCGGCACGGTCTGGGACCCGCGCTTCGCAGCCGCCGGCAGCGAAGGCTCCTCCGGCCAGTTCGGCCTGCTGCCGCTTCTCGGCGGTACGCTCTATATTGCCTTCGTCGCCATGGCTTTCGCGGTGCCGATCGGCCTGTTCGCCGCCATCTACATGGCCGAGTATGCAAGTCCGCGGCTGCGCTCGATAGCCAAACCGCTCCTGGAGGTGCTCGCCGGCATCCCGACGATCGTCTACGGCTTCTTCGCCCTCGTCACCGTCGGGCCGTTCCTGCGCGACATCTCTACGCAGCTGAACGGCCTGCTCACCGGCAACTACCAGAACTTCATCCAGGCGCAGAGCGTGCTGACCGCCGGCATCGTCATGGGCATCATGCTCATTCCGTTCGTGTCGTCACTCTCGGACGATATCATCACGCAGGTGCCGCGGGCACTGCGTGACGGCTCGCTCGGCCTCGGCGCGACGCGTTCGGAAACGGTCAAGAGGGTCATTCTTCCGGCCGCGCTGCCCGGCATCGTCGGCGCGCTGCTGCTGACCGCCTCGCGCGCCGTCGGCGAAACGATGATCGTCGTGCTGGCCGCTGGTGTCGCCGCCCGCATGCAGATCAATCCCTTCGAGCCGATGACGACGGTGACGGTCAAGATTGTTCACCAGCTCACCGGTGACCTGGAGTTCACCTCGCCGCAGACGCTGGTCGCCTTCGCGCTCGGCATCACCCTCTTCGTCATCACGCTCGGCCTCAACATCTATGCGCTCTACATCGTGCGCAAGTATCGGGAACAGTACGAATGACCGACGTAGCTTCTCCCATGGTAAGGGTCTCGACCCGTCCTGCCGAAAGCCGCCGCGACATCGGCATCAAGCGCCGCTACGCCGCCGAGCGCCGGTTCCGCGCCTATGGCATCAGCGCCATTGCCATCGGCCTGTTCTTCCTTGCGGTCCTTCTCTGGAGCGTCGCTTCGAAAGGCTACACGGCCTTCCAGCAAACGACGATCACGTTGCCGATCGAGTTTTCGGAGAAGGTGATCGACCCGAAGAACGAGCGGGCGACCGATCCGAAGCAGCTGATGACCGCCAACTATCCGGTCCTCGTTCGCGACGCGCTGGTCAAGCAGCTTGGCATCGACCCGAAGAAGCGGCCGCTGGTCAAGCAGGCGACCGACATGGTCTCCGACAGCGTCCGCACCCAGCTGCGCGACATCGTCACTGGCGATCCTTCGGTCATCGGCAAGACGATCCCGGTAACCTTGCTCGCCGACGCGAACATCGACTCGGCTTTCAAGGGGCAGATCGACCTTTCGGTCGAAGAATCGAAGCGCAAGGTCAAGGACCAGCAGGTCACCTGGATGAACGAGCTGGCCGAGGCCGGCGTCCTGAAGAAGAGCTTCAACACCGGCATCTTCAGCTTCGGCGCCTCCAGCCGCCCGGAAGCCGCCGGCGTTGGCGTGGCGCTCGTCGGATCCGCCTATATGATGCTGATCGTTCTGGTCCTGTCGCTGCCGATCGGCGTCGCCGCCTCGATCTATCTCGAGGAATTTGCGCCGAAGAACCGCCTGACCGACCTGATCGAGGTCAACATCAACAATCTCGCCGCCGTGCCGTCGATCGTCTACGGTCTGCTCGGCCTGGCGGTCTTCGTGAACTTCGCCGGCATGCCGCGTTCGGCGGCACTCGTCGGCGGTTTCGTGCTGACGCTGATGACGCTGCCGACGATCATTATCGCGACGCGCGCCGCGCTGAAGGCTGTGCCGCCATCGATCCGCTCGGCCGCGCTCGGCCTCGGCGCCTCGAAGATGCAGACGATCTTCCACCATGTGCTGCCGCTTGCCATGCCCGGCATTTTGACCGGCACGATCATCGGCCTGGCGCACGCCCTCGGCGAGACGGCCCCGCTGCTGCTGATCGGCATGGTCGCCTTCGTCGTCGACTATCCGGGCTCGCCGCTCGAGCCGTCCACGGCGCTTCCCGTGCAGATCTACATGTGGGCGAACGAGGCGGAGCGTGCCTTCGTGGAGCGAACCTCGGGGGCGATCATCATCCTCTTGATCTTCCTCATCATCATGAACCTCGGGGCAATTCTGTTGCGGCGCCGCTTTGAGCGTCGCTGGTAGTGGGGTAGGACTATGAACATCATGTCGGAAGCTGCAGTCGAAAAGGCTCTGGACCAGAAAATGAATACGGTGCCCTTGAAGATGATCGGCAAGGATGTGTCGGTCTATTACGGCGAGAAGCGCGCGCTTTTCGACGTCAACCTGAATATCCGCGAGAACACGGTGACGGCGCTGATCGGTCCGTCCGGCTGCGGCAAGTCGACCTTCCTGCGTACGCTCAACCGCATGAACGACACGATCGAGAATTGCCGCGTCACCGGCCGGATCACCCTCGACGAGGACGACATCTACGATCCGTCGATCGACGTGGTGGAACTGCGCGCCCGTGTCGGCATGGTGTTCCAGAAGCCCAATCCGTTCCCGAAGTCGATCTACGAGAACGTCTCCTACGGGCCGCGCATCCATGGCCTCGCCCGCACCAAGGCCGATTTCGACGAGATCGTCGAAACGAGCCTGCAGAAGGCCGGCCTGTGGAACGAGGTGAAGGATCGTCTGCAGGAGCCGGGGACGGGTCTTTCCGGCGGCCAGCAGCAGCGCCTCTGCATCGCCCGTGCCGTCGCCGTCAGCCCGGAAGTGATCCTGATGGACGAGCCCTGCTCGGCCCTTGACCCGATTGCCACCGCCAAGGTCGAAGAGCTTATTCACGAGCTGCGCGCCAATTTCACCATCGTCATCGTCACCCATTCGATGCAGCAGGCCGCCCGCGTTTCGCAGCGCACCGCCATGTTCCACCTCGGCAATCTCGTCGAGGAGAACGATACCGACAAGATGTTCACCAATCCGGACGACCAGCGCACGCAGGATTACATCATGGGCCGCTTCGGCTGATCGGCCGAACCTCCCCCGTGAAGAGCGTGCCCTCGAGGAACCAATGATGTCCCACCCCCATATAACGACCGCCTTCGACGAAGAGCTGAAATATCTGACCCGCCGGATCTCGGAGATGGGCGGCCAGGCCGAACAGATGGTGGCGGATTCCGTCCGCGCTCTGGTGAACTCCGACCTGGCGCTTGCCCAGAAGGTGATTTCCGACGACGCTATCCTCGACGACGCCGAGCGGCAGATCGGCGAGAAGGCGATCGTCACAATCGCCAAGCGTCAGCCGATGGCAGCGGACCTCCGCGAGATCATGGGCTCGATCCGGATCGCGGCCGATCTGGAGCGCGTCGGCGACCTCGGCAAGAATACCGCCAAGCGGGTCATCGCGGTTGCCGGGTCCGGCATACCGCGCAAGCTGGCGCGCGGCCTCGAGCATCTCGCCGAGCTTGCCCTGATCCAGCTCAAGGAAGTTCTGGACGTCTACGCCTCGCGTTCGCCGGAGAAGGCCAACAGCATTCGTGAACGCGACGAGGAGATCGACGCGATCTACACGTCGCTGTTCCGCGAGCTCTTGACCTACATGATGGAAGATCCGCGCAATATCACGCCCTGCACGCATCTTCTCTTCTGCGCCAAGAATATCGAGCGGATCGGCGACCACGCGACCAACATCGCCGAGACGATCTACTACATGGCGACGGGCGCCCAGCCGCAGGGCGAACGGCCGAAGGACGACATGACGTCGACGCTGGGTTCCGTCACCGACTGAGGCTCGCGTGCCTCCAACCCATGATCCAGGCAAGGAGTCGTAACTGCATGTTGCCGAAGATAGCCGTTGTCGAGGACGAGGAAGCCCTGAGCGTGCTGCTGCGCTACAATCTCGAGGCCGAGGGCTTCGAGGTCGATACGATCCTTCGCGGCGACGAGGCGGAAATCCGTCTGCAGGAACGCCTGCCCGACCTTCTGATCCTCGACTGGATGCTGCCCGGAGTCTCCGGTATCGAGCTTTGCCGCCGGCTGCGGCAGAGGCCGGAGACCGAGCGGCTGCCGATCATCATGCTGACGGCGCGCGGCGAGGAAAGCGAACGGGTGCGGGGGCTCGCGACCGGTGCCGACGATTATGTCGTCAAGCCGTTCTCGACGCCGGAACTGATGGCGCGGGTGAAGGCCATGCTCCGGCGCGCCAAGCCGGAGGTGCTGTCGACAGTGCTTCGCTGCGGCGACATCGAGCTCGACCGCGAAACACACCGCGTGCATCGCCGCAGCCGCGAAGTGCGGCTCGGCCCGACGGAGTTCCGGCTCCTCGAATTCCTGATGTCCTCGCCGGGCCGTGTGTTCTCCCGTTCGCAGCTGCTCGACGGCGTCTGGGGACACGACATCTATGTCGACGAACGTACCGTCGACGTCCATGTCGGCCGGCTGCGCAAGGCCCTGAATTTCTCCAATATGCCCGACGTGATCCGGACGGTGCGCGGCGCCGGCTATTCGCTGGAAAGCTGAGCTTGTCGCTCCGAGCCCGCTATAGGATATGCCCAGAAAGAAAAGGGGTCCCGCAGGACCCCTTTTGCGTTTTGCTCTGTTTGGTCGTCAGCGCATGCGCCGCCGCTCGGCCGAGGGCTGGTAGGCGAGCCGGGCGTGGTAGCTGCAATAGGGCGAGGATTCCGGCGAGTCGTTGCCGCAGAAGTGGAATTCTTCCTTGAGCGGATCGCCGATCGGCCATTTGCAGGTTCGCTCGGTCAGCTGGGTGAGCTCGAGCCGGCGCGACATCGGCACGACGATGTTCGTATCGAGGACGAGATCCTGTTCCGCCACCAGATCGACGGCGACCTCTTCCTTGAGCACGGTCGCGCCGGCCGTGCGGGTGACGGTCCGGGTCACGGCGCGTGCGGCGTAGTTCGGGGCACGCGGCGCCGAAGTCGCCCGCTTGGGACGAGCCGCCGCGGTCGTTCCGCCAGCCTTGGCGCGGCCGGGCAGGCTCAAGCGATGAACCTTGCCGATGACCGCGTTGCGACTGACGCCTCCCAGCTGCGCCGCGATCTGACTCGCGCTCAGACCCTCCGACCAAAGCTTCTTCAGCTTTTCAACCCGCTCGTCAGTCCAGTTCATCTCTGCACTCCCCGTTCTCGGCGTTGGGATGGCAGAATCCATCACCGTTCTCCGGAAAAGCCCCGGAGTTGCAACGCGATAACTATTTTGGTGACTAGGTCCGCCGCATGCGTCTAGTAATTGAATATTAACCTACCGGCAGGGTGACTCCGTGGCAAGAGTCGCCGGAATCACGCCGAATCGATTTCGCAGTTTTCCCCAACTTGCTGTCGGATAGTTGCATTTTTGCAAGCCCCGCCGGGCGATTTTTTCGCATTGCGGAATCTGTCTCGCGGACGCCGTCGCAAGCCTTGGTTTTGTTGACATGGCGCCGTGAAATGGGAATAGTGCCTGCGCCGCCGCAAGGCGGCATTTTTGATTTTTATCGGGCTGAAAGTCCGGTAGCGATGCCGACGACGAAGGAGACGCTGACCATGGCCGCAACAACGCCGCTTTACGATACCTATCTGCGTGCGCCGTTGCGTTTCGAGCGAGGCGAGGGCGTCTGGCTGATCGCGGAGGACGGCACGCGTTATCTCGATTTCGCAGCCGGGGTGGCGGTCAATTCGCTCGGCCATGCCCATCCCCATCTCGTCGAGGCTTTGAAGGCGCAGGCCGAGAAGCTCTGGCACGTCTCCAATCTCTACGACGTTCCCGGCCAGGAAAGCCTGGCGCGACGGCTGACGGCGGTGACCTTCGCCGATCGGGTGTTCTTCACCAATTCCGGTGCCGAAGCGCTCGAATGCGCGATCAAGACGGCGCGCCGCTATCATTTTGCCAAGGGGCACCCGGAGCGGTTCCACGTCATCACCTTCGAAGGTGCCTTCCACGGCCGCACCATCGCGACGATCGCCGCCGGCGGCCAGCAGAAATATATCGAGGGTTTCGGGCCGAAGGCGCCAGGCTTCTACCAGGTGCCGTTCGGCGACATCGCCGCCGTCAAGAACGCCATCAACGACGAGACCGCGGCAATCCTGATCGAGCCGATCCAGGGCGAGGGCGGCATTCGCCTGGCCTCGAAAGAGTTCATGCAGGAACTGCGCGCGCTTTGCGACGAGTACGGCCTGCTGCTGATCCTCGACGAGGTCCAATGCGGCGTCGGCCGCACCGGCAAGCTCTTCGCCCATGAGTGGTCGGGCATCACACCGGATATCATGGCCGTTGCCAAGGGCATCGGCGGCGGCTTCCCGCTCGGCGCCTGCCTGGCGACGGAGGCGGCGGCCGCCGGCATGGTGGCCGGTACCCATGGCTCGACCTATGGCGGCAATCCGCTGGCGATGGCGGTCGGCAATGCCGTGCTCGACGTCGTCCTCGCGGAAGGCTTTCTGGAGAACGTCCGCGACGTGGCGCTCGTCTTCCGCCAGGGGCTCGCCTCGCTCAAGGACCGCTTCCCGGACGTGATCGAGGAGATTCGCGGCGACGGGCTGATGCTCGGGATCAAGGCCAAGGTGCCGTGCGCCGACGTGCTGAAGGCAATCCGGGCCGAGAAGCTGCTTGCCGTGCCGGCCGGCGAAAACGTGTTGCGGCTGTTGCCCCCGTTGATCACCACTGCCGCCGAGGCACGAGAGGGGCTGGCACGACTTGAGCGCGCCGCCGAAGCGGTCCGGGCCGCCAGCGGCACGGCCGCGGCTTGAGAGCGCGACGGGTTGCAAGCGGCCCGAAAGCATGGTCGATTACCGGTTTATGACAGGAAATACAGCACGATGACTGCCACCAGACACTTTCTCGACCTCTCCGCGATGACGGGTGCCGACCTGCGCACGATCATCGACGATGCGCGCGTGCGCAAGACGGCGACCAAGGCCGGAACGGCCGAGAAGCCGCTCGCCGGCAAGATGCTGGCGATGATCTTCGAGAAGCCGTCCACCCGCACCCGTGTCTCCTTCGATGTCGGCATGCGGCAGCTCGGCGGCGAGACACTGTTTCTGTCCGGGACCGAAATGCAGCTCGGTCGCGCCGAGACGATCGGCGACACCGCCAAGGTGCTGTCCCGCTATGTCGACGCCATCATGATCCGCACGACCGATCATCGCCGCCTGCTGGAATTGGCCGAGCACGCCACCGTTCCGGTCATCAACGGTTTGACCGACGACACGCATCCCTGCCAGATCATGGCCGATATCATGACCTTCGAGGAGCATCGTGGGCCGGTCCAAGGCAAGACGATTGCCTGGACCGGTGACGGCAACAATGTGCTCCATTCGCTGATCGAAGGCTCGGCGCGCTTCGGCTACCGGATGAACATGGCCGTGCCGCTCGGCTCCGAGCCGCAGGACAAGTTCCTGAACTGGGCGCGCAACAATGGCGGCGAGATACTTCTTTGCCATGAGGCGGAGCAGGCGGTTGCCGGCGCCCACTGCGTCGTCACCGACACCTGGGTGTCGATGAACCAGGAGCATCGCGCCCGCGGGCACAATGTCTTCCAGCCCTATCAGGTCAACGCGGCGCTGATGAAGCACGCGGTGCCGGAGGCCGTGTTCATGCATTGCCTGCCGGCGCATCGCGGCGAGGAAGTCACCGACGAGGTCATCGACGGCCCGCAGTCCGTCGTCTTCGACGCGGCCGAGAACCGGCTGCACGCGCAGAAGTCGATCCTCGCCTGGTGCCTGGGCGCCGTCTGAACGGGCTTCCGAGGGCAGACCGGCTATTGAAATCGGAGAGCGGTGACACAATCTACAGCGCCGTGCGGGAGAGTCCGGCCGCTGTGCCGTTTCTCGACACCGCGCGTTTTACCGGAACCGCCGTTTTTCGGGGGCGTTTCCGGGACCGCGCTTGCCTGCTGGACAAATCCGTCCATGACGGGATCAAATAGGATAAGCGGCAGTTAGAGACGGAGCGCGCCGATCGGCGCTCTCGATGTCACGAGCAATGCACGGTGCCATGCGACCGTTGCGCCTCGATTGAGATGCAGCGATGCAAAAGGAACGACAACGGGTGTGCGCGGCTTACCGCTCGCACTACGCACAAGATTGGAAGTTCGAGCACGGCGAATTCGGGTTGCCCGGCCGCCGTGATCGATGCAAGGAGCAAACGATGACAGAGACAGCACCGGGACTTGGCGAGTTCGATTTTGCCGGTGACGACCACGTCGTTCCCTTTCAGGTCGAAGGTCTCGACGTGCGCGGGCGCGCCGTGCAGCTCGGTCCGATGCTCGACGCGATCCTTGAGCGGCACAGTTATCCGCTGCCGGTGGCACGGCTCGTCGCCGAGACCGTCGTTCTCGCCGTTCTGCTCGGAACCTCGCTGAAGTTCGAGGGCAAGCTGATCGTCCAGACGCAGGGTGATGGGCCGGTCGACCTCGTCGTCGCCGATTTCTCCACTCCGGACCGGGTTCGCGCTTATGCGCGCTACGACGAAGAGGCACTCGCCGCCGCCGAAAAGGGCGGGCGCACGCAGCCGCACGAACTGCTCGGCAACGGCATCCTTGCCTTCACGATCGACCAGGGCGTCCATACCCAGCGCTACCAGGGCATCGTCGCGCTCGACGGCGCGACGCTGGAGGAGATCGCAGCGGTCTACTTCCGTCAGTCCGAACAGATACCGACCAAGGTCCGCCTCGCCGTCGCCGAACTGCTCGACCGGGACGAAAACGGCAAGCCGCGGCATCGCTGGCGCGCCGGCGGCATGGTGGCGCAGTTCCTGCCCGAGGCTCCCGAGCGCATGCGCCAGCCGGATCTGCCGGGCGGCGATGGCGATGACGGCGATTCCAGCCTGCTCTTCGACGAGGACGATCTCTGGGCCGAAGCCAAGGTGATGGTCGAGACCATCGATATCGACGAACTGACCGACCCGACGGTCGGCACCGAGCGGCTGCTGTATCGGCTGTTCCACGAGCGGGGCGTGCGGGTCTACCAGCCCCAGGCCGTCTATGATCGCTGCAGCTGCTCGCGCGACAAGATACGCGAGGTCCTGGAGGGATTGAGCGACGAGGACATCGAGCACAGCATCGAGGACGGCCAGATCAAGGTGACTTGCGAGTTCTGCTCCACCAACTATCGCTTCGAGGCAAGCGAGGTGCGTTCTCAGTAAGGGACAAGCGCGTCAGTTCAGCGTCCGCACTAATCCGGGAGAATCGAGCGAAAAGGCGGGGATCGCCACGTTGAAGGTCTCCCCGTCTTCGGCCTCCATGCTGTAGTGGCCGAACATGACGCCCGACGGCGTGTCGAGCGGGCAGCCTGAGGAATATTCGTAGGTGTCGCCGGGATTGAGCAGCGGCTGCTCGCCGATGACGCCCGGACCGCTCACCTCGTCGACCTGGCCGTTCTCGTCGGTGATGTGCCAATAGCGGGTCATCAGCCGAACCGCGATCTCCGAATGGTTCGATATGACGATGCGGTAGCCCCAGACATAGCGGCTGTCATCCGGGTCTGACTGTTCTTCGAGATAGTACGGCTCCACCGTGACTTCTATGTCGCGAGTCAGCGCACGGTACATGTTCGACATCCTGTTTCAAATCTGCTCGAGTATCATACAGCGATAAGGTTTCGTGAAGAATAACGGCAAGATTATACGAGTCGTTTCGAATTTCACGCAAGGCGGGTGAACATGCTCGACGGCGCGGTGCGCAGGCAACTCGATCCCATCCTGAACCGGCTTGGCGCGGCGCTCGCCGGGCGGGGTGTGAGTGCCGATGCGATCACGATTTGCGGCCTTTGCCTGGGCCTTGCCGCGGCCGCGCTCATTGCTTGGCAAGAGTACGTTGCGGGCGCGGTTCTCATTCTGTCGAGCCGGCTCTGCGACGGCCTCGACGGGGCGGTGGCGCGGGCCAGCCGCAAGACCGATTTCGGCGGTTTCCTCGACATCGTCCTCGACTTCGCCTTCTATGGCGCGATCCCGCTCGCCTTCATCACCGCAGATCCGGCAATGAATGGTCTTGCCGGCGGGTTCTTGCTCTTTGCCTTCTATGTCAATGGCTCGAGCTTCCTCGCCTTCGCCGTGATCGCCGCGAAGCGGGCACTGTCGACCGAAATCCGCGGCGCGAAGTCGATCTATTTCACGACCGGGCTTGCTGAGGCGACCGAGACGATCGCCTTCTTTCTGGCCTGCTGCCTGTTTCCGGGCTGGTTCCCCGCGCTGGCGGCGATCTTCGCAGCCATCTGCCTCTATACGGCCGTGTCGCGGATCGTCCTGGCGCGTCTCACCTTTCGCGATGGGCAATGAAAAACCGCCCGTGCGAGCCGGGCGGTTAAAAAATCGTCGAAGCTGCGAGGTGATCAGGCCCTGACGGACGTCAGCGCCTTGGCGAAATCCTCGATCAGATCGTCGCTGTCCTCGATGCCGGCCGAGAAGCGCACGGTGCCGGCCGAGATGCCGAGCTCGGTGCGGGCCTCGTCGGAGAGGTTCTTGTGCGTCGTCGTCGCCGGATGCGTGATGAGGCTCTTGGAGTCGCCGAGATTGTTGGAAATCCTGACGATGTGGAGCGCGTTCTGCAGCGCGAAGGCCGCATCCTTGCCGCCCTTCAATTCACAGGCGACCAGCGTCGAGCCGCCGCTCATCTGCTTGGCGATGATGCCGGCCTGCGGATGGTCCTTGCGTCCAGGATAAATCACGCGCGCCACCTGGGGCTGCTCGGCGAGGAAGTCGGCAACGCGGCGGGCATTTTCCGTCTGCTGCTTGACGCGCAGCGGCAGCGTTTCGATGCCCTTCAGCAGCGTCCAGGCGTTGAACGGCGACATGGCCGGGCCGGTGTGGCGGAAATAGTCGTGCAGGTTCTCGTCGATCCACTGCTTGTCGGAGAGCACGACGCCGCCAAGGCAGCGGCCCTGGCCGTCGATATGTTTGGTGGCGGAGTAGACGACGATATGGGCGCCGAGTTCCAGCGGCTTCTGGAACAGCGGTGTCGCGAAGACATTGTCGACCACGACCTTGGCGCCGATCTGGTTGGCGAGCTTGGCGACGCCGGCGATATCGATTACTTCCAGCGTCGGGTTGGTCGGGCTTTCGAGGAAGAACACCTTGGTGTTCGGTCGCACCGCGTCTTCCCAGTTCTTGAGGTCGCGGCCGTCGACCAGCGTGCATTCGACGCCGTATTTCGGCGCCAGCGTCTCGACAACCCAGCGGCAGGAGCCGAAGAGGGCGCGGGCAGCGACGATGTGGTCGCCCGCCTTGACCTGGCAGAGGATCGCCGCGGAGACGGCGGCCATGCCGGATGCGGTGGCCCGCGCGTCTTCGGCGCCTTCGAGCATGCACATGCGCTTCTCGAACATGTCGTTGGTCGGGCTGCCGTAGCGCGCGTAGATATAACCCTCGGTCTCGCCCTTGAAACGGGCTTCCGCAGCTTCCGAGCTGTCGTAGACGAAGCCCTGCGTCAGGAAGATTGCTTCGGAGGTCTCGCCATACTGGGAGCGGATGGTTCCGCCGTGGACGAGTTGGGTAGCCGGGCGCCAGGTCTTGCTCATGCGACGATCACCTTCAAAAACAAAAAAACCGGCCGCGAAACGACCGGTTTGACACCCGGCCTTTTTAGCTACTTGTTTAACGTGGCTGCAAGCCGACCGGCCAAATCACCACGGGATAAAGCTCCAATACTGCCTGGCCGCGCTTGCGTCAATTCCCGGAGTTTGGTTTTGTCTGGCAACTGAGAATGAGGATGGGAATGGGCCGGGAAACAGGGATTTTGGCCGACCGCGCGATTGCTGCGCTGTTTGCCTCGGGACGTCTGAAGAGCGAGAAGGCGCTGGATGATGACCAGATCCAGCCGGCCAGCCTCGATCTTCGCCTCGGATCCAAGGCATTTCGCGTCCGCGCCAGCTTCATGCCGGGGCCGGCCCACCTCGTTGCCGACAAGCTCGACCGCCTGAAGCTGCATGTCATCGATCTCAGCGCGGGCGCGGTTCTGGAGACAGGCTGCGTCTACATCGTGCCGCTGATGGAGAGCCTTTCCCTGCCGGAGGGCATGTCCGCCTCCGCCAATCCGAAGAGCTCGACCGGCCGCCTCGATATCTTCACGCGCGTCATCACCGACCGGGCGCAGGAGTTCGACAAGATCCCGGCCGGCTATAACGGGCCGCTTTACCTGGAGATCAGCCCTCGGACCTTTCCGATCGTCGTCCGCCGCGGTTCGCGGCTGTCGCAGATCCGTTTCCGCGTCGGTCACTCGGTTCTTTCCGAACAGGAGCTGCTCGGCCTGCACGAAAGCGACGTGCTCGTTGCCAGCGAGCGGCCCAATATCAGCGGCGGCGGCATCGCGCTGTCGATCGACCTCAAGGGGACCGGCCCCGACGGCCTGATTGGCTATCGCGGCAAGCACCACACCTCGGTGGTCGACGTCGACAAGAAGGCGGAACACGCGGTCTTCGATTTCTGGGAGCCGCTCTACAGCCGCGGACGCGACGACCTGATCCTCGATCCGGACGAGTTCTATATCCTCGTCTCGCGCGAGGCAGTGCACGTCCCGCCGCTCTACGCCGCCGAGATGACGCCCTTCGATCCGCTGGTCGGCGAGTTCCGCGTCCATTATGCCGGTTTCTTCGACCCGGGTTTCGGCCACGCCTCGGCCGGCGGCAGCGGCAGTCGTGCCGTGCTCGAGGTGCGCAGCCATGAGGTGCCCTTCATCCTCGAACACGGGCAAATCGTCGGCCGCCTCATCTACGAGCATATGCTGGAGCGGCCGGAGGGCCTCTACGGTCTTGATCTCGGCTCGAACTACCAGGCGCAGGGCCTCAAGCTTTCGAAGCATTTTCGCGCCGAGTGAGCCCACTGCATGATTCCTAAATCGGAATCGATTTAAGCAATCATGCAGCAGTTCAAAGTGCTACAGCGACCTTAGCGCGTCCGATTGGACGCGCGGCGCTGTAAAGCAATTCCAGGAAAAGTGTGTAACGGTTTTCCGTCCGGATTTGCGTCGTTTCAAAGATAGTCGCTTGACAGATCGCGGCGGTTGAGGAAATTTCCGCTTCTGACGCGGGTGTAGTTCAGTGGTAGAACGCCAGCTTCCCAAGCTTGATGTCGTCGGTTCGATCCCGATCACCCGCTCCATTTTTTCTTTCGTCCGCCATCCGTTTGAGGGCCGCCGCTTCTGCGCGGCTCCTGCCTATGGCCAGCCCTGCAACACCCCGCTAAGGTCCGGTCACTGTTCGGGAATCGGATCACAATGACGCGCGTTTTCTTTCATCGTCTTTTCGGAATGCTTGCTGTCACAGTGGCGCTTCTCGCGTCCGGGGCGGGCGCCGCACCGAACGACCTGCCTCTGCTGTTCGATGCCCGCGAGCGCATCGCCAAGCCTGATCTGACCGCGCTGGCGCGGTTGCGGTTCCTCACGACGGTCGATTTCCCGCCGTTCAATTTCATCGACCAGTCGGGCAAGCTTTCCGGCTTTCACGTCGACCTTGCCCGGGAAATCTGCCGCGAACTTGAGATCGAGTCGAAATGCCAGATCCAGGCGGTAACCTATCCCGAGCTGATGCCGGCCCTTGAACAGGGCCAGGGCGAGGCGATCGTCGCCGGCATCGCCGTGACGCCGGAACTGCGGCGGCGTTTCGCCTTCTCCAGGGCCTTCATGCAAATGCCGGCACGCTTCGCCCTCAACAGGAAGGCGGCCGAGGGCGTCAAGAGCCCGGCCGATCTCGTCGGCAAGCCCATCGGGGCGGTCGCCGGGACGACGCATGAGGCGATGCTGAAAGCCTTCTTTCCGCAGCTCGAAGCCAAGGCCTATCCCGATCGCGATGCCTTGCTGAACGCCTTGCGGGAGGGCGCCGTGACGGCCGCCTTCTCCGATGCCATGCAGCTTTCCTTCTGGGTCTCCGGCAGCGTCGCCGCAGGATGCTGCACTTTGCTGGACGGCGCCTATTTCTCTGAGCGCTTCCTGGGCGAGGGCCTGACGATCATGAACCGCACGACCGAGCCTGCCTTGACCCAGGCGATCGACCACGCGCTGCTGGCGCTGTCACGCAGCGGCAGGCTGGAGGAGATCTACCTGCGCTATTTTCCGAACGGCATCTATTGAACGAATCCGCGGCGTGCTGGGCGGCTACCTGCGGAAGCGGGCGAGGGCGCCGCGTTCGATCGCCGCGCAGGTGAGCTTGTCGAGGGCGAGCCGGTCGCGCAACAGCTGCAGCAGCCGGATTTCCTCGGTGCGGATGCGCTGGTCGGCGGCGGCGATCTCGACGGCAAGTGCATAGGCGGTTTCGTAGTGCCGCTGCGGCAGCGATTCGCGAACCATTTCGAGGGTGACGTCGAGCCCCTCGGGAGCGGCAAGCTGGGCCGCGCATTCGCGGCCGATATGGACCAGCCGGTCCTCGTCGAAACCGTCGAAGGCCGGCAGGAAACGCACGAGCCCGCCGATCCGCGCGAATTCGTCATCGCTCATGCTTCTGTCCACGGCCGACATCATGACCATGACATAGACGAGGGCTTCGTGCTGGCTGAAGCTTGCGGACATCGGTTCTCCCGGGACTGGTGGCGCTGAGTTAGGGATTTTCGGGCGGGCTTACAAGTCCGGCGCGGGCTCGCCGAAGTCCGTGCCGGCGGCGGGCTCCTCGATCACCGCAGGCCTGCGGCGCAAGTCACGCGGGTCATCGCCGTAGAAACCGCGCTTGGCGTTTCGCGCGTCTTCGGCTTTCGCTTCGAGCGGCGTGCCGGGCAGGGGAGTGGCCCAGCCGTTCGTGACCAGCCATTCGGCGACGTTCATGTTGCCGACCTTGCAGCTTACGGCGGGGGAGCCTTCGGCCTTCTCGTCGATCTGGTCGCAGACGAGTGCTCGCCCCCTCAGGAAATTGCGGAATGCGGTGCGCGCGACCATGCCGCAGGGCCAACTCTTGCCGGCTCCCTCGCAAACCTTCTCCGCCTTCTCCGGCTCTATGTCCTTGATCTGCAGCGTCGTGTCGCCGTTCTGGACGAGGCCGGCGGCAAGGGCGACGGGTCGTTGCAAGACGAGGGGCACCGCCTTCTTTTCGGGCGGTGCGGAGAAGGGCGGCCGCGGCGCGATCCGTTCAAGCGGTTTGGCAACACCTTCTTCCGGGATGGCGAAAAGATTGGGGTCGACCGGCCGCACCGGCGTCCTGGAGGTCTTGGCGGCCGCCTCGGCGGGCGGCGGCGCCGGCTCGGCTGGAGGCTCCGCCGCCGGAACTGGCTCTTCGGCCGGCTCGTCGATCGCGGCAGCGTCCGGCGTCTCGAGCACGAAATCGGGCGTGGCGGCGCTCTCGCGGCCGCGGATCGTAGCGGCCCCGCCGAGCAGGATGGCGGCGTAGAGGGCGAGGGCGGCGAGCCCGCCGACGATGGAGATGACCTGCGGCCGCATCTTGACGCTATCCTATTGGCTGGCCCAGACGATCCGGGCAATCCATTCGACGTCTTTCATCTCGAAACTTCGGTTCGGGTGGTCGGGATTGAGCGACAGAAGCTCGACGCCGCGCGACGTCTGCCGCGCCAGGATCTTCGCCATCACCTCGCCCTCGCAGCTCTTGAGGACGACGCGGTCGCCACGGCGCACCGATGCGCCCGGATCGACAATCAGGACGTCCCCGTCACGGTAAAGCGGCAGCATGCTGTCGCCCTGGACCTCCAAGGCGTAGACGCTGGCCTTGCTCTGCGCTGCGACTGGAAAATCGACCTCATCCCAACCCTGGCCGACGGGAAACCCGCCGTCGTCGAAAAAGCCGCCTGCGCCGGCCTGCGCGAAACCGATGAGCGGAATGCCGGCAGCCGGCAGACCGGTGCGCGACGATGGGCCGCTACCGGACTGCAGGAGCGCCATGAATTGGTCGATCGTCGCGCCGGTCGCTTCGAGGACCTTCGAAATCGATTCCGTCGACGGCCAGCGGTCGCGACCGTCAGGCGACTGGCGCTTCGACTTGTTGAAGGATGTCGGATCGAGGCCGGCGCGGCGTGCAAGGCCGGACGGCGAGAGCTGATGGCGCTCCGCCAGCGCGTCGATCGCCCGCCAGATGCTGTCATGTGAAAGCATGTCGCTCCACCCCGCCACAGTGCGGCGACGCGGACCGACCATCGGCTACGTCGCGCCCGCTTCCGCCTCATTTTGTACCCTAACGAGGCGAGGAACCGCCGTAAAGAACAGGCAGGAAAATAGTCCTGTGCTTGCGATAAGGGACGCCCACGACGGGCTCATGAACCGGCGTTGGCGGGTTCCCGTTCCGTGGCCTTGCGGGCTATGACCTCCTCATAGGCCGCCTGCAGCGTCTGGCGCACGGATGGGCCCTCCGATACACGAGACACGCCGAGATGTTCGGCCCTGAGCTCGTCCATGAAGCGTTCCCAAAGAACCGGGCCGCCCTCCTCCATGAGCTGGGCGCGGATGCTCAGTTCCTCGCTGACCGGCAGATAGCGTCGGCCCCAGGCGCCAAGATGCGCCATGATCGGCACCAGCGCGATCGCCATCTCGGTCAGGCTGTAGATCGCCTTCTGCTTGTGGCTCGGATCGTCGCGCTTGGTCAGCATGCCGATTTCGAGCAGCGTCTTCAGCCGGTCGGCGAGGATGTTGGAAGAAATGCCCTCCTGTGATCGCAAGAGCTCGCGGAAATGGCGTTTGCCACCGAAGATCATGTCGCGGATGATCAGGAGGCTCCATTTGTCGCCGAAGACTTCGAGCGAGAGATTGATCGGGCAGGCAGAGCGGTGATCGTCAGTCATTCGGGCCTCTGTAGCGGGGCGGATGCGGACCGGCAATTTTCCGCACCCTTCAAAACTGCTTGCATTATTGCAGCAGTAACGCTACAGTGCAACTGCTTTCAAAATGATATCAGTATTGACGGCGCGGGTGCGGTCGCCCATGGGCCTCGCTTCAGATCATCGACGCAAGCGCGCTGCCGGCGATCCCGAAGGAAAAGGCGACGAGGCAGACTGCGGCGATGCGGCGGGGCAGGCGCGGGGCGACCGGCCGCGGCAAACGCGCCAGGAGAGTGCCGGCGGCAATCCACAGCGAACCGGCACCAAGCGTCAGCATCGCAAACCCGAGAAGCCATGGCAGCATCGCTTGAAGCCCAACCTGCGGCATGATGACGAGCGCAATGATCAGCGCCTTCGGGTTGAGGAGAGTGGTAACGAACACCTGTCCGGGGGCGATCGGCCGATCGCTTGCGCCCTGCGCCTTCATCGTCCAGAGGGCATGCGCCATGAAGAGGATCCAGCCGGCGGCGGCGAGCTTCAGCAGGAGGCCGACAGCCGGATGCGCGGAAATGAGCGGCGCCGCCAGCACCGTCACCGGGACGATCACCGTCAGATAGCCGCCGAGTTCGCCGGCAAGCAGCGGCAAGGAGCGTCGCATGCCGGCCGCCGCACCGGAAAGCCACAACAGCGTATTGGTCGGCCCGGGCGTCGCGAGCAGAAGCAGGATGGCAAGGGCGAAGGGGAGCGGCTGCATGATTGGTGCTGTCGTTGCTGATCTCTTCTCCTGCTCTTAGCGGACCGGTTAGCGCGCGGACTTGATCTTGGTCAACTACCCGCCCAGTGACCTCAGCTTCGTGTCAGGCGCTGTGTCTCCCCTTGCTCCGTCATCCTCGGGCTTGACCCGAGGATCCAGAATCAATCGGGGAGGCATTGCATTCAGTGTGCCAATGGTTGCTCGTGTTTGGATCCTCGGGTCAAGCCCGAGGATGACGGAGGTATTGGGCAAAAGGGAGCTCACAAAGCCCTATTTTCGCAGGCTGCGAGTTCCCCGAAAACGACAGGGCACAGGAAGAAAAGCGAGCGTCAGCTCCTGTGCAGCCGGATCGGCCGCGTCTTCTCCCGCACGATCTCTCCCCTTGCCTCGAGGTCGAGTTGCACGGCTTTCGACCACCAGGAGACGCCCTTGCCGCCCGGAAACCGCTCTTCCGGCAGATGGGCGAAGATGCGCTCGCGAACTTCGGCCAGCGTCAGCCCGGGCGCTTGCACGGGGATCACCGCGAGCAGGGCGGTCTTCATCGCCGCATACTTATCGGCGTCGACCGAAGTGGTCTTGCCGGGGTGGATGATGTTCTCGACGGTGATCCGGTTGGACTTCGACATGGTTGTTCCTCCAGTTCGCATCCCAAGGACGGTCGAGCGGGGTGGGAACCGACAACGCGTTGGCATGATCGGCTCTCACCCCCCCCCCGTCATCCTCGGGCTTGACCCGAGGATCCAGTATCAAGCGCGCCTCCACCGGTGCGCTCACGTTGGCTTGTGCATGGATCCTCGGGTCAAGCCCGAGGATGACGGAGGTGGTATACGAGGCCAGTACTGCTGATGTCTGGAAGACTGACGAAAAAGGGCCGCACACGGTGCGGCCCTCGAACACTCCTCGTGTAGAGCGGGATGAGGAAAAGTGTGTGCGGTTTTCCGCCCGCATCCCGCTCTAACCTATTGGAATCGATCACGTTCATGATTTTAGGTCGAGCCGGCCTAAAATCATCGTGATCTAGGGCTGGCGGCTTAAGCCGCCTTCTGCGCCTGCCCGTAGGGGTCGAACCGACCGTAGAAGGTCTCGCCCTTTTCGGCCATCTCCTTCAAGAGCGGCGTCGGCTCGAAGTGGTCGCCATAAGCCTTGGCTAGTTTGTTGCACATCGCGACGAAGGCTTTGATGCCCATGCCGTCGATATAGGAGAGCGTGCCGCCGGTGTAGGGCGCGAAGCCGAAGCCGAGGATCGAGCCGACATCCGCCTCGCGCGGGTCGGTGACGATGCCTTCCTCGATGGTGCGGGCCGCTTCCAACGCGATCGTCGCCAGGAAGCGCTGCTTCACCACCTCGACATCGACCTTGTCTGCCGGCTTCTGCGAGTAGAGCTCCTTGAGCCCCGGCCACAGATATTTCTTGGCCGGCTTCGCCGGATACTCGTAGAAGCCCTTGCCGTTCTTGCGGCCGCGCCGGTCGAGTTCGTCGACCATCTTGTTGACCAGTTCCATGTGGCGCGGGTCGACGGCCTTTTCGCCGAGGTCGGCGACCGTCGCCTTGAGGATCTTCTGGCTGAGGTCGATCGCCACCTCGTCGTTGAGCGACAGCGGTCCGACCGGCATGCCGGCCATCTTGGCGGCATTCTCGATCATCGCCGGCGGCACCCCCTCGATCAGCATGTCGTAGGCTTCGTGGATATAGCGGAAGACGCAGCGGTTGACGTAGAAGCCGCGGGTGTCGTTGACGACGATCGGCGTCTTCTTGATCGCCGCGACATAGTCGAGCGCCGTGGCCAGCGCCTTGTCGCCGGTCTCCTTGCCGACGATCACTTCCGTCAGCATCATCTTTTCGACCGGCGAGAAGAAGTGGACGCCGATGAACTGCTCCGGCCGCTTCGAATTCCTGGCAAGGCCGGTGATCGGCAGCGTCGAGGTGTTGGAGGCGAAGATGGCGTCCGGGGCGATGACCGCCTCGACCTTCTCGATCACGTCCTTCTTGACCTGCCGGTCCTCGAACACCGCCTCGACGACGAGGCCGGCGTCCTTGAGATCGCCATAGTCGGCCGATGGCGTGATGCGCGAAAGCAGCGCCTCGCCCTCTTCCTTGGTCAGCCGCCCCTTGCCGATCGCGTCCTTGACCAGCCCCTCCGAATGCGCCTTGCCCTTCTCGGACGCTTCCATGTCGCGGTCGATGAGGGTGACGGGAATGCCGGCGGCGGCCGTCACGTAGGCGATCGAGGCGCCCATGAAGCCGGCGCCGACGACGCCGACCGTCTTGAACTCCGTTTTCGGGACGCCGGCCGGGCGGCGGGCGCCCTTGCCAAGCTCCTGCATCGAGACGAACAGCGAGCGGATCATAGAGAAGGCTTCGGTGGTCTGCAGGATCTCGGTGAAATAGCGCTGCTCGATCTTGAGCCCGGTGTCGAACGGCACCTGCAGACCTTCATAGACGCATTTCAGGATGGCGATGGCGCCCGGATAATTGCCATAGGTTTCACGGCGCAGAATGCCGGACGCTGCCGGCCAGAGCTGCGCGGAGGCAGGCGTCCAGACGCCGCCGCCCGGAAGCTTGAAGCCCTTCTCGTCCCAGGGCTGCACGGCTTTGAGCCCGTTCTTGATCATCGCCTTGGCGGCTTCGACCAGCTTCTCCGGCTCGACCACTTCGTGCACGAGGCCCATCGCCTTGGCGCGCGCCGCGGTCAGCGACGAGCCGGTGGTCATCATCTGCAGGGCGTCCTGCGTATTGGTGAGCCGCGGCACGCGCTGGGTGCCGCCGGCGCCCGGGAAGATGCCGACCTTGACCTCGGGGAGGGCGATCTTCACGGATTTCGAGTTGGAAGCGACGCGGCCGTGGCAGGCGAGCGACAGTTCGAAGGCGCCGCCCATGCAGGTGCCGTTGATCGCCGAGACCCACGGCTTGCCTGAGGTTTCGAGCTTGCGGAACAGCCCGGTCATGCGACCGACGAGATTGAAGAGCTTCTGCGCGGCGTTGGCCGGATCCTTTTTCCTCTCCTCGGCCTGCAACGTGAACATCGACTTGATCATCGACAGATCGGCGCCGCCGGAGAAGGACGACTTGCCGGAGGTGAAGACGACGCCCTTGACGGCGGCATCGGCGGTCGTCTGGTCGACGATCGCATCGAGTTCGTCCATCACCTCCTCAGTGAAGACGTTCATCGACTTGTCGGGCATGTCCCAGGTGACGAGTGCGATGCCGTCCGCGTCGGTTTCGATCTTGAAGTTCGTGTAAGACATATTCTCTCTCCCGGGATCGGATCAGACGCGTTCGATGATCGTGGCGGTGCCCATGCCGGCGCCGATGCAGAGCGTCACCAGAGCGGTGTTGAGGTCGCGGCGTTCGAGCTCGTCGAGCACCGTGCCGAGGATCATCGCGCCGGTCGCGCCGAGCGGATGGCCCATGGCGATGGCGCCGCCGTTGACGTTGATCTGGTCGTGCGGAATGTCGAAGGCCTGCATGAAGCGCAGCACTACGGCGGCAAAGGCCTCGTTGAGCTCGAAGAGGTCGATGTCGGAGAGCTTCATGTCGGCGCGCTTCAGCAGCTTTTCAGTAACGTCGACCGGGCCGGTCAGCATCAGCGCCGGATCGGAGCCGATATTGGCGAAGGCGCGGATGCGGGCGCGCGGCTTCAGCCCCATGGCTTCGCCGCCGGCCTTCGAGCCGAGCAGCACGGCGGCTGCGCCATCGACGATGCCGGACGAATTGCCGGCGTGGTGGACATAGTTGATCCGCTCGATTTCCGGATGCGCCTGGATGGCGACGGCCTCGAAGCCGCCCATCTCGCCGGGCATCTGGAAGGAGGGGTTGAGCGAGGCGAGTGCCTGCATGTCGGTGCCGGGGCGCATATGCTCGTCGCGGTCGAGGATCGTCAGGCCGTTCTGGTCCTTGACCGGCACGACCGAGTTCTCGAAATAGCCCTTTTCCCAGGCGTGCGCAGCGCGCTTCTGGCTTTCCACCGCATAGGCGTCGACGTCGTCGCGCGAGAAGCCGTATTTGGTGGCGATCAGGTCGGCCGAGACGCCCTGCGGCATGAAATAGGCCGGCAGGCTGACGGAGGGATCCATGAACCAGGAGCCGCCCGACATGCCGAGGCCGACGCGCGACATCGACTCGACGCCGCCGGCAATGACGATGTCGTCCGCCCCTTGCGCGATCTTGGCGGCGCCGAAATTGACGGCGTCGAGACCGGAGGCGCAGAAGCGGGAGATCTGCATGCCGGGCGCCCTCGTCGAGTAGCCCGCCTCGAAAGCGGCCGCCTTCGGGATCACCGACCCTGCATCCATCACCGGATCGACGCAGCCCATGACGATGTCGTCGACGGTCGCGGTGTCGAGCCCGTTGCGGTCGCGGACCGCCTCGAGCACCTTGGCGGCGAGCCGGACGGACGGCACTTCGTGCAGCGAGCCGTCCTTCTTGCCACGGCCGCGCGGCGTGCGCACGTGGTCGTAAACGAAGACTTTCGTCATGTCTCATCTCCCTTTCGTCGGCACCTCGTCGGGCCGCGCATCATCGGTTGGATCGGCCCGCGGGCGGAAAACCGCCGCGCGGACCGTTCCTCATCCAGGTCCACTGTGAAATCAGAACGCGGCGGCGTCCAGCGCCATCAGCGTGTCGGCGCCGGTTTCGATGCGCGCCTTGCGCAGCGCCGTCTCCGGCAGGATTCGCTCCATGAAGAAGTTGGCGGTGATCAGCTTGTTCTTCAGGTAGTCCGCCTGTGCGGTTTCGCCAGCGGCAAGTTTATCATGCGCAGTCTTGGCGATCTTCGCCCACATGTAGCCGAGGACGACGAGGCCGAAGAGATGCATGTAGTCGGTCGAGCCGGCGCCGGCATTGTCGGGCTTGGCCATGGCGTTCTGCATGAACCACATGGTTGCCGCCTGCAGGTCGTTGAGGCCCTTCTTCAGCGCCTTGGTGTAGGCGGAGAGCCTTTCGTCGCCGCGGTTCTCCTCGCAGAAATCGCCGATTTCCTTGAACAGCGCCATGACGGCGCGGCCGCCGTTGATTGCGAGCTTGCGGCCGACGAGGTCGAGCGCCTGGATACCGTTCGCGCCCTCGTAGATCATGGCGATGCGGGCGTCGCGGACATACTGGCTCATGCCGTGCTCTTCGATATAGCCGTGGCCGCCGAACAGCTGTTGCGCCACGACCGTATGGTCGAAACCCTTGTCGGTCAGCACGCCTTTCAGGATCGGCGTCATCAGGCCGAGAATGTCGTCGGCCGCCTGCCGCTCCGCTTCGTTGTCGGAGCGGTGGGCGATATCGGACTTCAGTGCCGTCCAGAGGGTGAAGGCGCGGCCGGCCTCGTTGAAGGCCTTGATCGTCATCAGCGAGCGGCGCACGTCCGGATGGACGATGATCGGGTCGGCCTTCTGCTCGGGCGCCTTGACGCCGGAAAGCGAGCGGCCCTGGAGGCGTTCGCGGGCGTAATTGGCGGCATTCTGATAGGCGATCTCGGCGATCGCCAGTCCCTGCATGCCGACGGCAAGGCGGGCCTCGTTCATCATCACGAACATGGCGTTGAGGCCCTTGTTCTCCGCGCCGATCAGATAGCCGGTCGCCTCGTCATAGTTCATCACGCAGGTGGAGTTGCCGTGAATGCCCATCTTGTGTTCGATCGCGCCGCAGGAAACGCCGTTGCGCGCGCCGGGCTCACCGTCGTCGTTCAGCTTGAACTTCGGCACGATGAAGAGCGAGATACCCTTGACGCCTTCCGGCGCGCCCTCGATACGGGCAAGCACCAGATGGATGATGTTCTCGGCCATGTCGTGCTCGCCGGCGGAGATGAAGATCTTCTGGCCGGAGATCCTGTAGGACCCGTCGCCGTTCGGTATGGCCTTGGTGCGAAGCAGGCCCAGATCGGTGCCGCAATGCGGCTCCGTCAGGTTCATGGTGCCGGTCCAGGTGCCGTCGACCATCTTCGGCAGGTAGGCGCGCTTCTGCTCCTCGGAGCCGTGCACGAGGATGGCGGCAATGGCGCCCTGCGTCAGGCCCGGATACATCATCAGCGACATGTTCGCGGCGGACAGGAATTCGCCGACGGCGGTGTGAAGCGTGTAGGGCAGGCCCTGGCCCCCGAACTCCTCCGGCGCGGCGAGGCCCAGCCAGCCGCCCTCGCGGTAGAGATCGAAGGCCTGCTTGAAGCCGGCCGGCGTAGTGACTGACCCATCGTCGTTGCGCTTGCAGCCCTCCTGATCGCCGGAAAGATTGATCGGAAAGAGCTCTTCCTCGGCAAGTCTGGCGGCCTCGCCGAGGATCGCCGCCACCATGTCCGGCGTCGCATCCGCAAAACCCGGCAGGTTGTGATAGCGCTCGAGGCCGAGCACGTCGTTGAGGATGAACAGGGTGTCGTCGACCGGAGCCTTGTAAATGGGCATTGCTTTCCTCGCCTTGATGTCCCCTCGGGCGGCGCTGCGGCTTGCCCGACTTGATCTGCCTTGAGCGCGCCGAACGGTCGGTGTCGCATCGTTGGCAGGATGCTACAAAATTTTGACGTTTGCGTAAACGTCAAAAAATTTCGCATCGCAAAAAATTGGCGCGAGGCGGCTGCCGGGCAGATGAGCACCTTTTGAATGAAGATTAGGACCTGCGCAGATGGATAAATCGTTAAAAAACCGCGCCGATTAACGGGTTGTTTACCACGTTTAATGAATTGTGGGCTGTGAGATGGGCAAAGCCACAACCGGAAGGCTCGCGTTGTTGTGGCTTTGCCCGCATCGGCTGGGCTGCTGAAGAGGAACGGACCTAAACGCCCTTCCGCGGCTTCCACGATAGTCGACGACAGGGGCGAAGAGACAATGAACGGATCGCGATCCAATCCTCAGCGCACAGGCAGCCCATCCTATGGCGACAGGCCGTCGCTTGATGCCCTGAACCGGACAATCGAAGGCCTCGAGGCGCGCATCGAGGGCCTGATGAGCAGCGTCGGCCGCGAGCAGCGCCAGCCGGACCGCCGGGCAGCGCCGGCGAACAACGCCGTTTCCGAAATACTCGACCGCCAGCGCGCCCTGAGCGGCGCACGGGAGCGGCTGCCGTTGCGCGAGCGCATTTCGGCGCGTCAATCCGATCGCCCGGTTCCCGCGCCCGCGCGCCTTGCGGAAGAGCCGCGGTACCAGCCAACCCCGCCGGTGCCGACCCAGCCGCCGCGCCCGTCCGCGGCAACCGATATCGCCGAGGCTCTCGTCGGCTTGAGACAGGATCTGAAGCGCGATATCAGCGACGGATTTGCCCGCGAAATGCATGCCCTTCGCTCGGAAATCCGTGGCATCAAGGCCGAGGCTTCCGAAGACCGCGGCTACGCCGCCGATATCCGCGCCGATTTGCAGCGGCTCGCCGACAACATCAATCAACTCGGCCGTCAGGCACCCTCGGCGCAGGCCGACGCGCTTCGCGTCGAATTCGACGACCTGCGGGCAATGATCGACGGCCTGGCGCGCGAAGACAGCATGCGCCGCATGGAAAGCCGCTGGAGCGGCGTCGAGGATCGGCTGAATGCCTTCGACCAGAACCGTGATGACGAGCTCGTGGCGCTCGCCTACCGTCTTGACGAAATCAAGTCGCAGATCGGCACGCTGAGCCAGGTCTCGGCGGTCGATATGCTGGAGGACAAGCTCGTCGTCGTGGCGCGGGCGATCGAGACGCTCGGGCGCCAGATGGAGCCGGACGACAGGCGCTTCGCCTCGCAGTTCGCCGAACTCGATCAGCGGCTCGACGAAATCAGCCGGGCGGTCGCCGTCGGCCGCAATGCCGCCAGCCTCGACAGCGCCTTCGTCAACCGGCTGGAAAACCGCCTTGGCGATCTCTCGCACCAGATCGACAATCTTGCTCGCCCGGTGGACGCTGGCCTTGGCGCACGGATCGAGGCGCTGTCGGCGCGCGTCGAAGACCTTGCCGGCGACAGGGCCGCGGCCCGGCTCGAGGAACGGCTCGATCAGCTTTCCGCGCTGCTGGAGCGCAGCCAGCGCAATGTGGCGCCGGAACTGGCGGACTACCTTGCCGATATTTCGCGCAGGATCGAGGCGCTGGACCAGGGCAGCGTCAACGATGTCCTGGCGGAACGATTGGATTACCTCGCCCGCCGAATCGACGAACTGGACGGCCATGGCGAATCGCCGGCGCCGGACATGCGCTTCGACCGGCTCGAGGACCGGCTTGCCGATATCGCGCAGCGCCTGGAGGAAACACAAGCCGCGCCGTTCGACGATCGCGAGGCGCTGCGCAATCTCGAAGCGCAGATCGGCAATCTCTCGGCGCTGGTGAGCCGGTCGCATCAGGAGCCGGCCGGCGCCGCGCCGATCGAGTTCGAAAGCCGCATGACGGCGCTCGAAGACTATCTGGCGACCAGCGACGAATACATCATCGAAGCGGCCCGGCAGGCCGCCGAAGCGGTGATGGAGGCCTATGCCCGGAACGGCATGCCGCAGACCGCCTCTGGCACCGACATGGCGGCGATCTCGGCGCTCGCCGAAGATCTCCGGGCGCTCGAGGATATCAGCCGTTCGAGCGAAGAGCGCACGGCGCGCACCTTCGAGGCCCTGCACGACACGCTCGTCCACATCGCCGAGAAACTGGAACGGCTCGAAGAACGAGAGCCGGGTGCCGGCGTGCGGATCGCCTCGCCCAACGCGCCGGCAATGCCGAAAGCGGTGGAGCCTGAATTTGCAGGTGCTTTCAACGAAGCCGATCTTGCGCGGCAGGGAAGCCTTCAGCGGCTTGGAACGGCTGTTGATGCCGACGTTGACGTCACGGTCGCAAGCCCGGTCGCCGCCGACCTGTCTCCCTCCGGCGCTGCTTCGCAGGTCGCGGTCCCGGCAGCAAAAGCCGGCTTGCTCGCCGGCCTGACCAGGCGTTTCTCCGCCAAGCGCAACGAGACGGCGCCCGCGCAGGCGCGCCAGATGGTCGAGCCCACCCCCTCGATCGATCCGTCCGAAATGCTCGCCCCGGAGGACGCCAACCAGTTGCTCGAGCCGGGCTCCGGCGTACCGGACGTCAAGAAGATCCTCGAGCGCGTGCGGGCCGGGCAAATGGCCCGCGGCGGCCAGTCGGCAGACGGCGGCGAAAAGGCGGATTTCATCGCTGCGGCCCGCCGTGCTGCGCAAATGGCCGTTGAGGAAGCCGATTCGCTGAAGAGCGCCAAGGACCATAAGGGACCGTCCGCCGCAGGGGGTGCCTTCGCCCGCCATCGCCGCCCGATCCTCATGGCGGTCGGTGCGGTGCTGCTGGCGATCATGTCCTATCCGCTGGTCAGCACGATGCTGAAGGACAGGGACGCAGAGAGCGTCCAGCCTGCCGCGGCGATCGAACGCAAAGCTGAAGCCGAAATTGCGCCGAAGGCCGTCGGCGAGGAAGCGGCCAAGCCGCTTGCCGCTGCGGTCGCGGCAAAGCCCGCCGGGCTGCCGAAGGCTGCCGCTCCGGTCGAGAAGACCGGCACGCCCCCCATTGCGACGAAGGCAGCCGCGACGGGAGGCGACAAGCCTGCCGCAGCCGTTCCGGCCGTCGAGGCTGGCCAGGCGCCCCTCTTGCAGCCCGTGGCCGAGCCGGCAAAGTCGGGGCCGGTCTCGACATTCCAGCCGACGAGCCCAGGCGCACCCACGGTCGCGAATTTTGCGCCGGTCAAGGCGAACGAAATCGTCCTGCCCGAAGGCTTTGGTCCGCCGGCGCTGTTGACTGCCGCGAAGGGCGGCGATCCGCTCGCCTATTACGAGATCGGCACCCGTTTCACCGAGGGACGCGGCGTCAAGGAAGATCTTGTCGAAGCTGGCAAATGGTATCAGCGCGCCGCCGATGCCGGCGTCGTTCCGGCCGCCTACCGTCTCGCCAATCTCTACGAGAAGGGGGCGGGCGTTGCGCGGGATGCCGCCAAGGCCAAGGCCCTCTACCAGAAGGCCGCCGAGGCGGGCAACGCCAGTGCGAGCCACAATCTCGCGGTGATGCTTGCCAGCGGCCGCGATGGTGCGCCGGATCTCGCCGCAGCCGCGAAATGGTTCGAGAAGGCCGCCGATCTCGGCGTCCGCGACAGCCAGTTCAATCTCGCCGTGCTCTATGCCCGGGGCAACGGCGTCGCTCAGAGCCTCGAGGACTCCTACAAGTGGTTCGCGATCGCCGCGCGCGACGGCGACAAGGACGCCGGCGAAAAGCGCGACGAGATCGCCAAGGCGCTGAAGCCCGAGGAGCTCGCGAGCGCCAAGGCGAAGGCCGAGGCCTGGAAAGTCCAGCCGGTCGATGCCGGCGCGAATACGGTGGATGTTCCGGACGCCTGGATCGGACCCTCGACGAAGACGGCGTCGGTCGACATGACGAAGGCGGTGCGCAACATCCAGGCCATTCTCAACAACAACGGCTTCGATGCCGGCGCGCCCGACGGCCACATGGGCAAGAAGACGATCGCCGCGATTAAGGCGTTCCAGAAGTCGATCGGCCACGAGCCGACCGGTGAAGTCACCGACGAACTGGTGAAGGAACTTTTGAAGCGCAATTCATGAGGGCAGGGGAGGCCTTTCCCTCAAGAACGCCAGTGGTTCGCCACCGTCCTTTCGGCGCCCCGGCGCCGCAATGAGCCGCAAACCGCGGATGACCGGGCGACGGCGCGGAAACTGCGGCTCCATGTCCCTGAAAAGGTTGACAGCTCCCGCCCGAGGGCGCATGAGCGGAGGCGCCGTCAGACATCCCTTTGTGGACGCAGGCGGTCGGTCGAGATGCCCCTGCTCGTGGTGAATTTCCGCCACTTCGAAGAATCCCGCCATGCCTCGCCCCGAAGCGGGGTGCGAATAATTCAAAGCATTGCACGATTCCTAAATCGTTTCCGGTTAGGAGTTGTGCAGTTGCAGTTGTCACCCGCTGTGCGGGTTCGTTGTTACATCGAGGTTTGGCCGTGACGGTCTATCTGCCCATTGCAGAATTGTCGGTGAACATATTCATCATTCTCGGCATGGGCGCGGCCGTCGGTTTTCTGTCGGGCATGTTCGGGGTGGGCGGCGGCTTCCTGATCACGCCTCTCCTGATCTTCTACAACATTCCGCCGGTGGTGGCGGTGGCGACCGGGGCGAACCAGGTGGTCGCCTCATCGATCTCCGGAGCGATCACCCATTTCCGGCGCGGCACGATCGACATCAAGCTCGGAACGGTGCTGCTCTGCGGCGGTCTCGTCGGCGCGACCCTGGGTGTCTGGCTGTTTTCGCTGCTGCGCAGCATCGGCCAGCTCGATCTCGTCATTTCGCTGCTCTACGTCGTCTTGCTCGGCTCGGTCGGCGGCTTGATGCTCTGGGAGAGCATCGGCGCGATGCGCAAGGCGGCCAGGAACCAGCCGACTCAGTTGCGCCGGCCCGGCCAGCACAACTGGATCCACGGCCTGCCGCTGAAGATGCGCTTCAAGAAGTCGAAGATCTATCTGAGCGTCATCCCGGTCGCCACGCTCGGCTTCTCAATCGGCATCCTCACGTCGATCATGGGTGTCGGCGGCGGTTTCATCATGGTGCCGGCGATGATCTATCTCCTGCGCATCCCGACCAGCGTCGTCGTCGGGACCTCGCTGTTCCAGATCGTCTTCGTCTCGGCCTATACTGTGATCGTCCAGGCCTCGACCAATTATACGGTCGACATCGTGCTGGCCTTCGTCCTGATGATCGCCGGCGTCATCGGCGCGCAATACGGCGTGCGGGTCGGCCAGCGGCTGCGCGGCGAGCAGTTGCGGGCCCTTCTGGCGCTGCTCGTGCTTGCGGTCGGCATCCGCCTGGCGATCGAGCTCATCATTCCGCCGAAGGACATCTATTCGGTGGTTTCCGCGGGGTTCGGCTTCTGATGCGCGCGCTCGCCCGTCTCGTCCTGTTTGCTGCCGCTTTGACGGTTTGCGGGCCGGTGGCGGCGCAGTCGCTCGAGCGGGAAGTCGGGGACTTCACCGAAAAGCTCGAGATCGGCATCTCGACGGACGAGATTTCCATCACCTCCGATTTCCGCGGTGCCGACCTGACGATCTTCGGCGCCATCGACGGCTTCGACGCCGACCTTCTCGCCCAGGGCAAGTACAACATCATCGTCGTGCTCGAAGGGCCGAAGGACAATGCAACGGTACGCAAGAAGCAGCGTGTCTTCGGGATCTGGGTCAACACCCAGTCGATGACCTTCGAGCTGGTGCCGGAGGCTTATTCGCTGTCGAGCACGCGTGACATCGCGACGATCGCACCGCCGCGCGACATCGCCAATATGGGCATCGGCGTCGACCACATGCGGCTGGTGCCGCTCGGCTTCATCGGCGACGGCAGCAGCCTCGGCGAGTTCCGCAACGCGTTTCGGCGCATCCGCGAGGAGAGCGGCGTCTACCAGCGCGATCCGGGCGGCGTGCAGTTCATCAGTTCGAGCCTGTTCAAGGCATCGGTCCGCCTCCCGGCCAATGTCCCGAACGGCATTCATGTGGTGCGCGCCTATCTCTTCCGCGACGGCCTCTTCGTCGCCGCCAAGGCCCTGCCGCTCCGGGTGGTGAAAACCGGCCTCGAACAGGCGATCACCCGCGCCGCGCACGAGCAGCCGCTCATCTACGGCTTTCTGGCCGTGACACTCGCGGCGATCACCGGCTGGGGCGCGAGCCTGCTGTTCCGCAAGGAGTGATGCGGAACCGAGCTGTAGCTTCTCGGCCCTTCGCCGGCGTTGGCGCGTTCCCTTTTGTGTGCTTGGGGTTTAAGAGAGGGCTGAAGATCAGCAACGCCCCTTCTGCCCTTGCGCCGAAAGGGCGGCGACAAGTTCGGGAGACCGCCTCCCGGAAGCAGAGGAAAGCCCATGAAACCGATTTTCGTGCAATTGCAATGCGCTCCCGGCCGGACGTACGATGTCGCCGACGAGATCTACCGCAAGGAAATCGTCTCGGAGATGTATTCGACGAGCGGTGACTACGACCTGCTCTTGAAGATCTATGTCGAGGAAGGCCAGGATATCGGCAAGTTCATCAACGACAATATCGCCAGCGTTCCGGGCATTTCCCGTTCGCTGACGACGCTCACCTTCAACGCCTTTTAGACTAACCCAACAGGTTGGCAAAGCGCACCGAATAAATCCGGTCGCGGCCGAGCATGTGGGCGACGAGCTGTTGTCTGTCGAAGAGGCCGCTCATGGCGCGGTGCCGGAGATCGAGTCCGCCGGTGGTGACGCCGAAGGCCGGCATCAGCAGGCGCCTGCCGTCCGTCGCAAAGCAGGCGCGCCGGATGGACCTTTCCCGGCGCCGGACCGTTGCCGAGGGATGCATGTGACCGGCGATTTCGCCGAGGCCGTCTGCCATGGAGGGCTCATGGCGGAAGACAAGCCCCGCATGACGCAGCTCGTCCATCGAGGCGCCGGGCAGGCCGGAGGCGCCGTCCGGGTCGTGATTGCCGTTGATCCAGATCCAGTCGCGGCCGCGGGCCATCGCGGTAATCATCTGGCGGAAAGTATCCGGCATCGCTACCGAGCCGCGCCGGTCATGGAAATTGTCGCCGAGGCTGATCACCGTTGCGGGATCGTACCGCGCGACGATCGCCTCGAGAATGCGCAGGGTCGCCAGCGTGTCATAGGGCGGCAGCATCATGCCGCGCCGGGCGAAGGCCGAGCCCTTTTCGAGGTGGAGGTCGGACACCACCAGTGTCCGGGTGTCGGGCAGAAAGAGACCGCCGAGCGCATCGCAGATGGCGGCCACGCCGTTGACCGTCGTGCGCGCCTGGAACAAGGCGCTTGTCTCGATAGCCGATGTCGCATGAACGAGCCGGTGCATGGTCACACCGACGTTCTCGGGGGTGACGCGCCCAGGCCTGCACCCCCCTCTGGCCTGCCGGCCATCTCCCCCACAAGGGGGGAGATTGGCCCGCGGCGAGCCCAACGCTCCAATAGAAATCGTCGCATACTCTGGACACGTTCCGATGAGCGCGTCGCGCGTGCCGCATGTGCTCTCCCCCCTTGTGGGGGAGATGGCCGGCAGGCCAGAGGGGGGTAGAGCGTCGGCATCCCGCCCGGAGCGTCCATAATCTCTCTCATACCGCCTCTATTCCCCCGCAGCCTGGCCGATCCCCATCGCCTCGTTGATCAGCTCGTCGGCGGCTTCTGTCAGCAGGAAGTCCTGGGCCTCTCCGTGAACCGATTCCCGGCCGATTTCCAGCATGACCGGAACGGCGAGCGGCGAGATACGATCGAGCCGGCGATGGGTGATGTGCCCTTTGATTCGCTTGAGCATAGTGCCGAGCCGGCCAATGTCCAAAAGGCCCGACGCCGCGTCGTTGCGCGTTGCTTCCAACAGGATGTGGTCGGGCTCGTGCATCCGCAATACGTCGTAAATGAGGTCGGCGGAAACCGTGACCTGGCGGCCGGTCTTTTCCTTGCCCGGGTGGCGCTGGTCGATCAATCCGGCGATCACTGCGCAGGTCCGAAAGGTGCGTTTCAGCAGGAAGGATTCGTTCAGCCAGGCCTCCAGGTCGTCGCCGAGCATGTCCTCGTCGAAGAGCTGTGCGAGCGATGGCGCGCCGGCGCGAAATGCCGCGCCCATGTCGTCGAGCGCCCAGATGCCGAGCGAATAGTCGGTGGCGACGAAGCCGAGCGGCTTCAGGCCAGCCCGGTCGAGCCGGCGGGTCAACAGCATGCCGAGCGTCTGGTGGGCAAGCCGTCCCTCGAAGGCGTAAGTGACCATGTAGTGGCGGCTGCCGCGCGGGAAGGTCTCGACCAGCAGTTCGTCCTCGCGCGGCAGCATCGAGGCGTCGCCCTGCAGCGCCAGCCAGTCGCGCACCTGGTCCGGCAGGGTGGCGCGCCGCGCCGGGTCGGCAAGCATCTTCCTGACCTGCGCGGCGAGATAGGTGGAGAGCGGAAACTTGCCGCCGGCATAGCTCGGCACCTTGGGGTCGAAGGAAAAGGCCTGCGAAACGAGACACTCGTTCTCGCGGATGCCTTCAAAGCGCAGCACCTTGCCGGAGAAGAGAAACGTGTCGGCCGGCGACAGCATTTCGAGGAAATACTCCTCCACCTTGCCGAGCGACATACCGCCGCGGCCGAGCGAGCCGCGTGCGTTGCGCTTGACCATTCGCACGTTCAGCATCGGCGATTCGACGATCGTCCCGACATTGAGGCGGTATTGCTGTGCGACCATCGGATTGGAAACCCGCCACAACCCTTCCTTCGTCTTGCGGACGCGGGCGTAGCGCTCATAGGTGCGCAGCGCGTAGCCGCCTGTGGCGACGAGGTCGACGACCCGTTCGAAGGTCTCCCAGGAAAGATCGGCATAAGGAGCCGCGCTGGTGATCTCGTCATAAAGCGCCAGCGGGTCGAAGGGCTTGGCGCAGGCCATGCCGAGGACGTGCTGTGCCAGCACGTCGAGCGCGCCCTTGCCGACGGGCGGCGTATCCTGCGCGCCGACATAGTTGGCGTCGAGCGCCGCCTGGCACTCCATCACCTCGAAGCGGTTGGCGGGGACGAGGATCGCCCGGCTAGGCTCGTCCATGCGGTGATTGGCGCGGCCGATGCGCTGGGCGAGTCGGCTCGCTCCCTTCGGGGCGCCGACATGGACAACCAGGTCGACGTCGCCCCAGTCGATGCCGAGATCGAGTGTCGAGGTGGCGACGACGGCGCGCAGCCTGTTCTCTGCCATCGCCGCCTCCACCTTGCGGCGCTGGGCGACGTCGAGCGAGCCGTGGTGGAGGGCGATCGGCAAATTGTCGTCGTTGATCGTCCAGAGCTCCCGGAAGAGCATTTCCGCCTGGCTGCGCGTATTGACGAAGAGCAACGTCGTGCCGTGGGCCTTGATCGCCGCATAGATGTCCGGGATCGCATAACGGGCTGAATGCCCCGCCCAGGGCACGTGGCTCTCGGCGCGCAGAATGGAGATCTCGGGCTTTGCCCCGCCCGATACGGTGATCAGTCCGGCGTAGCTCTCCTCGTCCGGTGTCTGGCCGACCAGCCAGCGCTGCAGTTCCATCGGTGCGGCCACCGTCGCCGAAAGGCCGATCGTCTGCAGGCCCGGCGCCAGGCGGCGCAGACGGGCGAGGCCGAGGGCGAGCAGATGGCCCCGCTTCGAGGTGACGAGCGAATGCAGCTCGTCGAGCACGACATAGCGCAGGTCCTTGAAGAAGCGCTCCGCCTCGCCATCGGCGATGAGCAGCGCAAGCTGCTCCGGCGTGGTCAGCAACAGGTCGGGCGGGCTGAGCTTCTGGCGCTGCCTCTTGGCCTGCGGCGTGTCTCCGGTGCGGTTCTCGATCCGGACCGGCAGGCCCATTTCATTGACCGGCTTCATCAGGTTGCGCTCGATATCGACGGCGAGCGCCTTGAGCGGCGAAATATAGAGCGTGTGAATACCGATGAAGGCGGAGCCCGGCGGAATTCGGCCGCGCCGCACGAGATCGACCAGCGACGGCAGGAAGCCGGCAAGCGTCTTCCCCGCACCCGTCGGCGCGATCAGCAACGTGCTTTGCCCTGCCTCGGCCCGTGACAGCAGTTCCAGCTGGTGGGCGCGCGGTCGCCAGCCCTTTTCCGCGAACCACCGCAGAAAGGGCGCCGGCAACGTCAGGGCGTCGCTTTCCGGCAATGGGGAATCGATCCTGTCCACGGGGAACAAAGGTAGATCAAACGAGACAAAAGAGAAGCCCGATGCTGTATGCGCGCAATTGCCCCTCTCGGGATTAATCCGAGGAGAGGGGCGAAGACCATCCAAGCGTCAGAGCGCAATGTAACGATCGGCGCGGTGGTTAATTGCCACGAAGAGGTTGAGGACGACCGCGCCGAGCACCGACCAGAGAACGACCCACGGCGTCGTCACTGCAAAGGCAACGCCAAGGACCACCATGTCGATCGCGAGTTGCACGAGGCCGGCACGGATGCCGAAGCGCTCCTGCAGATAGACGCCGAGGATGCCGACGCCACCCAGGCTGGCGCGGTGGCGGTAGAGCGCCAGAACGCCATAGCCCAGCAACAACCCGCCGAGAAGGGCCGCCCAGCCGGGATGGATCTGTTCGATCTCGAAAAGCCGCGATTGCGCGTCCGTCAGCAAAGAGGTCACCCCGATGGCGATGAAGGTTTTTATGGTAAAAGCCGCCCCGAGTTGCTTCAGCGACAGGTAGAAGAACGGCAGGTTGAGCAGGAAGAAGGCGAGGCTGAAATTCACGCCGGTCGCATAGTGCAGCAGGAAGGCGACACCGGCGGTGCTTCCGGTCAGCAGCCCGGCGCTTGCGAGGAAGTAGAGCCCGAGGGCTGCGACGAGGCTGCCGGAAAAGACGCCCTGCACATCCTCGATCGGCGTATGCCGAGTGGGGCTGGTGTTCCAGAGACCGAAAACGCTGCTCGTCTGTGCCATGGCAAACTCCCGCGAAGAGCTCCACCATCTGCTGTAGTGCACAAACAGAATCAAGGAAAATATGTAAGCAATGCTGACCTATTTTCGCGGGGCAGCGTTGCGTTTCACGCAGACTTGCCGGCCAGGAACAGGATACCGGCAATCGGCAATCCGGCATCCATGCGGATGACCGTCCGTTCGATGGCGATCGTCGACAGCCCGAAGGCGGCACAGAGCGACGCGACATGGGCTTGCGAATGCGCGTAGCGCAGCGACGGCCGGAGCACGAAGCCGACGTTATCCGCCGCGTCCTCGACAGAGAAGGCAAACAGCCCGCCCGGTGCCAGAAGCCGGTCTGCGATGGTGAAGGCGCTTTCGAGACTGCCCAGATACATCAGCACGTCCGCAGCGCTGACGAGATCGGCGCGCGCTTCCGCGAGTTCGCCGAAAAGGCCGCAATCGTCCGGCGACAACGACAGGTCCGCCCGGCCCAGCCGATCGTAGATCGCCTTGCCTTCGGCCTTGGCAAGCATGTTGGCCGAAAGATCGAAACCCTCGAGAAAGTCGGCGCGGCCCCGGATGCGCTCGCCGAAAAGCCCCGTGCCGCAGCCGAGATCGGTAACATGGCGAAACTTTTGCGCGCCGGTCGCCCGGTCGATCAGCGCCGCGAGCTTTTCCGGGACGCTATAGTCGAGCTTCTCGACAAGGGCCTGATCGAAGCGCTCGGCATAGTCGTCGAAGAGCCGCTCCACATAGGTGCTCGGCGGCTGCTCCGGCGCATCGCCGGCGCCGAGCAGCGCCAGTTTCAGGCTGGCCCCGAAAATATCCTCGGAATTGAGGCGCAGCGTGGTGCGCAAGGCTGCGACGGCCGCCTCTTTTCGGCCTGATTTCTCCTCATAGTCCGCCAGCCGGAACCAGCCGGCCGCCCAATTCGGAACAAGTTCCAGCGCCTGGGCCATGAGTTCGGCCGCGCCCTGGTGGTCGCCGCTTTCGGCGAGCATCTTGGCGTAATCGGCGCGGCGATCGGCGATCAGATCGCCGGAGGAGAGCTGGTGAGCGGCCATGAGGGTGACGGGTTGGGTTGCGACGGACGCTTCTGGCGCCGGACGCGGCAAAACACAAGCGGAATCTGAAAAGCCGCGTTTCGCGCGGCTTGCGGGCCCTGACGGAGCGGCTTATGTGATGGGAAACAGGAGAACTATTCGCTGATGTCGGACGGCGTAAACAAATTCCTCGGCGATTCACCGCTGCGCGTGCTCGTCAAGCTCGTCGTCGTGTCGATCCTCGTCGGCTTCGTCATGACCGTCTTCGACTGGCGCCCCATGGACCTTCTCGACGGTATCCGCGACTTCGTCGTCGACCTCTGGCGGTCGGGCTTTGCGGCGCTTGGACGCGTCGGCGACTACCTGTTGCTCGGCGCTGCCGTGGTCATCCCTGCCTTCATCATTCTACGTCTCCTCAGCTATCGACGGTAAGCATGCAGGACCAATTCTTTCTTCCCCGCAGACGGCTTGTTCTGTCCGCCGGTGCCGCCCTCTCGCTCGGGCTTGTCGCCGGCTGCTCGACCACCGGTCTCCTTACGCCCGACGACGGCACGGGGAGCGACCAGACCGACGCGACGCTTGGCTACGTCAACACGCTGCGCAAGGGCAAGGGGCTTGCGACCCTCGAGCGCGACCCCGCCGCGTCCGTCGCCGCGATGCATCAGGCCGCCCGCATGGCACGCGCCGGCAAGATGAAGCACAATATCGGCTGGCGCGACGATTTTGCCGATCGGATGAAGGGCGACGGCGTCACGCTTCCGGCCGCCGAGAACATCGCCATGGGCCAGGACAACGCCGAGCGGGCCTATGAAGCCTGGTTCAACTCGCCGAAGCACTTGGAAAACATGCTCGGCCGCTATCGCGGCCTGGGCGTGGCGGTGGCGCAAAATACCGCTTCCGGAAATCGGCCGTTTTGGGCGATGGTGCTCTCCGGCTGAGTTGATTCCCAAGATGGCCTTGCGGAGACGGCCGCAGGGGCACTGAAGATGACTGCCATGGCAGGCCGCGAGCGCGAAAGGCTTGCCTCCGAAGCGGGGCCTTTTGACGTCACCAACCGGCTGATCCTCTCGATCGCCCTGCCGATGACGCTCGGGTTTTTGACGACGCCGCTTCTCGGCCTCGTCGACACCGGCGTTGTCGGCCGGCTCGGCCGGGCCGAGATGCTCGCCGGCCTCGCCATCGGCGCCGTCCTGTTCGATCTGATCTTCACCACCTTCAATTTCCTGCGCGCCTCGACCACCGGCCTCGTCGCTCAGGCCTATGGCCGCGGCGACCGGCGCGAGCAGCAGGCGGTGTTCTGGCGCTCGCTCGTGATCGCGCTCTTCTGTGGTGTCGCCATTGTCCTCCTGTCGCCGCTGCTGCTCTCCCTCGGTCTCTGGCTGATGGCGCCGGAGGCGGAAGTCGCCGCGGTCACGCGCACCTATTTCCTCTACCGCATGCTGTCCGGCCCGGCGGCGCTCGCCAATTATGCGATCCTCGGCTTCGTGCTTGGCCGCGGCGAAGGGACGCTCGGCCTGCTGCTGCAGACGCTTATCAATGGTATCAACATCGTGCTGGCGATTCTGCTCGGCCTCGTCCTTGGCTGGGGCGTTGCCGGTGTCGCCATCGCTACGGTGACGGGGGAGGTGGCCGGCGCGGTGGCAGGCTTCGCGATCGTCTACAGTCGCTTCGACAGAAGGGATGCGCCGAACTGGGCGACGATCTTCGCCGGCGACCGGCTCAAGGCCCTGTTTGGCCTCAACCGCGACATCATGATCCGGTCCTTCGTATTGCTCGCCGCCTTCACGCTGATGACCCGGATCGGCTCGTCCCTGGGCCCGGTGACGCTGGCGGCCAATGCCGTGCTGATGACCATCTTCCTTGTCGCCGGCTATTATCTCGACGGCCTTGCCAATGCGGCCGAGCAACTGACCGGGCGCTCGATCGGCGCCGCCTATCGCCCGGGCTTCGATCGTGCGCTCCGGATGACCGCGCTATGGTCGCTGGGGCTCGCGCTGCTGACGACGGTCTTCTTCCTCGCCTTCGGCAATGGGCTCGTCGATCTTCTGACGACGGCGCCGGAGGTGCGGGCACTCGCCTATGAATTCATGCCCTGGGCGGCTGTGACGGCACTCACCGGCGCGATGGCCTTCCTGATGGACGGAGTGTTCATCGGCGCCACCTGGTCGCGCGACATGCGCAACATGATGCTGGCGGCCTTCGTCGTCTACGGCGCGGCACTCACCGTTCTCGTGCCGGCCTTCGGCAATCACGGCCTGTGGGCCGGTCTCAACCTGTTCCTGCTGCTGCGTGGCCTGTTCCTGGTGCTGTTGCTGCCGCGCCGCGCCGCTCAGACGTTCCGCCCGGCCCAGTAATCGAGACGGCTGTCGCGGATCTCGCGGATCGAAGCGAGCTTGTCGCGATCGCAAAGCTGCGACAGGCCGCGCACGATTCTGCCGGGCAGGCCCGGTCCCTCGTAAACCATGCAGGAATAGAGCTGCACGAGGTCGGCGCCGGCGCGGATCTTTTCCGCGGCGGTCTCTGCCGAGCTCACGCCACCAACGCCGATGATCGGCACGTCTGGCCCAAGCCGTTTGCGCATCCGGGCGAGCACTGCCGTCGATTTCTCGAAGAGCGGCCTGCCGGAAAGCCCACCAGCCTCCTTGGCCTGACGCTGATCCCTAAGGCCGTCGCGCGCGAGCGTCGTGTTGGAGACGATCAGGCCGTCGAGATTATGGGCCAGCACTTCCGCCGCGATGTCGTCCATGCCCTCTTCGGTGAGATCCGGGGCGATCTTGAGGAACACCGGAACCCGCCTGCCGGTCTTCGCTGCTTCCTCGTCGCGGGCGGCGAGCACGGCCGAAAGCAGTGCCGCCAGGCTCTCGCGGGCCTGCAGGTCGCGCAGGCCCGGCGTGTTCGGCGAGGAGATGTTGGCGGTGAAATAACGAGCCACCGCATAGAAGGTGCGGATCCCCGCGACATAATCGGCGATCCGGTCCGCGCTGTCCTTGTTGGCGCCGATGTTGACGCCGATCAGCGCCTGGCGCGAGCAGGCCTGAAGGCGCGCCAGCGCCGCTCCGTGCCCGTCATTGTTGAAGCCGAGCCGGTTGATCACCGCCTCGTCCTCGACGAGCCGGAAAATGCGTGGCTTGTCGTTGCCGGCCTGCGGCCGCGGCGTCACGGTGCCGATCTCGGTAAAACCGAAGCCGAGCCGCAACAGGGCTTCCGGCACCTCGGCATTCTTGTCGTAGCCGGCCGCCATGCCGAGCGGATTCGGGAAGTTGAGGCCCGCAATGACCTGCTCGAGCCTGGTGTCGGCAGGTGCGGCACAGCTTGGCACGACGCCGCTCTTCAGCGCTTTGATCGAGACGCCATGGGCGGTTTCGGGATCGAGAAGGAAGAGGCCGCGGCGGGCGAGGCGTTCGAGAGGCCCGGTCATGGTGCAAGCTCGGGGAAGATATGCTTGCCGTCGGCACCGAGCGGCAGGGGCTTTTCCCACCGCACCGCGTCGAGCGTCAGCGGCGCATAGAGATGCGGAAACAGCGCACCGCCGCGCGAGGGCTCGTAGACGAGCTTGTCGCCGAGCGCGTCGGCGTCGACGGCGACGAGCAGCAGATCCGTCTGGCCCTCGAAATGCCGCGCCGCCGTCTCAGCGACCTGGTCGTGCGTGGAGAAGTGAATGAAGCCGTCGGCGAGATCGATGGGCGCGCCGGCGAATTGCCCGGCGCGCCGGGCTTCCTGCCATAGAAGCGCCGGAACGATCTTGTATATGGTAGCATTCATCTTCGTCCGCTCGTCCGTCATGAATCCGAGCCATGGCCTTGCCGCAAATATCGGCGCGTGTCCACCGCGGTGCACCGGATCGAACGCAGATTTCCGCCAGTCTCCAGGGGAGGATGTCATGAAGAAGGTAGTTGCAGCGCTCGCGTTCGGCTTGGCCCTCGGCGGGAGCCATTCGGCCTGGGCGCAGGAAGCGGCGCCGGGGCGCTTCAGCATGCAGAAAGCGGAGACGGGATTTGCCCGGCTCGACACAGAGACCGGCGAAGTCACCCTCTGCCAGGAAAAGAACGGCGAACTCGTCTGCCGGATGGCAGCCGACGAGCGCGCTGCCTTCGAGCGGGAACTCGACCTGCTCACCAAACGGGTCGAAGCACTGGAAAAGGCCGTGCAGGGCGGCGCGACTGCCGTTAAACCCGATCTCCCGACCGACGAAGAGATTGACCGGACCATGAGCATCATGGAAAGAATGATGCGCAAGTTCATGGATATCGTGAAGGAGCTCGAAGGCCGCGATACCACCGAAGAAGGTGGACCGGTGCCCGACAAGACCTGATCGTCCTGAGCGGACACCGAATGGCGCGCGGAGGACGAAGCCGATCGGTGAGAAACATGCGGCATTCCGGATGCTGCATCCGAGGCTCTTGGGAGGGAGCGTCATCATGCCCGACATGACCATCATCATTGCCGACGATCATCCGCTGTTCCGCGGCGCGATGCGCCAGGCGCTGAGCGGCATGGACGGCTCACCCGCCGTCGTCGAGGCCGGCGATTTCGCGGCCGCTCGCAAGGCGGCGGCGGATAACCCGGATGCCGATCTGATGCTTCTCGATCTCACCATGCCGGGGGTCAGCGGTCTCTCCGGTCTCATTGCGCTGCGCGCCGAGTTCCCCAGCCTGCCGGTGATGATCGTCTCGGCCCATGACGATCCGGCCACCATTCATCGCGCCATCGATCTCGGTGCGGCAGGTTTTCTTTCGAAATCGGCCGGCATCGAGGAGATCCGCGACGGCATCGGCAAGGTGATCGCGGGCGAGATCTTCGTGCCGGCCGGTTACGACCAGAACCAGGAATACGAGCCGGAAGTGGCCGATCTCCTGCATCGCCTGCAGACCTTGACGCCGCAGCAGTCGCGCGTCCTGTCGATGCTGGCCGAGGGCCTGCTCAACAAGCAGATCGCCTACGAGCTCGGCGTCTCCGAGGCGACCATCAAGGCACATGTCTCGGCGATTCTCCTGAAGCTCAACGTCGACAGCCGCACCCAGGCGGTCATCCAGCTTTCAAAGCTCGGGAGCGTGGCGGCGGCTTAAGCGGTAACAACTGCGGACGAATTTGCCCCTCATCCTGCTGCCGCGATCTTCTCCCCGCAGGCGGGGAGAAGGGGCAAGCCGCGCCCTCTGCCCCAGGGCCGCTGCCCGTGTATCGGCTCGCCCGGCGCCGCCGGGAACGGGAAACGAGCGGTGCGGCGGATCCCTTCGCCCCGCTTGCGGGGAGAAGGTGCCGGCAGGCGGATGAGGGGCAAATTCCGCGTCCCGCTACTCCGCCGCCGTCCGTCCCGCTGCGGCGAGCTGGGTCAGCCAGGCACGGAGGGCGGCGGGCCGCACCGGCTTGTGCTGCAATGAGACCCCATCACGCTCGGCGGCGCCGCGGACCTCCGGCGTGCGGTCGGCGGTCACCATCAGCGCCGGAATGCTCTCCTGCCAAAGCGCGCGGATTGCGGCGATCGCCTCGATGCCGGTGCCGTCGTCGAGGTGATAGTCGGCGACGATCGCGTCGGGCCGTGCCGGCAGGTTTCCCGGGCCCATCCGAGCGCAGGCGGCCACCGATTCCACCGTTGTGACGGCGCAGCCCCAACCGCCCAGGAGCAGCGCCATGCCCTCGAGGATCTTCGGCTCGTTGTCGATGCAGACGACAGCAAGGCCGGTCAGTGCCTCGCTCGTCTTCGTCGCGGCGACCGGCTGCGGCCTAGCCGGCTCGGTGGCGCTTGTATCGAGCGGTACGCTAACCTTGAAACCGGTGCCCTTTCCAGGCTTAGACTGCAGGCCGACCGGATGGTTGAGCACACGTGAGATGCGGTCGACGATCGAAAGGCCGAGGCCGAGCCCGGAGGCCGTACGCGCCCCTTCGTCGAGGCGTGCGAATTCCTTGAACACGGTGCGGAATTTCGATGCCGGAATGCCGATACCGGAGTCGAGCACTTCGATCGTCGCTGTCTGCCCGTGCTGCCGCACGCCGACCAGCACCTTGCCCTCAAGCGTGTACTTGATCGCGTTCGAGACGAGATTCTGGACGACGCGCCGCAAAAGGTTGGGGTCGCTGCGCACGACGAGCGAGGTCGGCATGACAGTGAACGCGATGTCCTTCGCCCGCGCCATCGGGGCGAAGTCCGTCTCGATGCGCCGCAACAGATCATTGAGCGGCACGGCCTGCAGTCGCGGCTTCATCGCGCCGGTGTCGAGCCGCGAGATGTCCAGCACTGCCCCGAGAATGGCCTCCACCGATTCGAGCGAGGAGTCGATGTTCTGGACCAGCGCCTTGTTATCGGAATCACCGAGCCGCTCGACGAGCGACGAGGAATAGAGCCGCGCCGCATTCAACGGCTGCAGGATATCGTGTCCGGCGGCGGCGAAGAAGCGGGTCTTGCCGATATTGGCATCCTCGGCGACGGCGCGCGCCTCGCCGAGTTCGCGGTTGACCCGCGTCAATTCGCTTGTCCGCTCGGCGACGCGCAGCTCCAGCGTCTCGTTCGCCTGCTTGAGTGCCATGTCGGCCGCGACGCGTGGGGTGATGTCGGTGTAGGTGGTGACGATGCCCTTGTCGGGCATGGCGTTGGTCCGGACCTCGACGATCCGGGTGCCATTGCCGAGCTCCAGCAGAAACGGCTTGTCGAGCGCCAGGAAGTTGGCGACCAGCGTCTTTTCCTCGTCCTTGCGAATGTCGCCGCGGCGCGCCAGGATCGCCACGATATCGGCAAGCGGGAAGCCGACCTGGCCGGCGGCCTCAGGCAGATCGAGCAATTCCCGGAAACGGCGGTTCCAGATGATCAGATTGCTGGCATTGTCGAAGACCGCAATGCCCTGGTCCATCTGCGAGAGCGCCGTCTGCAGCATGTCCTGGTTATGTTGCAAGGCCTCGCTTGCCTGATCGAGCAGCCAGGCGGTATCCGAGGAGGGATCGTCCATGCGCTGCAGCACCAGCGAAAACACCAGCCGGGCCGAAGAGGAGCCGATGGCGCTGCCGAGCAATTGTTCGGAAAAATGGACAAGGGCCATGTCGGCGGAGGCGTTTTCATCGAGCCAGCGCCCGGACTGCTGCTCATAGGTGTGGAATGACCGCTGCATGCGCTCGTCACCCATATAGCGGGCGATCGTTGTCTTGAGGTCGCGCACCGTCACCTTCGTCTTGCGGCCGCGGAAGGCCCGCTCCGTGCGCGAGCGGCGGGTGATGAACACGCCGGCCTGGAAGCGCTCGAGCGGCTTCGGGGTCCGGGTCAGCGAGCCGAGCACATAGGCGAATACATTGACAAGCAAGCTGAGGGCCGATGCGTTGACGAGCGGGTCGGACTGCGGCCCCGAAAAGAGATCCGTAAACGGTAGGAGGAAGCTCAAAATGGTCGAGGCGACGTGCGAATTGTCGGGCCCGCCGAGGCTCGGCAGGAACAGGGCATAGGCCCAGACCAGGAAGCCGCTGACCATTCCGGCAATCGCGCCGCGGGCGTTCGCCTGCCTCCAGACGAGACCGCCGAGCAGCGCCGGGGCCATCTGCGAAATGGCGACGAAGGAGAGCAGTCCCAGCGAGGCGAGGCCGGCGCTCATGTCGGCCGAGCGATAATAGCTGTAGCCAAGCAGCAGGACGGCGAAGATCGCCGTGCGGCGGATATTGAGCAGCGTGCCGGCCATGCTCTCCTGGAGTGTGCCGCGCGTGCCGAGCCGCTGGCGCAGGAAAACCGGCATGACGATATCATTGGAGATCATGATCGACAGCGCCACCGAGGCGACGATGACCATGGCCGTGGCGGCGGAGAAGCCGCCGATGAAGGTGAGCAGCGTGATGAAGGGCACGTCGCCGGCGAGCGGCAGGGCGAGGAGATAGAGGTCGGCGTCGCCGGAGCCGGAGAAGGTCAGGATTCCCGCAATGGCAATCGGCAGGACGAAGAGGTTGATGGCGATCAGGTAGAGCGGAAACAATATTCCGGCGGTGCGCAGCTCGTTCTCGGTGCGGTTTTCGACGACGGTGACGTGGAACTGCCGCGGCAGCATGATGATGCCGAAGGACGAGAGAACGATCAGCAGGATCCAGCGCGCCACCGGCGTCTGGTACTCGAGAGCGGAAAGCACCGCGGGGCTTTGCTGGGCCGCGGCCAGCAGATTCGCCGGCCCGTCGAACAGCACGAACACGATGTAGATGCCCGCCGTCAGCATGGCGACGAGCTTGACGACCGATTCCATCGCGATCGCCAGGATCAGGCCGTCCTGATGTTCGGTCGCATCCGTGTGGCGGGTGCCGAAGACGATCGCGAAGCAGGCGAGAAAGAGGGTGACGAGCAGCGGCAGGTCGATGAAGTTTTCCCCCGCGCCGATGCCGTAATCGCTGGTGTCGATCATCGCAGCGACGGAGCTCGAAACCGCCTTGAGTTGGAGGGCGATATAGGGAATGGCCCCGACCAGCGAGATCAGCGCGACGATCGCTGCCACCGCCGGGTTCTTGCCGTAGCGCGCCGCCACGAAATCGGCGACCGAGGTCAGCTTCTCGGTCTTGGCAAGCCGCACGATCCTGCGGATCAGCGGCATGCCGAGCGTGAACATCAGGATCGGGCCGATATAAATGCCGGTAAATTCGAGCCCGTGCTCGGCGGCGAGCCCGACGCCGCCGAAATAGGTCCAGGATGTGCAGTAGATCGCCAGGCTCAGCGCATAGACCAGCGGCCTGCCCTTGCTGGCAATCTTGCTTCTGCTGGCCCGGCGGTCGCCGTAGCTTGCGACTGCGAAGAGCAGCAGCAGATAGGCGAAGGCCGAGGCAAGAATGACCGAACCCGAAAGCATGCCTCACTCCTCGACGGTGAGCATAGGACAAGTCCATCCCATTGAGAATTGGTTGCTTTATGCGTCTTAAGTCCAAGACGTGCTTGAGCCTTGCCGCAGCTGCGCGCGCGCCCCGCCGCGCACCCTGATCGCCAAGGGCGGTTCCCTCACACGCGCCTTTGGTCTAGATTCCTACCACCGGTTGCCGCGGGACAGGCGCGGGCGATCGTTCCAGGACGGGGATCTGACGGAGAGAGGCATGCTGAACGAATTCAAAGAGTTTATCGCCCGCGGCAATGTGATGGATCTGGCGGTCGGCGTCATCATCGGCGCCGCCTTCACCAAGATCGTTACCTCGGTCGTCGACGACCTCGTCATGCCGATCGTCGGCGCGATCACCGGCGGCGGGTTTGATTTCTCCAATTATTTCCTGCCGTTGTCAGCCAACGTCACCGCTCCGACGCTTGCCGCCGCCCGCCAGCAGGGCGCCGTCTTCGCCTATGGCAGCTTCATCACCGTGCTCATCAATTTCATGATCCTCGCCTGGATCATCTTCCTGCTGGTCAAGGCAGTGAACCGCATACGCGCCTCGGTGGAGCGGGAGAAGGCGCCGGAGCCGGCCGCACCGCCGCCTGAGGATGTCCGGCTCCTGTCGGAGATACGGGATATTCTGAAGCAGCGCGCCTAGATCACGATGATTTTAGGTCGGATCGACCTAAAATCATGAACGTGATCGATTCTAATAGGTTAGAGCGGGATGCGGGCGGAAAACCGCACACACTTTCCCTCATCCCGCTCTAGGCGCGTAAATTCATCACAGAAATCGATATATCCGTCAGAGAAAATCGCGTGATCGCGGGCGGGAAAGTGTCTAGAAGCGGCGGGCAACTACAGCGCCGTGCGTGTTTCAGACGCACAAAGGTCGCTGTAGCACTTTGAATTGCTGCATGTCTCCTTAAATCGACTGCGATTTAAGGAGACATGCAGTAGGAGCCCGCTGCCGATGACGATCATGACAAGCCTCAGCCCACGCGCGCTTTCGGCGCCCGAAAGCGGCATCGTGGAAGTGGTGAACTATGCCCGCGGTCGCGACGGCCTCATTCCGCTCTGGGTCGGCGAGGGCGACCTTCCGACGCCGGATTTCATCAGCCGGGCTGCAGCACAAGGGCTGATGGGCGGCGAGACCTTCTACACCTGGCAGCGCGGCATCCCGCCGCTGCGCGAAGCCTTGGTGCGCTACTACCAGCGCCGCTTCCAGAAGACGCTCGCGCCCGAGAATTTCTACGTCACCGGATCGGGAATGCAGGCGATCAAGCTTTCGATCGAGGCGATCGCTTCGCCCGGCGACGAGATCGTGCTCCTGACCCCGGCCTGGCCGAATTTCGCGGCCGCCGCGGACCTCTCCGGCGTCCGGCCGGTCTCGGTACCGTTGCGCTTCGAGAACGGCAAGTGGCAACTCGATCTCGACAGGCTCGAGGCGGCGATCGGGAAGAAGACGCGGGCGCTGTTCATCAACACGCCGTCCAATCCGACCGGATGGACGGCGACGCAGGACGATCTCAAGGCCATCCTGTCGCTGGCGCGCAAGCATGGTCTCTGGATCATCGCCGACGAGATCTACGCACTCTATTATTATCTCGGCGGCCGCGCGCCGTCGTTCCTCGATATCATGGCGGAGGACGACCGCATCCTCTTCGTCAATTCCTTCTCCAAGAACTGGGCGATGACCGGCTGGCGTGTCGGCTGGATCGTGGCGCCGCCGGCCGTGGGGCAGGTGCTCGAAAATCTGATCCAGTATTCGACGTCGGGCGTTGCGCAGTTCATGCAGCGCGGCGCCGTCGTCGCCCTGGACGAAGGGGATGGTTTCGTCGACGACAACGTCGCCAAGGCCCGGCGCAATCGCGATATGCTCTGCGATGCGCTGATTGCCACCAACCGTGTCGAGACCCTGAAGCCGGACGGAGCGCTTTATGCCTTCCTGAAGATCGATGGCGTGACGGACGCACGCCGGGCGTCGATGGACATCGTCGACGAGACCGGCGTCGGGTTGGCGCCCGGAACGGCTTTCGGCGAAGGCGGATCGCTCTTCATGCGGGCCTGCTTCCTGCGCGATCCGGCCCAGATCGCCGAAGCGGCGGATCGGCTGCGCACCTATATCCTCGGCCGCTGAACCGGGTCCATTCCTGGCCGATCGATAAAATCCGAATGATTGCCGTGGCGGCCACTTAACCACACGGATGAGAATAGCCGGCGAAGAGCGGCGCCGGCGCCCCGGTTTACCAATTCCGTAAGCATCGCCCGTCTTTCCTGTCCCCGGGTTATATCGGGGGTGAAAGCAGCCATGGCCATATTGGTAACAGGCGGAGCGGGCTATATCGGCAGCCATATGGTTTGGTCATTGCTCGACGCGGGAGAGACCGTCGTCGTGCTCGACAGCCTGACGACCGGCTTCCGTTGGGCGGTTGCGCCGGAGGCGCGTTTCTATTTCGGCGATGTCGGCGACCGGGCCGTGCTGGCGCGGATATTCGCCGAGAACGAGATCGACGCGGTCGTCCATTTTGCCGGATCGGCGGTCGTGCCGGAGTCCGTCGCCAAGCCGCTCGCCTACTACGAGAACAATACGGCAAAGACGCGGATGCTGATTGCCGCGACGATCGAAGCCGGTGTGCGCCGTTTCGTCTTCTCTTCGACGGCCGCCGTCTATGGGACCCAGGATACGCCGGAGCCGGTCAAGGAAACGGCGTGGCTGCGTCCGGAAAGCCCCTATGGGCGTTCCAAGCTGATGTCGGAGATCATGCTGCAGGATGCGGCGGCCGCGCATGACTTCAGCTATGTCGCGCTTCGCTATTTCAATGTGGCCGGGGCCGATCCTCTCGGTCGTGCCGGACAATCGACCTTCGGCGCCACCCATCTCATCAAGGTCGCCTGCGAGGCGGCACTCGGCAAGCGCCGCAAGGTCGACGTGTTCGGCACCGACTATCCGACAGCGGATGGCACCGGCATCCGCGACTACATCCATGTCAGCGATCTGGTCGCCGCCCATCGGAACGCGCTTGATTATCTAAGGCGCGGCGGTGAGCCGCTCGTCACCAATTGCGGCTATGGCGAAGGCTTTTCCGTGTTGCAGGTGCTCGACACGGTCCGGCAGGTTTCCGGCTGCGATTTCCGCGTCGATTATGCGCCGCGCCGCCCGGGCGATGCGGCCCAGGTCGTCGCCGATCCGACCGTCGCGCGGTTGAAGCTCGACTGGGTCCCGACCCATGCGAGCCTCGAACATATCGTCCAGAGCGCCTTCGATTGGGAAGGGTATCTGAGCCGCAAGAACAGTTTCGACGCCGGTCGCAGCGAAGACGGACGCCTTGTCGCCAACGGCTGACCCGGCGAAAGGCTTATTCCTGGTCTTCGCCGAGGAGCGTGCGCTCATGGGCGATTGCGTGGTCGATCAGCTGCGCCCACAGCTCTTCATAAAAGTCCGGCTCGAGGCCGAACGCGACCGCATGCCTGCGGGCATTCTCGCGGACCTCGGCGACGCGCGCCGGAATGTCGGCCTTCAGGTTCAGCGGGCGCTTGATCTCGGCGGCGCGGTCGATATAGCCCCAGCGCTCGGCAAAGAGCGCCATCAGGGCGCGGTCGAGCCGATCGATCTCGGCGCGCACATCTGCCATCGTCGTGCATTCTGCGGGGGTCTTCGGCATATCCGGCTCCTGCCGGGGCGCATCACGCCCCGTTTTCATCGCGCCGAACTGCTAGCAAAGCGGATGCCGGCTGAGAAGGGGAAAAACCGCCGCAGCGCGGCACAGGGGCTTCGGCGGCGCTTTGGGGCCATCTTTGGCTCACCCTGCTGACACACACTCCCGTCATCCTCGGGCTTGACCCGAGGATCCAATCGCAGACCAACCGACATGCTGCTCGGGGATCGCTTGTGTCTGGATCCTCGGGTCAAGCCCGAGGATGACAAGAAATGGAGTGGCGTGCCATGGAAAGTCCTTTGGCGCGCCGGCTTCTCGCGAATTTGGATGTGGTCGCATCCCAGCGACTTGGTCACCTCGGCAGGCGATCGCGGGGGGAGTAGGGTGCGGTCCTGTCTCCGTTCGGCGATTGCCTGCCGATGTGTAGGAAGACGGTATTGCAGCAAGCTTGAGCGGGGCTTTCCCTAACCGCCGAGAACAAGCTTGATCGCGAGGCCGACCACACTCACGGCCGCGACGCCGGCCAGCCAAAGGCCGACGAACCAGAGAAGCCTGCGCCCGAGCCTGTGTTCGCCCATCAATGATAGCCCTCTTCCGGATCGACCTTGCCGCGGAAGACCCAGTAGGCATAGGCGGTATAGGCGAGGATGATCGGCACCAGCACGAGTGCGCCGACGAGCAGGAAAGCGAGGCTCTCGTTCGGCGCTGCGGCGTCCCAGATGGTGAGCGACGGCGGCACCATATAGGGGTAGAAACTGATGCCGATACCGATGTAACCGAGCACGAAGAGACCGAGGGCGGCGAGGAAGGGCTGCGCATCGCGGCGCTCCTGGATGCCCTTGAGCAGCAGGTACAGGCAGCCGAGAACGAGCAGCGGCACGATGACGCTGAAGATCGCCGTCGGCCAGCCGAACCAGCGCTGGAGGTAGACCCGCTCGAGAAACGGCGTCCAGAGACTGACGATGCCCATCGCCGCGATGGTCCCGAAAGCGCATTTGAGGGCGATCGAGCGGGCACGCTCGGCGAGATCGCCACGCGTCTTCATGATCAGCCAGGTCGCGCCGAGCAGGGCGTAGCCGACGACGATCGCCACGCCGGTAACGATGGAGAAGGGCGTCAGCCAGTCCCACCAGCCGCCGGCATAGGCCCGGTCTTCAATCGGGATTCCCTGGACGAGGGCGCCGAGCGCCAGCCCCTGAGCGAAGGCTGCGAGCGTCGATCCGCCGGCAAAGGCCCAGTTCCACAGATATTCGGCGCGCTTCGTCCGCCAGCGATATTCGAACGCGACACCCCGGAAGATCAGGCCGATCAGCATGGCGATGATCGGCGCGTAAAGCGCCGGCATGATTGTCGCATAGGCGAGCGGGAAGACGGCCATCAGACCGCCGCCGCCGAGCACCAGCCAGGTCTCGTTGCCGTCCCAGACCGGCGCCACGGAATTCATCATCACGTCGCGATCGTGCTTCTCGGGGAAAAGCGGAAAGAGGATGCCGACGCCGAGATCGAAGCCGTCGAGCACGACATAGGCGAGCACCGCGAAGGCGATAAGGGCGGCCCAGATGAACGGCAGGTCAAGAGCCATGATGGCCTCCATGCGGTTTCGCCGTCGCCGGGCCAGGGGTAACGCCGGCGGTGCGCAAAGGCCCCTCGTCGAGTTCCGGCATGGTATCGCGCGGTAGGCGAGCCATCAGCCGCAGGATGTAGAAGGTGCCGGCGCCAAAGACGAGGAAGTAGACGACGATGAAAGCGACAAGCGATGCGCCGATGGCCGGAGCCTCGATCGGCGCGATCGAGTTGGCCGTCAACAGATGACCGTAGACAGTGTAAGGCTGGCGGCCGACTTCCGTGGTTATCCATCCCGCGAGAACCGCGACGAAGCCGGCAGGCCCCATCAGCACGGCGGCGCGGTGGAGCCAGATGTCGCCGTCGAGCGTGCCGCGGTACCGACACCAGAGCGACCACAGCCCGATGCCGAGCATGGCCAAGCCCATGCCGACCATCACGCGGAACGACCAGAAGACCACGGCGACCGGCGGATGCAATTCGTCGGGAATCGTGTCCAGTCCGGCGAGCGGCGCATCGAGATCGTGTTTCAGGATGAGGCTCCCGAGCTTTGGCACCTCGATCGCGTAGTCGATGCGCTTTTCGGCGGAATTCGGAATGCCGAAGAGCACCAGCGGGGCTCCGTCGGGATGGCTGTGATAGTGACCCTCCATCGCCATCACCTTGGCGGGCTGGTGCTCGAGCGTGTTGAGCCCGTGCTGGTCGCCGGCGAAGATCTGGATCGGCGCGACGATCGCCGCCATCCACATCGCCATCGAGAACATCGTGCGGGCACGCCGCGGCGCCGTGTTGTGCAGGAGATGCCAGGCGCCGCAGGCGCCGACCACCAACGCCGTCGTCAGATAGGCGGCAAGCACCATATGCACCAGGCGGTACGGGAACGAGGGATTGAAGATGATCGCCCACCAGTCGACCGGAATGAATTGGCCGGCTTCGTTCGTCGCAAAACCCGCCGGGGTCTGCATCCAGGAGTTCGCGGACAAGATCCAGGTGGCCGAGATCAGCGTGCCGATGGCGACCATGACGGTTGCCAGAAAATGCAGTCTCGGACCGACACGGTTCAGGCCGAAGAGCATGATGCCGAGGAAGCCCGCCTCGAGGAAGAAAGCGGTCAGCACCTCATAGCCCATCAGCGGCCCGATGATCGGGCCGGCCTTGTCGGAAAACACGCTCCAATTGGTGCCGAACTGATAGGACATGACGATGCCGGAAACGACGCCCATGCCGAAGGCCACCGCGAAAATCGTCTTCCAGAAGTTGAAAAGTTCCAGATAGACCGCGTCCTTCTTCCACAGCCACAGGGCTTCGAGGACGGCGAGGTAGCTGGCGAGCCCGATGGAAAAGGCCGGAAAGATGATGTGAAACGACACCGTGAAGGCGAACTGGATGCGCGCAAGCAGTGTCGCGTCAAAGGCTTCAAACACGGCGCGATCCTCTCAGCAGCGCAGAGCAAAAGCCCGGCCTGATTTCTGTTGCGCTCGTCGAGCTGTTTCGGCTCAACTTCATCGTGTGATGGAATTTGATGCAGAATTGCCAAAGGTCAATGACAGGGTGGCCGCCACGTTGTCACACTGCGGCAATGTTTCGCCTGCGGCATTTGGACCGGACGGCGGGCGTTATGCTCGCGCCAGATAGGCCTCGGCGAGCTCCGTCCAGAAGGCGGCGCCGATCGGCAGCAGATCGTCGTTGAAGTTGTAGCCGGGGTGGTGGAGCGGTTTCTCCTCGCCGGTCACCCGCGATCCCAGGAAGAAATAGGTGCCGGGCCTTTCCTTGAGCATATAGGCGAAATCCTCGCTGCCCATATATGGGCGGGCGAGATCGACGACCTTGTCCGCGCCGGCAAAGCGGACCGCGAGATCGCGCACGAAATCCGTCTCCGACTTGTGATTGATCGTCGCATCGTAGCTTCGCTGGTAATCGACCGTCGCTCGCATGCCGAAGCTCGCCGCCTGGGCCTCGGCGATCATCCGGATGCGGCGCTCGAGTGCGTCGCGGACGGCCGGATCGAAGGAGCGGATGCCGACGACGATCTCGGCCCGCTCCGGAATGATGTTGCTCGCCGAACCGGCGTGGAAGGCGCCGACGGTGACGACGGTGGGATCCATCGGATGGATGTTGCGCGACACGATCGTCTGCAGCGCCATGACGATGCTGGCGCCGCAGACGATCGGGTCGGCGGTCTCCTGCGGTTCGGCGCCGTGGCCGCCGCGGCCGTGCACGGTGATCCGCGCCTCGTCGACGGCGGCCCCGATCGGACCTTCGCGCAAGGCAAACTGGCCGAAGGGCAGGTTCGGCTCGTTGTGGAGCGCGAAGACGGCGTCGCAGGGGAATTTGTCGAACAGGCCTTCATCGATCATGATCTTCGCGCCCCCGAAATTCTCCTCGGCCGGCTGGAAGATGAGGTGGATGGTGCCGTCGAAATTCCGTCGCTCGGCAAGCGCGCGGGCGGCACCGAGCAGCATTGCGGTGTGGCCATCGTGCCCACACGCATGCATGAGGCCGGGCGTCTTGCTGGCGTAGTCGAGGCCGGTTTCCTCGAGGATCGGCAAGGCGTCGATGTCGGCGCGGATGCCGATCGAGCGCGGGCCGGCGCCGACCTTGAGGGTGCCGACGACGCCGGTTTTCGCCAGACCCGTCGTCACCGTGTAGCCAAGCGCTTCGAGATGGCCTGCGATGAAGGCGGATGTGCGGCGTTCCTCCAACCCCAATTCGGGATGGGCGTGCAGGTCGCGGCGGATGGCGACGAGTTCAGGCAAGGCATTGCTGATGGCGGCAGAGAGTTTCATGTCAGGCACCACGGGTGGGAATGCGATTTTCGAAATAACGGAAGGCGACGACCAGAATGCCGGTCAGGCACAGATAGATGAGCGCAAGCAAGAGCAGCGGCTCGTAGGTGAGAAAGGTTTCCTGCCGCACCTTGGAGATCACCGCATAGACGTCGACCACGGTGATGGTTGCCACGAGCGGTGTCGATTTGAGTTGCAGCACGGTCTCGCCGTTGAGCGTCGGCAGCGCCCGGTGGACGGCGCGGGGCAGCCAGATGCGCCGGAACGTCGTCCAGCGTCCCATGCCGTAGGCGCGCGCAGCCTCCAGTTCGCCTTGCGGCACGCCGGCAAAGGCGCCGCGCATCACTTCCCCCTCGTAAGCCGCGAAGGAGAGCGTCAGCGCCGCCACTCCATAGGGCCATGCTTCGCGCAGGTAAGGCCAGAGGAGGGAATGGCGGATCGCAGGGAATTGCGGAAAGAGCGAGCCGAGCCCGTAATAGAGCAGCCAGAGCTGCAAGAGCAGCGGCGTGCCGCGGATGACGGTGCAGAACAGTCGGGCCGGGGCCTTGAGGAACCAGGGGCCGGTGACCTGGACGAGCCCGAGCGGAACGGCAAGCAGGAAGCCGAGGATCGCCGTGCTGAACAGCATCGCCAGGCTGACGAGGATCCCGGAGCCGAGCCTCGGCAGGTAGCGCGGCAGCCAATCCCAGCGCATGAAGACGGCGATGGCGACGATGAGGCCCGCGAAGACCAGCATCAGGACGATGCGATGCGGTTTGAGGAAGGCCTCCGCCTTGGGAAGGTCCTCGGGGACGAGCGCGAGCGCGTGGGTCGTTTCGTCGGTCATCGCCGCTCCGCGAAGCCGCGCCGGGCGTGCCGCTCGATGACGCCGATGAAGAGGTTCGAGACGAGCGTCAGGACGAGATAGAGCGCGCCGGCGGCGCAGAAGAAGAGGAAGTACGCCTTAGTGGTACCGGCCGCCTGGCGCGTGACGAGCGTCAATTCGCTGAAGCCGACGACGGCAAGCAGCGCCGTGTCCTTGGTGGCGATCAGCCACAGATTGGCAAGGCCCGGAATAGCATAGGGCAGCATGGCGGGCAGGGTGATGCGCCTGAGAACCTTGGTCGGCGACATCCCATAGGCCCGCGCCGCCTCGATCTGCCCGGCCGGCACCGCCTTGATCGCACCGCGCAGTACCTCGGTCGAATAGGCGCCCTGCACGACGCCGATGACGAAGATGCCGGCCATCAGGCCGCTGATATCGACGGTCCCGATCCCCATGGCGCCGAGAAACTGGTTCAGGAGGTCGGTGCCGGCATAGTAGAGAAGCAGGATGAGGACGAGTTCGGGAACGGCGCGGACGATGGTCGTATAGCACTCGAGCAGGTCGCGCAGCACCGGTCCGCCGTAGAGCTTGCCGAAGGCGCCGCCGACGCCGAGCAGCAATCCGAGCGCATAGCCGCCGATAGCGATCTCGATCGAATGCAGGAAGCCCTGCAACAGAACGCCGCCCCAGCCGGGCGCCGCGAGCGCCAGCAGGCTCCAGTTGATGAGGGAATCCGCAGCCATGGCCACCTCATGCTCCGAAAATCAAAGGCCGGCAATCCTACAGCGCCGTGCGTCTTTTCAGACGCACAAAGGTCGCTGTAGCACTTTGAATCGCTGCATGTTTTTGTCCTTAAATCGGACTCCGATTGAAGGAAACATGCAGTGGGACCGCCGGCCTTCCGCGGTCAGCCGCCGTAAATGTCGAAGTCGAAGTACTTCTTCGAGAAGGTGTCGTAGGTGCCGTTGTCGCGGATCGCCTTGATCGCCGCGTTGATCTTGTCCTTGAGTTCGGTCTCGCCCTTGCGCAGTCCGACGCCGACGCCTGGTCCGAGGACGTCGACGTCCTGGGCGACTTCGCCCTTGTAGTCGCAGCATTCCTTGCCTTGATCGCTCTTCAGGAAGGCTTCGAGAGCGATCGCATCGGCCTGCACGGCATCGACGCGGCCGGCCGCAAGATCCTGGTTCGCTTCGTCCTGCGTCTGGTATTCCTTGACCTCGACGCCGGCCGGGGCGAAATGCTTCGTCGCATAGGCCTGGTGCACGGTCGAGACCTGCACGCCGAGCGTCTTGCCGGCGAGGCCTTCCGGCGTCGGCTTGATGTCCTCGCCCTTGGTGCCCATGATGCCGGTCGGCGTGTTGTAGTACTTGTCGGAGAAGTCGATGGTCTTCAGGCGCTCCGCGGTGATCGACATCGAGCCGACGATCATGTCGATCTTCTTGGCGGTCAGCGCCGGAATGATGCCGTCCCAGGCGACCGGCGTGATCACGCAGTCAAGCTTGGCCTCGGCGCACATCGCTTTCATGAACTCGACTTCCCAGCCTTCCCAATTGCCGTTCGCGTCCGGCGAGGTGAAGGGCGGGTAGGGTTCGGCGGCAATGCCGACCTTGATCTGTTCGGCCGAGGCGGCGGCGCCGGTGAGAGACAGGGCGGCGGCGAGCGCCAGGAGCTTCAATGTCTTCTTCATGCTGTTCCCTTTTTTGGTTGTTGAGCACTGCGGAATTCAATGAATCGAACTGATGAACTTCTTCAGCCTTTCGGATTTCGGCGCGCCGAAGATGGCCTCGGGCGGTCCCTGTTCCTCGATGAGGCCGTTGTGCAGGAAGACGATGTGGCTGGCGACGTCGCGGGCGAACTTCATCTCGTGGGTGACGAGGATCATCGTCCGTTTCTCGCGCGCCAGGTCGCCGATCACCGAGAGAACTTCGCCGACGAGCTCCGGATCAAGCGCCGAGGTCGGTTCGTCGAAGAGCATGACAAGCGGCTGGATCGCCAGAGCCCGGGCGATCGCGGCGCGCTGCTGCTGGCCGCCGGAGAGGAAGGCCGGATAGGCGTCACGCTTCTCAAAGAGTCCGACGCGGCGCAGCAGCTTTTCCGCCGTTTCCACCGCCTCGGCCCTGGATTTGCCGAGTACGTGGACCGGAGCCTCGATGACGTTTTCGAGGATGGTCATGTGCTGCCAGAGATTGAAGCTCTGGAACACCATGCCGAGCTGGGTGCGGATGCGCTGGACCTGCTTGCGGTCGGCAGGCATCAACCCGCCGTGGCCGTCCGGCTTCATACGGATTTCTTCGCCGTGGACAGAGACCCGGCCGGCCGAGGGCAATTCCAGCATGTTGATGCAGCGCAGGAAGGTCGATTTCCCCGAGCCGCTGCCGCCGATGATGGCGATGACGTCGCCCTGCCGGGCGTTCAGCGATACACCCTTCAGCACTTCCAATGGCCCGAAACGCTTGTGGAGGTCAGTGACCGCAATTGCCTGGGCCGCGTCCGTCATCGACACGCGGCTCCCTTGGCTCGCAGAGCTTTTGCAGGCATGAAAACAGTTCCCCTGGTCGTTCTTTCGTGCAGCATCTTCGGCTTGTCACGCTGTTTCATGGGGGGCATCGTTGCACTTGTGCCGCTATTATTCAAGTGTATAATAACTGTGCCGCTGATTTTTTGCGGACCTCGCCCAAATGCCGTCCCTACAGTGGAGCACGTCATGAGCCCGACCGGTTCACCGACAATCACGATCTACCGGAACGGCTCTTGTTTCCGGTGGCGGCCATGAACCGCCGTAGCTTCCACCGTGCTCCGGAAGGCGAGCGCCGCCAGGAACTGATCGAAGCGACGCTTGATTGCATATCGGAATTCGGCCTGAAGGGCGCGACGGTCCGGCAGATCGCCGTTCGTGCCGGCGTCACCGCCGGGCTCGTTCGCCACTATTTCGATTCGAAGGACCAGATGGTGGCGGAAGCCTATCGCGCCGTCATCGCCTCGCTGACCGAAAAGGCGAAGAATGTCGAGGGCGATCCGACAACGCGCCTCAAGGACTTCATTGCCATCAACCTGACCGAACCCGTGGCCGACAGCCGAAGCGTCTCGCTCTGGGCCGCCTTCATCAGCCAGGTGCGGGTCGATCCGGTGCTCGCCGAAATCCACCGCGACGGCTATCTCGCCTTTCGCAACGCCCTGCAGGACCTGCTGAGCGATTTCCTGGCGGCGAAGGGCAGGCCGGCCGGTCCGGAGGAATGCCGTCGCTATGCGATTGCGATCAACGGCCTTGTCGACGGGCTTTGGGTGGAAGGCTGCCTTGCCGGTGATCTTTTCCGTGATGGCGAACTGGTGAGCATTGCCATGGCGTCCGTCGAGGCGCTGCTCGGCCTGCCGATGGAAGAATAGGCGAAAAGAACAATAAGAGACGGGAGAAAACACCATGCGTTATGCGTCGATCACCTCGCGCCTGGCGGATCTTGGCTCCGGAAAGTGGTCGTTGCACATCAGGGCGCGGCAGTTGAAGGCAAGCGGTACCGATCTCATCGAACTCACCATCGGCGAGCCGGACTTGCCGCCCGACCGCGCCCTTCTCGACGAGTGCCAGCGCGCCATGTATGCCGGGCGCTATCGCTATTCGAACGGCCGCGGCGAGCCAGCCCTCGTCGCCGCGCTTGCGGACAAATACCGTCGCCGCCGCGCCGATGTGACGGCCGAGAACATTCTTTGCTTTCCCGGCACCCAGACCGGGCTTTTCGCCGTGATGCTGGGGCTGGCTGAGGCAGGCGACGGCGTGCTTGTCGGCGATCCGCTCTATGCCACGTACGAAGGTGTCATCCGTTCGACCGGCGCCCATCCCGTGCTCGTGCCGTTGAAGCCGCACCATGGCTTTCACATGCAAGCGGAAGACCTGGAACGGGCACTCACGCCGGACTGCCGCGTCCTTCTGTTGAACACCCCGCACAACCCGACCGGTGCGGTGCTGACGGCGGCGGAAATCGCGGCAATCGGCGACATCGCGCGCCGTCATGATCTCTGGATCGTCTGCGACGAGGTCTACGAGGAACTGGTCTTCGAAGCCGTCTTTGCATCGCCCTTCGACAAGCCGGATCTCGCCGAGCGCACCGTGGTGGTCTCGTCCATCTCGAAGTCGCACGCCGCTCCCGGCTTCCGCAGCGGCTGGGCCGTCGGGCCGGCGGAGTTCACGGAACGTCTCCTGCCGGTTTCGGAAACGATGCTCTTCGGCCAGCAGCCATTCATCGCCGACATGACCGCCTACGCTCTGTCGCATGAGATCGACACGGCAAGCCAGATGCGTGAGGCTTACAAGCGACGCGCCGGCCGGATCGCGGTCGCTCTCGCCCGGACGCCGGGCATCTCGGTTCTGCCGCCGGAGGCCGGTATGTTCGCGTTGATCGACGTTGCCGGAACGGGTCTCTCGGGCGAGGCCTTCGCCTGGGCGCTGCTCGAAGAGGAAGGCGTGGCGGTGATGCCGGGTTCGTCCTTCGGCAGCCAGGCCCGGGACTTTCTGCGGGTCAGCCTCACCGTAGCGGATGAGCTTATCGACGAGGCATGCCGCCGGATCGCCGCTCTGGCCGAACGCCACACGAGCCGAAAGGAGCGCCGCGCATGAGTGTCGAAACGAAGACAGTCGGCGAGGTCCTCGTCGATCTGCTCGAGGCAAACGGCGTCGAAGTGGTGTTCGGCATTCCAGGCGTTCACACGGTCGAGCTTTATCGCGGCTTGGCAGCGTCGAAGATCCGCCACGTCACGCCGCGCCACGAGCAGGGCGCCGGCTTCATGGCCGACGGCTATGCGCGCGTCAGCGGCAAGCCGGGCGTGGCACTGGTCATCACCGGGCCGGGTCTCACCAACACGATCACGGCAATGGCGCAGGCGCGGCAGGATTCGATCCCGATGCTGGTCATTTCCGGCGTCAACCGGCGCGACTCGCTGGGGCACGGCCGCGGCCTGCTGCACGAATTGCCGGACCAGCAGGGAATGATGAAGACCCTGGCCCTCTATTCGCACACGCTGATCAATCCGGCCGACCTGCCGCTGGTCGTCGACCGCGCCTTTGCGGTGCTGCTTTCCGGCCGACCAGGGCCGGTGCATATCGAGATTCCGACCGATGTGATGGCCGAGCGGATCGAAAGCAGGGGGACAAAGCCGGCGGCGGCGACCCGGCCGCGCTCCGACGGCGAAACCTTGCAGAGAGCGGCGATCCTCTGCGCGGAAGCCTCGCGCCCCGTCATTCTCTGCGGTGGCGGCGCGCTGACGGCGGAGGCCGAAGTGCGCGGGCTTGCCGAGCAGATCGGCGCGCCGGTGGTCACGACCGTCAATGCCCGCGGCATGCTGGCCGGTCATCCCCTGCGCGTTCCGGCAAGCCCGAGCCTCAAGGCGGTCCGCGCCTTGCTGCGCGACGCCGATCTCGTGCTGGCGCTCGGCACGGAGATGGGCCAGACCGACTACGACCTTTATGCCGATGGCGGCTTTCCCATGCTCCGCAACCTAATCCGCACCGATATCGATGCCGCCCAATTGGCACGCGGGCCGCAGGCGGCGCTGTCGGTTCTTTCGGGGGCAAGGGCCGCGACGGCGGGCATTCTGGGTTTCCTGCCCGGCCATACGGCGGCCAGGGACGGCGCATCGCGGGCGGATGCGACGCGCAAGGCGGCACTGAAGGAATTGACGCCGAAGATGCGCGCCGAAGTCGGTATCATCGACCTGATCTACAAGGCGCTACCCGACTGCACGATCGTCGGCGATTCGACCCAGGCCGTCTATGCCGGCAACCTCTACTGCGATGCGCCGCGGCAGCGCGCCTGGTTCAACTCCGCCACCGGCTATGGTTCGCTCGGCTATGCCCCTCCGGCGGCGGTGGGCGCGGCGGTTGCCGACCGCGCGAGGCCGGTCGTCTGCCTTGTCGGCGACGGCGGCTTCCAGTTTTCGCTGGCCGAGATCGGCTCTGCGGTCGACGCCGGAGCGAGGGTGATCTTCCTCGTCTGGAACAATGACGGATACCGGGAGATCGAATCCCACATGGTCGAGGCCGGCGTCACGCCGGAAGGCGTGAAGCCCTCGGCGCCGGATTTCCTGTTGACCGCCGGGGCCTATGGCGTCCCGGCCGAGCGGTTGGCGAAGATCGGGGACCTGCCGCGTGCGCTGGCCGATGCCGCCTCGCGGTCGGGTCCGTCGCTGATCGAGATCCACCAGGAGAAAACCGCCGGTGTCGGCGGCTGACGAGCGTCAGGCCAGCGCACATTTGACTTTTGCGCCCTGGAATGGTGTTAAGGGCGCCTGCTCGAATCCGGCCATGTTCTTTGACTAGGATTATCGGATCGGGCTGAATTTTACGTCTCGTGAGCGTTGAAGGCGCCGAGAGAAAGGGACCGCGTCCTCGATGGACCTCCTGGGTGGTGGCAGCAGAAACATGCAGGCCAGCCGGCTCCTTGCCGTGCTGTGGCTGTTCTGTGCTTCCTTTGCCATGCAGGTCATCACCGTCGGGCAGAGCGTTTCGAGCCGTGTGGGTGCGCAGGGCGGCAATGTCTCCGCACCCGACGGCGGATCACCCGATCGCCCCGCCGCGCGCCAGGTTTCCCGCGCCGTCGCCTTGCCGGAATTGCGCATCGTCGGCGAGCGGCCCGACGGAAAGTCGACGCTTGGTGGCGATCCTGTTGCGATCCTCGCGGCCGAAGCGGCGACCTTGCCGATTTATGAGGACATTCGCCCCCTCTTCTTCACGCGCACCGAAGTCGCAGTCGGCTCCCGTCACGATAGCGAGCGGATCCGCGGACCGCCCGCGGTCTAGAGTTGCGGTTGAGAATTCGGCGGAGCGTCCATCTCCGGCCTCGATGAAACCCAGCCCGAGCAGTGCCAGAACGGCGCGTTCAGGCGTTTTTGGAATTTCCACATGCGTACATCCAGATGGGCGGTTCTCGCCTATGTCGCGATCATTATCTTCGGATGCCTCGCGGCCGTGCCGAGCGTGTTGACGCCGGCCATGCGGGAGCAATTCGCTTCCGTCCTTCCCTTCAAGCCGGTCACCCTCGGCCTCGACCTTCGCGGCGGTTCGCACCTCGTGCTCGAGGTCGACGGGGCCGGGCTGCAGAAGGCTCGCCTCAACTCGCTTCTCGACGACACCCGGCGCGTCCTGCGCGGCGAGCGCGTCTCGGCCTCTTCGGCGCGCATCAGCGGCAACAGCGTGACGGTAAGCGTCCCGGATCCGGCGGACCGCGAAAAGGTGCTGCCGAAGCTGCAGGAGCTGGCGGCTCCCGTCGGCGGCACGGCCGGTTTCGGCGGCTCCGCTGCCGAGGTCGATGTGGCGACGAATGGCGACGTCATCACGCTCGCCATGACGGAGGCAGGCCTTGCCGACCGTATGACCAAGGCGGTCGAGCAGAGCCTTGAAATCATCCGCAACCGCGTCGACCAGGTCGGCGTCGCCGAGCCACTGATCCAGCGCATCGGTTCGAACCGCATTCTCGTCCAGCTGCCGGGGCTCCAGGATCCGACGCGTCTGCGCGAGCTGCTCGGTTCGACCGCGCAGATGAGCTTCCACATGCTCGACCAGACCGTCGACATCACGCAGCCGGCTCCGCGCGGCGTCGATATCCTGCCGGGCGCCGATGACGGCAACAAATATCCGGTCGAAAGCCGCGTCGCGATTTCCGGCGAACGCCTCGAGGATGCCAAGGTCGGCTTCGACCAGCGCACCAACCAGCCGGTGGTGGATTTCGCCTTCGACTCGCTCGGCGCCCGCCAGTTCGCCGATATCACCCGCGAAAACGTCGGCCGTCCCTTTGCCATCGTCCTCGACGGCAAGGTCCTGACCGCTCCGGTCATCAACGAGCCGATCCTCGGCGGCCGCGGCCAAATCAGCGGCAACTTCACCGTCGAGGAGGCAACGGTCCTCTCGGCGCTGCTGCGCTCCGGAGCCTTGCCGGCGCCGCTCACCATCATCGAAGAGCGCTCCGTCGGTCCGAACCTCGGCAGCGACTCGATCCGCATGGGTCTCTATACCGGTCTCGCCGGTTTCGGCCTCGTCGTGACGCTGATGGTGGTCCTTTACGGTGCCTGGGGCATGATCGCCAATGTCGGCCTGGTGCTCCACACCATCATGACGATCGGCGTTCTCGGCCTGATCGGTTCGACGCTGACCTTGCCGGGCATCGCCGGTATCATCCTCGGCATCGGCATGGCGGTCGACGCCAACATCCTCATCAACGCGCGTATCCGCGAAGAGACGGAAGCGGGCGCTGGTGCGATGAAGGCGCTCGATGTCGGCTTCAACAAGGCCTATGCGACCATCCTCGATTCCAACGTCACCACGCTTGCCGGCACGATACTCCTCTTCTGGCTGGGCAGCGGTCCGGTCCGCGGCTTCGCGGTCACGATGATGCTCGGCATCATCATCTCGATGTTCACTTCAGTGACGGTCGTGCGCCTGCTGATGCGCGAGGTCGTCGTGCGCCGCAAGATGAAGAAGCTGGAGATCCCGTCGCTCTTTGGGCGCGTCCCGCATCTGCCGACCTTCTCCTTCATGAAGCGGCGCTTCCAGGCGATCGGCTTTTCGGCCTTCCTGTCGATCAGCTCGGTCATCCTGTTCTTCACGCCCGGCCTCAACTACGGCATCGACTTCATCGGCGGTATCCAGGTCGAGGCGGTATCGAAGGACAAGATCGACCTGCCGACGCTGCGCCACAGTCTCGAAGAGCTCAATCTCGGCGAGGTGGCGCTGCAGGACTTCGGCGGCGGCCAGTCGGTACTGGTTCGCGTCCAGCGCCAGCCGGGCGGCGAGCAGGAGCAGACGGCGGCGCTGAACCGCATCAAGGATGCGGTGACGACCGCCATCCCCGGCGCCAGCATGGAGCGTACGGAGGTCGTCGGTCCGACGGTCAGCGGCGAGCTGGCCCGTTCGGGCTTCCTCGCTGTCGGCCTCGCGATGGTGGCGATCCTGCTCTACATCTGGTTCCGCTTCGAATGGCACTTCGCCGTCGGCGCGATCGCGGTGCTGTTGCTCGATATCACCAAGACCGTCGGCTTCTTTGCGCTGACGGGCATCGACTTCAACCTGACGGCGATCGCCGCTCTGCTGACGATGATCGGCTACTCGGTGAACGACAAGGTGGTGGTCTACGACCGCATGCGCGAGAACCTGCGCAAGTACAAGTCGATGCCGTTCTCCGACCTCATCGACATGAGCATCAACCAGGTGATCGCGCGATGCATCTTCACCTCCATGGCGACGGCGCTTTCACTGGTGCCGATGGCCATCTGGGGCGGCGAGGCGGTGCGCAGCTTCGCCTGGCCGATGATCTTCGGCGTCATCGTCGCGACGACCTCGTCGATCTACATCGGCGGACCGATCCTCCTGTTCCTCAGCCGTTGGTGGAAGGATCGCGAGGCCGGCCGCTCCAGCGCGCAGCAGCCGGGCACGCCGGCGGTCTGAGCGTCACCAACTGCAATCCGGAGCTAACCAAGGGGCAGCCGCGCCTGGCTGCCCCTTTTTTGTCTGAAAGTGCTGCCTTTATGCGAATCGTCGCTTGCAGGTCGATTCGGCGCTCCCTAGATAGGAAGGCGTCCCTGCAGGGGATCGTAACGGAATGTCTGCGCGGTAGGCGAGAATGAGCAGAGGAGAATTATTTTTCTTCTTCTCGTTTTTGTAATTGACCAAATTGGTAGATTATTCTAGTTTGCAAACGGCGACGCGGAAGGACTCCGCTTCGCATTGTTCATGAACCGCCGCGGCGCCATGTGCCCTGCCCAGCCGAAGGAGAGTGACATGTCCAGAACCGTCTCGACCGCCGCCTTCTGCGGCTCTCGTTCCCTTTGTCGTGCAACGGTGAAAGGTCGCATTCGCAAACTTTGCCGAATGTGACCGTCTGAACTTACCGAATTTACCTTTTGCCGAGAATTGAAGGATCCGCGCCTCAGGCGTGGAGGAGCGTTATTCGCATGAGCAAGCAAGTTATCGAATATGGCGGAGAAGCCGTCGGCGTCGTCGTCCCGGATCAGGACCGGTTGAAGTTTCTGGCCGTCAAGTATCACGTCTGGGATCTCGACGCGCAGCGTTTCGGCTCCGCCGATGAGGCGCGCGCAGCCATACGGCACCTGCTTGCCGGCAAGGGTGCGCCGCCCAGGCACGAGGTTGGCGCGGCGGCGTGATTTCTTGCGCCGTCCGCGGCCGCCACGATTTCCCAATAGCGAAAGTAAGCCACAGCTTCCGTGCAAGGCGCGATGCGGTCTGGCGCGTTTCCTGGCTTGATGAGGCCGGCCGACGAAGCATTCTGCCGCCGGATACTTGTGGACAATCGCATCCGCTGAGGTAAACGCTGCGAAAATTGGCTGGTTTTGGCCGAAACGCCGCTTGGAAAGGCTTGGTTTGCGGAAAAAAAGGGCCTATCTGGCTTCTATGTTTCTGCGCGCAGCGGCTGGAGATGGCGGCTGGCGGTGACCTTAGAACCCGGGATTGATGATGGGCTTGCGACATGTGAAGGGTGAGGGGCATTCCCCCAGCGCCATTCTGGACTCTATCGGCCGGACGCTGACGACGGCGAGCAACGGCATCAAGGCACTGGCCGAGCACCTGGCGACGGACGAAAGTTTTGCGCAGAGCCTCGTCGAGGCGGTCGAACTGGTCGGCGACGGGCATGGCCGCGTCGTCGTTTCCGGCGTCGGCAAGAGCGGGCATATCGGCCGGAAGATCGCCGCGACCCTGGCCTCCACCGGCACCTCCGCCTATTTCGTCCACCCGACCGAGGCCAGCCACGGCGACCTCGGCATGGTCACTTCCGATGACGTTCTCATCCTGTTGTCCTGGTCGGGAGAGACGGCGGAGCTCGCCAACATGCTCACCTATGCCAAGCGCTTCAAGGTGCCGATCGTATCGATCTCGTCGAACCGCGACAGCATCCTGGCCCGCAATTCCGAGATCGCCCTCGTGCTTCCAAAGGTGCCCGAGGCCTGTCCGCACGGGTTGGCGCCGACGACTTCGGCCATGCTGCAGCTCGCCGTCGGCGATGCGCTGGCAATCGCGCTTCTGGAACGGCGCGGTTTTTCCGCGGAGGATTTCAAGACTTTCCACCCGGGCGGCAAGCTCGGCGCGCAGTTGCGCCTCGTGCACGAGCTGGCGCATGTGGCGGATCAGATGCCGCTACTCGTCGTCGGCCGGCCGATGAGCGAAGCCGTCATCGAAATGTCGGCGAAAGGTTTCGGCGTCGTCGGCATCGTCGATGAAGGCGGCGTGCTGGTCGGGGTGATCACCGACGGCGATTTGCGCCGGCACATGGCCGGAGACCTGCTTGGCCAGCCGGTCGAAGAGGTGATGTCGTGTCACCCGAAGGTGATCCAGGCAGACGTGCTGGCGAGCGCCGCCATGGAATTCATGCAGGAGCACAAGGTTACCGTGCTGTTCCTCGTCGACGAAACAGGGATGCCTGAGGGCATCCTCCATATTCACGATCTCTTGCGCGCCGGCGTTGCCTGACTGGAAGCCGCCGCCCTCTTTTCCGGTTTTTGTCGCGGCGGCGGGTTGATGAATGCACCTGGTTTGTTGACGGTGTTGCGGTGCAGCCGCTCGGCGATCGCTTCTGCTCCGGCATCGGTGCCGGCAACGGAATAGAAGTTGCCGCGAACCTGGATCGACGCCGCCATCAGCCGGAACATCGCCGCGCTCAGTTCCGCATCCGGTAGCCGGGGCGCCACCCAGAAGGCATCGAGCGGTTGCTGGTCCGTCAGCCCCGCGATGTCGAAAACGGCCCTGCCGAGAATTTTGACCGGTCTGCCCTGTTTCAAGGCGTGCAGCCCGGCGGTCGAGTTGACCGTCACCATGCCGGCGCTCTTCTCCGTCAGCAGATCCAGATTTCCACCGTCGAGATAGATGACCCGCTCGCTGATTCCGAGCGCCGCCGATTGCTGGGCGATGATCCTGCGCCAGGGGATCAGGCTGTTGTCGAGCGGGTGCACCTTGATGGCGAGCTTGCTGGTGGCCGGTGCATGGCGCGCGAAGGAGGCGAGGATATCCGCAATCGCCTCTTTCTGGCTGTTGAAGGGAGAGTGTGCCCGCAATTGGAAGTCGGTCTCGAGCTGCAGCGGGTAGACGAAATAGGGCTCGCTTGCCGAGGTGAGCGAGCCGATCAGCCTGTCTGCCGCTCTTCGCTGGCGCTTGCTCACAACCAGGCGCCTTACCCAGCCGGCATATTCCGCCAGCGGATGAAAGATCGCGTGGCGGCGATAACCGGGGAAAAGAAACCAGAGGAAGACATTCGGCAGATTGTAAAGGAGGTCATAGGCCGCTTCGGCAAGGAAGGTCTGCGTGTGTTGCCGCTGCCAGTCCGGCTCCGGCAGCCCGGCCGCCGCGCTGAGGATCTGCTGGGGATCGGCAGGAAAATGCGAGTTGGACGACATGCCGCCGCGCTCGAGTGTCAGCCAGTCGGGCCTCAGATAGCCCATTTCGACGACGAAGACCTCAGCTCCGACCCGGCGCGCTGCAGCGATGGCCGCCTGGTGGTAGGGGCGTTCCTCGCCGAGAAGGACGAGGTCGCTGACGGAATGGCGGCGCAGGAATGCCTCCACACAAGCCGCCCAATCGTCGATCGTGCCACGATAGTTGTGCGCGCCGCCCCGTCGCCAGAAGATCTGGTCGCCCGCGTTGAGATTGATGCGCAGGCAGATGTGGCCGAATGCCTCGAGCCGCGTGGCGATCTTGGCGAAAATCGGCGAGGAGGGGCCCTGCAGGAACAGGAAAGTCCGCCGTGGCCGCTGCTGGATCGTCGTGCCTGCCGTCATGCTCAAAATTCCCCGCGGTCGCCGCTATTGCAGCGCGTCCTTGTGCAGATTGGCGTGCTTGAGCAGGGCACGCAGAAGATTCCACGGGTCCTCGTCCTGCGGTGGTTTGGGACGCTGATTTGCCGGGCGCGCCTTGGCAAGCGGGACGATGAAATAATCCGTGCGCGGATCGGGAAAAGGGTCGGCAAAGGATTTGAGGAGCGGAGCATGATCACCGTAGAAGACGAGCCAAACGGGGCGATCCAATCTGTCCAGGCCGTCGACCAGTTTCTTCAGTGCGGCATCCGATTGCTGAAGGATCGCCAGGTAGATCTCGACCGGATTGGTGAGCGCTTCAACGCGGCCCGGCTCCCAAGGACCGTGATTGGCCATCGAGGCCACGAAAAAGAGCCCGCTTTCGTCGTCGGGGAGCTTCTGCGTCTCTTCCAGAACTCTGGCGGTCAACACGGCGTCGGAGACGTAGAGACCATCTTGGGACGGATCATGGTCGAAGGCGTCGAGCATGGTCAGCGTGTCGAAGCCCAACACCGGCATCGCCTTGTGGCGCAGGAAGAAGGTCCGGTCATAAGGATGAATGAAATGGGTGCGCCAGCCGGCCCGCTTCAACTTTCCCGGCCAGACGACATCGGCATAGTGGGAGGCGCGAAGATAGGGATAGCTCGCATCGACATGGATATCGTCCGGCACCAGGCCGCTCAGGACGGCGAATTCGGTGCGCAGCGTGTAGCCGCCTTCGAAGACGTTGCTCAGCCGGCCCCATTGCACCGCCTGCTGGCGCAGCCTGTCGATCGCCGGCAGCTTGATCGTGTCCACGCCGAAATGCCGCATGTCGATGAAGGATTCCGATTGCCAGACGACGATCAGCGGCGCGTCCTCGTGGCCGATCAGCTCATGGACGGCGGCGCGCAGGCGTTCGGAGAGTTCGGCGACGATCTTCTCGCGCTTGACCCCCAGCCAGACGATGAAATGGAAGACGACCGAGCCGAAGGTGCCGAAGCGCACCGTGCTCATCTTGACGTTGACCTTCTTCCCCATCAGACGCTGCACGAGGGCGGCGGTGGGGCGGTTGACCGGACCGTAGAACAGCGAGAGCCAGGGTCCTGCGGCGATCCCGATCATCACCAGAATCCAAAACATCTTGTCGCGTGCCGGCAGCACCGTCGGCTCGAAATACATGTAGAGGCCCGAGACGCCGAAGACGTAGAGGACGGCGACGATCCAGAACACGATGTTCAGCGACGTCGCGTAGAAGATCGACTTGTATTTGAACACGTCGGCGACGAGGGCGATGTCGGAGAAGACCAGTGGCTCGCGGATGAACTTGAACTTCGCACGGGAAATGCCGGTGAAGATGATGAAGAAGCTCATGACCCCGGCAGCCGCGTAAAGCGGTCGCCAGGAGATTGCGAAAAAGCCGGCGAAGACGAGCGCTATCACCGGCAGCCTGGCAAGGACGTCGATGATGTCCTGATTACGGCCATGGGGAGACGCGTTCCTTCGGCGCTCGCGGGCCGGCAAGGCAAATCGATCGGTGAAGAAGATCACGCCGCAGGACAGCAGATAGCAGCCGAGCGTCAACGGTGCCGGATAGTCGTGCAACTGGATGGGAAGAAGCGCCAAGCCGATACCTTTGAGCAATTTCACCGCCGAAACCGCCTCGGCAGCAGGCCGTCATCCACTTAGAGGCTAACGTCCACCGGCACAAGCGCGCGCGACGGGGAGTTCCACCGTCACCGTCCCCGGCTGCGCTCGATCGCCCGGTCGAACCACCAGTTGATGAGCGGCCGAACCGCCGGGCCGAAGCGGCCGAGCAGGAAAAGCGTAAGGCCGAAATAGATCTCGAAGCGTTTCCTATCGATGCCGTCGACGATTTTCCGGGCAACGGCCTCGGCGCTCCAGGGGCGGACGACGCCCATCACCACGCTTGCCTCGCGCGGGCGCTCTGCGATTTCCCGCTCGAATTGCGGCGTTTCGGTATCCGGCGGATAGCCCACCGATACGCCGACGCCGTGGCAGCGCGCTTCGCTGCGCAGCGCTTCGGCAAAGCCGCGCAGGGCGAATTTCGACGCGCAATAGGCCGTGTAGCCGTATATGCCGATAAGTCCGCTACCCGAGGAAATCATCACGATATGCCCGCTGCGCCGCTGCACCATGTCCGGGTAGACGGCGCGCACCGCGTGCACGGTACCGGAGAAGTTCGTTTCCATCTGACGACGGAAGGCGGCGCTCGACGCATCGAGGAACGGCGCCGGTTCGACAATGCCTGCGGACGTCACGAGAATATCGCAGGGGCCCAGCGCCTCGATGCAGCGGCCGATCGCCGGGCCGATTTTTGCCTCGTTCGCGACATCGGCGGCTTCGATATGGATATCGCCTTGCCGCGCGCCGTATTTGGAGACAAGCGTCTGCGCCGCCAGTTCCAGGAGATCGCGCGAGCGCGCAATCAGTGACAGCCGAGCGCCGCGGCTTGCATAGAGGGACGCGAGTGCCAGGCCGATGCCGCTCGAGCCGCCGGTGATGATCACATGGGTCATGCGGTAACCTGCCTGCCGCCGCGGCTCGACGCAGCCACGATGTCTAGATCACGATGATTTTAGGTCGGATCGACCCATTCATGAACGTGATCGATTCTAATGGGTTAGAGCGGGATGCGGGCGGAAAACCGGCACACACTTTTCCTCATCCCGCTCTAACGCGCCGAAAGCGTCTTCAGCATTTGGTCGATATCGACACCGCCGAGGCCGAAATTCCGTTCGACGAGATCCTTCAGGCGTTCGGCCGTCAGCGTCACGGTACGGCGGATCTGTTCCTCCGTATGCTCGCTGGTGATGAAGTAACGCAGCCGCGCCATGCCCTCCGGAACGGCGGGATGGATGATCGGCAGCACATTGATGCCGGCGGCGAGCAGGTCGTTCGACAGCTGCACGGCTCTAAGCGAATCGCCGACGATCACCGGCACGACCGAGTAACCGCCGCTCAAGCCGGTGTCGAGACCGGCCTCCTTAGCAAGTTTCAGGAACAGGGCGCCGTTGCGCCTCAGCGCTGCGGTGCGCTCCGGTTCCCGTTCGAGAACGTCGATGCTTGCAACCGCCGATGCGCCGAGAACGGGCGCGAGACCGACGCTGTAGACGAAGCCGCCGGCTGACGCCTTGAGCACCGCCGCAAGCGCCTCGCTGCCGGCGATATAACCGCCGCAGCTCGAGGTGGTTTTCGAGAGCGTCCCCATCCAGATGTCGACCTCGTGAGGATCGACGCCGAAATGCTCGGCCAGGCCCTTGCCCCGCCGGCCCAGTACGCCCAGCGAATGGGCCTCGTCGACCATCAGCCAGAAGCCGAATTCCGCCTTGAGCTTGAGAAGCGCCGGCAGGTTGGCGACATCGCCGTCCATCGAATAGATGCCTTCGACAATCACCAGGATGTGGCGATAGTCGCCGGAAACGGTGCGCAGCACATGTTCGAGGTCGGCCGTATCGTTGTGCTTGAACAGGCGGCGCGCCGCGCCCGAGAGCTTGATGCCGGCAAGGGCGCTGTTGTGGATGAACTCGTCATGGATGACGAGATCCTTCGGCCCCAACAGGCAGCCTATGGCCGCGACATTGGTGAGATAACCGCTGACGAAACAGACGGCCGCCTCGACGCCGTAGAAGCGCGCGATCCGCTCCTCGAGCTCGACGTGAACCGGTCTTTCGCCTGCCACGAGCCGGCTCGCCGAGGCGGAAATTCCGAAGGTCTCGATCGTCTCGCGCGCGCGCTCGAGCACGTGGGCGTGTCTGTTCAGCCCGAGATAGTCATAGGATGCGAAGTTGACGAGCTTGCGGCCGTCGATCATCGTCGTCGCGCCGGCGGCCGTCTGATGCGCCCGATAGAACGGATTGGCGATGCCGAGCTGCTCGCTCGCGAACTTCTGCGCCTGCACCTGCTTGTATTCGGGCAGATCCTCGAAGCGCGCCTGTTGGCGGCGCGGCGCAGGCGGCAAGTCCCGTTCCGAGCGCGCCATTCGGTTGCGCTCCGAGGATTGATGCGTGTTCCTCATCCTGTCCAGCAGGTTCTCCCTGAGGCTGCTGTTCATCTTGGAGAAGGTCTGGCCGTTTCCGTCCTTGCTCATTGGCTCAGTGCTTTTTCCTTGGCTGCTCCGACATGGCGTTGCGTCAGTTCGGTGACGAGCTTGTCGTCGCCGGCTTCGCCATCGTCGCTCTGATCGCGCTTGCTGACCTTTTCGTAAAGCTTGCGCGCAACATCGCCGACGGTCGTGTTGTCGGCGACGCCGCTAAGCGGCATGTCGAAGCCGGTATTCTGCTGGAAGCTGATGCCGAGCTCCACCGCCATCAGGCTGTCGAGGCCGATTTCCTTCAGGATCTTGCCGCGCGTCACCGTGTCCTTGGCCACCCGGAGAATGGCGGCGATCTCGCCCGCGACCAGGTCGAACAGGATATCCTCCGCCTCCTGCGGCGCCTTGCCCTCGATCATCGCCACGAGGTCCATCTTGGTGCCTTCGGTGCCGGAGGCGTGCTGGTCGGCACTGCGCAGGATGACCTCGAAGAGGGCATTTCGGGTAACCGGCAGATTGCGCGCCGCACCCCAGTCGATCTCGGAGATCATGACGACGGCCGCGTCGATGCTGCCCGGATCGGCGGCAATATGGCTCTCCACCATGTCGAGCGCCATATGGGCCTTCAGCGCCGTCTTGCCGATACGCTTCGCGAGCAGGTCGTTCACGTCGGCGTTCTGCGTCAGATAACCCGCATCGGCGATCGCGCCGAACCCGACTGCCAGCCCTGCCAGCCCCGCCGCACGACGGGTGCGGGCGAGGCCTTCGAGATAACCGTTGGCGGCCACATAGTTTGCCTGGCCCGGATTGCCGACGAGCGTCGTTGCCGAGGAGAACAAGATGAAGTTGTCGAGCGTGTCCTGGCGGGTCAGGCGGTCGAGGATCGCTGCGCCCTTCGCCTTGACATCGATGACCGGCCTGTTGCGCTCGCGGGTCAGGTTGCTGATCAGGGCATCGTCGAGCACCATTGCCGCATGCACGATCGAGCGTAGCGGCGCTTGCCCCCGGAGCGTCGCGAGAAGCGCTTCCACAGCCGTGGCATCGGTGACATCACAGGCGTGCAGCGATGCCGCCACGCCGGCCTTCTTCCAGCGCTCGACCATCGCGCTCGTCGCGGTATCCGGCTGGCCGCGGCGTGAACAGAGGGCGATGTTGCGCGCCCCTTTCTCGACGAGCCAGTTCGCCGCAACAAGACCGAAGCCGCCGATGCCGCCGACAACGAGATGCATGCCATCCGGATCGACCTTCATGCCCCGACGCGGCTTCGCGGCAATCTCGTGCTTGCCGGCGACCGGCGGGAGCACGACGATCTTGCCGATATGGCCGGCATTCTGCATCAGCCGGAACGCATTGCCGATTTCGTCGAAATCGAAGGCGCGGTAGGGAAGCGGCGTCAGTCTGCCCTGATCGAAGAGTTCGCCGATCTCCATGAAGATCTGCTTGGTCAGCTCCGGCTGATTGACGAGGAGCTGGTCCGCGTCGATGCCGAAATAGCTGACGTTGCGGCGGAACGGCCTGAGGCCGATCTTGCTGTCGGCGTAATAGTCGCGCTTGCCGAGCTCCAGGAAGCGCCCGAACGGTTTGACGAGCGCGAGGCTCTGTTCCATTGCCTCGGCGAAGAGAGAGTTGAGGACGAGATCCACCCCTTCGCCGCCGGTGACGGACCGGACGTCGTTGACGAAGCCGAGCGAACGGGAATCGAAGACGTGGTCGGCGCCGAGCATCGTCAGGAACCGTCGTTTTTCGCGGGTTCCGGCCGTCGCGATGACCTTGGCGCCCTTCAGTTTGGCAACCTGGAGCGCGGCGAGGCCGACGCCGCCGGCGGCGCCGTGGATGAGAATCGTTTCGCCCGACCGGATACGTCCGAGCTCGACCATCGCATAATAGGCGGTGAGGAACGCGACCGGCAGGGTGGCGGCCGCCACCGGGCTGATCGTCTGCGGCAGCTTGGCGACGCCGGCCCGGGAGACGACCGCATGCGTCGAGAAGGCGGCGGACGCGATCGCCATCACCGCGTCGCCGATGGCGAGATCGTCAACCCCTTCGCCGACTTCGACCACATGGCCGGAGAGCTCCATGCCGATCGTCGCGCCGGCGAAGCCGTCTTCGAGCGCCTCTTCCGGCAGCAGGCCCATCGCCCACATGACGTCGCGGAAGTTGAGACCGGTGGCGGCGACCGAGACGACGATCTCCCCGGGGCCGGCCCGAGGCACATCGGTTTCTTCCCAGGTAATGCTGCTGACCTGGGAACTGACGCGCTGGCGGATTGTAGCCGCCGAGAAAGCGCTGATCTTGCCTTCGCTCTTGGCGGCGGGACCGGATACGGCGCGGATTTCCGAGATCAGGCCGGTCGCCCGATCAAGCAGCCATTCACGGTTGGAACCCTCGATGGTGAGCAGCGGCAATGCCGAGGCGAGCATCTCCTCGCGGCTCGCCGTCTGGTCGGCGAGATCGAGTGAATGAACGTCGAGGAATTCGTACTCGTTCTGCAGCACGCGGACGAATGTCCACAAGCCGGAATTCACGCCCGAGCTTGCCGATTCCGACACGGGCGCGCCGCCCGGCGCCACCAGCACCAGACGGGGACGTGCCTCTCCGACGAGTTCGGCGTTCGCGACGCGCTGCTTCAGCGTTTCGGCAAAGGCGCTGAGCGCCAGCACCTGTGTTTGCAGCAAGGCGGAATCGCCGTCGCCAACATGGTCTGTTGTCGCAGAGAGGAAAACCGCGCGGACCGGTTTTTCGCCGAACCCGTCGAGCGCTGTCCCGAGCAGGTCGATATCGGCGACCATGTCGCCCGAGACGGCAACCGGGATCGCGCCAGCGGCAGCCGAGCTGCCCCGGACGCCCGTTTCGACCAGCAGATAGGGAATTCCGCCAGCGGCGCTTGCCAGCGGCCCGGCTGCGACGGCCGTGCCGCGCGCCTCGATCAGGATCGCATTGCCGTGCGGGCATTCGCAATCGCTGACGCTGACGTCGGCGAGTTCGAGTTCGGCCAGACATTTCTGCCAGTGCGATACCGCGGCGCGCTTGCCGATCGGGAACTCCGCCGTCTGGCTGCGTTCGAACCAGCCTTCGGAGAGGCCCAAGGCGAAGTCACTGAAGATCGACGGGGCACTGACGGCAGCGACCAGGGCGCCGCTTTCCCGCAATGCCGACCGCAGCGCGGTGCGGATGCCGGCTTCCTCTTCGATCAGTTGGTACAGGTTGTCCGAGGCGCTGACGGCGAGGTCGAAGGGCCCGATCGCGGCGAATTCGCTCTTCTTCAGAATACGCACATGGGCGTCTTCTTCGAAGGCGATCTCGAGGTTGCGCTGGGCGTTGTCGCGCGGCTCGACGACGGAAAGGGTCGTTCCATGCCGGGCCGCCAGATCGGCCAAACGCCGCGTGAAGCCCGCCGAGACACTGCCCAACTCGACGATGCGCAGGCGAGCGCCTTCGACCTGTGCGGCCAAGGCGCGTTCGACCATGCCAAGGATCTGATCCATGCGCGAACGGCTCGCCACCGAATGGACGGCCTGGTGATCGAGCGTCGCCTCGCTGATGAAGCCGGCGTTGAAGGCCGCGGCCTCTCCGCTGGCTGTTCCGGCGAGCAGGGTGGTGAGACGGCCCAGCGCTTCCGCATGGGCGTTGTTGATCAACACCGCTTCCACGGCGCGATCGGGACGTTCGCCGTAGAGCTCGCCAAGGATTTCCGCGACGGTCGGAAGCGTGAACTCCGGCGCGACTTTCCAATTGCCGTCCTGGTGTTCGCAGAGCCCGGCGTCCTCGAGCGCATAGAGGCAGTTCGTCAGGAAGCATTGAAACGCGAAATCGCCCGGCAAGCCATTGCCAGGGATCGTGCTCCTTCCGCGCGCCAGCTTGAGAGCGATCTCATGACAGGCGCGATAGATGGCCGCATTGAAGAGCAGCGTCGCATTGTCGACGCCGCTCTCGGCGTCGGCCGGTTCCGACAGCTTCGCCGGAACCGTCCCGGCAACCTTCGTGCCGGGCAGGATCACGTTGGACAGAACCGTCTCGTAGTGGAAGGACAACCCGTCGAGCGCCTTGTGCTTGCGCAGATAGGTCCGGCGGAAACGGCAATCGTCGAAATGCGCGATCGGCTCGCCGGCCGCATCGTAGAAGTGGAACCTTGCCTTGATCGAATTGGCGCTGACGCGCTCGATCTCGATCGTCGCCCGTGCAATCGGCCGGCCTGCATTGACGACGCGTACCGAACCGAAGCGGACCGGAATGTAAGGCGCGCCGCCCTTGTCGCCGGTGAAGCGGTCGAAGAGCGCCACCAGCCCGTGGAAGGTCGCGTCGACGGAGATTGGATGGAGCGCATAGCTGACGAACGGATGCCCTGATCCGGCGGGAGCCTTCAGCTCGACCTCGATCAGCCGATCCCCGTAGGCGACCGCCCTGGCCAGCAATTGGAAATGCGGGCCGTAGTCGAGCCCGAATTGCTTGGCCGTGTCATAGGCCTTCGCCGGCGTGACGATGCCTGACTTGGCCAGGCTGGAGATCGACGCATGTCTTGTGTTTGCACGGGCTATCGGCTTGCGGCTTCTCGCCACCGCATGGACCGTCCAATCGTCCTCCGACAGGCGCTCGCGCGACCGGATCTCGATGTCGCCCGTCTCCGGCGACAGGATGGTCGACAGCTCCATGATCCGGCTGTCGCTGAGTTCGAGCGGCCGGACGATCTCTAGATTGGTGATCTCGACTTCGTCGCTGCCGTAATATTGCTGCGCAGCAGAGACGGCCACCTCGATGAAGCCGCTGCCCGGCAGGATCGCCTTGCCGTCGACGACGTGTTCGGCGAGATCCGGGAAAAGATGCGCGTCGACATGGTTTTTCCAGCTGCCGCTGTTGGGGTCGCCGCGCCAGCCCGTAAGGCGGTAAGGCTTGCTGGAGCGACCGAAGAGGTCGGTCGCATCCGTGGTGGCCTGCGGACGAAGCTCGACCGGCTCGAACGGCAGGCTCGGCAGTTCGATGAGGGCGTCGCGCTTGCCGTAGACGCGGATCCGGTCGACCGCTGCGCCATGCGCGACGGCACGCGCCATCGATGCAGAGATCGGGTCCTGCCCTTTCTCCGCGGCATCGCGAAGCAAGGTCGCAACCACCATTGCCGGAGCCGCCGCCTGCTTGATCGTCTCCTTGACATAGGAGGCCAGGATCGGCCGCGGAGAGATTTCGATGAACAACCGGCAGCCGAGCGCGAGCGCCGCGTCGGTGGCAGCCTGGAAGCGCACCGGCTCGCGGACGTTCTTCCACCAATAGTCCGGATCGAGCTCCGTGCCGTCGAGAGCGTCGCCGGTGACCGTCGAGAGATAGGTCAGTTCCGTCCGGCGCGGGGCGATATCGGGAATATCGGCAAGAAACGCCTCTTTCGCCTGGTCGATGATCGGATGGTGGAACGGGTAGTTGATGTCGAGGATCTGAACCGGGATCTTCGCCTTGCGGGCGGCGTCGCGGAAGGCGGTGACCTCATGCGCCGGCCCGGAAATCGTCACCGAATTATGCGCATTCACGGCTGCGACGCAGACTTCGTCGAGGCCGCGCGCCTCGGCGAAGGCGGCCGCCGCCTCCTCGCCGAGCATCACGGCCGCCATCGTACCCTGGCCCGCCAAGAGGTCCTGGTGCAACGAGCGCTTGGCGACGATCGACACGGCGTCGACCAGCGTCAGCGCGCCGGCCGCATAGGCTGCGGCGATCTCGCCGACCGAATGACCGAACACGGCGGCCGGCTTGACGCCCATCGCCACGAGCGAGTCGGAAAGTGCGGCCTGGATCGCGAACAGCAGCGGCTGGGCGATCTTGGTGTCGGCGAGCTTCTTGTCCAGTTCCGGATCGGTCAAGAGATCCTTGAGATCGATATCGGAGTGGAACTTGAAGAGCGCGCTGATGGAGGTGAAGGACTGCCGGAAGTGCAGGTTTTCGCGGAACGCGTCGACGCCCATGCCGGCCCATTGCGAGCCGTTGCCGGAGAAGACGAAGGCGACCTGCGCATTCTTGACCGGCGCCTCGCCGACTTCGCCGATATCCGACCCCGGCTTGTCGAGGTGGCTGGCGATCGCCCGGACGATGTCTTCGGGATGATCGCTACGCGCTGCAAAGCGGTGGCGCATATGGGTGCGGTTCGCGCCAGAGGCGGCGATGATGGCGCGCGCCTCTTCCTTGGAAGCGTTCGCGAACGATGCCTTGTAGTCCTTGAGCAGGTTTTCGAGGCTCGACTGCGTATGGGCGCTTGCGAGGAACACGTGTCCCGCCGATGTAGCCGGGGCCTTTTCCTGCGGGACCGGATCGGGATCGCTGATGACGACATGCGCGTTGGCGCCGCCGAAGCCGAAGGAATTGATGCCGGCGAGCCGGGCGCGCTTGCCCTTCAGAAGTTCGATCGGATTCGCGGTGACGCGGACATTGAGGCCCTCGAAGTCGATATGCTCGTTCGGCGTGTCGAAGTGCAGCGAGGCCGGAAGGTAATTATGCTCGAGCGCCAGCACGGCCTTCATCATGCCGAACAGGCCCGAGGCCGGCTCGGTATGGCCGATATTCGACTTGATGGAGCCGATCGGTACCGGAGCCCGGCGCTTGGCGCCGATGACCGTGCCGATGGACCACACCTCCGCCGGGTCGCCGACCTTGGTGCCCGTGCCGTGACCTTCGACGAAGGCCACCTGGTTGGCATCGATGCCGTTGCCCTCGTAGATCGCCTTGAGCAGATTGGCCTGGGCTTCGCGCGAAGGCAGCGATATGCCGTTGGTGCGGCCGGCCGAATTGACGCCGGAGGCGACGATCCTCGCGTAGCTCCGGTCCTTTTCCCGACGCGCCCGGTCCGAGCGCCGCAGCACGAAGACGACGCCGCCTTCCGCGCGGACATAGCCGGCGCCGTCATTGTCGTAGGCGCGGCAGAGCCCCTCCGGCGACAGCATGCGCGCCTGGGCGAAGCCGACGAAAGGAAGTGGATGGGCGAGAATGTTGACGCCGCCGACGATCGCCGTGTCGATCTCGCCGGCATTGAGCGCCCGCATCGCCTGGTCGAGCGCAACCAGCGAGGAGGAACAGGCGGTATCGACGGTCATGCTCGGGCCGCTCAGGCCGAAGACGTGCGAAATGCGGTTGGAGACGATCGAGAGCGTATTGCCCGTCATGAAATAGGGGCCGGCGGCAGCCGGGTCTTCGACCGTCAGGTTGGCGTGATCGAGGCTCGAGGCGCCGATATAGACGCCGACATTCTCGCCGTGCAGCGACGCGACCGAGATATTTGCATCCTCGAGCGCGCGCCAGGCAAGCTGCAAGAGCACCCGCTGCTGCGGGTCCATGTACATGGCTTCGCGCTGCGACATGCCGAATACGGCAGGGTCGAAATCGTAGATCGTCTCGAGAACACCGGCGGCGAACGAATAGGTCTTGCCCTGCGTTCCCATCACCGGGTGCCAGAAGCGCGCCAAGTCCCAACGATCGCCCGGCACGCTGGACACGGTGCACATGCCTTGACGAAGAATTTTGAAGAGCGCCTGCGGCGATTGCGCTCCAGGTGCCAGGCATGCACGCCCTATGATTTCAACAGTCATGTATGATCGAACGCTCTAGAACTGCGTTAAAATTGCCCTAGCCAATTGCAACGTCAAACGAAAATTGCAACCGGCGATACATTTGCTGGGTGGTTTTCCCCTTTTTTATCCCCCCTGCTGCATTAGGGAGCTTTTAACTCATAGGGCCTAGCTTTCAACCCCAAAGGACTAGATAAACGGCCTGCAATCCCCGTCCAATACAATTACGGCGACAGCTCGTAACCGATTTCGACGGCGGTATGGCCGGAAAGGCGCAGTTCCGAATATTTTGGCTCGCTTGTCGGCGGGTGGCTTGTTGTGGGACGGCGATTGTGCTTTTCAGGGACCGGCGGATTCCTGCCGGGTAGGATGCGGCGCAGATGTTTGAATGGAATCATCGCTGTGCCGAATACGGAGTGAAGTAGTGAAACGAGTGACTGCCCTTCTGCTTTGTACCGCGCTAGCGGGGTGTCAGGCTGTACCGGGCGAGGGGCCTCTGACAAGCGATATCGTCGCAGAAGCCGGCCAATCGGGATCGCAGATCGGCAGGAAGAATGCCACCGTTTTCGACATCATCGATATTGACGGCCAGTCCGCGCGGCTCGTTTCCGAATATGTGGCGACGACGCTGAGCCGCCGCTTCGGCATTGGCGGCGGGGTCGGCCAGGTGGTGATCGGCGTCGGCGACCAGCTGAAGGTCACCATTTTCGAGGCCGGCAGCGACGGCCTGTTTTCCACAACGGAATCGAAGCAGACCAGCATCGACCTCGTTGTCCAGCCGGATGGCAAGGCGGCGATCCCCTATGTCGGCTCCGTCCGCTTCGCCGGCTTGACGCTGGAACAGGCGCGCCAGGCAATCCTCGACGCGCTGAAGCAGAAGGCCGTCGAGCCGGATGTCATCGTCACCTCGACGTCGACCGCTTCGCGCATCGTCACCGTCTCCGGTGCCGTCGGCCGGCCGTCGGTGGTGCCGCTCAATCTTGTCAGCGAAACGATCAACGAGGTCATCGCCAAGGCCGGCGGTCCCTCGGCGCAGCCCTACGAGACCTATGTCACGCTGGTGCGCGGCAAGAAGACCGGCACGGTTCTGCTGAAGTCGATCATCGAGAGCCCGTCGGAAAACATCCATGTCAAGCAGGGCGACCAGATCTTCGTCACCCGCGATCCGCGCACCTTTACGATTCTCGGCCAGGTGCGCGCCAACCAGCGCGTCGAGTTCGGCGCCAACGACCTGAATCTCCTCGAAGCCGTGGCGCTCGCCGGCGGCGGGGCGGATCGCACCATCGACGCGAAGGGCTATTTCGTCTTCCGCTACGAGGAGCCGGACATCGTCATGAGCCTGCTCGGCCGGGAGCGCTTCAATACCATGTTGAGCAAGGGCATGCAGCCCGACAGGGTCGGTCGCTACCCGATCGTCTACCGCTTCAACATGACGAACCCGGACAGCCTGATCGTCGGACAGACCTTCCCGATCAAGAACCGCGACGTGATCTACGCCTCGCGCCATCCCTCGGTCGACATCACGAAATTCATGGATTTCATCGCCCGGCCGATCGGCATCGCGAATTCCGGCGTCAACATCGCCGACAATCTCGACGATCTCAACAATTAACGATCAGATGGGGAGTCACATCCCCACGGGCCACGCTTCTGCGAACGGAGCCGCGCCCGTCCACGCCGCGCGCCAACATCTTCGAATCGATCGCCTTTATGGGCTTGCATCCAATCGCGCCGGAGCGGTACCGGCCGGCGAACATGCTTGCCGCCTCGCGCGTTCTGTGATTGATCTTGCAGGATTAAATCGATTTGCCGGCCGCCCAAAGCCGGTCGGCGGTCGCGAGGAGTGGCCATGGCTGAAGATGCCCTGATCGTCATCGACATGCAGAACGATTTCTGCCCGGGCGGAGCGCTTGCCGTTGCGGGCGGCGACGAAATCGTGCCGGTCGTCAACAGTTTGATCGAAAAGGCCAAGCACGTCATCCTGACGCAGGACTGGCACCCGGCCGGGCATTCGAGCTTCGCGTCGAGCCACCCCGGCAAGGCGCCCTTTCAGACGGTGACGATGCCCTATGGCGAACAGACGCTCTGGCCCGATCACTGCGTCCAGGGCAGTCCAGGCGCCGATTTTCATCCCGCTTTGCGCTGGACGACGGCGGAGCTGGTCATCCGCAAGGGGTTCCGCACCGGGATCGACAGCTATTCCGCCTTCTTCGAAAACGATCACCGCACCCCGACCGGGCTGGCCGGCTACCTGCGCGAGCGCGGCATCTCCAAAGTGTCGCTCTGCGGCCTCGCGACCGATTTCTGCGTCGCCTTCTCGGCGCTCGATGCGGTTGCGGAGGGATTTTCGACTTCCGTCGTGCTCGACGCCTGTCGCGGCATCGATCTGAACGGATCGCTTGCCGCGATGACCCGGCGCATGCGTGATGCGGGCGTTGAACTGATCTAGCCGCCGGAGCAGGATCAATCGATCGCCGCGGCCCCGTTGGTGATCCAGAAGGAGCGTAGTCCGAGATGCCAAAGACCGATATTGCGCGGCGGGTCTATAACCATACCTGGAAGCTCGATCCGATCATCCGTAGTCTGTTGGATACGGATTTCTACAAGCTGCTGATGCTGCAGATGATCTGGCAGCTCTATCCGGACGTCGACGCGACCTTCTCGCTGATCAACCGCACCAAGACCGTGCGCCTCGCCGAGGAGATCGACGAACAGGAACTGCGCGACCAGCTCGACCACGCCCGCACCCTGCGGTTTAGCAAGAAGGAGATGATCTGGCTCGCCGGTAACACGTTCTACGGCCGCAAGCAGATCTTCTCGCCGGAATTCCTTTCCTGGCTCGCCAGGTTCCGGCTGCCCGAATACGAGCTGTCGCGCCGCGACGGTCAGTTCGAACTGACCTTCCGCGGCCGCTGGGTCGAGACGACCATGTGGGAGATCCCGGCGCTGGCGATCATCAACGAGCTGCGCTCGCGTGCCGCGATGAAGGGCCTCGGCCCCTTCACGCTCGACGTGCTCTATGCGCGCGCCAAGGCGAAGATGTGGTCGAAGGTCGAGCAGTTGCGGCAGTATCCGAACCTGCGCATCTCCGACTTCGGCACCCGCCGCCGGCACAGCTTCCTGTGGCAGCGCTGGTGCGTCGAGGCGCTGAAGGAAGGCATCGGCGCCTCTTTCTCGGGTTCGAGCAACGTGCTTCTCGCCATGGACAACGATCTGGAGGCGCTCGGCACCAACGCCCACGAACTGCCGATGGTGGCCGCCGCACTCGCCCGAAACGACAAGGAACTTGCTGCCGCCCCCTATAAGGTCCTGCAGGACTGGAACCAGCTCTATGGCGGAAATCTGCTGATCGTCCTGCCGGATTCGTTTGGCACCGCCGCCTTCCTGCGCAATGCCCCGGACTGGGTGGCGGACTGGACCGGCTTCCGGCCGGACAGCGCCCCGCCGGTCGAGGGCGGCGAGAAGATCCTCGCCTGGTGGAAGAAGAAGGGCCGCGACCCGCGCGACAAGCTGTTGATCTTCTCCGACGGCCTGGATGTCGATACGATCATCAAGACCTATCGCCACTTCGAGGGCCGCGTCCGCATGAGCTTCGGCTGGGGTACCAACCTGACCAACGATTTCGCCGGCTGCGCGCCGACCGAGATCGGCGGCCTCAACCCGATTTCGATCGTCTGCAAGGTCAGCGAAGCCAACGGCCGCCCGGCCGTCAAGCTGTCGGACAATCCGCGCAAGGCGACCGGCGACCCCGCCGAAGTTGAGCGCTACTTGAAGTTCTTCGGAACGGAGGATTTCGTCGAGCAGACCGTCCGGGTGTGAGAGCTCGTCTCCTGCGTGGCCCCAAAAAAAGAAACCGGCCGGGGCCGGTTGAAAGAAAGGGGAATTGCGATTGTCCACCATCGCACCATCAAACTAACGGTTGAACATTAAACTTCCGTTGCCATCGGCCGCGCTGCCGAAGCCGACGCTCGCGGCGATCAAAAAACGGCGCTGGATGGCGCAATTATATGACTTATTGGGGTCCCTCACTATTTTCTTGTATTTCCCCCGAAATCCCCCATGATGCCCGCATTGAGGTACACCTTGGGAGGGGTTCGTGCGTCAAGCCTATTCACCCGATGATGTCGATGTCATGCGCGGAGCACTGGATGTCTGGTGCGCCTTGCACAATGTCGGCAAGGATGGAGCAGAGGCCGACAGGGCCGCTCGGCGCATCCTCGACCTGATGGACCGGAAGAAGTGCTCCGCCGACGAGCTTCTCGCTCAGCTCGGAGACTTCAGACCGGAACCGCGCCAGCGGGCTTTCTGAAATCAAGCGACAACCTCGTTCGACGTCCTGAGCGGCTGTCCGTGTCAACGGGCTTCCGTGTGGACGGGGATGGGCGCTTGCCTACTCGGCCGGCCGGGTCGACGCATAGCGTCGGCGCTCGACGGTTACCGCGGTATCGACGAGGTGATCTCTCCGGACACGGCGGCGTTCGCCTGCGTCCTGTGCTGGGACAGGGCGACGTGGAGGATTCCGGATACCGCGATCGACACGACGAGAACGGCGATAGTCGCGCCGAGACCCGATTTGATCATCCCATGTCCTCCAAGAAAGCCTGATTTGCCGCTCCTGCTGAAAAAGCGTGAGATGGAGTTATTCCTGTGGCGGCGATCGGGCTGTTCCCCGAGTAACGTCTATTATGGTTAATAATATCTTCGTGGGTTTCGCAGCCGGCCTGTGGACAATGATGCTGTGCCACCATGTTTTGGACATGTTTCTGGCAACCACTCGCCGGCCCATGCGTTCTCAGCGAACGCATGGGTGATAGTCTGATCGAGAGCACGGATGGCGCAAAGCGATGCCGCGTCGAAGATTGGCCCGGAGAACCAGGGGCCAGAAGAAGCCGAGCCGAGCCGCGATCACCCGGGCCGTTCGGACGGCGCCGCATTTCCAAAAACCCGAAAGGCACTTGCCGGACTGGGCCGTGCGCTGACGAGACTTGGCCGGGCGCTGCGCGCGGAAGTGCCCGTTGCTGCCCATCGGGCCGGTGAAAAATCGAAAGCAGCGGCGCTTGGCGCCTTCGAACGCCTGCGGCGGACCTCGAGCGGCAAGGCCGGATCCTCCGCTTCGGCGGGGCGCTCGGCAAGCCGGTGGTTGAAGGCGCGGCGAGGCGCGGCAAGCGAAGATCGGCAAGTCATGCCGAAGCGCCCCATCGGCAGACGCGCAATCCTGCTGCGCAGCGCCGCGGCGGCGACCCTGGCGTCGTTCGTCCTGCTCGCCGTCGTCTTCGCCTGGGCGCTGCGCGATGTTCCCTGGAACGAGATCGCCAAAGGGTCGCTGAAGCCGGTCGTGGTGCTGGAAGCCGCCGACGGCAAGCCTCTGGTGAGCCAGGGGCCGTTTCAGGGCTCCTACGCGGCACGCAAGGATTTTCCGCCGCATCTCGTCGAGGCGGTGCTCGCCAGGGAGGACCGCCGTTTCTACGAGCATTCCGGCATTGATTTGAGGGGCATCGCCCGGGCGATCTACACCAATCTCGGGGCGGGCGAGGTGGTGCAGGGCGGCAGCACCATCACCCAGCAGCTCATCAAGATCCTCTATCTCGAGCGCGACCGCACCTGGAAGCGGAAGATCCAGGAGGCGGTGATCGCCTTCTGGCTGGAGCGCAAGCTCGGCAAGGACGAGATCCTCACCCGCTATCTGAACAACATCTATCTCGGCGCCGGCGCGACCGGTGTGCCGGCGGCGGCGCGCATCTATTTCGACAAGGAGGTGCAGGACCTCAATATCGGCGAGTCGGCGATGCTCGCGGCGATCATCCGCGCTCCCTCGCAGCTCAATCCGCTGACCAATCCGGAGGGCGCCCGCCAGCAGGCGGAGCTGGTTCTCGATGCCATGGTGAAGGGCGACAGGATCACCCCGGAAGAGGCCAAGGTCGCCCGCGCCGACGTCGGCAAGCTCCAGCCGACCAGTCCGGCGATTCGCTCGGGAAGCTGGTTCGCCGACTGGATCATGCAGGATGCCCGCGAGCTCGCCGGCCCCTATCGCGGCACGATCAAGGTCCGGACCACCATGGCGCCGCGGCTGCAGGCGATCGCCGAAAAGGTCGTCGCCGACGCGCTGAAACGGGAAGGCCCCAAGGCGGGCGCCTCGCAGGCCGCACTGGTGGCGATGACCCCGGAGGGCGCCGTCGTCGCCATGGTCGGCGGCCGCGACTATACGAAGAGCACCTTCAACCGCGCCGTCCAGGCGATGCGCCAGCCCGGCTCGGCCTTCAAGCTGTTCGTCTATTATGCAGCCCTGAAGCGGGGCCTGACGCCTTTCGACCCGGTCGAGGATGCGCCGATCGAGATCAACGGCTGGTCGCCCGAAAATTTCGGCGGCGGCTATCGCGGCGTGGTCAGCATCGCCGAAGCCTTCGCACGGTCGCTGAACGCCGCAACGGTGGCCCTGGCGATGGAGGTCGGGATCGATGAGGTCATCGCCGCGGCCCGGGAACTCGGCATCGACGCCAAACTTGCCGATACGCCGAGCCTCGCGCTCGGTTCCTCGGAGGTGAACCTGCTTGATCTGACCGGCGCCTATGCCTCGGTCCGGGCCGGCCGGGCGCCGATCGAGCCATGGGGCATCGAGGCGCTGCACGCCGAAGGGCAGCCGCAGGCCTTCCGCGTCGGCCCGTCCCGGGAGGCGGCGACCGATATCAGCCAGTACCGGCCGGATCTCGTTTCGCTGTTGCGGCTGGTCGTCCAGCGCGGCACCGGCCGCGAAGCCGATATCGGCACGTTCGCCGCCGGCAAGACCGGCACCAGCCAGAACCACCGCGACGCCTGGTTCGTCGGCTTCACCGAACCGCTGATCGTCGGCGTCTGGGTCGGCAACGACGACGAGACACCGATGAAGGACGTCACCGGCGGCAAGCTGCCGGCACGGATCTGGAAGAACTTCATGACGGCGGCGCTCGCCGCCGGCACGCCGGAGGAGAGCGAGGCGCAAGCGGCCGGCTCCGCGCCGGCCTGCAACTTCAGGGCTTGCGCGCGGGCCTATCGGTCGTTCCGGCCGGATGATTGCACATTCCAGCCGTATTACGGGCCGAGAAGGCTGTGCGAGAAGTAGGGATTGCAGCGACCCCCGTGCATCTGAAAAGACGCACGGCGCTGTAGAGGCAGCCCCTCATGTGCCGGCCTCTGTTTCGCTTCCCTCGTCCAATTCCTGGATTGGCAGAAAGCCGTATCCCTGTAGCCACTCGCGAATGATGAGGCGGATTATCGCTTCTCGCGTCATCTCAAGCAATTCGCAGGCGAGGGCGAGCGCCAACTCGACGTCATCGTCATCGGACATCCGCCTATCCACGGTCTCGGTGTGAACCATTGTCATCATGCCGGCCCCTTGCCACTACAACCTCACAGGCTAAAGGGTCTCACAGCACACGTTACAGTCAAGGATTACAGCCCCCTTCAAAGGGGTAAAATATTCCGCTAAATCATTGGAAAAATTGGGCTAAGACCTTTGTCGCGGTCTCCTAGGACTAACGTCTTAAAGTCCCGTGCGCGCAGCAAAACCGGACAGTGTCCGCAGAGGAGAAGCGGACGCTGCCAGCGAACGGTCAGAAGAAAAAGTCGCGTTTTTTGAGGGGACACCACTTCACCCTGTCGCCGACGTGTCCAAGGCGGACATCTGGATTTGGGCGCTCCTTAAAACCAATAAATAGGCCGGGCGGGCAAGCCCCGCTCAGACGGATCGGGTCCAGAGGGGCGGACCCGAGTCCCAGAGCTGCCGAGGGGATACGGCAATGCTCTGGGCCCGCCGTGGCCCACACCAGAGGGGGATTGTTCTCCGGCGTGGTAGCTCAGCATTCTGCTCCGCCGATGCCCTTGAGAAAATCTCCCAAATCGGCGGCGGAGGGTACCTCCGGCGGAGTGCTCGATGTGCCTCCCTGGCACATGCGAATTACTGACGATCTCGGCAGGAACCTTTTGGGCGCCAATGTGTTAACTGGAATCGCTCCCGAGCAAACGGCGCATGAATATATGCGCCTCGCCAAGGCAGACCAGCAGGAGCGATCGGCGGCGTAATTGTCGGCGCGAGAGAGTCAGTATTCGCCGCCCGGCTTAAAAAATACGTGTCCGCTGAGGTCAGCCACTTTAGCGTCTTCGGTCCGGTGCCAAATTAGCGTGGCGTTCATTGGCCACGCACATCCCTTTTGGAGAAACTGCGCAAGACGGGCACTTGGGTCGTTCGGGCAGGGTGAAACGACTTTGAACCCCAAGGCTTGAAGATCACGTTCTACAGCGGCCGCATCACTGCCCGCGGGAAACAGCCTCTGCAAGCGTTTTGTGAGCTCCGGTGAGAAGGCCTGTTTTTTCCCCTTGGGAAGTCCACATCCGGCAGTCCACACGTCGCCTTCGTCTACGGCCGTCAAACTGAGCAGTAGCGGAGGTAGGGGGCGATCGCACTCCCCGATCCTCACCATGACCAGCCCGACAAAGCCGAGAAAGCCGACAAGGCAGACAACACAGGCAACGAGCAGGCGAAGTGCAGCAGTGGAAAGATTCATTCATTGCGTCCCAAACGCACTCAACCAAGAGGTCATAGGGTTTCACAGCGCACCTTGCAGTCAAGGATTAGGGATATCGCCCAAACGGAGTATTTGATTTCATTGCGCTTTCCGTCATTCTTTTGAAGAGGACGAGGAGCGGCAAATGTCGAAGTACGAGGGGCTTACGTACCGACTCGCGAGGGAGCGGTTGAGAGAGATCATCCTGACCTTCAAGGAGATCGAATCGCTTATCGGCGCTGCGTTGCCGAAGAGTGCGAGGCGGCCTCAGTTCTGGGCAAATACAAGCGACCCTGAACAATCTCGGCCTGGGAATAGGGCGGCACGCGAGGCCGGCTGTCGAAGCTTTCTGCTGGCAGGACACGACAAGGTCCGCTTCGTTCGCGCTTGAGGTGGGCCGTGGCTTGGCTGAGTGAAGTTCTCGATCAGACAACGGTTCTCAGTCTGTTGGCGGGCATCGTGGTCGGATTGCCGGCCTACTTTGTCGTGTCAGCCCTCATTCGCGATGATCGACCATCGCCTGCGCCGCGGAGATCGCCACGGCGCAGGAAAAGGAGCTCGATTCCCGGCATCGCCGTTGCCGCGGCAATTGCCCTCTTTGGCGTTTCCCAATACGTGCCGCTGATCCCCGGTTGCGATATCAAGGGCAACGTCAGCTACAACTCTGGAGAGCGGATCTATCACATCCCAGGACAGGAAGATTACGGCCAGACGCGCGTCAATTACTTCGACGGGGAGCGGTGGTTCTGCTCCGAGGCGTCGGCACGCGAAGCTGGCTGGCGACGGGCATACAACTAGGACGGAGTTTATCAACAACCCGACCTTCTGCGGTCGCCTCCCGCCGCTGCCAGTACATCCGTGGTCAGCGACGCGAGGCGTATGTGCCTCTAATGTAGGCGCTGTTTGAATTTTAATCAAACGGGAATCAAAGGCGACGACCAGAACAGCGCTTGAACAGGCTGTGCCGGATTTGTGCCACAGAGCTATTCAGACCAGTGCACAACGGTGCACTTTTGTTCTACGTATCGATCCGCGAGGCTCTGCTAATGCGTTGATTTCGTCGAGGAAAACTGGTGCTGCTAGAGAGATTTGAACTCTCGGCCTCTCCCTTACCAAGGGAGTGCTCTACCCCTGAGCTATAGCAGCATCCGGCGGCGTTGGGTGGTACGCCGCAGCAAGCGAGGCGCCTATTGCCATAGCTTGAGGGTGAGCGCAAGCCGCAATTCGAAGTTTTTGCCGGGGCAGCGTCGCGCCGGCCTGCGGCAGGGCTGGCTGGAATTCAGAAAATCCGCCGTTTCCAATGCGTTAGCGTCGGCCTGGATCGAAAAAACGCTTCCAAAATTTAGGCACTTTTGCTCCTTCGGAAATCGCCTTGCTGCTTTCGGGGCGGCTGGTTTTGCGCTAATCCATGCACATGCAGAACGATGACGACAAGGACCACGCGCCGGGGCCGCGACGGGGCGCGAAAGCCGGCAAAAGCGAGGCGGAGGTGAAGCGCGAGCGCCTGGCGAAGACGCTGCGCGACAATCTCCAGCGCCGCAAGCAGCAGGCGCGGGCCCGCCGGGCCGGCGACGCCGACGAGACCTCCGGTCTGCCTGCCGCAAAAACGGACGAATCGGACGATTAATGCATGTCGCCCAAAAGTCCGCAGCGGTTTTGGGGGACGGCATGCAGGAAGGAAAGTGATCGCCGGGATGGAGGCTGCATCACGCGCGCTCCGCCATTCCTGTCGACTTCGCATTTCAAGGCACTTCTAATTTCGCGGCATCTCCACTAAGAGACGCCCTTCAGAAACACCGGATTTTTTAAGAAAGCGGGCGGCGCCCGTGCGAGAGGCCCCATGGATCGCATCAGGATTGTAGGCGGAAATCAACTTCACGGGGTGATCCCCATTTCCGGCGCGAAGAACGCCGCCCTGCCGCTGATGATCGCGTCGCTCCTGACCGACGACACGCTGACCTTGGAAAACGTGCCGCATCTCGCCGATGTCGAGCAGCTGATCCGCATTCTCGGCAATCACGGCGCCGATATTTCCGTCAACGGCCGGCGCGAGCGCCAGGGCGAGAGCTACGCCCGCACCATCCACTTCACCAGTCGCAACATCGTCTCGACCACGGCGCCCTACGAGCTCGTCTCGAAGATGCGCGCCAGCTTCTGGGTCATCGGGCCGCTGCTTGCCCGCGAAGGCAAGGCGCGCGTCTCGCTGCCGGGCGGCTGCGCCATCGGCACGCGGCCGGTGGACCTGTTCATCGAGGGCCTGACGGCGCTCGGCGCCAACATCGAGATCGACGGCGGCTACGTCAACGCCACGGCGCCGGAAGGCGGGCTGACCGGCGGGCGCTATGTGTTCCCGAAGGTTTCGGTCGGCGCCACGCATGTGCTGATGATGGCCGCGACCCTTGCCAACGGCACGACGGTGATCGGCAATGCTGCCCGCGAGCCGGAAGTCGCCGATCTTGCCAAATGCCTGAACGCCATGGGTGCGAAGATTACCGGTGCCGGCACCGGCACGATCACCATCGAGGGCGTGCGCTCGCTGTCGGGCGCCCGGCATCGCGTCCTGCCCGACCGTATCGAAACCGGCACCTATGCCATGGCGGTGGCGATGACCGGCGGCGATGTTATCCTCGAGGACACCGAGGCGAGCCTGCTCGATACCGCGCTTGAAGCGATCCGCCGGGCCGGCGCCGAGATCAGCGAGACCAACAGCGGCATCCGCGTCGTCCGCAACGGCGCCGGCATCCGCCCGGTCGATATCGTCACCGACCCGTTCCCGGGTTTCCCGACCGACCTCCAGGCCCAGTTCATGGGCCTGATGACCAAGTCGAGCGGCGTCTCCCACATCACCGAGACGATCTTCGAGAACCGTTTCATGCACGTCCAGGAACTGGCGCGGCTCGGCGCGAAGATCTCGCTCTCCGGCCAGACCGCGAAGATCGAGGGCGTCGGCCGCCTGAAGGGCGCCCCGGTCATGGCGACCGACCTGCGCGCCTCCGTCTCGCTCGTCATCGCCGGGCTTGCCGCCGAGGGCGAGACGATGGTCTCGCGCGTCTACCACCTCGACCGCGGCTTCGAGCGGCTTGAAGAGAAGCTGACGCGCTGCGGCGCCCATGTGGAGCGCGTCAGCGACTGATTCCTGATGCATGTCGCCCAAAACTGTGTGCCGGTTTTGGGATAACGGCGCCCGAAACCGTTGCGGATTCGGGCGCGACGTCTTATGTCCTTGATGATTGCGGTGCAAAAAATCGGCGCCGGACGACAGGGATGGATCGCATGGATGCTTTGAAGCTGCTGGCACTCGACGAGGAGGACCTGGGGGTCGTTTCCGCTCATGTGCAGGACGCAGTCTTCAAGGTGGCCGGCATTCACTACGATGCGCGCCGCCGGCAGTTTTCCCTCGTCATCAACCGCTTCGTCTGGGAAACGGCGGAAGGCAAGCGCAAAAACTTCGAGCGGCGGCGTGCCTTGCTGCTCTTCAAATGCGTCACCGCCGTGCGCTCGCTCGGCTTCGACCGGGCCGACATGGAAGCGGTGCTCGATCTCCTGGCGGTGCAATTCCTGGTCAAGGGGGAGGGGCCTGACGGAACGGTCGAGCTGGTGCTCGCCGGCGAGGCCTCGATCGCGCTCGATGTGGAATGCATCGAGGCGCAGCTTGCCGATACCGGCGGGGCGTGGGAAACCGCGTTCAGGCCGCGTCATCCCGAAGGCGACTGAGCAGAGCGCCCGCCACCACCAAGAGGATCATCGCATTGGCAATCCGGTTGAACTTTCTCGACAGCGGCTTCGAACGTGACTTCGCCGCGTTCCTGACCACCAAGCGGGAGGTTTCCGAAGACGTCAACGCCGTGGTGCGCGCCATCATCGACGACGTGCGGGCCCGCGGCGACGCGGCGCTCGCCGACTATTCCGCCCGCTTCGACGGCGTCGATTTCAGCGTCACGCCGATGGCGGTCAGCGCGGCCGAGATCGACGCGGCGATCGACGCGGTCGAGCCGGAGGTGCTCGGCGCGCTCAAGGTTGCGGCGACCCGCATCGAGGCGCATCACCGCCGGCAACTGCCGAAGGACGATCTCTACGAAGATAAGATGGGCGTCGGCCTCGGCTCGCGCTGGACGGCGATCGATGCGGTCGGGCTTTACGTCCCGGGCGGCACGGCGAGCTATCCGAGCTCGGTGCTGATGAATGCGCTGCCGGCCAAGGTCGCCGGCGTGCCGCGCATCGTCATGGTCGTGCCGACGAGGGGGGGCGCGATCAATCCGGCCGTGCTGGCGGCAGCAAGGCTTGCCGGCGTCGAGGAAATCTATCGCATCGGCGGCGCCCAGGCCGTCGCCTCACTTGCCTACGGCACGGAGACGATCGCGCCGGTGGCGAAGATCATGGGTCCCGGCAATGCCTATGTCGCGGCCGCCAAGCGGCAAGTCTTCGGCACCGTCGGCATCGACATGATCGCCGGCCCCTCGGAGGTGCTGGTGATCGCCGACCGCGACAACGACCCGGACTGGATCGCCGCGGACCTCCTGGCGCAGGCCGAACACGATGCCGGTGCCCAGGCGATCCTGATCACCGATGACGCCGCCTTCGGCGCGTCGGTCGAACAGGCGGTCGAGCGGCAGCTGAAGACGCTGCCGCGCAGCGAGACGGCGACGGCAAGCTGGCGCGACTTCGGCGCAGTGATCCTGGTGCCCGATCTCGACAAGGCGGTGCCGCTCGCCAACCGAATCGCCGCGGAGCACCTCGAGCTGGCGATGGCCGACCCGGATTCGATGGTGCCGAAGATCCGCAATGCCGGCGCCATTTTCATTGGCCGCCACACGCCGGAGGTGATCGGCGACTATGTCGGCGGCTCCAACCACGTGCTGCCGACGGCGCGCTCGGCGCGCTTCTCCTCCGGCCTCGGCGTGCTCGACTATATGAAGCGGACCTCCATTCTACGGCTCGGGCCCGAACAACTGCGCATCCTCGGCCCGGCGGCGATTGCGCTGGCCAAGTCGGAAGGACTTGAGGCGCATGCCCGCTCCGTTGCCATCCGCCTCAATTTCGGGGAAGAGGGATGAGGGCCGACCGCCACCTCAGACTCTGCGATGTCGTGCTGGACGAGACGATCGGCCGCTCGACCCCGGACGTCGAGCACGAGCGCGCGGTTGCGATCTTCGATCTCCTGGAGGAGAACCTGTTCGAGCCCGCCGGGCATCCGGGCGGTCCCTATCGGCTCAATCTGTCGCTCGTCGACTCGAAGCTCGTCTTCGCCATCTCGACCGACGGCGGCGAGGCGGTTGCCACCCACATTCTGTCGCTCACCCCCTTTCGCCGCATCGTGAAGGACTATTTCCTGATCTGTGAAAGCTATTACGAGGCGATCCGATCAGCGACGCCGAGCCAGATCGAGGCGATCGACATGGGCCGTCGCGGCATCCACAACGAGGGCTCGCAGACGCTGATGGATCGGCTTTCCGGCAAGATCAGGCTGGATTTCGATACGGCGCGGCGCCTCTTCACATTGGTCTGCGTGCTCTATTGGCGCGGCTGACGGAGGCGGACGTGACCGGGATCGCCTCGCCAGGATCGAAGATGCCCCGCTCGATCCTCTTCATGTGCGGCATGAACGCGATCCGCTCGCCGATGGCCGAGGCGCTCGCCAAAGCCGCCCTGCCGAAGGGAACCTATGTGGCCTCAGCGGGCGTGCGGCACGGCGAGCGCGACCCGTTCGTCGACGTGGTTCTCGATGAGGTCGGGCTGACGATCGGCCGCCACCAGCCGCATACGCTCGATGAACTCGAGGACGATTACTTCGATGTCATCGTGACGCTGGCGCCGGAAGCCCATCACAAGGCGCTGGAACTGACCCGCTCGATGGCCGTCGACGTCGTCTACTGGCCGACGCCGGACCCGACGGTGGCGACCGGTACGCGCGACCAGATCGTCGGCGCCTACCGCGCCGTCAGGGACCACCTCGCCGGCCTGATTGCCAGCCGGCTTGCCGGCCGCGGGCAGGTCGGCTGAAGGACGGCGCCGCTCGCTTTTGCGTGGCCGAAAGCAATAGCGGCAGCGTAGGGTAGAGTTGCCGAAAAAACGGGTATCAAGGCGGGTTCACAAATCCCCAGCGATTGTGTAGTTTCCGGCAAATTTTTCAAGGATGCGTGGCGCATCCGCTGTTGAACATGAGAAAGCACAATCCTTTATGGCGAAAGAAGAAGTCCTCGAATTTCCGGGCGTGGTCACCGAATTGCTTCCGAACGCGACGTTCCGCGTGAAGCTCGAGAATGACCATGAAATCATCGCCCACACGGCCGGCCGCATGCGCAAGAACCGCATCCGCGTTCTCGCCGGCGACAAGGTGCTGGTCGAGATGACCCCCTATGACCTGACCAAGGGCCGCATCACCTACCGCTTCAAGTAAGCGTTGGCGGCGGTAACCTCCGGGATTCGCGGCTCGTTTCCATGACAGTCACCCAGAAACTGATATTGGCCTCCGGATCGCCGCGTCGCGTCGAGCTTTTGGCACAAGCCGGCATCGAGCCGGCGCGCCTGCTGCCGATGGACCTCGACGAGACGCCCAAGCGCGCCGAGCACCCCCGCTCGCTGGCACGCCGGCTTTCCGCCGAGAAGGCCAAGGCGGCACTGGCGGCGGTCAAGGGCGAGCCCAGCTGGGACGGCAGCTATATTCTGGCGGCCGACACGGTCGTCTGCGTCGGCCGCCGCATCCTGCCTAAGCCGGAGCTCGTCAGCGAAGCCTCGAGCGCGCTGCATCTCCTGTCCGGCCGCAGCCACCGCGTCTATACCGGCATCTGCCTCGTCACGCCGGATCGGACGATCCGCCAGAAGGTGGTCGACACCAAGGTCCGCTTCAAGCGGCTTTCGGGCTTGGACATCGAGACGTATCTTGCCTCCGGTCAATGGCGGGGCAAGGCCGGCGGCTATGGCATTCAGGGCATTGCCGGAAGTTTCGTCGTCAAACTCGTCGGCTCCTATACGAATGTGGTAGGCTTGCCGCTCTATGAAACCGTCAATCTCCTCATCGGCGAGGGATACGACGTCCATGGTCGCTGGCTGGAAGGCTGAAGACAAGTGAGTGGCGAAGGCAAGAAGCACGGCTCGAATGTCGAGCCCCTGCGCCCGACCCGACCCTGCCCGGAATGCGGCCGCCCGTCAGTGCGCGAGCGCTATCCCTTCTGCTCCGAGCGCTGCCGCAATGTGGATCTCAACCGCTGGCTTTCCGGCTCCTATGCGATCCCCGTCGCCGACGACGAGTCGAAAGCCGACGACGAGGATCGCTAAACTCGCTTGGCCCCTCATCCGCCTGCCGGCACCTTCTCCCCGCAAGCGGGGCGAAGGGACTCGCGGCGCCCGACCTCGTCCCCCGCTTGCGGGGAGAGGGTAGTCCTCCGGTTAAACCCGAGGAGAGGGGCGATTGCACGACCTAGGCGGCGAAGCTTCTCTAACCTCCGATCCTGCTGAATCCCTTTGCTTTTCGCGGCTTTTCCACGCCCCGGGGATTTCCTTCGAAAAAGTGTCATTTGGTGCTGGACACGGCCGAACAAGATGCTATAACCCCGCTCGCTTCCGGGGCGAACCAAGCGCCCCGACGGTTTCCAGGTGGAAGCCGCTGCCCAAAGGCAGGATGCCCGGATAGCTCAGTTGGTAGAGCAGCGGATTGAAAATCCGCGTGTCGGTGGTTCAAATCCGCCTCCGGGCACCATTTTTCTTCCCCCAGTGCTGGATATCGTGATCGAGCATTTATTTTTGCGGGTCTATTCGGCCGGGCCTGTTCAAATGCCACGCGCTTGCGATTGCCCTGTCGCCAAAGCGGGCTCGGCGCCGTATCTGCCGGCGAAGTCAAGTCCCCAGCGCACCTGCTTTGTGAAGCACCACGCGATTGCGGCCAGCTTGTTTTGCCAGATAGAGTGCCGCGTCAGCCTGGTTCTGGAGCCGCTCCGGCGGAATGATCTCGTCACCCGGCCTCTGAGCCGCCACTCCGATGCTGAGCGTGACATAGGGTAACACGCGCGAGGCAGGATTGGGGAGGGAGGCCGCTTCAACGCTCCCGCGAATTCGCTCGCCCATGGCAATTGCCTCTCGCTCGTCCACTCCCGGAAGCACGATAAGGAACTCTTCACCGCCGTAGCGGGCCACGTGATCGCGATTCCGCCTCACGCTGCTCTGAATTATGCCGGCGACCTTTACCAGGCAGCGATCACCTTCCGCATGGCCCAGCCGATCGTTCAGGTTCTTGAACTCGTCGATATCGCACATCAGCATGGCACAGCCGCGGCGCTCCATTCCATCGCTCCAGAGATGGTCGAGCGTCTCCATCATCCAGCGGCGGTTGGAGATTCCGGTCAAGGGATCCGTTCTCGCGAGGCGTTCAAGGCGCGCATTTGCGTCGGCAAGTTCCGCGACGCGGCTTCTGTCTCTGAGCTCAAGCAGAAAAGTCTTCTGGGCCAGGATAGTCATGGTGCGTCGGGCAACCACAGTGGCGATGATGCCGCTGGCGAAAAACAGGGTCGCTGCCACGGCGCTTCCCTTTTCCAGGCTGGGGTTTTGCAATTGGAAGACCAGATAAAGGCCAAGCGCAAGGGAGGCGACCGTCACCGTCCAGTTCAGTGGAACGCCGAAGATGATAATGGCGGTGATCGCTACGAACAGCATGATGTTCAAGTGCCGTTCGTAGAACTCGCCACCCGCGCTGACGCCCACCAGAGCAACCGACAGGAAGATGAGGAAAAGGCCTGCGATGATAGAAATCCTTTGAAGCCACTGCGCGCGCGGCCTTTGCCAGACGAAGGCCGTGGCCATGGCGGCGGGCGGGAGGAGGCAGGCTGGCAGAAGCATCGACAGTGCGATTGCCTTTGGAAGCAGAATTGCGTTGAGCGCCAGCGTCACCACATCCAGGACAACCACCCATGTCATCCAGGCGCGAACGATCTTGGCCGTTCGCGGCCAGGAACGCTCTTGGAACAGGAGGCGAAGCTTGCCTTTGAGACGGATGTCGCGCGTGCGGCCCGCGAGGAGGCGCTCGACCTCAGACAAGACAGCAGGATCCTGCACCTGGAGCTTTGTGGACGGGCTCACCCGATCCGTGGAAATCGCACTCTCCTGGACGTCCATATTGGCCCATTTAGTGGAGCAACTTCCGCTGGCAAGGTGCGCGCCGGGGGGCGGGTCGCGTTCGAATGCCGTTTCATAGGTTAACGGCCCCACTTCGACTGAGGTGGGGCCGTTGGCTTGATCAGTTCAGTTTTCGAATGATGGACCGTCATCCCGGTTGAGCACCGGGCTCAATGCCGAGGGAACAAGTCCCCCGTCATCGAAGCCGTTAGATGGCCTGGTAGGCCGCGATGATCGCCTCCACCTGCGAGTCGTCCAGGGCTTCCACCTGCGTTGTCGTGACGGCCACCAGTTGGTCGCTCGACAGGCTCATGATGTCGTCCGTGGACAGGCCGGCCAGTGCCGTCGTGCTGATCGCGGCGATGTCGGCGGTCGAGAAGGTCGCGATATCATCGGTAGACAGGGCCGCGATATCGGCCGAGTCCAGCGCTGCGACCTGAGCCGAGGTCAGTGCCTCGACCTGGTCGGTGGAGAGCGCGTCGATCTGGTCGGAGCTGAGCGCCCCGATGACCTTCGAGCTCAGGGCTGCGACCTGGTCGGTGGTGAGAGCCGCGACATTGTCCGTGCTGAGCGCGGTCAGTTGCGTCGAGGTCAGGGCACCGATCTGGGCCGAGGAGAGTGCTGCGACCTGGTCCGAGGTGAGCGCCCCGATCTGGGCGGTGGAGAGTGCCGCGACCTGCGTGGTCTTCAGCGCCGCCGCCTGATCGGTGGACAGTTCCGCGAGATTGTCGGTCGAGAGACCCGTCAGCGCGGTGACCGTGATCGCCGCGATGTCGGCGGTCGAGAAGGTTGCGAGATCCTCGGAGGCCAAGGCTGCGACTTGCGCCGACCCGAGTGCGGCCACTTGAGCGGTGGTGAGCGCCTCGGCCTGGTCGGAACTCAGCGCTTCGATCTGCGTCGAAGTCAGAGCTGCGACCGTCTTCGAGTTCAGCGCCGCGACCTGATCGGTCGTGAGCGCCGCGATATTGTCGGTGGAGATCACCGCAATCTGCGTGGAGCTCAGGGTCCCGACCTGGGACGTGGTCAGCGCAGCCACCTGATCCGAGGTGAGAGCCGCGATCTGGGCGGTTTTCAGCGCCGCGATCTGGGCGGTTTTCAGCGCTGCGGCCTGGTCGGTCGACAGTGCCGCGACATTGTCGGTCGAAAGACCCAGCAGCGCGGTCGCGGTGATTGCCGCAATCTCCGAAGTCGAGAAGGTAGCGATGTCCTCGGAGGCCAGGGCCGCAATGTCAGCCGAGTCGAGCGCCGCGATCTGGGCGGAGGTCAGCGCCTCTGCCTGATCGGAGCTCAGCGCTTCGATCTGTGTCGAACTCAGCGCTGCGACCGTCTTCGAGTTGAGCGCCGCGACCTGGTCGGTGGAGAGTGCGGCGACATTGTCGGTGGAGAGCGCCGAAATCTGCGTCGAGGTCAGGGCTCCGACCTGCGACGAGGTGAGCGCCACGACCTGGTCCGAGGTAAGCGCGGCGATCTGGGCGGTCTTCAGCGCCACGACCTGGGTCGTCTTCAGCGCTGCGGCCTGGTCGGTCGACAGAGCCGCGACGTTGTCCGTCGAGAGACCTGCCAGCGCCGTGACCGTGATCGCCGCGATGTCGGCGGTCGAGAAGGTGGCGATATCCTCCGAGGCGAGAGCCGCAACCTGCGTCGAGGTCAGCGACGCAACTTGCGCCGTGGTCAGCGCCTCGGCCTGGTCGGAGGTGAGCGCCTCGATCTGGACCGAAGTCAGGGCCGCGACGCTCTTCGAGTTGAGCGCTGCAACCTGATCGGTAGAAAGCGCCGCGACATTGTCGGTCGAGAGGGCCTTTACCTGCGTCGAGGTCAGAGCTCCGACCTGCGACGAGGTGAGCGCCACGACCTGGTCCGAGGTGAGCGCCCCGACCTGGGCGGTGGAGAGCGCCGCGACCTGAGTGGTCTTCAGCGCTGCAGCCTGATCGGTCGAGAGCGCCGCGAGATTGTCGGTGGAGAGACCGACGAGCGCCGTGACCGTGATTGCCGCGATGTCGGCGGTCGAGAAGGTCGCGAGATCCTCCGAGGCGAAGGCGGCGAGCTGCGTCGAGCCGAGCGCGGCCACTTGTGCCGTGGTCAGAGCCTCCGCCTGGTCGGAACTGAGCGCGTCGATCTGTACCGAGCTCAGGGCGGCGACCGTCTTCGAGTTCAAGGCGGCGACCTGATCGGTGGAGAGTGCGGCGACATTGTCAGTGGAGAGCGCCGAAATCTGCGTCGAACTCAGGGCTCCGACCTGCGACGAGGTGAGCGCCACGACCTGGTCAGAGGTGAGGGCGGCGATCTGGGCCGTCTTCAGCGCAGCGATCTGCGTGGTCTTCAACGCTGCAGCCTGGTCGGTCGACAATGCCGCGACGTTATCCGTCGACAGGCCTGCCAGCGCTGCGACCGTGATCGCCGCGATGTCGGCGGTCGAGAAGGTTGCGACATCTTCCGAGGCGAGAGCACCCAGCTGTGCCATGGTCAGAGCCGCGACCTGCGCCGAGGTCAGCGCTTCGAGCTGATCGGAGCTCATCGCATCGATCTGCACCGTCGACAGGGAGGCCAGGGTCTTGGTGTTGAGCGCAGCCACCTGGTCGGTGGACAGTGCGGCTAGGCTGTCGGTGCTGATCGCGGACGCTTGCGTCGAGGTCAGCGCACCGATCTGGGCAGTGCTCAGGGCCTCGATCTGGTCCGAGGTAAGGGCGGCGATCTGGGTGCTCTTCAGCGCCGCGACCTGCGTGGTCTTGAGCGCCGCGGCCTGGTCGGTGGAGAGTGCCGCGACATTGTCGGTGGAGAGACCTCCGAGCGCCGTCACGGTGATTGCCGCAATGTCGGCGGTCGAGAAGGCTGCGATATCTTCCGAGGCCAGGACGGAGAGCTGCGTCGAGCTGAGCGCGCCGACAAGAACCGAGGTCAGCGCCTCGACCTGGGTGGAGCTGAGCGCCTCGATCTGTGCCGTGGTCAGAGCGGCGACGGTTTTCGAGTTCAGCGCCGCCACCTGGTCGGTGGAGAGTGCCGCAATATTGTCGGTGCTGATTGCAGATACTTGCGACGAGGTCAGCGCTCCGACCTGGGACGAGGTGAGCGCCACGACCTGGTCAGAGGTGAGGGCGGCGATCTGGGCGGTCTTCAGCGCGGCAACCTGGGTGGTCTTCAGCGCCGCGGCCTGATCGGTGGAGAGTGCTGCGACGTTGTCGGTCGAAAGACCCGTCAGTGCCGTGACGGTGATTGCCGCAATGTCGGCGGTCGAGAAGCCGGCGATATCCTCCGAGGCGAAAGCCGCGATCTGCGTCGAGCCGAGCGATGCGACTTGCGCCGTGGTCAGAGCTTCCGCTTGATCCGAGCTCAGAGCATCGACCTGTGCCGAGCTAAGCGCCGCAACGGTCTTCGAGTTCAGGGCGGCGACCTGGTCGGTGGAGAGCGCCGCGACGTTGTCGGTCGAGAGCGCCTTTACCTGCGTCGAGGTCAGTGCTCCGACCTGCGACGAGGTGAGCGCCAAGACCTGGTCCGAGGTGAGGGCGGCGATCTGGGTGCTCTTCAGCGCCGCGACCTGGGTGGTCTTCAGCGCCGCGGCCTGATCGGTGGAGAGCGCCGCGACATTGTCGGTGGAAAGACCCCCCAGCGCCGTTACGGTGATTGCTGCAATGTCGGCGGTCGAGAAGGCGGCGATATCTTCCGAGGCGAAAGCCGCAATCTGCGTCGAGGTGAGCGCGGCCACCTGCGCGGTGGTCAGAGCCTCGGCCTGGTCGGAGGTTAGCGCGCCGATCTGTGTCGAGCTCAGCGCGGCGACGGTCTTCGAATTCAATGCCGCGACCTGGTCGGTGGAAAGTGCGGCGACATTGTCGGTGGTAAGCGCCGAAATCTGCGTCGAGCTCAGGGACCCGACCTGGGACGAAGTGAGGGCCACGACCTGGTCGGAGGTGAGGGCGGCGATCTGGGCCGTCTTCAGCGCAGCGATCTGGGAGGTTTTCAGTGCCGCGGTCTGGTCGGTCGACAGTGCCGCGACATTGTCGGTCGAGAGGCCCGAGAGGGCGGTCGCGGTGATTGCGGCAATCTCCGAAGTCGAGAAGGTCGCGATGTCCTCGGAGGCCAGAGCCGCAATGTCGGCCGAGTCGAGCGCCGCGATCTGAACGGCGGACAGAGCCTCGACCTGATCGGAGCTCAGCGCGCCGATCTGTGCCGAGCTCAGCGCCGCGACGGTCTTCGAGTTGAGCGCCGCGACCTGGTCGGTGGTGAGTGCGGCGACATTGTCGGTCGAGAGGGCCGAAATCTGCGTCGAGCTCAGGACACCGACCTGCGACGAGGTGAGTGCCACGACCTGGTCCGAGGTGAGGGCGGCGACCTGGGCGGTCTTCAGCGCTGCGACCTGGGTGGTCTTCAAGGCTGCGGCCTGATCAGTGGAGAGTGCCGCGACATTGTCGGTGGAGAGACCGGTGAGCGCGGTGACGGTGATCGCCGCGATATCGGCGGTCGAGAAGGTGGCGATATCCTCCGAGGCGAGAGCCGCAACCTGCGTCGAGGTCAGCGACGCAACTTGCGCAGTCGTCAGAGCCTCGGCCTGGTCGGAGCTGAGCGCGTCGATCTGTGCCGAAGTCAGGGCCGCGACGGTCTTCGAGTTGAGCGCGGCAACCTGGTCGGTGGAAAGCGCCGCGATGTTGTCGGTGGAAAGTGCCTTTACCTGAGTCGAGCTGAGGACGGCGATCTGCGAAGAGCTGAGCGCGCCGATCTGGTCCGTCGTGAGCGCGGCGACCTGGGTGGTCTTCAGCGCTGCAACCTGGGTGGTCTTCAGCGCAGCGGCCTGATCGGTCGACAGGGCGGCGAGATTGTCGGTGGAAAGACCTGCGAGCGCCGTGACGGAGATCGCTGCGATCTCGGCGGTGGAGAAGGTGGTGATATCTTCAGAGCTAAAGGCTGCGAGTTGCGCCGAGCCGAGCGCGGCGACTTGCGACGTGGTCAGGGCCTCTGCCTGGTCGGAGCTGAGGCCGTCGATCTGTGCCGAGCTCAGGGCCGCTACCTGAGACGTCGCCAGGCTTGCGATCTTGGCCGAATCGATGGCTGCCAGCTGGTCGAGGCTGATGCCGGCGACCGAGGTTGCGGCAATGGCGCTCAGTTGTGCGGTGGAGAAGATCGCGACATCTTCCGTATCGAGCGCCGCGATCTGGGTCGAGGAGAGCGCCTTGACCTGAGCAGTGGTCATAGCCGCGACGTCTTCCGTAGTCAGGGAGGCAACTGCGGTGGTCGAGAGGTTTTTGATCTGGGTGACGCTCAGAGAAGAGATGATGGAAGTCATGGACGCGAGCCTTCAAAGTTAATCGCTTGTGGAACTAACCCGTTGGCGCCGACCGTGCGACAAGCGCTGGGACCCTTGAGGGGTCCAAGCGCGTGATGCGTGCGACCACATACGACGCCCGTCCACCCGGACGCGAAGATCAGCTTCGGCTGTCAAACCGTCCTGATGGGCGAAATATCGGGTTGAGGGACATGGCTCGCGGGAGCCTTAGCGTTCGGAAAGCTTCATGCAGACAGGACGAGTGCGTCCTATTTCCTACGCCTGTGAATGAAACCGTTCTCCTGGCGAGATCGGTTTCGTCATCTTCTCCGCAGCCTCATCCGGTGGTTGCTGACTGCGGTACTCGGTTACTACGACTAGCTACGAAAGTTAAAGTTTTAGTTAACGGGTCGGCTCAAAGCGCGGATGCCGCAATGTTCGACCGGACTGGGCGCGATTCGGGCACGGGCCGCGTCTGGCGCGACGCTACAACATCGAGTCGGCGGTTTGCAATATTCAGCGACGCCTGAAATGCCGAGCGGGTCGACAACCGGCTTCCATACTCCTTCCATCCTCAACAGCCCGCCCCATAGGCAGTCGAAGAGGCGCAAGCCCAGGGCAAGCTAGTCCGGTTAATGGCCTAAAATAGCATTCGAACATGTTCTCAGCGTCGGTCGCCAACTCGCCTGTCAGTGGGATTTTCATGACCATCTACACTCATCTCGCCTCCGATCCTGCTTCGCCCCTCGCCGGTTTCCTGGAAAGGGCGCGACAGCAACGGCTTCCGTTGACGGAACTGTTCCAGTTTGCGGAGAGCTTCAATGCCGCCGGGCAAAGGGAGCAGGCCGCCGAACTCTACAAATCCTGGATCGCCTACAACGATTCCAATCCGCTGCTTCACCTTGTCTATTTCAACTACTCAGTCACGCTCAGGCAGATGGGCGATCTTGCCGGCTCCATCCATGCGCTGCGCGCTTGCCTGAAGTTCGAACCACGCTTCGGCCAGGGCCATATCAATCTCGGCCGAGCGCTGGAGGATGCCGGACTGACGGGTCAGGCGATTCAACAATGGCAAGTCTATGCCGAGGCGACCTCCGAGATCACGCCGGAGCGCGCTGCTCATCGCCTGATGGTCCTCCAGCACATGGGCCGGGTGCTTGAGAATGCCGGTCTCATGGAGGAGGCGGAAAGCACGCTGTGGAAGGCGATTGAGCTGAGGCCCGACAAGACCGAAGCCGGCCAGCATTGGACGTCGCTCAGGCAACGCCAGTGCAAATGGCCGACACTGGCCCCTTCGGAACATGTTTCGGCCCGGCAACTGCTCGACGCGCTATCCCCGTTGACCCTTGCCTGTTATGCCGACGATCCGGTTTTCCAGCTTGCCAAGGCCTATCGCTACTGCAAGTCGCTTGTCGGCCGACCCGATCTGAGCGGCTTCCCGAAGCTTCAGCCTCGCCAAAAGTCCGGAACCGGGCAGCGATTGCGTGTCGGCTACGTGTCGTCCGACCTGCGCGATCATGCGGTCGGCTTTGCGCTCAGCGAAGTCTTCGAAACGCACGACAAGAGCAGCGTCGAGATCTACGCCTATTATTGCGGCGAAGCGCGGACCGGCGACGCCACGCAGACGCGGATGATGAGCACCATCGACTGCTGGCGCGACATTTCCGCCATCAGTGACAGCGACGCTGCCAAGCAGATCATCGCCGACGAAATCGACATCCTGGTCGATGTCAACGGCTATACGAAACACGCCCGTACCAGGATCTTCGCCTACCGGCCGGCACCGGTGATCGTCAGCTTCTGCGGCTATCCGGGTACGATGGGCAGCCCCTTCCACCAATACGTCATCGCCGACGAGCAGATCATCCCGCCGGAGAACGAGATCTACTATTCGGAAAAGGTGCTGCGGATTCCCTGCAACCAGCCCGTCGACCGCAAGCGGCAGATCGCACCGCGGCCAAGCCGGGCTGAAGCGGGGCTGCCCGAGGACGGCTTCATATTCGCCTGCTTCAACGGCGCGCAGAAGATCACCGCCGCTTGCTTCGACCGCTGGATGGCGATCCTTGCCGCGACGCCCGGCAGCTGCCTCTGGCTGCTCGGCGGCGGTGAGGACGTCGATCAGCGCCTCAAGCAGGCGGCCCAGCAGCGCGGCGTCGCGCCCGAGCGCCTGATCTTCGCTTCGAAGGCCCCCAATCCCAAGCATCTGGCGCGCATCGGACTGGCCGATCTGTTCCTCGACACCTTCCCCTATGGGGCGCATTCCACCGCGGGCGATGCGCTGACCATGGGATTGCCCGTTCTGACATTCCCCGGCAACGGCTTCGCTTCGCGGTTCTGCTCGAGCATCGTCGCTGCGGCCGGCGTGCCCGAACTCATTTGCGAGGGACCGGACGACTTCGTCCGAAAGGCAATCGGATTTGCGAAGGACCGGCAGAGCCTCGCAAGTGTCAGAGAGGCCCTGGAGAGCCGCCGTGACGCCAGCGTGTTGCGCGACATTCCGGCGCTCGTCCGGCGCCTGGAGGAATTGCTCTGGCAAATGCAGGGCGAGTGCGAGCGCGGCGAAACGCCCGTGCCCGATCTCAGCAATCTCGACATCTATTACGAGGTCGGGGCTGAGATCATGAAGGAAAACGTGGAGTTCGTCGACAGCGCCGCCTATCGGCAGCGCTACGTCGAGAAGCTCGCCGAGTGGCACGCCTTTTCGCCAATCCCGTTCGACTCCCGCCTGTGGACAGCGGCGACAGCCGGCGCCCGTCGATAAGCAAGCACCCGTTTCAGATAGTGAGGATGATATGGCTCCGGTTATACTTGTCACATTCGCAGGCCGACAGAAGAGAATGGAAATCCTCACCCGGTATATCCATTCCGCCATGGATGCCGGGATCATAGACGAATGGCATGTGTGGGATTTCACCCGCTCACAGCAGGATCATGAATGGGTGACGCGCGAATTCGGACCTGTCCGCTATATGGGCTCCGCCGCGCCCTACCAGTCCAACGGATCGATCGCTCCCAACCAAGCGCTGCGCCTCGGCGCAACGATCACCAATGACCTTCATCTCGCCATCGTTCCGAATGACGGCAGCGACGACTATTTCGAACTGGTTGTCGGCGGCTGGAGCAATTCGCACTCGGTATTGCGTAAACTGCCATTGAGCCAGCTTAGGAGTTTTGACCGCAACGATGTACCGGCGCTGTGGAGCAGGCCCACTCCGGGCATCCTGTCGCCGGGCACCGCCAACCAAATCGTCATCAATGTCGATGCGGCGGGTGTTCCTTCGCTCCATGTCAACAACGTCGCGATCGGCCACTGGCCGGAACTGGACTTGTCGGCCGGTGCGTCCGTCATGGTCAGAGGCGGGTGGGGTGCGGATCTCGAACTTGGCAATGTACGCTCGCGCATCCAGCGTTTCGTCGGCAACCCGAATGAGCAGATGCCCTATTGGCAGGCCTATGACTACTACGCCAAGCGGCTGAAGATCTTCTCGGACTCCATATTTTTGAAGTGCGACGACGACATCGTCTATATGGATCTCGAAAAGCTCAGCGATTTCATCGAATTCAGGCGGACCAACCCGAAATACATCGTTGTATCCGCCAATGTGGTGAACAATGGAGTATGCGCCCATTGGCAGCAAGTGGCGGGCTCCATTCCCGTGGGGGTAGGTCACTTCGAACGGCCGCCGGGCGGGTTTGGCGGAAGCCTCTGGCAGAGCGCGGAGCGTGCCAATGAGTTGCACGACTACTTCCTGCAGACCAACGACAAGCACCTGCCGTTGCCGAGCAAGGTGATCGAGTGGACCGAACGCCAGTCGATCAACTTCATCGCCTGGCTCGGCAAGGACCTCGTGCATATGGCCTTGCCGAAGGGAGACGACGAGCGCGCGCTTACGGTCGATCTGCCGCTGCTGCTCGATCGGCCGACGGCGATCTATTCGGATTTCACCGTCAGCCATTTGAGCTTCGGACCGCAGGAGCAGGGCCTGGCCCTCGATCGCTTGATCGATGCCTATGACGAACTGATGCGCAACGCGCTCGCCGCGTAACGCCTTCGTCGAATATCGCAATACGGACTTGGGACTGGAGCGTCTTCGAATGCGCGCAAGCGGAAGAATCGGCATTGTAGGGGCAGGATTGTCGGGTGCGGTCATTGGCCGGGAACTGGCTGAGGCGGGCCACCAGGTCGAGATCTTCGACGCGCGCGAACATATCGCCGGAAACTGCCACACCGAGCGCGACGAAGGCACGGGCGTGATGATCCACGTCTACGGCCCGCACATCTTCCATACGGACGACCGTGAAGTCTGGGACTATGTCAACAGCTTCCAGACTTTCATGCCCTACAAGAACCGGGTGAAGGCGACATCGCGGGACCAGGTCTTTTCCCTGCCCGTCAATCTCCACACGATCAATCAGTTCTTCGGCAAGACCTTCAGGCCGGACGAGGCCCGCACCTTCATCGAAGAACAGGCCGACACGTCGATCGAGGACCCGAAAACCTTCGAGGAGCAAGCGCTTCGTTTTGTGGGCAAGGACCTCTACGAGGCCTTCTTCCAGGGATATACGCAGAAGCAGTGGGGCTGCTCGCCGACGGACTTGCCGGCATCGATCCTGAAACGGCTTCCGGTGCGCTTCAACTACGACGATAACTATTTCGCGCACAAATACCAGGGCATGCCGGAGAACGGCTATACCGACATGATCGGCCGCATTCTGGATCACCCCAACATCAATGTCAGCCTGAAGACACGCTTTGTCCGGGCGCAAAAGGACGATTTTGCGCATGTGTTCTATTCAGGTTCGCTCGACGGCTACCTGGATCACGAATTTGGCCCGTTGGGTTATCGAACGCTCGATTTCGAGCGGTTCGAATATGACGGCGACTACCAGGGCTGCGCCGTCATGAACTACGGCGATGTCTCCGTGCCCTATACGCGCATCACCGAGCACAAGCATTTCTCGCCGTGGGAGGAGCACAAAGGCTCCGTCTGCTATCGCGAGTTCTCCCGTGAATGCGGCCCCGAGGACATCCCCTATTATCCAATCCGCCTCGTCAAGGACAAGGAACAACTGGCCCAATACGTGGAGCGGGCAAGCCGCGAAACAGCGATCACCTTTGTCGGACGGCTCGGCACCTATCGCTACCTCGACATGGACGTGACCATTCGTGAGGCACTCGATACGGCACGGCTTTACCTTGCCCGCAAGGCCGAAAACGCCTCTATGCCGGTATTCCTGCATTCGCCGATCTGATTGTCGTTGTCGCGGACCGGCGCCATCTCACCGCCTCGATAGGCTCGCGACGCGATCGGCGGGCGGACCCGGTCGGCAAGCGATTGCCGCGACCTTCAGCCGAGGGACAGAGAATAAGTCGTTTCCATAGGAGGCGCCGCGCGGACTGGTGCGGCGCAACGAGGACGCGATCGCGCCGAAGGTCAGACAGACACAAGGTTGCTGACTATTATCAACGGCAGCTTATTCCCCGAGCAGCCATGAGAGCGCCCATGCCGGTAACCGGACGTTTGCCTTCCACAGCCCGCAAATCGAACCCGGGCGAAGCCCGCTGACGACCGCTAATCCGCCGGTCGTCCGGATGCAATGCCAGCCGTTGCCGGGATGCCGGCGCTGTAGGAACGACTGCTCTTTCGAAGCGGCCGCTGGCTGATAAGACCAATCAGGCCCAAGGGTTTTCACGCATGACCTCCATCATTTCGTCCCTCAGCCCCACTCTGATCAAATCCTATTCGACAGCGGCCGTTGCTGCCTGGACGACGGAAGACGTGGCTTCGCTGACGACGAAGCAGATCAGCGCGATGTCGTCAGCTCAGATCGCGGCGCTCGACACGGAGGATGTCGATGTTCTCAGCTCCCGGCAGCTGGGCGCCATATCTCCCAGCGCCATTGTCGGTTTGACCCTGGAGCAACTCGCCGTCCTCGACCAATCCGACATCGAGAGCTTCGGTACGAGCCAGGTCGCGGCCCTGACGACCAAGCAGATAGACGGTTTGTCGGCGGAGCAGGCGGAGGCGTTGAGCTCGACCCAGGTCGGAGCCTTGAGCGCCTTGCAGCTCTCGGTCTTGACCGAGGAAGACCTGGAGTCCTTCTCGACCGCCGACATCGCCGCCATCGGCGCGAAAGCCATAACCGGGCTCCCGGCCGATGTCGTCGCATCCCTTTCCACGGATCAGATTGCCGGCTTGAGCACCCGTGCCGTCGCCGCCCTGTCGACCGCGCAGATCGCCGCCCTGTCCACCGATCAGCTTGCCGCCTTGACGACCGCCCAGGTCACAGCGCTGAAGGCCTCGCAAATCGAGGCCTTGGGCACCGACGACATTGCCACGCTTTCCACCCAGCAGATGGCTGCGTTGAGCGCCTCGGCAATTTCGGGGCTTTCCACCAAACAGATCGCCGCCCTGTCGGTCGACCAGATCGAGGCACTGACCGTCTCGCAGGTGAAGGCGCTGACGGCGGCGCAACTCGGGTCCCTCGAGACCGACGGCATAGCGGCATTCTCGACTGCCGAGATCGCGGCGATCAGCAGGGCCGTATGGGGCTTGACGACGGAGGCCTTCGCCGCACTCTCCACCGCCCAGGTTGCCGCCCTGAACACGGCCGCCGTCGCCAGCCTGACGACGGCGCAGATGGCCGCCTTGTCGGCTGACCAGGCCGAGGCGATGTCCGTCTTGCAGGTGAAGGCACTGAATTCGAGACAGCTTGCGGCGCTCGGGACCGAGGGCATTGCGACATTCTCGACCGGCGAAATCGCCGCGATCGCCAACCTGGCCATCAAGGGCGTGAGCACGGACGCGATCGCTGCACTTTCGACCGCTCAGGTTGCGGCGCTCAGCACGAGTGCGATCTCGGGCTTGACGACCGCACAGAGCGAGGCATTTTCCTCCGACCAGGCCGCGGTCCTTTCCGCGGCACAGCTGCGGACGCTGAGCTCGGCGCAAGTCGCCGCACTTGGCACCGACAATATCGAGGCGCTCTCCACAGACCAGATCGCGGCGCTCAACACCAAGGGCGTCATGGGCCTGACGACCGATCAAGTCGCCGCCTTGTCGACCGACCAGGTCGAGGCTCTGTCCGTCACACAGGTGAAGGCCCTGAACGCACTGCAGCTTGAGGCGCTCGGGACCGACGGCTTGGCAATGTTCTCTACCGGCGAGATCGCCGCACTCAGCAACAAGGCCATTCTGGGGGTGGACGCCGAGGTCATTGCGTCCCTGTCTACCGATCAGATCGCGGCGCTCAGCACGAGTGCGGTCGCCAGCCTGACGAGCGCCCAGCTGGCGGCTTTGTCGACCGACCAGGCGGAGGCCTTGTCCGTCTCGCAGGTGAAAGTCCTGAGCTCGGCCCAGCTCGCCGCCCTTGGGGAAGACGGGATTGCGACGTTCTCGACCGCCGAGATCGCGGCGATCACCAGCAAAGCCGTGCCCGGCGTCAGCGACGACGCCATAACAGCGCTTTCCACGGCCCAGATAGCGGCACTCAGCACGACTGCAGTCGCGAGCCTGACGACCGCACAGGTCGCCGCCTTGTCGACCGACCAGACCGCGGCCCTCTCCACCGCGCAGCTTAAAGCCCTGAGTTCCACGCAACTCGCCGCCTTGAGCACGGACAACGTCGCGGCTTTGACCACGGTTCAGGTCGCCGCGCTTGGCACCAAGGCGGTCGCCGGCCTAACCGCCGATCAGGTCGAAGCCTTGTCGTCCGATCAGGTCGCGGCTCTCTCCACTCAACAGGTTGCCGCCCTCGGCTCCGAGCAGCTTGCCGTTCTCAGTGCAGAGGACATAGCGGCATTCTCGACCGCCGATATCGCGGCGATCAGTTCGAGCGCCATTGCCGGATTGTCGGCAGATCTCATGGAAGCCCTCACGACGGCCCAGATCGTAGCGCTCAGCACGAAGGGCGTCGCGCGCCTCAGCACCGATCAGATCGACGCGCTGTCCAGCGACCAGCTTGCAGCCTTGTCGTCAGTCCAGGTTGCCGTTCTAAGCTCCGCGCAGCTCTCGGCCCTGGAGGCGGAGGACATTGCAACCTTCTCGACTGCCGATATTGCCGCAATAGGCTCCAAGGCCATTTCCGGCCTGTCGGAGGATGTCGTCGCCGCCCTGACCTCGACGCAGATTGCCGCGCTCAGCACCGGCGGCGTTGCCGGGCTGAGCACGGATCAGATGGCGACGCTGAGCTCCGACCAGGTCGTCGCTTTGAGCACCAAACAGATCGCAGCGCTGAAATCGACGCAAGTCGCCGCCTTGAGTACGGAGACTGTCGCGGCCCTGTCCTCGGACCTGATCGCCGCGCTCAGCACTGCAGGCATCAACGAACTGACCACCGATCAGGTCGAGGCGCTATCCACCGACCAGATCGTGGCGCTGAGCACCAAGCAGGTTGCCGCGCTGAGCTCTGCGCAAATCGCCGCGCTGGACACCAGCGATATCGCGGTGTTTTCGACCGAACAGATCGCCGTGTTGACGACGGCCGCGATCAGCGGGCTGAGCACCAGGCAGATCGACGCGCTGAGCACCGAGCAGATGGAAGCCCTGACCGCCGTGCAAGTCGGCGCGCTCAGCTCGGCGCAGCTGGGGGCGCTCGGAACGGAAGACATAGCGGTCTTCTCGACGAAGGACATCGCGGCCATCAGCGCCGCTGCGATGGCGGGACTGTCGACGGCCGTCGTGGCCGCCCTTTCCACCGATGAGATCGCTCTTCTGAGCACTGCCGGCATTGCCGGCCTCAGCAGCGCGCAGTTGAACGTGCTCAGCACCAGCCAGCTCGCCGCCTTGAGCACCAAGCAGGCCGCTGCGCTCACTTCGGCGCAGGTGGCCGCCTTGGGTACGAGCGGACTTGCGGCCCTCTCGACGGATCAGATCTCGGTCCTCAGTGCCGCTGCCATCGCGGGACTGACCACCAAGCAGCTCGTTGCCCTGGGCGCCGGTCAAATGGAAGCCCTGACCTCGACCCAGATCGGCGCCTTGAGCGCGACGCAGCTCGGGGTTCTGGGGGCGGAAGACATTGCGGCGTTCTCGACCAAGGACATTGCCGCTATCCGGTCGACCGCCATTTCGAGCCTCTCGACGGCCGCCATAGCTGCCCTCTCGACCGATCAGATCGCCGCCGTAAGCGCGGCCGGCATTGCCGGTCTGAGCAGCGCGCAGGTCAACGCGCTCAGCGCCACGCAGCTCGCCGCCCTGAGCACCAAGCAGGTTGCCGCGCTCACGTCGGCGCAAGTCACCGCCCTGGGGTCGAGCGATATCACCGCGCTTTCCGCCGATCAGATCGAGGCCTTGGGTTCGGCAGCCGTCGCGGGCCTGACCACCAGGCAGCTCGCTGCCTTGAGCACGGATCAGCTGGAGGCCCTGACCGCGGTCCAGACTGGCGCCCTGAGCTCGGTGCAGCTTGGAGCCCTGGGCGCGGAAGACGTGGCGGTCTTCTCGACCAAGGACATCGCGGCGATCGGTTCGAGTGCCATAGCAGGACTGTCCACGGCTGCCATCGCTTCGCTCTCGACCGAGCAGATCGGCGCCCTGAGCGCGGCCGCCGTGTCGGCATTGACCACCAAACAGATCGCTGTTCTGAGTTCCGGCCAGATTGCCGCGCTGTCGACCGAACAGCTCGGCGGGCTGACCTCGCAGCAGATCGCTGCGCTGGATGCGGACGACATCAAGGCGCTGTCGATCGACGACATCGCGGCGCTTGGCGCGGATCTCGTTTCCGGCCTTTCAACGGACGTCATAGCTGCCTTCTCCACCGACCAGATCGCCGCGTTGAGCACGGCCGCCGTCGCGGCGTTGAGCACCAAGCAGGTCGATGCCTTGAGCACCGGTCAGCTTGCGGTCTTGACCACGGCCCAGATCGGGGCGCTCACCTCCAGACAGGTCGATGCCTTGAGCACGGATGACGTGGCGACGCTCACGACCGACCAGATCGCCGCTTTGAGCGCGGCCGGCGTGGTCGGCCTGAGCACCGCGGACATCGCCATCCTGAGCTCGGGCCAGGTCGATGCCCTGACGACGAGCCAGATCGCGGCTCTCGGCTCCAAGCAAATCGCCGCCTTGGGCACGGACGACATTGCAGGCTTCTCGGTCGCGGAAATTGCGGCCCTCAGTTCGAGTGCGGTAGCGGGACTGTCCACCGAGACGATTGCGGCGCTTTCGGCGGAACAGATCGCGGCCTTGAGCACGGCCGGCATTGCCGGCCTTTCCACCGCCCAGGTCAATGCGCTGAGCACCGACCAGATCGGGGCGCTGTCGACCGAACAGGTCGCTGCTCTCAGCTCCAAGCAGGTGGCGGCGCTGGGCACCGACGACATGGCGGCGCTTTCGGCGGACCAGATTGCCGCGCTGGGTACGACCGGCATTGCGGTCCTTTCCAGCGCACAGATCGATGCGCTGAGCGCCGAACAGCTCGAAGCCCTGACTTCCGTCCAGGTCGCGGCGCTGAGTTCGACGCAGATCGCTGCGCTCAGCACCGATGATCTGGCCGCCTTCTCGACCGCGGATATTGCGGCGATCAGTTCGGCTGCCGTGGCGGGGCTGTCCACCGACACGCTGGCGGCGCTTTCAGCGGATCAGATCGCCGCCCTGAGCGCGGCCGGTATCGCCGACCTTTCCACGGCCCAGATCAATGCCTTGAGCGCCGACCAGCTCGAAGCGCTGAGTACCGACCAGATCGCCGCGCTTAGCTCCAAACAGGTGGCGGCGCTGGGCACAGACGACATAGCGGCGTTGTCGACGGAACAGATTGCCGCGCTGAGCACCGCCGGCGTTGCAGCTCTTTCCACGGCGCAGATCCAGGCGCTGAGCGCCGATCAGCTCGAGGCTCTGACCCCGAGCCAGGTGGCGGTGATGAGTTCGACGCAGATCGCTGCGTTGAGCACCGCCGATCTGGAGAGCTTTTCCAGCGCGGATATCGGCGCGATCGGTTCGAGCGCCGTAGCCGGCCTGTCCACCGACACGCTGGCCGCGCTTTCGGCGGACCAGATCGCCGCCCTGAGTGCGACCGGCGTCGCCGGTCTTTCCACCGTGCAGATCCTGGCGCTGAGCACCGACCAGATCGAGGCCCTGTCGACCGACCAGATTGCCGCCCTCAGCTCCAAGCAGCTGGCGGTGCTGGGAACCGACGACATTGCGGTTCTCTCTACGGACCAGATTGCCGCGCTGGGTACGGCCGCAATAGCGGGCCTTTCCACGACCCAGATCAACGCGCTGAATGCCGATCAGCTCGAGGCCATGACCTCCGGCCAGGTCGCGGTCATGAGTTCGACGCAGATCGCGGCGCTGAGCACGGGCGATCTGGAGAGCTTCTCGACCGCCGATATCGCGGCGATCAGTTCGCGCGCCGTAGCGGGGTTGTCCACCGACACGATAGCGGCGCTTTCGGCGGATCAGATCGCGGCCCTCGGCACCGGTGGCGTCGCCGGCCTTTCCACCGCCCAGATCAACGCGCTGAACACCGACCAGGTCGAGGCGCTCACTTCTCTCCAGATTGGCGCGCTGACTTCGCAGCAGATCGCCGTCCTCGGCACCGACGATCTGGAGACCTTCTCGACGGACGAGATAGCGGCGATCAGTTCGACTGCCGTGTTGGGACTGTCGACCGACACGATAGCGGCGCTTTCGGTCGATCAGGTTGCGGCCTTGAGCTCGGCCGGCATTTCGGGGCTTTCCACCGCCCAGATCAATGCGCTGAGCACCGACCAGATTGAAGCCTTGTCGACCGCGCAGATCGGCGGCCTCGGCTCCAAACAGGTGGCGGCGCTCGGCACCGCGGATCTCGCGGTGCTGTCGACGAGCCAGATTGCAGCGCTGAGCACGGCGGGCATTGCGGGCCTGAGCAGCGAGCAGGTCGGCGCTTTGAGCGACGAGCAGGTCGAAGCCCTTTCCACCGTCCAGATTGCCGCTATGAGCTCGGATGCGTTGTCAGGCCTTAGCACCGATGACCTGGAGGGGTTCTCGGTCGAGGAACTTGCGGCGATCAGCTCTTCGGCCATCAGGGGCTTGTCCACGGATTTCATCGCCGGACTGTCCACCGCCGAGATTGCCGCTCTGGGCACGGCGAGCCTTGCGGGTCTGAGCAGCGCTCAGGTCGGGGCGATGAGCGCCGAACAGATCGATACGCTGTCCACCCTCCAGATTGCCGCCTTGAGCGCCGACGGGCTCGCCGGTCTGACCACCGAGGACCTCGGCACGTTCACGACCGGAGAACTGGTGGCGATCAGCGCGGCCGCCATAAAGGGACTGTCCACGACCTTTGTCGCCGCGCTTTCCACGGCCGAGATCGCCGCCCTGACGGCAAGCCAGGTCGGGTCGCTGAGCTACAACCAGGTGGCGGCGATGAGCACCACGCAAATTGCCACCTTGTCCACCGCGCAGCTCAGTGCTCTGAACGCCATACAGGCCGCGGCCCTGGGGACGGACGACATCGCCCAGCTCTCCACCGATGATATCGTCGCCTTGGGCACGAGTGCGATCTCCGGACTGACCACCAGGGTCGTCGCCGCCTTGACGACGGATCAGGCGGAGGCCCTGACGGCCGTTCAGGTCGGGGCGATGACCTCGGCGCAGGTCGCGGCCTTGGAGACCGAGGATCTGGCGACCTTCTCGGCGGAGGATGTCGCCTCGTTCAGCTCCTATGGGGTCGCGGGGCTATCCACGGAAGACATTGGCAATCTGTCCAGCACGCAGCTGAACGCCTTGATGGACTCGCAGATGGACGCTCTGGATTCCGATCAGATCGCGGCAGTCATTGCGGCCTATCTGGGGATGTAAATGGGTCCTCAGCCGCGACGGCCCGGCGCTGCGTCACGGGCTGCTGCAGCGAGTTGCTTGCGCGCTGCCGCCGGGGTGATCGAGAATGCCTTCCGGAACTTGCGGATGAAGTGTGAGACGTTCTCGAAGCCGGTTTCCAGCGCAATCTCGATCAGCGGTTTGTTGGTGGAGGCGACGAGGCGCATCGCCGCGTCGAGGCGAAGCTTCAGGTAGACGGATATCGGCGTCGCCCCGAGCTCGTTCTGGAACAGGCGTTCGAGTTGCCTGCGCGAGATGCCGAGCACGGTCGCCACGTCGTCTATGCCGATCAGGTCCTCGAGATGCTGCTCCATGACCATCAGCGCCAGACTGATCCGTTTGTCGTGCACCGGCACGGGGCCGAGCGGGTTTCGCGGCTGCATCTCGCTGGCTTCGCGACGACGCGTGATCTGCATGATTTCGAGCGCATTGCGTTCGGCGTCTTCGCCGACATGCTTCCGGATCAGGTAGGTCGCGAGATCGGCGACGCTGCTGCCGCCGGCGCAGGTGATGATATTGCCATCCTCGAAGAAGATGCGGTTCGAGGTGACCTCGATCTCGGGGAAGCGGGCGCGGAATTCGTTATGATGCAGCCAGCTTACGCATGCGGCATGGCCGTCGAGCACGCCGGCCTCGGCGAGGACGAAGCTGCCGGTGCAAACGCCGATGATCGGCACGCCGGCGCGCGTGGCGCGGTGCAGGTAGTCAACCGTCTCCCTGTCGAGCGGCTCGGCGACGTTGAGCCGACCGCCAACGACCGCGATATAGCTGAACTCGGTCGGCGGACGGAGCGGCGCGGTTGGCGCCACCTGGATCCCGCAGCTCGACATGACGAAGTTTCTCGTGCTGCCGAGCACCTCCCAGTCGCAGTTGACGCGCCCCGACTTGTCCTCCACATCACTGCCCAACCGCAGCGCATCGGCGAACAGCGAGAAGGCGCTGAGCGTGAAGCTGCGCGCCAGAATGAAGCCGACGCGCAGCACGCCCTTGTCGCTGAGGGTCTTTCCGCTGGCAGCCGTTGTTTCTGTGAGAGCTGTTCGCAAAGTCGCGTCGTTCCGTCGCCGATCTGATCGGGGGCCATGAATGGTCTCCCGCCACGCGCCCCTCGGGGCCGCGCATCTGAAGCTTGAGACCTGCTTCTATGCTCCAATTATCCCGCAAGCAACGCTCCGGGTAAATGCTTCAGTTCCCACCCGAGACAGGCGGGCTAATCCGCATTGACAGGATGACTTATTAACCGACTTGTCGGAATATTCTGAATGTCGATGGGAGAGGGGGTCGGCACGCCGGTTGTCGGCGACGGGCCGTCGAGTTGTGCCTTCGCTTGTTCCCATTTGGAGCGCGGGCAAGGATCTGGGCAGATGACAATGCACATGATGAAAGTGCTGTTGAGCCTGATGGCCGCGCTTTCGTTCGGCTCGTTCATGGTTCTCGTGGCCGTTCTGTAGGAACGCACGCCACCCGCCCGACGGTCGCCGGGGCCGGTCAGGTTTCCGACACGTCGATCCATTCCGCGCCGGTCAGTTCCGCCATGCGGTGCGGACTGATGTGAACGGCGGCGTTGATTGCGCCGGCGGCGGGCACGACCACATCGAACGCCTTCAAGGATTCATCGCAATAGACCGTGTGCGGCTTCACAAGGCCGAACGGGCAGACGCCGCCGACCGGATGGCCGGTCTCGGTCTCGACCTCGCTGGAGCCGAGCATGCGCGCCTTGGTGCCGAAGCGGGCCTTGTATTTTTTGTTGTCGAGGCGGGCGTCGCCGCGCGTGACGATCAGGACGACGTCGTCGCCGACGCGAAGCGCCAGCGTCTTGGCGATCTGTGCCGGCTCGACGCCGTGTCCCTCGGCCGCGAGCGCCACCGTTGCGGTGCTTTGCTCGAGTTCGATGACGTCGATGTCCGGGGCGCGCTTGGAAAAGAACTCTTTGACGGAGGTGAGGCTCATCTCGAAAGGCCGGTGCTGCGATTTGCAAATGGGATATCCGCGGCGAATTGCGGCCGACGGTCTTTTCTTGAGGAGAGGAATGTTTCAGTCGTCGTTCGACGCGTCAAGGTCTTCCGGTCGCAGGCCCTCCTGTTGCGGCGGCAGGTAGCCATGGCTTGCAAACCAGTTTTCCAGGATCGTGGAGATTGCCTGTTGGCGCGTCGACGTGGCGGGGTGATCGCTCATATAGGATTGCAGCGCCGTTTCGATCTTTTCTGCATAGAAATCGCTCATCTTTCCCTCCGCTGACTTCTCGCGGCGGCGATCCAGGGCCTTGCGCGCGGATCGCTCGGCGCCCGCGCCCGATCAAACGGGCGAGGGCACCATCGCGCTTGTTATCGCTGAATGATTTTGTCCTCAAACCGGTTCCGATGGTAGGCGAATCCTTGACCGGATATCGCCATTTCAGGCCTGTTTGACGATGCGGATCAGCACCAGCAGGATGATCGCCCCGATGGTCGAATGAATGATTGCAGCGAGGATGCCCGTGCCGAGCGTGATGCCGACCGCCGGAAACAGATAGCCGGCGATAAGCGCGCCGATGATGCCGACGACGATGTTGCCGATCAGGCCGAAGCCGAAGCCGCTGACGATCAGGCCGGCGAGCCAGCCGGCAATCGCGCCGACGATCAGGAACACCAGAATGCTTTCGATACCCATCAATGTCTCCTTGCGGTTGTGTCCATGGAACATAGCCCATCCCTGCCGATCAGATAGGGAGCAATTCGATCGAGGATAATTTTTCTGCGCAAAGGGGATGGTCGGCCGCGGAGCGGATTTTGCTTGCTGCGCAAGCGAGGGCGCGGACGCCGGCAATCTGGCTGCCCGATGATCCCGGGCGCGAAGCCGCACCCGGGATCATGAAACTGAAGGGGTCAGGCCGAGAGGGACGGCCTTCCGCTTCCCTCGGATGCTATCAGACGATGCCGCCGCCACCGCCGGCAATCGCGGGTCGCTCGGCCGCAACTTTCGGCCGATAGCCGCTCTTCCGATAGGTCGCGACCGGCGCGATGGCGCCGCCGTTCTCGAGGCGTGCCACGGCGAGGATCGGCTCGACATCGGTACGGAAGGCGGCTTTCAGCGTTTCCGACGCCATCAGCGCGTCGTTCTCCTGCTGGTGGCCTTCGAGCGCGTTGCGGTCGACGAGAAGCGCCTGGGCGTAGGCGCGGCCGACTTCCATGGCGCTGGTCATCAGGCTCTCGATCGGGTCCGTCACGTTATGGCTCTGGTCGAGCATATGGGCGGGCTCGAAACCGTCGGCGCCGCGCGTCTCGGCATCGACCAGCTCATTGAAGACCAGGAAGAGCCGGTAGGGGTCGATCGATCCGGTATCGAGATCGTCGTCGCCATATTTCGAGTCGTTGAAGTGGAAGCCGCCGAGCTTCTTGAACTGGATCAGCCGGGCGACGATCATCTCGATATTGACGTTGGGGGCGTGATGGCCGAGATCGACGAGGCAGAAGGCCTTCGGCCCGAGTTCCTGGGCGATCAGGTAGTTGGTGCCCCAGTCCTGCACGACCGTCGAATAGAAGGCGGGCTCGTACATCTTGTGTTCGGTGAAGACCCGCCAGTCATCCGGAAGCGCCGCATAGATCGCCTTCATCGAGTCGAGATAGCGCTCGAAGCTCCGGGTGAAGCTGCTCTGGCCGGGAAAGTTGGAGCCGTCGCCGATCCAAACCGTCAGCGCCTTCGAGCCGAGCGCCTTGCCGATCTCGATGCATTCGAGATTGTGCTCGACCGCCTGGCGGCGCGTTGCGGCAGCGTTATGGGTGAGCGAACCGAATTTGTAGGAATGGGCCTGGCCCGGCGCGTCGGAGAAGGTGTTCGAGTTCATCGCATCGAAGCTTAAGCCGAGCGCGCTCCCCCTTTCCCTCAAACCTGCGAGGTCGGATACCTTGTCCCAGGGGATGTGCAGCGACACGGTCGGCGTCGCCCGCGTCAACTCTTGGATGACGCTGCAGTCTTCGAGCTTGTCGAAGATGTTGCGCGGCTCGCCGAGTCCGGGGAAGCGGGCAAAGCGGGTGCCGCCGGTGCCGACCCCCCAGGAGGGAACGGCGACGCCATAGGCGGCGACCTTCCGCTTGACCGCGTCGATGTCGATGCCACGGCGCGCGAGCCGCTCGCCGAGGCTCTCGTAGTCGCTCTTCAGCGCTTCCTGTCGCTTGGCATTCTCTGTCTCGATCACCGACGTGCTGATCATATTAGTCATGGCAACCTCCAATCAGCGCGTGAAGGACTGGGCATTGCCCGCGTCGACATTGACGATGTTGCCGGTCGATTTCGCCGACATGTCGGAGGCCAGGAAGTAGATCGCTTCGGCAATATCCTCCGGGAAGACGCTGAGCTTCAGCATCGAGCGTTCGCGGTAGTGCGCCTCCAACTCATCGACGTCCATCTTGTAGGCGGCGGCGCGCTGTTCCTTCCACTCGCCGCTCCAGATCTTCGAGCCGCGCAGCACCGCATCCGGATTGACGACGTTGACGCGGATCTGTGCCGATGCGCCTTCGAGGGCGAGGCAGCGGGCAAGATGGATTTCGGCCGCCTTGGCCGTGCAATAGGCCGAGGCGCCGGGCGAGGCGGCAAGGCCGTTCTTCGAGGCGACGAACACGACATTGCCGCCGGCCTTCTGGTTGCGGAAGATCCGGAAGGCCTCGCGCGACACCAGGAAATAGCCGGTCGCGAGAATGTCGATGTTCTTGTTCCAGAGCGCCAGCGTCGTGTCCTCGATCGCCGCCGACGAGGCGAGGCCGGCATTGGAAACGAGAATGTCGAGACCGCCGAAGGCCAGCAGCGCATCGCCGAAGCCGGCCTCGACCGCCGCCTCGCTGGTCACGTTCATGCTGACGGAGCGCACGAAATCCTTGCCGTAGCGTCCGGCGAGTTCGCTCTGGGCGATTTCCAGGGCCGCGTCATCGATGTCGGCGAGTACGACGCAGGCGCCTTCCTGCATCAGCCGGGCGGCGGTCGCCTTGCCGATGCCACCGGCGCCGCCGGTGACGAGCGCGATCCGCCCGGCGAGGCTCTTCGGCTTCGGCATGCGCTGCAGCTTGGCTTCCTCGAGCAGCCAGTATTCGATGTCGAAGGCTTCCTGTTCCGGCAGGCCGACATAGGTCGAAACGCCCGAGGCGCCGCGCATCACATTGATGGCATTGACGTAGAATTCGCCGGAGATGCGCGCCGTCGCCTTGTCCTTGGCAAAGGTGATCATGCCGACGCCGCGAACCAGATAGACGACCGCGTTCGGGTCGCGCATCGCCGGGCTGTCGGCACGCTTGCAGCGCTCGTAGTAGCGCGCATAGTCGGCGCGATAGGCGGCAATCGCCTCGGGGAGGCCGGAAAGCGTCTTTTCGATATCCGGCTGCGCGGGGTCGAAGTCCACCACCAGCGGCCGGATCTTGGTGCGCAGGAAATGGTCGGGGCAACTCGTGCCGAGCGCCGCCAGCGGCTCCAGATTGGTCGAAGTGACGAAATCCAGCACCGCCTTGCTGTCGTCGAAGTGGCCGACCTTCTTCTCATCAGTGCTGATCAGGCCGCGGATCACCGGCATCAGCTTCTTGACAATTGCGACGCGTTCCGCCGCGCCAAGCGCCGGTTTCGCCTCTCCGCCGAAGGCGGGCGCGGTATTTTCCGCCTCGAACCAGGCGATCGCCCGGTTGATGATCTCGATCGTCGTCTCGTACGCCTCCTTGGCAGTATCGCCCCAGGTGAAGAGGCCGTGGCTCTCGAGCACGACGCCGCGCGCCTTCGGGTTTTCGAGGCAGAATTTTTCCAGCCACAGGCCGAGCTCGTAACCCGGCCGCTTCCAGGGCAGCCAGCCGATCTCGTCGCCGAAGATCTTGCTTGTCAGTTCCTTGCTGTTCTTCGAAGCGGCGATGGCGATGATCGCGTCCGGATGCATGTGGTCGACGTGCGCCTTCGGCACATAGGCATGCAGCGGCGTGTCGATCGAGGCGGCGCGCGGATTGAGGTTGAATGTGCAGTGCGGCAGGTAGCCGACCATTTCGTCTTCGAACTCGACGCCGCGATAGATGTCCTTCAGTGCCCGCAGCTTGTCCATGTAGAGCGTGGCGAAGCCGTCCATCTTGATCGTGCCGACGTCGCCGCCCGATCCTTTCACCCAGAGAACCTCGGCCATCTCGCCGGTCAGCGGATCCTTCTCCATGACTTTCGCGGACGTGTTGCCGCCGCCGTAGTTGGTGATTCGCTTGTCCGAGCCGAGCAGGTTGGACCGGTAGAGAAGCCGCTCCGCTTCGCTCATTCGCGCCACCTTGGCGTCATCCCAGAGATTGGCCAGGCGTGCGCCCTGTTGCTTGTCGAGCATCTCGAATTCCTCCCGGTAAGCCAGCCGCCGGCCCTTGCGGCCGCGACGATATGATTGGCATCAGATCACACGCTCATTGCGCAGATGTCAATCAAAAACGATCAGAAACGTTCATATTGCAGCGCACAATGAAAAAAGATGATCGAAACTGATTGACAATGCTCGGGACTGATGGAAGCATGCAGGGCATCGGAGGAGCGCATGCACGAGAAAGAAAGACATAGGATCATCCTGTCGGCAGTGCAGGAAAAGCCGGTCGTGACCGTGCCCGAACTCGTCGAATTGACCGGCAGCTCCGAGGCGACGATCCGCCGCGATGTTGCGGCGCTGCATGTGCAGAAGCGCCTGCGCCGGGTGCGCGGCGGCGCCGAGGCGATCAATCCGCCGCAATTCGTGGGCCTCGCCGGTCGGCCCTTCAGTGTCAACGAGGGTCTGCATGCCCGGGAGAAGCAGGCGATCGCCCGCGAGGCGGTGGCGCTCTGCCAGGACGGTGAGCCGATCATCATCAATGGCGGCACGACTACCTTCCAGATGGTGCATTTCCTCGCCAACCGCCGGATGCAGGTCTTCACCAATTCCTTCCCGATCGCCGAGCACCTGCTCAAGCACTCGAAGAACACGGTGATGCTTTCGGGCGGGACGATCTATCGCGAGCAGAACATCATCCTCAGCCCCTTCGACAATGACGTGACGCGCAACTTCTATGCGCGCCGCATGTTCATGGGGGCGCAGGGGCTCGGGCCGCTCGGCCTGATGGAGGCCGATCCGCTCTTGATCCAGGCCGAGCAGAAGCTGATCGATCAGGCCGACGAACTGGTCGTGCTCGTCGATTCGTCGAAATTTCACAAGCGTTCGAGCCTCATTCTCTGCGGTCTCAAGCGCATTGCCACAGTCATTACGGATTCGGGCATCGAGGACAGGCATGCCTCGATGCTCGAAAGCGCCGGCGTCACTCTCGTCATCGCCAATGCGAAGTCGAAAGTCGACGCGGAAACTGCTTCGACATCCGCCTGAGGCGGGTGAGGAGGGGGAAAAGAAAGGCGGCCTTAGCGGGCGCAAGCCGGTAGCAAGACCGCCAGATGGAGTTGTCGGGTCGGACGATGCATCCACTCCAGATGCATGGACCCAAGGGAGGAGAACGTGATGAAAATTCTCAAATCATTGATGGTGACGGCCGCCGTCGCGGCCGCGCTCATGGCGAACGCCGCTCATGCGGAGAACAAGAAGATCGCGCTCGTCGTCAAGGCGCTCGGCATCGGCTTCTTCGAGGCCGCCAACAAGGGTGCCCAGGAAGCGGCCAAGGAACTCGGCGACGTCGAGATCATCTATACCGGTCCGACTTCGACGACAGCCGAGGGCCAGATCGAGGTAATCAATTCGCTGATCGCCCAGAAGGTCGATGCGATCGCGGTTTCGGCCAACGACACCGACGCACTCGTACCGGCGCTCAAGAAGGCGATGGACCGCGGCATCAAGGTGATTTCCTGGGATTCGGGTGTCGCCAAGGAAGGCCGGCTGATGCATCTCAACCCGTCGTCGAGCCCGCTGATCGGCAACATGATCATCAAGCTCGCCGCCGATAACCTGCCGGAAGGCGGCGATGTCGCCGTGCTCTCGGCCTCGGCAACGGCAACCAACCAGAACACCTGGATTGCCGAGATGAAGAAGGTCCAGGTCAACTACAAGGGCATCAACGTCGTGGCCACAGTCTATGGCGACGACCTTGCCGACAAGTCCTACCGTGAGACGCAGGGCCTCATCCAGTCCCATCCGAACCTGAAGGCGATCATCGCGCCGACCTCGATCGGCATCGTCGCGGCCGCCCAGGCCGTCACCGACGCCGGCAAGATCGGCCAGATCAACGTCACCGGTCTCGGGCTGCCCTCCGAAATGGCCGGTCATGTGAAGTCCGGCGCGTCCAAGTCCTTCGCGATCTGGAACCCGATCGACCTCGGCTATTCGGCGACGATGATCGCCTATGACATCATCAACGGTGCCGAAGCCAAACCCGGTGCGGAACTGAAGATGGGCCGCATGGGAACGGTCAAGCTCGACGACAACAACGAAGGCGCCATGGCCGACCCGTTCGTCTATGATGCCTCGAACGTCGAAGAGTTTGCCAAGATCTTCTGATCGGCGAAGGGGGTGGGGGCTGTTCGGTTCGCCTCTCATCCGCCTGCCGGCACCTTCTCCCCGCAGGCGGGGAGAAGGGAACACGCGGCGACGCATCGCCTTTTGGTGAATGCCGGCGGATAACGCGGGCTGCGACTTGTCCCTCTCCCCGCGAGCGGGGAGAGGGTTAGTCCTCGGGTTAAACCCGAGGAGAGGGGCAGCCTTTCCCCTCGTTGTGCCTGAGCAACCGCCCAATTGAAACGACTGAACTGGTGGACCCTCTCTTGTTGCAGGAAAAGACCACATCGCGGATGAAGCCCGCCATCACTCTCGAGGGCATTTCGAAGTCCTTCCCGGGTGTGCGGGCTCTCTCCGATGTCTCTCTCGCGCTCTATCCGGGTTCGGTAACGGCGCTGATCGGCGAAAACGGCGCCGGCAAATCGACGCTCGTCAAGATCCTGACCGGCATCTATCAGCCGGATTCCGGCATGATCCGGGTCGCCGACACGGAAACGACATTCCCCACCGCCCTCGCCGCGGCGCGCGCCGGGGTGACCGCGATCCATCAGGAAACGGTGCTCTTCGACGAGCTTTCGGTTGCGGAAAACATCTTCCTCGGCCATGCCCCGCGCAACCGCTTCGGTTTAATCGACTGGAAGAAGCTGAACGCCGACGCCGCGGCCCTGCTGCAGCGGGCCGGCGCCGATTTCGACCCGACGATCCGGCTGCGCGACCTCGGCATCGCCAAGAAGCATCTGGTGGCGATCGCCCGTGCGCTCTCCGTCGATGCGCAGGTCGTCATCATGGATGAGCCGACGGCGGCGCTGTCGCACAAGGAAATCCATGAGCTCTACGCCCTGATCGAGCGGCTCAAGGCCGACGGCAAGGCGATCCTCTTCATCAGCCACAAGTTCGACGAAATCTTCCGGATCGCCGATCGTTATACCGTCTTCCGCGACGGAACGATGGTCGGCGAAGGGCTGATCGCCGACGCCAGCCAGGATGATCTCGTCCGCATGATGGTCGGCCGTGCGGTCGATTCCGTCTACCCGAAGAAGGACGTCAAGATCGGCGAGGCGGTGCTGACGGTCTCCGGCTACCGCCATCCGACCGAATTCGAGGACATCAATTTCGAGCTGAGGCGCGGCGAAATCCTCGGCTTCTACGGTCTCGTCGGGGCCGGGCGCTCGGAATTCATGCAGTCGCTGATCGGCATCACCCGCCCGTCGGCCGGTGCGGTCAGGCTGGATGGAAATGTGCTGGTCATCCGCAACCCGGCCGAGGCGATCCGTGCCGGCATCGTCTATGTCCCCGAAGAGCGCGGCCGGCAGGGCGCTATCATCGGCATGCCGATCTTCCAGAACGTCACATTGCCGTCGCTATCGCACACCTCGCGCTCGGGTTTCCTGAAGCTCGCCAACGAGTTCGCCCTGGCGCGCGAATACACCGCGCGCCTCGATCTGCGCGCCGCCTCGCTCGATCAGGACGTCGGCACGCTCTCCGGCGGCAACCAGCAGAAGGTGGTGATCGCCAAGTGGCTGGCGACCAAGCCCAAGGTCATCATCCTCGACGAGCCGACCAAAGGCATCGACATCGGCTCCAAGGCCGCCGTGCACGCCTTCATGAGCGAACTCGCGGCGCAGGGCTTGAGCGTCATCATGGTCTCCTCGGAAATCCCCGAGATCATGGGCATGTCCGACCGGGTCATCGTCATGCGCGAAGGCCGGATCGCCGGCCGCTTCGAACGCTCCGAACTGACGGCCGAGAAGCTGGTGCGCGCCGCGGCCGGCATCGAAACGCAGATCAACGGGAGGGCCGCATGATCGCCAAGCTCCTCAAGAACCGCGAAATCCTGCTCGTCGGCGCGATCGCCGTGCTGCTCGCCCTGATCGCCTTGCGCTTTCCTGGTTTCGTAGCGCCCTTCAATCTCGCCCGCGTCTATAACGACACGTCGATCCTGATCATCCTGGCGCTCGGCCAGATGGCCGTGATCCTCACCCGGTGCATCGATCTGTCGATGGCGGCGAACCTCGCGCTCTGCGGTATGGTCGCGGCGATGCTGAACGCCGCCTTTCCCGGCCTGCCGATCCCGCTCATCATTCTTGCCGCCATGGCGCTCGGCGGCCTGCTCGGCATGATCAACGGGACGCTCGTCTGGAAGCTCGACATTCCGCCGATCGTCGTCACGCTCGGAACGCTGACGATCTATCGCGGCCTGATCTTCCTGCTGACGGACGGCAAATGGATCAATGCGCATGAGATGAGCGACGCCTTCAAGGCGCTGCCGCGGCTGGATCTCGCTGGAATGCCGGTGCTCTCCTGGCTGTCGCTCCTGATGATCGCCGTGATGTTCCTGGTCATGAGCCGCACGCCGATCGGTCGAGCCTTCTATGCGGTCGGCGGCCATCCGCATGCCGCCGTCTACACGGGGATCGATGTCGGCCGCACACGCTTCTTCGCCTATTGCCTGTCGGGCACGCTCGCCGGCCTCTCCGGCTATCTTTGGGTGTCGCGCTATGCGGTCGCCTATGTCGATATCGCCGCCGGCTTCGAACTCGACATCATCGCGGCCTGCGTCATCGGCGGCATCTCGATCGCCGGCGGCATCGGCTCGGTGGCCGGTGCCGTGCTCGGCGCGCTCTTCCTCGGCGTGATCAAGAACGCACTGCCGGTGATCAACATTTCGCCCTTTGCGCAGATGGCGATCTCCGGAACGGTCATCATCATCGCCGTCGCCGTCAACGCCCGCGCCGAGCGGCGCAAGGGCCGGGTCATTCTCAGGAAAGCGGAGGCGGTCTGATGGCGCACGCTCAACTCTCTCCCCGCAACATCCCCGATCGCCTCGAGGGGCGCGGCGCCCGCCTCCTGAGGAGCTGGGAAGCGCTGCTCATCGTGGTCGCGACGGTGATCTTCCTCGGCAACTCCTTTGCTTCGCCCTATTTCCTCGATCCGTGGAACCTGTCCGACGCCACCTTCAACTTCACCGAAAAGGCGATGATCGCCTTCGCGATGGCGCTGGTGATCATCTCCGGCGAGATCGATCTCTCGGTCGCCTCGATCATCGCGCTCGCCTCGACCGCCATGGGCTACGCCGTGCAACTCGGCGTCGACACGCCGGTGCTCGTCGCGATCGGTCTCGGCGTCGGGCTTGTCTGCGGCGCCGTCAATGGCCTCTTGATCACCGGCCTCGGCCTCCCGTCGATCGTCGTGACGATCGGCACGATGAGCCTGTTTCGCGGCCTGTCCTTCATCATTCTCGGCGACCAGGCCTTTACCGGCTATCCCGAAAGCTTCGCCTGGTTCGGCCAGGGCTATGTCTGGTGGGTCCTCTCCTTCGAATTCACCCTCTTCGCGCTGCTCGCCGTCGCCTATGGCGTGCTGCTGCACAAGACGAATTTCGGCCGCGCCGTCTACGCCATCGGCAACAACCAGACGGCGGCGCTCTTTTCGGGCGTCCGCGTGGCGCGGGTGAAATTCACGCTCTTCCTCTTGACCGGGCTGATGGCCGGCCTTGCCTCGATCTGCCTCACCTCCCGCCTCGGCTCGACGCGTCCCTCGATCGCACTCGGCTGGGAACTCGAGGTCGTCACCATGGTGGTGCTTGGCGGCGTCAACATTCTCGGCGGCTCGGGCACCATACCAGGCGTCGTGCTCGCCGCCCTGATCATGGGCATGGTCACCTTCGGGTTCGGCCTCCTGAACGTTCCCGGCATCGTCATGTCGATCTTCATCGGCCTGCTGCTGATCTCGGTCATCGCCTTGCCGATCCTCTGGCGGCGCGCCCGCCGCCGTCTCGCGCATTGAGGTTTCCCGATGGAAAAATACGCTTTCCGAATGCGGCTCAACCCGGGCATGGCCGAGGAATACAGAGCGCGTCATGATGCGATCTGGCCGGAGCTGGTGACGCTGCTCAAAGAAGCCGGCATTTCCGACTATTCGATCCATCTCGACGAGGAGACCGGCCTGCTCTTCGGCGTGCTCTGGCGCACGGAGAACCATACGATGGCCGATCTGCCCTCGCACCCGGTGATGCAGAAATGGTGGGCCTACATGGCCGACATCATGGAAACGCGGGCGGACAACGAGCCGGTCGCCGTTCCGCTCAAGACCGTCTTTCATCTGTCCTGACATGAAGACCGTTGCCGTCATCGACATCGGCAAGACCAACGCCAAGATCGCGCTGGTCGATCTCGAGCAGTTCGAGGAGATTGCCGTCCGCAAGACGCCCAACGTCGTCGTGAAGGACGGTCTCTATCCGCATTTCGACGTCGAGTATCTCTGGCGATTCATCCTTGATAGCCTCGCCGCACTGCACCGCGAGCGCCCGGTGGATGCGATTTCCGTGACAACACATGGGGCGACCGCCGTCCTGCTCAACGACGCAGGCGAGCTCGCAATGCCGGTGCTCGATTATGAATATGCCGGACCGGATGCGCTTTCCGAGGAATATGGCCAAGCACGCCCGCCCTTTTCCGAGACCGGCTCGGCCCGCCTGCCGATGGGGCTCAATGTCGGTGCGCAGCTCTTCTGGCAGCAGCGCATGTTTCCGCGAGATTTCGCCGAGGTCGCGACGATCCTGACCTATGCGCAATATTGGTCCTATCGTCTCACCGGCGTTGCGACGAACGAACTGACCTCACTCGGCTGTCATACCGATCTGTGGAATCCCAAGACTGCAACGTTCTCGACGATGGTCGAGGCACGGGGTTGGACGCCGCTTTTTGCGCCGGTGCGCAAGGCGGACGAGGTGATCGGCGGCCTGCTTCCCGCCCTTGCCGAGGCGACGGGCCTGCCGGACAGACTGCCAGTCTATTGCGGCATCCACGATTCGAACGCCTCGCTGCTGCCGCACCTGCTGACCCGCAGCGCGCCGTTTTCCGTCGTCTCGACCGGGACCTGGGTCGTCATGATGTCGGTCGGCGGCGAGCAGGTGGAGCTCGACGAGAGGCGCGATACACTCATCAATGTCAATGCACTCGGCGATCCGGTCCCATCTGCCCGCTTCATGGGCGGCCGCGCCTTTTCGCTGCTGATCGGCGACGATCCGCCGCCACCTTCAGCCGAGGCCGAACGTCGTGTGCTTGCGGAAGGCCGTATGCTGCTGCCGTCGGTGCCGGGCGGCTCCGGTCCTTTCCCCTCGGCAGAGCCGCGCTGGACGGTGAACGAAGACAACCTCACCCCGGCCGAGCGGCTCGCCGCCGTCTCCTTCCATCTTTCCCTGATGACGGCGACCTGCCTCGATTTGATCGGCGCGAGGGGCGAAATTGTCGTGGAAGGTCCGTTCGCTGCGAATTCCGCCTATTTGCGGATGCTGGCCGCTGCGACCGGCCGGCTGGTGCTCGCCAACCGCCTCAGCAGCACCGGAACGAGCCTCGGTGCGGCCTGCCTCGTCGCAGGTGCCACGATCAGGACAGGAGCGGAAGCCTTCTCGGAAGCTGTCCCGCGGAGCTATGTCGATTACGCACACAAATGGCAGCGCTTGACCGCCGAGCATGTGTAGAGCGGCTGCAGTCGCAAGTGTGTATCGATGGATGGAAGAAGTAAGAGCGAACGGATATTCTTGGACGCTGGTCGGAGGGCCTGCGTCAGAAAATGTTTCTGTTCGCCGCTCGTCTATGTTCGAGATTGATGACGATCGAGATCGCCGTCATTGCGAGGATTGCGATGGTGGCGGCGCTAATTCCAAGAACAATCATTGCTCATTCCCGTGGACGCATCTTCATGATGTCGCCTGTGCCTGTGACGGTGCAGCGTGCGCGGTTCGCGCCCATTTGACCTTCGATTCGATACTGGACGACAAGTAGAACCGCAATTCTAAACTCTTGTGATTAAAAACCTGTTGTCTCCGGTAGAGTAAAACAGTGCAAGACAGCGGCGAGTAGCGCGTTGGTTGAATTTTAGCGATTCCGATTACGGGCTGGAAACCGTTAACCTTCAAGCAAGGAATTAACCATAAACATGGTCCAACACGTCGGAATAGGAAGTCTCAGCTTCTCTCAAGGCATGATGCCAAGCCGCCGTACCGGTTCCGGTCCGGTATGCAATCTCACCGAAGTTACTTGCGGGATGGACGATAGAGAACGCTCAGGCGCGCCGATTTCATCGACTGGGCGTGACCGGCCACAGCCCCTTCAGCGGGCCACATCTTCCCTCAGGCAAATTTCGTCTACGCATCAGGCCGGGGAACAGCGTGCAGCAGGAAGCGTCAGAACAGGCAAGGAAGGGCCAGGCAGGCAGCCTGCTCGAGCGCCTGCGCTTTGCCGGCCTCGACGAGAGAGCCTGCGCACTTCTGCGCGACCATCGCCAGGTGCTGTCACCGAGCATCGAGCTTGCGCTGCGTGATCTTTTCCAACGGCTGCAGGCCAATCCGGACGCCGTCCGTCATTTCGACAGCGACCGCCAGCTCGACCGGCTGCACGACCTCCAGTCGTCCCATTGGAATGTCCTGACCGACGCCCGTTTCGACGGGCTTTATGCCGAGCGCGTCAAGGTGCTCGCCGACACGGAAGCCCGCATGGGGCTCGACCCGCGCTGGCAACTCGCAAGCCATGCGGTCGTGCTGGAGCATCTCATTGTCGGCGCCATCGAGAATGCTTGGCCCAAATCCTTGCTTCCGTTCGGCAAGGCACGCAGGAGCGAGCTCTGCCGGCTGGTCGCCGCACTCGTCCGCGCCGCCTTCGTCGACGGCGAGATCGCGGTGTCGCTGCGCTTCAACGCGCTTCGCCAGCAGCACCAGCGCCACCTCTCCGACCAACGCAAGGGCGACGAGTCCGAAGTGGCGGCGCTCTTTTCCGATTTCCTGCAGGCTCTCGGCACCGGTGACCTTGGCGCTCGCCTCCCCACGGATGCGCCGGATGCGTATCGGCCGATCGCCGCAGGGCTGAATGCCGCTTTGGACCAGATCCAAAACGCGCTGCTGTCCGGCGACAAACGCGCCGCTGCCGCCGAAACCATTGTGGAAAGCCTGCGCGGCCGCACGAGCGAGTTTTCCGGCTCGGCCAGCGGCGAGGCGGAAGCGCTGACCGGCCAGGTCGCAGCACTCGGTGCGATGACCGAGCGAATGCGCTCGGGCTCGATCAGGATCAGCGAGACCGAGACCAGGGCGAGCGAGACGCGGCAGGCTGCCGAGCGCAGCGGCGAGATCGCCGGTCAGGCGATTTCCGCCATGGCGGATATCGAAGCTTCGGCCGAAAAGATCGGCCAGATCATCGGCGTGATCGACGAAATTGCCTTCCAGACCAATCTGCTCGCCCTCAATGCCGGCATCGAGGCGGCACGCGCCGGCGAGAGCGGCCGGGGCTTCGCGGTCGTGGCGCAGGAAGTCCGGGCGCTTGCGCAGCGTTCGGGCGAGGCGGCGCGCGAGATCAAGCAACTCGTCAACGGCACGAAGACGCAGGTCGAGGCCGGCGTCGAGATCGTCGGCCAGACCCAGAACGCGATCAGCAGCATCGTCGACCAGGTGATTTCCATCAACGCCGCGGTCTCCGGCATCGCGCGCGAGGCGGAGACGCAGGTGAACGATCTGGCCGCCGCGGCCTCCGAGATCGGCGGCATCTCGAAGGCGATGGCCCGAAGCGCGACGCTTGCCGGCGAGGCGGCGGCTTCGACCGAAGATCTCCACGGCACCATCCTGGAGTTGGGACAGACGATCCGCCGCTTCCGTTTCGAGCGCCAGGCAGGCTTGAGGGCTTCGACCATTGCCCCGCCGCCGGCGCTTCTGCCGCAAGTCGATGGGGACGAAGCTGCGATGCCGTTCAGCGATGATACCGCCCTCGGGCGGCACGTCGCCGGATGGCGGCGCTAGTTCAGGGAACAGGTCAGTCGAGGAACAGAATGGCCAGCAAGAACACCGCAAAGAAATCGCTGAAGCTCGCTCCGGTCCTGGACCTGAACGAGGCGACGGCGCTGCATGAAAGGCTGCTCTCGCTCAAAGGGTCGCCCGTCGCGATCGATGCGTCCGCCGTCGAGCGCATCGGAACGCTCTGCGCACAGGTGCTGATGGCCGGCGCAAGAAGTTGGGAAGAGGATCGGGTGTCCTTCACCTTTGCCAAGGTGTCGGACGCGTTCGTTAAAACGACACAGCTCATCGGCGTGGACATCGCGCCCCTGATGGCAAAGGAGATTTGAGAAATGAAGAAGAGAGTTCTGACTGTGGACGATTCCCGGACGATCCGGAACATGCTTCTTGTCACCCTCAACAATGCTGGCTTCGAAACGATCCAGGCGGAGGACGGCGTCGAAGGCCTCGAAGTGCTGGAGACCGCCAATCCCGACGTGATCGTTACCGACATCAACATGCCGCGCCTCGACGGCTTCGGCTTCATCGAAGGCGTCCGCAGGAACGACCGCTACCGCGCCGTCCCCATTCTGGTGCTCACCACCGAAAGCGACGCCGAGAAGAAGAACCGCGCACGGCAGGCGGGTGCTACCGGGTGGATCGTCAAGCCGTTCGACCCGACCAAGCTGATCGATGCCATCGAGCGCGTAACGGCCTGAAATCCGAGGGTGTCCTCCAATGGATATGAACGAAATCAAAGAGATTTTCTTCCAGGAATGCGAGGAGCAGCTCGCGGAACTGGAGTCGGGTCTCCTGAGGCTCAACGACGGCGACCGCGACCCCGAAACGGTCAATGCTGTCTTCCGTGCGGTCCACTCGATCAAGGGCGGCGCCGGTGCGTTCGGGCTGGATGACCTCGTCTCGTTCGCGCATGTGTTCGAGACGACGCTCGATTGCGTTCGATCCAACCGGCTTGAACCCAACCAGGATGTGTTGAAGGTCATGCTGAAATCGGCGGATGTGCTCGCCGATCTCACCAACGCCGCGCGCGACGGCGGCAGTGTCGACGAGGCGCGCAGCCGGCAGCTGATCAAGGAACTTGAGGCGCTCGCCAATGGTGAATTGCCGCAGGCAGCCGTTTCAGAACCGGCCGCAAAGCCGGCGCCGCCCGCCGCGCCGGTACCGGCACCCGCGCCCGCACCGGTCGTCAACGATGAAGGCTTCCAGCCCGTTGCCTTCTCCTTCGACGACTTCGAGGCGAGCGAGCCTCCGGCAATCGAGCCGTCCACCTTTGAGATCCTCTTCAGGCCGAAGTCCGAACTCTATGCCAAGGGCAACGACGCGACGCTGCTGCTGCGCGATCTCTCCCGCCTCGGCGAGATGAGCATTCACTGCGACATGGACGAACTGCCGGCGCTCGGCAGCATGAATCCGGAGGCCGCCTATTTCGCCTGGAAGATATCGCTGAAGACTGACAAGGGCGAAGAGGCGATCCGCTCCGTGTTCGAGTTCGCCGAATGGGATTGCGAGCTCGACGTGGCGCTGGCCGGCGGCAACGCCGGCGCCGGCGAGGAACTGCCGATGCAGCCCGTTCCGTTCGATCTGTCGCTGCTCGACGGCGACGTGTCCGCCTCGTCGGGGGCGGCTGAGGACGACGAGCAGGTTGTTGCCCAGCGCGAGGCCCGCGACGAGGCCGTCTCGGCTGCGGCGACCGCCAGCAATGTCCTGCAGATGGCCCAGACCGCACGCGCCTCCGCCGAGAGCGCCAAGAGTGCATCGCCTGCCTCGGCGGCACAGGCGGCTGCGCAGCAGGCCGCGTCGGCGGCCACTCCGACGATCCGCGTCGATCTCGACCGCGTCGACCGCCTGATCAACCTGGTCGGCGAGCTGGTGATCAACCAGGCGATGCTGTCGCAGAGCGTCATCGAGAACGACACGAACGGCACCTCGTCGATCAACATGGGCCTCGAGGAGCTGCAGCAGCTCACCCGTGAGATCCAGGACAGCGTCATGGCGATCCGCGCGCAGCCGGTGAAGCCGGTCTTCCAGCGCATGTCGCGTATCGTCCGTGAAATCGCCGACATGACCGGAAAGTCGGTGCGCCTCGTCACCGAGGGTGAGAACACGGAAGTCGACAAGACGGTCATCGACAAGCTCGCCGAGCCGCTCACCCACATGATCCGCAATGCGGTCGACCACGGTCTCGAAACGCCGGAAAAGCGCGTCGCCGCCGGCAAGAACCCGGAAGGCACGGTGCGGCTGACCGCCAAGCACCGTTCCGGCCGCATCGTCATCGAGCTTGCCGACGACGGCGCCGGCATCAACCGCGAGAAGGTCCGCCAGAAGGCGATCGACAACGATCTGATCGCCGCCGATGCCAATCTGTCGGACGAGGAAATCGACAACCTGATCTTCCATGCGGGCTTCTCGACCGCCGACAAGATCTCCGACATTTCCGGTCGCGGCGTCGGCATGGACGTCGTCAAGCGCTCGATCCAGGCGCTTGGCGGCCGTATCAACATCTCGTCGAAACCGGGGCAGGGCTCCGTCTTCACCATGAGCCTGCCGCTGACGCTCGCCGTCCTCGACGGCATGGTGGTGACGGTTGCCAACCAGACGCTCGTCGTGCCGCTGACGGCGATCGTCGAAACGCTGCAGCCGGAAGCCTCGGCGATCCACAGCTTCGGCGCCTCGCAGCGGCTGATCTCGATCCGCAACTCCTTCTGCCCGCTGGTCGATGTCGGCCGCATCCTGAACTTCCGCGCCATCCAGGCCAATCCGGTCGACGGCGTGGCCCTGCTGGTCGAGTCCGAAGGCGGCGGCCAGCGCGCCCTGATGGTCGATGCCATCCAGGGCCAGCGACAGGTGGTGATCAAGAGCCTCGAGGCGAACTACACCCATGTGCCGGGCATTGCGGCGGCGACCATTCTCGGCGACGGCCGCGTGGCGCTTATTCTTGATGTCGATGCGATCGTTGCCGCCTCGCGCGGACAAACCCTGAAACCTGAAATGTCCCTTGCTGCAGCCGGATAATACTATGACTTATGTCGCAAAAAATCTGACGACTGGCGGACGGGAGCTGATCGCTTTCCGCGTCGGCGGCCAGGAATTCTGCGTCAACATCATGTCCGTCCGCGAGATTCGCGGCTGGACGCCTGCGATCGCCATGCCGCATGCGCCGAGCTATATGCTCGGGATCGTCAACCTGCGCGGCGCAGTGCTGCCGATCATCGATTTTTCGGCGCGCCTCGGCATGAAGGCGGCCGAGCCGACGGTGCGTCACGTCATCATCGTCGCGCAGGTGAAGAGCCAGGTGGTGGGGCTTCTGGTCGATGCCGTCTCCGATATCCTGACCGTCTCGGATGGCGACATCCAGCCGACGCCGGATATCGCGTCGGACTTCGAAAGAAGCTTTGCGCGCGGCGTCCTGGCGATCGAGGGACGGATGATCTGCCTCGTCGAACTCGACCAGGTCTTCCCGCACGAGGAAAGGGAAGCAGCATGAGAGCCCAAGCCACTTTCGAGCAGAAACTGTCGCCGGATGAATGCCTTGCAGCCGGCGAATACCCGCTGACGCGTCGCGACCTTGGCGAAATCGCCGCGATGATCTACGCGGATGCCGGGATCTATCTGAATGAATCCAAGGCGTCGCTGGTCTATTCGCGGCTGTCGAAACATATCCGCAATCTCGGGCTCAAAGGCTTCCGCGACTATTGCCAGCTCGTCGCCTCGCCGGCCGGTGCTGCGGCGCGCCGCGACATGCTCTCGCATCTGACGACCAACTTCACCCGCTTCTTTCGTGAGAACCATCATTTCGAGCATCTGAAGACCGATGTCCTGCCGGGCCTGATCGCCCGGGCCAAGAACGGCGGCCGGGTCCGAATATGGTCGGCGGCCTGTTCGGACGGCCAGGAGCCCTACTCGATTGCGCTGACCGTGCTGTCGCTGCTGCCGAATGCAGCCGACTACGACTTCCGCATTCTCGCGACCGACATCGATCCGAAGATCCTGGCGCTCGCCCGGGCCGGCGCCTATGACGCGACGGCGCTCGAAACGGTCAGCCCCGCCATGCGCAAGCAATGGTTCCGAGAGGTCGACGTCAACGGTCGCGGCAAGTGGCAGGTCGATGACCGCGTCAAGCGGCTGATCACATTCAACGAGCTCAATCTCATGGCGCAATGGCCGCTCAAGGGGCCCTTCGACGTGATCTTCTGCCGCAACGTGGTGATCTATTTCGACGAGCCGACGCAGATGAAGATCTGGTCGCGCTTCGCGGGCGTGCTCGATACCGGCGGTCATCTTTATATCGGCCACTCGGAGCGCGTCTCGGGGGATGCCAAGGCGATCTTCGACAATATCGGCGTCACCACCTATCGCCACACCGGAAAATTCCATGGAGGTCGGGCATGAACGCTCCCGCCCGCGTTCTCGTTGTCGACGACTCTCCCACCATGCGTGGCCTGATCTCGGCGGTGCTCAATGCCGATCCGGAGGTAAAGGTCGTCGGCCAGGCGGCCGATGCGCTCGAGGCCCGTCAGGCGATCAAGCAGCTCGATCCCGATGTCGTCACCCTCGACATCGAAATGCCGAACATGAACGGCCTCGAGTTCCTCGACAAAATCATGCGGCTCAGGCCCATGCCGGTCATCATGGTCTCGACGCTGACCCACAAGGGCGCTGAAGCGACGATCGCCGCCCTCGAAATCGGTGCCTTCGATTGCGTCGGCAAGCCGCACCCCGGCGATCCGAACCCGTTCGGCGGCCTGGTCGACAAGGTCAAGGCGGCGGCCCGCTCGCAGCGCAAATCGATGATCACCAGCAACCGGGCGGCTTCCGCACCGGCCGTGGCTACCGCTTCCGACTACAGGGCGGGCCGCAAGATCATCGCGATCGGCGCGTCGACCGGCGGCGTGGAGGCGCTGATCGCAGTGCTGCAAAAGTTCCCGGCGAATTGCCCGCCAACGGTGATCACCCAGCACATGCCGCACACCTTTACGAAGAGCTTTTCGGAACGGTTGAACCGCCTCTGCGCGCCGACCGTCGAGGAGGCGACCGACGGCGCCCGCCTCGAAGTCGGCAAGGTCTATCTGGCCCCCGGCGGCGACCGGCACCTGCAGATCGCCAATGCCTCTGCGCCGTGCTGCAGGCTGGTTGACCGGGAGCCGGTCAACGGGCATCGCCCGTCGGTCGACGTCCTGTTCGATTCGGTCGCCGAACTGGCCGGGCGCAATGCGATCGGCGTGATCCTGACCGGCATGGGGCGCGACGGCGCGGCCGGTCTCCTCAAAATGCGGCACGCCGGGGCGCGCACCTTCGGACAAAACGAAAAGACTTGTGTCGTCTATGGAATGCCCAGAGTGGCCCATGAATTGGGTGCTGTCGAAATGCAGCTCCCCCTCGGATCGATCGGGGAGGAGATATTGAAGTCGGCAGCAGCCCGGAAGGAAGGAAACGAATAATGTCCATCGCCGAAAAGATTAAGGTTCTGATCGTCGACGATCAGGTCACGAGCCGCCTGCTGCTGGGCGACGCCCTGCAGCAGCTCGGCTTCAAGCAGATCACTGCCGCCGGCGACGGGGAGCAGGGCATGAAGATCATGGCGCAGAACCCGCACCATCTGGTCATCTCGGATTTCAACATGCCGAAGATGGACGGTCTCGGGTTGCTGCAGGCCGTGCGCTCGAACCCGAACACCAAGAAGGCCGCTTTCATCATCCTGACCGCCCAGGGCGACCGGGCGCTGGTTCAGAAGGCCGCCGCACTCGGCGCCAACAACGTTCTCGCCAAGCCATTCACCATCGAAAAGATGAAGGCAGCGATCGAGGCCGTGTTCGGGGCGCTGAAATGATGCTGGAGGCTGCCGGCAGGCGTGTGCATGTCATTCAGGGCGAGTTCAAGGTCGTCAACGATCCGGATGTCGTTCTCTCGACCATTCTCGGCTCCTGCGTGGCTGCCTGCATGCGCGACCCGGTGTCGGGCGTCGGCGGCATGAACCACTTCCTGCTGCCGGGCTCTTCGACGTCGCCGGCATCGGCCGGCGACGCGACGCGCTACGGCGTGCATCTCATGGAATTGCTTATCAACGGTCTCCTGAAACAGGGTGCGCGCCGCGATCGGCTCGAGGCGAAGATTTTTGGCGGAGCCAAGACGATCGCACGGTTCTCGAATGTCGGCGAACAGAACGCCGCCTTCGCACGGCAGTTCCTGCTCGACGAAGGCATCCGTGTTGTCGGAGAAAGCACCGGCGGCGAACATGGCCGCAAGCTGGAATATTGGCCCGTGACCGGCCGTGCCCGCCAATACGCGCTGACCGGTGTTGAAGCCCAGAGGGCCATCCACCAGGATCAGCGGCCCGCGCCTGCACCGAAGCCGGTCGAAAGCTCGATCGAGTTCTTCTGATCGCCCATCGAGGGCCGGCCAGCCGGGTGCCAACGAATCCTTCAAGACCACGTGAGAAAAACAATGCAGACCGACCACCAGAGCTACATGCCTCACGCGGAAGAATCGCTGCCGGAAGTGCTGATGCGCATCGTCACGGAGCTCCATGACGTCGCCTACCTCATCGAGCGCATCGAGCCACAACTCTGGAACGGCCATGATGGATCAGCGACAGAGGACAAGATGATGGTGCTTCAGGGCATCGACCTTGCCGTCCAGAAGACCCGGGGGCTCGCCGAATTCATCGACACGATCACCGCGTCGATCCCCGACACCTGCCTCGTGGATATCTCGACTGCCGTGAACCTGGTCAAGCTTGCCGACATGAAGAAAGCGCTCGGCAACGGCCTGTTGCGCCACGGCCACTCGCAGCCGCTCACGAAGGCCTCGGGCGATTTCGAGGCTTTCTGATCAGGAAAAGTGCGAGGCTTTCCGCCGGACCGCGCGTCGGTCGTAGCGGCGGGCCGATAAAACATCCTTGCTTCGACATTCGTCAAGTTCGCGCAAGTTTCGCCGCCTAGCTTCGCTTCCGGGGCTGGTAGATTCGCGCGTATCGATACTTGGCTTACCAGAATGTTGGATCTTCGCATGACGCCGTCGAGTACCGGCAAGGGTGCCATGCGATACTGGGTGCGGAAACAGAATGAATCTGTTCGATCAATTCTCGACGTTCACGAAAAACCTGAGCAATCTCGGGCAGAGCAAGCTGATAGCACTCGCGGTGGCCGGCATCGTCGCAATCGGCTTCGTTCTCGGCGCCGCCATCTACGTCAACAAGCCGGCCTATGAAACGCTCTATGTCGGCCTCGAGCGCAGCGATGTCACCCAGATCAGCATTGCGCTTGCCGAGGCCAATCTCGACTTCGAGGTCGGCTCGGATGGCGGCAGCATCCAGGTGCCGGTGGGCATGACCGGCAAGGCTCGGCTGCTCTTGGCCGAGCGCGGCCTGCCGAGCAGCGCCAATGCCGGTTACGAACTCTTCGACAATGTCGGCTCGCTGGGGCTCACTTCCTTCATGCAGGAGGTCACCCGCGTCCGCGCGTTGGAGGGCGAGATTGCCCGCACCATCCAGCAGATTTCCGGCATTGCCGCGGCGCGCGTTCATATCGTGATGCCCGAGCGCGGCAGCTTCCGCAAGGCCGAGCAGACGCCGACGGCATCGGTGATGATCCGCGCCAGCGCGACGGTCGGCCGGGGGGCCGCTTCCTCCATTCGCCATCTCGTCGCCTCGTCGGTCCCGGGTCTCGATATCGACGATGTGACCATTCTCGATTCGACCGGCCAGCTTCTGGCCTCGGGCGACGATCCGGCAAACAGCGCCCTCAACCAGTCGCTCGGCGTGGTGCAGAACGTTCAGACCGATCTCGAGAAGAAGATCGACAACGCGCTTGCCCCCTTCCTCGGCATGGACAATTTCCGCACCAGCGTCACCGCCTCGCTCAACACCGATGCCCAGCAGATCCAGGAGACCGTGTTCGATCCGGAATCGCGGGTCGAGCGCTCCACCCGCGTCATCAAGGAAGAGCAGAAATCCAGCCAGCAGCAGCCGGACAACGCCGCGACCGTGCAGCAGAACGTGCCGCAGGCGGCGCCGCGCGGCGGTGCGGGCCAGCAGTCGAACGACGAGGCGGCCAAGAAGGAAGAGCAGACGAATTACGAGATCAACAGCAAGACGATCGCGACCGTCAAGAACAGTTATTCGATCGAACGGCTGTCGATCGCCGTCGTGGTCAACCGCGGCCGTCTGGCGGCGATGGTCGGCGAAGGGGCTGACCAGGCAAAGATCGATGCCTATCTTCAGGACATGCAGAAGATCGTCGCCTCGGCGGCTGGCGTCGACACGAATCGCGGCGACGTCGTCACGCTGAATGCTATGGATTTCGTCGAGACGCAGCTGCTCGATCAGGCAGTGGCCGGACCGGGCGTCATGGAGATGCTGACGCGCAATCTCGGCGGCATCATCAACTCGCTGGCTTTCATCCTCGTCGCCTTCCTGGTCGTCTGGCTGGGCATGCGGCCGCTCGCCCGGCAGATGGGCTTCGGAGGCCAGTCGGGTCATCTCGAAGGCGAGGGCGCCGGTCTCGAGCTGCCGGATTTCTCTCCGGCCGGCGCCAGCGCCGCGGGCGGGGCCCTCATGGAAGGCTTCGGTTCGGACTTCGGCTTCGACAGCACGGACGACCTGCTCAATATCAGCGACGAAGGCAATGGTTTCAATCGTCGCGTCAAGGAAGGTCCGGAGCGCCGGCTTGCCCGCATGGTGGAGATCAGCGAGGAGCGCGCCGCAAAAATCCTCCGCAAATGGTCGCTCGACCGCGCCGCCTGAAATTGTCCGAGAGACGCTTCTGCAGAATCCCGCCGCACCGGCGGGATTTCGCGTTTCTGTGCGACAGGCGAGTTCGGTACGCGCTACCACGATCGTCCGATGATTTGTCGCGTCGATCGAAATAGTGCCTGAGTCAATTCCGCCCTGGCTGCGCGGACATCACATCCGTGCCAAGAATCCACACCGACCGGGCGAGTCTTGATGAGGGGCCGGATCGAAACTTTTAAAGAAAATTTAACCATATTAGATTCGGAAGGGCCGACACTGCCCGTCCGGCGCTGCTTGTCGACTGACGATTGTTTTTGAAGTGTTCAGCTTTTCGGAGATATAACTTCCAAAAGCCAGAATAAATTTCGGATCCTCTTTGATTTTATACAGTTCACTGCTGCTGCCAGCGCGTCTCCGACTTGGTGCATTTTAGCAACAGGCGTCATTCTAAAGTAAATCTCACTCATCTATATTCGAACGGCTGGAGGCATCGAAGGCACAGGAAGTTGCCGGAAAGCGACCGCATCCACGCCTTAGGCGTGTCCCGTGATGCCTTTCCCGACGACCGCGCCTGGCAATCGCGATTCGCGGAAAAATGATAGAAATCATCTGTATACGATAACTGGTCAGCGCATGGGGGCACAGCCGCAATCGTCATGCAAACCGGACCGCCAGCAGAGTTGCTACCTAGAGATGCGCAAGCAAATCGCGCCGCAATCACAGTGTCTTTTTAGGGGCGGCGATGTACAGTTTCCATATTGATTCGCGCCCTGGTTTGCGGGCGGAAAAACCGGCTCCGTTGGCTGTCTGACGGCGGGGCAAGGGTGATTTCCGGGCGTCGAATCCGGCACGGGGGCTGAAAGGCATGGAGATTTCAACGACTGGCGCGGCCTGGTCCTTGCAGACCGCCGCGCCGCGCGTGAGCAGTCGCGGCATATCGCGAGAACAGTTGATCCGAAGGCTCGGGGAAGCTGCCGAGCGCAGCAGCCTCGCCAACGGACTGGCCATTCTGACCGAATATGTCGGAGCGACGCACCACCTTCTGGCTCGCCATGATCTCTCGCAGGACGGCGGACTTGATTTCGTTCTATGCTCCGACTGGCCCTTCGACGTCGTGCGGCGTCTGGCAAGCATCGTCATCGGCCTGAACGCAAAGACGACCGAACTGGAAAAGTGCCTGGCGGCGCTGCAGCCTTGCTTCCAGGTGCTGCCGGATGACATCGATCTGCCGCGCGGGGTCAACCGCTCCTATTGCTCGGTTACCTTCAATGTCGGCCGGTCCCGTTTCTCGTTGATGCTGCTGTTCCCCGAAGACGTCATCCTGTCCCAGGAGGGGCTGCGCGACATCGCCGTGCTCGCAAGCTATCTCGCGAGTTTCAAGGCCGGTGCCGGGGTTCGGCACGACCGGGACTTCGAACTGACCGAGCGCGAGATCGAATGCCTGTTCTGGATCGCCGAAGGCAAGACGAGCGAGGAGATCGCCGTCATCCTCGGCATCTCCCGCAACACGATCAACAACTACATCACCAGCGTCATGCGCAAGACCGCGACGCGCACCAGGTCGGAGGCCATCGCCCACGCCGTCCGGCACAATCTGGTATAGGAGCTGAACGATGATGCACCTGGATCCGGAGGGGCGCGTGGATGATGCCCGTCTCGGCCGAAGCGCCCGCGCGGCGCGCGCGGCGACGCTGGTGACGCGGCTGCAGGCCATGCAGCGGCAGGTCAACGCGAAGAACTTCGCGGTCTTGCGTGTCAATGGAAGGGGCATGCCGGCAACGCGCAAGCTCACCTGCGTCCTGCACAATTGGGGTGCCGCCTCCGAGACGAATGCGCACGAGCTCTTGAAGGTCTATGGCGAGGAACTGCTCCAGCACCTCGATCGTTCTCCGCTGGCGGTGCTGTGGGATGGCCAGGGAGAGCATCAGGCCGCCGACGCTCCGGACATGGCGCTGTTCTCCAACCGGCTGAAGGGCCGGAAGCTCTCCTATTCGGGCATCGCCTTCCCGATACGGCTCGGCGCGCAGGGCAACGGCTATGTGGTCTTTGCCGGCAGCTACATCGACGCGCCGGCCGAGCAGGTCCTCGACCTGCATGGGCGCTGCGCGCAGGTCATGGCCGACATGCTGGCGGCAGACGAAAGACGACTGTTCAAGGGTGAGAGCCTCAGCGACCGCGAGATCGCCTGTCTGCAGATGGCGGGCGACGGCTATATCAGCGAGGAGATCGCCGAGAAGATGGGACTTTCGGTCCACACCGTGAATGCCTATCTCGGCGCCGCCACGACCAAGCTCGATTCCGTCAACCGCATCCAGGCGATCGCCAAGGCCATTCGCTTGGGCTACATCAGCTAGTTTCCGGGGAAGTTTGCCCCTCATCCGGCCTGCCGGCCACCTTCTCCCCGCAAGCGGGGCGAAGGCAACGCGCCGCGCCGTCTTCATTCCCTCTCCCCGCACATGCACGTGCGAGGAAAGGTTAGGGTAAGGGGCGATTCTGTGGAGAGGACCTTCCCAATCCTGCTCGACTAGCTCGCCAGTGGCAGGGGATAGGACTTGACGAACTTAGCCTCTTCCAGGCTTCTGGCGAGGAAGGCCGTGTTCTCGTCCGGATCGGTCGACGGATGCTGGAAGTTGATGTGGCTGATCTCGATGCCGGCTGCTTCCCCGGCCAGCACGAGCCGCGCATAGACCGTTACGCCTCGGGGCTTCAACTCGAGGTCCAGAATAATTTCCGGACGGCTGTTCCAGTCGAGATTGTAGTTGCCGCCAAGGCCGAAATTCACGGTACCCGGCAGAAAATAGAGTTCCGCCGCTGATTCCACCAGGTCGGCGAGGCTCGCATGCGACTCGAACCGCAGGAGGGCGATGAAGTCCGCGGCGTCGATCAGGCGCAGTTCGGTTGCCACCGGACGAATCGCCTCTGCCACCAGTTTTTCGCGTTTTTCGGAGAATTCGCACTTCTTCAAGATCATGTCACCCGTTTTTGTTGCGGCTGAGCTGCGTAAACCCGGTGAATGAGTTCGGCGACTGCCTTGTAAAACACCGGTGGAATAACACTATCGACCGAGACTTGTGCAAACATGGAGCGCGCGAGCGGCGGATCCTCGAAGACGGGAATGCCATTTTTCTCGGCTATCTCGCGGATCTTCAGGGCCACCAGATCCTGTCCCATGGCGACGACGACGGGCGCGTCGCTCTCTTCGCGCACGTAGCGCAGCGCGACCGCGTAGTGCGTCGGGTTGGCGATCACCAGAGTGGCGCGGGGCACGGAGGCTATCATGCGTTTGCGAGCCCGGTCGCGCTGCATGGACCGAAGCCGCGACTTGACGATCGGGTCGCCCTGGGACTGTTTCAGTTCCTCCTTCACCTCCTGCTTCGTCATCTTCAATTCGCTGTACCAATGATGACGGGTCCAGAAGAGATCGACGATCGCCAGCACCGCGGTGGCAAGCAGCACGACGGTGACGATCTGCTTGAGGTCGGAGATCATCGTGGCGAAGATGGTCACCGGATCTGAAAACATCAGGTCGAGCGTGGCGAAATAATCGTTCCAGAGAACCAGGACGACGATGATCGACACGACGATGATCTTGAACAGCGACTTGGCGAACTCCACCAGCCCCGGAACGCCGAAAATACGCTTGAAGCCTGCTATCGGCGAGACGCGGTTCATGTTCGGCATGATCCGGTCGAGCACCGGCCGCGGCAAATTCTGGAAGATCGACGACCCGACGCCGAAGATGATCAGCAGCACGAAAACAGGGAGGACCAATCCTGCGGACTTCAGTACGACGTGCGAGATCAGCCCGACCGCATCCGTTGCCGTTTCGAGGCGCCAGGCCTCCGGTTGCTCGAATATGTCCTTGAGTGCCTCGGCCGTGCTGGCCGCGCCGTCGGAAAGAAAGAAGACGATGAAGATGTAGACCGCGAGCGTCGAGGCGAAGGCGGTCACTTCGCGAGAAAAGGGGACATTCCCCTTCTCGGCCGCGTCGGAGAGTTTCTTCTCCGATGGCGCTTCGGTTTTACTGTCCTTGTCCTGATCGTCCGACATGAAACAGGAAGCTCCCATCCTGGCAAGGAGCGGCGGCCTCCCTCATCCCCGACGGCCTGCCGTTCCTATCGGCCGGCGCCGACGCGCTCCACAGCCTCCGTGGTGGACCGCGCAGGTCTCATGCGCAAGAGCCGGACGGCAAGAAGGCGCCCGGCTCAACAGAAATCAGATCAGGTTCTCGCCATCAAGCGGCTTCCGATTCCTTTTCCTTGAGCTCCAGCTGTCCGCTGGCGGCGAGGCGAATCGCTTCCTGCGTGATGGAGCGGCGGGCGATAGCGATGTCGCGCGGGTTGATGCCGGCATCGCCGACCGCAAGGTCCGATTCGATTATGCGCCGCTGGCGCGCGCCGACGGAGGCGAGAACTGATTCGCGCAGTTCCGGACCCGAACCCCTGAGCGCCATGGTGATGACGTCGGTCGAGACGTCGTTGAACAATTGCACGCGGCTTCTCTGCGGCATGTAGAGGATGTCGTCGAAGAGGAAGATCTTCGGCCGGACCTTCTTGGCGGAATCGGTGCTGATCGTTTCGAGCGAGGCGAGCAGCGTATCGACCTGCTTCTTCTCGAGCTCGTTCATCACCTCGGCGATCTTCGCCGGGCCGGGCGAATTGCGCTCGGCCTCCATCTCCTCGATCATCTCGATGACGCGCGCCTCGATGATCGAGGCGGCCCTCGGGCTGACACTCTTCATGTTGACGGCGCGATTGAGAATGTCCGGGCGCAGTCGGTCCGATAGCTGCAGCAGCACCTTGGCCCCGAAGCTCGAGGGCATCATCGAGAGGACATAGGCAATCGTCTGCGGGTGCTCCTCGGCGAGCGACTGGGCAACCGCTGCCGGATCGCATTCCTGCAACCGATCCCAGATGCTTGCCTCGTAGGACTGGAAGGTGGCGCGCCGCCCGAGCAGGCCGTCGACCTCGTCCGGGGTCAGGCCTTCCTCGAGAATGCTCTCCATCGCCTTGGCGTTGTCCATCAGGCCGGCGCCTTCGGTGAACAGGTCCTCGAATTCGTTGACCAGCGCCTCGAGTTCGTGGGGAGGGATGGCGCGCAGCGACTGCGCCGCGGCGATGATGGCCTGCAATTCGCTCTGCGTGAAGAATTTCAAGAGTTTACCGGCCACGGATTTGCCCATGGCGAGCAGCACGGCGGCGGCCTTCTCCGTCTGACTGAGCGGTGTTGCCAATGCCTGCGCTTCGAAACCGTCGAAATCCATCATGGATTCATCCCTCGCCCGATCATCGGGCCTATTTCCTGCTGCCCTTTATCTCGATGAGCTTGACGCCGAACCGGGTCACATCGCCCTCGAGGACGGTAATCTCGCCGCGGCCGATGACCCGGCCGTTGACCATGATCTCCACCGGCTCGCCGATCTTGCGGTCGAGCGCGATCGTTGCCCCCTCGGTCAGCCCCATGAGACCGGAGACCTGCATCCGGCTCGTGCCGAGCACGATCTGGACATCGATCGGGATGTCCATGATCAGGTCCATGTTTGCCGCCATGCCGCTGCCCGGCGCAGTCTCGATGCCGGATGACACCGCACCGAAATCGCCGCCGCCGAAATCGCTGCCGCCGAAATCGCTGCCGGCAAAGCCGGTTCCAACGTCGAGGCCGCCGTCCAGGGAGGTGTCGGCGAAATCGCCGCCGAAGCCGCCCGCACCGAGGCCGCCACCAAAGTCCGCGCCCTGGCCGAACGGCTCGGCAGCGCCGAACTCGGCGCCGAAATCCGTTGCTGCGCCGTCCTGCTTGAGAACGCCGCGCAGATCGTCGATCGCCTGATCGAGCTCGGCGTCTCCTGCAAATGCGGCCTGTTCTTCGATGGATGCTGCTTTCTTGCGTACCATGTGCGGATTATTCCAGTTGAAGCTTGCCTCAGGCATTCTGCGATGCGAGGTCGGTTTAACTCATGATGTGACGAAGGATGTCCTGCTCGGAGCCGTGCGTGTCCTTGACGCGAACCGTGTATCTCGACCCCGATCGGCCGAACTCGCAGACATAGAGATCGCGACCGTTGGCGTTGACCTCGACCCTGACGTCCTGGCCGTCATGAAACGGGATCACGTCTCCCGGTTGCAGCCGGCTGATCGTGTCGAGCGTCAGGCTCTCCAGCTGGATGCGTGCCTCCAGCGTCACGGCCGAGCGGCGAATCTGCTCCTCGAGCTGCTCGCTCCAATCCGTCTTCATGCTTTCGTTTCGTCCGGCATTGCCGGGAGGGACGATCTGGGTCTTGAGCAGTACGTTTTGCGGGATGATCACCGAGAAGGTGGAGAGTACCGGTCCCAGCCCGAAGGTCATGTCGATCGAGGCGGCATAGACATCCTCGAGCGCGGGGTCGGGCGGCAGGCGTTCGGCCCCGTTATGCGGCCGTCCGACCACCGGCTCGAAACCGCCCGGCGCGTCCACCGCCATGCGCACGGCCTCGGCGATCCTCTCGAACACCGGCACCGCGACGTCGATCTCGATCTTGGAGAGCGCCCGTGGCAGCGGCTCTTCGATGTCGATGGGTTCGGCGCCGAGCAGGGCTTCGACGAGGGCAATGAGAACCGGGCTGTCGCAGCCGATCTGGAATTCGGCGCACCAGTTGCGGAGAGATACGTCACTGAGCAGAACCGCTTCTCCGAGATCGGCGATGAGTTCATTCCTGAACCCCATCTTGACGCCGGCATAGCCGATCGCGATGTCGCGCCCGGTCTCCTGCTTGAGCATTTCGGGTAGGCGTTCGCTGAAGACATGGCCGAGTTCCAGAGCGGTGCGGCCGATTGTCTTGTCGTCGCCGAGCGCGCCCGTCATGCGCGCCAGCAGTTTCTTGTCGAAAGCATAGACGTTCGAATCGGTGCTCGGGTTCATGGTTTCACGCCGCCTTGCTTTCGCCGCCGCCGCCCGGATTCATCATCTCCTGCTCGACCGCATCGATGGACGGCCGCTCATAGGCGGAGATCGTCTTGCGGCCATATTCAAGGGCGACCTGGGGAACGGAGCCGTTCATGTATGCGAGCAATGTCTGCTTGACGATGACGTAGAGCCGGTTCTGCTTTTCGCGCACCGCCTTGATGTTGGCGACGAGCGGCCCGACGATCGAATAGGACAGGAACACGCCGAGCAGCGTTCCGACGAGGGCGGCGGCGATCTTTGCACCCAGCACTTCCGGCGCCTCGCTGATGGCGCCCATCGCCTTGATGACCCCGAGAACCGCCGCGACGATGCCGATCGCCGGCAGCGCATCCCCCATGCTCGTCAAGGCGTGATAGCACTTCATCTTATCGTGGGTGATCGTATGGATTTCCTCGTCCATCAGCGCTTCGATCTCGTGCGAGCGGGCATTGCCGATGATGATGAGCCGCACATAGTCGCAGATGAACGCCGTCAGCTCCTTGTTCTGCAGGACGGTCGGCGCGGATTGGAAGATCGGCGATTCCTCGGGATTGTCGATGTGGCTCTCGATCTCGTTGCGCGACTTGGTTCTCAGGTCGCGCATCAGGCTGTAGAGCACGCCGAGCGTGTCGAGGTAGTGGCGCTCCTTCGGTACCTTGTGCTTGAAGGCTTCGCCGAGCGCTTTGCCGGTATCTTTCACCACCTTCATCGAATTGGCCATGATGAAGCCGCCGATGCCGGCCCCGCCGATGATCATCAGCTCGAAGGGCTGGTTGAGGACTTCCAGGTGGCCGCCCATGGCGAGGTATCCGCCGAGGATACAGCCGAAAGTCACAAGGAGCCCGATGATGATATTCATGTCGATACCTGTCGCGATCGTGATTTCCCTCCGAAGGAATAGGTTTTCATCCTTGCGTGAGGCTGGCCGCGAACCCTGCTCGCCACCGGCGCGCCGAACAGGTTCGCGCAAGCCAATACGGTCAGGATTTATCAAGGTCGGGCCATCGCGCCGGGCCGCTACTCCGCACGGGGCGACCGATCGTGACCACGACCTATACGAGCTACAAGCTGATTACCGCCGACATCACCGGCTCGCTGGAGCGCGTCTCGGAGCAGCCGGTCGTGGCGCGCGAGACGGAATACTATCTTTCCAGGATCGGCAGCATCAAGTCGCTCGACGAGTTCTTCGCCGACAGCCGGCTTTATGATTATGCGATGAAGGCGCACGGTCTGGAGGACATGGCCTATGCCAAGGCCTTCATGCGCAAGGTGCTGACGGAGGGCATCGACAGCGAGGACGCTTTTGCCAATAAGCTGGCGGACAGCCGCTACAAGGCCCTGGTCGAATCGCTGAATTTCGCGCGGCACGGCGATACGGCAACCTCGTTCGAGCGTGCCCAAAAGGGCGTCGTCGACAAATACGCACGCCAGACGCTGGAGCAGAATGCCGGCGAGGAGAATGGCGGCGTGAGGCTGGCACTCTACTTCGAGCGCATGGCGCCTCTGATCACCAGCGGTTACGAGATCATTGCAGACGAGGCGCTGGCCCAGGTGGTGCGGGCCGCGCTGCAACTGCCCGAGGAGTTTGCCGCAGCCGACGTCGACCGGCAGGCCGAAGCCTATGAGGAGGCGATCGACCTCAAGGATTTCCAGGATCCGGTAAAGCTCGCCGCCTTCATCGATCGCTTCACGGCCCTTTGGGAGATCGAGAATTCTTCGGACAGCTACGATCCGCTTGCGGTCTTCGGTTCTTCGAGCGGCTACGGCATTTCCCCCGACCTGCTCCTTTCCATCAACAATCTGAAACTCGGGGGACGCTGACGTGCAGACCGGGCTCTATGTGGCGCTTTCATCACAGATGGCGCTTGAGAAGCGCTTGAACACGCTTGCCGACAACATCGCGAACGCCAATACGGTCGGCTTCCGCTCCACGGAAGTGAAATTCGACCAGGTTCTCGGCGATACGAAGCCGTCCAAGGTCTCTTACGTATCCGAAGGCGAGGAATACTTAAACACCGGCAACGGCGCCTTGGCGCGGACCGGTTCTGCGCTCGACTTCGCCATCAAGGGGAACGCCTGGTTCAACATCGACACGCCCGGCGGGCCGGCGCTGACCCGTGACGGCCGTTTCACCCTGACGGAGACCGGCGAGCTGGTGACCCTCAAGGGATATCCGGTGCTGGACGCCGGCGGTGCACCGATTCAGCTGAACGGCGGTGCCGGCGAGATCACCGTCGGCGCCGACGGAGCCATCCACCAGAACGGCGTCCAGGTCGCCCTGCTCGGCCTCTACGAGGCGGATTTCTCCAGCGGCTTCGTGCGCTATGACAACAGTGCCGTCATGCCGGCCGCTCAACCGGAGCCCGTCGTCGACCGCTTCGACGTCGGCGTGATGCAGGGCTTCCTCGAAGAGTCGAACGTCAATGCCGTCCAGGAAATGACCCAGCTCATCATGGTGACGCGCGCCTTTGACAACGTCACGGCTTTGATGCGCGACAGCGAAGGATCGCTTGAAGAGGCGATCAAGACGCTCGGCGGCGAGCGCTAGTGCATTTTGCAGTCAGGTGGAATCACCTGACGTCGCATAAATGCGGCAAAAACAAAAAGTTAGAGCGGTAGCGCGAACGCATGTGAGCGCATTCCGCTCTAGAGCGAAGCAAGCAAGAAGAGGCTCACGGCAACCGGCCGGGGTCCACCGCAACGGAAATCTGCATGGAACCCCAAGGCTCTGACACCATTCCAGCTTCGACCTCGCTGGCGGCGCTCGCCGGCCTTGTCGAGCGCTATGCCAATCCCGATGTTTCGATCGCCCCTGGCGGTCATGTCCAGACGATCTCGCCGGGGCACTATACCGTCAGCGGCCTGTCCCGGCATGTGCGGCTGGGGGATTTCGTGGCGCACAAAAGTGCCACCGGCACCCATCTCGGCGAAGTGGTCCGCGTCGAACCGGATCGGGTCGTCGTCTGCCCGATCGAGCCGGGCGATCCGATCGGCATCCATGACACCGTCATCCGCAAGGGCGCCTTCCGTATCGCCCCGACGGACAACTGGTGCGGCCGGACGATCAACGCGCTGGCCGAACCGATCGATGGCCGCGGCCCCCTCATGCAGGGCGACATGCGTCGTTCGATCTCCAATACCGCGCCGCCGTCGATGACCCGCAGACGGGTCGAACAGGGTTTCAAGACCGGCGTGCGCGCCGTCGACATCTTCTCGCCGCTCTGCCTCGGCCAGCGCCTCGGCATCTTTGCCGGCTCTGGTGTCGGCAAGTCGACGCTGCTGTCGATGCTGGCGCGCGCCGACGCCTTCGACAAGGTGGTGATCGCGCTGGTCGGCGAACGCGGCCGCGAAGTGCGTGAATTCATCGAGGATACGCTTGGTGACAATCTCGCCAAATCCGTTGCCGTCGTCGCCACCAGTGACGAGAGCCCGATGCTCCGGAAAATGGCGCCGCTGACGGCGGTGACGATCGCCGAACACTATCGCGACAAGGGCGACAACGTCCTCTTGATCGTCGACAGCGTGACGCGTTTTGCCCATGCGATCCGCGAGGTGGCGACAGCGGCCGGCGAGCCGCCGATCGCCCGCGGCTATCCGGCTTCGGTCTTTACCGAATTGCCGCGCCTGCTCGAACGCGCCGGCCCTGGCGCCGAGGGGACCGGGACGATCACCGCGATCATCTCGATCCTGGTCGACGGCGACAATCACAACGATCCGGTTGCCGATTCGGCACGCGGCATCCTCGACGGCCACATCGTCCTCGACCGCAGCCTGGCCGAAGAGGGGCGCTATCCGCCGATCGACCCGCTGGCCTCCATCTCGCGCCTGGCAAGGAAAGCCTGGACGCCGGATCAGGAAAAGCTCGTGGCGCGGCTGAAATCGCTCATCCATCGCTTCGAGGAGACCCGCGACCTCAGGCTGATCGGCGGCTACCGCGCCGGCGGCGACCCGGACCTCGACATGGCGATCAAACAGGTGCCCGTCATCTATGACGTCCTCAAGCAGACCCCTGGCGAGCGATCCGTCGCCGATGCCTTCACCGACCTTGCAAACGCGCTGAAGGCAGCCGCCATGGGTAACGCGCCCGCCGCGGCTATCCGGGGGAAGGGGTAGCAATGACCGACAACGAAGCCGACGAAATCGTCCACCAGCGCCGGCGCGACGCCAAGATGCCGCTGACCGACAAGGTCCTCGGCGCGATCGGGCTCGCCATGGCTGCCTTTGCGACGTTCTTTCCGTGGTACGCCTTCCTGCACCAGGACCAGTTCTCGATCCCGCCGCTCTGGCGCGGAACGACGCGGGATCTGCCGGAGCGCCCCGGTCGCGGCGTCGTGTCGGTATCGCCGCTGGCGATGACCGATGTGGACGCGGAAACCGCCGCGGCGATCGATCGGCTGACGACCGCGACCGTGCCCGGACTGGAGCATCAACCAGCTGCCGGTGCAGGCGAGCCGCAAGCCGGCCCGGAACAGCCCTTTCCCGAGCCGTCCGGCTTCAAGCTGATGCATGTTGCCAACGGAAGGGCCCTCATCGAGGATGCGACCGGCATGTATATCGTCCGCATCGGCTCGGTCCTGCCGGACAACAGCCGGCTTGCCACTTTCGAAGAGCGCAACGGCCGCTGGGTGATGATCACCTCCAAGGGCCAAGTGTACCAGGCCAACTAGGCGGCCAGCTCGGCTGCGCTACGCTCGGCAGTCGCGGCACAGCGTGAGACTTTGGAGAGGCGACCGCTTCGCCGCCAAGTTCCCCGTCGAGAATTTGTCGCACGACTGCGCATCCCGTTTCTCGACAAGTCCCACGCAAGATTACCCGCCTAGGGTCCTCCTCATCTCATGAGGAGTATTCGATGGATCCGATTCAGCTTTTCGAACTCGCGTCGCGCCAGGCCCAGTGGCTGACGGTCCGCCAGAATGTCGTGGCCGGCAACATCGCCAATGCCAACACGCCGCATTACAGGGCCAAGGACGTCCAGCCCTTCGAAAGCGTACTCCAGAACACCGGCGTCCAGATGGCCGCGACGCATCGTGCCCATTTCACCGAGAGCCCGGATGCCGCGCAGGTGACCGACGTCGGCATGATCGACGACGTGGCGGTCCAGCAGTCCGGCAACACCGTCGCGCTCGAGCAGGAAATGATGAAGACGGGCGAGATCAAGCGCGACTACGAACTCAATTCCGGACTGGTGAAATCCTTTCACCGGATGATGCTCATGACGGTACGGAAATAACATCCATGGATCCTTTGACCTCGGCACTCAAGGTTTCGGCTTCGGGCCTGCAGGCGGAGTCGACGCGCCTGCGCATCGTTTCCGAAAACATCGCCAATGCCCGCTCCACCGGCGACGTGCCCGGCGCCGACCCCTATCGCCGCAAGACGATTTCCTTCGCCGCGGAAGTCGACCGGGCGAGCGGCGCATCGCTCGTCGAGGTCCAGCGCCTCGGCACCGACGATTCGGATTTCAGCATCGAGTTCGATCCCGGCAATCCGGCCGCCGATGAGAAGGGCATGGTGAAGATGCCGAATGTCAACGTCCTGATCGAGATGGCCGACATGCGCGAAGCCAACCGCGCCTACGAGGCCAACCTGCAGACCGTCAAGCAGTCTCGCGATCTCATCTCCCAGACAATCGACCTGTTGAGGGCCTCGCAATAATGATCGATGCAATTCAGTCCGTCGGCGCGTTTTCGAACCTGAAGGAGGCCGAAGGCACCAGCCTGACCGCCTCGACCGCGCTCTCGCTGCCGAGTGCGGGCGCTTCCGCTCCGCAATCACAGAGCTTCGCCGAAGTCCTCGGCACGATGACCACGGATGCCATCCGCTCGATGAAATCGGCCGAAGGCGTGTCGCTGCAGGCGATCCGCGGCGAGGCGAACACGCGTGAGGTCGTCGATGCGGTGATGAATGCGGAACAGTCGCTGCAGACCGCGCTCGCCATCCGCGACAAGGTGGTCACCGCCTATCTCGAAATCGCCCGCATGCAGATCTGAAGGAACGTGACATGAAGGCCCTTTCCATCGCCGCCACGGGCATGAACGCCCAGCAGCTGAACCTCGAAGTCATCGCCAACAACATCGCCAACATCAACACGACCGGCTACAAGCGGGCGCGCGCGGAATTTTCGGATCTGCTCTACCAGACGGAGCGCGCCCAGGGCGTGCCGAACCGCTCCAACCAGGCGATCGTGCCGGAAGGGGCGATCGTCGGTCTCGGTGTCCAGACGGCCGCCGTCCGCAACCTCCACGTCCAGGGCAGCCTCGTCAACACCAGCAACGATCTCGACCTTGCGCTTGTCGGCCGCGGCTGGTTCCAGGTCGAAACGCCCAACGGCGAAACGGTCTATACCCGCTCGGGCGCCTTCAACACCAACGCCACCGGCCAACTCGTCACCATCGACGGCTACACGGTCGTTCCCGGCATCACCGTGCCGCAGGACGCGACCGAGATCACCGTCTCGGCTTCCGGCCAAGTCCTGGTGCGGATCGGCGACGCGACGGAAACCCAGGAAATCGGTCAGTTGACGATCGCCAATTTCGTCAACGAGGCCGGGTTGGAGCCGCAGGGCGAAAACCTCTTCAAGCAGACAGCCGCATCCGGCGAACCGATCGTCGGCACGCCGGCCGATCCCGGCTTCGCGCAGATCAAGCAGGGCTATCTGGAATCCTCCAACGTCGATCCGGTCAAGGAAATCACCGACCTGATCTCGGCCCAGCGCGCCTACGAAATGAACTCCAAGGTCATCCAGGCCGCGGACGAGATGGCCGCCACGGTGAGCAAGAACCTCAGGTAACGGGAAGAGGGGGCAAACATGATGTTTCGCCGATCCGCCGAAAGGGCAGCAATCGAAGGTCGCTTCGCGCGCTTGACGCGGCCGCTCGCATTTGCAGCGATCGCCGCCGCACTGCTGTCGCCGGCGCTCGTCTCCGCGCAGCAGCCGACCGCAGTCATCCCGAAGCAGATCATCTATCCCGGCGAAACCATCGAGGCGAGCATGCTGGAAGTCGTCGACGTGACCAATCCGGATCTCGCCGACGGCTATATCGGCTCCCTCGAAGAGGTCGAGGGCAAGGTGACGAAGCGGACCCTCCTGCCGGGACGGGTGATCCTCGCCTCGGCGCTCCGCGACCGCTATGCGGTCGAGCGCGGCTCGACGGTACGGCTGATCTTCAACAATGGCGGGCTGACGATCACCGCCGCCGGCTCGCCGCTTGAGGACGCGGCGGTCGGCGAACTGATCCGCGCCCGCAACATCGATAGCGGCGTCATCGTCTCCGGCACGGTGATGGCCGACGGCACGGTCCATGTGGTGGCGAAATGACGATGCGCGTCTGTAAGTGGTTGCTGACCTTCGCGTTGTTGTTTGCGGCGACATTGACGCCCGCTCATTCCGCGTCGCGCATCAAGGACGTGGCCTCGCTGCAGGCCGGGCGGGACAACCAGCTCATCGGCTACGGTCTGGTGGTCGGGCTGCAGGGAACCGGCGACAGCCTGCGGTCCTCGCCGTTCACCGACCAGTCGATCCGCGCCATGCTGCAGAACCTCGGCATCTCGACCCAGGGCGGCGAGTCGCGGACGCGCAATGTGGCGGCGGTGCTGGTCACCGCCACGCTGCCGCCTTTCGCAAGCCCCGGCAGCCGTGTCGACGTCACCGTCGGCTCGCTCGGCGACGCGACGTCGCTGCGCGGCGGCACGCTGGTCATGACGTCGCTCTCGGGCGCCGACGGGCAGATCTATGCGGTGGCCCAGGGCTCGATTGTCGTCACCGGCTTCAGCGCCCAGGGTGACGCAGCCAGTTTGTCGCAAGGCGTGACGACGGCCGGCCGCGTGCCGAACGGCGCCATCATCGAACGCGAGCTGCCGTCGAAGTTCAAGGACGGCTTCAACCTCGTGCTGCAATTGCGCAACCCGGATTTCTCGACCGCCGTCGGTATGGCGGCGGCGATCAACAAATTTGCCTCTGCGCAGTTCGGCGGCCGCATTGCCGAAGCCTTGGACTCGCAGTCCGTTCTCGTCCAGAAGCCGAAAATGGCCGATCTCGCCCGGCTGATGGCCGACATCGAAAATCTCGTCGTCGAGACGGACGTCCCGGCCCGCGTCGTCGTCAATGAGCGGACCGGCACGATCGTCATCGGTCAGGATGTGCGCGTCAACGAAGTTGCGGTCAGCTACGGCACCCTGACGGTGCAGGTGACCGAGACCCCGACCGTCGTCCAGCCGGCGCCCTTCTCGCGCGGCGAGACGGCCGTCGAGCCGAATACCACCATCGAGGCGCAGTCGGATGGCGGCACGGTGGCGATCCTCAACGGGTCGAGCCTTCGCTCGCTTGTCGCGGGTCTCAACAGCATCGGCGTCAAGCCGGACGGAATCATCGCGATCCTGCAGAGCATCAAGACGGCGGGAGCCCTTCAGGCGGAGCTTGTGCTGCAATGACCGGAACTATGGACCTTCTTCCCGGCAAGTCTCGCCGCACGCTGTTGGCCGCGGCCGGCGGAGCACTGATGCTGGTTATGCCGGGCGCATTCGCGCAGGACGTGACCGCGCCTCCTGCCGAAAACGGCGCGACCAACGAAATCCAGCAGTTCTGCACCAATATTGCCGATGCGGCGCGCGACCAGCGCTACCTCCTGCAGCGCAAGGATCTTGAGACCCTGCAGGCGAGCGTCGACGAACGCATTGCGACGCTGGAAAAACGCCGGGCCGAATACGAGGACTGGCTGAAGCGCCGCAACGATTTCCTCAAGCAGGCGGAACTCGGCCTCGTCGACATCTACAAGACGATGAAGCCCGACGCCGCCGCCGGCAAGCTCGAGATGGTACGGCCGGAGATCGCCGCAGCGATCGTCATGAAGCTGCCGGCACGCCAATCCTCGCTGATCCTCAGCGAGATGAGCGACGAGAAGGCGGCGGTGCTCACCAACATCATTTCCAGCGCCAGCGACCCGAACACCTCGAAGGAGCCATCATGAGAATGCAACTTACGGCCGTTCTGGCCGCGAGCCTTCTTGCGGGATGCCAGAACCAGGCCTTCAGGGAGATCGGCCAGGCGCCGTCGATGAGCCCGATCGGCAGCGGCCTGCAATATACGCAGGCGCCGCAATTGGCGGCGTATCCGAAGCAGCCGCATCAGATGACCGCCGGATACTCGCTGTGGAACGACCAGCAGGCCGCCCTCTTCAAGGACGCGCGCGCGATCAATGTCGGCGATATCCTGACCGTCGATATCCAGATCGACGACAAGGCGTCGTTCAACAACGAAACGGACCGCAGCCGCACCAATTCCAGCGGCTTCAACCTCGGCGCCAGCGGTGAATCGCAGACCAGCGACTTCGAATGGTCCGGCAATCTCAAATACGGGTCGAACATCAAGACCGAAGGCGACGGTAAGACCGAGCGCTCCGAGAAGCTCCGGCTGCTCGTCGCCGCCGTTGTCACCGGTGTCCTGGAGAACGGCAATCTGCTGATCAGCGGCTCGCAGGAAGTGCGCGTCAACCACGAACTGCGCATCCTCAATGTCGCCGGCATCGTCCGGCCGCGGGATGTCGACGCCGACAATATCATTTCCTACGACCGCATTGCCGAGGCGCGTATCTCCTACGGTGGCCGCGGCCGGCTGATGGAAGTGCAGCAGCCGCCATGGGGCCAGCAGGTCGTCGATCTCGTCTCACCGATTTGAGGGGCGTGACGATGGAAGAAATCGACATCAAGCAACAAAAGTCCCCGTCGCTGGTGATGACCATCGCCGCAGTCGCCGTACTGACGCTCGTCGCCGGCGGCGGCGGCTGGCTTGTCGGCATATTTCTGGCGCCGCCACCGGCCGAGAAGGCGGAAGCGGTGGCCGAAGTCCCCGAGAATGCCACCGGCGAGGAGGGCCTTCCGAAGATCGCCACAGAAGCCAACGGTATCGTCCAGCTCGAACCGATCACCACGAACCTTGCCTATCCGGCGGAGAACTGGGTTCGCGTCGAGGTCGCGCTGCAGTTCAAGGGCGTCCCTGACGTCGCGCTCGCGGAAGAAATCCACCAGGACATCATCGCCTACCTCAAGACCGTGTCGCTGCAGCAAATCCAGGGGCCGCGCGGCTTTCAATATCTCCGGGATGACATCCAGGAACGGGTTGACCTGCGCTCCGACGGGCGCGTAACCAATGTGATGTTCCGAACCTTCGTCATCCAATGATTCGGCGGGGTCAGGACCACTAGATTCATTCCATTCGTACAGGCCCTGACCCTGGATGCTCCGGATTGCTGCCTTCATAGTCGCCATGATGGCGATGTCGGGAATTGCCGGGGCGCAGAGCTTTCCCGCCGATATTCTGAACACGCCGGTCGATGGTTCGGTCGCCTCCTGGATCATCCGCACATTCGGGCTGTTGACCGTCCTTTCGGTCGCCCCGGGCATCCTGATCATGGTGACGAGCTTTCCCCGTTTCGTCATCGCCTTTGCGATCCTGCGCTCGGGCATGGGGCTTGCGACCACACCGTCGAACATGATCATGGTGTCGCTGGCGCTGTTCATGACCTTCTACGTGATGGCGCCCACCTTCGACCGCGCCTGGCGCGAGGGCATCGATCCGCTGTTGAAGAACGAGATTTCCGAGACCGAGGCGCTGCCGCGGGTATCCGAGCCGTTCCGTGAGTTCATGCTCGCCAACACGCGCGACAAGGACCTGCAGCTCTTCATCGACATCGCCCGCGAGAAGGGCCAGACCGTCGTCGTCGACGACAAGGTCGATCTGCGCGCCGTCGTGCCGGCCTTCATGATTTCGGAGATCCGCCGCGGCTTCGAGATCGGCTTCCTGATCATGCTGCCCTTCCTGGTCATCGATCTCATCGTCTCGACCATCACCATGGCGATGGGCATGATGATGCTGCCGCCGACGTCGATCTCGCTGCCCTTCAAGATCCTGTTCTTCGTGCTGATCGACGGCTGGAACCTGCTCGTCGGCAGTCTGGTGCGCTCCTTCACTTAAGGCTCGGGCAGTGTCCCCCGTTAAGACATCCGGCGGCCCCGAAACAATCCGTTAAGCATAGGATTTCACGCGGGATTCACCACATTCCCGGGTCGTCTTCCGGGCGCTCCGCCGGTTAAGCTGTTGGCAAGAAATGGCTGCGAATTTCGTCCTCACACGACGGGTTTGGTGTCCTTCACGAGCTGAGCGGAACCGAGTGGCATGATGCCGGATCGTCGTGACCGGTAACGTTTTTTGAGCCCGGTATGTCCCCCCATAAGTATTTCGTAAAAGGGACAACGAACATGGCAAGCATTCTCACCAACAGCTCGGCAACGGCCGCTCTGCAGACGCTGCGCTCCATCTCCTCCAGCATGGAAGACACGCAGAACCGCATTTCGACCGGCATGCGTGTCGGCTCTGCTTCCGACAACGCCGCTTACTGGTCGATCGCGACCACCATGCGTTCTGACAACGCAGCCCTTTCGTCGGTCACCGACGCGCTCGGCATGGGCGCCGCCAAGGTCGACACCGCTTATGCCGGTATGGAAGCGGCCATCGACGTCGTCAAGGAAATCAAGGCGAAGATCGTCGCCGCCACGGAAGAAGGCGTCGACGGCGCTAAGGTCCAGGAAGAAATCGACCAGCTCCAGGACCAGCTCCTGAGCATCGCGGAATCCGCCTCCTTCAACGGTGAAAACTGGATCGCCGGTGAAGCTGCCACGAAGACCGTCGTTACCGGTTTCGTCCGTGCTTCGGACGGCACAGTTTCGATCAAGACGTCCAGCTACACGCTGACAGATGCGGCCGACGGTACGCTCCTCTTTGCCGACGATGGCGCCGGTGGACTTGATACCGCGACCGGTATCCTCGGCACCGCAGGTACGAACGGCAATGACGTCTACGGCCTCGATATCTCTGCAATGGACGCCACGGCTCTCGGAGAAGCTCTCTCCGACGTCGAAGACGCCCTGACGGCAATGACCAGCGCCGCCTCGTCGCTCGGTTCGATGTCGACCCGTATCGATCTGCAGGCCGACTTCGTTTCCGAACTCAGCGACTCGATCGAAAACGGTATCGGCCGCCTCGTCGATGCCGACATGAACGAGGAGTCGACCCGCCTGAAGGCCCTGCAGACGCAGCAGCAACTCGCCATCCAGGCCCTGTCGATCGCCAACTCCGACTCGCAGAACATCCTGTCGCTCTTCCGCTAATCGGCGAACCGGCACGGGGGCTGACCGTGCCGCAACGCTGGAAAAGAGCCGCGACCGTAATCGGTCGCGGCTTTTCGCATTTTTTGTTCCGCTTCAGCATTCCTTAACCATCTTGCTGTTTCCTAGGGCCATCGAAACGACGGGTTAACCAACAAAATTAATTGGTTAGCAGGCATGATGCTGACCGTTGCTTCCCGGTGAGCTCCGGAATGTCCCTTCTTAATCAGCCACTAAGGGGCACTCAGAAATGACAAGCATTCTTACCAACATCGCAGCCATGTCCGCACTCGAAACGCTGCGGAGCATCGGCTCCAACATGGAAACGACCCAGGGCCGCGTCTCCTCCGGCCTGCGCGTCGGCGAAGCCTCGGACAACGCCGCCTACTGGTCCATTGCGACCACGATGCGTTCGGACAACATGGCCCTCTCCGCCGTCCAGGACGCCCTCGGCCTCGGCGCCGCCAAGGTCGATACCGCCTATGCCGGTATGGAATCGGCGATCGAAGTCGTGAAGGAAATCAAGGCTAAGGTCGTGACGGCAACTGAAGAAGGCGTCGACAAGGCCAAGGTCCAGGAAGAAATCGACCAGCTGCAGGAACAGCTGCTGTCGATCGCAGAGTCCGCTTCGTTCAGCGGCGAGAACTGGATCGGTGGCGTCGCCGGCAATACTGTGACCGTGGTCTCCGGCTTCGTCCGCGCTTCCGACAGCACGGTCTCGGTTAAGACCACGAGCTATGCGCTGGTTGACGGCGTCACGGGCGGCAACCTGCTGTTCAGCGACGACGGCACTGGTGCTCTCGATACGGCGACCGGTATCCTCGGCACTGCCGGCGCCTCTGCAGGCGGCTACGATGTCTACTCGCTGGATATCAGCGCGCTCGCAACGGCGGACATGAACGACGTGCTGTCGGACGTCGACGACGCTCTCTCGGCCATGACCAGTGCTGCCGCCGAGCTCGGTTCGATCTCCATGCGCATCGGCCTGCAGGAAGATTTCGTCGCAAAACTGTCCGACTCGATCGACTCCGGCGTCGGCCGCCTCGTCGATGCCGACATGAACGAGGAATCGACCCGCCTCAAGGCCCTGCAGACGCAGCAGCAGCTCGCTGTTCAGTCGCTGTCGATCGCCAACAGCAACTCGGAAAACGTTCTCCAGCTCTTCCGTTAATCGACGGGGGCCGACTAGGGATCGGTCGATCCCTCAGACGCTCAAATATGCTGGAAGCTATAGGAGGCCGCACCTTGCGAAAGGTGCGGCTTTCCTGCTTTTGGGCTCCAGCGCAAGGAAATTGTTAGGTTTTGTTAATTTTGCTAACCCACCTTTAGACTTTGTTAACCATGTTCGCTTTAGCTGGCCGCATCGAAACGATGAGTTAACCAAGGTGACCAGCGGGTTAACAGGCATGACGCCGACCATTCGTTCCCGGCGGCGATCCGGAATGTTCAACCATTCTAATGCCATTCGAGGGGCGAGCAGACCATGACCAGCATCCTGACGAACACGGCGGCGATGGCCGCACTTCAGACCCTCCGCGCCATCGACGACAACATGGAGACGACGCAGGGCCGCGTTTCTTCGGGGTTGCGTGTTGGCGAGGCGGCAGACAACGCCGCCTACTGGTCGATCGCCACAACGATGCGCTCCGACAACATGGCGCTCTCGGCCGTCCAGGACGCGCTCGGTCTCGGCGCTGCGAAGGTCGATACCTCCTATGCCGCGATGGAAAGCGCCATCGAAGTCGTCAAAGAAATCAAGTCGAAGATCGTCGCCGCTACCGAAGAAGGTGTCGATAAGACGAAGATCCAGGAAGAAATCGACCAGTTGCAGGAGCAACTGATGTCGATCGCCGAGTCTGCTTCCTTCAGTGGCGAAAACTGGGTGGCCGGCGACGCGGCCGATAAGAGCGTGGTCTCGGGCTTTGTGCGCGCCTCGGACGGCACCGTTTCGGTGAAGACGACAACCTACACGCTCGACGACACGGCGACCGGCAATCTGCTTTTCGGCGGTGACGGTGCCGGCGCCATCGTGGACACCAACGGCATTCTCGGCACCACCGGCGGCGCGACGATCGGCGTTTCCATCTATGCTCTCGATATCACCGGCTTCGACACCGCCGAAATGGCCGAAGCGCTGACCCTTGTCGAAGATGGCCTGCAGGCGATGACCAGCGCCGCCTCGGAGCTCGGCTCGATCTCCATGCGCATCGGGCTTCAGGAAGATTTTGTCGCGGCGCTGACCGACTCGATCGACTCCGGCATCGGCCGCCTCGTCGATGCCGACATGAACGAGGAATCGACCCGCCTGAAAGCCCTGCAGACGCAGCAGCAGCTCGCCGTCCAGTCGCTGTCGATCGCCAATACCAATTCGGAAAACATCCTCCAGCTCTTCCGCCAGTAGGACGCGTCGGCAGCCGGTTAAGGCTGCTGTCCCAGACATTTATCATTTCCAAGGCCGCGCACTTGTTGCGCGGCCTTTGTCGTTCTGGAAGCGCCGATCCCGGCAATGTAACTTTTTCTTTACACGTCTTAATGGACCGTTAACCGCGTTAACCATTTGTTAACCATTTCACATTAACGCTTTGTTAAGCACGATGGTCTGTCGCCCAGGGCAAAACGGTGGCAGCGCGCATGACGCCGTACCATCCCTGCCGGTTCCCACCCGGAATGTCCTCGATCTCCCATCGACAGGGGCGATAGCCAATGACCAGCATCATGACCAACGCTGCCGCCATGGCGGCATTGCAGACCCTGCGTTCAATCAACAGAAATCTGGACGAGACCCAGAGCCGCGTGTCCTCCGGCTACCGCGTCGAGACCGCCGCGGACAATGCCGCCTATTGGTCGATCGCGACGACGATGCGGTCGGACAATGCCGCGCTTTCGACCGTGCAGGATGCGCTTGGCCTCGGTGCGGCCAAGGTCGATACCGCCTATGCCGCCCTGGACACGGTCATCGACCTGATGAGCGAGGTCAAGGCGAAGCTGGTGGCGGCGCGCGAGCCTGGCGTCGACAAGACCAAGATCGACAAGGAGCTTGCGCAGCTCAAGGAACAGCTGGTGTCGGCGGCTCAGTCCGCATCCTTCTCGGGTGAGAACTGGCTCTACAACGACGCAGCCACCGCGGTCGGCACCAAGTCCATCGTGGCCTCCTTCAATCGCAGCGCCGACGGCAGCGTCTCCGTAACGACGCTCGATTATGATACGTCGGGCTCCATTCTCGTGGACGTCCAGGACGCGAGCCGCGGCTTGCTGACGATGGCGGTGGATGCGGACACGCTCGTCTCGGCTCCGACGGGATCGGCGCGTGAATACTACCTGATCGACGCCGGCAGCCCGCCGGCCGGCACGGAAATTGCGCTTTCCGAAACGACCACTGACGAAGAGCTGGACGACATGATCAGTGTCGTCGATGACCTCGTCAGCCAGTTGACGAATTCGGCCGCGACCCTTGGTGCGATCACCAGCCGCATCGAAATGCAGGAAAACTTCGTCGCCAACCTGATGGATGTGATCGACAAGGGCGTCGGCCGTCTCGTCGACGCGGACATGAACGAGGAGTCGACGCGGTTGAAGGCGCTGCAGACCCAGCAGCAGCTCGGCATCCAGTCGCTGTCGATCGCCAATACCAACTCCGAAAACATCCTGAGACTGTTCCAGGAGTAAGCAAAAGCTTCGCTTCCGCCGTGCCGCCGGTCATCGGCATCTGGCGGGACTGGTTGGACCGCGCTGTTGCCCTGGCGCGGTCCAACAACCTTCATTTTCGCACAAGTTTGACCGGCTAGTTTCCCTACGCAGTCTGCTCGTCCGGCTGCCGGCCAAAATGATCCTGGCCGCCGTTGCACCGGTCCCGCCCCGGGTCCGCCCTTCGCGAACCGTTGCGCATCGAGAATGTTGGTCCTGTCGCTGTCGCGGGCGGCAAGGGCCGAAGGAGACATCACAGACGTGTCAGCCGCTTTGGATTTCCGGACCATGAGGCAGTCTCTGCCAGGCGGGCGCAACGCGCCGGTATTGGCTGCGTGCCCCCAGGGGGCTGGCCGATGAGTGCGTCGCTCTCCCGCTATCTCAAGGATTTCAGCGCGCCGAAGATCGAACTCACGCGGATGCCGCCAAAATATTTTCCGGACCTCGAGGCCGACTTTCCCACCGAAGACCGATCCGCCCAAAGGCCGACCATGCCAGAGATCGACGTCGATGCCGAGCGGCGCGAAGCCTTTGCGCAGGGGCGCGCGGAAGCCGCGGCCGAACTGGCCTTCGAGCACCAGCGGGAGCTCGCCGAACTCAAGGCGCGCCACGCCGAGGAACTCGACGCCGTGAGGCATCGCCTGGCGGAAGAAACCGCTTCGAAACTCGCTGCCGGCTTCGATCAGATCACCGAGCGGCTGGCGCTGGCCCTTGGCGACCAGACCGCCCGCGTGCTTGCCCCGGTCTTGGAGGCGGCGCTGCTCAAGCGCGCCATTGAAGACCTGGCGACGATGATCAGGCAGGGCGTCGGCGCGGGAGAGGGGCTTACCATCACCGTCAAGGGATCGCCTGTGCTCTTCGAAGCGCTGAAACAGCATCTGGACGACGACACGCTGCTGTTCCGGCACGTGGTTGCCGACGACATCGATCTCACGGTTGAGTTGGGCGAAACGGTCCTGGTGACCCGAATGGCGGCCTGGTCCGATACCGTCCGGAAGGTTCTGGCATGAGCGAAGAAAGCCATCACAACGGCAAGAACGAAATCATCATCGTCAAGCGCTCCGGAGACGGCCACGACGGCCATCACGGCGGCGGATGGAAGATCGCCTATGCCGACTTCATGACCGCGATGATGGCCTTCTTCCTCGTCATGTGGCTGATCAACGCCGCCAACGAGGAGACGAAGGCGGCGATTGCCTCCTATTTCAATCCGGTGCAGCTCACCGATCAGAAGCCGGCAGAGAAGGGCCTGAAGAATCCGGCCAAGGATGCCCAGGGCGAAGAGACGCAGCAGCGCTCGAAGTCGGATGGCGAGCAGACGAAATCCGGCGGTTCCGCCAAGACCGGCGACCAGTTGACGGCCACTTCCGGCGAGGAGACGAAGTATTCCGACGCCGACTTCTTCGAGAACCCCTATTCGGTGCTCTCCGAGATCGCCAAGGAGGCCGGACAGCAGGCCAATATCAGCGCCAAGGGGGAGGGCGGTGCCGCCCAGTCGGGACCGGCGACCGGCGCCGAAGGCGGCGAGGCCTATCGCGATCCGTTCGATCCGGATTTCTGGACCAAGCAGGTTGAAGTCAAGGATGCCGGCAATGCCACTGAAGGCGACGTCGCGGATGCCGATGCCGGGAATAATCCGGCTGCCGGCGAAGCGCTGAAGACCGCGGAAGCCCGCAAAGGCGAGGTGCCGCTCGAGCAGGAAGCGGAAGCACAGCAGCAGCAGAAGGAGGCCGAAGCCCTCAAGGCCGAAATCGAGAAGGCGGTCGGCGGTGAGGCCGGACGGTTGCTCGAAGGGCTGGTGGTAACGCCATCCGAAGGCGGGCTGCTGGTGACGATCAGCGAGCAGACGGATGCGCCGATGTTTGCGGTGGGCTCTGCGGTTCCCGCGAAGGACCTCGTCCTCGCCATGGAAAAGATCGGCACGCTGCTCGCCGAGCGTCAGGGGGCCGTGGCGATCCGCGGCCACACGGATGGCCGCCCATTCAAGGACGGAACCTACGACAACTGGCGGCTGTCGGCGGCACGCGCCCAGAGCGCCTATTACATGCTGGTCCGCGGCGGTCTCAAGGAACAGCGCGTCAATCAGATCAGCGGCTTTGCGGACCGGCGCCTGCAGGTGCCGAACGATCCCTATGCTGCCGCCAACCGGCGGATCGAGATCCTGTTGCAGTCGGGGCAGGGTTGAGAGACATGCTGAAGCGGCTCGGCGCCATCCTGGCGACATCGGTTCTTGCGGTCCCGCTGGCGATCGGCCTTGCGCGCGCAAGCGAGACGGAAGAGCTCGCACCGTTCAAGATGGTCAGGTCTCTGCAATATGTCCAGGATTCCGTCGTGCTCGGCGACCATTCGGCGATCGAGATGCAGCGCTTCATGCTGAACAAAATCGACAAGCGTCTGCGGGCGGCAGACGAAGCGATCTTTCGCGATCCGCGCAACGTCGATGCGGCGCTTGTCTATGTCATGAGCGGCGGCAATCCGGAAACGCTGGATTATCTGACCGACAGGGATGTCGAGGGCAACTTCGATGCCCGGGTCGCGGAGGCGCTCCGGCAGTATCTGCGCGGCAAGGGGCCGTTGATCGTCGAAAATCTCGCCAAGGCGGCGCCCGAATACAAGAATTCGCGCGTCGGCCCTTACCTATTTCTCATCCTCGGTAACGCCACGTCGCAGCAGGATCCTGTTGCCGCGATGAAATACTACGACTGGGCGCGACTGACGGCGCCCGGCACCATCATAGAGGAGGCGGCGCTTCGCCGCTCCGTGTCTCTCGCGGTGCAGGCAGGCGACCCCGAAAAAGGCTTCCGCTATGCGCTGAACTATGCGCGGCGCTACCTGACGTCGCCCTATGCGAGCCAGTTCGCCGACGTCTTCGTCGAACTGGCGGTCACGCATTTCGACGAGACGGTCGAGAAGAGAGTCGCCGAGATTCTTGCCTTCATGGACCAGTCGCGCCAGCGCGAGGTCTATCTGCGCGTCGCAAGGCGGGCAGCGATCGGCGGCAACCAGACACTGGCGCGCCTGGCGTCCAGCCGGGCCGAAGAGCTCGCTCTGGACGGCGGCGGGCAATCGCAACTGCTGGCGAGCTTCTACGATGGCCTTGCGGCCGTGCCATCCGAGGACGTCTTCACGGCGGCGCAGACGCTGGCGGCGATTCCGGACGGGAAGCTTTCGCGACGCGACCGCGCCCTGAGGGAGGCCGCCCGCGCGATTGCGGAAGAGGTTGTACGACTACCGAGGGATGAAAGCTCCGCGCAAGCGTCCATGCCTATACCGGAGGCCAACACTGGTCCCGCCAAGGATGGCGGCGAAACAGGGGAGACGGGAAGCGGCATGAGCCCCTTTGCCGTGGCGTCCGATCGGCCGCCCGCGCCGGGTGGCGAACGGCCGGCAAGCGCGGAAACCGCTGCGGCGTCCGACCCGGCTCTTGACGGTTTCGTGGCCAATGGGCGCTCGAAGATCAAGGAGATAGATGCGCTCCTTGCGGAGGAAGGACTATGAGGCCACTTGAAGAGACGTTCCGTGCGCCCGCCGCCGCGGTCGGCGCCCGGCCCGGTTCCCGGCAGGGCGGAAACGAGCAGGTTGCTGGAGAGCCCGGCGCCTTCGAGAGCGCGGTCGCCGATGCCGGTCGCCAGAAGACGGCGGCCCAAGGCGCGGCTCAGGGCAGCGGCGAGAGTGCCGTTGATTCTGCCGCGGAGGGCACGCAAACGGCGGCAGCCGAATTTACAATCGGCAAGCCCAAGGCGGGTGTCCTGATCGCGAGCGCCACCATCACCGGGACCGGTCGCCTGTCGACCCCTTCGGCCAAGGGTCGCGGAGAGGGTGATGCGGACGGCGCGCTTGCGGAGGGGCAGGCATCCTCCGAGCTCAAATCTGTTCGGGAGAAGGGAAACCGGCAGTTTTCAGCGGCCCAGGCAGATCTCGAGGCCGAGGAGGCCAGCGATCCGGACGGCAAGGCCGTTACGGGTAAGCCGAAGGGACACATGGCCGCGCAGACCGGCGCAATGGAATACTCTGAGGCGGGGGCGACGCCCGAGGGTGATACGGGTTCGGCTGCGCCGGCAAACGGCCCGGTCAGCGACCTCCTGTCGTTGCTCGGCAGCGCGCCGCCAGCCGCGGCCCTCGACACCGCGGGCGGCGAGAACACCAGTAACGCAGCACGGTCGACGGGCGGCCGCGTCGCCGCCCTGGCCGCCGAAACGGCCGATGTCCCGGCGGACGCCGACGCGGCGGAGGGTTCGCGGACGGGAGAGCAGGGCGATGCCGGATCAGACCGGCTCTTCCGCTTCGCCCGCGCCGACGGCAAGGGACAAGCGGTCTCGATGAGCATTTCGGCGGACGGCGAAGCAACGGCCGTCGAGAACGGCAGGCCTACGGCCAATGCCAAGGCCGAAGCCGTGACCGTCCTCGAAGCGCGCCGTTACCTGGGTGTCGCGATGAATACCAACTCCGCCGCGGTGACGGGTGCGATCGCCGGTGACGGCGCGTGGGCGCAGGCGCTCCAGTCGAGCGCGCTGTCGACCCAGCCGGAGGCATCAAGCCTGGCCGGCAAGACGCTCAATACACTGAAAATACAGATGCACCCGATCGAACTCGGTACGGTCACGGCGACGCTGCGCCTGAAGGACGACGAGCTGCAGGTCGACCTGAAGGTGGAAACGGGCGAGGCGTTCCGGCAACTGCGCGACGACCAGAGCGAGATGGTGAAGGCGTTGCGCGCCCAGGGCTTCGCGGTCGACCAGGTGAACGTCGTGTTCAATGCCGGCGGCGATGCCTCGAACGGCAGCGGTTCGCAGCCGCAGACGCAGGGCCAGCTTGGCCAATCGGCCGGCGAGCGCACCGGTGGAGACAGCGGGCAGGGGCGTCAACGGCCGAACGGCGGCGAGGCGGCGCAGGCCGAGACATGGTGGGGCAATGATGGAACGGACGATGCGGCTGCTGGCGTTGGGCACTCTCGCACTGGTGACGTCTACATGTAGCGCCCTGGCGAGCGCCGGCATCTGCGAACGCGAGATCGCGTCGGCTGCGGCCAAGTACGGGATCCCGACCGGCATTCTCTACTCCGTCGGCCTGACGGAGACCGGCCGCAAGGGATCGCTGCAGCCCTACGCGATGAATATCGAGGGCAAGGCCTATTTCGGCACCAGCGTTCAGGATGTCCTTGGCCGTTTCGGAGCCGCACGGGCGCAAGGGGCGAAGCTCATCGATCTCGGCTGCATGCAGATCAATTATCACTTTCACGGCGAGCATTTCAGTTCTCCGGAGGAAATGCTTGATCCCCGGCGGAATGTCGACTATGCCGCGCGCTTCCTCTCCAATCTGCGCGCCAGGCACGAGAGCTGGACGATGGCGGTTGCTCGCTATCATGCCGGGCCGAACAACGATCCGGCGCAAAAGAAATATGTCTGCCGGGTCATCGCCAATCTCGTCGCGACAGGCTACGGCAAGTGGACGCCGAACGCGGCGCAGTTTTGCCAATAATCAATCATCGGTTGCGGAAATCGGGCCCGTGCCGCATTGTGGCGACAATGCGGAGAGAATGTGATCGCAAGCGCAATTGTTGTCGGGCGTTAACTTTTCCACACCAATTTAGTACCATAGTTAACAGGGACCTACTAGATATAGATCAAATCGGCACGCATTCCTTAATCAACTATTAAAATCTCCCATTAACTTCCTCTAGTTGTTCGTGAATCCCCGGATTCGTACTTCTCGATCAGTGAGACACCCATACTGATTCGGAGGCGGACGAATGATCGTGGTGGTTGATGAAAGAGAGCTTGTGAAGGATGGCTACGCGTCCCTGTTCGGCCGCGAGGGCATCCCTTCGACCGGGTTTGATCCCAAGGACTTCGGCGAGTGGGTGAACACCGCCGCCGATTCGGACATTGATGCTGTCGAGGCGTTCCTGATCGGTCAGGGGGAAAGCGCTTTCAGCCTGCCGCGGGCGATCCGTGACCGCTCGCAGGCGCCGGTGATCGCCATGAGCGACACGCCTTCGCTGGAAAACACCCTGGCGCTGTTCGACTGCGGCGTCGACGATGTCGTTCGCAAGCCCGTGCATCCGCGGGAAATTCTCGCCCGAGTCGCGGCGATCCGCCGGCGCCTGAAGGCGATCGCCAACTACACCGACATCGGGCCGATCCGCGTCTTCGCCGACGGCCGCGATCCGGAGATCAACGGCGAGGTCTTCGCGCTGCCGCGCCGCGAGCGGCGCATCCTCGAATACTTGGTCGCCAATCGCGGCCGGCGGGTGTCCAAGTCGCAGATCTTCAACGCGATCTACGGCATCTTCGACGAGGACGTCGAAGAGAACGTCGTCGAGAGCCACATCAGCAAGTTGCGCAAGAAGCTGCGCAAGAAGCTCGGCTTCGACCCGATCGATTCCAAGCGTTTCCTTGGCTACTGCATCGACTGGAACTGAACCGGACCAACAGCTGGTCGGGTCAAGACAGGTTCACGCAAGGCCCGACTTCTAGTCTCCCACTGAAGCAGGAAACGAGGATCCTCAATGAGTCTCTACGGTACCATGAGAACGGGCGTCTCTGGCATGAACGCCCAGGCCAACCGCCTCAGCACGGTCGCTGAAAACATCGCGAACTCCAGCACGACCGGCTACAAGCGCGCATCGACCGAGTTCTCCTCGATGATCCTGCCCTCGAGCAACGGCTCCTACAACTCCGGCGGCGTAGAGACCTCGGTGCGCTACTCGATTTCCGACCAGGGCTCGACGACCTATACGACATCGGCAAGCGACCTCGCGATCGACGGCGACGGGTTCTTCATCGTTCAGGGCGCCAACGGCCAGGAATACCTGACGCGCGCCGGTGCCTTCGTTCAGGATGACTCGGGCAATCTCGTCAACGCCGCCGGCTTCACCCTGATGGGCTACGAGTATGAGGCGGGCGTCGATCCAACGGTCGTCGTCAACGGCTTCGACGGGCTGACCGAGGTCAATCTTGCCTCGGACGGTCTCACGGCAGCCGGCTCGACCGCCGGCGCGATGGGCGCAAATCTGCCATCCGGTGCAGCCAACGGTGACGTCTCGACCACCTCGCTCGTCGTCTACGACACACAGGGCAATACCCGAATCCTCGATTTCAACTATACGAAAGTCGCCGACAACCAGTGGGAGTTGGACATTGTCGACAGGACGTCAGCAACTTCGCTTGGAACTGCGACACTGGACTTCGATGCCGATGGTGTGCTGACGACATCGCCGGCGACCCTGACGCTGGACGGCACGTTGATAAGCCCGATCACCGGCACAGGCGCCGAGCTTAATAACATCACGATCGACTTCACCGAGACGACGCAGCTCGGTACGTCCTTCACGCCGGATGGCGGCTCCATCGACGGCAACGCACCGAGCAAGGTCTCCGGCTATCAGATCGACACCGACGGCGTCGTCTACATCAAGTATGCAAATGGCGAACTCGAGCCGCGCTACCGCATTGCTCTCGCCAGTGTTCAAAGCCCCGACAAGCTGGTCCCGGAATCCGGCAACGTCTATTCGCAGGGCGTCGATTCCGGCGTCATCGTCACCGGCTTCGCCGGCTCCGGCAGCTTCGGTGAAATCCTTTCCGGCGCACTTGAAAGCTCCAACGTCGACATCGCCGACGAATTGACGTCGATGATCGAATCGCAGCGCAACTACACGGCCAACTCCAAGGTCTTCCAGACCGGTTCGGAGTTGCTCGAAGTTCTCGTGAACCTGAAGCGGTAATTCCAAGAAGACGGTCCCAGCATGTCGTTGTCCTCGGCAATCGCGATTGCGCAATCAGCATTCAGCACCACCGCCTCGCAAACGGCCACGGTGTCGAAGAACGTCGCCAATGCGAGCAACGCAGACTACTCGCGCCGCATGGCCATGCTGGGAACGACGGCCGATGGCGCCCAGATCGTTTCCATTTACCGGGCCCAGAACGAGGCTCTGCTCAAGCAGAACCTGACAAGCATCTCGCAATCCTCGGCACAGAGCAGCCTGCTTTCGGGGCTCGAGCTGTTGAAGTCGGCGCTTGGCGGCAACGACTACGAGACGGCGCCGTCGACCTATCTCTCCGCATTCCGCGACAGCCTGCAGACCTTCGCCTCGACCCCCGGCAATTCGACGATCGCCGCGACCGTCGTCGCCGATGCGTCGGATCTTGCCAACTCGATCAGCAAGACGGCGACCGCCGTCCAGGACCTGCGTCTCGATACCGACAAGCAGATTGCCGAAGAGGTCGACAACCTGAACGCACTCTTGGCGAGCTTCGAAACGGCGAACAATGCCGTCAAGCAGGCGACGGCGACGGGCGCCGACGCCACGGCCGCACTCGACGAGCGCGACAAGCTGTTGAAGCAGCTCTCGGAGCTCGTCGGCATCTCCACTGTCACCAGGGCGGACAACGATACCGTTATATACACCTCGGACGGCACCGTGCTCTTCGAGACCCAGGCCCGGCAGGTGACGTTCACGGCCACCTCGGCCTTTGACGCGTCGACGACCGGCAACGCCATCTTCATCGATGGCGTGTCGCTTTCGGCCGGCGCCGGCGCGGACACCACCGCCGAGGGAAAGCTTGCGAGCCTTCTCCAGCTTCGCGACGACATCGCTCCGACGTTCCAGTCGCAACTCGATGAGATGGCCCGCGGACTGGTCAGCCTTTTCCAGGAGGACGGCGCCCCCGGCCTCTTCACCTGGGAGGACGGAACGCTTCCGGCGGACGGCACGGTCGAGCCCGGCATCGCGGCGACGCTGAGCGTCAACGCCGCCGCCCAAACCAATCCCTTCCTGCTGCGCGACGGCGGATTCAACGGCCTTGTCTCCAATCCGGGCGGCGCCACGGATCCGAATTCCGGCTACACCGATCTCCTCGACGGCTTCATCACCGCCATGGACGGCGACATGGATTTCGACGCGGCGGCCGGACTGGACAGCACCAGTTCGATCATGGAGTTCGCCGCCTCGTCGATCGGCTGGTTCGAACAGATCCGCAGCGCCGCCTCGACGGCCGACGACAACAAGACGGCTCTGTTGGCGCGGACCGAGGAGGCTCTGGGCAACGTGACCGGGGTCAGCATCGATGAAGAGCTGTCGCTGCTGCTCGACCTCGAGCAGTCTTACAAGGCATCTGCCAAGTTGATCAGTACCGTGGACGCCATGATGGCGTCTCTTCTGGAAGCCGTGAGGTAATCATGAAGACATCCTTCGTTTCTAATCTGGCGGTGCAGAATGCCATGCGCCTGACCATTCAGCAGGGCCAGGAGGAACTGCTGAAGCTTCAGACGGAGGTATCGACCGGCCGGCATGCGGATGTCGGCCTCGAGCTTGGTTCCTCCACCGCACGTTCGGTCAATCTGCAGCGCGAGCTGGCGCGATTGGAAACCCTGGTCGATACCAATTCTGTCGTCACGCAGCGGCTCGCCTCCTCCCAGCAAGCCCTTGGAACGATGGCCGAGGCGGCCGAGCAGGTCCGCAACACGCTCGTCACCTTCAAGGGCAATGATTCCGTCGACCAGTTGTCGGTCCAGAAGACCGAAATCGAAAGCGCCATGTCGCTTTTCACCGCGTCGGCGAACACCTCCTTCAACGGCGAGTTCCTTTTCGCCGGCATCAACACCGACGTGAAGCCTTTCGAGGATTACGCAGCCTCCGGTTCAGCCGCGAAGACCACCTTCGACGATGCGCTGGCGACCTACATGTCGGCAAACGGCATCGCTTCCATGAGCGACTTCACCGAGGCGCAGATGGAAGATTTCATCACCAATACGCTGGAGCCGCTCTATACGGATGACGCGCAGTGGGCCGGCGATTGGTCGGCGGCCTCGAGCCAGAACATGACGAGCCGCATCAGCACGTCCGAAGTCGTGCAGAGCTCGACCAACGCGACGACCAGCGGTTTCCGGATGTTCGCCCTGGCCAGCGTCATCTCCTCGGAACTGATGGACGAGGACATCGGGTCGGAGGTCCGGGCCTATATCGGCGAGGCGTCCCTCGGCTATGTCGAACAGGCGATCACCGGACTGACCGCCGAACGCAGCACGCTCGGCATTTCCGAAGCGCGCGTGGAAAAGGCGAACACCTCGCTCGAGGTTCAGATCAAGCTCATCAACACGCATATCACCGATCTCGAAGGCGTCGACACCTATGATGCGTCGACCCGGATGAACACGCTGCTGACGCAGATGGAGACATCCTACACGCTCACCGGGCGGATCCAGCAGTTGAGTTTGATAGATTTCCTCTGATGACAAGAGGACAAGGACAAGCATGAAGGATGTCTGAATGTATCAGTTTGCATACGCCGAGATCATGGAGGAAGGCGTAGCCGTTTCCAAGGATCGCGAGTGGCAGGTCCTCAATCGCTCGATCGCGCTCCTGGAAGCAGCCAAACAGCAGAAGGGATACTCAAGAGAAGCGATCGAGGCGATCTACTACACCCGACGAGTCTGGATACGCTTCATCGAGGATCTGCGCGCCCCGGATAACCAGCTCAATGACGAATTGCGTGCCAACCTGATCTCGATCGGGATCTGGATACTGAACGAGACGGAGAAGATCCGCAAACGCGACTCCTCCAACTTCCAGGGCATAATTGACATTACCACCATCATCAGGGATGGACTGAAATGAAGAGCACACTGCGTATCTCGCTGAAATCGGGCGAACGGATCTTTGTAAACGGCGCGGTGCTTCGCGTTGATCGCAAGGTTGCCGTCGAATTCCTCAACGACGTAACCTTCCTTCTGGAAAACCATGTCCTGCAGCCGGAAGATGCCACGACACCGCTGCGGCAGCTCTATTTCATCGCCCAGATGATCCTGATCAATCCGGAAGGCGCCGAGCAATCGACCGCCATGTTCCGCAAGTCGATCGTCATGCTGCTCGCCTGCTTCAAGAACGAGGAAGTGCTGGCCGAACTGAAGCGCATCGACGGCCTGGTCACCCAGGGCCGCGCCTTCGAAGCGTTGAAGGCGATCCGTGGCCTGTACCCCATCGAAGAGCGCATCCTGAACAATCAGGAAATCACCCCGGCCACCATCGACCAGATTCGCAAGGAGATCGCGCCATGGCGGTAAGCGGTGTGTCGTCGAGCGCATCAGCGAGCACGACATCGACGACGAGCACGACATCGACGAGCAGTACGGACGCGGCTGACGCGACCCTGAACTATCAGAGCTTCCTGAAGCTGCTCATCGCGCAGATGCAAAATCAGGATCCGACCGATCCGATGGATGCGACGGAGCAGATTTCGCAGCTTGCGACCTTCTCGCAGGTCGAACAATCGATCAAGACGAACAGCAATCTGGAAAGCTTGCTGGCGAGCGAAAGCCTGACCCAGGCATCGACCTATATCGGCAAGACGATCACGAGCAGCGACGGCAAGACGAGCGGTGTCGTTGCCGAGGTCGAGGTCACGTCGGATGGCGTGACGGCGATCACGACCGACGGCAAGGAGATCGCCATCGAGACCGGGATAAGCGTGTCGACGACCTCGTCCGATTCGGAAACGTGATCGTTCTGACGGACCGGCGGCAGGTCAGCCTAACGGCCTGCAGGCCCTCCGCTTGACGAGCGCCCGCGAGTGTTGAGAATCGGTAGAGAATCATCGACATCGAAAGCTTGGCTTTGGGCTGGGCTTGCCCGCCGCTTCTAGGCGCCGGCAGAGATAGGACCGAACCGGAATGAATGAGGCGGACGCCCTCGACATCGTGCAGGCCGCGATCTGGACCGTGATCGTCGCCTCGGGTCCCGCCGTCCTGGCGGCGATGGTGGTCGGCGTCGTCATCGCCTTCATCCAGGCGCTGACCCAGGTTCAGGAAATGACGCTGACCTTCGTGCCGAAGATCCTGGCGGTAATGGTCACTGCGGCGATCTCGGCACCGTTCGTCGGTGCGCAGATCTCCATCTTCACCGATATCATCTTTTCAAGAATCCAGTCCGGCTTCTGAGGCATCACGCCGATACCACCCTCGCGCAAGCTTGGGGGCCTAGAGCTTCCGTCATAGTTTGGGGCAGCCTCGCGTGGCGTGCTGCCCGCCTCTCATGACGAGACGGAAGAGACATGGCACAACAGGCGACCCTGACCATCCCGAAACTCGCACCGAAGAGCCGGGACATCGGCTTCGCGCTCGGGATCGTGATGATCCTGTCGATCCTGTTCCTGCCCATTCCGCCGTTCCTCATCGATTTTGGGCTGGCTTTTTCCATCGCCTTTTCGGTGCTGATCCTGATGGTCGCGCTGTGGATCCAGCGGCCGCTCGAATTCTCGTCCTTTCCGACGATCCTGCTGATCTCGACGATGACCCGCCTGGCGCTGAACATCGCCACGACGCGCGTCATCCTGTCCCACGGCCATGAGGGGCATGGCGCCGCCGGCGGCGTCATTTCGGGCTTTGCGAGCCTCGTCATGTCCGGCGACTTCGTCATCGGTCTGATCGTCTTCCTGATCCTCATCACGGTGAACTTCATCGTCATCACCAAGGGTGCGACGCGTATCGCCGAGGTGGGCGCCCGCTTCACCCTCGATGCGATCCCCGGAAAGCAGATGGCGATCGATGCCGACCTCTCGGCCGGCCTGATCGACGAGAAGGAGGCGCAGCGCCGCCGGCGCGAGCTGGAAGAGGAAAGTTCCTTCTTCGGCGCGATGGACGGTGCCTCGAAATTCGTGCGGGGCGATGCGATCGCCGGCCTGATCATCACGGCGATCAACATCTTCGGCGGCATCATCATCGGCTATCTGCGCCACGACATGCCGATCGGCGAAGCCGCCGATGTCTTCGTCAAGCTCTCGGTCGGCGACGGTCTCGTCTCACAGATCCCGGCGCTGATCGTCTCGCTCGCCGCCGGCCTTCTCGTGTCACGCGGCGGCACCGCCGGCTCGACAGACCAGGCCGTCGTCGGGCAACTCAGCGGTTACCCGCGCGCACTGATGGTTGCGGCCGGCCTCATCGTCATGCTCTCCGTCATGCCCGGCCTGCCCTTCGTGCCTTTCGCCGTCCTCGGTGGCGGCATGGCCTTTCTCGGCTGGTTCATTCCCAGGCAGATCGAAGCGGCCAATGCCGAGAGGCGTGCCCAGGAAGCTGAGAAGGCCCAGCAGACGAAGGACAGCGACAAGGATTCCGTCAAATCGGTCCTGAAAACCGCCGAGATCGAGCTGCTGCTCGGCAAGCAGGTCTCGACCAGGTTGCTCGGCGCGCATCAGGAACTCGCCTTCCGGGTCGGCAAGATGCGCCGCAAGTTCGCCCTGCAATACGGACTTGTCGTTCCGGAGATCAAAGTTTCCGACGACATCACCATTCCGGACAAGGCCTATCATGTCCGCATTCATGGCACGACGATCGCCTCCAACACGGTGCGCGTCGGCGAAGTGCTGGTCGTGACCGGCGGCGGCCGCCGGCCGAGCGTGCCCGGCGACGAGATCCGCGAACCGGCCTTCGGCATGCCGGCCCTCTCGATCCTGGAGACCTTCACCGACGATCTGAAGCGCGAGGGCTTCCACCCGATCGACAACGTCTCGGTCGTGCTGACGCACTTGAGCGAAGTGATCCGCAACAACCTGCCGCAGCTTCTCTCCTACAAGGACGTGAAGGTGCTGATCGAGCGGCTTGACCCGGAGTATCGCAAGCTCGCCGACGAGATCTGCACCTCGCACATGTCCTATTCCGGCCTGCAGGCGGTGCTCAAGTTGCTGCTCGCCGAGCGCGTTTCGATCCGCAACCTGCATCTCATTCTCGAAGCCGTGGCGGAACTGGCGCCGCATGTCCGCAAGACCGAGCAGATCGTCGAGCATGTCCGCGTGCGCATGTCGCAGCAGCTCTGCGGCGACCTCGCCGAAAACGGCGTGCTGCGTGTGCTCCGGCTCGGCAACAAGTGGGACATGGTCTTCCATCAGGCGCTGAAGCGCGACGCCAAGGGCGAGATCGTCGAGTTCGATATCGACCCGCGCCAGCTTGAGGAATTCAGCGAGCAGGCGACGAAGGTTATCCGTGAACATCTCGATCGCGGCGTGCCCTTCGTGCTGGTAAGTTCGCCCGAATCCCGCTCATATGTGCGCATGATCATCGAACGCCTCTTCGCCACGCTGCCCGTGCTTTCCCATGTCGAACTCGCCAAGGGGCTGGAAATCAAGATCATCGGCGCGCTTTCATGATCACAGATCCCGAGGGCACGGTGCTGGCGCTTTTTGCGGCATTCTGCCGGATCGGCGGTTGCATCATGATCATGCCGGGATTTTCGACCGCGCGCGTCCCGATGCAGGTACGGCTGTTCATCGCCGTCGCGCTTTCCATGGCCATCCTGCCGATCATGTGGACCGACATCTATCCGCAGGTCGCGGGCAAGGGCCACACCTACATCTATCTCATCGCGACCGAGAGCGTGATCGGCGCCGTCATCGGCCTCGTGGCCCGCTACTACGTGCTTGGCCTGCAATTCGCCGGGACGGCGATCACCATGCTGATCGGCTTCAACCCGCCGCCGGCGACCGACGTGCTTGAAGAGACGGCGGAAAACCAGCTCACCAGCATGATCAGCTTCGCCGGCCTGATGCTTCTCTTCATGCTCGACTTCCACCATGTGATCTTCGAGGCCATCGCGCAGTCCTACCGCGTCATGCCGATCGGCATCGGCTTCGATCCGCAGGGCATGCTGATCACGCTCACGAACTCGCTCGGACAGACCTTTCTGATCATGCTGCGCCTTGCGAGTCCCTTCGTCATCTATGGCCTGCTCTTCAACGTGGCGATCGGCATGGTGAACAGGCTTGCGCCGCAGGTTCCGGTCTATTTCATCTCCCAGCCCTATCTCATCCTGGGCGGCCTGTTCCTGCTCTATCTGGGGATTGCCGCGATGCTCCGCCTGTTCGCCGATGGTTTCGCGCCGGTGATGCAAGGGGGGTAAGGGGGAAGGCGATGAAATCGCGATCGAAAAAATTGAAGCGCCTGGTCGACGTACAGCGGCATCTCGAGCGGATGGCCGAAAGCGAGCTTGCCGAGACGACGCGCCAGCGCGGCGTACTCTCCGAGACGATCGACGTTGTCGTCGATGCCATGGGCTCGGCCCATCCCATGCATCGCGTCTTCTCGGGCCATTATGCGGCGCAGCTCGGGCGGCTGGTGCAGAAGGACCAGATGCTGCTCGGCATCCAGCAGGTGCACGAGGCACGCATGCTGAAGGAGCGTGCGAAGGGCGACCGGCTGCAAGAGAGCATGGAAGAGGCACGCATGACGGAAGACCGCGAGGCTGACGACAATCAGGTGCTCGACCTCATCGATCAGCACGTTGCCGGTTACGCGCCAGCTTCCGGTAAGCTTGAGGGGCGATAGTGCGTCATCCGGAAGGGCTGACGAAGCAGTCCTCCGGCCACTGATTGCGCTGCCCGTCAGACCGGGCAGCCGCCTCGAGAGGATCTGACATGGCTATTTCCCCGCCCAGCGATCTGGTGCTGGACGTCGTCCGCGCGGCCGATCCGGCGGAAGTTCAGGAGGCGCAGACGCGGCTCAAGGCCAATCGGGCCGCCTTTCAGGCGACGAGCCTTGCGGAAAACGGCAATGGCTTCGCTGCGGCGGTTTCGGTGCTGAATTCCTCGGAAGGATCAACGGGCCTCGGAGACGTCAGCAACCGCGTCGAACCGAAGAAGGTGCCGGAGACCTATCGCAAGTTCGAGGCGATGGTGCTGCAGAACTTCGTCAAGTCGATGCTGCCGAGCGAAAGCGAGAGCGTCTTCGGCAAGGGTACGTCCGGCGAGGTCTGGAAGGGCATGATGGCGGAGCAGATTGCCAACGTGCTGGCCGATGGCGGCGGCATCGGCATTGCCGACCGGATGGCCGGCAGCGACACGGCCGATCGCGCCAGCGCGCGGCTTGACGACGATACCAGCAACATCGCCGCCGGCATGGTTCACGAATACGAGCGCAAGGCCGGGTTCTTCACGACCGACGACAAGAAGAACCAGGCATAGATTTTTTTGGATGGGATGGCTCGCGAGCCTGTTCGCGTCCTCCCTGAAACGCATAATTTGGGAGTTGATTTTATGGAAGCTGTGGCATCCCACGATCTGCGGATACAGAACGTTCTCGGCCGGTTGGAGATGATCATCGACAACGAGAACAGCCGCATCGGCGTGGACCCGAAATTCGACATCAAGACGTCGAACGCACATAAGAGCCGCTGCCTCTACGAGCTGACGATGTTGCATCGCGACACCGCAGCCGGTGAAATTTCGCCGTCCTTCGCCTCGCAGACGCGCCACCTCCGGCAGAAGCTGAAACTCAACGCCCAGAAGGTCGAAGCGCATCTCGAAGCCGTGCGTTCGGTCGTCGATCTTCTGAAGACCGCTGCGCAGGACGCCGACGCCGACGGCATCTACACCGAAGCGCAATTCCGCTATAGCGATTTCTGATGCTGAAGCTCGTTCTCACCGGGGTCTGGGTCTGCGCAGTGACGCTTGGATCCGTTTATTTCTCGATGCAGTACGCCTCGGCGCCGATCGTCTCGGACGCGGAGGCTGATAGGCGCGCATCGGAGGAATATGTGCCGGGAGAGATCATTACCGTTCCAGTGATCGAGGAAGGAGCGGTTCAAGGCTACTTCCTGGCGAAACTGTCCTTCTCGGCGACGCGGGAAGGGATAGCGAAGCTTCACGCGCCGCTTCGCCAGGTCGTGACCGACGAGCTCTATGACATGCTCGTCGGCTCCCGGTTCGTCGATGTCGCCGACACCGGCACGTTCGACCTGCCGAGCTTCAAGGTCGCGGTCAAGGACGGCCTCAACAAGAAACTCGGCGGCGAGGTCATTACCGAAGTCCTGGTCGAACAGCTCGAATATCTGGGCAAGGACGACATGAAACGCGTGGCGAACGGCAACAACAGGCCCTATCAGGAGCCGGTTCCAGTGGTCGACAAGCATGGCAACGTCGCCTCCGACAAGATCCCCGAAGGTGCCGTGAAGGCGTCAAGCGGCCATTGAGGGCCGTTGAAGAGGCACCGTTCATCTTTCTCCAGGCGCGCCGTGCTCTTCGTCAGCAAGGCCCATCGTGGCCGTCAGCCGACCGAGCGCCACATGGAAGTGGTAGAGGCTTGCCGTTGCAAGCCCGGTTTGCGCCCATAGCTTGAGGCCCCGTGGCAGCGACACGGCGAGAAGCGCGATCGATTTGCCGAACGTTCGCAAGCGCGCTGTCAGCCCCGCGTCGCCTTGCTGCTCGAGCAAGGTCGAGATTGCGCCCTGTTCGAGGCTGCGGGCCCGGATCCAGGACGCCGTGGTGTGGTCTGGTGGCACCGTTTCCGCCACCCATGCCTCTGCCGCCCAGGCAAAGGAAAACCCCTTCGCCCTGCATCGATTGAAGAAATCCCCGTCGCCGACGCCAACAAGATTCAGGGCCGGGTTCAAAAACGGTCGCGGCATGGCATCGAGCACCGCTCGCGTGATCAGCACGTTGCCGGCCGAATAAAGCCGCGGCACCGGCCCGGTCGCCTCGTAAGAGGGCGAAAAGATGGGATGCTTCTTCCATTTCTGCCCGTCCGCATCCTCGAAGACAGGAAGCTGCGGACCGCCGGCGATGTCCGCCCCGTGACCCTCCCGAACGGCAACAAGGCAATCGAGCCATTCGGGCGCGGCAACGGCATCGTCGTAGATTACCGCCACGGCGCGCAGGTTCGGATAGAGGTCGAGGGCCGTCGCCCAACCGGCATTGCAGGCATGGCTGTGTCCCCGCCGGTGGGCGACGATCACCGTCGAATCGGATCGGTGTTCGAGAAAGAAGCGCTTTGCCGCCTCGGCGCCGGACTGGCCGTCCGGGTCATTTTCAACCACCAGCGTGGCGCAAGGAAAGTCCGGGCGTTGCGAGACGATGGTCTTCAGCGTCTTGACGAGATGGTCCGGGCGGCGGAATGTCGGAACGACGACGACGAGTTCGATATCCGCCGCATTCTCCAGTTCGCTCTGGAAGTGGATCGAAATATCCTCACCGGTCGGTGTCATCGACAAAACCCGCGCAGCCACAGCATGTTTCCTGAAATCCTAGCCGATTTGAGAATAAAAACATGCGGCAATTCAAAGTGCTACAGCGACAGCGTCCGATCGGACGCGCGGCGCTGTAGAGGCAAGCAATAAAGCAATCTTCGCGAAGCGATGCTGATTCAGAACACGAGTCTATCACGTTCACGGTCTCGGCGTGACTAAACTCGTCTGGTTCCTATGGAGAACAATGCCCGCGCCTTTCGTGGTGCATCGTCCGTCGGCGATCCTTCCATGCGATCCAACTCTCAGTTCCTGCCGTTCGGGCGGGCGGGTCTCTCAACGATGCAAGGAAATGTCGCGGTCGCCGGCTGAGTCGCGCCGCGATTCCGCTAGACACTTGCATTTATGCGTTTGGGACAGCATAGGGCGCATGCAGGCAAATGCGCAAAGTCGCGCCGGCTAGAGTGTGGCGCGTCGAGGACAAACCGGGAGATATGCCGTGACGACTGTGATTGATGGCAAGGCTGTAGCCGCTTCGGTCATCGAAACCGTGAAATCAGCTACCCAGACGCTGGAGACGGAAACAGGCGTCCGGGCCGGCCTGGCGGTAGTCATTGTCGGCGACGATCCGGCAAGCCACGCCTATGTGTCGGCGAAAAGCCGGATGGCCAAGGAATGCGGTTTCCTCTCGGTCCAGCACACCCTGCCGGGAGAGACCTCGCAGGAAGAACTGGCGGCCCTGGTCGCGGAGCTCAATGCCGATCCTTCCATCCACGGCATTCTCGTCCAATTGCCTCTGCCGAAGCATCTTCAGTCGGAGCCGATCATCCAATCGATCCTGCCCGAGAAGGATGTCGACGGACTGCATGTCGTCAATGCCGGCAAGGTCGCGACCGGCGATCTCGACGGCGGACTGGTCTCCTGCACCCCGGCCGGCGCCATGGTCTTCGTGCGCCGCACCCATGGTGGCGATCTTTCCGGGTTGAATGCCGTCGTCATCGGTCGCTCCAATCTCTTCGGCAAGCCGATGTCGGCGCTGCTGCTCGCTGCCAATGCGACGGTCACCACTGCGCATTCGCGCACCAAGGATCTTGCGGCCGTGTGCCGCAACGCCGATATCCTCGTGGCGGCGGTCGGCCGCCCGGAAATGGTCAAGGCGGACTGGGTCAAGCCCGGTGCGCTGGTCATCGATGTCGGCATCAACCGCGTCGCGGCGCCGGAGCGCGGCGAGGGCAGGACGAAGCTCGTCGGCGACGTCGCCTTCGAGGAATGCGCCAAGGTTGCAAGCGTCATCACGCCGGTGCCGGGCGGCGTCGGGCCGATGACGATCGCCATGCTGATGGCGAACACGATCATCGCCGCCTATCGCAAAGCCGGGCAAAACCCGCCGAAGTTCTGACATCCTACCGCCCGGGGGCGGGTCCGGTCGAAGCGCGCACGATCAGCTCGGCGCGCCAAAGCTCCTGTTCCGGATAGTCGCCGCGGCCGACGATCCCGCCGATCAGCCGTGTCGCGATGCGCGCTCCGGCTGCCCGAAGCGACGAGCGCGTCGTCGTCAGCGGCACGCTGAAGTTCTCCGGCTTCAGCATCGGCAGGACATCGTCATGGGCGATGATCGAAATGTCGCTGCCGAGGACGAGCCCCGCTCGATTGATCGCGCGCACCGCGCCGAGCGCCAGCACCGTGCTGGAACAGAGAACCGCGGTCGGCGGGTCCGGTCGTTCAAGAAAGTGCTGCATGCTTCGATAGCCGTATTCGTCCGCCATGACCGAATGATGAACGAGCTCTTCGTCAAGGCCGAGGCCCCACTCCTCCAGCGCCCGCGTCACTCCTTTTTTCCGGCGCATCGAAAAGGCGAGATAATCCGGCCCGTTGATCAGCCCGATCCGGTGATGCCCGAGTTGCAGGAGCAGCTTGGTCGCGTCGTAGAAGGCCTGCGTATTGTCGATATCGAGGAACGGATAGTCGCGCGGGCCGCCAATCGAACGGCCGTGGACGACGAAGGGAATCGACAGCGCCTTCAGCATGGGGATGCGGGGATCGTTGGCGCGCATATAGGCCAGGAAGACCGCATCGACATTGCCGCTCGCCGCCAGCCGCCGAAACGTCGCCTCCTCGTCATCAGGAGCGCTCGGGTTGATCACGAAGTGGAAGTCATGCTTTACCGATTCCTCTGCGAGGCCCGCGAGAAATTCGCCGAAATGGATGTCGGAATCGATTCCGGGCGCGATCGGCATCACTAGCCCGATCGAATAGGCCTTTCCCGTCGCCAGCCGCTGGGCGGCGCGATTCGGCCGGTAGCCGGTCTCGCGCACCGCCTGCAGCACCCTTTGACGCGTTTCCGCATTGACTTCCGGATAGCCGTTGAGGGCGCGGCTGACCGTCGTTTGCGATAGGCCGAGGATCTCCGCCAATTGCTTCAGGTTGACCGCCATGGTCGATTTCCTCTCAAAGCGCTTTGGATATCCACGTTATTTTTCGCTCTTTTGGCAAGCGCCAACTTGTCCTGATATCACCCGTTCGGCGCTCTACAAAGCGCGAAACAGCCATTTCGCGCTGCAAAATCATGCCGCAACGCAAAATATTGCAGCGCAGCGAGCATCCCGCGGAAAGCTCTTGACTCTTTCTCGGCGGCAATGGAGTGTGAGCAAACTCAAAGCGCTTTGAATATTGCGCCTTGACGATTCCACCCGTGGCGCAACGCCCGGGTTTCTTTTTGGGGAGGACCGGAACGTGAAGAGATCACTGCTGATTGGCGTGGCTGCGCTCGCTCTGCTTGCAGGGGCCGCCAGCGCTGCAGACCTGAAGTTCAAGCCGGGCGAAGATTCGAAGTTCAATTGGGGAAGCTTCGAGGAGTTCAAGAAGGGCCACGACCTGAAAGGCCAGACGCTGACGATCTTCGGTCCCTGGCGCGGCGAGGACGAGGCTCTGTTCAAGAGCGTGTTTGCCTATTTCGTCGAGGCGACGGGGGTCGAGGTCAAATATTCCTCCTCGGAGAACTATGAGCAGCAGATCGTCATCGACACCCAGGCAGGCAGCCCACCCGACGTTGCGATCCTTCCGCAACCGGGTCTGATTGCCGACCTGGCTGCGAAGGGCCTCCTGACGCCGCTCGGCGACGAAACCAAGCAATGGCTGCTCGACAACTATGCCGCCGGCCAGTCCTGGGTGGATCTCTCCACCTATAGCGGCAAGGACGGTGCCGCGGCGCTATACGCCTTCCCCTACAAGATCGACGTCAAGTCGCTCGTCTGGTACGTCCCGGAAAACTTCGAGGACGCCGGCTACGAAGTTCCCAAGACCATGGAAGAGCTGAAGGCTCTGACCGAGAAGATTGCCGCCGACGGCGAGAAGCCCTGGTGCATCGGTCTCGGCTCGGGCGGCGCGACCGGCTGGCCGGCGACGGATTGGGTCGAAGACCTGATGCTGCGCACGCAGTCACCCGAAGTTTACGACAAGTGGACCAAGAACGAAATTCCCTTCACGGATCCCGCAGTGACCGGCGCGCTCGACGAGTTCGGCTGGTTCGCACGGAACGACAAGTTCGTAGACGGCGGCGCGGCGGCGGTTGCCTCCACCGATTTCCGCGACAGCCCGAAAGGTCTCTTCGCCTCGCCGCCGAAGTGCTATCTGCACCATCAGGCCTCCTTCATCCCCTCCTTCTTCCCTGAAGGCACGGTGGTCGGCGAGGATGCCGACTTCTTCTACATGCCGCCCTACGAGAGCAAGAAGGAACTTGGCAATCCGGTGCTCGGCGCCGGCACGCTCGCGATGATCACCAAGGATACGCCGGCCGCGCGCGCCTTCATCGAGTTCCTGAAGACGCCGATCGCGCACGAGGTCTGGATGGCGCAGACGAGCTTCCTGACGCCCTATAAGAGCGTCAATGTCGAAGTCTACGGCAACCCGCCGCTGAAGAAGCAGGGCGAGATCCTGCTCAATGCCACCACCTTCCGCTTCGACGGTTCGGACCTGATGCCCGGCAAGATCGGCGCGGGCGCACTCTGGACCGGCATGGTCGACTATGTCGGGGGCAAGTCCTCCGCCGACGTTGCGGCCGATGTCCAGAAGGCCTGGGACGCCATCAAGTAAAGCCTGGGGCAGCGGGCGGCATGTCCCGTCCGCTGCCTTCCCTTCGGATCGGCCCGCCTACTGCATGATTCCTTAAATCGTAGCCGATTTAAGGAATCATGCAGCAAGTCCAAGGGCTACAGCGACATTTGCGGGTCTGACAAGACGCGCGCCGCTGTAGGCGGGTATCCCAACAAAAAAACGAATGCCGCCGTCATGCAATGCGCCTGGAGCGTCCCGTTCCGGAGGCGTTTGAGGGGAGGGATGTGTCATGCAGCTGCTCGCTGCCATTCTGACGATGATAGTTGGCGTCCTGGCCTGCGCGGCCTATTTCTGGGCGACCAATTTCATTCTTGATCGGATTTTTCCGTCGAAGGGGCTGTCGGGTGTCACCGCCTCCCGCAATCTGCGAATCACCAATGCCATCCGGCCGTGGCTGTTCCTGGCGCCGGCTCTGTTCGCGTTGACAATCTATCTCATCTATCCGGTCGTCCAATCCGTGTGGCTCAGCTTCCACGACAGGGGCGGCCAGAGTTTCGTCGGCGCGCGCAACTACAGTTGGATGATCAACGACGGTGAATTCCGCCAGTCGATCTTCAACAACTTCCTCTGGCTGCTGGTCGTTCCTGCTCTCTCGACCTTCTTCGGCCTGATCATCGCGGCGCTGACCGATCGCATCTGGTGGGGCAATATCGCCAAGACGCTGATCTTCATGCCGATGGCGATCTCCTTCGTCGGCGCCGCGGTCATCTGGAAATTCATCTATGACTATCGTGCCGAAGGCTCCGAGCAGATTGGCCTGCTGAACGCGATCGTCGTCGCCTTCGGCGGCGCGCCTGAGGCCTGGATCACGCTACCCTTCTGGAACAACTTCTTCCTGATGGTCATCCTCATCTGGATCCAGACGGGCTTTGCCATGGTCATCCTCTCGGCGGCGCTGCGCGGCATTCCGGAGGAAACGATCGAGGCGGCGGTGATCGACGGTGCCAATGGCTGGCAGATTTTCTTCAAGATCATGGTGCCGCAGATCTGGGGCACGATCGCGGTCGTCTGGACGACCATCACCATCCTTGTCCTGAAGGTCTTCGATATCGTGCTGGCGATGACGAACGGCCAGTGGCAGAGCCAGGTGCTCGCCAACCTGATGTTCGACTGGATGTTCCGCGGCGGCGGTGACTTCGGCCGCGGCGCATCGATCGCCGTCGTCATCATGGTGCTCGTCATTCCGATCATGATCTGGAACATCCGCAACGCAACCAAGGAATCGGGGGGCCACTGAGATGAATCCGTCGACGCGTTCTCCGCTCACCTGGGCCGTCCATCTTTCGGTCCTGCTTTTGGTCGTTCTCTGGACCATGCCGACCGCCGGGCTCCTGATCTCGTCGCTGCGCGACAAGGACCAACTCGCCGTTTCCGGCTGGTGGACGGCGCTGGCCACCTCGTCGCGCAACGATGTGGCGCGTGCCCCTTCGGCCGACAGCCAGGTCGAACGGGACGGCAAGTTCGTGATCTCCGGCAACCTGCTCGAGGGGCAGGGTGGCGGTCAGATTTCCGCCTTCGGCTTCTCCAGCCGTGAGCCGGGGAAGTTCAAGGCCGGCGAGACGGCCGAACTCAATGACGGCGAGAGGCTGACGGTGCAGGCCGACGGCAGCTTCGAGATCGTCTCGGACACAAAGATGGAAGGATCGCGCGGCCAGCGCATCTTCTATACCGCCGCCACGCCACCGCGCTTCACCATCGATAACTACATCGAAGTGCTGAGCGCGGCCGGCATCGGCACGTCGTTCCTCAATTCGCTGACGGTCGCGATTCCCTCGACGGTGATTCCGATCCTGATTGCGGCTTTTGCAGCCTATGCACTTGCCTGGATGCCTTTCCCCGGCCGCGCGATCCTGCTCGCCGTCGTCGTCGGCCTGCTTGTCGTGCCGCTGCAGATGTCGCTTATCCCGCTGCTGCAGCTTTATAACGGTGTCGGGGCTTTCTTCGGCGTCCCGGCCAAGACTTATATGGGCATTTGGCTCGCCCATACCGGCTTCGGACTGCCGCTGGCGATCTATCTCCTGCGCAACTACATGGCCGGCCTGCCGCGCGAGATCATGGAGTCTGCCCGTGTCGACGGCGCCAGCGATTTCGATATCTTCGTCAAGATAATATTGCCGCTGTCGTTCCCGGCGCTCGCCTCCTTCGCCATCTTCCAGTTTCTCTGGACTTGGAACGATCTGCTCGTAGCCATCGTCTTCCTCGGCGCGGGCGAGGATTCGCTGGTGCTGACCGGCCGCCTGGTCAACCTTCTCGGCTCACGCGGCGGCAATTGGGAAATTCTCACCGCCTCCGCCTTCATAACCATCGTCGTTCCGCTGATCGTCTTCTTCGCGCTGCAACGCTACCTCGTGCGTGGCCTGTTGGCGGGATCGGTCAAGGGCGGCTGACACTCAAGACAGGACTTTAAATTCGCATGACCAAGACTGAAACGAGCGGCGCAATCCTGACGGCCGACAAGGACTGGTGGCGTGGCGCGGTGATCTACCAGATCTATCCGCGCTCCTTCCAGGATACCAACGGCGACGGCATCGGCGACCTGAAAGGCATCACCGCCCGCCTGCCACATGTGGCGGCGCTCGGCGCAGACGCCATCTGGATCTCGCCCTTCTTCACCTCGCCGATGCGGGATTTCGGCTACGACGTCTCCAATTACACGGATGTCGACCCGATCTTCGGTACGCTCAAGGATTTCGATCTGCTGATCGCCGAAGCCCATCGTCTTGGCCTTCGGGTGATGATCGATCTCGTGCTGTCGCACACGTCCGACCAGCATCCGTGGTTCGTCGAGAGCCGCTCGAGCCGCAGCAACGCCAAGGCCGACTGGTATGTCTGGGCGAATTCCAAGCCGGATGGCACGCCGCCGAACAATTGGCTGTCAATCTTCGGCGGCTCCGCCTGGGCCTGGGATCCGACGCGGTTGCAATATTACCTGCATAACTTCCTGACGGCCCAGCCCGATCTCAACCTGCACAACCGGCAAGTGCAGGAGGCGCTTCTTGCCGTCGAGCGCTTCTGGCTGGAGCGCGGCGTCGATGGCTTCCGCCTCGACACGATCAATTTCTATTTCCATGACAGAGAGCTGCGCGACAACCCGGCGCTGGCGCCGGAGCGCCGCAACGCGTCGACCGCGCCGGCCGTCAATCCGTATAATTACCAGGAGCATATCTACGACAAGAACCGGCCCGAGAACCTGGAATTCCTTAAGCGCTTCCGCGCCGTGATGGACGAATTCCCGGCGATTGCCGCCGTCGGCGAGGTCGGCGACAGCCAGCGCGGCCTCGAAATCGCCGGCGAATACACCTCGGGCGGCGACAAGGTGCAGATGTGCTATGCCTTCGAGTTCCTGTCGCCGGATCCGCTGACGCCGGAACGCGTCGTCGAGGTGATGCGCGACTTCCAGAAGGTGGCGCCGGAAGGCTGGGCCTGCTGGGCCTTTGCCAACCACGATGTGGTGCGCCATGTGAGCCGCTGGGGCTCCGGCGTTGCCGATCACGCCGGTCACGCCAAGATGCTGGCGAGCCTTATGATGTCGCTGCGCGGCTCGGTCTGCCTCTATCAGGGCGAGGAGCTGGCGCTGCCGGAAGCGGAGCTCGCCTACGAGGACCTCCAGGACCCTTACGGCATTCAGTTCTGGCCCGATTTCAAGGGCCGCGACGGCTGCCGGACGCCGATGGTGTGGGAGGGCCTGCCGGATGGCGGCTTCAGCAGCGCCAAACCCTGGCTGCCGATTCCGGAGGCTCACCTTCCGCAGGCCGTCGCCGTCCAGGAAGGCGACCCGGCCTCGGTGCTCGAGCACTATCGCCGCTTCCTCAATTTCAGGAAGGCGCATGCGGCCCTCGCCAAGGGGGACATCGAATTCGTCGAGACGCGGGCGCCGCTCCTCGGCTTTTTGAGGATCCACGGCAACGACAGGCTCTTCTGCCTCTTCAACATGGGCGAAGAGCCGGCGGCCGCGGATTTGCCGGAAGGGACGGTCGAGCCGCTCGACGGCCACGGCTTCATCTCTGATATAAGGGACAACAAGATCAGTCTTCCGGCCTGGGGCGCGTTCTTCGCGCGCCTGGCCTAGAAAACCGAGGGGAGGATGCAATGACGGGTCTGCTGCTAAAAGACATCCGCAAGTCCTACGGGGCGGTCGATGTCATTCACGGTATCAATCTCGACATCAAGCAGGGTGAGTTCGTCGTCTTCGTCGGGCCGTCCGGTTGCGGGAAGTCGACGCTGCTGAGGATGATCGCCGGGCTTGAGGAGATCACCGGCGGCGACATGTTCATCGACGGCCAGCGAGTCAACGAGGTGCCGCCGTCGCAGCGCGGCATTGCCATGGTGTTCCAGTCCTATGCGCTCTACCCGCATATGACCGTCTACGACAACATGGCCTTCGGCATGCGGATCGCCAAGGAAACGAAGGAGGAGATCGATCGACGCGTCCGCTCGGCCGCAGACATCCTCCAGCTCACCAAATACCTCGATCGCCTTCCGAAGGCGCTCTCCGGCGGGCAGCGCCAGCGTGTCGCGATCGGTCGGGCGATCTGCCGCAACCCGAAGGTCTTCCTCTTCGACGAGCCGCTTTCCAACCTTGACGCGGCGCTGCGCGTCGCCACCCGCATCGAGATCGCCAAGCTCAGCGAGCGGATGGCCGATACGACGATGATCTATGTCACCCACGACCAGGTGGAGGCGATGACGCTCGCCGACCGCATCGTGGTTCTGTCTTTGGGTCACATCGAGCAGGTCGGCGCGCCGCTCGAGCTTTACGAGCGGCCGGCAAATCTCTTCGTCGCGCGCTTCATCGGCTCGCCGGCCATGAACGTCTTCCCCTCGACGATCACGGCGACCGGCGCGCAGACGACGGTGACGCTGGCGGGCGGCAAGTCCGTGACGCTCGACATCCCGACGAACGCGTCCGAAGCCGGCAAGAAGGCGAGCTTCGGCGTGCGTCCGGAGGACCTGCAGGTGACGGACGGCCAGGACTTCCTCTTCGAGGGCACGATCTCGATCGTCGAGGCGCTCGGCGAGGTGACGCTTCTCTACATCGAAGGCCTCGTCGAGAACGAGCCGATCATCGCCAAGATCCCCGGCATCCTCAAGGTCGGGCGCGGCGACAAGGTGCGCTTTACCGCCGATAAGGCGAAGCTACATCTCTTCGACGCCGACGGGCGCAGCTATCGCGCTTAAGCCGTTTCCCTTCCAATTCGCAAAACCCGCCTCGCATCCCGGGCGGGTTTTTGCATTCACCTCGCCGAGCCAAACCCTCTGTTAAATTTCATTGGGTAGCGTGGCCGCGATTGGAATGCGAAAGGTCTATTCGATGCGCAGCGATGCCCCTGTGATGCAACAGCACTTTCTCAACAAGGAAGAGTCGTTCATGTATGATCGGGAGGCGAACTTCCCGATGGAGGACACGCGCAACGACGCGCGGATCGAATTTACCGAGAAGGGAATGCAGAACCTTTCGTCGCGCCGCTGCGAGATCATCAAGCTGTCGAAGAGCAGCGCCGTCATCGGCATCGTCACGAAGTTCCAGCTGCCGCAGAATTTCTATCTCGACATCCCGAGTGCCCGCATTCCCCTGATCGGCTGCCTGCTGAAGCGGGTCCACGCCAACAACCTGATAGAGGCGCGCTTCCTGCGGCTCCTAAGCGACCGCGACCTGAACCGGATCTTCGTCTACAGTACCCATCCGAACCATCGCAACCGCACGCTCGACATCTATCGCTGACCGTGAAAAGCTTGATCGGCACGGGATCGGCTAATGAGAGCGGCCATGCAACGACCCTATCGCCTTTCCTGTCACTGCGGCGAAATCGCCATCGAGGTCGATGCTGAACTTTCGCGGCTCGTCGAGTGCAACTGTTCGACCTGCCGGCGCTCGGGCTTCTTGCATTGGAAGGTGGATGCCGCCGCCGTCAGGCTCCTCACGGAAAAGCGCCGTATGTCGACCTATATCTGGCGCGGCATCGGCGAGGGCCATCATTTCTGCCCGACTTGCGGCACCGCGATCCTGCGCAGCGGCTATCCCGGCGACCGCGTTTCGCTGAATGCCCGGTGCATCGAGGGCGTCGATGTGTTCACCCTCGAGGTCGATCGCTATGACGGCCGGAATGACATGCCTCCCGGACCGCTGCCATAAGCCAGCGATGGCGTCGGCGCCGGCGCCTCAGTTAAACAGAACGCTTCCCCCGTGATCGGCAGCACCGGCAATCTTGCGGAACGGCGCGAACAGTTCGCGGCCCATGCCGAACTCGTTGTCGGAAAGGTCGACATGCGCCGGCACGCGCGTCTTCAGTGCAATGTCATCGACCTTGACCTCGATCGTCCCCTTGACCGCGTCGATACGGATGATGTCGCCCTCCTGGATGCGGGCGATCGGCCCGCCGTCCTTGGCTTCCGGCGTGACGTGGATCGCTGCCGGCACCTTGCCGGAGGCGCCGGACATGCGGCCGTCGGTGACGAGCGCCACCTTCTGGCCGCGATCCTGCAGGATGCCGAGTATTGTCGTCAGCTTGTGCAGTTCCGGCATGCCGTTGGCCTTCGGGCCCTGGAAGCGAACGACGGCGATGAAGTCGCCTTCGAGCGTGCCCGCCTTGAAGGCGGCGTTCAATTCGGCCTGATCGTTGAAGATCTTGGCGGGGGCCTCGATGACATGGCGATCCGGCTTGACGGCCGAGATCTTGATGACCGCCTTGCCGATATTGCCGGTCAGCATCTTCAGGCCGCCGGTGTGTTGGAACGGCTGATCGATGGTTGAAAGCACCTTCGGATCGGCGCTCTCTTCGGGTGCCGGCTCGCGCTGGACGGTGCCCTTTTCGCCGAGTTTCACGTCGATCGCATAAGCTTCGAGTCCCTGGCCGTAGACGGTCCGGACGTCGTCGTGCAGCAGGCCGGTCTTCAGGAGCTGTGCGATCAGGAAGCCCATTCCGCCGGCCGCGTGGAAATGGTTCACGTCGGCAAGCCCGTTCGGATAGACGCGGGCGAGCAGTGGCACGATGTCGGAGAGCTCCGAGATATCCTGCCAGGTGAGCACGATGCCGGCGGCGCGCGCCATGGCGACGAGGTGCATGGTGTGGTTGGTCGAGCCGCCGGTCGCATGCAGGCCGACGACGCCGTTGACGATCGACCGCTCGTCGATCATCTCGCCGGCCGGCGTAAATTCGTTGCCCATTGCGGTGATCGCCAATGCCCGCTTCGCCGCTTCCTTGGTGAGCGCGTCGCGCAGCGGCGTGCCGGGATTGATGAAGGAGGCGCCCGGCAGGTGGAAACCCATGATCTCCATCAGCATCTGGTTGGAATTGGCCGTGCCGTAGAACGTACAGGTGCCTGGGCCGTGATAGGACTTCGATTCCGCCTCGAGCAGCTCGTCGCGGCCGACCTTGCCTTCGGCGAAGAGCTGGCGGACTTTTGCCTTCTCGTCGTTCGGCAGGCCCGAGGTCATCGGCCCGGCCGGTACGAAGACGGCGGGCAGGTGGCCGAAGGTCAGCGCCGCGATCACCAGCCCCGGCACGATCTTGTCGCAGACGCCGAGATAGACCGCCGCATCGAACATGTTGTGCGACAAGCCGATGCCGGCGGCCATGGCGATTAGGTCGCGAGAGAAGAGCGACAGTTCCATGCCGGGCTGGCCCTGGGTGACGCCGTCGCACATCGCCGGCACGCCGCCGGCGACCTGCGCCACGCCGCCCGCCTCGCGGGCCGCCTCGCGGATCAGCGCCGGATAGGTCTCGAACGGCTGATGCGCCGAGAGCATGTCGTTATAGGAGGTGATGATGCCGAGGTTCGGGACGCGGTCGCCGGCGAGCGCCACCTTCTCGGCGGGGGAACAGACGGCAAATCCGTGTGCCAGGTTACCGCAGCCGAGCACGCTGCGGTGCGGTCCGGTCGCTGCGGCGCTGCGGACGCGATCGAGGTAGGGTTCGCGATAGGGCTTCGAACGCTCGACGATCCGGGCGGTAATGGCGGCAATGCGGGAATCGGCGGACATGGCACATCCTGTTCCGGAGTCTTCGGACCCCTTGATCTTCATCCTGTCATCGGCTTACAGCGGCAATGGTTCCAGACGTGTGTCGCTGTAACGCTTTTGAATTTCTGTATCTTGTCCGGACGCGTCAGGGCGCCCAGTAGATCTGCAGCGGCGATGCCGCCCGCCGCAGCATGGCGCGGATCGGCATTTCGGTCTCCTCGCCCGCTGCTTCCGCCCGGCCAAGGACCTCCCTCTTTCCCTCGCCCTCGATGTGCAGGACCAGATATCCGGCATCATGAAGGCTGGAGAAGGTAAAGGTGAGGCGGGTTTCGCCGGCCCCGGCGGCCTCCATGGTGATCACGCCGCGTCGGGTCGCCGGGTCGAGCGCCTCTTCGAGGCGCGTCCCGCCGGGAAAGAACGACGCCGTATGCCCGTCCGTTCCCATGCCGAGAACGACGACGTCGAAGGGGGCAGCGATGCCGGCCGTTTTCTCGCTTGCGATCGCAGCCGCAGCCTCGGCCGTCGCAGCGGCGTGATAGAGCGGCACGAACTGCGCCGCGGCCGCCCTGTTCTGCATCAGGTTGGCCGCGACGAGTGCGTGATTGGAACGGTCGCTTTCCGGCGGCACGAAGCGCTCGTCGACGAGCGTGATCGTCACCTTCGCCCAGTCGATATCGCGCGCGCACAGGGCGCGGAAAAACGCCTTCGGCGTCGAGCCGCCCGATACCGCGATGCTTGCCGCGCCGCGCTCTGCAATGGCGGCCGCGAGCCTGGCGCTCACCGCATCGGCAAGCCCCTCCGCCAGGGCCGCTCCGTTTTCGTAGGTATGCAGGGTCTCGCTCATCGGCCGGTCCTAGATCGTGTCGTTCCAGGTGCGGCCGTCGCGCTCGATCAGCGCGATCGCCTGGCTCGGCCCCCAGGTGCCGGCAGTGTAGCCCTGGACCTGTTGTCCAGCGGTTTCCCAGGCTTTGAGGATCGGATCGATCCATTGCCAGGCCGCCTCGACCTCGTCACGGCGCACGAACAGCGTCTGGTTGTTGCGGATGACGTCGAGCAGCAGCCGCTCATAGGCGTCGGCGTTGCGCACGCCGAAGGCCTCGGCGAAGCTCATGTCGAGCGGCACGTTCCTGAGGCGCATGCCGCCCGGTCCAGGATCCTTGATCATCAGCGATTGCTTGACGCCCTCGTTCGGCTGCAGGCGGATCATCAGCTGGTTGGCGGAGATGCGCCCGGCGCTGTTGTCGAAGATCGAATGCGGGATCTGCTTGAAGGTGATGACGATCTCCGACATGCGGCCGGCCATGCGCTTGCCGGTGCGGATGTAGAATGGCACGCCCGCCCAGCGCCAGTTGCTGATCTCGGCCTTGATCGCCACGAAGGTCTCCGTGTTGGAAACGCCGCCTTCGAGCTCTTCGAGATAACCCTTGACCGGACCGCCGGCCGATGCGCCGGCGCGATACTGGCCGCGCACCGTGACCTGCTCGACATTGGCGGCGGTGATCGGCTTCAGGGCGCGGAGGACTTTGAGCTTCTCGTCGCGCACCGCTTCCGCATCCATCGAGGTCGGTGCTTCCATCGCGACGAAGCAGACGAGCTGGAGAATATGGTTCTGCACCATGTCACGCAGTGCGCCCGCCTTATCGTAGTAGCCGGCCCGATTTTCCAGGCCGACCGATTCGGCGACGGTGATCTGCACATGGTCGATATGGGCCGAATTCCACAGCGGCTCGTAGAGCGCGTTGGCGAAGCGCAGCGCCATCAGGTTCTGCACCGTTTCCTTGCCCAGATAGTGGTCGATGCGGAAGATCTGCTCTTCGCGGAACACCTTGCCGATCGTGTCGTTCAACTCGGTCGCCGAAGCGAGATCCCGTCCGATCGGCTTTTCGACGACGATGCGGGTGTTCCTGGTGATGAGCTTGTGATCGCGGATCTTTTCCGAGATATCGCCGAAGATCGCCGGCCCGACGGCAAGATAGAAGGCGCGGGTGCGATCCTTGCCTTCGTCCAGTATCTTCTTGAGATCGTCCCAGCCCTGCTCGGACTTGGCGTCGACGGAGACGTAGTGGAGCCGCGAGGTGAATGTCTCCACCTCCGCCTCGTCGAACTCGCCGGGCTTCAGGTGTTCCTTCAGCGCATCGGAGGCGAATTGGCGATATTCCCCATCGGTGAGGGCGGCGCGCGAGGCGCCGATGATTCGCGTCGGCTCGGAGAACTGGCCTTCGATCTGCCGATGGTAGAGGGCCGGCAACAGCTTGCGCTCCGCAAGATCGCCGGTGCCGCCGAACACGACATAGTCAAACGGTTCGACAGGAATGATCTGGCTGCTCATGGGATGTTCTCGATCTCGTTCAGGTCGGGGCAGATATAATCTAATCGATTTAAAAGCGCTAGGGTGCAACGCAACAAAATCGTATCTGCCCAAGTTTTCGAAAGCACGAAGCTCTACAGATGGATCCTTCCCAAGGAGTCGGGTCCGGCTTCAGAAGCATGCGGCTCTAAAGTCGATCGCGCAAGGCATACCAGCTCAGCGCAAGGAAGAGCAGGACCGATCGGAAGCGTGTTCCTCCGGGGAAAGCCGGTATTTTCAGCTCTCTCAGAAGCTCCAGCTCCGTCGCTCTGCCGAGCGCGAGGCCGGCATAGAGCTTGCCGCAATAGTTGGCGAGCATGACGCCGTGGCCGGAATAGCCGCCGATACTCGTCACTCCCGGCATGACCTCGCGGCAGAAGGGTTGGCGCGGCATGGTGATGCCAACCGAGCCCCCCCAGGCATGGGTGATGTCGATGTCGGCAAGCGCCGGGTAGATCTCGTGGATCTGGCGGCGAATGTGGCTCGAAATGTCGCGCGGGTTGTCGGCGGTGTAGGCTTCGCGCCCGCCGAACAGCAGCCGGCCATCCTTCGACTTGCGGAAATAGCGCACCACGAAGCGCGAGTCGTCGACGGACTCGCCACCGGGAAGAATGTCCGGGTGGTCCCTCAATACCGGTGTGGCGCCGATGAAGGAGCGGATCGGCATGACATGGCTGGCGGTCACCGGCTCGAGATCGCCGATATAGGCGTTGCAGGCGATCAATGCCCGGTCTGCGGTAATCGTGCCGCGGCTCGTCTCGATGACGACCGCGCCGCCCTTTTTCTCGATTTTCAGCGCCTTCGTCTGTTCATAGAGATTGGCTCCGGCAAGCGCCGCCTGCCTAGTCAGGCCGACCAGCAGCTTCATCGGATGGATATGGCCGGTGCCGGTGTCGCGGATGCCGAAGTGGTAATGGCTCGAGCCGAGCCGGCTTGACGTCTCCTCACGATCCATGAAGGTGAGATGCGGATAGCCGAACCGCTCGGCCATCGCATCGACATGGCGGCGATAGTCGGTCTCGAAGCTCTTCTTGTGACTGACAGAGAGCTGGCCGGGCACAAATTCGATGTCGATCCTGTGCTCGCTGGCGAAGTCGAGTACGTAGCGCTTGGCGTTTTCCGCCATGTCGAAAAGCAGTTGCGCCCGCTCGTGCCCGAGCGTCTCTTCCGCTTCGTCGGCCCAGGCGCGCTGGCCCGTGCCGAATTGCCCGCCGTTGCGCCCCGAGGCGCCGTCGCCGAATCGGCAGGCGTCGATCAGCGTCACATCGGCGCCGCCCTTCGCAAGGTTGTAGGCCGCCTGCAGCCCGGTATAGCCGCCGCCGACAATGGCGACGTCGGCCCGCCGCGAGCCCGGCATGGCCGGATAGCCAGGCCTGTCCGGGACGGTCGCCTCGTACCAGGAGATTCCGGGCGAGATCGGGCTTTGCCATTCCATTCCGAATGCTCCTCGTGTCAGACGTTGAGGAGCAGGAATTCACGTTCCCACGGGCTGATGACCTGCATGAAGGTCTCGAACTCGCCGCGCTTCACGCCGGCATAGATGGCGATGAACTCGGCGCTGAAGACCTCTGCCAACGAAGGCTCGGATTCGAGCAGCGAGATGGCTTCGAGCAGGCCGCGCGGCAGATCGATCTCGCCCTCATTGGCGGTGTCTTCCGAGGGCGGCGTCGGCTGCAGGTCCTCCATGATGCCGAGATAGCCGCAGCCGAGCGAGGCGGCGAGTGCCAGATACGGGTTCGCATCGGAGCTCGGCAGGCGGTTTTCGATGCGCCTGGCGACCGGGTCCGAGACCGGAATGCGGAACGCCGTCGTCCGGTTGTCGTAACCCCAGGCCGTGTTGACCGGCGCCGACATGTCCGGCGTCAGCCGCCGGTAGGAGTTCACGTAAGGCGCCATCATCGACAGCGTCTTCGGCACGTAATGCTGCATGCCGCCTATGAAGGCGAAGAACTCCTTGGAAGGCGAGCCGTCCGGGCTGGAGAAGATATTGCGGCCGGTCTCGATATCGATGACCGACTGATGGATGTGCATCGCCGACCCCGGCTGGCCCTGCATCGGTTTTGCCATGAAGGTGGCGTAGATGCCGTGCTTGAGCGCCGCTTCGCGGATCGTGCGCTTGAACATGAAGACTTGGTCGGCCAGTTCGATCGGATCGCCGTGCCTCAGGTTGATCTCGAGCTGCGCCGGCCCCTCCTCGTGGATCAGCGTGTCGATCTCGAGCCCCTGCTTTTCCGAGAAATGGTAGATGTCGTCGATCAGTTCATCGAATTCGTTGATGCCGGCGATGGAATAGCCCTGGCCGCCGAGAATGGAGCGTCCGGAGCGACCCTTCGGCGGGCGCAGCGGATAGTCCGGATCGTCGTTCTGGGCGACGAGATAGAACTCGATCTCGGGCGCGACGACCGGTTTCCAGCCCTTCTGGCGATAGAGGTCGAGGACGCGCTTCAGGACGTTGCGCGGCGTGTAGCTGATCTGCTCGCCCTGCGAGCCGACGATATCGCAGATCACCTGCGCGGTCGGATCGCTTTCCCACGGGACGATGGAAATGGTCGAAAGGTCCGGCACCAGCTTGATGTCGCTGTCGCGGGAGTCGTAGCGGAACTGGCCGGTCTCCTCCGGATACTCGCCGGAAATCGTGTGGCGGTAGATCGCCGATGGCAGCGCCAGCGATGTATTGGACGTGAATTTCGAGGTCGGCATCATCTTGCCGCGCGGCACGCCGGCCAGGTCGGGGGTGATGCACTCGATATCTTCAATGCCGCGGATTTTCAGCCAGTCGACCGCCTCCTTCCAGGTCTTGACGCCTCGTGGCGCATGCAGGGCAAGGGGGACTCCTGAACTCTTGCTGACCTTTGCCGTTTGTTGGCCAACGCTTCTCTTGGAAGACATAAATCACCGGATTCTGCTTCGGATAGCGCATCATAGCTGCACCGCGGCAATTGGCTACTGCATGTTTCCTTAAATCGGATCCGATTTAAGGAAACATGCAGGATCTCAAATTAACAGCGACCTTGTGCCTCTGAAGACGCACGGCGCTGTGTGTGCTTCGCAATTGACTTTTCGCCCTTCGCCGGAGAGGAAGGCGGGAAACCCTAAGAGGGCATTGCGTGATCGAGACACAGGATGTGGTGATCATCGGGGCGGGCGCCGCCGGCATGATGTGCGCAATCGAGGCGGGAAAGCGCGGCCGCCGCGTCGTCGTCATCGACCATGCCAGGGCACCCGGCGAGAAGATCCGCATTTCAGGCGGCGGCCGCTGCAATTTCACCAATATTCATGCCGGTCCGAAGAACTTCCTTTCCGACAATCCGCATTTCTGCAAATCGGCGCTTGCCCGCTATCGCCCGCAGGATTTCGTATCGCTCGTCGAGCGGCACGGCATCGCCTGGCATGAGAAGACGCTGGGGCAGCTTTTCTGCGACCATTCGGCCAAGGACATCATCCGCATGCTGCTTGCGGAGATGAAGGAGGTAGGCGCGATGCTGCGGCTCGAGACGACGATCTCGGCCGTGGAACGGACCGCCTCGGGTTTCCGTGTGGCGACCAGCGCCGGAACGGTCGATACCGCGTCGCTTGTGGTTGCGAGCGGCGGCAAATCCATCCCGAAGATGGGCGCGACGGGGCTTGCCTATCGGATTGCCGAGCAGTTCGGCCTGCCGGTCGTCGAGACGCGGCCAGCACTGGTGCCATTTACGCTCGATCCGGCCCAACTCGAAAAGCTCGGCGGCCTTGCCGGTGTGGCGGCCGACGCCGAAGTCCGCTTCGGCAAAATTGCCTTCCGCGAGGCGGTGCTCGTCACCCATCGCGGTTTGAGCGGGCCGGCGATCCTGCAGATCTCCTCCTATTGGCGCGAGGGCGCGGAGATCGTCCTCAGATTGATGCCCGACATCGACATTGCCTCGATCCTCAAGGGCATGCGCCGCACGGGCGGCCGCCAGGCGGCGCAGACCGCCCTTGCCGACATCCTGCCGCGGCGGCTCGCGCAATTCTTCGCCGAGGAGGCAAAGCTTGCCGGGCGCCTGCTTGCCGATCTCTCCGACAAGGCGATCGATGCACTGTCGGCTTCCATTCAGGCCTGGACCTTGAAGCCGGCCGGAACCGAGGGCTACCGGACCGCCGAGGTGACGCTTGGCGGGGTCGACACGCGCGCCCTCGACTCACGCACCATGCGAGCGACGAACATTCCCGGCCTCTATTTCATCGGCGAATGCGTCGACGTGACCGGATGGCTGGGCGGCTATAACTTTCAATGGGCCTGGGCTTCCGGCTTCGCCGCCGGTCAAGACGTGTAACGCCGGCGCAAAAATGGTGATTTGCGTCTTCAGCCATTCTTAAGGGAAATAATCGAACCTGCTTTGCATGGCTCCACAGCCGGCAGAGGACTGGCGGAACGGTCCAAGACAGAGACCAGACTGTTTCCAATTCATGGCCTTTCCTCAGCCGCAGGATGGTAGCACCATGAAGCGCATGGCATGACCCCAATGGTCCTGCCAAACAGGAAGGACTGGATGCCATGACCCAGAAACGTCGCCGTCCCCATGCCATTGCCATCGCCCGCGCCGATGAGAGCCGCTCGCAAGGCGAATTGATCGCTTTCGCCGCGACCCTTGCGTTTTTCGCGATCGCCGCATCGGCAGTTTTCTCCGCTCTCTGATCCTTTCTGCTCGCGAGCGGAAGCGCTTCGCGGACGGCATGCCGCGCATGCGAGCGCAGGCCGCGGAACTGGGTTAGGCCACTCCAGCGAGATCGCCCTCCGGCGAACGCCGCGCTTATAAAAATCTTAATCGTTCAAAACGAATATGGCGAAGACGAGAGTCCGTCAGGACCTCGCCGCGTGAAGCGGTGCGGTCCCGCAATGATTGCCGACGGATTGGCGGCGTGCGCCGCATGACTTCCGAAAAACATCAGCCTGTTTGCGCATCGGGTGGCGCCTAAGCGTTCTGTCGGACGCTTGGCGCCATGGGGAGGCCAAACGCGCGCTGCGAGCCAAGGTGTTTTCCATGCTCATTGACAGGATTCTTGCCCGCTTCAAGATCCAGACGAAGGTTCTGTTCTTCATCCTGCCGTTCGTCGTCAGCATCACGGCGGTCGGCATTACCGGCCTCTATGCCTCGGGCCTGCTGCAGGGCCGCATGGAGATCTCCAACAGCGTGCTGCAGACGCTGAGCGGCTTCAAGGATGTCTATGCGGGGATGAATCAGTTCCTGCACGAGACCACCGAGGAGAGCCGCAACGCGGTTCTGGACACGATCGCCGCGCAGGAACAGGTCCTGGCTGACACGGCCGCGCAGGTCGCAGGCGCAAGCGGCGAAACGGAACTGGACGCCGCGATCGTGGCCACCAACGACATCGAGGCGCGTATCGACGGACTCTGGACGCTGCACGAAGGGGAACAGAAGCTGCGCGCGGCGACGAAGGCCAATCTCGAGAAGTTGGCCGCGGAGCAGGTGAAGATCAGTGATGAGACGAACCGGCTGCAATACGCCGTCCGCAAGGACGAGAACGCGGCGAAGACGATGCTGCGCAATGCCGAAAAGCTCATGCGTGCCAGCCGTTTCTACACGGAATTCGCCACGGAAGTCAGCAAGGCCATCACTGTCGAGGAAAAGGTGAAGGTCGCGCAGGAGCTCTTCCCGCGGATCAGCCGCACGCAGCGCGACATCTTCACCCTCCTGCCCAAGGGCGAAAAGTCCCTGGCCGAGACGGTCAATTCGGCCGCGGGGGGGATCGGCGCGCTGATCAAGGCGCCGGCAGCCCCGGAAACCCTTGGCGGCCTTGCGAAATTCGTCGATCGATTCCGCAATGCCAGCTTCCGACTGGAGGCTGCCTCGGTCGGAAAGATGCGCGAGGCGACGCAGATCTTCGCCGAGCTCGACAGCAAGATTGCCGCGACGGAGTCCGTTCTGACCGCCACGCGCCGGCTGTCCGTCTCGATCACCGAGATTCAGATCGCCACCGCAGCCTTCCTCGGCAACACGACAGAGGAGAATCGCCAGAAGCTTCTCGACAAGTTCCTGGCCGTCCAGGCCAACCTCACGACCCTGCGTGGTATAGCGAAGGACCTGAGCTTCTTCGACGCAACGGCGGACGTGGTCGTGCCGATCATCGACGCGATGAAGAAGGATGGCGTTTCTCTGGTCGAGATCACCGACAAGCGGACGGCGGAATTCAATGCCGCCGGCGCGTCGATCAACGAGATCTGGAACGACCTCACCGGATTTGCCGAGCAGCAGAAGGTCGCCGCCGGCACGGAGCGCGAGGAAGCCAACCAGATCTCCGTCGCCGCCACGGTGGCCGGCGTGGTGATCGCGCTGCTCGCCGGCATCGCGCTGACGCTGACGCTGAAACGGCCGATCGGACAGATCACCGCGGCCATGCGTCGCCTCGCCGACGGCATGCTCGACACGGCGATCGATGGCGATGCGCGGCGCGACGAGATCGGCGACATGGCGCGCGCCTTGGGCGTCTTCAAGGAGAATGCCCTTTCGAAGGTGCGCATCGAGGCCGAGAGTGCCGAAGAGCGCGCCCGTTCCGAAGCCGAGCGCAACCGCAACGACGCGGACAAGCGCGAGCTCGACCGGCAGATCGATGTCGCCGTCAGCGAACTGGCGGCCGGGCTCGGGAGGCTTGCCCAGGGCGATCTCTCCCAGCAGATCGAGGTGCCTTTCCACGGGCGCCTGGAGCAGTTGCGGCAGGACTTCAACGGCTCGCTCATCCGCCTGCAGGACACGCTGGCGCAGATCCGCGGCAATGCCCAGGCGATTCAGCAGGGCGGGGCCAACATGCATCAATCCGCCGATGCGCTGTCGCGGCGAACTGAGGCGCAGGCCGCTTCGCTCGAACAGACTGCAGCCGCCGTCGACCAGATCACCGCGACGGTGCGCTCCTCGGCGGAGCGCGCCCACGAGGCGAACCAGTCGGTTTCCGAAACCAAGCGAAGCGCCGACAGCTCGGCGACCGTGGTCGCCAATGCCATCGCCGCCATGGGCCGCATCGAGGATGCCTCGCGCCAGATCGAACAGATCATCGAGGTCATCGACGACATCGCCTTCCAGACCAACCTGCTGGCCTTGAACGCCGGCATCGAGGCGGCCCGCGCCGGCGAGGCGGGCAAGGGCTTTGCGGTCGTCGCCCAGGAGGTTCGCGAACTGGCGCAGCGCTCGGCCGAGGCGGCGCGGGAAATCAAGGGGCTCATCAACAAGTCGACCGACGAGGTCAGCTCCGGTTCGCTGCTCGTCAAGGAAACCGGCGCCGTGCTCGCCTCGATCAGCGCGCAGATCGTCACCGTCAGCCAGCATGTCGACATGATCGCCACCGCAAGCCGCGACCAGGCGACTGCGCTGCATGAGGTCAACGGCTCCGTCAACCAGATGGACCAGATGACCCAGCAGAACGCCTCGATGGTCGAGGAAGCGACGGCCACCAGCCGCGCCCTGGCAACCCAGGCCGATACGCTGATGATGCTGGTCGAGCAGTTCCGCCTGGAACCGGAGAACGGTGCCGGTCAGGTTTACCGCGCCGCGTAACGGATTCTCCCTCCGCCATAGGATACTGTAGCTGCACGCCGCGCATCCTCGATGCGCGGCGTTGCCGTTTGATCCGAGCGGGGGCGGAATTTAAGGCGCCATGTACGGTACGCCATCGCAATCGTCGCATCTCTCGACCGGTCGAGACTTGCGGAAGAGCGCGGCAAGCAGCTGTTCCGCGACGGTTTCCGTTCGGTCTCTCGATCGGGGCTCGAATTGTTCGTCCCGACGGCGGTTTCTCGAGGCCATGTCGAACAGCACGGCCATTGCCATCATATCCATGGTGATGCTCCTTCTCTCTTGGGCATCCCCTCTTTTATGCATCTGAAACCGTTTTACATACAGTCGATTTCCTCATACATTTTTCAGCCATGAAAAACATGGATTGGGACGTCTATCGCTGTTTCATGACCGTGGCGCGCGGCGGCGGGCTGACCGGGGCGGCGCAGGCGACGGGGTTGAGCCCCGCCACGATCGGCCGGCGGATGCTGGAGCTGGAGGAGCGCACCGGGCGCGTCCTCTTCGTCCGCAGCCAGACCGGCTATGCGCTGACGGCCGAGGGCCGTTTCCTGTTCGAGCAGTTGCAGGAGATGGAGGCGGCGGCCCGCAAGGTCGAAAGCTGGCAGAAGGAAGGCGAGGGCGCGACGATCATCCGCATTGCGGCGGGCACCTGGGGCGCGTGGCTGATCGCGGAAAACTTCCCGGCGATCTGCACCGAACGCGACTTGTTCGGCATTTCGCTGTCGATCGGCGAGGCGCGGGCAAACCTCGCCTATCGGGAGAGCGACATCGGCATTCGCGCCTTCGAACCGGAGGAGACCTATCTCGCCTCCCGGCCGGTCGGCGAGGTCGCCTATGCCGCCTATCGCCAGAAGAATACACCCGGCGGATCGGATCGCTGGGTCGCCGTCGCCGAAGAGGATGCCCTGTCGGCCTATCTGCGCTGGCCGCACGAAAACGCATCCGGGCGGATCGTGGCAACCGTCAGCCGTCCCCGGTCCTTGCTCGACCTGGCGCGTGCCGGGGCGGGCACGGCGGTGCTGCCCTGTTTCGTCGGCGATCTCGATCCTCAACTGGAAAGGGCCGGCGAGGAGATCGGGGCGCTCCGGCATCGCCAATGGATCGTCATGAACAATGAGGACCGCCACCGGCGCGATATTCGCACCGTCGTCGACCGGATGACACGGTTGCTGCGCAGCCACGCTGACTTGTTTGCCGGCAAGCGGCCGCGGCGGAACGTTGCTTGACCGGAAATGTGCATCGGCCGGCTTTCGGCCGGCCGATGCGTACCCGCGATCCAGTCGCTCAGCGCGGACGGGGTCCCCTCTCGCAGACCCGAACACGGAGGGCTTGCATCCCCCGGTGCCGGACCTCGCGCCAGAGCGCAGCGCAGAGCATAAGCGCGGCCGCCGTCGACGCGAGCGCCGCCATCAGGACCGTCCCTGGGTGACGATGACCGGGATCAACAGGTCGCCCCAGTTGCCGCCGCCGCCGTGATGGCGTGCCGAGCGCACCAGTTCGACCGAGACGCCGGCCTCGACCGCCTTCATGACCGACTGGTTGAGACGATGCAGGTCGTTGGCAACCATGCGGATCGCCGCCTGCTGGTCCGGGGTCATGGCCGACGATTGTTCCTCGGCCCGTTCCTTGACGCGTGTCTGTACTGTCATGGGAGTGCTCCTTCAAAGGTTAGAGCCGGTCGCGGGGAAACCATTTTCCTGGATCGCTTGCGGTTCGAGATTTCGGTGCTTCCGGGGCGCGCAACGGGCAGGGATGTCGCGCGCCCCCGGCCTTGCATTCATTCTGTGGCCGGGCCGAACTGATCGTGCGCGGTCGCTTCTCTCATTGCTGTCGTCGACGACTGGTCCCCGGTGGAGCCGGCGGGCACGGCGAGTTTGTAAAAATCAGTCATAGATCTCTCCTCGTCGAAACGGTAAGCGCCTCGGCTTCCGCCTTGGCCAGCACTGGCTCGTAAATCCATATGACAGTTTTTACATTGCGCTGCATAAACAAGCCACATTTATTCCAGCTTCGCCGGGTTAAAAGGGGTTAGTTTGTCTTGTGTTTGACAGGGCGAGGCAGTAAAGATGTAAATCTTGTCAAACGCGCTCCGGCGACAAATCTGTAAAGGGAGTGACAAGTGGCCGAGAACAAGATCTTCGCCGGACCGCGCGTCAGACGAATCCGCAACGGCCTTCAGCTGACGCAGACGGCCATGGCGGAGGCGCTCGGCATCTCGCCGTCCTACCTGAACCTCATCGAGCGCAACCAGCGACCATTGACGGTGCAGCTCCTTCTCAAGCTCGCCTCGGTCTACAAGGTCGATCTCGAAGAATTGCAGGGCGAGGCGGGCGGCAGTCTTGCTGAGTTGCGCGAGGTCTTTGCCGATCCGCTGCTCGCCGGCGAGCTGCCGGGGGATCAGGAGCTGATCGAGGTCACCGAAGCGGCTCCGAATGTTTCGGGCGGCGTCGTCAAGCTCTATCGTGCCTATCGCGAGCAGGCGTCGCGCCTGAAGGATCTGGCGGAGTTGCTTGCCGGGCAGGGGCATATGGCGAGCCTTGCCGACACGCGGCTGCCGATCGACGAGGTCCGCGAGACCTTCGAGGCGCGGCCGAACCATTTCGCCCGCATCGAAGAGGCCATGGAAGCGTTCCATGCGAGCCTGTCGCCTGGGGACGACCTGCCAGCAGCGTTGAAGGCCTGGCTGAAGAGGGAGCACGGCCTTGTCGTACGGACGCTGCCGGTTCACGTCATGCCGAATCTCCGCCGCCGTTTCGACCGCCACTCGATGCGCCTCTTCATTTCGGAGCGGCTGTCACCCTTCGACCAGACGCTCGAAATCGCCATGGAGGTCGCGTCGATTGCCTGTCACGAGCCGATCATGGCGGAGCTCGACCAGTTCCCCTTCTCGGCCGCGGAGGCGCGCCGCATCGGCCGTTTCCAGCTGGCGCGTTATGCCGCCCATGCGCTGATGATGCCCTATGCGGCCTTCCATGCCGCAGCCCAGCGGTCGAAATACGATATCGACCTCATGAGGGCACGCTTTCAGGTATCGTTCGAACAGGCAGCCAATCGACTGACGTCGTTGCAGCGGCCCGGCGCCGCCGGCATTCCGTTCTTCCTGATGGAAATCGACAATGCCGGCCATCGCCTGCGCCGCGCCGGGGCGCAGGGGTTCCCGCATGCCCGCTTCGGCGGCGCCTGCCCGAAGCTCAACATCCATGCGGCCTTTGCCGTGCCGGGGCAGATCCTTGTCGATCGGGTGGAAATGCCGGACGGCGGTGAGTTCCTGACCGTCGCCCGGACGGTCGAGGGACCCCAGGCGAGCTTCCAGGAGCGGGTCAGGCGCACCGCGCTGCTGATCGGTTGCGATGCCGGCTTCGCGCAGGAGACGGTCTATGGGGCGGCGCGCCTGCCCCCGATTGCCGTCGGACCGGTCTGCCGCCTCTGCGAGCGGCAGGGCTGTCTGGCGCGCGCCGAGCCGCCGGTCACCCGACCGCTCGGCCTCGACGAGATGGCGACGGGCTTGAGCGTATTCGACTTTCAATAACCCCGTGCTCAAGCAGGTTTTTGATGCCGTGCAAACCGCCCGTGCCGGCTTGCTGCGACCGCGAGATGGAGACGGCGCGGCCGTTCGCCGCTGGGTGGCGGACCGGCGCATAAGCCCCGGATTTTGCTTGTGCTTGTGAAAATGCAATCGACCGGGGGATGGCAGATTTGCCCGGTGCGAAAGCGCTTGAGGTTACGGAGAAACATGCCTAACTTGCGGCATGCAACGAACAACAGACAGGGCGCGACCGCAGCGCAAACATGCGGCGTGTTTCGAGCCATAAACAAGGGGAGTTGTATGTCCAAATTCATCGTCGCAACCTTGGCGGCCGCAATGCTGGCGGGATCGGCCACGCTCGCTTCCGCACAGGAGCGGGTCGTCAACGTCTATAATTGGTCGGATTACATCGATGAAAGCATTCTCGAGGAGTTCACCAAGGAGACCGGCATCAAGGTCGTCTATGACGTCTTCGACTCAAACGAAATCCTCGAAACCAAACTGCTTGCCGGCGGCTCCGGCTACGATGTCGTGGTGCCGACCGCATATTTCCTGCAGCGCCAGATCGCCGCAGGCGTATTCCAGAAGCTCGACAAATCGAAACTGCCGAACCTCTCCAACATGTGGGATCTTATCCTGGAGCGTACGGCCAAGTACGATCCGGGCAACGAATATGCCGTCGACTATATGTGGGGCACCACCGGCATCGGCTACAATGTCGACAAGATGAAGGAAATCCTCGGCACAGACGCGAAGCCCAACTGGGATGTCATCTTCAATCCCGAGATCGCGGCGAAGTTCAAGGATTGCGGCATCCATCTGCTCGATTCGCCGACCGACATCATACCTTCAGCGCTGGCCTATCTTGGCCTCAACCCGGATAGTCACGATCCGGCGGACCTCGAAAAGGCAGCCGACGTGCTCTTGAAGGTCCGGCCCTATATCCGCAAGTTCCACTCTTCGGAATACATCAATGCCCTGGCAAACGGCGACATCTGCCTGGCCGTCGGATTTTCCGGCGATATCTTCCAGGCGCGCGACCGCGCCGCCGAGGCGAAGGCCGGCGTGACCGTCGACTATTCGATCCCCGCGCAAGGGGCGCAGATGTGGTTCGACATGCTGGCGATGCCGGCCGACGCGCCGCATGTCGCCGAGGCGCATGAATTCATCAACTTCATGATGAAGCCGGAGGTCATCGCCAAGGCGTCGAACTACGTGTTCTACGCCAATGGCAACAAGGCCTCGCAACAATTCCTCGACAGGGAAGTGCTCGAAGATACGGCCATCTATCCGACGGACGACGTGATGCAGAAACTCTTCACTGTCACGCCGTTCGAACCCAAGGAGCAGAGGGTGCTGACAAGGCTGTGGACGAAGATCGTCACCGGTCAGTAAGAGCGAAGAACGAATTGCCCGGACCTCTGCTCCGGGCAATTTCTTGAGAGCGGGTTGCAGAAACGGTTTCAATTCGCAGCGGATGGGCGCCGACGCCGCGTCCATCGAGTGTGGCATTCGGGGTTGAATGATGAAGTCTCTCGGTAGTATCCGGCGTTCTTTCGCACCATGGGCGGACCCCGCCTCCAAGCCCTTCATTTCCGTCAAGAACGTCACAAAGAAGTTCGGCGACTTCATCGCCGTCGACGATCTTTCGCTGAACATCTACACGCGCGAGTTCTTCGCGCTGCTCGGCGCTTCCGGTTGCGGCAAGTCGACCCTGTTGCGCATGCTCGCCGGCTTCGAGCAGCCGACCTCCGGCGAAATCATCCTCGATGGCCAGAACCTCGCCGGCATCCCGCCCTATCGGCGGCCCGTCAACATGATGTTCCAGTCCTACGCGCTGTTCCCGCACATGACGGTCGAGAACAACATCGCTTTCGGACTGAAGCAGGACGGCATGCCGAAGCCCGAGATCGCCGAGCGGGTGGCGCAGATGCTGAAGCTCGTCAAGCTCGAGAAATTCGCCCAGCGCAAGCCGCATCAGCTGTCCGGCGGCCAGCGGCAGCGGGTGGCGCTCGCCCGATCGCTGGCCAAGCGGCCCAAGGTGCTGCTGCTCGACGAGCCGCTCGGCGCGCTCGACAAGAAGCTGCGCGAGGAAACCCAGTTCGAACTGATGGATCTGCAGCAGGACCTCGGCCTCACCTTCGTCATCGTCACCCATGACCAGGAAGAGGCGATGACCATGGCCGACCGCATTGCCGTCATGAGTCACGGCAAGGTCGTCCAGGTGGCGACGCCGGCCGAAATCTACGAGGCGCCGAATTCGCGTTTCGTTGCCGACTTCATCGGCGACGTGAACCTGTTCGATGGAACGGTGACCGCGGCGGAAGGGGCCTTAGTCCGGATCGAGACGACCGGTGGCATTCCGCTCCGCATGGCGTCGGTGGAGAATCTCGCGAGCGGTGCAAAGGCTGCCGTCGCCATTCGTCCGGAGAAGATCAGGATCAGCCGCCAGCCACCTGCCCACGCACCGATCAATACGGCCGAGGGCGAGATCTGGGATATCGGCTATCTCGGCGACATGACCGTCTTCCATGTCCGCCTCAAGGACGGCAAGGTCGTCAAGGCGTCGTCGCTCAATGCCGTGCGCGCCGTCGAGGATCCGCTTGGTTACGACCAGCAGATCTGGATCTCGTTCGGCGAAGATGCGGGCGTGGTGTTGAAGGATTGAAGCCATGGCGAAACTTGCCTCAGCCCTCGTCAGCCGGCTGGTGATCATCGTCCCCTATGCGTGGCTCCTGTTTTTCTTCCTCATCCCCTTCTTCATCGTGTTCCGCATCTCGCTTTCGCAGACTGCGGTTGCCATGCCGCCCTATACGCCGGTCTTCGATCTGGCCGGGGGGCTGGCCGGCCTTCTGGAGAAGGCCCGCGAATTCTCCGTCGACAACTATGTGTGGCTGACCGACGACGCACTCTATTTCAATGCCTATGTGTCGAGCCTGGTCATCGCCGCCATCTCGACCTTCCTGACGCTGCTGATCGGCTTCCCGGTCGCCTATGGCATGGCCAAGGCGCCGCGCTCGATCCGGCCGACGCTGCTAATGCTGGTGATCCTGCCCTTCTGGACGAGCTTCCTGATCCGCGTCTATGCCTGGATCGCCATCCTGAAGCCGGAAGGGCTGCTCAATCAGTTCCTGATAACGATCGGCATCATCGATCAGCCGCTGATCATCCTCAACACCAACACGGCGATCTATATCGGCATCGTCTATTCCTATCTTCCCTTCATGGTGCTGCCGATCTACTCGGCGCTGGAGAAGATGGACAACGCGCTGATCGAGGCGGCGCAGGACCTCGGCTGCACGCCGACCAGCGCCTTCTGGCGCGTCACCTTCCCGTTGTCGCTGCCCGGAGTCATTGCCGGCTGCCTGCTCGTCTTCATTCCGGCCGTCGGCGAATTCGTCATTCCCGACCTGCTCGGCGGATCGGAGACACTGATGATCGGCAAGACGCTCTGGAACGAGTTCAATGCCAACCGCGACTGGCCGGTGTCTTCGGCGGTGGCGATCATCCTGCTTATGATCCTGGTCATCCCGATCGTCTATTTCCAGAACGTTCAGGGCAAGGCCGACAGCGAGGGCAAGTAAGACATGGAAAAATGGTCCCGCTTCAACGTCGCCTCCGTCGTGCTCGGCTTCGGCTTTCTCTACCTGCCCATCGTGCTGCTGGTGATCTTCTCTTTCAACGAGTCGAAACTCGTCACCGTCTGGGCCGGTTTTTCGACCAAGTGGTACAGCCAGCTTTGGCACAACCAGGGCCTCCTCGATGCCGCCTGGGTGACCATTCGCGTCGGGCTGCTGTCAGCCACCTGCGCGACCGTTCTCGGCACATTGGCGGCAATCGCGCTGGTGCGCTATTCGCGCTTTCGCGGACGCGTACTTTTCTCCGGCATGGTCTACGCGCCGCTGGTCATGCCGGAGGTGATCACCGGCCTGTCGCTGTTGCTGCTGTTCGTGGCGATCGGGCTCGATCGCGGTTTCTGGACGATCACGCTCGCCCACATCACCTTCACCATGTGCTTCGTGGCGGTCGTCGTGCAGTCGCGCCTGTTGAGCTTCGACCAGTCCATCGAGGAGGCGGCGCTCGATCTCGGCGCGACCCCGGTCCGGACCTTCTTCGCCATCACCCTGCCGGTGATCGCGCCGGCGGTTTTCTCAGGGTGGGTCCTGGCTTTCACGCTGTCGCTCGACGACCTCGTCATCTCGAGTTTCACCACTGGGCCGGGTGCGACGACGCTGCCGATGAAGATCTACAGCCAGGTGCGCCTCGGCGTGACGCCGGAGATCAATGCGATCTGCACCATCCTGATCGGCGTGGTCGCACTGGGCGTCGTCGTCGCATCGATCGTCACCAAGCGGCGGGAAGTTCAGCGTGAAAGGGACGAGCGCGCCGCCATCGCGGCAATCGGCTAGAGCCTTTCCTGGTTAAATTGAAGCATTCTGCCGGAGCAGGTTTTCGTCAGGGCAGATGCGATTGTCGAAGGTCGTACCCGAAGGTACGGCCGAGGCGATCGCCTCTGAGCATGGCGGAAAGATGCCCGGCCCTTCGGGTTGGCTGAAGCGGGCGGCCTCTTTGCTCGGCTGGCTTGGCCGTATGCTTTGGCTACGCCGCGCGCCAGCCGAGCAAACATTCCACTCCGCTTGAGCCAACAGAATGGTTCAATTTAACCAGGAAAGGCTCTAAGGCGCTATTTCGGAGCGACGAGCACGGAGAGCGGCGAGATGACCGCATTCGGCCACGAGCCGCCAACAAAGAAGAGAACCGGTTGGTTACCGGTGGGTGCCTCGGTTTTGAGCGTCCCGGCAAGTGCCAGGCTGCCGTTGCGATACGGGATGACGCCGGCAACCGATAACTGGCCGGAAGGGCCGACGAAGTCGGCGCGGTCGAGTCGCGCCGTGCCGTTGGCAAAGCTTGCCTTTACGGTCGCGGACTGGAAGTCGAAGCTCGCCTCGTTCGCTTGCGACAGCGAAAAGAACTCGCCCTTGCGAACGAGATCGGCAAAGGCGGGGGCATCGAAGCCGGCGATGCTGCCATTCGCCAGCGAAAAGCTGAGATTGCCCGAAAAGTCTCCAGAACCGGCTGCCCAGACGGCGCGCTCGGTTCCGATGTCGATGTTGAGAATTCCGCGGCCGGCCGGAATCGGGCCGGCGAGGCCGAAGCTGGCGAGCACCGCGGCGAAATTGGCGTCCTTGAGGCGCGCCTGCAGCCGGCCGCCGTGTTCGAGCCCTTGATCCGAGAGCACGACGCGGCCGCTCAGGCTGCCATTGGCGTAATTGCTGTCGCCGATGTCGAGCGACGCGCGCTTCCCATCGATCAACACCCCTGCGGCCACCTCCGTGAGGTGCAAGGGACCGGCGAGGACCTCCTGAGAGGAAAGCCGAATGTCCGTGTGCCATGCGCCGACAAAGGTCTCCGCCAGACGCCACAAACGGTCGTCCCTGCCGAACGGCGTGAGCGCCGCGACAGGAACGCCGTTGAGGTCGATGCGATCGAAGGCAAGCGTTCCCTCGACGCTCGGCGCCTTGCCGTCCTGCAAGGCGATATCCAGCACGCCGGTGGCGCTGGCGCCGCCCATCGTGAACGCCAGATCGTCCAGCTTGAGCGTCTTTTCGCCCGTCGTCACTCTGGTGTCGATGCTAAGCCCGCCGGAAGGCAGCGTCTCAGTCGACGTGCCCTGGTACCACTGAACGAGCGTTGCGAGCGAGGTCGCGGACATCTGCAGGTGACCCGACGCGAAGGGTACGGATGAAAGATTGCCGACACCCTCGAAAGAGAAGGTCACGGGCGCCGATGTGATCGAGGTCTTGAGGGAGGCGTTCCGTCTCGCGAAAAGAGCGAGTGGCTCCTCGCAGACGATCGCCCAGGCAATCTCCTCGTCGCGCAGCCGCGCCGACAGTTGCGCGCTCAATCGCTCGGCGAAGGAGGGCCATTTGATCGTGCCGGAAATTCCGGCAATGTCGACGTCGTTGCCGCCGGCCGTGCGGTCGAGCACGCGCAGCCGGCCATTGACGATGGCGATATCTCCGAAGGCGGTTTCGCGACCCGAAGCGGGAGCCTCGGGCGGTGCGAGCCAATGCGGCGTTTGCCAATTGGTCGTGCCGTCCGCCCGGCGCTCGATCGTGATGACGGGATCGACAAGGCTGATGTCCTCGAGCGTTGGATCGCCGAGAAGGGCCGAAAGCGGGCTGAACGATGCGGTAATGCGGCCAATTTCGGCAAGCGGCCGGGGATCGGGGCCGGTCGATTCGATCGTCGCCGAAGGCAAGGTTAACAGCAGCTTCGGCCAGAATCGGACCTCCGGTTCACCATTGATCCTGCTCTTGCCCCCCGACCAACTGTCGAGCGTCCGCTCCATCGTGGCGCGCACGCCGGTTGTCGAAACGAGCAGGGGCAGCGCGGCATTGTAGCCCATGGCAAGAAGGACCCCGACTGCGGCAGACCAGACGAAGTGGCGGCGCCGCAGACGCAGCCTCAGGATGCGCGATATTTTCCGGATAGGTCTGGTCATTTCGGTCGGGTCGGCATCGCCTCGGTGAAACCGTTTGGATAGGCCCTGAGGAGGGCAAATGCAACTGACATGGAAATGTCGCCCACGCGGCTGCGGCGCTGCCATGCACGCTGTTTATCTTGCGTTGCAGCATGGTATAGAACAGAGCCAGACGAGTGGAGGAACGCATGCAAACAGATCGACCTTTGTGGGTTCCGGATGCCGAGACGCTCGCGCAGAGCCCGATGGCTGAGTTCATCGCCTGGTGCGAGCAGCGCTTCGGCCGCAGGTTTCCCGACTATGATGCCTTTCACAAATGGTCCGTGACCGAGCGCGGCGATTTCTGGACCGCGGTGTGGGAGCATTGCGGCGTCATCGGCGAGCGCGGAAGCCAAGCGCTGATCAACGGCGAGCGGATGCTGGAAGCCCGCTTCTTCCCGGAGGCCAAGCTCAACTTTGCCGAAAATCTGCTGCGCGGGAGTGGTGGCGATGCCGCACTGATCTTCCGCGGTGAGGACAAGGTCCGTTATCGGCTCTCCTGGGACGAGTTGCGCAGCCTCGTGTCGCGCCTGCAGCAGGCGCTGAAGGCGCGAGGGATCGGCGTCGGCGACCGTGTCGCGGCAATGATGCCGAACCTGCCGGAGACGATCGCGCTGATGCTCGCAACCGCCTCGCTCGGCGCCATCTGGTCCTCCTGTTCCCCGGACTTCGGCGAGCAGGGCGTTCTCGACCGCTTCGGCCAAATCGGCCCGAAGCTCTTCGTCGTTTGCGATGGCTACTGGTACAACGGAAAGCGCCAGGACGTCGACGCGAAGGTGCGCGCCGTTGCGAAGACGCTCGGCGTGCCGACCCTCGTCGTCCCCTATGCGGGCGACAGCGCCGGACTCGCGGCCGCAATCGATGGCGGCGTGACGCTTCCCGATTTCATCGCCGGGTTCGAAGCCAGGCCGCTTGAATTCGAGCGCTTGCCCTTCGGCCATCCGCTTTACATCCTGTTTTCCTCCGGCACGACAGGCGTGCCGAAATGCATCGTGCATTCGGCCGGCGGAACGCTTCTCCAGCACCTCAAGGAACACCGGTTCCACTGCGGCCTGAAGGAAGGCGAGAGGCTCTTCTACTTCACCACCTGCGGCTGGATGATGTGGAACTGGCTGGCTTCCGGCCTGGCGGTGGGCGCGACCCTGTGCCTCTTTGACGGCTCGCCCTTCTACCCGGACGGCAACGTCCTTTTCGACTTCGCGGCCGAGGAACGCTTCGCCGTCTTCGGCACTTCGGCAAAATATATCGATGCGGTGCGCAAGGGCGATCTTACGCCGGCGACGACGCACGATCTTTCAGCCCTCCGGCTCCTCACCTCGACCGGTTCGCCGCTGTCGCCGGAAGGCTTTTCCTTCGTCTATGAGGGGATCAAGTCGGACGTCCAGCTCGCCTCGATCTCCGGCGGCACGGACATCGTCTCCTGTTTCGTGCTCGGCAACCCGCTGAAGCCGGTCTGGCGCGGCGAAATCCAGGGACCGGGGCTCGGTCTTGCCGTCGACGTCTGGAATGATGAGGGCAGGCCGGTGCGCGGCGAGAAGGGCGAGCTCGTCTGCACCAAGGCGTTTCCATCGATGCCGGTGATGTTCTGGAACGATCCCGAGGGCGCCAAGTATCGCGCCGCCTATTTCGAACGCTTCGATAACGTCTGGTGCCACGGCGACTTTGCCGAATGGACGCCGCATGACGGCATCGTCATCCACGGCCGCTCCGACGCGACGCTCAATCCGGGCGGCGTGCGCATCGGCACGGCGGAAATCTACAATCAGGTCGAGCAGATGCCGGAGGTCGCCGAGGCCCTCTGCATCGGCCAGGATTGGCAGGAAGACGTTCGCGTGATCCTGTTCGTGCGCCTGGTGCCGGGCGTTGTGCTGACGGAGGAGCTCTCACAGGCGATCAAGACGCGGATCCGCACCGGCGCCTCGCCGCGGCACGTGCCGGCGAAGATCATCCCGGTCGCCGACATTCCGCGCACCAAATCCGGCAAGATCGTCGAGCTTGCGGTGCGCGACGTGGTGCACGGACGTCCGGTCAAGAACAAGGAGGCACTGGCAAATCCCGAGGCGCTCGATCTCTTTGCAGGACTGGATGCGCTGAAGAGCTGAGGAGCGTCGGTCCGTTAACCTGTGCGCCCCTGCGGAATTAACCAAGCAAGCCGAGTTGCCGCTCATTCCCTAAAATTGTCGGGTCTGGCGGTAAGGTCTTGTTTACGTTTGCCGGGGCATGGTCGAGCCAACTGGAGGCCGGTCCATCAAGGCGCCGGTGCCGCAGCAGCGATGCTGCCACAGACATGACGTCCCGAGTTCTCGAGCATTTGTTGGATAGCATGACTTCAGAGGCGGCCGCGAGCCGCCTCTTTTTTGTCTCCGTGCCTATGAGCGGCTTTCCAGCGAGCGCGACACCAGAATGACCGGGATCATGCCTGCGACGACGATGATCATCGCGGCGACCGAGGCATCCTCGACCTTCGCGCGCGACGCATCCTCGTAGACGAGCGTGGCGAGCGTATTGAAGTTGAACGGCCGCAGCATGATGGTTGCGGAAAGCTCCTTCATCGTTTCGATGAAGACGAGCAGCGCCGACGTCAGCACGGCCGGACGCATCATCGGCAGAAGCACCGAGCGCAAGGTCTGGGCGCTGGTGCGGCCCAGCGCCCGTGCGGCCATGTCGAGATGCGGCGAGAGCTTGTGGAAACCGGCCTCCAGCGTCCCCTCGGCCATGGTGAGAAACCGCACCGCGCAGGCATAGACGATCGCAAAGCCCGTGCCGCTGAGGACGAGGCCCGTGGAAATGCCGAAGACGTCGCGCATCCGCGCATCCAAGGCATTGTCGAGCGCTGCGAGCGGAAAGAGCACGCCGATCGCCAGTACCGTGCCCGGCACACCGTAGCCAAACGAGGCGAGCCGTCCGGCGACTTCCGTGATCGGCGAGCGGCCGGTGCGGGCCGCATAGGCCAGAACGAAGCCCAGGAACACGGCGGCGAGGGCCGTCAGGCTGGAAACCAGGACGCTGTGCAGCAATGCGTCGATGAGGCGCGGCGCCAGGAAATGGTCGAGGCGTTTCAGCGCATAGTTGCCGAGGACCAGGAAAGGAACCGCGAATCCCGAGAGAACGGGCAGGAGGCATGCGAGCGTTGCCGCCCATTTCTTCCAGCCGGAAAGCTCGAGGCGCGCCGCATCGTGGACCGCGGCCGTCGTCTTCTGGCTGGAAAAGCGCTGGCTGCGCCGCGCGGCGCGCTCGACCATCATCAACGCGACGATGAAGACCAGCATGATGCAGGCGATCTGCGCCGCGCCGGCAAGGCTGCCGCGGTTGAGCCAGGTGTCGAAGATGGAGAAGGTCAAGGTCTGGACGCCCAGAAACTCGACCGCGCCTATGTCGTTCATCGTCTCCATCGCGACAAGCGTCAGGCCGATCATGATAGCCGGTCTTGCCATCGGGATCTGGATTTTCATGAAGACCTTGAGCGGCCCGGCGCCCAGCGTGCGCGCCACATCCGCGGCCGCACGGCCCTGCATGAGAAACATCGAGCGGCAGGCAAGATAGATGTAGGGATAGAGGACCGAGCTCATCACCAGCACCGCGCCGCCGAGCGACCGCACGTCCGGAAACCAGTAGTCCCGGCTCGTCTGAAAGCCGAAGAGCGCCCGGATCAGCCCCTGGACGGGCCCGGTGAAGGTCAGGAGCTCGCCGAAGGCATAGGCCGCGAGATAGGCGGGTATGGCGAGCGGCAGCACGAGCGCGGCGGAGAGAAGGCGGCGCAGCGGAAATTCGCAAGTCGCGACCAGCCACGCCGTCAAGATGCCGACGACGGCGGTCGCCGCGCCCGTCAGCCCCATGAGCATCAGCGTCCTCATGGTGGCACGGGGGATCACGTTCTCGATGAGGTGCGGCCAGTCCGCGCCGCCGCCGGTGACCGCAAGCCAGGCGATGGCGACGATCGGCATCAGCACGATTGCCGAGGCGAGGCCGGACCAGCTCGCAAGCAGCCGATGTGTCAGACCGGAGCCCGGCTTGGCGTAGTGTCGCTTGAGGCTTTTGGCGGTGGAGTGCAAACGATCCGTTCCGGGGCAAGGTGCTGCTGGCGGGTGCCAAACTGGCTCCCGAAGGTCAACATTTCCTTACAGCATCGGCCCTCAGTTCGCCAAGACGCGTTGCGACGGGAAGGATATTTCAACCAGCGTTCCCTCGTTCGGCGCGGAGCTGATGCCGAACTGGGCGCGGTTCGCCTCGGCCATCGCCTTCGTCAGCGGCAGGCCGAGGCCGGTGCCCTCGCCGCGCTTGCGCCCGCCGGTCGTCACCTGGCGGAACGGTTTCATCGCCTGATCGAGCTCGTTGCGCGTCATGCCGATTCCCGTGTCGCGGATCCTCAGGATGACGCTGCCGTTCGTCTCGTAGGACGTCGACACGACGATCTGCCCGCCGGAAGGCGTGAAGCGGATGGCGTTCGCCAGGATGTTGAGCGCGATCTGCTTGATCGACCGGCCGTCGGCCACGACCTCCGGCACCGAGCCGGACAGCGAGGTGCGGATGATGACGCGTTGGCTGTTGGCCTGAGGCTGCACCAGCGAGACCGCTTCGGAAACCGCCTCGTTGAGGTCGACGGCACTGAAATCGAGCTCCATCTCGCCCGCCTCGATCTTCGAGATGTCGAGCAGGTCGTTGACGATGTCGAGCACGTGCCGACCCGACCGGCCGATGTCGCCGGCATATTCGATGTAGCGCGGGTTGCCGATCGGCCCGAAATGCTCGCTCGCCATCATGTCGGAAAAGCCGATGATGGCGTTGAGCGGCGTGCGGATCTCGTGGCTCACCCGTGCGAGGAACTCGGTCTTGTGGGCGTTCGCGGTCTCGGCGGAGCGCTTGGCGTTGCGCAGTTCCTCCTCGGTCCGCTTCCACTGGGTGATGTCGCGGATGACGGCGCAATAGCCGTTAGAGGAGGAGAGCCGCCCGATGGTCATGAACAGCGGAAGGAAGCCGCCGCCCGCCTCGCGGCCGATCGCTTCCCGGCCGTCGTTGAGCACGCTTGCCACACCATGTCCGGAAAGGCCTTGAAGGTAGTCGATCACCGCCTTCTGGCTCTCATGGGCGAAGAGGGCGGCAAACGGCTTTCCGCGCATCTCGTCTTCGTCATAGTTGAAGAGCGCGCTTGCCGAGCCGTTCATCGTGCGGATGTCGCCGTCCTGTCCGAGGACCACCACGCCGTCGGTGGCCGTTTCGAGGATCGAACGCAACTCGTCGATTTCCATCCGCAACCGCGCTTCGCCTCCCGCCGAGGCGTCCGCACCGGCCGAAGGCATATCGGCGGCGCGCGCGGCTGCCGGAGCCAAGGCGAGCATCAGTGCGCTTCTCCCCTCCCACTGGATCGAATGCAGATGGGCGCTGACCGGTGCAAGCGGACCATTGGCGCGCACCAGCGTCATCGTCCCGTCCGGCTCATGCTCTCCGGATTCGGCACCATAGGCGAAGAGCGCTTCCAGCCCTCCCGCCTGCTGGAAGGCCTCGAGCTTCCGGTAGCCGGTCAGCCGCAGAAATTCCGGATTGGCGTGCAGCAACTCGTCGCCGTGATGAATAAGGAGGGCGACGGGCAGTCGATCGAGGATTTCGCTGCTCATGCCGACGCCGCCGCGCGGGGCAGGGGGCGCCTCGTCGCCGGCCCCGGGCATCGTCTCCTCCTGCCGGGCGGCAGTAGCGTCTTCCGACGACAGGCTTTCCATATCGCCGGCAGCTTCGGCTTGGGACGCCGCGTCAACCGGGCGCTTCCCGTCCTCGTCCGCGGCAGCCGGCGGTGTCGTCTCGCTGAACTGGGCGCCGAGCTGCCGCGCGATCTCGCGGAAGGCCGCCTGTTCGCCGCGGGTCAGCGTTCCGGATGACCCCGGCCGGTGCTCGTCGAGATCGATCACCTTGTCGGAAGGCGGCCGCGCCGGTATGTCGACGATGCGAAGGGCGGGCCGCTCGCCGGCAAAGGGGTCCTCCGCCGAAGGCGGTTCGGCCTCGCTCCGCGGGGTATCGGTTCCGTCGGAGGCCAGCGATGCCGGTTCGCGAGGCGCGTCGTCGGACGGTGCTTCGGCGGGCATGCCTTCGTTTCGGGGCGTGTCGATGTGGCCAAGCGATAGCCCGCTCGCCTTTTCGTCCTCGACCGCGTCGGCGATCCTCACGATGCCGAAGCCGCGAAAGCCGTCGAATTCGCGCGAACGGGAATAGGTCGGTAGCGCTGCGAGATCGACCGGCACCTTGAGGCTCGTTCCCTCGATCGGCCACAGGATGGTCTTGCCGGACCAGGTGTCGCGTCGATGCAGAAGCGCGTTGACCTTGTTGTCGGGATCGAGGTCGTAGCGAGCCGCAAGCTCGGAGAAGGTCAGGCCGACCACGTCGGCCGATTTCGGGCCGACGGCGGCCGCAAATTCCTCGGAGATTTCGCTGAAACACCCCTCCGCGTCGATTTTCCACACGAAGCGGACAGCCCGGCTACCCGGCGTGAAGGTGAAGCCCGACGCCGCGGCCGCGGCACTGTCGGCATCTGATGTTGCCACTTCAGGCGCGGGCTCGGCGGCCTCGGCGCTCGGCGCCAAATCTGCCGCTTCGTCGCCGGACCGGAGAGCCAATTCGCCGTGTTCTTCACCAAGGCTCGGCGCATCGGTCGGCTCATCGGTCGCGGCTGGATCTGTCGTCGCCTCGGCTTCGGATGTATCTTCTCGCAGCGGCGTTTCGGCAGGCTCGTCCAGCGTGGTCGGCGAAGGCAGCCCGGTCCCGACTTCCGCTGCTGCTGCTGCGATCGCGTCTGGCTCATCCTTCGCGGCCGCTTCTTCGGCATCCGGCGTGTCGAGCGTGGTTTCCACGGCGAAGAGGAGATGCAGGGCCGGGTGATCGGAAATCTTGCCGATGGCGGCGGGCAACTGCCCCTTCTCGGTCGCGACCAGGCGTTTGATCAGCCGGTCCTTTTCGCGCGCCACCGCCGAGACGAGCGTCCGCCGGATGTCGCCCGACAAACCCAAATGCTCGAATCCGGGCGATCGGGCGACGATCTCGCCATCGTCGTCGAGGACGGCCATGTGGGTGTCCGGTCCGTCCAACCCGGCGATCATTGCGGCGGCGCGTTCTTCCGCCGAAAGCGCCTTGCCGTTGTGCGGAGCGGTGAAGAGAACGGCCTCCTCGCCAGGCCGGATGCGGATCATCTCCACGGTCGCGTTGAGCGGCAGCCTGCGAAAGCCGGCCGCTATGCGGATCAACAATTGGCGACGGTCGCCGACGGCGGCAAGCTGCTCTGCGGCAGCACGCAACTGGCGCAGGGAGAGATCGGTGGCGCTCAGGGCGCCGTCGATGAAATCGTAGACCGATGCGACGCCGAACAGTCTGGCGCCTTGATCGTTTGCCCACAGGACGCGCGCCAGATCTTTCGAAAAGAGAACCGCGGCATCCCCCCGGGCAAAGTGCTCCCGCACCCGTGCATGCACGGCAATGTCGATGAAAGGATACTGTCTCGCGGGCATGGGCAGGCCTATTGACGGGTCTCTGGTGCCAGGCGTGGACGCAAGAAACGTCGCCGCAGCACGTTGAATTCCTTCATGCTTGGTCCTTCGATCGGCTCCGATCCAAGGAACACGCGATATCGCGTTAACGTTCCATTAATACCCGGCGGCCCTGCGAGGGTCCAGCGACGGCTCCCTTTCCGCCCTGCCTTTCGCAGCGCAAGGTTAATGGAATTTGTGCGCTGCACAATTTTGTTGCAACGCACAACGATATCGACTATAAGACCGTCATCACCCACCGAGGCGCCTCTGAAGAGGGCCACACCAAGGAGCGCATATCATGGCTACCAAGAAGACCGAAGACGCATTCGCCCTTTCCTTTGACCCGGCCAAGTTTGCCGACAGCTTCCGCGACTTCGCCGAAAAGGGCGCCGCGCAGTCGAAGGACGCCTATGCCAAGATGAAGACCGCCGCCGAAGAGGCAACGAAGACCGTCGAAGCGACGCTCGAAAGCGCCCAGTCCGGCTCCGTCGAGCTCGGCCTCAAGGCCATCAACGCGCTGCGCACCAATGCTGAGAACTCGCTCTCGCACATGGAAGCGCTGCTCGGCGTGAAGTCGCTCTCCGAACTCGTCGAACTGCAGACCGCCTTCATCCGCAAGCAGGCTGAACTGGCTGTCGAGCAGGCCAAGACGATGCAGGAAGCCACCCGCAAGGTCGCCGAGAACGTTGCCAAGCCCGGCAAGGAAGCCGCCGAAAAGGTCGTCTCCACCTTCAAGAAGGCCTGATCGGTCCAGCCGCGATCGTTCAAAAATGCGCTGCAGCGCCGCGCGTCTAATCAGACGCACGGCGCTGTCGCAGTTTGAATTGCTGCATATTCTTGTCCTTGAATCGGCGACGATTTAGGGAAACATGCAGCAGGGACCGGGTGCTTGCCATCCGGTCTTTTTGCTTGATAATCTGAAGTTAAGGCTTGCAAAACGGCTGAAGTGACCGTAAGTGAGCCGCCAACGCGACGATCCAAGCGATTTGGGGTCGCGCGTCCCGAGTGCGGTTGTAGCTCAGTTGGTTAGAGCGCAGGTTTGTGGCACCTGAGGTCGGTGGTTCGAGACCACCCAACCGTACCATTTCTCTTATCACACACTCACACAAAAATCTGATGCTCAGCCGTCAGCAGTTCCTGCAGGAATGAGACGACCGTGCGCACGCGCACCAGTTCGCGGGCGCTTTCGTGATAGGTGGTCCAGTAGGCGCGGCGGATCGTCGTGTCGGGCAACAGCCGCGTCAGCTCCGGATAGTGCCGGGCGATGTAGTTGTGCAGGATGCCGACGCCGGCGCTGGAGCGGACCGCCTCGGTCTGACCGGTGGCGCTGGAGATCTCGAAGGAAGCGTCCCAGCTGCGCATGATCTCGGCTGAGAAATTGAGCGAGGGCGTAAAGATCAGGTCTTCCACATAACCGATGCGGCGATGGTTCTTGAGATCGTCGATCGTCCGCGGCGTGCCGTAGCGGGCAAGATAATCCGCCGATGCGTAGAGCCCCAGTGTATAGTCGGTCAGCTTGGACGAAACGAGCCGCCCCTGTTCGGGCCGCTCGATGGTGATGGCGATGTCGGCCTCGCGCTGCGACAGCGAGAAGGAGCGTGGAACCGGAACGAGCTGCAGCTTGAGCTCCGGATGTCGCGCCGTCAACCGCCCGAGCCGCGGCGCCAGGAAGGAGACGCCGAAGCCGTCCGGGGCGCCGATGCGCACCGTGCCGGCGATTGCCGTGTCGATCCGCCCGATCTGCGATTGGGCGGCGAGCATTTCGGTTTCCATGCGCTCGGCGGCGGAAAGGAAGATCTCGCCTTCGGCCGTCAGTTCGCAGCCGTTCGGGCGCCTGACGAGAAGCCGCGTCTTCAGCGTCTCCTCGAGCGCGGTGACGCGCCGGCTCAGCGTCGCGTGATTGATGCCGAGCCTCTTCGAGGCGGCGAGGATCTGGCCCGTCCGTGCCACTGCGAGAAACACCCTGACGTCGTCCCAGTCCATGTAATCGCTCCAATGGGCTATAATTTTTGCACAACGGTTGCTGAATATCGGAAATTGATTTGTTGAAATCGTAGTGCGATCATGCGCCCAAGATCAAGACCAGCCAAATTCAAAGACCAGGAGGAAGACCCATGTATGAAGTAGGACATTTCATCGACGGCAAGCGCGTCGCCGGCAAGAGCGGCCGCGTCAGCAACATCTTCAACCCGGCAACGGGGGAAGTTCAGGGCACCGTGGCGCTCGCCAGCGACGCGGAACTTGCCGCCGCCGTCGAGAGCGCCAAGGCCGCGCAGGTCAAGTGGGCCGCCACCAATCCGCAGCGTCGCGCCCGCGTTTTCATCAAGTTCGTCCAACTGCTGAACGACAACATGAACGAACTGGCCGAGACGCTGTCGCGCGAGCACGGCAAGACCATCGACGACGCCAAGGGCGATATCGTCCGAGGCCTTGAAGTCTGCGAATTCGTCATCGGCATTCCGCACCTGCAGAAGAGCGAGTTCACCGAAGGCGCCGGCCCGGGCATCGACATGTACTCGATCCGCCAGCCGGTCGGTGTCGGCGCCGGCATTACCCCGTTCAACTTCCCGGGGATGATCCCGATGTGGATGTTCGCGCCGGCAATCGCCTGCGGCAACGCCTTCATCCTGAAGCCGTCCGAACGCGATCCGTCCGTGCCGGTCCGTCTCGCCGAACTGATGATCGAAGCCGGCCTGCCGGCCGGTGTCTTGAACGTCGTCAACGGCGACAAGGGCGCGGTCGACGCGATCCTGACGCATCCCGACATCGCCGCCGTCTCCTTCGTCGGCTCGACCCCGATCGCCCGCTACGTTTACGGCACCGCGGCAATGAACGGCAAGCGCGCCCAGTGCTTCGGCGGCGCGAAGAACCACATGATCATCATGCCCGATGCCGATCTCGACCAGGCCGCCAACGCCCTGATCGGCGCCGGCTACGGCTCGGCCGGTGAGCGCTGCATGGCGATTTCGGTCGCCGTTCCGGTCGGCGAGGAAACCGCCAACCGTCTCATCGACAAGCTGACGCCGATGGTCGAGAGCCTGCGCATCGGTCCCTATACGGACGAAAAGGCCGACATGGGCCCGGTCGTCACGAAGGAAGCCGAGCAGCGCATCCGGAGCCTGATCGACAGCGGCATCGAGCAGGGCGCCAAGCTCGTCGTCGACGGCCGCGATTTCAAGCTGCAGGGCTATGAGGATGGCCATTTCATCGGCGGCTGCCTGTTCGACCACGTGACGCCCGACATGGACATCTACAAGACCGAGATCTTCGGACCGGTTCTCTCGGTCGTGCGCGCCAAGAACTACGAGGATGCCCTGTCGCTGCCGATGAAGCACGAATATGGCAACGGCGTCGCGATCTATACCCGCGACGGCGACGCTGCGCGCGACTTCGCCTCCCGCATCAACATCGGCATGGTCGGCGTCAACGTTCCGATCCCGGTTCCGCTCGCCTATCACTCCTTCGGCGGCTGGAAGTCCTCGTCCTTCGGCGATCTCAACCAGCACGGTCCGGACTCGATCAAGTTCTGGACCCGGACCAAGACCATCACCGAACGTTGGCCCTCCGGCATCAAGGATGGCGCGGAGTTCTCGATCCCGACGATGCGCTAAAGAAGAGAAAATCCTCCCCCATTCGAGCCTCCTTCGGGAGGCTCTTTTTTGTAAGCAAAATAAACCTCCACCTCCGGTGGAGGACTGGACGCGTTCTACATTGTGATTGAGAGACCTCCGTGCTTGGACCGCTAGGCTGGCCGAGACATAGAACGGAGGTTTTATGGATGAACGATCGCAATCACACGCGACGTGGGACTGCAAATACCATGTGGTCTTTTCAAGTAAATACCGAACGAAACGTCTTTACGGTGACTTGCGCCGTGAATTGGGTGACCTTTTGCATCGGCTTGCTCTGCAAAAGGATTGCCGGATCGAGGAAGGGCACCTTATGCCCGACCATGTGCATATGCTGATCTCGATCCCGCCGAAGTACTCGGTGTCGCACATTGTGGGCTTCCTGAAGGGCAAGACAGCCCTTTACGTGGCCAACAAATATGCCCGCAAGCGGCGCTACAAAGGCTATCACTTTTGGGCGCGTGGGTACTTCGTCTCAACGGCTGGCTATGATGAGCAGGTCGTCAGACGCTATATCCGTAATCAAGAAAAGGCCGACAAAGCTTCCGACTTTGCCGACCTCTTTAACCGTAGCTACTAACTTATAGCAAAACCGCTTCTAGCGGTTCAAGCGCAGCGTTTCAAACCTCCACCTCTGGTGGAGGTCGTGACTTGTTGCATTCATCTCATGGATGCAACTAACGTCGGGCTTGACGGGTGTGGTCGCCGCGCGATTCGCGCATCGGTCGAGTTCGCTGCTGTTGACCAGGTCGGGGGTGATGCGGTTGGCCAGGCAGCTTTGACTTTTTGATGAGGGGACAGTTTCATGGTTTTGGCTGAACCATTCCCGGCACAGATCGGGCAGGGCAGTTTCGGGCGCTCGGCGCAGGGGGATTACCAGCGCCTCTCGTTTACCGGCAGCGGCAAAGAATACTTCGGGATCTGGATCGTCAATATCCTGCTGACGATCGTCACGCTCGGCATCTATTCGGCCTGGGCAAAGGTTCGCCGCAATCGCTATTTCTACGGCAATACAGTGCTGCTCGGCCGCGGCTTCGAGTATCACGCCAGGGGCGGGCAGATTCTGATCGGCCGTCTGATCGTCTTCGCCTATCTGGTCGTCTACAACATCCTGCTGACCTTCGTGCCGCTCGCCGGCATTGCACTGCTTTTGCTGCTCCTTTGCTTCGTTCCCTGGCTTGTCGCCCGCGGCTTGCGCTTTAGCGCCCGGGTGACCAGCTACCGCAATGTCCGCTTCGATTTCGTCGGTCGCGCCGGCGGTGCCTTTCTCGCCTTCATCGTCGGGCCGGTCATCGCGGCGCTGACGCTTGGCATCCTGGCGCCGCTCGCCAGCCGCTGGACCTATCGCTATATAGGCAACAACCTGCGCTACGGGCAGAAGGCCTTTTCGACCGATCCCTCCATCGGCACGATCTACAAATCCTGGGCGATCTCGGCGGCGATCATCATTCTCGGTCTGCTGATCGTCGGCTTCTTCGCCTTCCTCAACTTTGCGGTTTTTGTGACGGCGATCGAGAGCCCCGATCTCATTCCCGCCGAGATGCAGGTGTCGATCGTCGTGCTCGTGGTGCTCGGCTACTTCCTGTTTTTCGCGATCTTCGGGGTCGCGGCGCTCGTCTACCGCGCCGGCGTGCGCAACGTCGCCTGGTCCGCCGCCACTTTCGACGGCAAGCACCGGCTCCTGAGCGATCTCTCGCGCCTGCGCTACACCTGGATTGCCATCTCGAACGTCGTCGTCACCCTTGTTACACTCGGTTTGATGCGGCCGTGGGCCGCCGTCCGGATGGCGCGCTACGTCAATGAACAAACCGGCGTCCGGTTCGACGGCAATGTCGGCGAGATTTTCTCCGCCATCGCCCAGGAAGGTTCGGCGGTCGGTTCCGAATTCATGGATATCGAAGGCTTCGACTTTGGCTTCTGATCATCCAGCCATTGCCGTCGGCGAGTGGCACCCGGCAGGATCGAGCCGCTCGGTGCTCAGCGGCCTGGTGGAGGTCGGAGATCGCCTGATCGTGCGGGACGAGACGGGCGCGGACCTCGCCGGCGGGCGCCTTTCCCTGGTCGAGATTTCCGCGCGGGTCGGCCGTATCCCGCGCCGGATTAGCTTTCCGGACGGCTCTCTCTTCGAGACCAATGACAATGAGGCGATGGACCGGTTTCTGGCGGAAAAAGGCCGGGCGGGGGCTGGGATCGTCCACCGGCTGGAGCGGTTCCACCCACGGCTGATTGCCTTCGTTGCCGCAACGATCCTGCTCGGCGTGCTGATCTACCGTTATGCGTTGCCGGCTCTCGTGGAAGTTGCGATTGCCGTCACGCCGCCGATTGTGCCCCGCATGATGTCGGCGAGCACGCTCGAAACCATGGACCGGACGCTGCTTGGCGAATCGAAGCTGGACGAGGCGCGGCGCGGCAAGATTGTCGATGGTTTCCGGCGCATCGCGGCGGTTTCGGCCGCGGGTGAGGCGGCCTATACGCTGAACTTCCGTGAAGGCGGACCAATGGGCCCCAACGCCTTCGCGTTGCCCGACGGCACCCTGATCCTGACGGACGAACTCGTTGAGCTCGCCGGCGACGACAGCGAGATGATCGTCGGCGTGCTGGCGCATGAGATCGGCCATGTCCAGCATAAGCACAGTCTGCGGCAGATCTATCGCGCCGCCGGGGTCGCCGCGCTCATCATGCTGATCGCCGGCGACATCGGCTCCGGGGCCGAGGACGTGCTGGTGGAAGGGGGCGGCTTGCTGGCGCTCTCCTATTCGCGCTCCGCGGAAGCAGAGGCGGATCGCCATTCCGTCGAGCTGATGATGAAGGCGGGCCTCGATCCGGCCGCAATCGCCCGGTTCTTCGAGCTGTTGGAGACGAAGCTCGACGATCACTCGGACACGAGCATCTTCTCCACCCATCCGGGTACGCCGGAGAGACGCAAGGCAATCACCGATCTGATTGCCGAATTGCGGAAGAACTAGTCGTGGCTGGAAGCGGCCGTCGAGCCTGCCGCCCGGAAACGTTCTTCGAACTCCCGGCGCAGCTCCCGCCTGACCTCGGCGGCGCGGTAACGGCGTTCCCTGACACCGGGCTCCGGCCGGTAGGGCGGCACGCTCGTCGGCCGTCCTTCCGCATCGACGGCGACCATGGTGAAGTAGCAGGAGTTCGTGTGCCTGCGCTCGCCGCTGCGGATGTTCTCGGCTTCGACCCGGATGCCGACCTCCATCGACGTCCGGCCGGCAAAGTTGATGGAAGCCCGAAAATGCACCAACTCGCCGACATGGATCGGCTGGCGGAAAACGACCTGGTCGACGGACAGCGTCACCGCATATTGCTTCGAGTAGCGCGAGGCGCAGGAGAAGGCGACCCGGTCGAGGAGGTTGAGAAGCGCGCCGCCATGCACCTTGCCGCTGAAGTTCGCCATGTCGGGTGTCATCAGCACGACCATCTCGAGCTGGCTCTTGTCATTCGTCTCTTCCATTTCCCCTCCGCATAAGGCCGCTTCAGGCGCGCGTGAGTTTGGCGCTCAGAATCCTATCCTTGCCCCTGCCCGTCAATGCGCCTTCTTCGTCTCTGCAGTCGTAAAGGGAAATGATCGGTCCCGCGCATCCCAAACAAGAACAGCGGGCTCACGCCCGCTGTTCTTGTTGCGCGGCATTCACCGCCTTAGTCTTGCGGGCCGTCGTTATAGCCGACCTTGTCGACGAGTTCCGAAGCCTTCTTGCGGTTTGCCGCAATCTCGGCAAGCGGCAGGGAGTCCGGCTTGATCGTTCCAAAGGACTTGACGACGTCCGAGGGCTCGGCGCCCGGCAGCACTGGATATTCGAAGACCTGCTCGGCGTAGATCTTCTGCGCTTCGCCTTCCGACAGGAATTCCATCAGCTTGACGGCATTCTCCTTGTTCGGGGCGTTCTTCGCGAGCGCCATGCCGGAGATGTTGACGTGCGTGCCACGATCCTTCGCATTCGGGAAGAGGACCTTGATGGCCGAAGCCCATTCCTTCTGCTGCGGCTCCTTGTCGTTGGTCAGCATGAGACCGACATAGTAGCTGTTGCCGAGCGCGATATCGCATTCGCCGGCAAAGATCGCCTTTGCCTGATCACGATCGCCGCCATCGGGCTTCTTGGAGAGATTGTCCCGGAATCCCGTCAGCCACTTCTCCGTCTCCGCCTCGCCGTGATGCGCGATCATCGAGGCGAACAGGCCGATATTGTAGGAATGCTGGCCATCGCGGGTGCAAAACTTGCCCTTCCATTTCGGGTCGGCAAGTTCTTCATAGGTGATGTCGTTCTGCGGCACGCGTTCCTTCGAGGCATAGACGACGCGACCGCGCGTCGTCAGGCCGAACCAGTTGCCGTCCGGATCGCGGAAATGCGCCGGGATGTCCTTGTTGATCGTCTCATTGACGAGCGGCTGGGTCACGCCGGCGTCCTTCGCCTCGGTCAGGCGGCTGATGTCGACGGTCAAAATGACGTCGGCCGGAGAATTCGCGCCTTCCGCCTGGATGCGCTCGACCAGCCCCTTGTCGAGGAAGAGCACATTGGCGGCGATGCCGGTCTCCTTGGTGAAGGCATCGAGCAGCGGCTTGATGAGATCGGGCTGGCGGTAGGAATAGATATTGACCTCGCCCTCGGCCCGGGCAGGCGCGCTGAAAGCAAGGATCGCCGCCGCGACCGACAGGGTGCCGATCAACGTTTTTGAGGCAAGCATGGTGTTCTCTCTCCGTGTGGTGCTTATAAGTTAACCGAGTGAGTCATATTTCTACACCGGAAGAGCGACAGTCAACGGCGAAACGGCGAAGTAAAGCCTTCGTGAATTTTTCCTCTTTTGGAATTGTTCCAAACTACGTTCCGTCCTATATGAAGGAGGACGAATTTCTCGATCCCGGAGTGAATGATGCGTCTGACGAAGCAAACAAACTACGCGGTTCGCATGCTGATGTACTGTGCTGCGAATGGCGAGAAGCTCAGCCGCATCCCTGAGATCGCCAAAGCTTACGGCGTTTCCGAGCTGTTTCTGTTCAAGATCCTGCAGCCCTTGACCAGGGCTGGCCTGGTCGAAACCGTGCGCGGCCGCAATGGCGGCGTGCGACTGCCGAAACCGGCCTCGGAGATCAGCCTCTTCGACGTGGTCAAGGTGACCGAGGACAGCTTCGCCATGGCGGAATGTTTCGAGGCGGGCGAAATCGATTGCCCCCTGGTCGACAGTTGCGGCCTCAACGCCGCCTTGCGCAAGGCGTTGAACGCCTTCTTCGACGTGCTCAAGGGCTATACGATCGACGATCTCGTCAAGGCGCGGCCGCAGATCAACTTCCTTCTGGGTTTGGAGACCGGCCCGCGGCCGCAGACGTCCGCCGCCTGAGTTTTCAAGTCCAGCAAATGTAGCGCGGAGGCCGGTTCTCCGCGCTTTTTTGTGTCGTGATTTTTGACCCCGCCGCCGGTTTCGCCGGTGAGGGCGAATCGGCGTGCAATCCGGCTTGGCCGTTGCCCTAGTCGCTGTCGCTCCGACCCTCTACTTGTGGAAGAATTTTTCGCATAGACAAATTTCTGAAGCGAGTTATTGCATTGCGACGACAAATGTCGTTCCATCCGTCCTTGACCGGATGGAAAATTTCTCGCGGTCGAAAACAATACGAGAACAAAAAACAAATCTGGGAAGCAAGCTCATGAAAAAGCTCACGACTCTCTTCGCAGCGACGGCGCTTGCCACGCTGATGGCCGGCACTGCCTGGTCGAAAACGTTCGTTTATTGCTCGGAAGGCTCGCCGGAGGGTTTTGACCCGGGCCTCTATACGGCCGGTACCACGTTCGACGCTGCCGCGCACACCGTCTATAGCCGCCTGCTCGAATTCAAGAAGGGCACGACCGAAACCGAGCCCGGGCTTGCCGAAAGCTGGACGATTTCCGACGACGGCCTCGAATACACGTTCAAGCTCCGTCCCGGCGTCAAGTTCCAGACGACCGAGTTCTTCACGCCGACCCGCGAATTGAACGCCGACGACGTCATCTTCTCGCTGGAGCGCCAGTGGAAGTCCGACAATGCGTGGCACGGCTATGTGACCGGTGGTTCCTGGGAATACTTCGCCGGCATGGGGCTGCCGGAACTGCTCGAGTCGATCGAGAAGGTCGACGACATGACGGTGAAGATCAAGCTAAAGCGCAAGGAAGCGCCGTTCCTCGCGAACCTCGCCATGCCCTTCGCTTCGATCATGTCAAAGGAATATGCCGACAAGCTGCAGGCCGAAGGCAAGATGAACCAGCTGAACCAGATGCCGCTCGGCACCGGTCCCTTTGCCTTTGTCGGCTATCAGCAGGATGCGGTCATCCGTTACAAGGCTCATCCGGACTATTGGGGCGGAAAGCAGAAGATCGACGATCTGGTCTTCTCGATCACCACCGATGCTGCCGTCCGGTTCCAGAAGCTCCAGGCCGGCGAATGCCACCTGATGCCCTATCCGAACGCGGCGGACGTCGAGGCGATGAAGGCTGATCCGAACCTCAAGGTGATGGAACAGGCCGGCCTCAACGTCGCCTATCTCGCCTATAACACCACGCAGGCTCCCTTCGACAAGCCCGAGGTCCGCAAGGCGCTGAACAAGGCGATCAACAAGCAGGCGATCGTGGACGCCGTCTTCCAGGGGCAGGCGACGCCGGCGACGAACCCGATTCCGCCGACGATGTGGTCCTACGATGACACGGTCGCAGACGACACCTACGAGCCGGAAGTGGCGAAGAAGATGCTCGAGGACGCCGGCGTCAAGGACCTGTCGATGAAGGTCTGGGCAATGCCGGTCGCGCGGCCCTACATGCTCAACGCACGTCGCGCCGCCGAGCTGATGCAGGCCGACTTCGCCAAGGTCGGTGTGAAGGTCGAGATCGTCTCCTACGAATGGGCCGAATATCTCGAGAAGTCCAAGGACAAGGCCCGCGATGGTGCGGTGATCCTCGGCTGGACCGGCGACAATGGCGACCCGGACAACTTCCTCGACACGCTGCTCGGCTGCGATGCCGTCGGCGGCAACAACCGCGCCCAGTGGTGCAACAAGGAGTTCGACGATCTGGTCACCAAGGCCAAGGAAGCCTCCGACGTTGCAGAGCGCACCAAGCTCTACCAACAGGCTCAGGCCGTGTTCAAGAAGGAGGCGCCCTGGGCAACGCTGGACCACTCGCTCTCGATCGTGCCGATGCGCAAGAATGTCGAAGGCTTCGTACAGAGCCCGCTCGGCGACTTTGCTTTCGACGGCGTTGATATTGTAGAGTAATCTTACCGACTGACCCGAAGGGGGCGTTTGCCGTTGGGCGAGCGCCCCTCTTCCTTTTTGCCAGTGCTGCAGCAACGAGGCCGCAGCGAGGATGGCATGAGGTTTGACTATGTTTCGATTCCTGCTGGGGCGCTTGGCAGTGCTGATCCCGACCTTTATCGGGGTCTCGATCATTGCCTTCTCCTTCATCCGCCTGCTCCCGGGCGATCCCGTGGCGCTGCTGTCCGGCGAACGGGTCATGTCGCCGGAGCGGCATGCCGAGATTTCCCACCAGCTCGGCTTTGACCGGCACATCGTCGTGCAATACCTGGATTATCTCTGGGGTGTTCTTCAGGGCGATTTCGGCATATCGATCGTCACCAAGAAGCCGGTGATCGATCAGTTCCTGGAGCTCTTCCCGGCAACCGTCGAGCTTTCGCTGTGCGCCATCATCTTCGCCGTCGTCGTCGGTATTCCGGCCGGCGTGATTGCGGCGATCAAGCGGGGATCGATCCTCGACCAGCTGATCATGGGCACCGCGCTCGTCGGCTTTTCCATGCCGATCTTCTGGTGGGGCCTGCTGCTGATCATCGTCGTCTCCGGCATATTGCAATGGACTCCGGTGTCCGGGCGCATCTCGCTGATGTTCTTCTTTCCCTCGGTTACCGGCTTCATGCTGATCGATTCGCTGCTGTCGGGACAGGACGGGGCGTTCAGGTCCGCCTTCAGCCATCTGATCCTGCCGACCATCGTGCTCGGCACCATTCCGCTTGCCGTCATTGCGCGCCAGACCCGTTCGGCGATGCTCGAGGTGCTTTCGGAGGACTATGTCCGCACTGCGCGTGCTAAGGGGCTTCCCACCTTCCGCGTGGTCGGCATCCATGCCCTGCGCAACGCGATGATACCGGTCGTCACCACGATCGGCCTGCAGATCGGCGTGATGCTGGCAGGCGCCATCCTGACGGAAACGATCTTCTCCTGGCCGGGCATCGGCAAATGGATGGTCGATTCCGTGTTCCGGCGCGACTACGCCGTCATCCAGGGCGGCCTGCTGATCATCGCCGCCGTCATCATGCTGGTGAACCTTGCCGTCGATCTGCTCTACGGGCTGATCAACCCCCGCATCCGGCATTGAGGAGGGCGATATGACCGAAGTTACCGCAACAAGCCCCATATCGACCGATCCGTCCCGCCGGGCGCGTCTCGCCGAGTTCTGGTACTATTTCTCGGAGAACCGCGGCGCCGTCATCGGCCTCTTCTTCTTCCTGTTCCTGGTCGTACTTGCTCTATGCGCGCCGCTCGTGGCACCGCACGACCCGACCGTCCAGTTCCGTGAGGCGGTATTGCTGCCGCCGTTCTGGCAGGAGGGTGGCCGCCTCGAATTTCTGCTCGGAACCGATGCGGTGGGCCGCGACATGCTGTCCCGCCTTATCTACGGCACGCGTTTCTCGCTGTTCGTCGGCGTGATCGTCACCACATTGTCGCTGGTCGGCGGCATCCTGGTCGGCGTTGTCGCCGGTTACTTCCGCGGATGGGTCGATACCTTCATCATGCGGATCATGGATATCATCCTGGCCTTCCCGTCGCTGCTCCTGGCGCTTGTCCTGGTCGCGGTGCTCGGGCCGGGCCTCACAAATGCGATGATCGCCATCGCACTGGTCTTCCAGCCGCACTTCGTTCGCCTGACGCGAGCGGCCGTGATGACGGAGAAGACCCGGGACTACGTCGTCGCGGCGAAGGTCGCCGGAGCAGGGCACCTGCGGCTGATGTTCAGGACGATCCTGCCGAACTGCATGGCACCGCTCATCGTCCAGGCGACGCTTTCCTTTTCAAGCGCCATTCTCGACGCCGCGGCGCTCGGTTTCCTTGGCATGGGCGCGCAACCGCCGACGCCGGAATGGGGAACGATGCTGGCGGAGGCCCGCGAATTCATTCTTCGCGCCTGGTGGGTGGTGACGCTTCCAGGTCTCGCGATCCTGTTGACCGTGCTGGCAATCAACCTGATGGGCGATGGACTGCGTGATGCTCTCGACCCCAAGCTGAAGAGGTCCTGACATGGCGCTTCTTGAAATCGAAAATCTCGTCGTCGAATTCCAGACGGCAACGGGCCCCTTCCGGGCCGTCGACGGCGTATCGCTCAAGGTTCATGAGGGCGAGGTCCTGGCGATCGTCGGGGAGTCCGGCTCCGGCAAGTCCGTGTCCATGCTTGCGGCGATGGGGCTTCTGCCCTGGACCGCGAAGGTGACGGCCGACAAGCTCGCCTTCAACGGCCGTGACCTCTTGAAGATGCCGGCGGCCGAGCGCCGCAAGATCGTCGGCAAGGACATTGCGATGATCTTCCAGGAGCCGATCGCCAGCCTCAATCCGTGCTTCACGGTCGGCTTTCAGATCGAGGAAGTGCTGCGCATCCACATGGGCCTCAACCGGGCGGCGCGGCGCAGGCGGGCGATCGAGCTCTTCCAGGCCGTCGGCATACCCGATCCGGCCGAGCGGCTCGGGCATTATCCGCACCAGATGTCGGGCGGGCAATGCCAGCGCGTGATGATCGCGATCGCCCTTGCCTGCAACCCGAAGCTCCTCATTGCCGACGAGCCGACGACGGCGCTCGACGTGACGATCCAGAAGCAGATCCTCGACCTCCTGATGAAGCTGCAGCAGGAATACCGCATGGGCCTGATCATGATCACCCACAATATGGGCGTCGTCGCGGAAACGGCCGATCGCGTCGTCGTCCAGTACAAGGGCCGCAAGATCGAGGAGGCGGACGTGTTGTCGCTGTTCGAGGCGCCGAAGAGCAACTACACCCGGGCGCTTCTCGCGGCGCTGCCGGAAAATGCGACGGGCGACCGGTTGCCGACGATCTCCGAACTTTTCAATGAGCAGCAGACGCTCGAGGGAGCCGCTCGATGACCCATGTTCTCGAAGCCCGCAACCTGGTGCGAGACTATCACATTCCCGGCAGCCTGTTTCGCAAGGCGCGCACCGTTCATGCGCTGAAGGGCGTCAGCTTTGCCGTCGACGAGGGCAAGACGCTGGCTATCGTCGGCGAAAGCGGCTGCGGCAAGTCGACGCTCGGACGCATCATCACGCTCATCGACCCGGCCACAGCCGGGGAACTGCTGATCGATGGCAAGAAAGTCGATATCGCCAGGGACGGCCTGACCTCGGAGATGCGCCGCAAGGTACAGATCGTCTTCCAGAATCCCTACGGCTCCCTCAATCCGCGCCAGAAGATCGGCGATATCCTTGCGGAACCGCTCGTGATCAACACCAAGGTTCCCGCCGGCGAGCGCCGCGACCGGGCGATGACGATGCTGAAGAAGGTCGGCCTCGAGGAGAAGCACTACAACCGCTATCCTCACATGTTCTCGGGCGGCCAGCGGCAGCGCATCGCCATCGCCCGCGCCCTGATGCTGAACCCGAAGCTGCTCGTGCTGGACGAACCCGTTTCGGCGCTCGATCTCTCCGTCCAGGCCCAGGTGCTGAACCTGCTCGCCGATCTGCAGGACGAGTTCAAGCTGACCTATGTCTTCATCAGCCACGACCTCTCGGTGGTGCGCTACATCGCCGACGACGTGATGGTGATGTATTACGGCGAGGCCGTCGAGTATGGCAGCCGGGATGAGGTGTTTTCCAATCCGCAGCACAGCTATACGAAGACGCTGTTTGCCGCCACGCCACGGGCCGATGTTGCGAGTATCAAGGCCCGCCTCGCCCGCAGGAACGCCGCCTAGACGGCGCGACGACCCGGCGGAATTCCCACAAGCTGCGTCGCTCGCGCGAGTGCGGCTGGTTGGAGTTCCCGTCCCGATCGTGTAGAGCATCTGCCGCCGCTATTTGCGTTTTGGCCCTGGCGGCGGGCAGCCGAATTGGCCGGCAATCCCTTGTTCGGCCCAACACCAGGATGACGAATATGGAAATCAAGCGCTTCGAGACCGGTCCGCGGATGAGCCAGGCCGTGGTCTACAACAACACGGTCTATCTGGCCGGCCAGGTGGGCAACGCCGGAGACGATGTCGTCACGCAGACCAAGCAGGCGCTCGCCGAGGTCGACCGCCTGCTTGCGCTCGCCGGTACAGACAAGACGCGTATCCTCTCCGCCACAGTCTGGCTCGCCGATATGGCGGATTTCGCCAAGATGAACTCGGTCTGGGATGCCTGGGCGCCGCAGGGTCACACGCCCGCGCGCGCCACCGGCGAAGCCAAGCTGGCAACGCCTGAATACCTCGTCGAGGTCATCGTGACGGCAGCCGTCTAGGCGCTGCGTCAGGCAACGTTGTTTCTCCGCTCGAACGCCGCCGGCCGAAAGGCCTGGCGGCGTCTTGCTGCTGGCTCCCGAATAGGAACGATTCGCTTTTCGAAGCGTTTATCGATCGTTCCCGTACGTGGAGGAATTGCCCATGCTCTATTGGCTGCCGCGGCTCTGTTTGCTGCTGATCGCCGGTGTGGTTTTGGGCTTTGGCCTTTTCCCGCGGACGTCCGAGGACGTAGCTTATACGTTGTTGATAATCCTTGTGGGGCTGGGGCTGCTTTCCGTGACGCTCCACATATTTCCGCCAGAAGAGCATTGACCGGGGGCCGCTGCGATCACGGGCGGAGAACCGCCCAAGCCTTCCTCTCAACGGCCTCCGTGGGTGCCGACGCGCGGCGCGTGGCCGGCGGTTCATGGCGCTGCCAAGAACAAGGCTGCCAGGCGCAGGCAGAGCGGTTTGAAGAGGCGTGTCGATGGACAGCAAAGTTGTAGCGGCTGTCCGTAGCCGCAAGCGCAGCGCCGAAAAGGAACTCGCCCTGGCACAGGCGACGACGGCGGCGCGAAAGCGCGACGGCATGGATCTCGTCGTCGCCTGGAGCGTCGTCGGGTTGTTCGTCGTCGCTTGCTCGGCGGTCGTTTACGCGATGGCGGCAATTCTGATGCCCATTGCGTTTGCCATCGTCGTCGGGATCGTGCTCGGCAGGGCAGCCGACGAACTGGCGCGTTTCGGTCTTCCGCCGATGCTGGGTGGTCTTTTGCTGGCGCTCTTCTTCGTGCTCGGCCTATCGTCGCTCGTCAACACACTCCTGGGGCCGATCACCGAGCTCGCCCGCGAGGCCCCGAAACTCGCCGAAAGCGTCGTGGAGCGCGTGCTGCCTTTCATCGAACGCTTCGAGTGGGGCAGGATTGCGCTCGCGCGAAGCGTGGGGGCCGACGCTTTCGCAGACGTCGTCGTCAAGAATGCGGGCCCGATCCTCGGCGCGGCCGCCGCGAGCGTGACGCCGGCACTAATCCAGACGCTGATCTTCCTGGCGGCGCTCGTCCTGTTCCTCCTCGGCCGCGTCCAGTTGCGCAGCACGATCATCCTAGCTTTCCCCAGTCGCGACGGCCGCCTGAGCGCGATCCGGATCATGAACGCCATCGAAGACGGGCTGACGCGCTATTTCTCGACGGCCAGCCTGATCTACCTGGCGCTCGGCGGCTTCACCATGATGATCGCGCTGGTCGGCGGGCTGCCGATGCCGCCGCTCTGGGGGCTTTTCGCCTTCGTCTCGAGTTTCATTCCCTATCTCGGCGTCACCTTCATGACGCTGTCGCTGCTCGTCGGGGGCCTTATGACCCACGAAGCGCTGGTCGTGGCGCTCGCGCCGGCGACCGCCTTCTTCCTCATTCATCTGGCCATGGAGAACCTCGTCGTCCCGGCGATCCTGGGGCGACGCTTTGAGGTCAACCCCTTCCTGATCTTCGTCGCCATCCTGTTCTGGACGTGGATGTGGGGCGCGGTCGGGGCGATCCTCGCCATGCCGCTGTCGCTGATCGCGATGACCATCTTCGAGCAGCTGCGCGAGCCTCCGCCCGAACCGCAATTGCCCGGATGACGGCTCAGCGACTTGCCGCGTGCGCTTGTTCGTCGAAGAACAACGCCTGGCTGATCAGCGCCTTGACCATCTCCGGATTGAAGGGCTTCGTCACCAGGAAGGCCGGCTCCGGCTTGTTGCCCGTCAGCAGCCGTTCGGGGAAAGCGGTGATGAAGATCACCGGCACGGCCGCCTGCGTCAGGATGTCGTTGACCGCGTCGATGCCGGAACTCCCGTCGGCGAGCTGGATATCCGCGAGAACCATCTTGGGGGATGTCTGCCGGTAGATATCGATCGCCTCGCGATGCGTGCGGGCAATGCCGGTGACCCGGTGTCCCAGGCTCGTCACCATATCCTCGATATCCATGGCGATGAGCGGCTCGTCTTCGATGATCATGATGTCGGTGGCAACCTGGCGCGAAATCTCTTCCGAAGCACTGGACAGAAGCTTGGCAAACGCGCCCTGGTCGATCGACATGATTTCCGCCGCTTCGCCGCTTGAAAACCCCTCGACAGAGATCAGCAGGAAAGCCTGCCGGGGCGTTGGCGCGATCAGCGACAGGTTGGCGGCGGCTCTCTTCTCCCACGCGAAGGGCGAGCTCAAATGGGACCGATCGACCTTGAGCTTGTCGAAGAGGGAGCAGAACAGCTTGTACAGGCTTATGCGATCGTTCGATGCCGAGGGGAACAGGCTGATGTCTTCGATCAACGCCTCCAAGACGGCGGCGACATAGGCATCGCCTGCCGCTTGCGACCCTGTGACGGCGCGGGCATAACGCCTAAGATAAGGAAGATGCGGCGCAATCCTGGTGGAAAGTGACATTTAGGCCTTCCTAAACTATTGTGCGTAGCGTCGCACTTATGGGCGGTGGCGTGACGCAGGATACGTCAATGTCGTGCGCACGTCTTGCGAATTCAGGAAACAGTTTGCCGACGACGACATACGAATGGAAAACAGCCGGGGGATTTGAGCCTTCGGTACGTGGAATTGAAAAATGAACGATCGGTCCGACGGGCGCGCGCGAGGCATATCGGCTGCTGGCGCCAGGAAAAATGATGCCAATGGCGTAATAGCCTCCCGGTTGAGAGCACTTTACCAGGCGATCGAGTCCGAGCCTGTGCCGCAGCAGTTCATCGATCTTCTCCGGCGCCTCGACGAGGCCGAGAGGGCGCAATCGGGCGATTGACAAGGGATATCCTGGCCCTCCCGGCCGGGGAGGGCCGTGTGCCTCACTGGAACGCTAGCGAAGCTATCGAGGCGACCTCGAATCCGCCTTGGCGAAGGCCGCAATCAGCAGCGCGCGGTGTAGCGGCGGCCGTAGCGGTCGCGGTAGACGCAATAGCCGGGCTCGCTCGCGCGGCCGATCAGGGCGCCGGCAACGCCACCGACAGCCGCTCCAACCGCGGCGCCCCGGACATCGTTCGAAATTGCCCCTCCGATGATGCCGCCCGAAGCGGCGCCGATCGCTGCACCCTTTTCCGTTTGCGTGCACGCGGCGAGGGGAAGAATTACGCTGACGACGAGAAGGATCTTCTTCATGGTGCTTTCCTATTCGAGGTTGATTGACCGAGGTGGGCAGGGGGCGTCGAAATGGGCCGGCCGAAATGAAGATTGCGAGGAGATATTTGAAGCGGTCGGCATGGCAAGCCGGCTTCTGCCGGAACCATCAAAACAGGCGCAGCGAAGGGTGGCAATTCCCGACTCCCTTGTATCAGCCGCCGCTACGGCGCGCGCTATCGTTGTCAGAACGCCGATTTCCGCCTTTTGTTCCGCGCCGGCCCGAGGTGCCACGCCCGGTTGTTGCCGCCGGCGCCGCCCGACGCCGCAATCTTACCTGCTTGGGAGAATGACGGGACCTTGTTTTTGTGCATGTCGTTGTCCCAAAACCGCACACGCTTTCCTCATCCCGCTCTAGTCGCGAAGTCTGCGTTCGGACTGTTCCAGGTTGTCGAGCAGCACCTGCAGACGCTCGTTGCGCTTTTCTTCCGTGTGCATCTCGAGATCGCGCAAGGTTCTGCCGATGTGCAGATTATGAATGCTCACATCCGCCTCGCGCCGGCCGATCTCCGTCACCGTCTTGAGAATATGTCGCGAAGGCATCTTCATTTCTTACCCGAGAGGAATTCTGTTTCCGGGAGAACGCCAAGCCGTGGCGAAGGTTCCTGCCACCGTCGCCCCCTTCGCAATTGCGGATTGATTTCCCTTCCCATGGTTGAATACATGGTTTCCGCCTGGTTAACGGCGTTCGGGTCGAAACCCGGAACAAAGCCTGGAGGCAGAGCGTTTGAAATTCGGTTCCTGCAGCGCCCTGCGTCTTTCCGGCGCACAAGTTCGCTGTAGCACTTCGAATTACTCCATGTTTTTCTCCTTAAATCGGTTCCGACTTAAGGAAACATGCAGTAGGCAAGGAGATAGCAAATGCTCTACTATGCCCTCATCTTTCTTGTGGTCGCCATCATAGCCGGCGTTCTCGGCTTCGGCGGCATCGCCGGCACCTCGGCGGGAATCGCCCAGATCCTGTTCTTCCTGTTCCTGATCTTCCTGGTGGTCTCTCTCGTTATGGGGCTCTTCCGCCGCACCTGACGAATAAACCCTGACTTGCGGAGCGGATCGACCTTCGCTCCGCTCCGAACTCCCAAACATTCTTTTTCCTTTGTAGGGGTGAGGCTTTCAGCTTCGCCCCTTTCTCGTGACGGCTTCGTCCCTTGCCCCGTCTGGTTTGCTTGGCTATTCATGCGCGTATCCTCGAACGAGGAAGACGTGACGCGTCGATCCATCGAGGCGAAAGAACGGGGCATCGTCTATGAAAACTGACGTAGTGGTATTGGGTGCGGGGATCGTCGGCATTTCGAGCGCCATCCATCTGGCGCGGCGCGGCAAATCGGTGGTGCTTCTCGATCGCCGCGGGGCGGGCGAGGAGACGTCCTACGGCAATGCCGGTCTCATTCAGCGCGAAGGTGTTTTTCCCTATGGTTTCCCGCATGATTTCGGGGCGCTCTTCCGCTACGCGCTGAACAATACCATCGATGCGAGCTATCACTTCCGCGCGCTGCCGAGTCTGGTGCCGTTCCTGGCGCGGTATTGGTGGCACTCCGGTTTCACCCGGCACCAGCGGATCGCCCATCTCTACGCCCCGCTGATCGAGAATTCGATCGCCGAGCACAGCGACCTGATCGACGCGTCCGGCGCCGGGGACCTTGTCCGCAAGGACGGCTGGATGAAGGTGTTCCGCACCGAGAAGGAACGCGACGCCGCCTACAAGGACGCCGAAAAGCTCTCGGCCGGCTTCGGCGTCAACCACCAGAAGCTTTCGACCAGCGAGTTGAAGGCCATCGAGCCTTCGATCCAAGTGGAACTGGCCGGCGGCTTGCGCTGGAGCGATCCCTGGTCGATTCGCGACCCGCACAGCCTGAACAAGGCCTATCTCGGCTATTTCCAGTCGCTTGGCGGACGGCTTGTTTCGGGCGACGCGGCAACGCTCGAGCATATACTGGAAGGACCCGGCTGGCGCGTCGCGACGCCGGATGGTCCGCTGGAAACCCGCGAGGTGGTGGTCGCCCTCGGCCCGTGGGCCGACACGGTAACACGCAAGCTCGGCTATCATTTCCCGCTCGCGGTCAAACGCGGCTATCACATGCATTACGGCACCAAGGACGGTGCACAGTTGAACAATTGGGTGCTGGACGAGGAAATGGGCTATTTCCTGGCCCCGATGCTGCGCGGCATCCGCCTGACGACAGGGGCCGAATTCGCGCTGCGCGACGCCCCGAAAACGCCGGTGCAGTTGACCCGCGCGGAGCGCGTCGCCCGCGAATTCTTCCCGCTCGCCGAGCGGCGCGACGACGAACCGTGGCTCGGCGCGCGGCCCTGCACGCCGGACATGATGCCGATCATCGGCAAGGCGCCCAGGCATGAGGGCCTGTGGTTCGCCTTCGGCCACGCCCACCACGGCATGACCCTCGGACCGGTCACCGGCCGGGCGCTGGCGGAAGCGATGACGGGCGAAAAGACCGTGATCGATCTTGCGCCCTACCGGCCGCACCGCTTCCTCGCTTGAGGCCCTCGGTCTTACGGGGCGAATTTTTTCGCGTCGGCGGAACCAAAACAGCCGAGAGGTGTTTTTCTCGCGGCTGAAGACGAGGATTCGGTGCGGTTGTGCTTTGCCTTGCAGCCGGTCGCCCACTGCGGGCGGCGAGGGAGGAGCCCATTCCATGAACAGGCAGACGATCGAATTCGCCGGCGAGGCCGTGGGCGCGCTGATGCCCGACAATGGGCAATTGCGTTTTGTCGCCGTCAAATACAGCGTGTGGTCGCTCGACGGCCGGATCTTTTCGACAGCCGAGGAGGCGCTTCGGGCCGTCGCCGCGCTGCATGTCCTGCGGCAGAGGGGACCGGTCGGAGCAGCACCGGTGCCGACCGGGCCTGACGAAGCCTTCATCTCTGCCGGATCGGCTTGACCCGTTCCACCCGTCTTGGACAGGCACCAGAGCGGGATGAGGAAAAGTGTAAGCGGTTTTCCGCCCGCATCTCGCTCTAACTCATTAGAATCGATCACGATGATTTTGGATCAATCGACCCAAAATCATCGTGATCTAAGCGCTCTCGGCATGGCCCCCAGGGCGCGGGTATCTTCATCGGCTCCCGTCATCCGACCCTGCCGGCGCCCCGGGCGCAGGGTGGCGGCCCGTTTCCCGGGCGCCGTTCCCTTCACCTTCGGGCTCCTTCCACTGCAACGCCACCTCCATCCGGCCGAGGATGAAGAGAACGATGAGACTGGCCACGGCGGCGAAAGTGGCGATCATCCAGAAGCCGAAACCCACTGAAATGCCGACGGCCCCAGCAAGCCACATGCCGGCGCCCGTCGTCAGGCCTTTCACCTCGCCCTTCGAAAACACGATCATGCCGGCGGCAAGGAAGGCGACCCCTGCGGTCACCGCTTCGACGACACGGATCGGGTCGATGCGGACTTCGGGGCCCGACAGGCTCGTCATATGGACGCTCTCGACCGCAACCACCGCGAAGATCGCCGAAGCTAGGCTCACCAGGATGTGCGTCCTGAGGCCCGCCGGGCGCTGGCGCTTCTCCCTCTCGATGCCGATGAGGGCGCCGAGAACGATCGCACCGCACAAACGCGCGAATATCACCGGATAGGGCGTCCGCGTCGAAACAAGGATGTCGGCAAGGATCTGGTCCATGAAGGTGCTGATAGGGATGGAATGGACTGACGCAACTCAAGGCATCCTTTCAGGGCGGAGAGGCGCCTCTCCGCCCGAAGGGCTACTTCCCGCTCACTGCGCCGGAGGAGTCTGCGGCTGCGGCGCCGTTCCTTCCGGTGCCGGCGCCGGCGGTGTCGGCTGAGGCTGTGTTTCAGGCGCGGCCGGGGCCGGCTCCTGCGTCGTTCCTCCAGCCGGTGGCGTCGCTTCGGTGCCTGTGGCCGGCTCATCGGTCGCGGGTTGTGTTGTCGTCGTCGACGAGGTGGGAGTATCCTCCGCGTCTCGGGTGAGTTCGGCCGGCAGCCAGGCGATCAGCGCCAGCACCAGGCCGGCGAGAAGGATGACCAGCAGCGGCCACGAACTGCGGCTCGCGCGCGCTTCATGTACTTCGGGGGGCGGCGCCGGCTGTCCGGTGACCGGATCGACTGGCGGCCTTTCCTTCAACTGGTCCTGTGGGTCCATGGCAGTAACATCCTTTCTGGCCATCGTCCCTTCGCTGCCAGCATTTGGCGTCACGATTCCCTAAATCAGCGACGACTTAAGGACGGACGTTCGACCATCACAAGTATAATTTCAGCCTCGCCACGGCAGATGGAGAGGCGCTGAAATATTAAACGCGCAAGATATTGCAAGGTTCCGTTGCAGCCCTTCCGGAACACACCTGCGCCGATAGAAGGTGCTTTACAGGGCGGCGGTCCGACTGCAAGAACTGAAAGGGAAGACGACGGAACGCTACAGCGGGGAGGGATGAAAATGACCACGGCCTATGAAACCGGAACCTTTGTCGGACGGGCGTGGCGCCCGGACGTCGAGGGACCGAGCCTGGTGACCGTCCGGGACGGCGAATTGATCGACATCACCTCGAAGCGGGTGCCGACGATGCGCGACCTCCTCGATCTTTCCGATCCCGTCGCTCATGCCCGTTCGGCTTCCGGAGAGGCGATTGCCTCCGTCGATGCCGTCATGGCCAGGCCGGCGGGGGGCAGCGACGAGGTCCATCTTCTTGCCCCTTGCGACCTCCAGGCGGTCAAGGCCTGCGGCGTCACCTTCGCCCGCTCGATGATCGAGCGCGTCATCGAGGAGCGCGCCGCCGGCGACGCGACACGCGCCGAGACGATCCGCGCCCGGATGACGGCGATCATCGGCGACAGCCTGAGAAACCTGAAGGCGGGTTCGCCGGAAGCTGCCGGCGTCAAGGCCGCCCTGATCGACGAGGGCGTCTGGTCGCAATATCTCGAAGTCGGCATCGGGCCTGACGCCGAGGTCTTCACCAAGGCCCAGCCGCTCTCGTCGGTAGGCTGGGGCGCCGCGGTCGGCCTGCATCCGATTTCGCGCTGGAACAACCCGGAGCCGGAGATCGTCCTTGCGGTTTCCGCCGACGGGCGCATCAAGGGCGCGACGCTCGGCAACGATGTCAACCTGCGCGATGTCGAGGGGCGCTCGGCGCTGCTGCTCGGCAAGGCCAAGGACAACAATGCGTCCTGCGCGATCGGCCCCTTCATCCGCCTCTTCGACGAGACCTACTCGATCGACGACGTGCGCCATGCGGACCTCGATCTCCTGATCGAAGGCCCGGATGGCTTTCACCTGAAGGGGGCGAGCACCATGCGCGAGATCAGCCGCGACCCCCTCGACCTCGTCGCCCAGACGATCGGATCGCATCACCAGTACCCGGACGGGCTGATGCTCTTCATGGGAACGCTCTTCGCGCCCGTCGAGGACCGCGGCGAGCCGGGCCAGGGCTTTACCCACAAGATCGGCGACGTGGTGACCATTTCCAGCCCCGCCCTCGGCAGTCTCGTCAACACGGTGCGCCTGTCCACCGATTGCCCGCCCTGGACCTTCGGCACCGCGGCGCTGATGCGCAATCTCGCCAAACGCGGGCTGCTGTAGGCGCGAGGAAATCGGACGGATTGCATCCGTGCGCCGTTCGTCGCAATCTCAGGCGGCTGGATGGATCGTCGGGGGCTGGGGGTCGAAATGAAAGTCGCTATCGGGTTGGCCGCCGCCAGCCTGTTCGTTGCAGTCGCGGCGCATCCGCTGCGGGCAGAACCGTTGCGGAGCGTCGATGAAGTCAGCGAAGCACTCGGCAAGTGCTGGACGCCGCCCGCCGGCATCAAGGGCTCCTTCGTCACCCTGAAATTCGGCTTCCGAGGCAACGGCACCCTGATGGGCCCGCCCCAGCCGACGGCGATCCGCGTCACCGGCGATGCGGACCAGCGCGAGGCCTTCGTCGCCGCCGCGACCGAGGCTCTCGAGAAGTGCATGCCGCTTGAATTTACACAGGAGCTTGCCGGCGAAATCGCCGGCAATGTCTTCACGCTGCAGTTCTTTTCGGCGGACTGACGCGGCGACCACCGGAATCCGAGCGCCGGCGCCACACTGAAACGTTCATGCGTTTGGCCTTCCGCCCATTCCATCGCAGGCGCCGCGGTACAACCTGAAGATTGCGGCCCTGTTCCCGCAGGAACAACTCCTGGCTCTCCCACCGACTAGCAATTTGCTCACGCCAGATCGGCGTAGCAACCGCAACTCACGAGGAAGCCATGAGCAAGAAAGTGAAGTCCATAGCGCCGCCTCAGGCGTCGCTCGCGCTTGATCCGCTGGCCGCCGCCTACACCATACCCGGCGTCGGCGATCAGACGGTCAACGGCGACGACGCCAGCAATTCCATCAGCACCGGCTCCGGTCTCGACACGATCAATGGCGGCCTCGGCGCCGACACGATCAGGGCCGGCACCGGCGACGACGAAATCCTGAACATGAACGTCGAGGCCCTGGTGGGCGACCAGATCGACGGCGGTCTCGGCTTCGACGAACTCGGCATCGATTTCAGCGGTTCAAGCAAGGGGGTCTCCTTTACCGCCTTCGACCCGATTGTCTCGAAGGCGGTCCTCGGTGCCACCATCGTCAATGTCGAGCGATTCGAACTGGAGGGCAGCAATTTCGCCGACAGCTTCACCGGCGGTCGCTGGGACGACTGGTTCGAAGGCGGCGCCGGCGATGACGTTCTGAACGGCGGCATCGGCAAGGACTGGCTTTCAGGGGACGGCGGCAGCGACAGGATCTATGGCGGCAACGGCGGCGATTCCGTGCTGGGAGGTGCCGGCGACGACTACCTCTCCGGCGGGTATGGAGTGGACTGGCTTTCTGCCGACGAGGGCAACGACACCCTGCTCGGCGGCGCCGGCGGCGACTACCTCTACGGTCATTCCGGCAACGACAACATCAAGGGCGAGAGCGGCACGGATACGATTTCCGGCGGCTCGGGTCGCGATACCATCGATGGCGGGTCGGAGGACGACTATCTTGCCGGCGACGGCGACAATGACACCGTCCTCGGTGGCGCAGGCAACGATACGATCCGGCACAACATGGAAAGCTGGGCAAACGACGGCAAGGACGTGCTCGACGGCGGCATCGGCCACGATGAAGTCGTCCTGGTCGGCCTTTCCGGCACCTTCACCGCCAAGTCCTCCGCGACCAAGCAGACGCTTTCCAACGGCACCACCATCGTCAATTTTGAAGCCTATACGATCAATGGTTCGGAAACGGCCGACAGGTTCACCGGCTGGACTGGCGCAGATACACTCTCCGGATACTCCGGCAACGACACGCTCATTGGCCTCGCCGGCAACGATCATCTCGACGGCGGCCTCGGCAGCGACATTCTCGACGGCGGCGACGGCAACGACCTGCTGATCGTCGGCAGCGGCGGAAAGGACGTGATCAAGGGCGGCACCGGCTATGACACGATCTGGATCGATCGTTCCGATGGCACCACTGGCCTGACCTTCACCGTCTCCGGCACCACCGCCAAGCTTTCCGACGGCACCGTCGTCACCGATGGCGAAAGCTTCAGGATAGAGACTGGCAGCGGCAGCGACATCATTTCCGCCGGTACGGCGGGCTATCTCAGCATCGACGCCGGAAGCGGCAATAACCGGCTGACCGGTGGCAAGGGCGGCGACAGCTTCTACAGCACGAGCGGCAGCGACACGGTCTCAGGCGGAGACGGCGACGACCGCATCGCCGACTACGGCGGCGGCACCAACAAGCTCGATGGCGGCAACGGGAACGACTCTGTTTCCGCGGAAACGGAGACGGGGACGGCGCTGACCACGATGCTCGGAGGTGCGGGCAGCGACAGCCTGAGCGTCAACTACGGCGGTGGATCCACTGCAGGCCGCTTCTCCGTCGACGGTGGATCGGGGACCGACACGCTCTGGATAAGCCGGTATGACAGCACCAAGAACCTCACCTTCGTGCTGTCCGCGAACGCGACGCTCGTCAACGGCGACGTCACGGTGAAAAACATCGAGAAGATCAACTTCACCTCCGGCCAAGGGCACGACACGCTGACGGCGGGCAGCCTTGATGACGACCTCAACGGCATGGGCGGCAACGACACGCTCAAGGGTCTTGGCGGTGACGACGACCTGACCGGCTGGACGGGCGCCGACACGCTCTATGGCGGGGATGGCAACGACGGGCTTTGGGGCAGCGGTGGCATCAAGGACACCAGCGCCGACAGGCTGCACGGCGAAAAGGGCAACGACGTTCTCAACGTGAATGCAGGGGACTATGCTTCCGGCGGCGATGGCTTCGACCGCCTTGTCATCGAGTTCGGCGAAGAGACGTTCGACGTGTCCTTCGTCTTCGGCAACGGCCTCGTCAAGGTGAACGCCAACACGTCCTTCACCGGGATGGAAGCGCTCGAATACGTGGGCGGCTCAGGCAAGGACGCGGTGACCGGTAGCGCGCAGATCGACTATCTCGACGGCGGGCTCGGAAACGATACGCTCAGGGGCGGCGGCGGCAATGACTATCTGATCGACGGAAGAGGGAACGACAGGCTCTATGGCGATGCTGGCAATGACACGTTCGACCGCTTCAGCGATGGGACCGGCACCGACCATTTCGACGGCGGCTCGGGTGTCGACACGCTCGAATTCGACATCATCTCCGATCAGTCGGTCATCGTCGACCTGGAAAACAGTGCCAGAAACGGCGGTGTCGCGACCGGTCTGACGCTTGTGAGCATAGAAAACGTGGTTGGCCAGAATACCGACGACACGATCCTTGGCAACGGCGTCGCCAATACACTGAAGGGTGGAATGGGCGACGACCGGCTCGATGGCCGCGCCGGCAACGACAAGCTTGAAGGCGGCGCCCACGGCGACTTGCTGACCGGCGGGACCGGCGCGGACCAGTTCATCTATGCCTCCGGGGATGCGATCGGCTCCGGCGACCAGATCACCGACTTCAAGCGTGGCGAGGACAAGCTCGTTATCGACAAGGGCGTGTTCCACTTCTCCAATCTCGTGCTCTATTCCGGAACCGACCTGAAGGCGACAGGCACGGCCGCCCAGTTCTTCTTCGAGAAGGACAACGGCCGCCTCTGGTACGACGCCGACGGCACCGGCAACGAGGCCGACGCAGTGCTGGTCGCGACGCTGGACAAGGTCACGTCGCTTGCGACGACCGACTTCCTGTTGACCTAGTCGCGGCAGGGGCCGCCGGCCATAGCTCGGCGGCCCTCATTGTCGATGCGCTGCTGACAGCCGCCACCGCGAAAACGGCGCATCAGGACCGGCATGCGGGTCTTCGCTGGCCGGAGATCAGCCTCAGCCAGGGCGCCGAATGGAAGGCGCTCATCAGCACGTACATCGGAACCATGCCGGTGATGGCTGGCGCGTCACCCGCGGACGAACAGAGCATGTCCGCCGGACCGCCGAGAACGCCGGCAAGCAGCGCCATGATAGCAAAAGTCGGCGCCGCCGCGAGGGACAGCCAGTCGGCGGCGACGTCTGTGGCGGTGATGCCAGCCGGGGCAGCGTCGGATACGCTGCCTGCGGCCGGCGTCCCCTTCGAGTTGTCGGCGTGGCGCAACATGGAGCTTCAGCCTTGGCCATATTCGTCGTTGCGGCGCCACCAGACACCGGTCTCGTTGCGTCCCAACGGGGCCCGGTCGAGCCACTGGTACATGCCCCATAGGCCGTCCAGCCCACGCGCATAGCTGGAATAGCTGTGATAGACGACGCCGTCGTCGAGCACGAAGGCGCTGAGGCCCGGCCGGTCGCGGGTATAGGTGGCGACGTCCGTCCCGGTCATCGCCGCGATCTGGGCGACCGGTCCTTCGCTGCCGCGCAACTGCCATTCCTGCACGGTCTTTCCTGCAAGTGGCTCGGGTGCCGGCGGCTCGCGGCGGAAGTTGTACTCGATGCGGCCCTGGCGCTGCTCGTCTGCGGTGAACCAGACGCTGAAGTCGCGGTTGAAGTCGCCGTCGTTCGAGGACGCCCAGGGAAAGCTCCAGCCCATCCGCCGCTTGTAGGCCTCGAGCTTGTCGAGCGGCGCGCGGGATATCGCCGAGAAGGCGACGTCGTGGTTTTCCAGATGGACGACGATGCCGTCGAACCCGTCGGCAATCGCGGAGCAGGACGGGCACCCGGCCGTGTAATCAGGCCCGAACATGAAGTGATAGACGAGCAGCTGCGAGCGCCCTCGGAAGAGCTCCCTGAGCGAGGCGCTCCCCGCGTCGGTCTCGAACCGGTAATCCTTGTCGATCCTCACCCACGGCAAGGCCTGGCGCTGCCGCGCCAGCGCATCGCTCCGGCGTGTCAGCTCCTTCTCGGCCTCCAGCAGTTCCAGCCGCGCTGCCAGCCATTCTTCCCGTGTCCCGGTCCTGTGTTCCGTCATCGCACTTTTCTCCTTCTTTCGGCTCGATGGTTCACGCGATAGAGTTAACGCCGGATGTGGAAGGGGCGGGAGTTACAAGTATGACGGGATTTCGATGGATTCGCTGATCACCGCGGCGGCCCGCGCGCTGGCGACAGGCGATCCGCTCGGCGCCCTGAAGCGGGTTGCGCTGCGCGACGACCCACCGGCGCTGGCGCTGAGAGGCATCGCCATGGCGCAGCTCGGCGACTTCGCCCGGGCCAAGGTCCTCCTCAAGAATGCCACTCGCGCCTTCGGCCCGAAAGAGGCGGTGGCGCGCGCCAGATGCGTCGTCGCCGAGGCAGAAATCGCCCTCGTCTCGCGCGATCTCTCCTTTCCCGCCAAGGCGCTCGACGCGGCGCTGGCGACGCTTGAAAAACACCGCGACTGGGTGAATGCCGCGCATGCGCGCAATCTCGAGGTGCGGCGCCTGCTGCTGGTCGGCCGGCTCGACGGGGCCGAGCGCGCCCTCGCCGACATCGACCCCGCACCGCTTCCGCCCGCCTCGCGGGCCGCCTACGAGCTGGCGGTTGCCGGAATTGCAATCCGGCGCCTCAGGACGAAGGCAGCCCGGGCCGCACTTGCGCGCGCCGGACAAGCCGCGCGCGAGGCCAACATCCCCGCACTGGCGGCGGAGGTCGAAAGCGCGTCTCTCGTGCTTGAGACGCCTGCGGCACGGCTGATCGCGCAGGGCGAGGCGCGTCCCCTCCTGCTCGAGGAGGTCGAAGCGCTGCTGGCGTCGCAAGCGCTTGTCGTTGACGCCTGCCGCCATGTGCTGCGGGGCGAAGGCACCGTGGTGTCGCTCGAGACGCGGCCGGTCCTGTTCGCCTTGGCCCGCGCGCTCGCCGAAGCCTGGCCCGGTGACGTGCCGAGAGGCACGCTCGTCGCGCGCGCCTTCCGGGCGAAACATGCCGATGAATCGCATCGCGCGCGCTTGCGCGTCGAGATCGGCCGGCTGCGGGCGGAGCTTGCGACGCTGGCGGAGGTGAGGGCGACGAAGCGCGGCTTTGCCCTTGCGCCGCGGGCCGGCGAGGTCGTCGTGCTGGCGCCGCCCGTCGAAGGGCAGCATGCGGCGGTGCTCGCTCTTCTTGCCGATGGCGAGGCATGGTCGAGTTCGGCGCTGGCGATTGCCCTTGGCGCCAGCCCGCGGACGGTGCAGCGGGCGCTGGAAGCGCTGGCGGCCTCCGACCAGGTCCGGTCATTCGGCCTCGGCCGGGCGCGTCGCTGGATGACCCCGCCGGTGCCGGCATTCCCGACAATCTTGTTACTCCCCGGTCCGCTGCCGGGCGACTAGGATCTGCGCATCAAACGATCTTCTGAAACGAGGGCTGCACGCATGAAATATTCCCAGGCCGAAATTCTCCGCGAATATGGACCCTTTCCGGGTGCCGACAACGTGCATGGCGTCACTTTCGACGGCGAGCACGTCTGGTTCGCATCCGGCGACAAGCTCAACGCCTTCGACCCGGCGACCGGCGAGACGGTGCGCGCGATCGATGTCGCCGCCCATGCCGGCACGGCCTTCGACGGGCGGCACCTCTATCAAATCGCCGAGGACCGCATCCAGAAGATCGACCCGAAGACCGGCCGCGTGCTTTCGACTATCCCGGCGCCCGGCGCCGGCGGCGACTCGGGGCTTACCTGGGCCGAAGGAACGCTCTGGGTCGGCCAGCATCGCGGCCGCAAAATCCACCAGATCGACCCCGAAACCGGGGCCATTCTCCGCACCATCGAGTCCAACCGCGTCGTCACCGGCGTCACCTGGATCGACGGCGAGCTCTGGCACGGCACCTGGGAGGACGACGCGAGCGAGGTGAGAAGGGTCGATCCGGCAACCGGCAAGGTGCTGGAGACGCTCGAAATGCCGGAGGGAATCGGTGTATCGGGCCTCGAATCCGACGGCGGCGACCGGCTCTTCTGCGGCGGCGGAAAGAGCGGCAAGGTGAGGGTGGTGAAGAAGCCGAGGTGAGCTCGTCGCGGTTTGCCGACAGCTCGATAGTGGCGGTACGTCGGTTATCGTCGTATGGTCGGTTGCCAGTTCCTCTTTACGAGCTGTGAAAGTGCAGCACGTCCAAACGGAGTCCCATATTGAGCGTTGCCTTCACCAAGGAAGAAAGCGCCGAAACGGCATCGGAAACTCTGCTGCCTGACCGCCCGATTTCACCACACCCGAACCTTGTGACGAAAGCGGGATTGAAGGCTTTGGAATCGCAGCTCCGACAGGCTCGCGAGGGTTATTCTGCTGCAAGCGCGATCGAAGACGCGAACGAGCGACGGCGGCAAGCTGCCGGGCCGCTGCGTGATCTGCGCTACTTTGCCGAAAGAGTCCGCACGGCTCAGCTCGTCCCCGATCCGACCTCAGGCGAAACTGTGGCTTTTGGCAGCACCGTGACCTTCAGCCGTGATGATGGGCGGGTGCAGACCTATCGCATCGTCGGAGAAGACGAAGCGGACCCGAAGCTCGGGTCCATTTCCTATGTGTCCCCGGTCGCGAGGATTCTCCTGGGCAAAGCGAACGGCGAAGTCGTGAGCATAGGCGATCAAGAGCTCGAGATTGTGGCAATCTCTTAAAGCACCCTTCGGGCTCGTCAGCGCCCTTTGAGGAGGGCGAGTCGCGTGACTCCGTGCGCCGTCGAGACTGGACAACGAATTCAATCAAAAGCAGGAAAGTGGCTGGGGAACCTGGATTCGAACCAGGACTAACGGAGTCAGAGTCCGCTGGTCTACCGTTAACCTATTCCCCAAGGCCCGCCGGCGGTGTGGTCGCCCGCGTCGGTGTGGCGGGCTTATAAACAAAACAACCGCCGATGCAAATACCCTTTGGCAAAAAAATGCGGCCTCCCTGTGGTGAAGGCCAGCTGCGTTTCGCTGAGGCGGATGCGGGGCGCCGATTTTCGGGCCGCCGAGGCGGCTCGGAGGCGGGCGAATCCGCGCCTTAAAAAAAGTTTGGCGAAAAAGGGCGGCGCTGGTACAGTCGCGCCAACGCAAAATCGAGAGAGCGCCTTGAGCGGCCGGAAGGCTTCGCGCGGCGCGATGGTTGAGACAAGTGAAAGACCCCGAACACGGCGCAAAGCCGTCTGAATCCGGGGCGTCGGCAGCAGGTCGTGGCGAGGCGCATAAGCTTGTGCCGCGCGGCGGCAAGGGGAAACGGAGGCGGCGCAAGCCGTCCGGTTCGCCGTCTGCAATTGCCAGCCGATCCGGGCTTCCCGGAGAAGCAGGGCGTCCCGCAGCACTGGACGAAGCGGAGCCGGCGCGCAAGCGCAAGCGGCGCCGCCGTTCGAAGGCCGCAAGGCCGCAAGGCCAGGTGCCCGCTGCCGCTTCCGGCGCAGCCGCGGCCCACGAGACATCGATCACCGACAAGAAGGGCCAGAAGCGCAGCAAGAAGGCGCGCCAGCGGCGCGGCCTGCAGGGACGGCCGCTGACATCCGGCGGCAAGCCGCTTGCGGCCGAGCGGCCCGCCGACAGCCAGCGCCTGCGCGAGACATCGGTCGCGCCGCAACCGCCGCGCAAGGATGACGTGCGGGCTCCTTATCTGGCGCCGAGCGAACCGCCCGTGCCGCTCTATGCGGCCCTCGACCTCGGCACCAACAATTGCCGGCTGCTGGTCGCGCAGCCGACCCGGCCGGGGCAGTTCCGCGTCGTCGATGCCTTTTCCCGCATCGTCCGGCTCGGCGAGGGCCTCGGCGCCAGCGGCAGGCTTTCCGACGATGCGATGGAGCGCTCCGTCGAGGCGCTGAAGATCTGCGCCGGCAAGCTCAACGCCCGCTCGATCCGCCGCCGCCGGCTGATCGCCACCGAGGCGGCGCGCGCCGCCGAAAATGGCGCGATCTTCATGAAGCGCGTCGCCGAGGAGACCGGCCTCGATCTCGAAATCATCGACCGCGAGACCGAGGCGCGCCTTGCCGTTTCCGGCTGCTCGTCGCTCGTCGACCGCGAGACCAAGTCGGTCGTGCTCTTCGACATCGGCGGCGGTTCGTCGGAAATCGCCGTGATCCGCATCGGCGACAACCGCTCGAGCCGGCTTGCCAACCACATCACCCATTGGACCTCGCTGCCCGTCGGCGTCGTCACCCTTTCCGAGCGCCATGGCGGCGAGCATGTCACGCCGCAGAGCTTCGAGACGATGGTGCGCGAGGTCGAAGGCATGCTGGACCGCTTCGACGGCCCGTCGGTCGAAGCGCTGGAAAGCGCTTCCGGCAGCGGCTTCCATCTGATTGGCACGTCGGGCACCGTGACGACGCTTGCCGGCGTCCATCTCGATCTGCCGCGCTACGATCGCCGCCGCGTCGATGGGCTCTGGCTCTCCGACGACGAGGTCTCGGCCATGCAGGCGCGTCTGCTCTCCTGGGATTTCGCGGCACGCGCCGCCAATCCCTGCATCGGCCCGGATCGCGCCGATCTGGTGCTCGCCGGCTGCGCGATCCTCGAGGCGATCCGCCGCCGCTGGCCGTCGACGCGGATGCGCGTCGCCGACCGCGGACTGCGCGAGGGCCTGCTTACCGACATGATGGCCGACGACGGTGCCTGGCGCCGGGGACGGCCGCGCCGTCACCAGCGCGGCTCCACCCAGGCCGGCGATGAGCGGCAGCGGTCCCACGAAGGGAACAAGGCATGACGAAATCCCCGATCGGCGGCAACCGCAGCGGCCGCAAGCTCGGCCAGAAGGTCAAGAAGGGCAAGCTCAAGGCGTCGTCGCGCCGCTGGCTGGAGCGGCACATCAACGATCCCTACGTGCAGCGCGCCCAGCTCGAAGGCTATCGCGCCCGGGCGGCCTTCAAGCTGCTGGAGATCGACGAGAAGCACAAGATTCTCGCCGGCGCCCGCCGCATCATCGATCTCGGCGCCGCACCCGGAAGCTGGTCGCAGATCGCCGCCAAGGTGACGAACTCGACCGACGCGGACCCGCGTGTGGCGGCGATCGACTTTCTCGAGATGGACCCGATCCCGGGCGTCCGCTTCCTGCAGCTGGATTTCCTCGATCCTGAGGCGCCGGAAAAGCTGAAGGAAGCGATCGGCGGGACGCCCGACCTCGTCCTCTCCGACATGGCGGCGCCGACCACCGGCCACCGCCAGACCGACCATCTGCGCACCATGCATCTCTGCGAGGTGGCGGCGCATTTCGCCGTCGACGTGCTGGCCAAGGGCGGGCACTTTCTCGCAAAAACCTTCCAGGGCGGCACGGAACGCGACCTTCTCAACATGCTGAAGCAGAATTTCAGCCAGGTCATCCACGTGAAGCCCGCCTCGTCGCGCACCGAATCGGTCGAGATGTTCCTGCTCGCCAAGGGGTTCAAGGGGCGCCGGAAGGCTGAAACCGAAGAGCCGGCGGAAGACGCCGCGGCGGAGTAGTCGATGCTGCTTTACGTGACGGTCGGCACCAACGATTTAGAACGCGCTGGCGCGTTCTATGATGCCGTGCTTCCGACCCTTGGCTACCGCCGCCAGCGGCAGGACGAAACCGAGATCGGCTACGGCGCAGACGGCGATGTGCGCGTCCGCTTCTGGGTGGTCACCCCGTTCAACCGCGAGCCTGCCACCTATGGCAACGGCGTGAGCATCGCGCTCGCGGCCGAGACGCGGGGCGCCGTCGATGCCTTCCATGCGGCGGCGCTGGCTGCCGGCGGTGCCGACGAGGGCGCGCCGGGGTTGCGGCCGTTCCACGCGCATTTTTATGGCGCCTGGGTCCGCGATCTCGACGGCAACAAGATTGCCGCCGTCTGCGAGCGCCCGGAATAGAGCACGATGCTGCCCGGGCGGCTTTGTGAGGGCGGTTGGCGGAGCCCACCCCCCTCTGCCCTGCCGGGCATCTCCCCCACAAGGAGGGAGATCGACTCGCGGCGACCCCCTCGTTCCTGCATTGGCTTTGCAGCACTACGGCATCCGCGGCCTTACATCACGATGATTTTAGGTCAGACCGACCTAAAATCATGAACGTGATCGATTCCAACAGGTTAGAGCCTTTCCTGGTTAAATTGAAGCATTCTGCCGAGCAGGTTTTCGTCAGGGCAGAGGCGATTGTCGAAGGTCGTACCCGAAGGTACGGCCGAGGCGATCGCCTCTGATCCTGGCGGAAAGATGCCCGGCCCTTCGGGTTGGCTGAAGCGGGCGGCCTGTTTGCTCGGCTGGCTTGGCCGTATGCGTTGGCTACGCCGCGCGCCAGCCGAGCAAACATTCCACTCCGCTTAAGCCAACAGAATGGTTCAATTTAACCAGGAAAGGCTCTAGAGCGGGATGCGGGCGGAAAACCGCACACACTTTTCCTCATCCCGCTCTATTGAACGTCACTTACCCGCGGTCGCCTCGGCTTCCCTGAGCGCCTTTCGATGGCCGGAGACGGAAGCGCCGGCATTCTTCGCCATGGTCAGAAAGGGGATCGCCGCCAGCACGTTGGCGACCGCGATGATCATGAAGGCGATGTGGAAATCTTCAAGCGCCAGTGGCCCGCCGCCGATCGCCGTCTGGATTTCCAGGATCGCGCCCGCCACCGCCACGCCCAAAGCGAGACTGATCTGCTGCAGCACGGCGCTCATCGATGTCGCCTTGCTGGCGTCCGCGTCGTCGATATCGGCGAAGGAGAGCGCGTTGACACTGGTGAAGAAGAAGGAGCGGGCGAAACCGGCGATAAGCAGGATCGAGATCATGACGAGGTAAGGCGTCGCCGGCGTGAAGAAGCCGTTGGTGAACGTGGTGGCGGCGGCGATGACGGCGGCAATGATCAGCGTCGTGCGGAAGCCGGCAAAGGCGAGAACGCGGCGGGCGAGGAATTTTGTGGTAATGGCGCCGACGGCGCCGATGAAGGTGATCAGCCCCGACTGGAACGGATTGAGTCCGAAACCGATCTGCAGCATCAGCGGCATCAGGAACGGCACGGCGCCGACGGAAATGCGGAAGACCGTGCCGCCGATCGAGGCGGCGCGGAAGGCGCTGTCGCGAAACAGCCGGAGGTCGAGCACCGGGGCGGCATGGCGGCGGGCGTGGAAGATGTAAAGGAAGGTCGCTGCGACGCCGGCCGAGACGGAGGCGATGCCGACCGCCGGCGGCAGGGCCGGCAGGCTGATGACGGAAAGGCCGAAGACGATCCCCGACGCGGCGATGCCGCCGAGCAGGAAGCCGAGAATATCGACCGGCGGCGGGTTATGTCGCTCCATCTCGGGCAGGTAGATGCCCGAGAGCACATAGCCGGCAATACCGACCGGCACATTGATCAAGAAGATCCAGTGCCAGGAGAAATAGGTGGTGATGAAGCCGCCGAGCGGCGGGCCGGCCAGCGGGCCGACAAGGGCCGGGATGGTGAGCAGCGCCATGGCCGAGACGAGCTCGCTGCGCGGCGTGCCGCGCACCAGCACGAGGCGCGCCACCGGCGTCATCATCGCGCCGCCCATGCCCTGAAGAAAGCGTGAGAGAACGAAGGACAGCAGGCTGTCGGCGGCGGCACAGAAGACAGAGCCGGCGATGAAGACGAGCATCGCCGCGCGGAAGATGCGCTTGGCACCGAAGCGGTCGGCCATCCAGCCGCTCAAGGGAATGAAGATCGCGAGCGCCACCATGTAGGCGGTGAGCGCCAGTTTCAGCGTGATCGGCCCGACGCCGATATCATGCGCGATCGCCGGCAGCGACGTCGAAATGACGGTGGAATCCATCTGCTCCATGAAGAGAGCGACAGCGAGGATCATCGGGACGATGCGATTCATGAGAGGCTCTGGATGCGGGGTCGGCGTCCGGTAGACGGTTCCGGTGGCTTTGTCGGGGCAAAACCGGCGATTGCAGATCAAAAGCCTGTGATCCGGCTGACCTTTTCTGTCAAGGCCGCTACTTCTTGCCTGCCGGCGCACGACAGTAGGGGCAGCGCCAATCAACAGGAGCGATCAATGATCACACAGAACCTGAAGCGCCGAACCTTGTTCGGGGCAGGGGCGGCTGCCTTGGCGGCGCCGGGCCTCTTGACCGGAATTGCGAATGCGCAGGAAAGTGCAGAAAAGGACGCCATGACCAAGGATGCGGCTTTGAAGACGTTCAGGCTCGGTACCTTTAAGGTGACGGTGATCAGCGACGGCACGCGCGCCTCGGACAATCCGCACGAGACCTACGGCACCAATCAGCCGGCGGAAGCCGTCACCGCGCTGCTCGAACAGAACTTTTTGCCGGGCAGCGGATTCATCAACGGCTTTTCCCCGGTCCTGGTCGATACCGGGTCGGAGATCGTGTTGTTCGACACCGGGCTCGGCGAAGGCGGTCGGGCGGCCGGGACCGGAAAACTCGCGGACGGCATCCGCGCCGCCGGTTACACGCCCGAGCAGGTCTCGGTCATCGTCATCACCCACATGCATGGCGATCATATCGGCGGCCTCACGGAAGGCGGCAAGCCGGCCTTCGCGAACGCCCGCTATGTGACCGGCCAAGTCGAGTTCGACTTCTGGAAGGATGCGGCCCGCGTCGGCACGCCGGCCGAGAACGGCCACAAGGCGGTGCTTGCCAAGGTCGCGCCGCTGGCGGAAAAGACCACGTTCATCGCCGACGGTGTCGAGGTCGTGCCGGGGATCGCGGCCATCGCCGCCTTCGGCCATTCCCCGGGACATATGATCTACCGCCTCGAATCCGAGGGCAAGGCGCTGATCCTGACCGCGGATACGGCCAACCACTACGTCCTGTCGCTGCAGCGGCCGGATTGGGAGGTCCGCTTCGACATGGACAAGGCCGCGGCGAGCGCGACACGGCGCAAGGTCTTCGACATGATCGCAACCGATCGGCTGCCCTTCATCGGCTATCACATGCCGTTCCCGGCCGTCGGCTTCGTCGAGCGGCAGGACCAGGGTTACCGCTTCGTGCCGGCGACCTACCAGTTCGACATCTGATTTCAGCATCTTGTTGCGCTGCAGCAACAAATTTGCGGGGCCCGGGAGAATTCCGGGCCTTAACTATTTTCATTCTGACATATCCGTGTTACGAGCCCTCGCCAACTTCCAAGACAAGCTTTGAAGTCACCCGGTGGACAAGTCGCTGATGGTCCCCGGGGATTTTCGTATATTCGAAGAGGAACTGGCCATGGCGCGCATCATCGAAACGGCAACCGGTCTGGAGGCTTTGACCTTCGACGACGTCCTGCTCCAGCCGGGACATTCCGAAGTGATGCCGGGCCAGACGAACATCGCCACCCGCATCGCCCAGGACATCGATCTCAACCTGCCGATCCTGTCCGCCGCCATGGACACGGTCACCGAGGCACGCCTGGCAATCGCCATGGCCCAGGCCGGCGGCATCGGCGTCATCCACCGCAACCTGACGCCGGCCGAGCAGGCCGAAGAGGTCCGCCAGGTCAAGAAGTTCGAAAGCGGCATGGTCGTCAATCCGGTGACGATCGGTCCGGACGCGACGCTCGCCGATGCCCTGAGCCTGATGAAGGCGCACGGCATTTCCGGCATCCCGGTCGTGGAAAACGGCGGCAGCGGCGGCCAGACGCAGGGCCGCCTTGTCGGCATTCTCACCAACCGCGACGTCCGCTTCGCTTCCGACCCCTCCCAGAAGATCTATGAGCTGATGACCCGGGAGAACCTGGTCACCGTCAAGGAGAGCGTCGACCAGCAGGAGGCGAAGCGTCTCCTCCACAAGCACCGGATCGAGAAGCTCCTGGTCGTCGATCCGGATGGCCGCTGCGTCGGCCTCATCACGGTCAAGGACATCGAGAAGTCGCAGCTGAACCCGAACGCCTCGAAGGACTCGCAAGGGCGGCTTCGCGCCGCCGCGGCAGTCAGCGTCGGCGACGACGGCCTCGAACGCGCCGAGCGGCTGATCGACGCCGGCGTCGACCTGATCGTCGTCGACACCGCCCACGGCCATTCGCAGCGCGTGCTCGACGCGGTCGCCCGGGTGAAGAAGATGTCGAATTCGGTCCGCATCATGGCCGGCAACGTCGCGACGGCGGATGGCACCAAGGCGCTGATGGACGCCGGCGCCGATGCCGTCAAGGTTGGCATCGGTCCCGGCTCTATCTGCACGACGCGCATCGTCGCTGGCGTCGGCGTACCGCAGCTTGCTGCGATCATGGCGGCCGTCGAGGCCGCACAGGCCTCCGGCATTCCGGTGATCGCCGATGGCGGCATCAAGTATTCCGGTGACCTCGCCAAGGCGATTGCCGCCGGCGCCTCCGCCGTCATGGTCGGCTCGCTGCTCGCCGGCACCGAGGAAAGCCCGGGCGAGGTCTTCCTCTACCAGGGCCGCTCCTTCAAGGCGTACCGAGGCATGGGCTCGGTCGGCGCCATGGCGCGCGGCTCGGCGGATCGCTATTTCCAGGCCGAAGTTCGCGACACGTTGAAGCTCGTGCCGGAAGGCATCGAAGGCCAGGTTCCCTACAAGGGACCGGTCGGCGGCGTCCTGCATCAGCTTGCGGGCGGCCTCAAGGCGTCGATGGGCTATGTCGGCGGCGCGACGATCAAGGACTATCAGCAGCGCGCAACGTTCGTCCGCATCTCCGGCGCCGGCCTTCGCGAAAGCCACGCGCATGACGTGACGATCACCCGCGAGAGCCCGAACTACCCGGGCGGCGCCTGATACCTTAAGTGGGACGCCGTCCGGCGTCCCACTTCCGTCCTCTGTCCCTTATCCCATCTGAGAATTTGAAGCGGAGCACCGATGTCGGGGTTCGAGATCTTCTGGCCCGTGGTCGCCCATGTCGGGCTCGTCTTCATGCTCTATGCGCTTCTCTCGCTGCGCCGGTCTGCGGTGGTCCGCGCCGGCAAGGCGGAGGCGTCGCAGTTTCGCGAAAACCGCGGAGAGCCGAGCGAGAGCCTGGTCGTGCGCAACAGCATCGCCAACCAGTTCGAACTGCCGACGCTTTTCCATGTGTGCTGCGTTCTCTGCTTCGTCACCGAAGCCGACAGCCTTCTGGCGGTGGGTCTCGCCTGGATTTTCGTCGGCTTCCGCTACGCGCACGCCTTCGTGCACGTGACCAGCAATCGGCTTCGGTATCGTGGCCCTCTCTTCCTGGCCGGCTTTGTGACGCTCGGCGCCATGTGGGCTTGGCTTGCCCTCTGGATGGCGATGAACTGACGATCGCCTGCCGTTTGCCGGCGTCAATGTCTCAGTTCTGAGACGATCTCCCTGCCGAACCGCCGCATCTTGATGGAGGTCAAGGGATTGTGGCGCGCACCGCCGCTAGACTTCCTTCGTCGACCATCGGAGGAGGAGATCGATATGACCGGAACAATGAAAGCCGCCGTCGTGCGCGAGTTCGGCAAGCCGCTCGTGATCGAGGAATTGCCGATACCGCAGCCGGGACCGGGGCAGGTCCTCATCAAATACGAGGCCACGGGCGTGTGCCACACCGACCTGCACGCTGCAAAGGGCGACTGGCCGGTGAGGCCCAATCCGCCCTTCATTCCCGGCCACGAAGGGGTCGGCTACGTCGCCAAGCTCGGCGCCGGCGTGACGCGGCTGAAGGAGGGCGATCGGGTCGGGGTGCCATGGCTGCATACCGCCTGCGGCTGCTGCACGCCATGCCGCACCGGCTGGGAGACGCTGTGCGGCAGCCAGCAGAACACCGGCTATTCGGTCGACGGCACCTTCGCCCAATACGGCCTGGCGGATCCGGATTTCGTCGGCACGCTGCCCGCCAAGCTGGAGTTCGGCCCGGCCGCGCCGGTACTTTGCGCCGGCGTCACCGTCTACAAGGGCCTGAAGGAGACGGAGGTGAGACCCGGCGAATGGGTGCTCGTCTCCGGCATCGGCGGACTCGGCCACATGGCCGTGCAATATGCCAAGGCCATGGGCATGCATGTCGCCGCGGCCGACATCTTCCCCGACAAGCTGGCGCTCGCCGAGAAGCTCGGCGCCGACCTTGTCGTCGATGCAAAGGCGGCGGACGCTATCGAGGAGGTGCAAAAGCGGACCGGCGGTGTCCACGGGGCGCTTGTCACGGCGGTCTCGCCAAAGGCGATGGAGCAGGCCTACCGTATGCTGCGTTCGAAGGGCACCATGGCCCTCGTCGGTTTGCCGCCGAGCCAGATCTGCCTGCCCGTCTTCGACACGGTGCTGAAGCGCATCACGGTGCGCGGCTCGATCGTCGGCACCCGCCAGGATCTGGAGGAGGCGTTGGAATTTGCCGGCGAGGGCAAGGTCGGGGCTCACTTCTCCTGGGACAAGATCGAAAACATCAACGCCATCTTCGAGCGCATGGAAGAAGGCAAGATCGACGGTCGCATCGTTCTCGATCTGAACTGAAAGGCTCTGGATCACGACAAGTAACGCAGTTTTGACGCGTGCCTGCCGCCCGCTGACCTATCCTGTCGGCGGGCGGTGCGGCCATCGCCGCGCCGCCTTCGGAAAACGCCGAAGGAGAGCGTCATGAACAAGCCTGTGATCACTCAGGCAATGATCGATGCCTATGACGAATACACGCATCTGACCCTGGATCGCCGCCGCTTCATGGAGAGGCTGACGGCGCTCGCCGGCACGGCGGCGGCCGCCGCGGCAATCGCCCCTTTGCTCGCCGCCAACAGCGCCAAGGCCGAAATGGTCGCCGCGACGGACGAACGGATCAAGGGGGAGGACATCACCTATCCGGGTGCCGACGGCGAGATGAAGGGCTATCTGGTCAAGCCCGCCAATGCATCCGGCAAGCTTCCGGCGGTGATCGTCATCCACGAGAACCGCGGCCTCAATCCGCATATCAAGGACGTCGCGCGTCGCGTCGCGCTCGACGGATTCGTCGCCCTCGCTCCCGATTTCCTGTCGCCCGATGGCGGCACGCCTGAAGACGAGGACAAGGCGCGCGAGATGATCAGCGCGCTCGACGCCGGTGAAACCAACGCCAATGCGGTCGCCACCGTCGCCTTCCTCAAGGGTCATGCGGAAAGCACCGGCAATGTCGGCGCGATCGGCTTTTGCTGGGGTGGCGGCATGGTCAATCGTCTTGCGGTCAATTCTCCCGATCTGAAGGCCGGCGTCGCCTATTACGGCTCCCAGCCGAAGGCCGAGGACGTGCCGAAGATCAAGGCCGCCATGCTGCTCCACTATGCGGGGCTCGACGAGCGCATCAATGCCGGCATCGATGCTTACCGCAAGGCACTGACGGAGAACGGCAAGGACGCCACGATCTATGTCTATGACGGCGTCAACCATGCCTTCAACAACGATACTTCGGCCGCCCGCTACGACAAGGCGGCAGCCGAACTCGCCTGGGGACGGACCGTCGAGTTCCTGAAGACAAAACTTGCCTGACGGACGACGAATAGCGGCAGAGGGACCACTATGCGCGATCCTACCGCTCGGCCCCCTTTAGGATCGAGCGGGCACAATCGACGATCGCTTCGCCCAGCGCCTCCATATCGCGCCGGCGCGGATTGCTGCGGCGCCAGATGAGCCCGATCTCGCGTGCCGGCCCGGGCTCGGCAAAGGGCACGATGCGGATGGCGTTGCGCGCCGCCTCGCTCGGGATGGCGATCTCCGGAATGAGCGTCATGCCCATGCCGTTCGCGACCATCTGCAGAAGTGTCGCCATGGAGGTGGCGCCGAAGCTCATCAGCTGCCGCTTGCCGGCGCTGTTGCAGACGGCCAGCGCCTGATCGCGCAGGCAATGGCCTTCTTCGAGCAGGAGCAGTTGCGAGATATCGACCTGCGCCTCGGTCAGCGGCGACATCAGCACCTTCCGGTCGTTGTCTGCGACCGCCATGAAGAAGCGGTCCGAAAACAGCGGGCGCGCGGCGATGCCGTCTGCATCGATCGGCAACGCGGCGACGACCGCGTCGAGCCGGCCGTCACCGAGGTCGGCGATCAGCCTGTCGGTCAGCGATTCCTTGAGCTCGATCTCGATCGCCGCATATCGCGCCCGAAGATATGGGATGAGCTGCGGCACCAGATAGGGGGCCAGCGTCGGGATGACCCCAAGGCGGACGCGTCCGTCGAGCGTCCCGGAATTGGCACGGGCGCTTTCCTCGAGCCGGTCGACATCGGCGAGGATGGCCCGGACCCGCGTCAGCACGTCCTCGCCCTTGGCGGTCAGGAACACGCCGCCGCGGCTCCTTTCGACGAGCTTGACGCCGAGATGCTCTTCCATCTCCATGATCTGCGCCGAAAGGGCCGGCTGGCTGACATGGGCGAGCTCTGCGGCGCGGCCGAAATGGCGGGCGGTCGCGAGAGCATCGAAATAGCGCATCTGTCGAAGCGTGAGCATGATAGGAAACGCTTATTGATAATGCGAATGGAATGCAACCGGAGACTATCGCGCAGGCCGGCGCTGCGACCGGTCAAGCCTCGATCAGCGGAGCCGCGGAAAGCTGCCGCAAAGGGCGAAGGCCACGCTCTGGGAAGAGGCGTGACCTTCGTCGTTCTGCCTGTAACGGGCTTACCAGCCCGGCAACATATGGCTCTGCCTGAGACGCGGATAGCGCGGAAAGCCCTTGATATCGTTGTCGAGGTCGTCGTTGACGGCGATCGGCGTGATGTTGTCGAGGCAGGCGGTGATGTGGTTGGTGATGGCGTTCGACAGCGACGGCGAAAGGCCGGGGCGCTTCATGATGCCGATCTGCACGGGTGCGAGCGCCGGGAACCCGTCCGCAAGCGTCAGTACCTTCATGCCAGGACGCAACGCCGACTCCGGCAAGACCGAGACGGCCATACCGGCGAGCACGGCGGCGGCGACGACCGTCGACGACCAGCTTGTAAACAGGATCTGATACTCGCGGCCCGTCGCATCCAGCGCGGCACAGGCCGCCTGCCGCCACAGACAGTCGCGGCGTCCGACGGCGAGCGGGATCGGCGCGTTTTCCGGAAGCGGATGGTTGATCGAACTGACCCAGCAGAGCGGCTCGGTTCTGACCACGTCGGATGCCCGCACCCGCGGATTGTGGGTGACGAGCGCGATGTCGAGGTCGCCCTTGGCCATCTTCTCGGCGAGATCGGCCGAAGGCTCGCAGACGATGTAGAGCTCGACATTCGGATGCGTCTTCGCGAATCGGACGATGATCTCGGGCATGTAGCGGTCGGCATAGTCGTCGGGCGTGCCGATCCGGAGCGTGCCTTCGAGCCTGTTGTCGTCGAAGGAGGCGATCGCCTCATTGTTGAGGCGGAGCATCCTGCGGGCGAAATTCAACAGCCTGTCGCCCTCGACCGTCAACCGATTGCCGCGCCCGTCCTTGATGAACAACGGCTTGCCGATCCGCTCCTCCAGCCGGCGCATCTGCATCGACACGGCCGACTGAGTCTTGAAGACGCGATCGGCCGCCTTGGTGAAGCTGCCCGTATCGGCGATGGCGACGAAGGTTTGCAACTGATCGATATCGAGCGGTGCGGACATGGCCGAATACCCATAAAATTGTTTGATGGATATCATTAGAAACATTCGTTGGACTGATCAATAAGGATTTGCGATTCATAGCGTGCAAATCACGTCAATCCCTCGGCGACCACACCGCCGATCAACCAAACCTTACCCGCTTGCCCCCTGCGTATACCTCCCCGCAGGGGCGGGTTTCTTCGTGCCTGAAAAAGGAGTTCCGCCATGCGCACGACCCAACACGCCCTCGATCTCGACCTCGCTGCAGGCAAGCCGTCGCTTGCGTCCCGCACGGCAGGTGTCATCGGCGTGCTGACGGCTGTCTGGCGCCTGTACCGAAGCCGCTGCCAGATTGCGCGTCTCCACGATCTCGACGATCGGCAACTGCTCGACATGGGGTTGAAACGCGAAGACCTGCACGAGGCCATGACCTCGTCCTTCTTCGAGAACCCGGGCAGCTTCCTGACGCGCGCATCGCGAAACCGGGCGAACCACTTCTACAGGGGTGTCCGCCACGATTGATGATCCCCATGGCGCGTCCCCCGCCTGGATGCGTCATTTGCGGCATGATCCGGCGAAAGCTTGCCGCCATTGCACGGATCATGCCGCGAATTTCCAGTTACGGTGACGCTTATCACCAATCCGTTCCCCGCAGGGTATGAGCCAATAGACCCTGCTGCTTGCCCGGTACATGCCAAGACATGTACCGGGGTTTTTTGTGATTCCTTGAAGACCGCCGCGTAGTAGCGAGAACGGCCCTCATCCGGCCTGCCGGCCACCTTCTCCCCGCAAGCGGGGCGAAGGGACATGCCGCGCCGCCTCAGTCCCCTCTCCCCGCTGGCGGGGAGAGGGCCAGTCCTCGGGTTAAACCCGAGGAGAGGGGCAATCGCCGCGCTAACCCTTGCCGCCGGAACCACTCTTGTAGCTCTCAAACAGCGCGTCGATGTTCTTCTGATATTCCTTCTGCATCCCCAGGCCGGTGTCGAACATGTTGTTCATCATCTGGGAGAACTGCGCGAAGGCGGGGTTTTCCTGAGGCGGCTTCTCGGTCGCCGCACTGCTGCCGCGCATCATGTCCTGGTAGGCCTTGAAGAAGGGATTGCCGGCGAAAAAATCAGGCGTTTTCGGTGTCTCCTGGCTCCTGCCCGCACCGAAGAATCCCTGCATCGCCTGGGTGAAGGGATTCTCGAACGGGTTGGGCGCAGGCTCGGGCTTCTTGGCGAGACCGGTCGCCTCCATCCATTGCCGCATCAGCGTCATCATCGGATTGCTGGCGAGCGCTTCGTTCACCTGGTTGGTGGTCTCCTTGAAGAGGCCGCCCATCAGCGTGCTCGCCATCACCGGCAGCATCTGCTTGTAGACTTCCTGGCCGATGCCGGTCATCTGTGCCGCCTGTGCCGCGACCGCCCTCGACATCTCCTTCGAGCCGAACAACTGACCGAGGATATCGTTGCCGTCAGACACGCCCTCAGGCGTGAAGGCCTGCCTCATATCCTCGAAATATTTCACGTAATTGCCGGTCGAGAGGGCCGTCAGCAGCGCACCGAAGTCATAGGGATTGGCGGTGTTGCGCTTGAAGCCCGTGGAAAAGGCCGGCATCAGCGCCGCTGTCGCCTTCGCCATCTGGTCCTGGGCCAGGCCGAACTGCTTTGCCATCAGCTCGATCGCCTGGCCATTCTGCGCTTGTGCGAACATGTCAAAAAGCGGTGCCATGGCGATTCCTTCCCGGGCGAGTGACGCATGTCATTGCACTATAACGGGAATCGAAAGGCTGGAAACCGCTTTTTGCTCGGGCGTGAACGCGTTCCGCGCCTCAGTATTGGTATTCCGTAAACACCGGGTCGACGGACCGGTTCCAGCGGCCGTCGTAGAGGGCCAGCAGATCCTCGGCGAGCGTCGCCTTCTTCGCCAGAACTTCGCCGAGCGGTTCCAGGAACTGGCTCTCGTCGATACCATCGCCGTTCAGACGGTTGCGCCGTTTCAACCCGGCGCGTGAAATCGCCAGCACCTCGCGGGCGATGTCGAACAGCGAGGTTGTCCTGAACTTCGCGGCCAGCCCCTCGGCGGGAACTGCGTCCCGGAGTGCTTGGACCTCGTCGTAGCTCCAGTCGCGGGTCAACGTCTCGGCATCCGCCAACGCCTGGTCGTCGTAGAGCAGGCCGACCCAGAAGGCGGGCAGCGCGCAGATCCGCCGCCACGGTCCGCCGTCGGCGCCGCGCATCTCAAGGAAGCGCTTCAGCCGGACGTCGGGGAAGAGAGTCGAGAGATGATTGGTCCAGTCGCCCATGTTGGGCTGCCATTCGGCGATCTCTCCCTTCAGCGCCCCGTTCATGAACTGGCGGAAGGTGACATGGGTGCAGTCATGATAATGGCCGTCGCGCACGACGAAATACATCGGCACGTCGAGCGCCCATTCGACGTAGTCGGCAAAGCCGAAGTCCGGCCTGAAGGAGGCCGGCAGGAGACCCGCGCGTCGGTTGTCGGTGTCGCGCCAGATCTCTCCCCGCCACGAGAGCAGGCCGTTCGGCTTGCCGTCGGTGAAAGGCGAGCTGGCGAAGAGGGCAGTGGCGAGCGATTGCAGTTTCATCGATACCTGCATCTTGCGCCGCATGTCCTCCTCGGAGGAGAAGTCGAGATTCACCTGGATCGTGCACGTGCGGTACATCATGTCGAGGCCGTGAGTCCCGACCTTCGGCATGTAGCGCGACATGATCGCGTAGCGCGATTTCGGCATGCGCGGCGTTTCTTCGAAGGTCCATTTCGGGCTGCCGCCGATGCCGAGGAAGCGGATGCCGAGCGGCTCGGCGATCTCGCGGAGCACGGCCAGGTGCTGGTTCGATTCCTTGCAGGTCTGATGCAGGTTCTCGAGCGGCGCTCCGGAAAGCTCGAACTGGCCGCCGGGCTCCAGCGAGATCGCGCCGTTGCCGTCCCGTTCGGCCAGGCCGATGATATTGCCCTCGTCGACGATCGGCTCCCAGCCATTCCGCTCGGCCATGCCTTTCAAGAGCGCCTGGATGCTGGCTTCGCCGAAATAGGGAACGGGGCTGTTGTCGGCTTTGAAGAAGGCGAATTTCTCGTGCTCCGTCCCGATCCGGAACCTCTCTTTCGGCTTCGATCCGGACGCGAGGTAGGCGGTCAGTTCGGCAACGGAGGTGACCGGCGTCTGGTCGGTGGTGTCTCGGGCCATATTCGTCTTCTTCACATGTGCGGGGTCCCGCCAGCAGCAGGATTGGATGGAGGGTGCTTGAACCGTAATCAAGTGCGGTGCAAGTCAATTTCTTTCAAGATGCCGTCAAAAAAACTCCGCGCAAAGCCCCTCCAGCGCCGCGCTTCCTGTCAGACGCGGCACGGCCGCCTGCCCGATCGACGGCTCACCGCCAGTCGCCGAGCGTTGCCTGAATGAGTGCCAGCGCGGCCACCGCCGCCGTATCGGCGCGCAGGATGCGTGGACCGAGCGGGACTGCGGTGACGAAATCGAGGCTGTGCAAGAGCACCCGCTCGGCTTCCGAGAAGCCTCCTTCCGGGCCGATCAGCAGGGCGAGGCGGCGCTCGCTGATCCCGCCGAGGATCGGCAGCGGATTCTGGCTCTCATTGCCCTCGTCGCAGAAGATGATGCGCCGCTCGCGCGGCCAGTTCGCCAGCAGTTCTTCGAGTTTTCGGGGCGTCTCCACCGAGGGAATGCCGAGAACCCCGCATTGCTCCGCGGCCTCGGTGACATTGGCGCGCAGGCGGTCGAGATTGCCGAGCTTGCCTTGCACATGCTGGGTCATCACCGGCTGCAGCACGCCGGCGCCCATCTCGACGGCCTTCTGAACGAGGTAGTCGAGCCGCCCAGTCTTGAGCGGGGCAAACAGATAGACGAGGTCTGAGGGAGCCGGCTGCGGACGGGTCTGCTCGACTGCCGTGAGCACCAGCTGCTTTCGGGAAGGAAGAGACAATTCCGCACGCCATTCGCCGTCTCGTCCATTGAAGACCAGGATCGACGAACCCTCGCCGAAGCGCAGCACGTTGATGAGATAGTTGAACTGATCCTTCGTCGCCTCGTGCCTTGCCCCGGCGTGAAGCGGGCTTTCGACGAACAATCGCTGCATGCGGAAATTGGCGCGCATTCGGTCACTCTCACAGAAACAGGCCGGCAAGCAGCCGGTAGACGAGCGCCGAGAGCAGCGCCGAGGCAGGAAGCGTGATCACCCAGGCGGCGACGATCGTCAGGAAATAGGAGCGGCGCACCAGCCGGCGGCGGCGTACCTCGGCGAAATTCGTTTCGATGGCCTCGCCCATGAAGCCGGTTTGGCCGGTCCTCCGCCGGATATACTCCAGCCGTCGCCGCGAATGGCGTATGTACCATTCGCGGAAAAAACCGACGCCGAAGACGGCACCGACCGCCGTGTGCGTGGAACTGATCGGCAGCCCCAGCGCCGATGCCAGGAGGACGGTGACCGCCGTCGCCAGCGCCACGCAGAAGGCGCGCATCGGATTGAGGCGGGTGATTTCCTCGCCGACGACGCGGATCAGGATCGGCCCGTAGAGAAGCAGGCCCATCGAGATGCCGAGAGCGCCGATGAGCAGCACCCAGAAGGGTGCCTCCGACCGCGCCGTCGAAATCGTGCCGTTCACGGCCGAGACGATCGCCGACAGCGGTCCGATGGCGTTCGACACGTCATTGGCGCCGTGCGCGAAGGAGAGCAGCGCGGCGGAGAAGATGAGCGGCAGGCGGAACAGCTTGCGAAGCGACTGGTTGCGGTTTTCGAGTCCCGCCGATTGGCGATGAATCCACGGCTTGCACAGCCCGTAGCACGCAATGCCGGCAAGGGTGCCGATGAGAAGGCCCGTCCCCAGCGAAATCACCTGCAGATGGACGAGCGCGGAGACCGCCACATAGGCGGTGAAAGAGCCTGCCGTGACGCCGAGCACGATCGGCATCCAGTAGCGCGCCGCCGCGATCTTGTCGTTGCGGTAGATGACGAATTCCTTGAGAAATGCCAGGAACAGGGCGGCAATCGCGCCGCCGAGCAGGGGAGAGACCGACCAGCTCGCGGTGATCCCGGCGATCGCCCACCATTTGACGCTGGCGAAGCCCTCGGCCGCCATGCCGGCGCCGATGATGCCGCCGACGATGGAGTGGGTTGTCGAGACCGGGGCGCGCGCGTATGTGGCGATGTTGATCCAGACGGCCGAAGACAAGAGCGCCGCCATCATCACCCAGACGAGAACGTCGAGGCTGACCAGTTGCGCGCCGTCGACGATGCCGGCCTCGATGGTAAGCGTCACCTTTCGCCCGGCAATCACGGCTCCGGCAATTTCGAAGACGGCGGCAATGCCAAGCGCCGTCGCCATCGTCATGGCCTTGGCGCCGACCGCGGCTCCGACATTGTTGGTGACGTCGTTTGCGCCGATGTTCATCGCCATGTAGGCGGCAATTGCGGCCCCCGCCACGACGATGGCCATGCCGGACGCGCCCGTGAAATAGCTGGCTGCGAATGCCATGCTGAGGATCAGAAAGAGCAGGCCGAGGCCCGGGGCGGCAAGCCCGCGCATCACATGTTGCGACGCTTCCTCGGCACGGCTGACCTTGTCGAGATCCTTGTCGATCGTCAGCTTTTCGAGGCGCAGTCGCGGCTTGGACACAAATATTTCTCCATTGTCATATTCGCCAGTAGCGGTCCGCGACGGCGTATTCAAGCGCTGTTGGATGGTAGGCGGGAAGGCGGGCCTAGTGGGTCTACAGCGCCGCGCGTCTTATCAGACGCGCAAAGGTCGCTGTAGCACCTTGAATTGCTGCATGTTTCCCTAAATCGGCTACGATTTAGGGAAACATGCAGTAGGCCACCAACGACCGTCAGCCTTCGGAGGCCGCGGGCTCCGGCGGCTGGGCGGCGGCCATTCGCTTGCCGAAACCGAGGATCAGTTCTTTCAGCGAAGGCTCGGCGACACGCCGGGCGGCCTCCGCGTAGTCGACCCACTCGAGCTTTCGCTCGCCCTTCTCGGGAAAATTTTTGCAGAGATTGTCAACTTCGAGGGCGTGGACCTGAACTTTGCAGGGAATCTTCAACCCGTGGTCCATGCGCTTCTGATAGACATAGGAGCCGATCGCAGCCTTCTGCGCCTTGCCTTTCACGCCGGCCTCTTCATAGGCCTCGCGTTCGGCGACCTCATGGGCCCACTTTCCCTGCATCGGCCATCCCTTGGGAATGACCCAGCGGCCCGTGTCACGGCTGGTGAGCAGGAGGATTTCCGGAGACACCGTTTTCTTGCGGATGCGGTAGCACAGCGCGGCATATTGCATGCGCGCCGGTCGACGCATCATCAAATGCACGTCAGAAGCTAGCCGGTGCAAGAAGTTCAAGGGAATCGATACTCCTGTATGCGAATCATATTCAGAAATCAGTCATTCGAAATTATGGCGCGTCTTCCTTGCGTGTAAATGACGCCAGCCGATCAATAACTGATAAGAAGCGTTGCGGTTCCGTGAGCGGAACACTGTTGTGGAATACATGTAGTGCTTCCCCACCAGGCTTGCCAGGAAGCGACATCGTCGGCCGTATTCAGCGGCTGGATCACGAACCTCCGGGCGAGGGTGCGGCCAGAGATGCCCCGCTCTATGAACCGGCGCGGTCGCGCTGCTTGAGGCGCAGTCGCGCGATGCGGGCCCACTCGCCGCTGCGCTCCGCATCGCGCGCCGCGGCGGCGACGAAGTCGATATGGCTTTGTGCGGCCGCCTTGGCGGTCGTGGGGTCGCGCGCCATGATGGCGGCATAGATCGCCTCGTGCTGGGCAAGCAGCCGGTCGCGTGCGCCCGGTGCGCCGAAGACCGAGCTGCGATGAAAAAAGATGCCCTGGGTCAGGAGCCGGTAGCAGGCCCTCAGCGTGTGCAGCAGAATGATGTTGTGGGCGCTTTCGCCGATCGCATTGTGCAATTCGACGTCCGCTTCGAGCTCGTCGTCGAAATTGCCGCTGCGGTGTGCCTCGCGCATCCGCTCGATGACGCGGGTGAGGAGATCGCGGTCGAAGTCGGTGGCGCGTGTCGCGGCGAGTTCCGCCGTCAGCCCTTCGAGCTCGCGCCGGTATTCGAGGTAATCCTGTGTCGCCTTGTGGTGACGGCCGATGAGCTCGATCAGTGGTTTCGAGAAGATCTGGCCGACGACGTCGGCGACGAAGGTGCCGCCTCCGTGGCGGCTTTCGAGCAATCCCCGGGTTTCCAGTTCCTTCAACGCCTCGCGCAGGATCGGTCGCGACACGTCGAGCCTTTTCGAGAGATCCCGCTCGCCCGGCAGCCGGTCTCCGTCGCGCAGCACGCCCTCCAGAATCAGCAGCTCGATCTGCTGGACAACCTCGTCCGCCGTGCGGCTGTGGCTGATGCGCGCATAGAGATCGCCCTGGTCTTCGGTCACTACCCATCTCCCACCGACGGAAAGCGTAACGGCTCTTGCTGTTTCCATCATCGGCGGCAATCTAGCAGGACCGATCAAGTGGTCAAATCGATTGTCCACTTGCCGATGTGCGGCTGATAAAAGTCAAGCTGCGTCAATGCGTCCTGTTCATTTTGCGCCGCTGGTTGATAAGAAAACGATGATGAACGCGTGAGGGGGATGAAGCGCTTCATGGCGAAGGCAAGTTTTGGATTTCCTGCAGCGCCCTTGCGCGCCCAGGTACTCGGAGAAATTCACTCCCGGCCCTATGCGCTGGTAACGACGCCGCGCGTCATCTTTCAGCTCGCCTTCATTACCGAAGGCGGTTCGATCGTTGACCATGCGGTGCTTTCGGAATTGTCCCGCTCGCGCGGCATCGCGCCGCCCAGTCGCGATGCCAACCACCACGCCATGGCGTGGGGGCAGGGGACGTTGCGCTGGGAGCGGCACACCGAATTTTCCACCTATTTCTGGGACGCGCCGGCGCCGGAACAGTTCGGCGGCGAGGTGCCGATCCATCCTTTCGGCGACGGATTCTCTCCGCCGGGTCTGCTGATTTCCGGTATCCGCCTTGAAATCCGTCCGGATACGCCGGAAGCCCGCGAGGCGATCAAGGCCTTCGATCCGACGAGTCTCTGTTACAGCGAGACCAAGAACGGCCAGGCCGTGCTGCTGACCGACTTCCGGCAGAACGGCGACGGTCTCACCCAGATCCTCATCCTCGACCGGGGCATGACGGAGGCCGGCACGGGTGCGCTGGTCCAGCGTCTGCTCGACATCGAGACCTACCGGACGCTCGCCATGCTCGGTCTGCCGCTGGCGCAGTCGCTGTCGCCGGAAATCCGCCGGACCGAGGATGGCCTGACCGGCGTCACCCAACGCATGAAGGAGAATGTCCGCGAGGAAGCGGACGAAATGCTGGCGGAGATCACCCGGCTCGCCGCCGAGCTTGAGGCCGGTGCTGCGCTCAGCCTCTATCGCTTCGGCGCGAGCCGCGCCTATTACGGCATCGTCCAGGAGCGCATCCGAACACTCTCCGAAACACCGGTGCCCGGGTACGAGACGATCGGAACCTTCCTCGAACGCAGGCTGGCGCCGGCGCTGCGCACCTGCCAGTCGGTCGAGGAGCGGCAGGCCAATCTGTCGCGCAAGCTCTCCCGTGCAACGGCGCTGCTCAGAAGCTGGATCGATGTCGAACTCGAACGGCAGAACAGCGCGCTGCTCAATTCGATGGACCGCCGTGCGAAACTGCAATTGCGCCTGCAGCAGACCGTCGAGGGTCTCTCCGTCGCGGCGATCTCCTATTACGTCATCGGCCTGTTCGGTTATCTCGCCAAAGCGGTAAGCCACGAGCTTCCGGTCGATCCCGGCGTGCTGACCGGCCTTGCCGTGCCCTTTGCGGTCGTTGGCGTCTGGCTGGTCGTTCGCCGCATTCGCCGCCACCACGAGGAAAGTGCGCATAAATAGAGATGGCGGATCCCTGCCGGCAATCACTGCTCCCAATAGGGGACGGGGCCATAGAGGGCTGAGAGATAATCGACGAAGAGCCGGACCTTGGCGGGAAGGAACTGCCGGCTCGGATAGACGGCCGAGAGCGTCAGCCTTTGTGATCCTTCCCATTCCGGCAGCACCTGTACCAGGTGCCCGTCGCGCAGTTCCGCACTGACGTCCCAGGTCGAGCGGAGCGCGATCCCCGCTCCGGCGATCACTGCGGCGCGGATGATCTCCGACGAATTGGTGACGAGCGGGCCGTCCGGACGGTAAGCCAAGGACCCGCCCGGACCTTCCAGCTTCCAGCTTTCGTTGTTGTGGGCCGGCAGGCAGATGTGTTCGGCGAGGTCGCCGATCTCCTTGGGAGCACCGTGCCGGGAAATGTAGTCGGGTGATGCGCAGAGCAAGCGGCGGACCGGCGCGAGCTTGCGGGCGACCAGACTCGAATCGGTAAGCTCGCCGATCCGGACGGCCAGGTCGAAGCCATCGGCGACAATGTCGCTGAACTCGTCGCTGAGGACGATATGGAGCTTCAGGTCGGGGTGATCCTTCATGAAGCCGGTCAGGTGCGGCGCGATATGCATGCGGCCGAAGGAGGTGGGTGCCGTGATGCGCAACGTCCCCTGGGCCTGCGACGACCGGCCCGCGGCATAGGCCTCCGCCTCCTCGATACCGGCGAGGACGCCCAGGACGCGGTCGTAGAAGCCCTGTCCGGCCTCCGTCAGGGAGACCTGGCGTGTCGTGCGCTGCAGAAGACGCGTGCCGAGCCTCTCCTCGAGCCGCTTGACGCGCTTGGAGATTACCGCCGCGGAAAGGCCGAGGGCGCGGCCCGCCGCCGACATGCTACCGGTGGAAACCACGCGCGCGAACACTTCGAGATCCCCAAGATTCGTCATCAATCCTGACCATTGTTTCCGAGAAGGAAAAGATAAATAGCAGCTGGCGAGTGCCCCTACCAGTGTATCCGGCTTTCACAAAGCGGATGAAATGCTCTAGATTCAAATGACAAAGCTGATGATTCTGAGAGATTGCGGCGAAGGATGCGGACGGTACAGCCTGTAGCATTTCAAAGTGCTACGGCGACCTTAGATCACGATGATTTTAGGTCGGATCGACCTAAAATCACGAACGTGATCGATTCTAATGGGTTAGAGCGGGATGCGGGCGGAAAACCGCACACACTTTTCCTCATCCCGCTCTAGCGCGTCCGATTGGACGCGCGGCGCTATAATCCTCGTGTTTTGTTGGAGGAGTTCATGCCGGAGACGATCGGATTCCTGAAACCCAGGCAGGCCGTCCTCGACCGCCGGCCGGAGATCATTGCCGACCTCGCCGACCTCCTGCCGGAGGGTTGCCTGATCAGCGACGAACGCGGGCTGAAGCCCTTCGAGACGGACGCATTTCTCGCCTATCGCCGCCTGCCGCTCGCCGTTGTGCTCCCGGAGACGACCGAGCAGGTCTCCGCGGTCCTCAAATATTGCAGTCGCTACGGCATCCCGGTCGTGCCGCGCGGGGCCGGCACGTCGCTCTCCGGCGGCGCCATCCCGCAGGAAGACGCGATCGTCATCGGTCTCTCGAAGATGTCGCGCATTCTCGATGTCGATCTCTTCAACCGGACGGCGACGGTCCAGGCGGGGGTCACCAATCTCAACATTTCCGACGCGGTGAGCGCCGACGGCTTCTTCTACGCCCCCGATCCGAGCTCCCAGCTCGCCTGCACGATCGGCGGCAACATCGGCATGAATTCCGGCGGCGCCCACTGCCTGAAATACGGCGTCACGACCAACAACCTCCTGGGCGTCAAGATGGTGCTCTTCGACGGCACGGTGATCGAGCTCGGCGGCAAGGCGCTGGATTCGTCCGGCTACGATCTGCTCGGCCTCGTCTGCGGCTCGGAAGGCCAGCTCGGCATCGTCACCGAGGCGACGGTGCGGCTGATCGCCAAGCCGGAAGGGGCGCGCCCCGTATTGTTCGGCTTCGCCTCGTCGGTCGCGGCCGGTTCCTGCGTCGCCGATATCATCGGGTCGGGCATCATCCCAGTGGCGATCGAGTTCATGGACAAGCCGGCGATCGAGATCTGCGAGGCCTTTGCCCATGCCGGCTATCCGCTCGACGTTGAGGCGCTGCTGATTGTCGAGGTCGAGGGGTCGGAGGCGGAGATGGACACGATGCTTGAGAGCATCATCGCGATCGCCCGCCGTCACGGCGTCATGACGATCAAGGAATCGCAGTCGGCGCTCGAGGCGGCGCTGATCTGGAAAGGCCGGAAATCCGCCTTCGGTGCCACCGGGCGGGTCGCCGACTATATTTGCATGGACGGCACGGTGCCGCTCAGCCAGCTCTCCCATGTGTTGCGTCGGACCGGCGAGATCGTCGCGAGCTACGGGCTCCGCGTCGCCAACGTCTTCCATGCCGGCGACGGCAATATGCATCCGCTGATCCTCTACAACATCAACGATCCGGAGGATGCGGCCCGCGCTGAAGCGGCCGGCAACGACATCCTGAAGCTCTGCGTCGATGCGGGCGGCTGCCTGACGGGCGAGCACGGTGTCGGCATCGAAAAGCGGGATCTGATGCGGCATCAGTACAACAAGGCCGACCTCGACCAGCAGATGGCCGTGCGCGCCGCCTTCGATCCGCAATGGCTTTTGAACCCGTCGAAGGTATTTCCGCTCGAAGGACGGCCTGCGGCATGATCGTCCATTTCGAACCGGCAAGCGAAGAAGGGATCGCCTCGGTGGTGCGCTCCGCGGCGGCCGAGCGAGTCACGCTTGCCATCGTCGGCGGGGGGACGCGCTCTGGTCTCGGGAATCCGGTGCGGGCCGACCGAACGCTTTCGACGCGGCGCCTCGCCGGCATCGTCGCCTACCATCCGGCGGAGATGACCATGAGCGCGCTTGCCGGGACACCGCTTGCCGAGGTGGAAGCGGCCCTCGCCGCCAACGGCCAGATGCTGTCATTCGAGCCCATGGATCACCGTCCGATCTTCGGAACGACGGGCGAGCCGACGATCGGCGGGGTTTTCGCGGCGAATGTCTCCGGGCCTCGCCGCTATGTTGCCGGAGCCGCCCGCGACAACCTGCTCGGCGTGCGTTTCGTCAATGGCCGCGGCGAACTGATCAAGGCTGGCGGTCGTGTCATGAAGAACGTCACCGGGCTCGATCTCGTCAAGCTGATGGCGGGCTCCTACGGGACGCTCGGAATTCTGACGGAAGTTACATTCAAGGTGTTGCCAGTTCCGCCGGCTGCCGCGACCGTTGTCGTCTCGGGTCTCAACGATGCGGAGGCCGCGGCGGTGATGGCCGAGGCGATGGCCCAGCCGGTGGAGGTATCGGGCGCGGCGCATCTGCCGGAAAGCGTGCGGGGCCGCTTCATCGACGGCGCGCTGCCGGAAGGGGCGGCGACCGTGTTGAGGCTCGAAGGCTTGGCGGCGTCGGTCGAGATGCGTGCCGAAAAGCTCGTCGCGGCGCTGTCGCGCTTCGGTTCGCGCTCGCAACTGGACGCCGGGCAGGCCAAGGCCCTCTGGGCCGAGATCCGCAACGTGAAGCCTTATGCCGATGGCACTGCGAGACCCTTGTGGCGTGTCTCGGTCGCCCCGTCCGCGGGTCATCAGCTCGTTGCAGCGCTGCGTCTTCAGACGGGCGTGGATGCATTCTACGATTGGCAGGGCGGTCTTGTCTGGCTTCGCATGGAGGCGGAAGCCGAGGCTGAACTCGTACGGCGCTATGTTGGCGCCTTGGGCGGAGGCCATGCGACGCTTGTGCGCGCCGACGGCGAAGCGCGGGCCCGAGCCCCGGCCTTCGAGCCGCAGGCTCCGGCCGTGGCGCAACTGAGCGAACGCGTGCGTGCCACCCTCGATCCGGCGCGCATCTTCAACCCGGGGCGGTTGGCGGCAGTCGCCTGATTGGACCGAGCGCCGGCGCAATTCGTGCAGACTGCATGTTTCCTTAGATCGTGCCCGATTTGAGGACAAAAACATGCAGCAAATCAAAGTGCTACGGCGACCTTTGCGCGTCTGATAAGACGCGCGGCGCTGTAGGCGAAAGGAGAATCCGATGCCCGATCCTGGTCCGCAGACGCCGCTTTCCCGCGACACCGATCGCTGGCTGGAGCCGGGCAAGGTCAACATCCAGATCATCTACCTGCTCTATCTCGTCGGCTTCGCGATCGGCGTCACGGTACTGGTCGGCATCGTGCTCGCCTATCTCAACCGGGACAAAGCCGAGCCGTGGGCGAGGACCCACTACACCTGGGCGATCCGCACCTTCTGGATCGCGTTGCTGTTCGCGGTCGTCTCGGCGCTTCTGTCCGTATTGCTCATTGGTGTGCTCGGCTTCATAGCGACGGCGGTCTGGATCGTCGTGCGCTGTGTCATCGGGCTTCAGAAGGCGGCTCGCGAGGAGCCGATCACCGACCCCGAAAGCTGGCTCGTTTAGAGCGCTGCAGGCCCGCCCCGGCAAGAAGGCGTGCCATGAAAATTGAGAGTGGAGTATCCGGTTGCAGACAAATTTCTCTAGAGAGCAACTCGCCGACCCGCATGTCGCAGAATCGGAAAAGATCCTGCGCAAATGCGTCCATTGCGGCTTCTGCACGGCCACCTGTCCGACCTATGTTCTGCTTGGCGACGAGCTCGACAGTCCGCGCGGGCGGATCTACCTCATCAAGGACATGCTGGAAAACGGGCGTGCGGCCGATGCCGAAACCGTCACGCATATCGACCGATGTCTCTCCTGCCTTTCCTGCATGACCACCTGCCCGTCGGGCGTCGATTACATGCATCTGGTCGATCATGCCCGTGTCCACATCGAGAAGACCTACAAGCGACCGCTCAAGGACCGTTTTGCCCGCTCCGTCATCGCCGCGACCTTGCCCTATCCTTCGCGCTTCCGGCTGGCGCTCCGGGCGGCGAGGCTTGCGCGGCCCTTGGCGGGCCTGCTGAAGCGGGTTGCCTGGCTCAGGACCTTCGGCGTCATGCTCGACCTCGCACCCCGCGCGATGCCCACGGCGTCGGATGGGGCGAGGGCAGCCGTTTACGCCGCCAAGGGCACACCACGCGGCCGTGTCGCGCTGCTTACCGGATGCGCGCAGCCGGTATTGAGGCCGGAGATCAACGAGGCAACCGTCCGGCTGCTCACCGGGCAGGGCGTAGAGGTCGTCGTTTCAGCGGGCGAGGGCTGCTGCGGCGCGCTGGTCCATCACATGGGGCGCGAGGAGCAGGCGCTGGATGCCGCCCGGCGCAACGTCGATGTCTGGCTGAAGGCTGCCGACGAGGATGGTCTCGACGCGATCGTCATCACCGCGTCCGGCTGCGGCACGACGATCAAGGATTATGGCCACATGCTGCGGCTGGATCCGGCCTATGCCGAGAAGGCGGCGAAGGTTTCCGCACTTGCCAAGGACATAACCGAATATCTGGCGGGACTGGACCTGCCCGAGCAGGGCGCGCGCGGCATGACCGTCGCCTATCACTCCGCCTGCTCGATGCAGCACGGGCAGAAGATCACCCTGGCGCCGAAGCAGCTTCTGAAGCGCGCGGGCTTTGCGGTTCGCGAACCGGCCGAAGGCCATCTCTGTTGCGGCTCGGCAGGAACCTACAACATCCTGCAGCCGGAGATATCGGCGAAGCTGAAAGCGCGAAAAGTCCGCAACATCGAGGCGACAAAGCCGAACGTGATCGCCACAGGCAATATCGGCTGCATCACCCAAATTGCCGGCGGCACGAATATTCCGATCCTGCATACCGTCGAACTGCTCGACTGGGCCTATGGTGGGCCGAAACCGGCGGGGCTGTGAGGGGGGCGTTTGGCCCTCTCCTCGGGGTAAACCCGAGGAGAGGGGCAATTTCTCGACTTCGTCAGCCGCCGAAGATCTGGCGGAAGATATCGACGCCACGATCGTCGTAGCTGACGTCGCCCTGCTTGTTGCCGGGGCCGATCACGATCACCTTGGTGCCGATCGGTGCCCGCTCATAGAGGTGCTCGACGTCCTCGTTCATCATCCGGATGCAGCCGGATGACATGTTCTGGCCGATGGTCCAGGGCTGGTTCGTCCCATGGATGCGGAAGATCGTGTCGCGGCCGCCCTTGTAGAGATAGAGGGCGCGGGCGCCGAGCGGATTGTCGATGCCGCCCTCCTGGGTGATCGGCAGGATGCGCCCCTTTTCCTTTTCGCGCTGGCGCATCTCCGCCGGCGGCGTCCACGCCGGCCACTCGGCCTTGCGGCCGACCTTGACGACACCGGACCAGCCGAAGCCCTCGCGGCCGACGCCGATTCCGTAGCGCGTCGCGCGGTTCGGGCCGTCGATGTAGTAGAGATATTTGTTGTTGGTATCGACAATCACGGTGCCAGGCGCCTCGTCCGTGCGGAACCTTACCTTGGTGCGCCAAAATCTCTGCGGTGGCTTTTTCGGCTGGGCGGCCAGCACGACATCGGAGCGCTTGACCTTCGCGCCGACAATGTCGGCCGGCGTGAAGGCAGACGCGTTTGCGGCAGCCAGGAATGCAGCGGCCGCGACGGTAAGCGCAGCCAACCTGGTGGCATGAAGTCTCATGTATGATTCCCTCTGAACCCTCGTTGCGGGCAAGCTATGTGTTTTAACCGCAAGTGCAAGCCCGTGATACATCCCATCGAACAAGGCAAGGGGCGGACATTGTATCACAGGGAACGGCTGTTGCTTTTCGATCACGATCGGGTGCAAGCAAAAGGAAACTTGCCTGGGAAGTATTCTACTGGGTGTTTCCTCAGATCGTAGCCGATTTAAAAACAGAACATGCAACAATTCAAAGTGTTACAGCGACCCTAGCGCGTCCGATTGGACGCGCGGCGCTGTAGAACGCACGGCCCTGTAGCCGGCCGGTGTTATATCACGATAACCTTGGTGCCGATTTTGACGCGCTCGTAAAGATCGACGACATCCTCGTTGCGCATGCGGATGCAACCGGACGATACGCCATAACCGATCGTCCAGGGCGCATTGGTGCCATGGATGCGATAGAGCGTGGAGCCGAGATACATGGCGCGGGCGCCGAGCGGGTTTGCCGGACCGCCGTCCATGCGGTCCGGCAGATAGTGACCTTTGGCCGCTTCGCGCGCGATCATCTCCCCGGGCGGCGTCCAACTCGGCCACTCGGATTTCCGGGTTATCTTGTGCGCGCCGGCCCATTCGAAGCCCGGCTTGCCGACCCCGACACCGTAGCGGCGTGCTTGTCCGTCGCCGGTCACGAGATAGAGGAAGCGATTGTTGGTGTCGATCACGATCGTGCCGGGCTTCTCGCCGGTATCGTAGGCCACCATCTGCGGCAGGAATTGCGGGTCGAATTGCGACTTCAACGGCTTTTGTGCGCGGTGGGCGGCGGCAGGCTGCACGGCCGCCGTTTCCAGCCGGCGCTTCGTCGGGCGGCGCTCCACCTGTTTTCGGGTGGCGGCCGGGGCTTGCGGCCGATAGACGGCCGGACGCACCCCTTCGCCGGTCAACTGCATCACCCAGGGCGCGGTGAGGTCGGGGCTGACAATCACCGGCGGGCGGTTCCGGTATCGGTCCGACGCGCCCGCGCCGGCGGGGAGGGTGCAGACAAGGCACGTGGCAAGCAAAAGGAATTTCTTCATCATCGAACGGACTCGCTACCTACGCCGAACTAACTTTTTGGGGCAGCGCGGCGGCTGCACCTGGAATGGCGGGATGCTCGCATTCCTCCGCCACCGAACGGTAAACGCCGCTTCGATAAAATGCCGTGATGTGGATAAAGCTTTGGGTAGGGTTATTCCCCGCTTTATGAATCTGGTTTGCAAATGGTAAATGGAACAAAAGAGAAACGGGACGAGAGAGCAGCGATGTCGGCAAGGGGCTTGATAACGGGCGAGGACGGGCGGCAACGTTGCGCCTGGCACGGCAATCTCGAGGACTACCGGCGCTACCACGATGAGGAATGGGGCCGCCCGGTGACGGACGATCGTCGGCTGTTCGAGAAGATCTGCCTGGAAGGTTTCCAGTCCGGTCTCTCCTGGCTGACGATCCTGAGGAAGCGCGAGTCGTTTCGCTCGGCCTTTTCCGGCTTCGACTTCGACGCGGTCGCCGAATTCGGTGAAGCCGACATCGAGCGCTGCCTTGCCGATCCCGGCATTGTCCGCCACCGCGGCAAGATCGTCTCGACCATCAACAATGCGCGGCGGGCAAAGGAGTTGCGTTCGGAATTCGGCTCGCTCGCCGCCTATTTCTGGGCGCACGAACCCGATGGAAGCGAACGCCCAGAGGTGGTCGACTACGAAACGTTGATCGCCAATCCGACAACACCGGCATCGGTCCGAATTTCGAAGGACTTGAAGAAACGCGGCTGGACCTTCGTCGGCCCGACGACCGTCTACGCTTTCATGCAGGCCATGGGGCTGGTCAACGACCACCTGGAAGGTTGCTTCTGCCGTGAAGGCATCGAGGAGATGCGGCGGCAATTCGCAAGGCCCACGACATAACTGACGGAGTGGCCCTCCCCGTACCTCCGGTAGAAGCGGGGAGGGCGGTCTCGGCTAGCCGCCGTGCCCGGCGAGCCATTCCTTCATCATCTTGATCTCTCCCTCCTGGACCTTGATGATGGTTTCCGCGAGCTTGCGGATCGCCTCGTCCTTGCCGTATTCGAGCTCGACCTTCGCCATGTCGATCGCGCCCTGGTGGTGAGCGATCATGCCGCGCACGAAGTCGACGTCGGCATTGCCGGTGAAGTCGATGTCCATATCCTTGTGCATCTTGGCATTCGCTTCGGCGAAGGCCCTGCTCGATGGTGCCGGCTCGGCCGCCGTTGCATCGTGTTTCATGCCTTGATGACCGCTCTCTTGCGAAAGTGCGGGACTGCCGATCGATGCGGCGATCATCAAAGCAGTGAGGATCCTTTTCAGGGACATAATGCGTACCTTTCCAATCTATGGGGTTTATGACTTTTGCTGCGAAGTCGCAGCGCTAGACGGAAGGGTAGCGTTTGGGCGGCGGGGACAGGGGTTTGAGGGCTTGGTCGAGGAGTGTCGCCTGACGCTGCGGCGTGAGCCGTGTCGAAGGCCCCGCGGATCGCGTGAGCCCCATGGGCGCTGCATCGATCGCGACACAGGCCGAGCAGAGCGTCGGGTGGTCCGATTTTGCCGGACCGGGACAATGGGCCTGCTTCCCACAATGGCTGCCGCCATCCGCGGAGGCATGCCGCATGGTATCGGAGGTCAGCACGTTGTGGTGGTGTGTGTTAGCGGCCTTCGCTGCGATGTCGCGCGCCTGGGCGACCGCAGGAAGGGCGCCGCCAAGCGGGGCGGACAGAAGCAGAAGGATGATGGCAAGCCAGCGCAGCATGCCGGGAAGATAGGCTACTGCATCTCGAATAAGAAGGGGCGGCATGGGGAGATCGCCAAGTCGTGATCGCCTCATCAAGCCGGCAACGCAGATCGACTCCGGGGCACGGCGAATACGCCTTGCAGGGAACCTCCTGCGCCATGTGCGCCGAGCGTCGAGTTTCCGATGCAGCAAAGCTGGTATGCGCTTCCGCTCGGCCGGCGGACCATCGCCGAAAAGCAGAAGGACGAGGACGTCGCTGTCGCCTGTTCCAAGATGCTCAGGATTGTCGCTCGGTCTTCCTGGTCGTAGGCCCGGACGAGGTCGATGATGCCGCAGGGATTCTGCCTCAGGCCAAGCAGCGAAAGTGTCCGTAGGCCGACCACAAAGGCGCCGCTGTCCACGTCGCAATGCCACCGGTCGATCACATAGCCAGCCTTCGCGAGCGCGCGGGTCCAGGCCCCATGGGTTTCCGGATTGAGCGGTCGTATCGCTGCCGCCCCGGGCGTCATGACAGTCAGCATTTTGCCAAAGTCTCCGTTGAAGCCCCAAGTCTCCGTTGAAGCCTCAAAGTCTCCGTTGAAGCCCATGTGTCGAACGGCTTAACTTATAAGCGTAGTGCGACAGATTTACAATCATCGCGTTGTGATCGGAAACGTTAAACCGAAACGCTTTTTGCGCCGCCTGGTTCCGCGATCTTTCCGGATGCCGGGCTGACCACCCTTTGTCGGCCGCCGCCCTTGCCGCCCTTGCCGTGATCCGGTAGGGAAGGCACCGACCAAGCTTTAGAGCCCGGAATGCCTTCCATGAACGACAAACCGAAGAAACCGCAGAAGCTAAAAGCACGCCTGCCGCGCGGCTTCGTTGACCGTTCGGCTGCGGATATCCGCGCCGTCGACGAGATGATCGCGAAGATCCGCGAAGTCTATGAGCGCTATGGTTTCGATCCCGTCGAAACGCCGCTGTTCGAATATACCGATGCGCTTGGCAAGTTCCTTCCCGACAGCGATCGGCCGAACGAAGGCGTGTTCTCGCTGACGGACGACGACGAGCAATGGATGAGCCTGCGCTACGATCTGACGGCGCCGCTTGCCCGTCACGTGGCGGAGAACTTCAACGAGATACAGCTTCCCCACCGCACCTATCGGGCCGGCTACGTGTTCCGCAACGAAAAGCCGGGGCCGGGCCGCTTCCGCCAGTTCATGCAGTTCGATGCGGACACCGTCGGCGCCGCCGGCGTGCAGGCCGATGCCGAGATGTGCATGATGATGGCCGACACCATGGAGGCGCTGGGGATTGCACGCGGCGACTATGTGATCCGGGTCAACAACCGCAAGGTCCTGGACGGCGTGCTCGAGGCGATCGGTCTCGGCGGCGGCGACCAGGCGAACGCCCGGCTGACGGTGCTGCGGGCCATCGACAAGCTCGACAAGTTCGGCCCGGAAGGCGTGCGCCTGCTGCTTGGCGAGGGGCGCAAGGACGAAAGCGGCGATTTCACCAAGGGCGCGGGGCTGAATGAGGAGCAGATCCGCAAGATCCTGTTCTTCGTCGGCATCTCCGATTATGCGAAGAGCGCCGGTGAATTGGCCGAGCTCGTCGCCGGCACCGGCAAGGGCACGGAAGGTGTAGAGGAACTCAACACGATCCGCAGCCTCGTGCTCAGCGCCGGCTATGAAGCGGATCGCATCAAGATCGACCCGTCCGTCGTGCGCGGCCTCGAATACTATACCGGCCCCGTCTTCGAGGCCGAGTTGCAGTTTTCCGTCACCAACGAGAAGGGCGAAAAGGTCGTCTTCGGATCGGTGGGAGGCGGCGGCCGCTATGACGGCCTCGTGTCGCGCTTCATGGGTCAGCCCGTGCCGGCAACCGGCTTCTCGATCGGCGTGTCGCGGCTGATGACGGCGCTGAAGAACCTCGGCAAGCTGGGGGTCGAAGAGGTGGTCGCGCCGGTCGTCGTCTGCGTCATGGACCGCGATATCGACAGCATGGGCCGCTACCAGCGCTTCGTGCAGCAATTGCGCCATGCCGGCATCCGCGCCGAGATGTATCAGGGCAACAAGAAGAATTTCGGCGACCAGCTCAAATATGCCGACCGCCGAGGCTCGCCGATCGCCATCATCCAGGGCGGTGACGAACGCGCCTCGGGCATTGTCCAGATCAAGGACTTGATCGAGGGCAAGCGGCTCTCGGGAGAGATCGAGGATAACGTCGCCTGGCGCGAGGCCCGCGTCGCCCAGGTCTCCGTTCCGGAGGGCGACCTCGTCGCGAAGGTCCGCGAGATTCTGGCAGAACAGGCCGAGGACCGGAAAAGGGCAGGCTGATGCCGCTGATCAACCTTCCTGCCTTTGCCGGTGACCTTCTTGCCGACTTCGAGCGGCTGAAGACGCTGCGCGTCGACACGCCGGTGATCCAGCCGGCCGAGCCCTTTCTCGACATGGCCGGGGAAGACCTGCGCCGGCGGATCTTCATGACGCAGAGCGAGACCGGCGACAGCCTCTGCCTGCGGCCGGAATTCACCATCCCCGTCTGCCTTCGCCATATCGAGACGGCAACCGGGACGCCGCAGCGTTACGCCTATCTTGGCGAGGTCTTCCGGCAGCGCCGGGAGGGCTCGAGCGAATTCTACCAGGCGGGTATCGAGGATCTCGGCGACACCGATACGGCTGGCGCCGATGCGCGGGCGATCGGCGACGCCATGCGCGTGCTCTCCAACCGGCTTGCCAATCGGCGACTCAAGGTGACGCTTGGCGATCAATCGGTCTTCGAGGCGGTCATTGCCGCCTGCGGATTGCCGGGCGGCTGGCAGAAGCGTTTGATCCACGCCTTCGGTGACCCCAAACAGCTGCAGAAGCTGCTCGGCGAGCTCGCCGATCCCAAGTCCCCCGGTGTCTTCGGCCATGAAGTCGAGCGGCTTGCCATCCTGGGCATCCTCGACGACGAGGAGCGGCTCGTCGCCCATCTTGCCGAGACGATGGAGGCGACCGGCTATTCCACCAATGCCAGCCGTTCGCCGCGCGACATCGCCCGTCGGCTGAAGGAAAAGATGGAACTGGCGACGACGCGGCTTGACAGGGCCGCCCTCGCCGTGATGCGCGAATTCCTTGCGTTCGACTTGCCGCTTTCCGAAGCACCGGCGGCGCTGCACGCTTTCGCAAAGAAATCGAGACTGAAGATCGACGACGCCCTCTCGCTCTTCGACGCCCGCGTCGCGGCGATCGCCAAGGTCGGCGCCGAGAGCGACCTCATCCGCTATCGAGCCGCCTTCGGCCGTCCGCTCGATTACTACACCGGCCTTGTCTTCGAGATCGAGGCTGAAGGAGCGCCGGCGGTTCTGGCGGGCGGCGGGCGCTTCGATCGGCTGCTGACGCTGCTCGGCGCCCGCGAGCATATTCCGGCCGTCGGCTTCTCTCTTTGGCTCGACCGGATCGAACGGGCGATCGCTGCCGCAGGGGGCGCTTAAATGACGATTACGATTGCGCTACCGTCCAAGGGGCGGATGAAGGATGACGCCTCGGCCATCTTCGAGCGCGCCGGGATGAAGATCGTCGCCGTCGGCAACGACCGCTCCTATCGCGGCCGCGTCGAGGGCTGGGACGATGTCGAGGTCGCCTTCCTGTCGGCCTCCGAGATCTCCCGCGAGGTCGGCAGCGGCGCCGTCGATTTCGGCGTCACCGGCGAGGACCTGGTACGCGAAGGCATCGCCGATGTCGACGCGCGTGTCGAATTCGCGGCCCGGCTCGGCTTCGGCCATGCCGATGTCGTCGTCGCGGTGCCGGAAGTCTGGTACGACGTCGACACCATGGCCGACCTCGGCGACGTGGCCGCCGACTTCCGCGCCCGCCATGGCCGCCGGCTGGCGATCGCCACCAAATACTGGCGGCTGACGCAGCAGTTCTTTTCCGGCAGCCACGGCATCCAACTCTATCGGATCGTCGAAAGCCTGGGCGCGACCGAAGGGGCGCCGGCCTCCGGCTCGGCCGACATCATCGTCGACATCACCTCGACCGGATCCACCTTGAAGGCGAACCACCTGAAGATTCTTTCGGATGGCGTGATCCTGCGATCCGAAGCTTGCCTCGTCCGCGCCCGCAAGCCAGCCCATGACGGCTATCCCATGATCGACCGGATCATTTCCTCCGTGCGCTCCGTCCTCTGAAATCATCGGATGACGGAATTTTCGCCCGGGCACTGACAAATGCAACCGGGGCGACCTATGTAGGGACGGCAGACATCCATCCTACCGTTATTCCCCACCTCGAGGCACCTTATGGCTGATCTTTCCTCATTCCCGATCACGAACCGCTGGCCGGCGAAGAATTCCGACATCATCCAGCTCTACTCCTTGCCGACGCCGAACGGCGTGAAGATCTCGATTGCTCTCGAAGAACTCGGATTGCCCTATGAGGCGCACCGCATTTCCTTCGATACGAACGAGCAGAAATCGCCTGAATTCGTGTCGCTCAACCCGAACGGCCGCATCCCGGCGATCATCGATCCGAACGGACCTGACGGCAAGCCGATCGGCCTTTTCGAATCCGGCGCGATCCTGATCTACCTCGCCGAAAAGACTGGGAAGCTCATTCCGGCCGATGCGGCCCGCCGCTATGAGACGCTGTGCTGGGTGATGTTCCAGATGGGCGGCGTCGGCCCGATGCTTGGCCAGTTCGGTCATTTCTTCAAATTCGCGGCCGACAAGGTTGCCAACAATTCCTATCCGGTGGAGCGCTATCGCGACGAGGCGAAACGCTTGCTCGGCGTCCTCGAAGCGCGGCTCGAAGGTCGCCAGTGGCTGATGGGCGACGCGTACACCATTGCCGACATCGCCACCTACCCCTGGGTTGAGGGCGCACGCAAATTCTATGGCGGCGCCGAGGTGCTCGATTACAAGAGCTTCCCGAACGTCATGGCCTGGGTCGAACGCGGCCTGGCGCGCCCGGCGGCGCAGAGGGGCATGGAGATTCCACGCAAGGAATGATCCGGGCGACGCGCCGCCGCCGAGTTGACGAAAGGCGGGCCGGGAGGCTACGGGTAGGCGGAAATCGGATGAAGCAAAGTGGGTGCGGCGTTCTTCCCGCACCCACTTGGCCTCGCGGAATCGTCGGTCCAAACGGGTGGAAAACGTGTCGGGAAGACTTGTCGTTATCGGTGGCGGCCAGGCGGCCTTTGCTCTCGTTGCCAAGCTTCGCGCTTTGCAGGACACCCGCCCGATCACCGTCATCGCCGCCGAATCGAGTCTTCCGTATCAGCGCCCGCCTCTCTCCAAGAAATACCTCTTGCGGGAAATGACGCTCGATCGCCTGCTCTATCGGCCGGAGGCCTGGTATGCGGAGCACGGGATCGACATCCGCCTTTCGACCAGCGTCACGCGGGTGGACCGCCGCGCAAGCGAGGTCACGCTCAGCGACGGCTCGCGGCTTGCCTACGAGACATTGGCTTTTGCGACCGGCGCGACGCCGCGTCGCCTGCCGGCGTCAATTGGCGGCGATCTGGCGGGCGTCTATGTGGTGCGCGACTTCAGGGATGCCGACCGGCTTGCCGAAGAGATGAAGCCTGGACGGCGTGCGCTGGTGATCGGCGGCGGTTATATCGGCCTGGAGGCGGCGGCGGTGGCCCGCACCTGCGGGCTCGAGGTCACGGTGATCGAGATGGCCGACCGCATCCTGCAGCGCGTGGCTTCCGCCGCGACCTCGGCGATCGTCCGGGAGATCCACCGCTCGCATGGGGTCGATATCCGTGAACGCATGGGCCTTCACCGGCTGATCGGCGATAACGGGCCGGTGACGGCGGCTGAACTTTCCGACGGCTCGGTCATTCCGGTCGACGTGGTGATCGTCGGCATTGGCGTGGGGGCGAATGATGCCCTGGCGCATGATGCAGGTCTCGAAACCGCCAACGGCATCCTCGTCGACGGCCACGGCCGGACATCCGATCCGGCGATCTTTGCGATTGGCGATTGCGCCGTCTTGCCCTGGCAGGGCATGCGCATCCGTCTCGAATCGGTCCAGAACGCCGTGGACCAGGCGGAAGCGGTCGCGGCCATCCTCGCCGGCGGCACCGCTCCCTATGATCCGAAGCCCTGGTTCTGGTCGGACCAGTATGACGTCAAGCTGCAGATTGCCGGCTTCGGGCTTGGCCATGACGAAACCCTGGTCCGTCCGGGCCAGCGCGAGGGCAGCGTGTCGGTCTGGTATTTCCGCCAGGGCAAGCTGATCGCCGTCGACGCCATCAACGACGCAAAGGCCTATGTGACCGGCAAGAAGCTGCTCGAAGCCGGCGTGACCCCCGATCCCGCCCTCCTGGCCGATCCGCAGGTCGATCTCAAATCCTTGCTGGCGTAGCGGCTGCAGCCGCAAGCCCACGCGGGAGCGAAACGGTCGAGGGGGCCGCCGCGCCCCGTGGTTCCCGCCTGTGAGACGACGCAATTCATTAACACTGTCTGGTTGAAATAACGCTGGCTCGCCGATTCTTCATCCTTCCTTAAAGGGGGCAAAGCGAACAGATAGCGACCCGGCGTGGGACAAGCGCGTGCGGGACTGTGCGTTTATTCGGGCGACCTGCGATGTTCAAGATTCTCTCGTGCCTCGTGGTGGAACACGATCTGCGGCTGGTGGCACTGGCAGCGATCATTTGTGCCTTGTCGAGCTATGGTGCCGTGACGCTGCTTCAGCGCGCCCGTCTTTCCAGAGGCGGGCCCCGGGCGATCTGGCTGGGAGCAGCGGGGATCGCCAGTGGCTTCGGCATTTGGGCGACCCATTTCATCGCCATGCTCGCCTATGACCCTGGAGTCGTGCTCGGTTATCACACAAGCCTCACGACCTTGTCGCTGGTCGTCGCGATCCTGCTGACGACGACGGCGCTGGCGATCGCCACTTATGCGAAGGGCCGTCCCGCATGGTTGCTGGGTGGTTTGGTGCTGGGCGCCGGCGTGGGTTGCATGCATTTCCTCGGAATGGCCGCGCTCGAACTGCCTGGCTTCATCCGTTGGGATCGGACGCTGGTCGTCGCGTCGGTCCTCGCCGGTGTGCTCTTCGAGATGGTTGCGATCTTCGCGATCAAGCGGGACCAGTCGAAGGCTCAGTTGGCCGCCACAGCGGCGATGACGCTCGGCATCGTTGTGCTGCACTTCACCGCGATGGGCGCGGTGACGATGGAAGTGGAGTTCGCGACCGGGATCCAAGAGGGCATGATCCAGCCGCATTTTCTGGCCTTCGTGCTTGCCGGAACCGCCTTCTTTCTTCTGTCCGCCGTGCTGATCGCGGCCGGCTTTGCGCGCCACGCCGAAATCCTCGCCGTGGCCTCGGAGAAGGAATTTTCCCGCTTTGTCGGCAGCGTCAAGGACTATGCCATCTACATGCTCGATGTCGACGGCCGCGTGGCGAGTTGGAACGCCGGGGCCGAGGCCAACAAGGGTTACACGGCCGAGGAGATCGTCGGCAAGAACTTCGCCTGCTTCTATTCGCCGGAGGATCAGGCGGCGAACCTGCCGGCGCGCGCCTTGCGCATCGCCCTTGAGGCCGGGCAGTACGAAACCGAGGGTTGGCGGTACCGAAAGGATGGTACCCGCTTCTGGGCGCATGTCGTCATCGACACGATCGTCGGCGAGGATGGCGGCCACGCCGGCTTCATCAAGATTGCCAAGGACATCACCAAGCGAAAAGAGGATGCCGACCGGATCGCCGAGGTCAGCAAGAATCTCGACATTGCTCTCGAAAACATGACACAGGGCATATGCCTGTTCGATCATGCCGACCGCCTGCTGATCTCGAACCGCCGTTGCCTCGAGATCTTCGAATTGCCGGAATCGCTTGCCGGCTTCGGACTGACCTTTCGCGAAGTTCTCGATCGCATGTGTGCCCGCACCTATCCGGATCCGGCCGTCGCGGAAGCGAAGTCGGAAGCGGCCTACCGCAAGCACAGGCTCGAGATTGCCGGGAAGGGCGGCGGCGACTTTGTCGAGAAATTGTCGAACGGACGCTCGATCCTCGTCAAGCATCGCACCCTGCCCGATGGCGGCTGGGTCTCAACCTACGAGGACATCACCGAGCGGCTCGACTCCGAGGAGCAGATTTCCTTCCTCGCGCGTCATGACAGCCTGACCGGGCTGCCCAACCGACTGCAGTTCAACAGCCACCTCGACGAAGAGCTCGACGCGGCCGTCTGGTTCTCGCGCAAGGTGGCGGTGATCGGGATCGATCTCGACAAGTTCAAGGAAGTCAACGATCTGCACGGTCATGCCGCCGGCGACTTCGTGCTGGTGACGATCGCACAGCGGATGAAGGAACATCTTCAAGAGGGCGAATTCGTCGCCCGCTTCGGGGGAGACGAGTTTGCTGCAGTGAAACGTTTCGAGGACCTCTCCGAGGTCCACGACTTCCTGCGGCGGATCGAGACGTGCCTGCAGGAGGAGATGCGCTTCGGTGATTTCGAGCTGAAATCCGGCGGCAGCATGGGTGTGGCCATCTACCCGCAGGACGCGGAGACCGCCGACACCTTGATCAACAACGCCGACCTCGCAATGTATCGCGCAAAGGCGGCGCTCAACCAGACGATCTGCTTCTACGAGGTCTCGATGGACGAGGCCGCCCGCGGACGCAGGGCGCTCGCCAACGATCTCTGGGAGGCGGTGGAGAGGAGCGAGCTGGCCCTGCACTACCAGGTCCAGAAATCCGTCACGACAGGCGACGTGATCGGCTATGAAGTCCTGTTGCGCTGGAACCATCCGGAACGCGGCCTGGTACCGCCGAACGAATTCATTCCGCTCGCCGAGGAATGCGGCGCCATCCTGCCGATCGGCGAATGGGTGCTGCGCCAGGCTTGCCGGGAAGCGGCATCCTGGGATGCCGAGTACAAGATCGCCGTAAACCTGTCGCCGGTGCAGCTGGCGAATGGCGACGTCGTCAGCCTCGTCCACTCGATCCTCGTCGAAACCGGGCTCGACGCGAAAAGGCTCGAGCTCGAGATTACCGAGTCGACGATCATCGACGACAAGGAGCGAGCGCTGTTGACGCTCCGCGCGATCAAGGCGCTGGGCGTGACGATCGCAATCGACGATTTCGGCACGGGTTATTCCTCGCTCGAAACCTTGCGGGCGTTCCCCTTCGACAAGATCAAGCTCGACAAGAGCTTCATGTCGGAAGTCGAAGGCAGCCCGCAAGCAAAGGCGATCATCCGCGCCATCCTCGCGCTTGGCCATAGCCTGCAAGTTCCGGTGCTCGCCGAAGGGGTCGAGACGCAGAAGCAGCTCGACATTCTGCAGGCGGAAGGCTGCGACGAGGCGCAGGGCTATCTTCTCGGGCGACCGGCACCGATCGGTTCGGTGGTCGGTGTCAGGACCGAGGCCGCCTGACGCGCTTCGGTTGCGATACGGCAGAATTTCTCCGCCGTCCTTTTCCTGTGCTTGTCTCAGGAATCTAGGCAGCCCAAGTCCTTGGGCTGAAGAGGCTCTTGCGCGCCGCGGACGCGGCGCTGCTGGATCCCTGTGACAAGCACAGGGACGAGGGCGAAAGGGCATTCGCAAAGCCCAACTACGCTACTGTCGTGTACTTGGCGTCTGAAAGACCGCGGCGCTGTGAGGGCCGTTACGGGCTCGGCCTTGTCATCATGCGTGACGAGCTCGGCCGAGGTTCACCCAATCGCACTCGGTTTCCACGCGAAAGGATGATCTTGAAGAAACTGCCGCAGAAATATCCAACAGCAAAAAGGGCGGCCCGAGAGCCGCCCTTCGATCCGGATGGATCACCTGTGCTAAGGCTGTCGCCTTGTCACATCATGTCCGTGCCGCCCGTTCAGCGCGCTTGACGCGCTGAACTCTCCTTAAGAGCATGGGCGAAGCTTTATGGACTGCTGTGCTAAGGCTGTCGCCTTATCACATCATGTCCATGCCGCCCGTTCAGCGCGCTTGACGCGCTGAACTCTCCTTAAGAGCATGGGCGAAGCTTTATGGACTGCTGTGCTAAGGCTGTCGCCTTATCACATCATGTCCATGCCGCCCATGCCGCCCATGCCGCCCGGCATTGCCGGAGCGTCCTTCTTCGGCAGCTCGGCGATCATGGCTTCGGTGGTGATCAGCAGCGAAGCAACCGAGGCTGCGTCCTGCAGGGCGGTGCGAACGACCTTGACCGGGTCGATGATGCCCATGGCGATCATGTCGCCATATTCACCGGTCTGAGCGTTGTAGCCGAAGTCGTCGGTGTTCTTCTCGAGGATCTTGCCGACAACGATCGAGGCTTCATCACCAGCGTTTTCAGCGATCTGGCGGGCCGGAGCCTGCAGAGCGCGGCGAACGATGTTGACGCCGGCGTCCTGGTCGTCGTTTTCGCCCTTGGCGGTGATCTTGACGGAGGAGCGCAGCAGAGCGACGCCGCCGCCCGGTACGATGCCTTCCTGAACGGCAGCGCGCGTCGCGTTGAGGGCGTCGTCGATGCGGTCCTTCTTTTCCTTCACTTCGATTTCCGTCGCACCGCCGACGCGGATGACGGCAACGCCGCCGGCGAGCTTGGCAAGGCGTTCCTGCAGCTTCTCGCGGTCGTAGTCGGAGGTGGTCTCTTCGATCTGGGCCTTGATCTGGGCAACGCGGCCTTCGATGTCGGCCTTCTGGCCGGCGCCGTCGACGATCGTCGTGTTTTCCTTGGAGATCGAGACCTTCTTCGCACGGCCGAGCATGTCGAGCGTGACGTTTTCGAGCTTGATGCCGAGGTCCTCGGAGATCACCGTGCCGCCCGTCAGGATGGCGATGTCTTCGAGCATGGCCTTGCGGCGGTCGCCGAAGCCCGGAGCCTTGACGGCAGCGATCTTCAGACCGCCGCGCAGCTTGTTGACGACGAGGGTAGCGAGCGCTTCGCCTTCGACGTCTTCAGCGATGATGAGGAGCGGCTTGCCGGTCTGGACGACGGCTTCGAGAACCGGGAGCATCGCCTGGAGGTTCGAGAGCTTCTTCTCGTGCAGGAGAATGAAAGCGTCTTCGAGATCGGCGACCATCTTTTCCGGGTTGGTGACGAAGTAGGGCGACAGGTAGCCGCGGTCGAACTGCATGCCTTCGACGACTTCGAGCTCGGTCTCGGCGGTCTTGGCTTCTTCAACCGTGATGACGCCTTCGTTGCCGACCTTCTGCATTGCTTCTGCAATGTCGAGGCCGATCTGCTTTTCGCCGTTTGCCGAGATCGTGCCGACCTGGGCAACTTCGTCCGAGGTGTTGATCTTCTTGGCCTTGGCGAGCAGGTCCTTGACGACTTCGGCGACGGCAAGGTCGATGCCGCGCTTCAGGTCCATCGGGTTCATGCCGGCGGCAACGGCCTTGGCGCCTTCGCGAACGATCGCCTGGGCGAGAACGGTTGCCGTCGTCGTGCCGTCGCCGGCGATGTCGTTGGTCTTCGAAGCGACTTCGCGGACCATCTGGGCGCCCATGTTCTCGAACTTGTCTTCGAGTTCGATTTCCTTGGCGACCGAAACGCCGTCCTTGGTGATGCGCGGAGCGCCGAAGGACTTGTCGATAACGACGTTACGACCCTTCGGGCCGAGCGTTACCTTGACTGCATCGGCGAGGATGTCGACGCCGCGCAGCATCTTTTCGCGCGCGGTGCGGCCGAACTTGACTTCTTTAGCTGCCATTTTTGAAAGCTCCTGGTTTCGAAATTCCGGAACGTGTCCGGTTTCAAATTACGGAAGTTTGGAAGGGTTGCCGGCCGATCAGCCGATGATGCCCATGATGTCGGCTTCCTTCATGATCAGAAGGTCTTCGCCGTTGATCTTGACTTCGGTGCCAGACCACTTGCCGAACAGGACGCGGTCGCCAGCCTTGACATCGAGCGGAACAACCTTGCCGCTTTCGTCACGGGCGCCCGAGCCGACTGCCACGATTTCGCCTTCTTGCGGCTTTTCCTTCGCGGTGTCCGGAATGATGATGCCGCCCTTGGTCTTTTCTTCAGACTCGACGCGGCGGACGACAACGCGGTCGTGCAGCGGACGGAAGTTGGTGCTTGCCATTGTCTAATCCCTCGATCAAATGACATTGCGGATCGTTCATCGACCCGGTGGATGGGCGTTAGCACTCCTTCTTAAAGAGTGCTAGCGCCGCCGAGATAAGGCTGGCTACCGAACGAGTCAAGGATTGGCTTCGAGATTTTTTTGCCGGCCGCGCACGTTGACATGAAATGCCGTTTTTTGTTTGATGGATCCATGGGGTAAGCGAATGCCCCACGAGGCGTCATGCTGGAATTTCGCGTCCAACAGCAATCAAGGACGTCGTATCATGGCCTCGTTCAACTCCATTTCTCCTGAAAAGCTTTCCCGTCTCGTCGGCACTCCGAAGGGACCTGTCCTCATCGACGTGCGCGATGAGGACGATTTCACCGCCGACCCCCATCTTGTGCCGTCGTCGTTCCATAGGCCCCATGCCGATGCGCCCACATGGGCGGACGAATACAAGGGCCAGTGGGTCGTCGTTCTCTGCAAGCACGGCGGTAAACTCAGCGAGGGCGTTGCCGCATGGCTGCGGCTTGCCGGTGCGGCTGCAGAAATTCTAGAGGGCGGGCTTGAAGGGTGGCGCGAAGCGGACCTGCCTCTCGTGCCGGTCGCGAGCCTGCCGAAGGCCGCTGCCTCGGGCGGCTCGGTGTGGGTTACGCGAGCCCGGCCGAAGATCGACCGTATCGCCTGCCCATGGCTGATCCGCCGCTTCGTCGATCCGCATGCCAGGTTCCTCTACGTCACACCCGCCGAGGTCGAGGCGGTCGGCGAGCGTTTCGGCGCAACGCCGTTCGACATTGAAGGCGTGTTCTGGAGCCACCGCGGCGACGACTGCACCTTCGACACGATGGTCAAGGAATTCCGGCTGTCCTTCCCCGCCTTGGAGCACGTCGCCCGCATTGTCCGTGGCGCCGATACGGACAGGCACGACCTCGAGCCTCAGGCGGCCGGACTGCTTGCCGTTTCGCTAGGCCTGTCCCGCATGTATACGGACGACCTCGAACAGCTCGAGGCAGGGATGACACTTTATGACGCGCTCTATCGCTGGGCGCGCGATGCCACCCAGGAGAAGCACGATTGGGTATCGCACGGCGGCAAGGGGAAGCGGACGTGAATGAGCAATCATCGGCGGGCCTCGCGCCCGCCCATCCATCCTTCGCCGAGGCGACGAAGGTCTGGGCGAAGATCGGCCTCTTGAGCTTCGGCGGTCCGGCCGGCCAGATAGCGCTGATGCACCGCGAGTTGGTCGAGGAGCGCCGCTGGATCTCCGAAAGCCGTTTCCTGCACGCGCTCAACTATTGCATGCTGCTGCCGGGACCGGAGGCGCAGCAACTCGCCACCTATATCGGCTGGCTGCTGCACGGCACGCGCGGCGGCGTGGTGGCCGGCACGCTCTTTGTCGTGCCCGGCTTTTTCGTCATTCTCGCCTTGTCTTCCGCCTATGCCCTGTTTCAGGAGACGAACTGGTTGGCGAGCCTGTTTTTCGGCTTGAAGGCCGCGGTGCTGGCGATCGTCATCGAGGCGCTGATCCGGCTTTCCCGCAGGGCGTTGAAAACCGGCTTCGATCGCGTGCTCGCGATCGTCGCCTTCCTGGCGCTTTTCGCCTTCGGCCTGCCTTTTCCGCTGGTGGTTGTTGCGGCAGGCGTCGCGGGCTATGTCGCCGCCCGCCATGCGCCGGCGCGGCGCGACGCCGCCCATGCGGCGAAGGCTCCCGATCTTCCTTCCGTTATCGGCGCGGATTATCCCGATGGCAAGCCGACCTGGGGAAGGGCGGCGGCGGTCGTTGCCGTGTGGGGCGCTCTCTGGCTGGCACCGTTCGCGTTGATTTTCGCCACGGTCGGAGGGAAAAATGTCTACACCGACGTCGGCGTCTTCTTCTCGCAGATGGCGGTCGTCACCTTCGGCGGCGCCTATGCCGTTCTCGCCTATGTAGCACAGCAGGCGGTCGAGACTTATCACTGGCTGCAGCCCGGCGAGATGGTGGATGGCCTGGCGCTGGCGGAGACGACGCCGGGACCGCTGGTGCTCGTGCTCGCCTTCGTCGGCTTCATGGGGGCCTACCGGGCCCCGATCGGTGTCGACCCGCTGACATCAGGCATGCTCGGCGCGACGCTTGCGACCTGGGTCACCTTCGTTCCGTGCTTTATGTGGATCTTCCTGGGCGCGCCCTATGTCGAGCGGCTGCGCGCCAACGTTGCGCTCTCCGGCGCATTGTCGGCCATCTCGGCGGCGGTCGCGGGCGTCATTCTCAACCTCGCGGTCTGGTTCGGCCTTCACGTCCTCTTCGGCCGCGTCGAGCGCTTGGAGGCCGGGCCGCTTTCGCTCCCCTATCCGGACCCGACGACGCTCCACCCTGCCGCATTGTTCCTGACCATCCTGGCGGCCGCCTCGCTTCTCTGGTGGAAGCGCGGTGTTTTCCAGACGCTCGCAATCTGTGCCGCGGCCGGCTGGTTGCTGATGCTAGTCTGATATTGCCGCCGCCGAATCTTGGGAAGTGCGGCGTTTTTCGATAGGCGAGGCTTGTATTCTTGGCCCTTCCTTGCGATGTCAGCCGGGAAGCCGAGTTTGCAGGAAGCCAGGATGGCCGTCAGGATCAACAGTTATCGGGAAATCGCCAGCCGGTATGACGTGGTGCTTTGCGACGTCTGGGGTGTGCTTCACAATGGCGTCCAGGCCTTCGCCTCCGCCTGCGAGGCGCTTGCCGAGGCGCGCGCCCAAGGTGTGACGGTCGTCCTCATCACCAATTCGCCGCGGCCGCATCCGAGCGTCAAGGTGCAGATCCGCGGTCTCGGCGTTCCCGACGAAGCCTATGATCGGATCGTTACCTCCGGCGACGTGACGCGGGCGCTGATCGCTGCCGCAGAGAAGCGGATTTACTTCATCGGCGCCGATCGCGACCTGCCGCTGCTGGAAGGACTGGGCACCGAGATCGTTTCGGCGGAAGAGGCCGAGGCGATCGTCTGCGCCGGCTTTTACGACGACGAGACCGAAACGCCCGAGCACTATCGCGCCACGCTCACCGGGCTTGCCAAACGGAAGATACCGTTCATCTGTGCCAATCCCGATCTCGTCGTCGAACGCGGCCATCGGCTGATCCCCTGCGCGGGCGCGATCGCCAAGCTTTACGAGGAACTCGGCGGCGAGGCGCGCATCGCCGGCAAGCCCTACAAGGCGATCTACCGCGCCGCCCTTGGCGAAGCGAAGGCGGTGAGAGGTGCCTTCGACCTCGCGAGGGTCGTCGCCGTGGGCGACGGCATGCCGACCGATGTGAAGGGAGCGCAGGACGCGGGCTTCGATCTGCTCTATATCAGCGCCGGCATTCACGCGCAGGAATACATGCATGAAAGCCGCACCGACGAGGCGAAGCTCGCCGCCTTCCTGAAGAAGGAAGGAGCGACGCCGAAGTGGTGGATGCCCCGGCTCGCCTGACAGGAAGACGGCAATGACGGTTTTTCATCGCAACGAGACCCGTGATCCGCTTCCCGAACGTCTCCACGGCGGCGTGATCGCGATCGGCAATTTCGACGGCGTCCACCGGGGCCACCAGTCGGTGCTGAACCGCGCGCTCGACGAGGCAAAGGGCCGGGGCGTTCCGGCTCTCGTGCTGACCTTCGAACCGCATCCGCGCACCGTCTTCCGGCCCGACCAGCCCGTGTTCCGCCTGACCCCGGCGCCGCTGAAGGCCCGCATCCTCGAAGGGATGGGTTTTGGCGCCGTGATCGAATATCCCTTCGATCGGACCTTTTCGGAACTGTCGGCCTCCCGATTTCATCCACCGCATCCTGCGCGAATGGCTGCACGCCTCACATGTCGTCACCGGTTTCGATTTCCATTTTGGCAAGGGGCGGGAAGGCGGTCCGGCCTTCCTGATGGCGGCCGGCTCGAAGGAAGGCTTCGGCGTGACGCTGGTGGACGCCTTCCGCGACGAGAACGCCTCCGTCATTTCTTCGAGCTTCATCCGCTCCTTGCTGGCCGAAGGCGATGTCTCGCATGCGGCCGGCATGCTCGGCTATCGCTACACGGTCGAAGCGGAGGTGATCGGCGGCAAGAAGCTCGGGCGCACCCTCGGCTATCCGACCGCGAACATGCGCCTACCGCAGGAAGCCGAACTCCGAAACGGCATCTATGCGGTGCGCTTCCGCCGAGCGGACGGTTCTCTTTACGACGGCGTCGCAAGCTTCGGCCGCCGTCCGACCGTCGACAGCGATGGAGAAGCGCTGCTGGAGACCTTCGTCTTCGACTTCTCCGGCGATCTCTACGGCGAGGTCTGCGCCGTCTCCTTCTTTGGGCATCTGCGCGACGAGCTGAAATTCGACGGGCTGGAGCCTTTGATGGCGCATATGAGAGAGGACGAGAAGGAGGCGCGTGCCCTTCTTGCCGGCGTTCAGCCTTTGAGCGAGATCGACCGCCAGATCAATTTCGCCTGAGGTGGGCGAGGGAGGCAGTATGCTGGCGCAAAGAATCGCGCCATGCTGCGCTCGCGGACCTTTTCAAAAGGCCGAAAACGCCTTAAACAACCGGCCACTATGACCCGGCATCGTCGATTGACCATCGATCAGCGAATTATCGGCCCGGCTTTCCGCGCGCGCTAGGGGCGCCGGAAGGTCCGGGATTTCGGCGTTTCACGCCCTTCCAGTCATCTTCGATAGACCGAACCCTTCCGCCTGCGTGACGATCCCGCGCGGAAAAGACGAATGCAAAAGACCATGACAGAGACCGCTGAAAAGATCGACTATTCCTCGACGCTCTACCTGCCGCAGACGGAGTTCCCGATGCGCGCCGGCCTGCCGCAGAAGGAGCCGGAAACCGTCGCCCGCTGGCAGAAGATGGAGCTCTACAAGAAGCTTCGCGCCTCCGCCGCCGGCCGCGAAAAGTTCGTGCTGCATGACGGACCGCCCTATGCCAACGGCAACATCCATATCGGCCATGCGCTGAACAAGATCCTCAAGGACGTCATCAACCGCTCGTTCCAGATGCGCGGCTTCGACGCCAATTACGTCCCGGGCTGGGACTGCCACGGCCTGCCGATCGAATGGAAGATCGAGGAGAAATATCGCGAGAAGGGCCGCAACAAGGACGACGTTCCGGTCAACGAGTTCCGCCAGGAATGCCGCGACTTCGCCAGTGGCTGGATCGAGGTCCAGACCGAGGAGTTCAAGCGGCTTGGCATCGAGGGCGATTTCGATAAGCCTTACACGACGATGAACTTCCATGCGGAAGCCCGCATCGCCGGCGAACTGATGAAGATCGCCAAGGCCGGCCAGCTCTATCGCGGTTCCAAGCCCGTCATGTGGTCGGTCGTCGAGCGCACCGCGCTGGCCGAGGCCGAAATCGAATATGCCGATGTCGAGAGCGACATGATCTGGGTGAAGTTCCCTGTCGCCGAAGGTCCGGACGCGCTCGCCGGCGCCTTCGTCGTCATCTGGACCACGACGCCCTGGACGATCCCCGGCAACCGCGCGGTCGCCTATTCGTCGCGCTACGCCTATGGCCTCTACGAGGTCGCGACGGCCGAGAACGATTATGGCCCGCAGCCGGGCGAAAAGCTGATCTTCGCCAAGCGCCTCGCGGACGAGTCGGCCGCCAAGGCAAAGGTCACCTTCAATTTTGTCCGCGATCTCGAGCCGGAGGAGTTGGGCACGGTCACTTGCGCCCATCCGCTTCACGGTCTCGGCGGTGGTTATGCCTTCCAGGTGCCGCTCCTCGACGGCGAGCATGTGACGGACGACGCCGGCACCGGCTTCGTCCACACCGCACCGAGCCACGGCCGCGAGGACTTCGAGGCCTGGATGGAGAACGTGCGCCTCCTCGAAGACCGCGGTATCTCGTCGGCGATCCCGTTCCCGGTCGACGACGCCGGCTATTACACGGCCGACGCGCCGGGCTTCGGTCCCGAGGCCGAAGGCGGCGCCGGACGGGTCATCGACGACAAGGGCAAGAAGGGCGACGCCAACGACCGCGTCATCAAGGCGCTGATCGCCCGCCATGCGCTTTTTGCCCGCGGCCGGATGAAGCATTCCTATCCGCATTCCTGGCGCTCGAAGAAGCCGGTCATCTTCCGCAACACGCCGCAATGGTTCGTCTACATGGACAAGGACTTCGGCGACGGCACGACGCTGCGCTCGCGGGCCCTCAACGCCATCGACGACACCCGCTTCGTCCCCGGCGCCGGCCAGAACCGCCTGCGTGCCATGATCGAGCAGCGCCCCGACTGGGTGCTGTCGCGCCAGCGCGCCTGGGGCGTGCCGATCGCGATCTTTGCCGACGATGACGGCCAGATCCTCGTCGACGAAAAGGTCAACGCCCGCATCCTCGAGGCCTTCGAGGAGGAAGGCGCCGACGCCTGGTTTGCCGAGGGGGCGAAGGAGCGCTTCCTTGGAAACGACCACGACCATGCCCGCTGGCACCAGGTCATGGACATCCTCGACGTGTGGTTCGATTCCGGCTCGACCCACACCTTCACGCTCGAGGACCGTCCGGATCTGAAATGGCCGGCCGATGTCTATCTCGAAGGCTCCGACCAGCACCGCGGCTGGTTCCATTCCTCGTTGCTGGAAAGCTGCGCGACCCGTGGCCGTGCGCCCTACGACGCCGTCGTCACCCATGGTTTCACCATGGATGAGAAGGGCGAGAAGATGTCGAAGTCGAAGGGCAACACCGTCACGCCGCAGGAGGTGATGAAGGATGCCGGCGCCGACATCCTGCGCCTCTGGGTGATGACGACCGACTATTGGGAAGACCAGCGCCTCGGCAAGACGATCATCCAGACCAATATCGATGCCTACCGTAAGCTCAGGAACACCATCCGCTGGATGCTGGGCACCCTCGCCCACGACAAGGGCGAGACGATCGCGCTCGCCGACATGCCGGAGCTCGAGCAACTGATGCTGCACCGGCTGGCCGAACTCGACCGGCTGGTGCGCGAAGGCTACGATGCCTTCGACTTCAAGCGGATCGCCCGGGCGCTGATCGATTTCTCGAATGTCGAACTGTCGGCCTTCTATTTCGACATCCGCAAGGACGCGCTCTACTGCGATGCGCCGTCGTCGCTTCGCCGCCGCGCTGCGCTCCAGGTCATCCGTACGCTGTTCGATTGCCTGGTCACCTGGCTCGCACCGATGCTGCCCTTCACCGCCGAGGAAGCCTGGCTTTCCCGCAATCCGGAGGCCGTCTCGGTGCATCTCGAGCAGTTCCCGGCCGTGCCGGCGGAGTGGCGCAACGAGGTGCTCGCCGAGAAGTGGCGGAAGATCCGCGAAGTGCGCAAGGTCGTCACCGGAGCTCTCGAGATCGAGCGCAAGGACAAGCGGATCGGCTCCTCGCTCGAGGCCGCCCCGATTGTCCACGTCGCCGACCCGGACCTGAGAGCGGCGCTCGATGGCCAGGACTTCGCCGAGATCTGCATCACCTCGGCGATCGAGATCGACGGCGCCGAGGGGCCGGCCGGTGCCTTCACCTTGCCGGACGTGGCAAAGGTCGGCGTCGTGCCGAAGCTTGCCGAAGGCCGCAAATGCGCCCGCTCCTGGCGAATCACCACGGATATCGGCTCCGATCCGTTTTATCCGGACGTGTCGGCGCGCGACGCCGCCGCATTGCGGGAGCTCGGCTTCAAGCCTTGATGGACGTTTTACCGGGTGAATTGCGCTTGCCGCGTTCATCCGGTACAAACTGCCCGAAATTTGGCGGATTTTTCCGCCATGGGGGCGCGTAATGGCCGCGGTGCGGCGGGGCTGGAAGGAATTTCATGGAAATGACGCGAGAGTTGCGGGTGTTTGCGGGCATTGCTGCTGTCGTGGCAGGTAGCCTGGTGCTTTCCGGCTGCATCGGCGGCCCGACCTACGGTACGGACAAGTCGGCAGGCGAACAGTTGGTCGACGACCTCGGCAGCGCCATCAGCCTGGCCCCGCCCAAGAAGGACCCGGTCAAATACCAGCCGCGTGCGGGCCTGGTGTTGCCGCCGCAGCAGGGAGAGCAAGCCGCGCTGATTCAGCCGCAGCAGTCTCTCGCCAACCGCGAAGCCAATCCCGCCTGGGTCGAGTCGCCCGAGGAAGTGCGCAATCGCCTGCGCGAAGAGGCTGACGCCAACAAGAACAATCCCAATTACGTATCGCCGCTTGCAAAGGCGAGCGCCAACGGTCGCCGTCTTTCCGCCAAGGAACAGCAGGCGGCCTATCGCGAAGCCCGCAAGATCGAGATGGGCGCCTATTCCGACAAGCGCCGGTTCCTGAGCGACCCGCCGCTCGAATATCGCCGCCTGCCGGAGGGCGCCGAAACAGATCTCGGCGAGGCGGAAAAGGACAAGGAACGCCGGCGCAAGAAGGCGGCGCAGGTCGCCAACAGCGGCAGCAAGTGGTACTGGCCGTTCTAAGCCATGGCAATCGGCATTCGCGACGCGGTTCCGGACGATGCGGCGACGATCCTGCGTTTCATCACCGAGCTCGCCACCTATGAGAAAGCCGAGCATGAGGTCGAGGCGACCGTCGAGCTTCTGACCGCGTCGCTCTTCGGGCCGGATCGGGTCAGCCGTGCGGTCATCTGCGAGGTCGACGGCGCGCCGGCCGGCTTCGCCATCTGGTTCTACAACTATTCGACCTGGCAGGCCCGCAAGGGCCTCTATCTCGAGGATCTGTACGTGACGCCCGAGCACCGCGGCTCCGGGGCAGGCAAGATGCTGCTCAAGCACCTGGCGCGCATTGCGATCGCCGAGGGTTGCGGCCGCTTCGAGTGGAGCGTTCTCGATTGGAACGAGCCGGCCATTCGCGTCTACGAGGCGATCGGGGCGGAACCGCTGTCGGAGTGGACACGCTATCGGCTGGTGGGGAAGGAACTCGAGGCGCTCGCCGCCAGTTGATCTGTTTCCGTCAACGCCGGGCGGTAAAAAACGCGCGCAGAAGATCGGCGGCCTCGCGCTCGGCGAGGCCGGAATAGACATCCGGCACATGGTGGCAGGTCGGCGAGCCATAGAACCTGACGCCGTTTTCGACGGCGCCGCCTTTCGGATCCTCGGCGCCGTAGTAAAGGCGGCGTATGCGCGCAAAGGAGATCGCTGCCGCGCACATGGTGCAAGGTTCAAGCGTCACATAGAGATCGGCGCCCGAAAGACGCTCGTCGCCAACGGCGGCTGCCGCCTGGCGGATCGCTTCGATTTCGGCATGGGCGGTGATGTCCCTCAATTCGCGCGTGCGATTGCCGGCAGCGGCGACGACCTCGCCGTCGAGCACCACGACGGCGCCGATCGGCACCTCGCCCCGCGCAGCCGCCTTCCGCGCCTCGTCGAGTGCCGCATCCATGTAGCGCGTCGTTTCCGCCATCACGTGCTCATAATTTCTCTTAACCCACGGCCCTCGACCTGATAGGACAGCCGCAAAAGGCAGGCAACAGAAATGACATTCAAAGACAAGTCCACCGGGCCCGGCAAGGGTAAAGGTCGGAAGGGCAATTACTCTTCCGGCGAGAAGAAGGCCAACGCGGCGCGACCCGGCAACGCGGCGCCGAAAGCTGATGCCGGCCTCGACGAGCCGCAGCGCATCTCGAAGATCCTGTCGCGCGCCGGCGTCGCCTCGCGCCGCGACATCGAGCGGATGATCATGGAAGGGCGCGTCAAGCTCAACGGCGTCGTGCTTGAGACGCCAGTTGTCAATGCAACGCTTGCCGACCAAATCGAGGTCGACGGCCATCCGATCCGCGGCATCGAGCGGACGCGCCTCTGGCTCTATTACAAACCGGCCGGTCTGGTGACGACCAATTCCGATCCGGAGGGCCGCCCGACGGTCTTCGACAACCTGCCGGACGAACTGCCGCGCGTGCTGTCGGTCGGCCGCCTTGACATCAATACCGAGGGCCTGCTGCTCCTGACCAACGACGGGGGACTTGCCCGCGCCCTCGAATTGCCGTCGACCGGTTGGTTGCGACGCTATCGCGTCCGCGCGCATGGCGAAATCGACCAGGAAGCGCTCGACCGGCTGAAGGAGGGGATCGCCGTCGACGGCGTCCTCTATGGTGCGATCGAGGCGACGCTCGACCGGGTTCAGGGATCGAACGTCTGGATCACCATGGGGCTCCGCGAAGGCAAGAACCGCGAGATCAAGAACGTGCTCGGGGCGCTCGGCCTCGACGTGAACCGGCTGATCCGCATTTCCTATGGCCCGTTCCAACTGGGCGAGTTGCCGGAGGGCCATGTCCAGGAGATCCGGGGCCGCACGCTCCGGGACCAGCTCGGCCCGCGTTTGATCGCCGAATCGAAGGCGAATTTCGACGCGCCGCTCTACAACGACCAGCCGGCCGCGCCGGAAAGGGAAGCCCACAACGAGGTCGCTCCCGAGTGGGGGAAGGAACGAAGCGCCCGGCGTGAAAAGCCCGAGGACAAGCGCGAACGGGCACTTGCGCGCCTTGATACGCAGCGCGATGACAGCCGTTCCCGCGACCGGCGGGAACGTCCCCGCGAGAAGTTCGAGGATCGCCCCGCCCGGCCTCCGGCGAAGCGCAGCCGAACGGCGAATGTCTGGATGGCGCCTGGGGCGCGTCCGGTCGCTGAAAAGAAGCCGAAGGGGGCTGAGGAAGACACCTCGCCGAAACCCGCGCGTCGCGAGCGTCCGGAAGGTGCGCCGAAGACGAAGCGTTACGGCCGCACCAAGGATGGCGCCGCGACAAAGACATCGGCAAAGTTCGATCCCGACCGCAAGGCACGCCCTGCCAAGGCAGATGCTCGGCCGGACCGCGCCCCGCGGCCACCGGTCAAACGTGCCGACGAGGATGGCGATTGGATCAGCGCCAGCGAACCGGTTCGCCGTAAGGATGAGGCTCGCGACGGTGGTTTCGAACGCCGCCGGCCTTTCGATTCCGGCGAACGGAAATCGCGCGACCACGGCGATCGCCCGCCGCGTCGCGAAGGCAGCGAGCGCCCGCGTGGCGAACGTCCGGCGCGGGCCGCAGGCGACAGCCGCGCATTTTCCGAAAAGCCACGGACAAGCCGCAGCAAAGATGATCGCCCTCAGGGCCGCGAAGGCGGAGATCGTCCGTTCGGTGATCGGCCGCGTGGCAAGGCGCCCGGTGGCAAGCCGGCAGGGGGAAAGTCCTTCGGCCAGCGCTCCGGCGGTCCTCGTGGTGGCGGTAAGCCCGGCGGGGGCAAGCCCGGTGGCGGCAGGCCCGGAGGAGGTAAGCCCGGCGGTCGCACGGGCGGCGGCAAGCCGCGCGGCAAGGGGAAGTAATCGGCCGTGCGCATCGTCGGCGGAGAGTTTCGGGGCCGCGCGCTCGCCACACCCAAGTCCAACGATATTCGGCCGACCACCGACCGGACGCGCGAGAGCCTGTTCAACATCCTGAGCCATGGCTACCCCGGCGTTCTGGACGGTGGCCGCGTGCTCGACCTCTTCGCCGGTACCGGTGCCGTGGGGCTCGAGGCTCTGTCACGCGGCTGCCGGCAGGCGCTTTTCGTCGAGCAGGGCGTCGAAGGCCGCGGGCTCATCAGGGTCAATATCGAAGCGCTCGGCCTGCAGGGCCGCGCCAAGATCTTTCGCCGCGACGCGGTGGATCTCGGGCCCGTCGGCACCATGGAACCATTTCATCTGGTTTTCGCAGATCCCCCCTATGGCAAGGGGCTCGGCGAACGGGCGCTCGCGTCGGCGGCTGCAGGCGGATGGCTCGTGCCCGGGGCCCTGGTGGTGCTGGAGGAGCAGGCCGATGTGCGGCCGCAACTGTCCGCAGCCTTTGAGCCGCTCGACGATCGCGCCTTCGGCGACACGCGAATGCATTTCTACCGATTTCTTGGCTAAAGTTGCAGTCGAGCGTGGGTGGAAATCATTCCGCTCTGACTGAGGCACCGGCCGCAACGGGCGCGGACGGAACGGAGAACATCGATGGAGCAGCACGTAGCTGATCGGCGGGATCGGTCGGACACCAAGGGTGAGCCGATGATCGCCGTTGCGTTTGGTGGCGGCGGTGCGCGCGGCCTTGCCCACATCCATGTCATCGAGGCGTTGGACGAGATGGGCATCCGGCCCTCGGCAATTGCCGGCTCGTCGATCGGCGCCATCATGGGCGCAGGCATGGCCGCCGGCATGACCGGCCGGGAGATCCGAGACTACACGCTTGCCACCGTCGGCAATCGCGGCGAGGTGCTCAACCGCCTGTGGCAGCTCCGTCCGAATAGTCTGTCGGAGGCCGTCTCGAGCGGCTTCCGCTTCGGGCAGTTCAACATCGAACGGGTGCTGAAAGCTTTTCTCCCGGGGGCGATCCCAGCGCGCTTTTCAGACCTGCTGATACCGTTGAAGGTAACGGCGACCGATTATTACGGGCAAAGCGAGCGTATCTGCGAAAGCGGCGACCTGCACAAGGCGATCGCCGCGTCCTGCGCGCTCCCGGCGATCTTCATGCCGGTGAAGATCGAAGGCCGCGTGATGATCGATGGCGGCATGTACAATCCGATTCCGTTCGACCACCTGCGCGAGCTCGCCGACATCGTTATCGCCGTCGACGTCGTCGGAGGTCCGGATGGCGACGGCAAGACGATACCGAGCCGCATCGACAGCCTGTTCGGTGCGAGCCAGCTGATGATGCAGTCGATCATCGCCATGAAGATGAAGGCCGGCGCCCCGGATATCCTGCTCCGCCCGGAAGTTGGCCGCTTCCGCGCCTTGGATTTCCTGCGCGCCCGGGACGTGCTCGCCGCCACAGCCTCGACGAAGGAGCAACTGAAGCGGGCACTTTCGGAGCGGATCGACCAATGGCAGGCGGGGCGTTGATCCGGTCCGACTCCCGTGCGGTGCGTCTTTTCAGACGCCACGGTAGGGCGCTCTGTTTCAGTCGGCACTGGCCAGCGTGTCGGCGCGACCATCGTTTGCGGCAGGAAGCTGAGTTAGGATCCGCTCTTCGGTTTCCACCGTGTGGTTGACGTCCCGTTTCGGCTTGACCAGCGGTTCCGGCCGCACCGGCTCTGAATGGAGCATGTGGCGCCCGGCCGTGATGCCTTCGGCCTCCTGCAGCACCAGCCGCGCCTCGTCGCGGCGGCGGATGTCGTCCATGATGGCGAGAGCTTCCTCGCCGCCGACGCCGAGCGCTTCGATCGTCTTGCGGCCGAACAGCAGGCCGGACTCGAAGGTCTCGCGCAACTCGTACTCGACACCCATGGCACGCAGTTCCAGCGTATGCAGGCGATCATAGGAACGGGCGAAGATGCGGGCGTTCGGATATTCCGCCTGGACGAGGCTGATGATCCTGTCGGTGATTTCCTTCTTCTGCGTGCAGACCGCGACGATCTTCGCCTTTTCGATGCCGGCCGCCCGCAAGACGTCGAGCCGCGTGCCATCGCCGAAATAGATGCGGAACCCGAAGGTCGCGGCCTGGCGAACGCGAGCCGCGGAATGATCAATGATCGTCACGTCGCGGCCGCCGGCCAAGAGAATCTGCGCGGCGATCTGGGCGAAGCGCGAAAAGCCGATCATCAGCACGTCGGCGCCGGCGCCTTCGAAGTCCTCCTCGATCTCGTCTTCCAACTCCTCGTGCTCGCGCAGCAGCCGTTTCGACAGCAGCGCCGCAACCGGCGTCAATGCCATGGAAAGCGTGACGATTGCGACGAGCAGGGAGCCGACGCCTTGCGTGAAGACGCCTGCAATGGCTGCGGCCGTGAAGAGCACGAAGCCGAATTCGCCACCCTGCGGCAGAAGCAGGCTGATGCGCACGGCATCATTGTGGTGAGAACCCGTGGCGCGGCAGATCCCATAGAGAACGAGGCTCTTCACCGCCATGAGCACTGGCACGGCGACGAGGATCAGCAGATAGTTCTCGGCGATGACGTGGAGTTCGAGCGACAATCCGACTGCCATGAAGAACAGTGCCTGGAGGATACCGCGAAACGGCTCGATATCGGCTTCGAGCTCGTGGCGATAGGAGGATTCCGCGAGCAACACGCCCGCCAGAAAGGCGCCCATCGCCATCGAGAGGCCAGCCAGCTGCATCATCGTCGCCGCGCCCATGACGACGAGCAGCGCTGCGGCGATCATGACATCGCGGGCACCGGTGCGGGCGATCACCTGGAAAAGTGGGTTGAGCAGGTAGCGGCCCGCCGCGTAAAGCGCCGCGATGGCGGCGATCGCAATCGCGAAGTCTTCGAAGGCCGTGGTCGTGGCCTCCGGAGCGCGCGTCGCCATCAGCGGGATCAAAGCGAGCAGCGGGACGATCGCCAGGTCCTGGAGCAGGAGGATGGAAAAGGCGCGCTGGCCGTAGCGCGTGTTGGTATCGTTGTTTTCGTCGAGGATCTGCATGGCGAAAGCTGTCGACGAAAGCGCCAGGCCAAAGCCGGCAATCACACTGCCCCTCCATTCGAGCAGGCTGAAGAACTCGATGAGGAAGGAGAGAACGAGGCCTGTCACCAACACCTGCGCCGTGCCCAGGCCGAAAATGTCGCGGCGCATCTGCCACAGTCGCGATGGCTTCAGCTCGAGGCCGATGATGAACAGCAGGAAGACGACGCCGAGCTCCGATACGTGAAGGATCTCTTCGCCCTCGGTAATCGACTGGGCAACCGGACCGATCACGATGCCGGCGGCGAGATACCCGAGAATCGTACCGAGCCCGAGGCGCTTGAAGAGCGGCGCTGCAACGACGGCGCCGCCGAGCAGCATCAGCGCCTGGGTATAGAGGATCGGGGTCGTCTGCATTGCTCGCGTCTTTCAATCATGGAGGCTCTCGACGCCCCCTTGGCGGGGGAAGCGAGGCGGTCTGTCATACTATGCGGAGAGGGGAATCATCATGATGCCCTTGATGCATGCTCCAGTGCACAATAAATGGGGCAGGAATGAAAGGCTTAATCATGTCCGAGACGATCGATTCCGCCATCCTCGAAAAACGTGCCGCCGAACTGGTGGACCGCGCCTGCCAGGCCGGTGCGGAGGCCGCCGACGCGGTCGTCGTACGTGGTCGCTCCCGCTCGGTGTCGGTGCGGCTCGGCAAGGTCGAGGCGACGGAAGCCTCCGAAAGCGACGATTTTTCGCTTCGGGTCTTCGTCGGGCGGCGCGTCGCCAGCGTCTCGGCCAATCCGGGCTTCGATCTGAAGGTCCTGGCGGAGCGCGCAGTCGCGATGGCCAAGGCTTCGCCGGAGGACCCCTATGCCTCGCTCGCCGATCCCGATCGGTTGGCGAAGTCCTATCCGGACCTGGACCTCTTCGACATGCGCGAGGTTTCGAGCGAAGCGCTGACCGAAGCCGCACTTGCCGCCGAGGCGGCGGCGCTTTCGGTGGCCGGTGTGACCAATTCGAGCGGCGCCGGCGCCTCCGCCGGCATGGGCGGCCTCGTGCTGGTGACGTCGCATGGCTTCTCGGGCTCCTACTTGGCGACCCGGTTCGGGCGCTCGGTCAGCGCCATCGCCGGCGAAGGCACCAAGATGGAGCGCGACTACGACTATGACAGCCGGCTCTATTTCGACGATCTGCGCAGCGCCGACGATATCGGACGCGTCGCCGGCGAACGGGCGGTGGCGCGCCTCAATCCGCGTCAGGTTCCTACCGCGAAGAACGTCACCGTCGTCTTCGATCCGCGCATGGCACGCGGCTTCGTCGGTCATCTGGCGGGCGCCATCAACGGCGCGTCGGTGGCGCGCAAGACCAGCTTCCTGCGCGACATGATGGGCAAGCAGATCATGAAGGCGGGCATTGCCGTCACGGACGACCCGCTGATCGTTCGCGGCTCCTCCTCCAGGCCTTTCGACGGCGAAGGGGTCACCGGCTCGAAACTGTCGATGGTCGAAGATGGCGTGCTCAAACACTGGTTCCTGTCGACCTCTGCGGCACGGGAATTGGGGCTCGAGACCAATGGGCGGGGTGTGCGCGGTGGCCCGACCGTCAATCCGGCCTCGACCAACCTCGCCCTCGAGCCGGGGACGCTTTCCCGCGACGATCTGATCCGCGACGTCGGCACGGGATTCTATGTGACCGAGCTCATCGGCCAGGGCGTCAACATGGTGACGGGCGAATATAGCCGTGGCGCCTCCGGTTTCTGGATCGAGAATGGCGAGCTTACCTTCCCCGTGTCGGAGGTGACGATCGCTTCCAATCTCAAGCACATGTTCATGGCCTTGACGCCGGCCGACGACATCGACAGGAAATTCGGTATCGCCGCACCGACGCTTGCTGTCGAAGGCATGACGCTTGCCGGAACCTGAGTGCAGGCGGTACGTTCCGCCAGATCGAAGCGCGTCGGCCCGTCCCCACGCTTGAAGGATTTGAATGTCAGAAGCAGCCCTCCAGACCGCGTCGAGCCGAAACGAGGATTTGAAGCTCATCCTCGCCGCAGCGGTGGCCGCAGGCGATACGGCGCTCGGATATTTCCGAAAAAGCGTCGACGTTCGCTGGAAGAATGAAGGCCGCTCTCCCGTGAGCGAGGCCGATCTCGCCGCAAACGACATCCTGAAGACGAGGCTGCTCGGCGCGCGGCCGGATTACGGCTGGCTCTCCGAGGAAACCGACGACGATGCGACGCGGCTAGCGCGCGACACCGTCTTCGTTGTCGATCCGATCGACGGGACGCGCGCCTTCATCTCCGGCAAGGATCTCTGGTGCGTCAGCGTCGCCGTCGTTCACCAGGGCCGGCCGACGGCCGGAGTGCTCTATGCGCCGGCCCTCGGAGAAATCTTCGAGGCGACCCTCGACGGCGAGGCACGAAAGAACGGCGCGGCGATTGCCGTGCGTGACCCCGTGCCGGACGAGCGGCTGCAGGTGGCAATGGCCGAGGATCTCGTCGGCAAGCTCGCCGTCCCCTATCGCGACAGGCTGGCGCGCGTACCGCATGTGCCGTCACTCGCCTATCGGCTGGCGATGATCGCCGACGGCCGCATCGACGGCACGATCGTCAAGAAGAACGCGCATGACTGGGATCTGGCCGCCGCCGACCTCATTCTGGCACGGGCGGGCGGAGCGCTCCGTGGCCTTGACGGCATGCCGTTGTCCTACAATCGCCCGATTGTCAGTCATGGAGTCCTGGGGGCCGGATCCGGGCTGGCGCTACCGTCATTGCTGGCCGCCTCCAGGCCGTTCGACGCCCATTGACCTTTGGGTGCGAATGCCGCAAACCAACGCCGACGTCTCAAAGAACAATGGGAACACAATGGCTCAGAATACCGAGAAGAAGCAGCTCCTGCACCTTGTCTTCGGCGGCGAGTTGACGACGCTCACCGACGTGCAATTCCGTGATCTCAACGACCTCGACATCGTCGGTATCTTCCCCGATTACGAGAGCGCCCACGTTGCCTGGAAGGCCAAGGCGCAGATGACGGTCGACAACGCCCATATGCGTTATTTCATCGTTCACATGCACCGGCTGCTCGATCCGGAACATGATTGATGTCTTGGTAAGCGCGGCTAAGGGCGAGCGTTCATGAGCAGCCTGCGCGCACGGCTTGCGCTGTCCAGCTATCGCTGGCTCGGCACGGCGATCTACCCCTTCGTCGTGCCCTACCTGGCGGTGCGGGCGGCGAAGGGCAAGGAGGATCCGGCCCGGCGGCGCGAACGCTACGGCCATGCGAGTGCGCCGCGCCCGCCGGGGCCGCTCGTCTGGTTTCATGCGGCCAGTGTTGGGGAAACGGTTGCGGTCACCCCGCTGATCAAGGAAATCCGCCGCCGCGGCATCGCCGTGGTCCTGACCACCGGGACCACGACCTCGGCGCGCGTCGCCGCCGAGCGTCTGGGCACCGCCGTCATCCATCAATATGTGCCGCTCGATTTCAAGCCGGCGGTGAGCCGCTTCCTCGAATACTGGCAGCCGGATCTGGCGATCATCGCCGAATCGGAAATCTGGCCGATGACGATCGTCGAACTCGGACGGCGCCACATTCCGCAGGTTCTGGTCAACGGGCGCCTTTCGGACCGGACCTTCGCCCGCTGGAAGAAACGGCCGTCGCTCGCCGATGCGCTGTTCGAGAACCTCGCGCTCGTCATCGCCCAGTCCGATGTCGATGCGGAGCGCTTCCGCACGCTCGGCGCGCTGCCGGTGATGGTTTCGGGCAATCTCAAGGTCGACACCGACGCGCCGCCGCACGATCCGCAGGCGCTGCGCGATTATTCTCAGCAGATCGGTGCGCGAAAGACCTGGGCGGCGATCTCCACCTTCGAGGGCGAGGAAGAGGCGGCCGGGGTCGTTCACCACGCCTTGAAGCAGCGCAATGGCCTGCTGACGATCGTCGTTCCGCGTCATCCCGAGCGCGGCGATGCCGTCGAGGCCGCATTGGCCGCCAAGGGGCTCAAGGTTGCGCGCCGGACGCGCGGCGACCGCCTGACGCCGGACGTCGATATCTTCCTCGGCGACACGATCGGCGAAATGGGCCTTTATCTGCGGCTGACCGAGATTGCCTTCGTCGGCCGTTCGCTCTTTGCCGAAGGCGGACAGAACCCGCTGGAGCCCGCCATGCTCGGCTGCGCCGTGCTTTCGGGCGGCAATGTCCAGAATTTCCGCGAGACCTATCAGATGCTCGCCAAGAACGGCAGCGCCAAGATCGTCCGCGATGTCGAAATGCTGGCGAAGGGCGTCAACTACCTGCTCGGCAACGACGACATGCGTCGCTCGATGATCGACGCCGGGCTCGAAACCGTGCAACAGATGCGAGGCGCACTGACGGCGACGATGAAGGGGCTCGAACCCTACGTCAATCCGCTGGTGGTAAAGGCGCGGCTGGAGCCGCGCGCCGAAAGCTGACAAACATTCGGATGGAACCATGGCTGCGGGCAACGGCATCACCGGCATATTGTTCGACAAGGACGGCACGCTTCTCGACTATGCGAAGAGCTGGGTTCCCGTGAACTACGAGCTGGCGCGCATCGCCGCCAGGGGCGACGAGCGCCTCGCCAGAGTTCTGCTGCAAGCGGGCGGCATGGACCCGGACACAGGCCACGTCGCGCCCGACAGCCTGCTTGCTGCCGGCAACACCGTGGAGATTGCGACGGGCATGGTTGAAGCCGGCGCGCCGTTCACGGTGGAGGAACTGACGACGTTGTTCGACGGATTGTTTGCACAGTCCGCCGACTATGCGGTGCCGGTGACCGACCTCGGCGCCTTTTTCGCCGCACTGCATGCGAAGGGCTATCGCCTCGGCGTTGCCTCCAGCGACAACGAACGCTCGATCCGGGAAACGGCGAAGCGCTTCGGCTTCGAGAACTACCTGCACTACGTTGCCGGATACGATAGCGGCTATGGCGTCAAGCCGCAGCCCGGCATGGTGCTCGGCTTCTGCGCAGCGACCGGGCTGGCGCCGGCGCAGGTGGCGGTGGTCGGCGACAACAATCACGACATGCATATGGGCCGCAACGCCGGCGTCGGCATGACCATTGCGGTTCTGACCGGCACCGGCTCGCGCCAATCGCTGGCCGAGGCTTCCGACCATTGCCTCGCCGATATCACCGAGCTTGAAGCAGTCCTCTGACTCCGTTGAGCCGCTTGCCTTTTTTCGCGTTCTGAAGTCTCTTGTGGCGTCGCCGGCCCGCAAGAGCACGGCCGGCAGCGCCTCGCGGCGCATGGAGCAGCAAGAGCCGCGGAGGCAAGACACTCGAAAATGGTTTCCGAAGCGCCTCCGTTCTGGTGGACAAAGGCCGATTGGCGGGCCTATGCGCTCTGGCCCTTCGCCTGGGCTTACGGCCGCGTCGCGGCAATCCGCATGGACCGGGCGCGCCGCGCCATGCCGCCCGTGCCGCTCATCTGCGTCGGCAACTTCACGGTCGGCGGGGCCGGCAAGACGCCGACGGCCATCGCGCTGGCGCAGGCCGCCAAGGCGCGGGGGCTGAAGCCGGGTTTCCTGAGCCGCGGTTACGGCGGCTCCCTGGACGTCACGACGGTCGTCGATCCCGGCCATCACCGAGCCCGGGACGTCGGCGATGAACCGCTGCTGCTGGCGCGCGAGGCCCTGACGGTCGTTTGCCGCCGTCGTGTCGACGGCGCCCGCAGGCTCGCCGCCGAGGGTGCCGACATCATCATCATGGATGATGGCTTCCAGAGTGCCCGCCTTACCTTCGATTTCGCGCTGCTGGTGATCGATTCGATGCGCGGCATCGGCAACGGCCATCTCGTGCCGTCCGGCCCGGTTCGGGCGCCGATCGCCGATCAGCTTCGGCACGCCACGGCGCTTCTGAAGATCGGCCACGGTCCGGCCGCCGATCGCCTGATCCGCCGGGCGGCGCGCGCCGGCAAGGCCATCTACGTCGCCGACACGGTGCGGCTCGATGACGGATCAATGTCCGGCGTCAAGGTGCTGGCCTGGGCCGGCATTGCCGATCCGGAGAAGTTCTACCGGACGGTCCGCGACGCAGGGGCGATCGTCGAAGAGACGCGCAGCTTCCCGGACCATCACCATTTTTCAGACGACGAGATTGCCGATCTCATCGATCGCGCCGCAAGCCAGGGCTACACGCTGGTGACGACGGCCAAGGACATGGTCCGCCTCGAGCCCGGCCACGGACGGGCCGCGGAGCTGGCCGCCAAAAGCAGGGTCATCGAAATCGAGGTGCGTTTCGACGATCCGCTGGCGCCCGCCAAGATCATCGACGCGACGCTTGCCGCGGCGCGAGCGCGCAAATTGCGGGCAAATGGGAAGGGCTGAAAGCCTTACTCGGAAGCCGGCCCGTCAGGCCTGTTGCCTCGGCAGCGCCCCGGCGCGCCGTTCCGCCTCCAGCGAGGCGTCCGCGTCGATATAGGGCTCCTGCCTCGAGACGCTCCAATAGCGAAGCTCGTCGACCGGAATGGCCTTGCCGGTCATGGCGCAGACGACATGCGAGCCGGCCAGTACGATCTGAAAGTCGCCGTCGAGATACCGGATTTTCGCTTCGCGAGAGGAATTTCCGTCAAAACGGTTCATCATTTTGCGCACTTGCCTCGTCAATGCCTGTCACTTGATCTATCCCGCCCACCGCGAAAAGACCAGTGGGATTCCGAATCCGCCGCCATCGTGGCCGCGACTTCGCTTCGCGTTCCACCGCGGCCGGTATTCAACTCCGGCCGAAGAGCCGTTCTATATCGGCAAGCTTGAGCTCGATATAGGTCGGCCGGCCGTGGTTGCACTGCCCCGATCCCGGTGTCGCCTCCATCTGGCGGAGCAGCGCGTTCATCTCTTCGGGCCGCATCCGCCGACCGGAGCGGACGGAGCCATGGCACGCCATGGTCGCGGCGAGATAGTCGAGCCGCCCGGCAAGGCCATTGGCGGTGTCCCATTCGGCAAGTTCGTCGGCGAGCTGTCTCACAAGCCCTGAAGCGTCCATCTCGCCGAGCATCGCCGGCGTTTCGCGCACGGCGATCGCCCCCGGCCCGAAACGCTCGATCGAAAGTCCGAGCCGCAGGAATTCCTCCGCATGCGCCATCAGCCGGTCGCAGTCGTCCTCGGCGAGATCGACGATTTCGGGAATGAGCAGCGCCTGTGCAGGCACCGGCCGCGAATGCAGCGCCGTCCGCATCGCCTCGAAGACGAGACGTTCATGCGCGGCATGCTGGTCGACGATGACGAGGCCTTCTTCAGTCTGGGCGACGATATAATTCTCGTGGAGCTGCGCGCGTGCGGCACCGAGCGGGAATGCGGGCTCGACCGTGCCATTCGGCGCCGTCTCGGCGGGGCGCGCCGCCGGCTGCGCAAATTCCTGGAATGCCGCTTGCGGGGCCTCGGCAAAGCCGCGGGCGGGCTCGTCGAACCGCATCGGCCGATAGGGCGAGGTGGCCGCCGTCCAGGGCGCCTGCGCTCTGTGCGGCTCGGCTCGATACGCTTCCGGACGGAAGGAGCGCATCATTCCCTGGGCGCCGGTCGTCGCCGCCCGGTCGCCGCCGCGCGACAAAGCCTCGCGGATCGCCCCGATGATCAGCCCGCGGATCAGCCCGGGATCGCGGAAACGGACATCCGATTTGGCCGGATGGACGTTGACGTCGACGAGCGCGGGGTCGAGCGCAATGGAGAGCACGGCGACCGGATAGCGCCCTTGCGGAATGGTTTCGGCGTAAGCGGCGCGGATGGCGGAGAGGATCAGCTTGTCCTGCACCGGCCGGCCGTTGACGAAGGCATATTGCTGCAGCGAGTTGCCGCGGTTGAAGGTCGGCACGCCGGCAAATCCGCTGAGCCGCGCCTCTTCGCGTTCCGCATCGATCCCGATGGCATTGTCACGAAAGTCCTTGCCCAGCACCTGCGCCATGCGCGCCAACCGATCGTCGCCCGTCGCCGGAAATTCGAGCGTCGAGCGATCCGAACCGGATACCACGAACCGCACCTTCGGAAAGGCGATCGCCATGCGGCGGACGACTTCGGAAATCGCCGCGGCTTCGGCCTTTTCCGTTTTCATGAACTTGAGCCGCGCCGGTGTAGCGAAGAAAAGGTCGCGCACCTCGACGACGGTCCCGACATTGGCGGGCGAGGGGCGGACCGACTCCGTCTTGCCGCCGATCACCGAGATCGCCGCCCCCTCCCTGGCACCCGCCGTTCGCGTGGTGATCGACAGACGCGCCACCGACCCTATCGAGGGGAGGGCTTCGCCGCGGAAGCCGAGGGTGCGGATGTCCGTAAGCGTGTCGTCAATCTTGGACGTGCAATGCCGGCGGATCGCCAGTTCGAGATCGGCGGGCGACATGCCGTTGCCGTTGTCGGTCACCCGGAGCAGCGTCTTGCCGCCGCCGGCCGTCGCCACCTCGATCCTGGTTGCGCCGGCGTCGAGGGCATTTTCGATCAGCTCCTTGGCGGCGCTGGCGGGCCGCTCGATGACTTCACCGGCGGCGATCTGGTTGATGAGCGTTTCCGAGAGTTGCTTGATGGCCATGGCCCATTTTCCAGGATTCGGCGAAGGAGGGGAAGGGGCTTCCGCGCGCTCGCAATCGGTGGGGAGACGCAAACTGGCGCCCGTCGTGCGGAAGATCGGCAAATTTGGGAAGCCGGTTTAATTCGGCCTTAACGTTCTGCTGCGATTTTCCACAACAACCTGAATGATAACGGGTTTCGTTCTTTGGAGCACCGCGGCGTTGCTGGACGCCGCCCGGATCCCGCCCGAAGAGTGCCGTCAACCGGCCAGCCAGCATGTCCCGCAACAAAACCGCCGCTGCAGCGCCGCGTCCAGGCGCAGGTGCTGCGACATGCAAGATTGCTGTATGACTCCAAGAAGACTCATGCAGCCGGCGAGACGAGGGCAGTGCAATGAACGATGTGGCGTCGGGCGGCGCGGACATCAGCAGGATCGTTCTGGAGTCGAGTTGCGACGCGCTTGGCCTTGCGCTGCTCGTCTGCGGGCGGGACGACACGATCCTCCATGCCAGCGCCTCGATGCTGCAGTTCTTTCCCGTTCAGCCTCATCTGCTGAAGCCCGGCACGCGGCTTCGCGATTTCCTCGGGGCGGTCTACGACACCGGTTTGCGCCCAGGAACCCTTCCCGAAAGCAGCCGTCGCCGTGCGAACCGCGAGGACTGGATCGCCGAGCAAATGGGCCTCCATTGGCGCGAGCGCTACGAAAGCGTCGAGCGGGCCGGCCGCACACGCTGGATCTGCCTGCGCAAGCGCCGCCTGTCGAGCGGCATGGGCATTTTGTCGGTCAGCGACGTCTCCGACCAGAAGAAGCGCGAGGAACAGCTCCATACCGACCTCGAGCGCGTCGAACTCACCGAGCAGATTCTCGATGCCCAGCCCAATCCCATCTGCGTCAAGGACCGCAATCTGAACTATATCGCTGCGAACAAGGCTTTCTGCGCCATTCATGACGTGGCGCCGGAGGCGATCCTCGGTCGTTCGGCCTGGGATGTCGTGGACGCCGAGCTTGCGGAACGCTTCGAGCAGTCGGATCGACATGTGCTGGCGACCGGCAGGCCGCACTCGGAGGCGGAACATATCGTCCGTGCCGACGGCAGCGACCTGTGGGTCGTGACGCGCAAGTATCGCGTCGGCGTGCCGGGGCGCCACTTCGTCGTCACCTGCATGAACGACGTGACCGACATAGCCGCCTGGTATCACGGCGCGGAAGATGGCGGCGGCAATTCGGGGCTGCAGATCCGCGACTACAGCATCTTCACGCCGGCCCAGAATTTCTATGATCCGTTCCGGGCGTTGAACGTCCAGCAACTCGTCGACGCCGGTTCGATGATCGAGACGCTGCCGGCCCGCGGTCTGCGGGTGCTCCTGGCGACGGCGGACAGGGAAATGGAGGATCGGATCGTCGCCCGGCTGCGCGGTTCGGGCCTCGACGCCTGCGCCGTGCGAAATCGGGAAGAGCTCGATGCTTTTGCCGCCACCGCCGGGGACTGCGGCGTGAAGCTCGATATTCTGGCGCTGGATACCGCTTTGCCGGCCAGGGACGCGATCCTCGCCGGGTGGAAGACCTGCCCGGTGCTCGAAGTCTCCTCGCAAGCCGATGCGACGACCCTGCTCGGTGAAATCTTCAAGGCTTGCACCGACCGGCATCAGGCGCGCTCGCATTTTCCGCCGGCGGATTGGGAGGTCTCTTTCGAAGGGGATGCGACGGCCCGCACAAGTGCATCCGAAGTCGAGGTGCTCGTTGCCGAGGATAATCAGATCAACCAGTTCGTTTTCGCGCAGATACTGGACGGTCTCGGCGTCTCCTATCGGATTGCCGCGAACGGCCGGGAAGCAGTTGAACTCTGGCAAGAGCTCCAGCCGTCTCTCGTTCTGATGGACATATCGATGCCGGTCATGAACGGCTTCGAAGCCGCAGCTGCCATCCGCGACGCGGAAAGCCAGACAGGACGCCGCACGCCGATCATTGCGGTCACCGCGCAGGCCCTGGACATCGACCTTAAGCGGTGCGAGGCGTCGGGAATGGACGATCACATCATGAAGCCGATCAGTCCAGATATGATCGAGGCGCTGCTGCGGAAACATATGCGTCCCGCCACCGTGCGGCTGACGGCCTAAATCGGCTACTGCATGATTCCTTAAATCGGAATCGATTTAGGGACAAAATCATGCAGCATTTCAAAGTGCTACAGCGACCTTGGCGCGTCCGATTGGACGCGCGGCGCTGTAGTAGCGCCAGCGACGGGCCCCGGCACCATAGATTTGACGGTCAGTCGCTATCGGATTGTTAACCGCCGATTGTCATCGTTCGCTGCAAGGTTCCTTCATCGGCGCCACACCCGGGAGAAACAGCCCAGTCGTTGGAAATCTGCGGCAAGCCTCGCGCCTGGTACGCGCGGTGTCGCTCCAAGGCTGCAAGAGTTGAGCACTACAGGAATGAGCACGTCGGCCAAGCAGCTACTTCCCCGCCCGGACATCGGTCCCGACCGAAAGGGCGTGCTGCGTTCGGCGCCGGCGCGCGCTCCGGCCGGGAGCGCATCGCAATGATTCTCGCCGAGCTTGCCAGCGACCGCCGCGGTCCGGACAGGCTGCCCTTCGTCGATCCGTTGACGGGCCTGGGCAATGCACAGCAATTGCGACACAAGGTATGCGAGCTTGCCGCCGAGCGCGCCAGCGATCCCGCCCCGTTCACGATCGGCCTGGCCAATCTCGATGGCTTCAAGCCGATCAACGATCTTTTCGGGCCGGAGGCAGGCGATCGCATCCTTCGCCAGGTGGCGCAGAGATTGACGGCCTGCGTTCCGGAAGGGGCGACGGTGATCCGCACGGCCGACGACGAGTTCGCCCTCGTGCTGCCGCTGGTCTTCGAGCGCAAGAGCGCCGAGAAGCTTGGCCAGATGCTGAAGGAAATCCTCTCTGCTCCCTTCGATCTCGGCGACCGCACCGTTCGGCTGTCCGCCTCGTTCGGCTTTGCCGTCTATCCCTTTGCCGGTGCCGAATTCGAGGATCTTTTGAAAAGCGCCGACACGGCGCTTTACCGTTCGAAACGCCGCGGCCGCGGCCAGATTACGGTCTACTCGCAGGAGATCGCCCAGGAGATGAAGCGGGCGACGCAGCTTGAGCAGGCTTTGCGCAACGCGATCATCGCTGAAGAGATCGACGTCCACTTCCAGCCGATCGTCGACCTTCGCAACGACGGCGTCGTTGGTTTCGAAGCGCTTGCCAGGTGGTGTGATCCGGAGTTCGGCTACGTCTCGCCGTCCGTCTTCGTGCCGCTGGCGGAGGAGCGCGGCTTCATCGAGGCGCTTGCCGAAATGCTGCTGCGCAAGGCGGCACAGACGGCGCTGGCGTGGCCGAAGGAATTGTTTCTCTCCTTCAACCTGTCGTCTGCGCAATTGATGGACCCGGCGACGAGCGGCCGCCTCCTGGCGATCGTCCACCAGGTCGGCCTCGACCCGCGCCGCCTCGAACTGGAGATCACCGAAACCGCTGTGATGGCGGATGCCGATGTGGCCCAGAAGATCGTCTCCGAATTGCGGGCCGCCGGCGTGCGCGTTTCGCTCGACGATTTCGGCACCGGCCAATCGAGCCTTTGCCGGCTGCGTGATTTCTCCTTCGACAAGGTCAAGATCGACCGCGCCTTCGTCTCGCGGATTTCAGCCGATCGGGCCTCCGAACATATTGTCAAGGCGATCGTATCAATGTGCGAGGGCCTCGAGCTCGAGGTGGTCGCCGAGGGCATCGAGGACATTTCCGAAGTGCTGAAGTTGAAAGCGCTCGGCTGCGGCATGGGACAGGGCTACTTCTACGGCAAGCCGGCCGATGCGGTCGCCACCTTGCGCTATCTCTCGGACCGTCACCGCGAACCCGCTGCGGCGCGCTGACGCTCGCGCGCCCTGCAAGGATAAAATGAGAGCGGCGCCATTCGGCGCCGCTCCATTTCGTCGGTCTAGGACTTGCCTACTGCTGAGGTGCCGGTTCGGCCGGTGCCGGCGCCGGGGTTGTGCCGGTAGCCGACGTGGTCGATGTGTCAACCGGCTGCGCCGCGTTGCGTTCGGCCATCAGCTGCGACTTCGTCTTGAATTCCGGCGCGCCCTTCAGGGATTCCGCCGTTTCGGTTGTCGTCAGCTTCAGCGCATCAGAGTCGGGCTGCTCGGTGACTTCGATGCTCTCGAACGGCACCGCGACGTTTTTCTCACCGATTCCGAGGAATCCGCCGACGCCGACGACGGCAGCAGCGACACCGCCTTCCTTCTTGATGATCAGGTCGTTGATCTCGCCGATGCTTTCGTCATTGGCGTTATAAACCGACTGACCGATATAGGTGTTGGCGGAAATCTGGTCCTCGGCCTGCTCCGTCAGATAGGAACCGGCTGCCGCCATATCGGTCGACTTGTCTGCCGGTGCCGGCGTCTGTGCCTGGTCAGCCGGGGCCGGAGCTGCGGGCTCCATGGTCTGTGTTTCGGGAGCCGGGGCGGGAGGTGGTGTAGTGGTTTCCTGCGCGAAGCTCATCGGAGCGACGGCAACGCCCACGAGAAGCGCGCCGGCGGCAACGGAAGATATAAATTTGTCAGTCATATCAATCTTGCCTTTCGTTGACGTTGTCGGACAAGGCGCAGCCTCGGGACTCCCGATTGCGCCGCGCCGGTGGTACTCAAGCAACGTCCGGCAGCCGAAACTGTTCCGGAAAAAATCAAAATCTAAAGCTGGTGGTTGTCTTCGCTTCCAAATGGCTGCAACCTGGCGATACAAAGGTCGGTTGGCACCTCAGATGAAAAAGAAACGCCGCGCGTCGAAATCGACACGCGGCGCGATGTATCCTGAAGAACAGTTCTTGAGTAGCGGGATGCACTCACATACGTTCGCGCCGCCGCTCTAAACCTTTGTTTTTGCCGCATTTGTGCGACGTCAGGTGCCTCCACCTGACTGCAAAATGCTCTGGATCACGATGATTTTAGGTCGGATCGACTCAAAATCATGAACGTGATCGATTCCAATAGGAGCGGGATGCGGGCGGAAAACCACACACACTTTTCCTCATCCCGCTCTAGTGGCTTTCGCGATGCACCTCGCTACCGCTGTTGCCAACGAGGAAATCGAGATCGGCACCCTTGTCGGCCTGCAGCACGGTGTCGTGATAGAGCTTGTAATAGCCGCGCTGCCATTTCTGCTCCGGCGGCTGCCAGGCTGCCATGCGGTTTGCGAACTCCTCCTCGCTGATCAGGAGGTTCAATTCGCCCTTCATGGAGTCGAGCCGGATGCGGTCGCCGGTCTTGACGATCGCCAGCGGGCCACCCGCATTGGCTTCGGGGCTGACATGCAGAACGACGGTGCCGAAAGCGGTGCCGGACATCCGCGCATCCGAGATGCGCACCATGTCGCGAACACCCTTTTCCACGAGACGGCGCGGGATCGGCATGTTGCCGACCTCGGCCATGCCGGGATAGCCCTTCGGGCCGCAACCCTTCAGCACGAGGATCGTATCCTCGGTGACCGGCAGGTCCGGATCGTCGATCTTCGCCTTGAGGTCCTCGATCGTCTCGAAGACATAGGCCGGCCCTTCATGGGCAAGCAGGTGCTCGCTTGCCGCCGACGGTTTGATCACCGCGCCGTTCGGCGCCAGATTGCCCTTCAGCACCCGGATGCCGGCGGCGGCGCGGAGCGGATTGTCGAGCGGACGGATGACGTCGTCGTTGTAGACCTCGGCCCCTTCCCAATATTTGCTGATCGGCACGCCGAACACCGTCGGCGCGTCGGCATGCATCAGGTGCTGGATGCGGTTCATCACCGCCGGCAGGCCGCCCGCATAGGCGAGGTCTTCGATCAGGTACTTGCCGGACGGCATGCAGTTGACGATGCAGGGCACCTGGCCGCCGACGCGGTCGAAATCCTCGAGACAGAGATCGACACCGGCGCGTCCGGCAATCGCCAGGAGATGGACGACGGCGTTGGTCGAGCCGCCGACGGCGGCATTGGCGATGATGCCGTTCTCGAAGTTCTTTCGCGTCAGGACTTTCGACAGCCTCAAGTCCTCGTGCACCATGTCGACGATCCGCTTGCCGGTCATGTGCGCCAGCGCCATGCGGCGCGCATCGACGGCCGGCAGCGCCGCATTGGTCGGCAGCGATAGGCCCATCGCCTCGACTACAGAGGCCATGGTGGTTGCCGTGCCCATCGTCATGCACACGCCCGGCGAGCGCGACATGCCGCTTTCGGCGGCCATGAATTCCTGCAGGCTCATTTCGCCGGCACGCACGGCTTCCGAGAACTTCCACACATCGGTACCCGAACCGATGTCCTTGCCCTTCCATTTGCCGTTGAGCATCGGACCGGAGGAGACGACGATCGTCGGCAGGTCGACGGAGGCCGCGCCCATCAACTGGCCCGGCGTCGTCTTGTCGCAGCCGCCGAGCAGCACCACGCCGTCGATGCCGTAGGCGCGGATTGCCTCTTCGACGTCCATCGCCAGGAGATTGCGGAACAGCATGGCGGTCGGCCGCATCTGCGTTTCGCCGAGCGACGAGACGGGAAATTCGACCGGGAAGCCGCCGGCCTCCCACACGCCGCGTTTGACGCCCTCTGCAAGAATGCGCAGGTGGCTGTTGCACGGCGTCAGCTCCGACCAGGTGTTGCAGATGCCGATGATCGGCCGGCCATCGAAGACATGGTCCGGAAAGCCCTGGTTTTTCATCCAGGACCGGTGAATGAAGCCGTCCTTGTGGGTGCCGCCGTACCAGTGTCGGCTTCTCAGTTCTTTCTTCTTATCGCTCATCCGAGCACTCCCTTTCGATGCGCGATTCACCGCATGAATTAATTGTATGACTTTTTCTCGGCGCCGCCAGCATTTGTTCTGATTTGGGTCCGAAAGAGAGGCCGATCTCCGCCAGCGGTCCTGGCACTAGAGCTGGAACGCCGGCTCGAAGCGGCCCTTGACTTCAATGCCGAGCTCGAAGGTCTTGCCGGCGTTCGGGTCGGCCGAGCGTGCCGCGTCGTCGAGATCCTGCCATGCCGAGGTGACCAGCAGCCGGTCCGCTTTCGTGCCGATGAAGGCCGGGCAACTCGGCTGCGTCGCCGGCACGGCGTAGCGGGCCACCTTTCGGCCGTCGGGCTTGTACACCTCGACGGCGCCGGCACCCCAGCGGGAATTCCAGATCAAGCCATCGGCATCGCAGACCGAGCCGTCGATCCCGCCCGGTGCGGCGCTCTCGTCGGAAAGAACGGCCGGATCGCCGGTCGGCAGCCCGGTGGCCGGATCGATCGAGACGCGCATCAGGTGATTGACGTCCGTGTCGGTGAAATAGGCGGTGGCGCCATCCGGCGAAAAGCAGATGCCGTTCGGGATGGTGATATTGCCGTAGAGCTTCGTTACCCGGTTGCCGGCGACGTGGTAGATCGCGCCCGCGTGCTTCTCGGCCCTGCGCCCCATGGTGCCGATCCAGAGTGAGCCCGAGGCATGGACGCGCCCGTCATTGGAGCGGTTGCCCGGCTTGTCTTCGAGCGCCGCGAAGGGGCTGAGCTCGAAGCTTGCCGTGTCGCGCACGAAGAGCCCCTGGTCCGAGGCGATCAATTGCAGGCCGGGATCGATGGTGGCGAGCACGCTGCCGAGAAAGGGCAGCGGGTGAATCGTCTTGCGTCCGCTGTCGAGATGAAGCTCGTGCAGTTCCTGCCCTTTGATGTTGAACCACCAGGCGGTGTCGGTCGCGGGGTCATAGGTCGGGCCTTCACCGAGTTCGGACGCGAAGTCGCAAACGATGCGACCGGAAAAGGGAACAAGGTCGGTCATCGCGGGCCTCCATAGACGGCGTCATAGGCCGCGAGCGTGGCCACCGCCCGCTGCCTGACATCCGCGGCGCTCATCCCCGGCTTGTAGAGGCTCGAGCCGAGCCCGAAGCTGCGGACGCCGATCTTGGCGTAATCGCCGAAATTGGTTTCCGAAACGCCGCCGACGGCGGCGATCTCCAAATCGCCCGGAAGCACGGCCCGAATGGCACCAATGCCGGACGGGCCGAGGACGCTCGCCGGGAAGAATTTCAGTCCGCTCGCGCCCGCCGCGGCGGCCGCGAGTGCTTCCGTCGGCGTGAAGACGCCGGGCATCGTCACCATGCCCTTGGCCGCGGCAAGCCGAATGACCGACGGCTCGACATTGGGGCTGACCATGAGGCGCCCGCCGACGTCGTCGAGCTGCTCAACCTGCTCCGTCGTCAGCACCGTGCCGGCGCCGATGAGGCAATGGCCCGGCGCCATCTTCACCGCGGTTTCGATGGAGCGGAACGGGTCGGGCGAGTTCAACGGAATCTCGATCGCCGTGAAGCCTGCCTCGATCAAGGCGCCGACGACGCTCCCGGTCTCTTCTGGCTTCAGGCCGCGCAGAATCGCGATCAGCGGATATTTCATCGGTGGCAAGGGGATGCGGTTCATCATCTTCTTCCGTCAAAGGGGCCAAATGGCTTGGGCAGCGGCCGAAAGGCCGGCCCGCACCGCCTCGTCGGCGTCGACAAGCCGGACTGCGATCCCCTGGCTTTCGAGCGCCGAGCGATAGAGCGCACCAAGCCTGCCGGAGCCGACGAGGCAGATGCCGTCTACCGAGCCCGCCGATGCCAGCGCTCCGGCAATCTCCAGGCCGATCAGCGTTCCGGACAGGCGAGCCTTGGCGTCGGCGGCGCTCAGGCCGTGGAGCAACTGTCCGGCCCGGACGGAGAACAGGAGGTTGGTCGCCAGCGCCGGATTTTCCCGCGCCCGCGTGACCGCATCGGCAAAGGCCGCGCTGTCGGCGGCAATGGCATCTGCCTCCGCCACGGCATGGCTGAGAATCGTATGCTTCGAGATGGCGTCGAACAATTCGCCGGTCATGAAAGTCGAAAAGCCGTCGACCGTTTGTCCGGAAAGCCGGACCCACTTGCTGTGGGTGCCCGGCATGCACACGAGGTGCCGGCCGTGATCGAGCATGCCGGCGGCGCCGAGCAGTTGCGTCTCCTCGCCGCGCATGACATCCGGGTGCCGGCCGTCTCGCTGGGCCAGCCCCGGCAGGATGCGGATGTCGCGATCCACGTCCGGAACGGCGATCGCATGTCCCGCGATGGCGCCAAGCGCTGCCGGCGTTTCCAGATATCCGGCTTCTTTCCAGCCCTGGCGGGCGCCCGCCATGCCGCAGATGATGATCGGCAAGTGGGCCGGTGCCGAAACGGCGGCCAGATGGCTGTCGAGGACGGCGTGAAAGCCGGTTCTTGCCGCGGTCGTCATGCCTTCCGCGCTGCGGCGCTCGGCGAGCGCTGCCCCGTCTTCTCCGATGAGCCACAAGCGGAAGCTCGAGGTCCCCCAGTCCACCGCGGCATAGTAGCCTGCCGTCATCAAAACACCCCTCCATCGATGATCATGGTCTGCGCCGTCATTGCTCCCGAACAATCCGACGCCAGAAAGAGGCAGGGGCCGACGAGATCTTCGGCAACCAGCATCCGCTTCAGGCACTGCCTGTTCTGCATCCCGGCGATCGTTTCCTCCGTCAGCCAGAGCCGCCTCTGCCGTTCGGTGACGATCATGCCGGGCAGGATGGCATTGACGCGGATATTGTCCGGCCCGAGCTTTCCGGCGAGCGACTTGGTAAGGCCGATGATACCTGCCTTTGCCGTTGCGTAGGCAGGTATTTCGGGCATGTTCAGCTTGAAGGCGATCGACGAGAAATTGATGATCGACCCGCCGCCCGCCTGTCGCATATGCGGCGCGACCGCCTGGGAGAGGAAGAAGAAATGCCTGAGATTGACCGCCAGGCTATCGTCCCAGCTTTCCTTGGTCACCGCCTCGAGGGGCTGCCGGTCGTCCCGTGCGGCATTGTTGACGAGCACGCCAATCGGCCCGAGCGCCGCGACGGCCGCATCCGCGGCGTTTTTTGCCTGCTCGACGTCCGCGAGATCGGCGTGAATGAATTCGGGCCTTTGCCCCGTTTCGGCGGCAAGCTTGTCCGCGAGCGTCCGGCTTGAGTCCTCGGCAATATCGATGAAGGCAACGCGCGCCCCCTGTCGCAGAAAGCCCTCGACCAGAGCGGCGCCGATGCCGGATCCGCCGCCGCTCACCAGCACGCCGCGATCACGCAAGTCGGGAAACTGACTGCTTGGCGGCGTCATCAAGCGGATTCTCCTTGAATATAGACAGGTTTTGAGTTCCATTATTTGGAACAGAGTTTTATTTTCTGGAATTATCGCGCCACGGCTTTTATCCTGTCAAGGTGGCAAGCGCGCGAAAGCTGATGAAGTGGAGCGTACGAACGTGACGGATCTGGAAAGCGAGGGGCCGGGGACCGGCACTCTGGGTAAGGCCTTGGCTGTTCTCGAGGCCGTTGCGGCGGCCGACCGTCCGCAGCGCTTCACCGATATCCTTCAATCCGTCCGCCAGCCGCGCGGCACGCTGCATCGGCTGCTCGGGCATCTCGTCGATGAAGGCCTGTTGGTGCAGCGAGGCGATCTTTCCTACGAACCCGGGCTGCGCCTCCTGAAGCTTGCCTATCGCTCCTGGTCCGGCAACCAGTTCCGCGACATCGCCGAACCGCACCTGCTTCGTCTGCATGAGTTGACCGGCGAAACCGTTCATCTCGGCATATTGCGCGAAACCGAGATCATCTATGTCGACAAGGTCGAAAGCCGTCAGACGGTGCGCATGAGTTCGCAGATCGGCAAGGCCTCGCCGGCCTATTGCACGGGGATTGGCAAGGCGGCCCTGTCATCCCTTGCCCAGGGCGAACTGGAGCGAATCGCGGCAAAGACGCAATTCGTCCCGTTCACCCAGCGCACGCATCGCTCGGCCATCTCGCTGCTTGCCGAAATTGAAGAGATTCGCCGCGACGGACATGCTTTCGACCGCGAGGAGCATGAAGCCGAAATCTGTTGTGTGGCGGCGCCAATCGTCGTTCGCGAACACGAGCTGGTTGCCGGCGTATCGGTGACCGGGCCTTCCTATCGCGTCACCATGACGCAATTGGCGGCTTGGGCCGCGGATGTGCGCAACGCCGCGGCGAAGATCGAAGAGGAGGCCAGAATCCGGCTGGGGCCCGGGCGCGGCGGCCGCTAGCATTGCTTTACGGTAAATTAGAAGTTTCGACTGGACGTGGAGACTATAGATCGCTAGCTTCAACTTTCCAGACCCGCTTCCACGACTGGTTGCAGACTCGCGCGGGATCTGGTCCTTGGCGAAAGCGCTAAGAGAAGTTTATGACGGTGAACCAGCCGGACTCGCAACGGAGCGAGCAAGCTGCGGGAGGCGAGCGGAACGATGATGGATTTCAACGCGGACATTACTTCACTGGTCCTTCCCGACGGTCGCTCGATCAATGACGCGATTGGCAATGAAGACGATGTCAAGCGCGTTCTCGACCAGATTTCGGACGCTTTCGGATTTCGCGGCTTCATGGTGCTGGCCATTCCGGACTCCGGGTGCCACAGCCTTGCCGCGCAGGCGCTGCTCACCTCTTGGCCGATGGAATTCCTGCGGCGCTATGACAGCGCCGGCCTGATCGAGGGAAGCCCCGTGATCCAGCGGTTGCGCCGGAGTACCATCCCCTTCACCTATGATGCGCATCTTTTGGCGCGCAGGCGCGTGGACGGCAAGGGCGAGGCCGCGATCAGCGTCTTCGAGGCGGCCGGCATGCCGCGCGGCCTTTATCTTCCGGTTCACGACGCAAAGGGAGGCCGCGCCGCGATCGCCTTTGGCGGAGACAGGGAGGTGGTTTCGAGCGACGAAATGCAGGCGCTGAATTTCTGGGCAGGGCTCCTCTATAGCCGGCTTTCCGAAGTCAGGACGCACGACCGACGCCGGCCGGGCAGCCTTTCGCGGCGTGAGATCGAATGTCTGCGCTGGGCCGCGGCGGGGAAGACGACCGTGGAGATGGCGCGAATCATGGCGCTTTCCGAATACACGGTGAACCATTACCTGAACCGGGCGACCCGCAAGCTCGATTCCGTCAACCGGGTTCAGACGGTCGCCAAGGCGATGCGGGCCGGCCTTATCAATTAGTAGAACAAGCCTCGCTGCGGCCCGCCAAGCGTCCGGCCGCGCGAAACGAAATACACAGCCTTTTGCCGCCGACGGGAGATCCTTGCCGATCAACTGTTGGCAATCCTGCGCGGCTCAGGCTATTTGATACATGATGAATGTCATGGAACGCGCGAATGCAAGATACGATGACGACCGGGATGACTGACGTCGAACTACCCCGGGGCGGTGATTTCGCGTCTGAGATCGCAAAGCTGGAGACTCAGTTCGATATTATCCGCTACATGCGGCGGATTACGCATATTTTCGGTTTCAAGACGTTCCTCATCTGCTCGATTCCGCCGATCGACATGGAGCGGCTTTCCGCCGCCACCGTGATTTCCAACATGCCGGCCGAACTTCTCAACAAATACGACAGCCTGTCGATGCTGCGCTTCAGCACGGGCGTTCGTCGGTTGAGGGAGACGACGACCCCCTTCCAGATCACGCTTGAAGATTGGGAGAGCGAGGGTGGCACGCCGGATTCCGCCGCGGATTACATTGTGATGCTGCGCGAGAACGGTATCTTCCAGGCAAACTATTTCCCGGTCCATGACGCCGAAGGCGGCCGCGGCGCGGTCATTCTCATGGGTCCGGAGGCAGACCTGCCGATGACCGCGGCGATGGAACTGCAGATGATCGCGATCCACGTCTACAACCGTCTCGCCGAGATCGGCTCCGTCTGGAAGAGCAGCAGCACAACCCTCTCGGAGCGGGAAATCCAGTGCCTGAGCTGGACGGCCGCCGGCAAGACGAGCGCCGAAATCGCGGGGATCCTCGGCCTCTCCGAGCATACCGTCAATCACTACCTCAACCATGTCACCAAGAAGCTCGACGCCGTCAACCGCACGCAAGCGGTCGTGAAGGCGATGAAGAAGGGCTATATCAGCTAGGCTTCTGTCGGCCCTGGGCAGTTGCTCGATTGCGGCCGCGGTGCTGTGCCTAAAGGGCACGCATGCTCAAGAATTAAGCGGGACTGCGACCCGCGTTTCGCGCCAGTTCCCATTTCTCTTTGAAATCATGTGTTTTATTGCGCTGTTTGGAACTGGCACGCTTCCTGCTTCTCTCTTGTCGGTCCACAGAGGGGACTAAAAGAAGACAGCGCCCAAGAAGGTCGCGAAGCAAAAGGGCCGCCGCCGGCCGCCTGTGATCCCGGATGTACGGACATGGGCGGCAGGCTGGCGGCCCTTCATTTTCTTATCTCTAACATTGGCGAAGCGCCCCGCCTCGATTATTTACTGCACATGTTCCTCGGATTCGGTTTGGGGAACCCATGCAGACATTCGCGCTTGCGGCAGGGGCCGTTTGTAGAGGCGGGACTTGCCGGCGCGGCAGAAAGACAAGAGGGCGAGATGCCGGACGTAACCAGGGAAATGGTTCTTGAAAAGCTGCGCGGCGTGCGCGGCCCGGACATGGAAGGCAACATCGTCGATCTTGGACTGGTCTCCGATGTGTTCATTTCCGACGGCAAGGCCTATTTCTCGATCACGGTGCCGGCCGACCGGGCGAAAGAGCTCGAACCGATGCGCGCCGCTGCCGAACGAGTCGTTCGCGAAATACCGGGCGTGAAGGCGGCCATGGTCGCGCTGACCGCCGACCGCAAGGCGGCGCCTCAGGCGGCCCCCGTGCAGCGACCGGCTCCGCCGTCCGGCCACGCGCATGCGCCGCGACCGGCCGGCGGTGCGCCGGCAAAGGCGGGCATTCCGGGCGTTGGCGCCATCATCGCGGTTGCTTCCGGTAAGGGCGGCGTCGGCAAGTCCACGACGTCGGTAAACCTGGCCTTGGCGCTTCAGGCGAATGGTCTCAAGGTCGGGCTGCTCGACGCCGACATCTATGGCCCGTCGATGCCGCGCCTCCTGAAGATTTCCGGCCGCCCGCAGCAGATCGAGGGACGGCTCATCCGGCCGATGGAAAATTACGGGCTGCGGGTGATGTCGATGGGCTTCCTTGTCGACGAGGAGGTCGCGATGATCTGGCGCGGGCCGATGATCCAGTCCGCTCTCCTGCAGATGCTGCGCGAGGTGGCCTGGGGCGAGCTCGACGTGCTCGTCGTCGACATGCCGCCCGGCACTGGCGATGCCCAACTGACGATGGCCCAGCAGGTGCCGCTCGCCGGCGCCGTTATCGTGTCGACACCGCAGGACCTGGCCCTTGCCGACGCGCGCAAGGGCATCACGATGTTTCGCAAGGTCGAGGTTCCGGTGCTCGGAATCGTTGAAAACATGAGCTATTTCGTCGCCCCGGACACGGGCAACCGCTACGACATCTTCGGCCATGGCGGTGCTCGCAAGGAGGCCGAGCGGATTGGCGTGCCCTTCCTCGGAGAAGTCCCGCTCACCATGGGGATCCGGGAAACCTCGGATGCGGGCACGCCTCTGGTGGTTTCCGATCCGGACGGCGAGGTAGCGCGCATCTACCGTGGTATCGCCGAACGCGTCTGGGAGCAGCTCTCAGCTGGCCAGGGCAGTAAAAGCCGCGCAATGCCGAACATCGTCTTCGAATAGACCATCGGTGTGTCGCCTGCGAAGCCCATGTTTTTCTTTCGCAAGAGCATACCGCTCGCCGGCATTTTGAAGTAGGGTCCGGCACCGTTCGGAACGAGACGTGAGGTGCCGCCGAGGTCGGCCTGCGCAAAAAGCATTGATTTTACCCGGGCGTTGCGCCATATGCCTTGCCGCTCGCGCAGAGGCAGGTGCTTAGCGCTCCTCGCCGGAGATTTCTGTCCTGACGACGACCAAGCGGAGATGTCGTGGGGCGAAAGTCTGCATCAGATGAATCGGCATTGTGGAAATCCTGTGGCGGCTGATCGTTTCAATTCCTCATGGTTCGCCTCCCAAAAGGCGGCCGCATGATCTCAGGATATTGCGTCAATGGCGAAGCCGTCGCGCTCTCGACGGCGGAACCGCCTGCCGCCCTGCGCCCGGAAATCGTCTGGATCGACCTCGTCGAGCCGACCAGGGCCGAAGAACTGATGATGGAAGGGCTGCTCGGAATTTCCATTCCGACCCGGGACGACCTCAAGGGCATCGAGCCGTCGAGCCGCCTTTATGTCGAAGACGGCGCCGTCTTCATGACCGCCTCGCTGATCTATCGCAGCGAGACGCAGATTGCTGGCCTGACGGACGTCGGCTTCATTCTTTCCGGCGGCCGGCTGGTGACGATCCGCTACGCTGAGCCGCGCGTCTTCGGCCTCTTCAAGGCTGGTTTGCATCGGATTCCCGGTGGTTGCCGGAACGGCGTGGTGATCCTGACCCGGCTGCTCGAAACGATCTCCGACCGGACTTCTGAAATTCTGGAGCAGGCCGTAGACAAGATCGACGACTTGTCGATCGAGGTGTTCGGCGACCGCGCTGCGGGCCGGCGCAGGCCGCCGCAACTGCTCGAAGCGCGCCTGCGCGATGTGGCGGGCTTTCACAGGCTGGTGGCGAAGACGCGCGACAGCCTTGCTTCCCTGTCGAGGCTGCTCACCTTCCTCTACACCGTCCCGGAAGTGCAGGAGGACAAGTATAGTCGCGAGCTTTGCCGCTCGATCTCCAGGGATATCCAATCGCTCTCTGAACACGCGGCCTTCATCTCCGGCAACATCACCTTCCTGCTCGATGCCTCGCTCGGTCTCATCAACGTCGAGCAGAACGCCATCATCAAGATCTTCTCGATCGCTTCCGTCGTACTGCTGCCGCCGACGCTGGTCGCGTCCGTCTATGGCATGAATTTCCGGGTCATGCCGGAACTCGAATGGCAGTTCGGCTATCCCTGGGCGCTGGCGGCCATGGTGCTTTCGGCAATCATCCCGTTTTTCTTCTTTCGCTGGAAAGGCTGGCTCTAGAAGCCTGTGCAACGCATGTCTCAATCGTCTGCGCCTGCCGTGCATGGATCTGAAAATGCGCGCCGCCTGCTTGCCTTGGCGCTCGGGTCCATCGGCGTCGTCTATGGCGACATCGGCACGAGCCCGCTCTACGCTTTTCGCGAAGCGCTGCGCCCGCTTGCGCATGACGGCGTGACGGATGTGGAGATCATCGGCCTCATCTCGATGATGATCTGGTCGCTGACAATCATCGTGACGATCAAATACGTGCTCTTCCTGTTGCGGGCCGACAACCAGGGCGAGGGCGGGACGCTCTCGCTGCTGGCCCTGCTGATGAAGACGGCCAATGGCCACACATGGCTTCTGTTCTTCATGGGGGTCGCCGGAGCGGCTCTCTTCATCGGCGACGCGATGATCACGCCGGCGCTCTCGGTTCTCTCTGCTGTCGAGGGCCTGAAGCTGGTGACGCCGGCGCTGTCGGACTATGTCGTCCCGATCGCGGTCGTCATCCTGCTGCTCCTGTTTGCCGTGCAATCGAAGGGGACCGCCGCCGTCTCCAATTTCTTCGGGCCGATCACGCTCGTCTGGTTCCTGGTCATGGGCGGCATCGGCCTCGTCCACATCGCCGACGATCTGTCGATCTTCTCCGCTTTCAACCCGTTCTACGCCGCAACCTTCCTGTTCAACGAAGGCTATGTCGGCGTCATCGTGTTGGGCGCCGTGTTCCTGACGGTGACCGGCGCCGAAGCGCTCTATGCCGACCTCGGCCATTTCGGCCGACGGCCGATCCAATGGGCCTGGTTCGTCATCGTCTTTCCGGCTCTCACCCTGAACTATCTCGGCCAGGGGGCCTTTATCCTCGAGCACCCCGAGGCGATGTCCGACCCTTTCTTCCTGATGTTCCCGAAGTGGGCGCTGCTTCCCGTCGTCATTCTGGCGACGGCGGCGACCATCATCGCCAGCCAGGCCGTCATCACCGGTGCTTTCTCGCTGACGCGCCAGGCGATCCATCTCGGCTTCCTGCCGCGCATGGCGATTTTCCACACGTCGGAGACCCATACGGGGCAGATCTACCTGCCGAACGTCAACACGCTGCTGATGTTCGGCGTCATGGCGCTGGTCTTCGTCTTCGGTTCTTCCGAAGCGCTCGCCACCGCCTACGGCATCTCGGTCACCGGTGCCATGGTGGTGACGACGTTGCTCGCTTTCGAGTTCCTGCGCGCGCGCTGGAACTGGTCGGCCTGGTGGGCCGCCGCCGCGCTGCTGCCGCTCCTGGCGCTGGAATTCGTCTTCCTCGGCGCTAACATGCTGAAGATCCACGATGGCGGTTATGTGCCGATCCTGATCGCGGCGACCTTCATCATTGTCATGTGGACCTGGAAGCGCGGCACCCAGATCCTCCACGCCAAGACGCGTCACATCGACATTCCTTTGGCAAGCTTCATCAAGTCGATCGAACGCAAGAGCGAGCATGCGCCGGTCGCCGTGCCCGGTACGGCGATCTTCCTGACGAGCGACCCGGATTCGACGCCGGCCGCGCTGCTGCACAACATCAAGCACAACCACGTCCTGCACCAGCAGAACTTCATTCTGACGGTCCGCACCGCCAACACCCCGAAGGTGCCGAAGGAAGAGCGCGTCAGCGTCCGGCCGCTATCGGAACGCTTCACCCTGCTCGAGATGAAGTTCGGCTATATGGAGACCCAGAACGTCTCGCAGGCGCTCGGCCTCTTCCGCAAGTCGGGTCTGAAGTTCGATATCATGTCGACATCCTTCTATCTCGGCCGCCGCAAGCTCGTGCCCGATGCCCAGTCCGGCATGCCGCACTGGCAGGATCGCCTGTTCATCGCGCTCGCCAACGCCGCCATCGATCCCTCCGACTATTTCCGCCTGCCGACCAACCGCGTCGTCGAACTCGGTTCCCACGTGATCATCTGACGAGCCTCGCCGGACTGCTCGGCATTAACCAAACATCAAGGTTAATGCTTCATTTTCGAGGCTAGAACGAAGCGATCCCGGCCAGCGGTCCAGACGCTTCAATTCTTTAGCATCCTGCATGGCATCTTCGGGCCGGCATCCCGCCGGCTTGCGAGAACGCGTGCGCGAGTAAGAGTTGCGTGGAGCGCTATGGTGCGTAGGAAGTCGCGTCGCAAGTTTCGCATGTCCTTCTCGGCCTGGCGTGCCCCGGCGCTCATCGGCCTGGCCATTTTCCTCGGCTTTCCATCGGTGGCTGCCTATTCCGATCTCGCCACGTTTCTTTCCGGCATCAACCGCGGCGGAGAGCGTTGGCGCATGTATCTGACCCGGTCGCCGGCCGGATCGGTCCACGACGTCGACATGGTGTTTGCCGATCCGGTCACGACCGGCGGGCTCGACGGCGGGGCCGGCATGACGCTTTCCGACGGCAGGCGCGTGGCCCTGACCGCCGAAACGAAGCATCAAGGAGGAGCGCCCGATGAGGACCGCGTCACCCGCAAGCTGAAGAAAGGGCGCATCGTCGCCGTCAGCCCGGTCACGCCGCCAAAGGATTTTAGTGCCGGCTCGATCCTCAAGCGCACGAGTTTCCTGATTGGGCCCGATTTCGATGGGGCCGACAAGATGGCCTTCGCCAAGCCGAAGATCAAAGGCAAGGAAATCGAGATCGCCACCGCCTTCTACCGCAGGACGCCGCCGAAGCCGGACCCGGGCGTTTCGCCGGTGCTCGCCAAGCTGGTGACCAACCGCGAGGCCGATATCCTCGCAACCGCCTACGTCCGGCCGGAGCCGGACTATGCGCGTGAATCGCCGTTCGATTCGATTCTGCGCGAAGACAAGACCGGCGGGCGCTTCATCCCGGATATCGCCCCCGACGATCATGCCTGGGCCGCGACCGCCTTGCCGGCGACGGTGTTCAGCAAGGAGGAGCAGACCTGCCTTGCCGAAGGCATCTACTTCGAGGCGAGGAGCGAGTCCGTGAAAGGCCAGGCGGCGGTCGCCCAGGTGATTCTCAACCGGGTGCGCAACCCGACCTATCCGAAGACGATCTGCGGCGTGGTCTATCAGAACAAGGCCTGGCGCAACCGCTGCCAGTTCTCGTTTGCCTGCGACATGATCCGCGATCTCATCTATTCGCGTTCGCATTGGAAGACGGCGAAGGAGGTCGCGATGGCCGTCACCGCCGGAAAGGTCTGGCTGCCGGAAGTCGGCTCGGCCACGCATTACCACGCCACCTATGTCAAGCCCGCCTGGGCGAAAACTATGAAGCGGGTTGGCCAGATCGGTCTGCACATCTTTTACAGGACCTATGGCGGCGGCTGGAGTTGATCGGCACCGCGATTCCGCACAATGCGTGCCTGCACAGCGAAGCCAAGCTCCCATGAACGAGGACGATTACCGTTGCAGCTTTGTCGCAGGTGCTGCAAATTCCCATTAAGTAATTGAAATTATGAAGAAATATTGTCCACCTTGAATGCCCCTGCATGCCTTGACTATGCGGGTGCCTAAAACTATGTTGCGCCCGACTTCAAATGAGGCCGAACCGTGGCTTGAGCACCGGCCGTTTGTATGACCGAGATCGCGTTCGACCGCGTGGGGCTGCAAAGGGGAGCCATGTGACGGAGAAGCCGGAAGAAAGCCTGGAAGCGCGGCTGAAGCGCCTTGGCGAGGACATCGCGTCGAAGCGCGTGGATGTTTCGGACGAGGCCGAGGTTCGCAGTGCGGAGAGCCGCAAGGGCTACGCAGCAGCGATGAAGCTCTCGAGTGAGTTCATCGCCGGCATCGTGGTCGGGGCGTTCCTGGGCTATCTTTTGGACCATTTTGCGGGTACAGGGCCGTGGGGCATGATCGTCCTCCTGCTTCTCGGTTTCTGTGCCGGCGTCTTGAACGTGTTGCGTTCTGCCGGTCTGGTGGCGACACCCGACCAGCGCGGAGGCAGCCCTGGGAATAGCAAGAAGGACGGTGACGGCGCCTGAGGCGTCGTCCGTAAGAACACGGTTTCCGCTTGCGGGCGGGCAGAACGAAAGAGAAGCGCGGTGTCAAACGATCCGACCCACCAGTTCCTGGTCAATAAGATTGTCCCGATCGAGATTGGCGGAATTGACTTTTCCTTCACCAATGCGTCGCTGTTCATGGTGGCGACCGTCGGTGTTGCCGCGGGCTTTCTTTACCTGACGACCTCTCAGCGCGGCGTCATCCCGACTCGCATGCAGTCGGTCTCAGAAGTGTCCTACGAGTTCATCGCCTCGATGCTTCGCGAAGGGGCGGGCAGCCACGGGATGAAGTTCTTTCCGATGGTCTTCTCGCTGTTCATGTTCATCCTGACGGCGAACCTGCTCGGCATGTTCCCGTATTTCTTCACCGTCACCAGCCAGATCATCGTGACCTTCGCGCTCGCGGTCTTCGTGATCGGCACGGTCATTCTCTATGGCTTCTACAAGCACGGGTTCGGCTTCCTGAAGCTGTTCGTGCCGCATGGCGTGCCGGGCGCGCTGCTGCCGCTGGTGGTGTCGATCGAAGTCATTTCGTTCCTCTCCCGTCCGATCAGCCTCTCGGTCCGTCTCTTCGCCAACATGCTGGCCGGCCACATCACGCTGAAGGTCTTCGCAGGCTTCGTCGCTTCGCTCAGCGCTTTTGGTGCGCTCGGCATCGGCGGCGCGATCCTGCCGCTCATCATGACCGTCGCTCTTACCGGTCTTGAATTCCTGGTCGCCTTCCTCCAGGCCTATGTCTTTGCAGTTCTGACCTGCATGTATCTCAACGACGCCGTCCATCCGGGAAGCCACTAAGGAATACAGTCGCTTGCTTCCGGTCGGCTGAAGCCGCCGGAGGCACAAATCCAAGCCGCAACACCATTTCGAAGGAGTTCAATCATGGAAGCGGAAGCAGCAAAGTTCATCGGCGCAGGTCTTGCATGCCTTGGTATGGCCGGCACGGCTCTCGGCCTCGGCAACATCTTCGGCAGCTACCTCTCCGGCGCTCTGCGCAATCCGTCGGCTGCTGACGGCCAGTTCGGCCGCCTCGTATTCGGCTTCGCCGTTACGGAAGCTCTGGGCATCTTCTCGCTGCTCGTAGCCCTGCTCCTCCTTTTCGCCGTCTAATAGCGGTGGAAGTTTCGGCCGCGATCCCCTGGGATCGCGGCCGCGCATATTCTTGAGTGCGCCTTGGAGGTGAGCATGTTTGTGACCGCGGCCTATGCCCAGCAGTCAACCACCACTGAAGGCGCCGAAGCACACGATGCCCCTGCGGCCGGTGAGGTGCACACCGAAACGGGTGTGGCCCACGAAGCCGAGCACGGTTCCGGCGTGTTCCCGCCCTTCGATTCGTCCCATTTCGCGTCGCAGCTGCTTTGGCTGGCGATCACCTTCGGGCTTTTCTATCTCTTGATGTCGAAGGTCATCATTCCGCGCATCGGCGGGATTCTCGAAAAGCGCCATGACCGGATCGCCCAGGATCTCGATGAAGCCTCCCGCCTCAAGGGCGAGGCCGATGCTGCGATCGCTTCCTACGAGCAGGAACTGGCGAACGCCAGAGCCAAGGGTCACTCGATCGCAGATACGGCTCGCGAAGAGGCCAAGAGCAAGGCCACTGCCGACCGCGCTGCCGTCGAAGCCGAGCTCACTAAGAAGATCACCGCTGCCGAAACGCGCATCGCCGATATCAAATCCAAGGCACTTGCCGATGTCGGCGCGATCGCCGAGGAGACGGCGACGGCCGTCGTCAAGCAATTGATCGGCGGAAACGTCACCAAGACCGAGATCGCCGCGGCGGTCAAGGCTTCGGCAGGCAACTGAGGAGCAAGGAACAATGGCACTTGATGCGACTTTCTACGCCCTTGTCGGCCTGATCCTATTCCTCGCGCTCATCGCCTATCTCAAGGTGCCGGGCAAGATCGCCGAAGCGCTCGACGCGCGCGCCGACAAGATCGGCAATGAGCTGGCGGAAGCCAAGCGTCTGCGCGAAGAGGCCCAGAGCCTGGTTGCCGAGTACCAGCGCAAGCGCAAGGATGCCGAGGCCGAAGCCGCCAACATCGTCGCCGCCGCCCAGCGCGAGGCGGAGATGCTGACAGCGGAAGCCAAGCAGAAGACCGAGGACTACGTGGCCCGCCGCACGGCGCTTTCCGAACAGAAGATCAAGCAGGCCGAGAGCGACGCGATCAACGCGGTCCGCACGGCGGCTGTTGATCTCGCGATCAGCGCGGCGGAAAAAGTGCTTGCGACAAAAGCCGACGCCACCGCTCAGGAAACGCTGTTCAAGCAGGCTCTTGGCGAAGTCAAGGGGCGCCTTAACTAGGCTCCAGTACGATTATCGATGAAGTTGAGAGCCCCGCCGTCGACGCGGGGCTTTTCTATTGGGGGTGTTCAAGCAACTGTCCGTAAGCTGCCTGCTCTGGGGAGAAAGCCGACGCTCGACGGCAGCAGGAACGTATTTTCTGTGCTGGCGTTGAACTGACGGCGAGCATGGGGTGTCGGAATCTCGTTTAGCCAGTCGTCTTCGAGACAGGCAAGCTATGGAGAGCAACGATGGCTATTACAATTACCGCCTTTGAACGGTCGCCCGATGGCGGCAAGGGTCTGGCGCGTGACATGCGCGTTCGCTGGGCGCTCGAAGAAGTGGGCCAGCCTTACGACGTTCGTCTTCTGTCGTTCAAAGCGATGAAGGAACCCGCGCATCGTGCGCTTCAGCCTTTCGGGCAGATTCCCACCTACGAAGAGGGGGATCTCGCCCTGTTCGAGTCGGGGGCGATCGTGCTCCATATCGCGGAGCGCCACGCGGGCCTGTTGCCAGGCAATGCGAATGCCCGGGCGCGGGCGATCGCCTGGATGTTTGCGGCGCTCAACACGGTGGAGCCGCCGATCTTCGACCGCGCCCTCGCCAGGATCCTCGAGCGCGACGAGCCTTGGTACGATCAGCGCCTAGGTGTCCTTGAGGACAGCATCCGCAAACGGCTGAGCGACCTTTCCAGTCGGCTTGGCGTTGCCGACTGGCTCGATGGTGCGTTCAGCGCCGGTGACCTGCTGATGGTGACGGTGCTGCTCAGGCTGAAAGGATCGGGTATGCTGGACGAATTTCCGAACCTCTCTGCCTATGTCGCCCGCGGCGAAGCGCGACCTGCATACAAGCGTGCTTTCGACGCTCAATTGGCGGTGTTCACCGCCGCATCGACCGGCTGACAAAGGTCCGCCCCGGGCTCAAAGCGACCGGCAGCCTGGTTCTCAGGCTGGCGCAGCTCTTCGGACAGGTCACCGAGCATATTGTGGTCGATCCCCGTAGTCGTCCTGCTTCTCTTCGAAGTCGGCACTGAGGCGCGGACATGTCGACCGCACCTTTCCAGCATGGCGCCGAGTCAAGAATAACGATGCCGCGTCAAGGTGTGCAGGGGCAGTCGATCTGATGAGATCTGCATCGCCAGGGAGCGATGCCGATCGCCGTCATCAGTTGGGGTCGATCGGTCCGGTGCTGACCGCAAGCGGCTGCTCTTGAGCCTCCCGAAAGGGACGGAAGCTCATGCGATGCAACGAACATGGTCCGTGGCTGTCGATGGCGCTGCGGTGCCTGACGGTGGCATAGCCGGCGTGAAGCGCAAAGCCATAGGCGGGGAAGGTGGCGTCGGCCCGGGCCATCATGCGGTCGCGCGTGACCTTCGCCACGATGGAGGCCGCGGCGATCGATACGGAACGGGAATCTCCCTTGACGATCGCCTTCGCATGGCAAGGGAGACCCTGCGGAACGTCGCGGCCGTCGATGAGGGCGAAGCGCGCCGCGATGGACAGACCGTCGATGGCGCGGCGCATGGCGTCGAGGCTGGCCTTGAGGATGTCGGTCGCGTCGATATGTGCGGCCGAGGAGGAAGCGATCGACACCGTCGCCGTCGCCATGATCTCGGTAAACAGCGCCTCGCGCTGTTCGGCTGTCAGGAGCTTGCTGTCGTTGAGGCCACCAGGCACCGCATCGGGATCAAGGATAACCGCTGCCGCGACCACCGGACCGGCAAGCGGACCACGGCCGGCCTCGTCGGCACCCGCGACCGGCCAAAAACCATCCCGCTTCGCGGTGATTTCGAAGCTGAAGTCCGGAAGGACCGGCTCGAGTTGAAAAAGCGGGGAATCGGGCGACTTGCGACGTGACATGCGGGGGACCCTCGCATATTCGCCCGATTCCCTTCAAGCCCCCCGGTACGTGTGCGGCGGTAAACCGGGAGGAAAGCCAGCGCCATCCTGAGGCAAGGAGGCGCCGGAACTTTGATTTGGGTGAAACCGTCCTTGAGACAGCGTCCCCGAAGCACGCGTCCGTGCGGGTGCTGGCGCCCTCCTAAAGCAAGGAGAGCTGGACACCCATCCCCAGCGGAGGCACGAAGATATCGTGCCGCAATTGCCGGCGGGTTAGGTTGAGTTCCAGGCGCTTGGCGGCAAGCTCGAACCGACGGCCGATCTGCCAGGCATAGGGACCGGCGCCTTTCATCCGCTTGCCGAACTCGGCGTCATAATCCTTGCCGCCACGCATCGAGCGGACCAGCGACATCACGTGCCTGTAGCGGTCCGGATAGTTTCTCAACAGCCAGTCGCGGAAGAGCGGGCTCACTTCGAGCGGCAGACGCAGGAGCACGTAGCTGGCTTCGGCGGCGCCCGCCGTCTTCGCCGCATCGAGCACGCGCTCGATCTCGTGATCGTTGAGAGCCGGAATGATGGGTGCCACAAGAACGCCCGCAGGAATGCCCGCTTCCGACACCGCGCGAATTGCTTCGAGCCGCTTGGGCGGCGTCGATGCCCGCGGCTCCATGGCGCGCGCCAGCTTGCGGTCGAGCGTCGTGACGGAAATGCCGACGCGCGCCAGGCCCTTTTCCGCCATCGGGGCGAGCAGATCGATGTCGCGCGTCACCATGGCCGACTTGGTCACGATCATCACCGGGTGATTGGCGGCCTTCAGCACCTCAAGGATCTGGCGCATGATGCGCCACTCTTTCTCGATCGGTTGGTAGGGGTCCGTATTGGTGCCGATCGCGATGGGACGCACCTTATAGTCCGGCTTGGCCAGTTCGCGTTCCAGCAAACGGGGCGCGTCCGGCTTGGCGAAGAGCTTCGCTTCGAAATCAAGCCCCGCCGAGAGCCCCATATAGGCGTGCGTCGGCCGCGCGAAACAATAGATGCAGCCGTGCTCGCAGCCTCTGTAGGGATTGATGGAGCGATCGAAGGAAATGTCCGGCGACTCGTTGCGGGTGATGACGTTGCGAGGTTTCTCGACCTGAACTTCCGTCTTGAACGGCGGCAATTCCTCGATCGTCTGCCAACCGTCGTCGAACGCGTCGCGCGTCCGCGGCTCGTAGCGGCCGCTCATGTTGAGGGCTGCGCCGCGTCCCCGACGGCGATCGATCTCTATCCTGACACCCGTACCGGTGACGATGGCCTCCGCCAGCTCTGCGCTGTTGCCGGGCGCAAAGGCACCCTGCCTGAGTTGAGACAGCTCGGTCATGGAAACCTCCTCGGACCGGATTTGCGACTTCGGTCCGCTCTGATTATTTTCCTAAACCACAAATTGGAACAAAGCAAGAACAAAAATTGCTGCAGTGCGGGGTCGTACCGGTGCGGGCCGCTAACACCCCTGAAGAATTGTGGTATTTCATCCAATGATGCGTTAGGAGACGTTTATGCTGACGATCATCATGGAGACGCGGGACAACGAAGCGGAACTCGCACAGACCTTGTCCGTGCTTGTCGCAGGAGCTGTTGAAGGGCTCGTCAGCGACGTGATCATCCTGGATCACGGCTCCAGTGATGGTTCCGCCCATGTCGCCGATGCAGCCGGCTGCCGCTTCTGCGCCGAATGGGACCTCTCCGACGTTGTCCGCTCGGCGCGCGGTGATTGGCTGATGCTGCTTGAGCCGGGGGCTCGTCCGATAGGACGCTGGGTGGACGAGCTTATCGAATATGTCTCGCTGAACAAGGATCCGGCGCGGTTTTCACCCTCTCGGATGCATCGCCGGCCGCTTCTCAAGCGCTTGTCGCAGCGGGCTGCGCCGCTAGAGGCCGGATTTCTGATGCGCAAGCAGGATGCCGTTGCGGCCGCGCGCGCCAATATGCAGCTCAGCGACATGGCGACCGCGCGGGCGGTCCGCAAGCTTGCGACCGAGCTCGTTCCGGCCTGGGTTGCTCTCGGCCACCGATCCGCCGAGCGAGCTTGAAACGGCGTGGTTGCAGGCACAAGAGGGGCGTGCCTTGCGGCACCCCCTGAAGCGACTCTCAAATGTCCTGTCTGCGAAAAGGGCTTGCCATGCTGCTCCATCTCACTGTGGCGGGGCACCATGTCGTATAACTTGTAGATCTCTTTCCGCGGGGATCTGGAAAGAGGCGTCTCGCTTCGCTTGGATGCGGATGCACGGTATGCGCATTGCTTTGACGAGCTGACGAGTAGGAATATAGCCGTTTCAACCATACGTGGCTGTTCCAAACGGAACAGGGCGAGATCAGCCGCGTTTCAAGTGCTCGTCCAGCCGCGGCATGATCTCGACGAAGTTGCAGGGCATGTGCCGGTAGTCGAGCTGCTGCTTCAGGATCCCGTCCCAGGCGTCCTTGCAGGCCCCGGGCGAACCGGGCAGCACGAAGATGAAGGTGGCATTGGCCACGCCGCCCGTCGCCCTCGACTGTATCGTCGACGTGCCGATCTTGTCGTAGGAGATCCGGTGAAAGACCTCGGAAAACCCGTCCATGCGCTTTTCGAAGAGCGGCTCCAGCGCTTCCGGTGTCACGTCTCGGCCGGTGAAGCCGGTCCCGCCGGTGGTGATGACGACGTCGATCGACGCATCCAGCGTCCAGGCCTTCACCTGATCGTAGATCTCCCGGCGGTCGTCACGCACGATTGCGCGCGCCTCGAGCCGGTGGCCGGCATCGCGTATGCTTGCCTCGAGCGTGTCACCGGACTTGTCGTCGGCGCGCGTGCGCGTATCGGAAACCGTGAGGACGGCGATCCCGACCGGAATGAAGGGACGTGCTTCGTCGATGCCGGGCATTGGTTATCCTCGCTTCCCCGCGGTTCGGGTGGCTAGAACGTACCATCCCGGCTGATCGGCGGAAATGCGCTGCGCGGCCGCGCCCGCCTTTTCGTCGCTGTCGAACAGACCGAAACACGTGGCGCCCGAGCCGGACATCCGTACGAGATCGGCACGCACCGCTTGCAACGCGTCCGATACCGTCTCGACCGCCGGTTCCAGCGCTCTCGCCGGCCGCTCCAGATCGTTGCGCATGTCGGCGAGGGCTGCCAGCCAGGCCGCGGCGGTATGGGCGCCGTGCGGCAGGGCGAGGGGAGGATTGCGCTTCTCGGCGAGCATCCGAAAGATGACGGGCGTCGAGACGGCGACGAGCGGATTGACGAGAACGATCGCAAAGGACGGCAGATCGGCAAGCGGGGCGATCTCTTCGCCGATCCCCCTGGCAAGCAGCGGCCTGCCGTCGAGACACATCGGCACATCGGCGCCAAGTTCCAGGGCGAGGCTGGCGAGCCTTTCCGGCGCGATCTCGGCTTTCCAGAGCGAAAGCAGGCCGCGAAGCGTGGCGGCCGCGTCGGCCGAGCCCCCGCCGATCCCGGAGGCGATCGGCAGGTTCTTCTCCAGATGCAGATGCACAGAGGTGGTCGGAGCGCCCCGTCCGATCAGCTCCCGCCGCAAAAGATCGCGAGCCCGCAATACCAGATTGCCGCTCTTGCCGTCCGCCGAGACCGGCAGATCGCGCGAAAACGGGCCGGATACGGTGAAGTGGTCGGCATCCGCTGGCGCGAATGCGATCCGGTCGCCGCACTCTGCGAAGGTGACGAGGCTTTCCAGAAGATGATGTCCGTCGGCGCGCTGACCGACGACATGCAGTGCCAGGTTGATCTTGGCCGGCGCCGCAAGGGTCAGCGCGAAGCCGGCGATGCCGTCGGCCGGCATGCTATCAGGATTTCTTGTCCGGCGCGGCGGGCTTCTTCGGCAGCGTCTCCTTGGCATCCGCCGCGGCCGGCACGTCTTGCTTGAGTGCTGGCAGGCCGTTCTCGATCTTCGCCTTGATCTTCGAAACTTCCGCTTCCTCGGGCTTCATTTCGAGCGCCTGGTTCCACTGGAAGACCGCTTCGAGCTTGCGTCCGACCCGCCAATAGGCATCGCCAAGATGGTCGTTGATCGTTGGGTCGCCGGCCATCAGTTCGGCGGCGCGCTCCAGCTCGGTCACCGCCTCGTCGAACCGGTTCATGCGGAAATAGGCCCATCCGAGCGAATCGACGATGTAGCCGTCGTCGGGCTTGAGCTCGACCGCCTTGCGGATCATCTCCAGGCCCTTGTCGAGATTGATGTTCATGTCGACCCAAGAGTAGCCGAGATAGTTCAGGACCTGGGGCTGATTGGGGTTGAGTTCCAGCGCCTTGAGGAAGCTCGGCTCAGCCTTTTCCCAGATCTTCTGCCGTTCGTAGGCGATCCCCCGCTGGAAGAACACCGTCCAGTCGCTGCGCTTCGGCACCGGGCCGATCGCCTCGACGGCGCGGTCGTAGAGGTCACCCATCTCCTTGTACGCCTTGGCGTCGGAAAGGACGCTGCCATAGGCGAGATAGTTGCGGATGTTCTTCGGATCGACTTCAATCAGCGCCTGCAGGTGTTTCTTCGCCTCGTCGACCTTGCCGACGCTGGCGAGCGCCAGGCCGAGCTGGAGCTCGGAGACGCGGCGCATCGGCGATTCCGCCGGCACGCTCTTGTAAAGCGCAATCGCCTCGTCCTGCTTCTTCAGGTTTTCCGCGATGCCGCCGAGCATGACCAGGATGTCGGCGCTTTCCGGATCGAGGCGGCGCGCCGTCTGCAGATAGAGCGTGACGATGTCTTCCGCTCCCTCGCGGTTGAGCGCGCCGCCGATCGAAAAGAGGACGGCGGCAGCCCCTTGCGCGGCATTGCGGACCTGCTGCTCCTGGGGCTCGCCCTTTTCGATGCTCTCCCTCAGAGCCTCGAGCGGCGTGTAGTTGTTGACGAGGCTCTCGCCGACGGAAACCGTATCGAGCGCCTTCTGCTTGTTGCCCTCGCGGGCTTCGAAGCGCGCCAGCGCCTCGACCGCGCGCATGAACGTATCCGGCGCGGCGCTGCCGCCCTCACGGTCGAGAATGGCATCGTTCAGCCTGGAGCGTGCCGTCGTCTTGTCGCCCGCCACGAGGGCGATTGCTCCGGTGTGGTAGTTCTTGAACACCCGGAACCATTCCGGTCCCTCGAGGGCCTTGATCTGGGCGATGGCCTCCTTGGGCCGCCCTTGCCCGGCCTTCGCCCAGGCGGATAGAAGCGTGCTCATCAGCCGGTCGAGATCGTTCGGACCCTGATAGTTCAACAGCTTCTGGGCGCTGCGATATTCGCGCTTGCGGATCGATTCGATGGCCCGGACAGTCGTGGTGATCCGCTCGACGGCCGGATCGGATTTCAGCGCCTCGGCAATCTTGACGCCTTCGTCGAACTTGCCGCTCATCAGCAGCGTGATCATCAGCCGCTGCTTGACCTCGGTATTCTCCGGCTCGAACCTCAGCGCAATGCGATAGAGTTCCGTTGCCGTCTCGAAATCGCGATCGACGTCGGCCGTCCGCGCCGCCAGGAAGGCGCCGGCGAAGGTGTTGACGCCTCTGATGTCGAAAGGTCGGGCATCCTCGACAGCCGCCTTGTCTTCAGCAAAGGCTTGGTGGCTGCCGGTCACACACAGAAGAGCCAGCATTGCCGCGCCGCCGAGGAGGCGAAGGAATGTATTATGCCGCATGTAAAACCTTTCGTTGCCGATCGTCTCGGCCCGCCGCGTCTTTGCTGGTTGTTCCGGAGTCGATCGCAAGTTGTCGAACGCAAGTCTTGAAGAATAGAATGGCTTTTTTGGCGCAATGCGGCAAGAAATTCCTCCACCGGGGGAATATTGCTCCGCGCCTCGGCGCTCAGCTCACCCGGTCGATGCAGAAATCGATCACCTCGACCAAGGCCGACTTCCAGGGAGACGCCGGCAACGGCGCGAGAGCATCGCGCGCTATCGTCCCATAGTGCTGGGCGCGCGCGATGGTGTCGGTCAATCCGCCGTAGCGGCGGATGAGGCCGAGCGCCTTGTCGAGGTTGGCCGCGTCGGTGACGCCGCCTTCGATCGCTTCGCGCCAGAAAGCCCGATCCTCCGGCGTGCCGCGGCGGTAGGAAAGGATGACGGGAAGGGTGATTTTGCCCTCGCGGAAGTCGTCGCCGACATTCTTGCCGAGATCGCTCGACGAGCCCCCATAGTCGAGAACGTCGTCGACGAGCTGGAAGGCGAGGCCGAGATTCATGCCATAGGATTTCAGCGCGTTGCGATCGGCCCTGCTGGCGCTCGCGACGATCGGACCGACTTCCGCAGCGGCGGCAAAAAGCGCCGCGGTTTTGGCCCGGATCACCTGCAGGTAGTCGTCCTCGGTCGTCTCCATGTTCTTGGCGACCGAGAGCTGCAGGACTTCGCCTTCGGCGATCACCGAGGCAGCGGTCGACAGCACGTCGAGCGCATCGAGCGAGCCGACGTCGACCATCATGCGGAAGGCCTGGCCGAGCAGGAAGTCGCCGACGAGCACGCTCGCCTGGTTGCCCCAGATCGTCCGCGCCGTCGATTTGCCGCGTCTCAGGTCGCTTTCGTCGACGACATCGTCGTGGAGCAGCGTCGCGGTATGCATGAATTCGACGCTGGTTGCGAGCTTGACATGCGCGTCGCCCTCGTAGCCGAACATCGAAGCGGCCGCGAGCGTCAGCATCGGCCGTAGCCGCTTTCCGCCAGAAGAAATCAGGTGGTTGGCGACCTCCGGAATCATCTGCACGTCGGAGCCCGCTTTGGAGAGGATGAGCTGATTGACGCGCTCCATGTCGGCCGCCGTCAGGCCGACGAGCGGCTTCACGGAGGCCTGTTTGTTTTTATTGTCTTCCAGCGGTATCACTACGCCCAACGCCCCGGACTCCTGCTTCGGTTGTCGGGTTTGACAATAGAAAGCGGGGCCCCGGGCGGCAAGAGGCGAATTGCCTCGCCCGCTGCAATTTAAGACGGGAACAATGAGGCGAATGAAGGAACTGATCCGCACCAACGACGCCGTGCTGCTCTCCTTTGCGGAAAGCCTGATGAAGGATGCCGGCATCCCCTGTCTCATTGCCGATCGGGACATGAGCATTCTCGAAGGCTCGCTCGGCCTCTTGCCGCGGCGTTTTCTGGTAGCCGATGACGATGCCGATAGGGCTCGGCGCATCCTGATCGATGCCGGACTGGAAAAGGAACTGCGTCAATGACGCCGAGCCTGGCGCAAGGCGGTGGTCCGTACGAGGCGCGGTCGCTGCAATGACGACGACGGCGGAATCGGTGGATTCGTTTCATCGCGGCAAATTTCATCTGATCCAGCCGCTCGGCCAGGGCCATCGCTCCGGCATGGACGCGATGCTGCTTGCCGCGCTCGTGTCGTGCGAGCGGCCCTGCCGCGTTGCCGATCTCGGTGCGGGCGCGGGCGCGGCCGGCATGGCGGTCGCCTCGCGGCTTGCCGAAGCCGAGGTCCTGCTCGTCGAGCGCTCGGCGATCATGGCCGACTTTGCCCGCCGCAGCCTTGCCTTGCCGGAGAACGCGCGCTTCGCCTCGCGGGTCGCCGTGCTCGAGGCGGATGTTTCGCTGAACGGCAAGGCGCGTGCTGCAGTCGGACTGCCGGACGACGCCTTCGATCACGTCATCATGAATCCACCCTTCAACGACGCCGCCGACCGCAGGACGCCGGATAGCCTCAAGGCCGAGGCGCATGCGATGAGCGACGATCTCTTCGAGACCTGGATCAAGACGGCCGGGGCGATCATGAAGCCGGGCGGGCAGCTTTCGCTGATCGCCCGGCCGGAATCGATCGCCGAGATCATCGCGGCCTGCGGCCGCCGCTTCGGCGGCATCGAGATCACGCCGCTCTTGCCGCGTGCCGGCGAGAATGCCGTCAGGATTCTGGTGACGGCAATAAAACAGAGTCGCAAGCGGCTGGTGCTCCGGGCGCCGCTGATCATGCACGCGGAAGGCACGCACCGTTTCTCGCCGGAGATCGACGACCTCAACAATGGCCGCGAGGCTTATCGCCGCCGGTGATTAACGGTAATCGCGCCATTGCGTTTGCGGCGGCAATGCATACATGCAGGGGCGGGTTCGTATCGGGCAGGAGTTGAGATGGCCGGATTCTTCAGAAAATTGATGCCGAGGCGTTTTCGCAGGGACGGGATTGCGATTCCGACCATCCGGCTTCACGGCACCATCATGTCCGGGGGCGGGCAGTTCCGCCCGGTCCTCAATCTTGCCACCGTCGCGCCTCTTCTCGAAAAGGCCTTCTCCGTCAAGGAGGCACCGGCCGTCGCCATCTCCGTCAATTCGCCCGGCGGCTCGCCCGTCCAGTCCCGGCTGATCTATCAGCGCATCCGCGACCTGGCGGATGAGAAGAAGAAGCGCGTGCTGATCTTCGTCGAGGACGTCGCTGCCTCGGGTGGCTACATGATCGCGCTCGCCGGGGACGAGATCATCGCCGATCCGAGCTCGATCGTCGGCTCGATCGGTGTCGTGTCCGGCGGCTTCGGCTTTCCGGAACTCCTGAAGAAGGTCGGCGTCGAACGGCGCGTCTACACCGCCGGCGAGAACAAGGTCGTGCTCGACCCGTTCCAGCCGGAAAAAGAACGTGACGTCGAGTTCCTCAAGAGCCTACAGCTGGACATCCACGATACCTTCATCCAACTGGTCAAGGCCCGCCGCGGCTCGATGCTCGCCGACCATCCCGATATCTTCTCAGGCCTGTTCTGGACGGGCCGACGCGGCCAGGAGCTGGGCCTCGTCGATGCTCTCGGCGACATGCGCGGCGAAGTGAAGCGGCGCTACGGCGAGAAGGCCCGCCTCGAGCTGATCCAGCCGAGCCGCAGTCTCTTCGGACGCCGGCAGCCCGGTGCGGCGGTGGGCGGATCGATCGCCGCACCGCTGGCGGCCTCTGCCGCTGCAGGTCTGCTGGAAGCGATCGAGGAAAGGGCGCTTTGGGCGCGCTTCGGCCTGTGAGACAATGGCAGCTGCCTACAGCGCCGTGCAGTCGCTTGGGGGCATCCGGTCTGGTCAGGCGCGCAAGGCCGCTGTAACAAAAGGGTGCTGCATCTCCTGTCCGGCAATCCCGTCTGATCCAAGGAGGAGCAGAGGAGAAACCATGCCGCAGATCATTCTGCTCTTGATCGTCGCCCTCATTGCCTGGATCGGCTATCGCAAGTTCATCGCCGATGCCCAAAAGGTGACGCGTCACCAGGAACGCTTGCGCCGGGAGCGCGAAACCGGCGCCAACGGGACGCTCGTCAAGGATCCGAAAACCGGAGAGTATCGCCTGAAGCGCGAGGACGAGTGACGTCCGCCGAACTGGTCGGTTTGTGGATCGGCCAAGGCGCTTGACCCTTGCCCTGCGGCATGGCACCTGTCCCGGCAAGATTTCGAAGAATTCGGACGTGATCTCATGACCACCGCCTCCCTGCCGGACCACATGAACCCGAAGCGGTCCTTCCAGGCCCTGATCCTGACGCTGCACAGTTATTGGGCCGACAAGGGCTGCGCCGTGCTGCAGCCCTACGACATGGAGGTCGGTGCGGGCACGTTCCATCCGGCGACGACGCTGCGTGCGCTGGGGCCGAAGCCGTGGCGCGCTGCCTACGTCCAGCCGTCGCGCCGCCCGACCGACGGCCGCTACGGCGAGAACCCCAACCGGCTCCAGCACTACTATCAGTACCAGGTGCTTCTGAAGCCGAATCCGTCCAACCTGCAGGAACTCTATCTCGGTTCGCTGGAAGCGATCGGCCTCGATCCGCTGCTGCACGATATCCGGTTCGTCGAGGACGACTGGGAAAGCCCGACGCTCGGCGCCTGGGGGCTTGGCTGGGAGTGTTGGTGCGACGGCATGGAAGTCTCGCAGTTTACCTACTTCCAGCAGGTCTGCGGCATCGAGTGCTCCCCGGTTTCCGGCGAGTTGACCTATGGTCTCGAACGCCTGGCGATGTATGTCCAGGGCGTCGACAATGTCTACGACTTGAACTTCAACGGCCGCGAGGGTGCGGAGAAGATCACCTATGGCGACGTGTTCCTGCAGGCGGAGCAGGAATATTCACGGCATAATTTCGAGTATGCCAACACGGCGATGCTGCATCAGCACTTCGTCGACGCCGAAAAGGAGTGCCTGGCGCTGCTCGCCGCCGGCGCGCCGGGCGACGCCAGCAACAACCGCCTGCACAAATGCGTTCTTCCCGCCTATGACCAGTGCATCAAGGCGAGCCACGTCTTCAATCTTCTGGATGCCCGCGGCGTCATCTCCGTCACCGAACGGCAGAGCTATATCCTGCGGGTGCGCACGCTGGCCAAGGCCTGCGGGGAAGCTTTCCTGCTGACCGATGCAGGCGGCGCGAACGAGACCAGGGACGCGGCCTGATCAAGCGAATCGGATCTTTCTTCCGCACGGGATCGTGGCGTGCGTGTTCGCAGGCGTGTGCGTGCCGGAAGCCGGGAACATATGCTGCATGCAGAAGAATTCGCTGCCTTCGAGCCGCCACATCGGTTCCAGCGTCATGGAGGCGCTGATCGACAATTCGCCGGCATAGATTTGCAGGGCGCGGCGAATGCCGGTTGGCCTCTCGACCGGTGCTGCGCTCGCATGGGCAGTGAAGAGGGCCGTGAAGGCGACAACGTTGATGAGGGTGGCGAGCGAAGTCATGGTCCTGTCTGCATGTTGTGGTTGTTTGATTGTTTGAGTATCGGCCACAAGTGCCGATCGCGCCGTTACCGGCGGAACAGCTCCGCGCTGGCGAAATGGGACCGGCTTCAACGCCTCGATACGGCGGCCGCGATATCGCGGCCAGGAGTACTAACGGTTGAGCGGGTTGATCACGGATGGCTTCGAATCGAAGCGGGGAAAGATATGCTTTTCGCCGGCGCGTCCTGTATCTCGCACGCGGAGTCGGTGCTAACCTCCGGCGGGTTTCGAAGGAGGGCATTTCATGATCGGGCTGGCAATCGGGGTCGCCGTGATCCTTTACCTGGTTTTCGTCTATAACGGCCTCGTCAAGGCGCGTCAGATGGCCGAAGAGGCCTGGTCCGGCATCGACGTGCAGTTGAAGCGCCGCGCCGATCTCATCCCCAACCTGATCGAGACTGTGAAGGGCTATGCGGCTCACGAGAAGTCGACGCTCGAGGAAGTCGTCGCCTTGCGCAACCGGGCCCAGGCCGTCCCCGAGGGCGACATCGCCGCACGGGCCGCCGCCGAAGGGGCACTCTCGCAGGCGCTTGGCCGGCTCTTCGCGCTCGCCGAAGCCTATCCGGATCTGAAGGCCAACGAGAATTTTGTCGAGCTCCAGCGCTCGCTGGAAACGATCGAGGGCGAGATCCAGATGTCGCGCCGCTACTACAACGGTGCTGCCCGCGATCTCAACGTCAAGGTCGAAAGCTTCCCGTCCAACCTGATCGCCGGCACCTTCCGCTTTGCCAAGGCCAGCTATTTCGAGATCACCAACGAAGCGGATCGCGCTGTGCCGTCGGTCAAGTTCTGAGGCGGCACGGAAGAGGAAATCCTGATGAAGCGGCTTCTGGCGGCGCTTGCGTTCGTGCTTATGGTCCTTGCCGCACCGTGCCCGGCTGCGGCGGAAGAGATCATTTCTTCCTACCATTCGGTCATTGATGTGGCCAAGGACGGCACGCTCACGGTCACCGAAACGATCACCGCGAATGTCGAAGGCAACCAGATTCGCCGCGGCATCTATCGTGATTTTCCGCTGACCTTCATCGACCCGGACGGCCGGCGCGTCCGGGTGGATTTCAAGCTCGTCTCCGTCGAACGTGATGGCGAGCAGGAGGAATACCGGACCGAATCGATCAGTGGCGGCATCCGCATCTACACCGGCAATGCCGACGTGTTCCTGCCGCGCGGCGAGCATATATTTCAGCTCACCTATGAGACCAGCCGCCAGATACGCTTCTTCAACGATCACGACGAGCTCTACTGGAACGTGACCGGCACCGAATGGGCGTTCCCGATCGAGGAGGCGACCGCCACCGTTACCTTGCCGGATGGCGTGGTGGCGCAGGCGCTCGACGTCTTTACCGGCGGCTACGGCGCCACCGGCAAGGACGCGCGCGCCGTCGAGGAGGGGGGCGAGATCTTTTTCGCCACGACGCGCCGGCTTCGCCCGCAGGAGGGCCTCACCATCGCGATCAAGTTGCCGAAAGGCAGCATCGATCGGCCGAGTCCCTCGCAGCAGAACATCTGGTGGCTGCGCGACCACCTGGCGGTGGTCATCGCCGGCGCCGGCCTCGTCGCCGTGGGCCTTTATTACGGGCGTGCCTGGGTGCGGGTCGGTCGCGACCCCGCCCGCGGCGTCATGGTGCCGCGCTGGGACCCGCCGGACGGCATTTCGCCGGCGCTGGTCAACTATATCGACAACAAGGGCTTTTCCGGTGAGGGCTGGACTGCGCTCTCGGCCGCGGCGCTCAGTCTCGCGGTGAAGGGATATGTCGTCCTCGACGATCTGAAGAATGCCATCATCGTCTCGGCGACCGGCAAAAGCGGTGGCGAAAAACTTCCGACCGGCGAGGCGGCGCTGATGAAGTCGGTCGAGGCCGCTGGTGGAACGCTCAAAATCGATCGGGCGAACGGCAAGGCGGTTGCCGACGCCGGATCCAGCTTCCGCAGCGCCATGGAGCGCGAGCATCGCGGCAAATACTACCAGGCCAATGTCGGCTACATCACCGGCGGCGTCGTGCTTTCGATCGTAGCGCTGGCAGCGCTTTTCATCTTCGGCGAGCTCGGAGAAGAGACGATTCCTTTCATCGTCGTCCCGGTCTTCGTCGCCGTATTCGTTTCCGGCTTCGCCGTTTCGGTCGGCAAGTCCCTGAGGCGCGGGTCGAGCCTCATGCGCCGCATCATGTCGATCGTCGTGCTGGCCTTCATCGGCTTTGTGCTGGTCGCCGTCTTTTCGAGCATCCTGGCGGTGGTCATGTTCTCGGCAACGGAGCCGGACGACCTGCCGCTGTTCTTCGCGGTCGGCGGCATCGTGCTCGTCAACGGGCTCTTCTATTACCTGATGGGGGCGCCGACACCGCTTGGCACCCGGATGATGGATGGCATTGACGGGCTCCGGCAATATTTGACGCTTGCGGAACAGGATCGTCTGAACATGCAGGGCGTGCCGGAAATGTCGCCGCGGCATTTCGAAACGCTGTTGCCCTATGCCGTCGCGCTCGGCGTCGAAAAGCCCTGGACCGAGACCTTCGATCGCTGGCTGCTGGCGGCAGCCGGGGGTGCGGCAGCCGCCGCCTACCAACCGAGCTGGTACCATGGCGATAGCTTCGGCCCGGGATCCTTCTCCGACACGATCGGTGGCTTCGCCGGATCGATGGCCGACACGATGACCTCTTCGCTGCCGCCTCCGCCCAAGAGTTCGTCCTCCGGCTTTTCGTCCGGTGGCGGCTTTTCCGGTGGCGGTGGCGGTGGCGGTGGTGGCGGCGGCTGGTAGGGGCCGGCCAATTTCCTCGCCGCACTTGATGACATTCTCGCCGGGGCTTGCTAAGTCCCGGGGCCACCCACCGGAACAGAACAAAGTCTCGATTGATGCCCGATCTTCTTATTGAACTGCGCTCAGAGGAAATTCCGGCCCGCATGCAGCGCAAGGCGGCCGGCGATCTGAAGAAGCTCGTAACCGATGCGCTCGTCGAGGCCGGTCTCACCTATGAAGGTGCGCGCGAATATTGGACGCCGCGCCGCCTGACGCTCGACATCCGTGGCCTGAATGCGCGCTCCGCCGATGTCCGCGAGGAGCGCAAGGGGCCGCGCACCGACGCCAACGAGAAGGCGATCGAAGGTTTCCTGCGCGCCGCGGGCCTTTCCTCGATCGGCGATGCCCATGTTCACAGCGACCCGAAGAAGGGCGATTTCTACGTCGCCCACATCGTCAAGCCGGGCAGGGACGCCGAGGACATCGTCGCCGAGGTGATGCCGGCGATCATTCGCGATTTCCCCTGGCCGAAGTCCATGCGCTCCGGTGCAGCCTCCGCCAAGCCGGGCAGCTTGCGTTGGGTGCGGCCCCTGCAATCGATTGTCTGCACCTTCGGCGCCGAAACCGAGGAGACGAGGGTGATCCCCTTCGCGGTCGATGGTATCACCGCTTCGAACATTACCTACGGCCACCGCTTCCACGCACCGGAAGCGATCATGGTCCGCCGCTTCGCCGACTATGCTGACAAGCTCGAAAAGGCGAAGGTCGTGCTCGACGCCGAGCGCCGCAAGGAGATCATCGGCGCGGACGCGCGCAACATCGCCTTCGCCAATGGCCTGGAACTGGTCGAGGACGAGGGGCTGCTCGAGGAAGTGACGGGCCTCGTCGAATGGCCGCGGGTGCTGATGGGGAGCTTCGAGGAGAGCTATCTCGAAATTCCCTCCGAAATCATTCGCCTGACGATCAAGACCAACCAGAAATGCTTCGTGACGCGGCAGCCGGGTGCCGAAACGCTGTCGAACCGCTTCATCCTCGTTTCGAACATCGAGGCCAAGGACGGCGGCAAGGAGATCGTGCATGGCAACGGCAAGGTCGTCCGCGCCCGCCTTTCCGATGCGGCGCATTTCTGGAAACGTGACCAGGGCGATCTGCCAGACCTCGAGACGCTGAAGCCGTCCGCTGAGAAATTCGGGCTCGATCTCGGCAAGCCGCTCGACCAGCGCATGGCGAAGCTCGATGCGCTGAACGTCACCTTCCATGCCAAGCTCGGAACGCAAGGCGAGCGCGTCGCCCGCATCCGCTCGATTGCTCTGGCGCTGGCCGAGGTCACCGGCGCCGACCAGGCCCTGGTCGAACGCTCCGTGGTGCTTGCCAAGGCGGATCTGCGCACCGAGGCGGTTGGCGAGTTTCCCGAGCTGCAGGGCATCATGGGCCACAAATACGCGGTGCTGCAGGGCGAGGACGCGGCGGTCGCCAACGCGATCGAGGATCACTACAAGCCGCAGGGTCCCTCCGATCGCGTACCGACCGATGCCGTGTCGGCCGCGGTCGCGCTCGCCGACAAGCTCGACACGCTCGCCGGCTTCTGGGCAATCGACGAGAAGCCGACCGGCTCGAAGGACCCCTATGCACTGCGCCGCGCCGCACTCGGCGTCATCCGGCTCATTCTCGAGGGCAGGACCCGTCTGCCGCTGCTGCCGTTCTTCGACGTTGCGCTCAAGGCGCTCAGGACGCAGCGGCCCGATCTGACGGGCGATATTGCGGCGGACCTTCTCGCCTTCTTCCATGACCGCCTGAAAGTCTATCTCCGCGATCTCGGGGCGCGCTACGACCTGATCGACGCTGTATTGACGTCGGAGGCCGACGACCTGCTGATGATCGCGCGCCGTGTCGAAGCACTCACCGCTTTCATCACGGCCGAGGAGGGCAAGAACCTGCTTGCCGGCACGAAGCGCGCCACGCAGATTCTCGCGGCCGAAGAGAAGAAAGGCACCGAGGTCGCGGATCAGGTGGACGAGCGGCTCTTCCGGCTCGACGCCGAGCGGACCCTGCACGCCTCGATCAAGCTCGCCTCCGATGATGCGCGCGAAGCGATCGGCAAGGAGGATTTCCGCTCCGCGATGGCAGCGCTCTCCAAATTGCGCGAGCCGGTCGATGTGTTCTTCAACGACGTGCTCGTCAATGACGAGGACAGGGCAATCCGTGCCAATCGCCTGGCGCTCCTGGGGCTGATCCGCTCCGCGACCGGCGAGGTCGCGGATTTTTCGAAGATCTCCGGATAAACGCCGGTTCGGCTGGGGCACCTGTCGACAATCGGCAGGCGCACTCCTATCTCATGGAGCATGACGAGCGATCATCCGAGCGCAGGGGCAGGTGTTATCGACCCTCCGGGCCGTAATGGGCGCGGCGATTGGATTGCCCTTGCCGAGGATGTGATCCCCTTCGAGCGAATCGAAGCATTCTTTGCCGGCCGAGCCTACGAGCCGCATCGGCACGATACCTATGCCGTCGGCCAGACGCTTTCGGGCGTTCAGAGTTTCCGTTACCGCGGCGCCGAGCGCACAAGCCTTCCCGGCAGGACGATGGTCCTGCACCCGGATGAGCTGCATGACGGCCAGGCCGGTGCCGAGGAGGGCTTTCGCTACCGGATGATCTATATTGAGCCAGCCGCTATCCAGGAGGTGCTCGGCGGCCGGCCGCTGCCTTACGTCAGGGGCGGCGTTTCCTCCGATCCGCGCCTGTTCGCCGCGGTTCATGCTCTCTTGCCGGCGACGGATGCCCGGATCGATGCGCTTGAATTCGAGGACGGACTCTTCGAACTTGCCCATGCGCTGCAAGCTGCTGCCGGCGGGCCCGTGAAGGTCGGCGGCGCGCTCGATTATCGCGCTGCCGAACGGGCCCGCCTCTACCTCCATGAACTGCCCGAAGGCACTGTAACGCTGGAGCGTCTCGAGGCGGTCAGTGGCCGGGATCGCTGGGGCCTCAGCCGGGATTTTCGGCGATTGTTCGGAACGAGCCCCTATCGCTATCTGGTGCAGCGGCGCCTCGAGGCGGTGAAGGCCGACCTCAGGCAAGGCGTGCCGGCGGCAGAAGCCGCGCTTGACGCCGGTTTCGCCGATCAGGCGCATATGAGCCGTCACTTCAAGAAAGCCTTTGGCGTCGCGCCGGGGCGATGGCTGCGCATGGCCGGAATGCCTGCGGGGGAGCAAGCCTGAAGCGCCCGCTGCACGATCGTTCAAGACCCGACGAGTGAAAGCGCTGTAATTCCTCCGAAAGCAACTCGAGGAAGCAGCCATGAATCTGTCCAGCCGCACCTACGCCCCGATCAATTTCGCCGACAAGCTGGCGAAATTCGCCGACCAGTGGCAGCCACGGGTGATCGCCGAACTCAATGACTACCAGTTCAAGATCGTCCGCATCGAAGGCGACTTCATCTGGCACGATCATCCGGAAACGGACGAGGCCTTCATCGTTCTCGAGGGCACGCTTCGGATCGATTTTCGCGAGGGCTCCGTGACACTCGGCCCAGGCGAAATGTACGTCGTGCCCAAGGGCGTCGAGCACAAGCCCTTTGCGGCAAGCGAAGTGAAGATGCTGCTCATCGAGCCTGCGGGTACGCTGAACACCGGCCAGGCGGGCGGTGAACGCACTGCTGCGAGCGACGTCTGGATCTGACGAGGGCAGCCTCCATGGTCGGCGACCTCGTCTTTCTGCTGCTTGCGGCCCTGCCGCTGATGGGCAGCCCCGGCCCGGCGACGCTCAGCCTTTGCGGGCATGGCCGCCGCGCACGGCATTTCCCGCAGCCTGCGCTATGCTGCCGGAATCAATGTCGGTACCATAAGTGTGGTTCTGTTGATTGCGACGGGGACGACGGCCATCGTGCGGTCTGCCGGGAATGAAGATGGCGGCGACAGTCATTGGCGGGCTCTACATGCTGTACCTCGCCTTGCGCATTGCGACCGCGCCGCCGGTCGCCGCTGAGCAAGGAACGCATCTTCCGTCATTCCTCGGCGGCTTTGTCTTGGCGATCGCCAATCCGAAGGCCTATGCGGCGATCGGCTCGCTCTATGTGGGAAGCCTGGTAGACGCTCAGCAGGGAACCCGGGCGGCCGTCGGGAGTGTCGTGGTCCTGGCCTTCGTCGCGGTCGCCCTGAACACCACCTGGCTTGCCTTCGGTGCCGCCATCGCAGCGGTCCTTCGTGATCCGAGAAAGGCGCGGATCGCCAACCTTGTCTTCGCACTTCTGCTGCTTGCCTCACTCGTTCCGCTGCTGCTCAGCTGACGCCTTTGCCCTTGAGCGGTTCCGTCCGGCGGTCTATCAACGCGCATGACCGCCAAGATCCTCGTCAGCGCCTGTCTCATGGGCCATGCGGTGCGTTACGATGGCGCCGCGAAACCGCTCTGCCATCCGGCGTTGGAACGTTGGCGCGCGGAAGGGCGGCTCGTGACCCTCTGTCCCGAAATGTCGGCGGGCATGCCGGTTCCGCGGCCGCCGGCGGAGATCGAGGCAGGCAAGACCGGCGCGAGCATCCTTTCCGGCTCCGGCCGCGTCCTCGAAAAGACCGGCAGCGATGTGACGGAGGCATTTCGCCATGGCGCGGAGAACGCGCTTGCTCTCGCACGCGCGACGAACTGTCGTTTCGCGCTGCTGATTGACGGCAGCCCGTCCTGCGGCTCCAGCCTTGTCTATGACGGCAGCTTCAACGGCGAACGCGTTCGGGGCGAGGGTGTCACCGCAGCGCTCCTTCGCCGGAACGGCATCGAGGTCTTTTCCGACCGCGAGGTCGATATGCTGGTAGAGAGGCTTGCCCGCGACGACGAGGCTGCCCCATAAAAGATTACGCCCCTGCTTCTCTCAGGGGCGCAACCTTTCGCCGTTGCAGCGAACACCCATCAGCCTTGAATCCCGGCCGATGGGGCAGGGAACTTTCATTATATGGTGCTAATCCAGACGAAGTTCGAAGCCCGACGGATCAAATTCCTGTGAACCGCTGCCTGCCATAGAGGCGCTCACCGGTTCGGCATGCGACACAATCCCGACAGCCGCAGTCTTTGCCGTCTGGTCGATATCCGCAACCGCGGCGACCGAGGCTTCAGCGGCACCCGCCGACGCTGGATCCGCCTTGATCGCGGCTGCCTTGATCGCTTCCTCGGAAGCCTTGTTGACGAAGACCACCGGCGATCCTCCGAGCCACGCTTCGGTGCGCACCGACTTCATTTCGCCATTGATCTCCTTGACTTCGAGCTTGGCGGTGCCGGGCGCCAACTCGGGCACCACATAGGAGGCCTTCTTCTTGGGCTGCAGCGGCGGGCACTCTGCGCAGGAAATCGTCGCGACGCTGGCATTGACGGCCTGTCCGGACGCTACGTCCTCGACCGACGACGCTGTGGCGGTGCCGGCGGCAAGCGTCAGGGCGGCGGTGATCAGCAGGGAACGCATCGGTTTCTCCTCGAATGTATCGAGAAGGAGAATATGAGGTTTCCCTTACCTTCCCGTCAGGAGAATTGGTAAAGATTGAATGATGCCGCGAATTTGAGCGGTTACGCCTTCTCGCGGGCGACCGCACGCCATCCGATGTCGCGGCGGTAGAAGCCGTTCTCCCAGGAAACGCCGTTCACGCCTGCGTAGGCGGCATCCTTCGCGTCGCTGACGGTCGATCCCATGGCCGTGACGTTCAGCACACGGCCGCCGGTGGCGACGAGGCGACCATCCTTGATCGCCGTGCCGGCATGAAACACCTTGGTGGCGGCCGATGCGTCGGGCAGGGCGGCGATCGGCGTGTTCTTCTCATAGCTTCCCGGATAGCCGCGCGAGGCCATCACGACGGTCAGCGCCGCGTCGTCGTGCCATTCGATCTCTTTTCCGTCGAGCGTGCCCGTCGCTGCCGCGTAAAGCAGCGGCAAGAGGTCGCTCTTCATGCGCATCATCAGGACCTGGCATTCCGGGTCGCCGAAGCGGACATTGTATTCGATGAGTTCCGGTCCTTTGGCGGTGATCATCAGTCCGGCGAAGAACACGCCGGTAAACGGATACCCGCTTTCGGCCATGCCGCGCACGGTCGGCTCGATGATCTCCTGCATCGTCCGTTCGACCATCCCGGCCGTCATCACCGGGGCCGGCGAATAGGCGCCCATCCCGCCGGTGTTCGGCCCCGTGTCGCCGTCGCCGACGCGCTTGTGGTCCTGGGCCGAGGCAAGCGGCAACACGGCTTTGCCGTCCGAAAGGCAGAAAAAGCTTGCTTCCTCGCCATCGAGATAGGCTTCGACGACGACTTCCGCCCCTGCGGCGCCAAAGACGCCGGAGAAACACTCGTCGACGGCGGCAAGCGCCTCGTCGAGGGTCATCGCGACCGTGACGCCCTTGCCGGCGGCGAGCCCGTCCGCCTTGATGACGATCGGCGCACCCTGTTCGCGGATATAGGCTTTCGCCGGTTCGGCTTCGGTGAAACGCTTGTAGGCACCTGTCGGGATTGCGTACTTGGCGCAAAGATCCTTGGTGAAGCCTTTGGAGCCTTCGAGCTGGGCAGCCGCGGCAGAGGGGCCGAAGGTGGCAATGCCGGCGGCCCGCAGCGCGTCGGCGAGGCCGGCGACGAGCGGCGCCTCGGGGCCGACCACCACGAAATCGATCGACTCCCGGCGGCAGAAGTCGACGACGGCTGCGTGGTCATCGATATCGAGCGCGACGATCGTCGCCTCTTCGGCGATGCCGGGATTGCCTGGTGCTGCGTATAGCGCGGTGAGCTGCGGCGACTGCGCGATTTTCCACGCAAGCGCGTGCTCGCGCCCGCCCGATCCGATCAGAAGAACCTTCATTGCCATCCCTGCCGTCTGCGCATTGATGCGCTGCGGTTAGGACGGCAGGCGGGGCAAGGTCAAGGAAAAACCGGCTCCGCGTCCAAGATTCACCGGCGCGCTTCCCGGCTCGAGCTCCGGCGGGCGCTGACGGAGCGCTCGTCGGCGGGACGGTCCTTGACGTGCTGCGCGGTCCGAGTGAGTGCCCAGATCGCCAGGTCGTCGAGCGAGAGCGGCTTGCTGATCAGGTAGCCCTGGAAGCGGTCGCAGCCGGCTGCGGTGAGCATGGCGAGTTTTTCCGGCGTATCGACGCCTTCGCCGATCACCGCCATGTCCTTCGCATGGCAGAGTGCGACGACCGCCTTGAGGACGGAGAGGGAGTGCGAGGCCGTGAGGTTGGTGACCAGCGCCCGGTCCAGCTTGATGGTATCGGCGGCGTAGTCGATGATCTGCTGGATCGAGGTGTAGCCGGCGCCGAAGTCGTCGATCGACAGGCGGAAGCCCTTGTGGCGCAGCTCGTCGATGTTCTGCCTGAGCTGGTCGCTGATCTTGACGGCGAACGTCTCGGTGAGTTCGATGTCGATCGATTGCGGTTCGAGCTGATGGCGGGCCGCGCAATCCGACAGATAGTCGCCGAGCGCGTGCGAATGCAACTCGGCTGAAGAGATGTTGATCGCCAGAACCGTATCCTGCCCGAAGAGTGCCTTCAACTGACCGCAGTCGGACATCGCCTTGTTGATGACCCACCAGTCGATCTTGGTGAAAAGACCGGAGCTTTCGGCGATCGGGACGAATTCGTCCGGCGTAACGGCGCCGAGAATCGGCGAATGCCAGCGCAACAGCGCCTCGCAGCCGGTGACTTGGCCCCGCACGTTGACGATCGGCATGTAGACCAGGCGGAATTGTTCGTCGGGATCGAGCCCGCGCAGTTCCTCCTGGATCTGGCGCAGCCGGGTACGCTTGTCGTGGAGCGCCCGCGAGAAACGGGAGGAGCGGTTCCTGCCGCCGGACTTCGCCTGGTACATGGCCGCATCTGCATTGGAGATCAGTTCGGCGATATTGGTGGCATCATCCGGGCAGATCGCCACGCCGATGCTTGCCGTCACCGGATAGCTCTTGCCGGACACTTCGAAGCCGCCGTCAAACAGGGCGAGAATCGCGTTGGAGATCTCCCGGATCGTGCCTTCGCCCGGGTTGGAGCGCACCAGAACCGCAAATTCGTCGCCGGAAAGGCGGGCGAGGATGGCCGGCTCCAGCTGCCTCCTCCGGGTGATGGCCTCGACCGTCTGGCCAATTCTGACCGCAAGCGTCTTGAGCAGGTCGTCGCCGACATCGTGTCCGTGCTTGTCGTTGACGAATTTGAAATTGTCGATGTCGATGAACAGCAGGCTGCACTTCTCGCCGGAAGCGACGGCTTCTTCGACGACGCCGGCCGCAAGCGCGTTGAAACGTCCGCGGTTGTTGATGCCGGTGAGCGTGTCGGTCCACGAGTTCTGCTGCACGAGCCGCAGGGAATGGGCGGATTGGCCATGAAGCTCGCGGATATTGTGGGTGAGGCGGCCGATCTCGCCCGCTTCGTCCATGTCCCTGATGTCGTCACGCTCGCCGTTCATCACGGCCGTGACGTCGGCGTCGAGACTGGCGATCGGTCCCGTGATGAAGCGCCTGATCAATAGCACGATCAGGAAGATCGAGATCAGGCTCATGGCGAGGGCGCCGCAGGCAAGCAGCACCTTTCGGCGCAATACCTCAGCCTCGAAATAGGCGTCGGGGACGACGATCGTGGCGTAGAGCTGCGTCCCGAGCGGCGTGCCTGCCGAAAGCCTGTCGGTGACGGCAAGCGGCCATGGTTGCAGAACGATGTCGGCGCCATATTCCTTCTTCAAGGCTGCCTGCATTGCAAGGAACCGGTCCGGCAGAACGGCAATCTGCATCAGCAACGCATTGGCCTTGTTGCTCGGCATGGGACGGCCAAAGGTGACCGGATCGACGAAAAGGGAAAAGACGATTCGCGGCCGGTCGCCGGTGGGCTCAAGATAGGTCAAGTCGCTCAGCCGCTTGCCGGCGAGCAACTTTCTCGCAAGATCGCGTTGCGGTTCGTCGATCTCGGCGAAGGGATCCCAACCGTTCTCGTAATAGTACTCGGGCTCTGCTTTCGAGTTGAGGATGGCAAATGAGATGTAGGCTATCGGATCTTCGGATAGCGATTTTATGCTCTCCTGCAGGCGCGCGCCGAGCGCGGTCACACGGTAGCGCTCGTCGGTCTCGGCGACGAATTGGCGCAGAACGTTGCCGTTCAGCAGGGCGTTGAGAAAACTCTTGCTGCGCTGGACCTCGTTCTGGAAAACCGCGCCCGCATGCTCCAGCCGTTGGGAAAGCTTGGCCTTCTCCAGCGCCTGAATGGAGCGCTCCTGGGCGAAATAGACCGAGAGCGCTGCGAGAAGGTAGCCTAGAAGCACTACTGGAAAGATAAGGAAGAGGGCGCGCTTGCTGAGTGTCACTGAAAATTCGCCAATGTGCTGATGATGCGTCGGCGCGCTTGGACCGACTGGATTGAGAGTTCCTGCTGGTACTGGCTTTTCGCCAGGGTCGTGGCCGGCGGATAGATCTCCGGGTCGGATCGCATCGCCTCCGGCAGGAGCTTCAACGCCGCGCTGCTCGTGGTCGGCATGGTCAAGGCCAGGGCATTGGCAGCGGCGCTTTCCGGCGAACCGATGAAATCGAGGAACTCCAGGGCGTGCTGCTTGCGCGGCGAACCGGCGATAACCGAAACGCAGTCGAGCCAGGAAAGTGTCCCTTCCCGGGGGACCGAATATCGCCACAGGCCCGGCTTGCTGACCTTGTCGTTGAGGACGTGCTGATCGCCGCTGTAGCCGAGCGCCATATGGATCTCTTTGCCGGACGTCTGGTCCTGGATGGCGGTGATCACATAATCATAAGTCAATACGGCCGGTGCTTGTGCCTTCAGGAGATCGAAGGCGGCCTTCAGGGTCCCGGTATCGCTGGTATTGATGGACGCGCCGAGCAGCATCAGCGGCGGCACGAAGAGTTCGGTGTGGTCGTCGAACATCGCGACATGCTTCTTGAGCGAAGCCGCAGGGCGCATCAGTTCCTGCCAGGATGTCGGCGGCTCAGCGATGACATCGGAGCGATAGAGAATGCCGACCGTTCCGGAGAAATAGGGAAGTCCAGATCCGGCACAGCGATCTCGCCACTCTGGCGCGTAGTCTGCGAGCGCCGGCAAATTGGCTTCGTTGAGGGTCTCGAGAACGCCTTTCTTGCCGAAAAGATGCGCGCCGTTCTCGTCGACGACGACGAGATCGATGTTGTTGCTCGGATCGGCGAGAACCTCGTCGCGTGCGTCGTCACTGTCGAAATTGATCTGATGGATCGAGACGCCGGTCTTCTGCGTCCAGCGGTCGATGAGGCCCTGGTCGATATAGGCTTCCCAGATCAACAGGTTGAGCGTTTCGGCACGGCTTGCGGCCGCGCAAAGCAATGTCGCCAGGAAGACGGATGTAGCCGCGCGCCTTCTCATTCTCTGCCCCCCGCCAAGAACAACCCCCACTGGCAGACGGTAACCGGCAATAATTTAGGAATGCTTACGGGCGGCCCGAACCATGCATCCGCTCGCCGCGGTGGATGACTATCGGGACGGTATTTTCGGCAGGAAGACGGTGAAAATGCCGAGCAGCGGCAGATAGGAGCAGATTTGGTAGACGAATTCGATGCCGTGGCTGTCGGCGAAGACGCCGAGCACCGCGGCCCCCATGCCGCCGAAGCCGAAGGCAAAGCCGAAGAAGACGCCGGCGATCAGGCCGACGCGGCCGGGAACGAGTTCCTGGGCGAAGACGACGATCGCCGAGAAGGCCGACGAAAAGACGAGGCCGATCACCACGCTGAGCACGCCCGTCCAGAACAGGTTGGCATAGGGCAGCATCAGCGCGAAGGGGATGACGCCGAGGATCGACAGCCAGATGACGAAACGGGCGCCATAGCGGTCGCCGATCGGCCCGCCGAGGAAGGTTCCGGCCGCTGCGGATCCGAGGAAAAGAAACAGCATCAGTTGCGCCTGCTGCACGCTGGTGCCGAACTTTTCGATGACGAAGAACGTGAAATAGCTGGAGACACTGGCGAGATAGACGTTCTTCGTCGCGGTCAGCAGCACGAGGATCGCGACCGTCCAAAGGACGCGGGCCTTCGGCAGCGGCAGGGCCCGGTTCGGCGCGGCGCGGCTCATGGTCGAGCGGCGATGCCGCACGTACCATGTGCTCACCCAGGACAAGACGAAAAAGCCGGTGATGGCGACGATCGAGAACCAGCCGAGGCTCCCCTGGCCGAAGGGCAGGACGATGAAGGCGGCAAGCAGCGGGCCGAGCGCACTGCCGGCATTGCCGCCGACCTGGAACAGGGATTGCGCCAGCCCGTGGCGGCCGCCCGAGGCAAGCCGCGCTACACGCGACGATTCGGGATGGAAGATCGCCGAACCGACGCCGATCAGGCTTGCCGCAATCAGGAGCATCCAGAAGTGATCGGCATGGGCGAGAAGGAGAAGTCCCGAACAGGTCGACAGCATGGCGACGGGCAGGGTGTAGGGGAGTGCCCAGCGGTCGGTGACTATCCCGACGGCCGGCTGCAGCATCGAGGCCGTGACCTGGAAGGTAAAGGTCAGGAGGCCGATCTGCACGAAGTCCAGTGCGTAGTTCGCCTTGAGCAACGGGTAGAGCGCCGTCAGCAGCGATTGCATGATGTCGTTCAGCATATGGCAGAAGCTGACCGCAAGAATGACCGAGAAGGCCGTCTTTTCGGGGTTGATGCTGCCCGCCGTGACCGAAGACATGAGGTGTTTCCTTCCGAACGGCTCCCTTCGGAGCCTTTCCTCCATCTGTAGACGGCTTGTTGCTGGCCTGCTTTTGTGATTTGGTCGAATTCCTTCGTGAGTGGGCCAAATGCCGAAATCCGACCGACATTATTTGCCGGACCTACCGGATGCGGATCACTTCAGAAATCTGGAGTGGATCGAGAAGGCCAATGCACCCCTCCTGGCGATCGGCAGGGATTATGGCCGCGGGCTGATCGTCCCGCCGCACAGCCACACGCGAACGCAGCTCTGGTGGGCGCGCTCGGGCGTGGTTCTGGTGCACACCGCCGACGGGCGTTGGATGATCCCTCCCGGCCATGCCCTGCTTATTCCGGCCGGCATGGAGCACTCGGCCGAGATGGTCAGCGACGTCCGGATGCATTCGATCTACATCGCGGCGATGAGCCGGGCGCACCGGCCTCTCGTGCTGGAGATCACGGCGCTCGCCGGCAGCCTCATTGACGAACTGGTCCGTATCGAGAACGAGACGTCCTCCGAACGGCGCGAGCAATTGATCACGGATCTGTTGCTCGAAGAGATTCCGCGGCTCGCAGAGCGGCCTCTGGGGCTGCCCTTTCCACAGGACCGCGGCCTTGCCGGCCTCTGCCGGAAATTCCTGGAGGCGCCTTCGGCCAGCGCCAATATCGATCAATGGGCCGACAACCTCGGCATCAGCCGGCGCTCCTTCACGCGCTTCTTCCGGCGCGAGACGGGCATCAGCTTCGTCACCTGGCGTCAGCAGGCCTGCATCTTCGCATCGCTGCCGCGCATTGCCGATGGCGAGCCGATCACCACCGTCGCGCTCGATGCAGGCTATGAGAATGTGGCGGCCTTCACGACGATGTTTCGCCGTATGCTGGGTGCCCCGCCTAGTCTCTACCTGCGCGGCCGCGATCTCTGATAACGAAGGCTCATCCGGGCGCTTGACCGGCCGGCGCAGCGGGGTCAAACAGGAGCCATGAACAGCTCATCCGTCGATTCCGGCCGCGTGCACGATGCGCCGTCGAAGAACTGGGTCTACCGCGTGCTGCCGCGGGCGCTCTGGCCCTATGCGCAGCTCGCCCGTTGGGACCGGCCGATCGGCTGGCAGTTGCTGATGTGGCCCTGCCTCTGGTCTGCCGCGCTGGCAGGTGGCGCGGCAGCCGCACTCGGCAGCTTCTCCCCGGCTCGCTTCCTCTTCCACGTCATTCTTTTCGTTGCCGGGGCGATCGCCATGCGCGGCGCCGGCTGCACGTACAACGATATCGTCGATCACGAGATCGACATGGAGGTGGCCCGCACCCGTTCGCGGCCGCTGCCGTCCGGCCGCGTGACGCGCGCCCAGGCGAAGGTCTTCATGGTGCTGCAGGCCCTCGTGGGTCTCGTCGTCCTGCTGCAGTTCAACGCCTTCACCGTTTTTCTCGGCATCGCCTCGCTGGGGCTGGTGGCAATTTATCCATTCGCCAAACGCTTCACCGACTGGCCGCAGTTCTTCCTCGGCCTGGCATTTTCCTGGGGCGCCATCATGGGCTGGTCAGCGGAATTCGGCTCACTGTCCTTTGCCGCCGTCCTGCTCTACGCCGCGGCGATCGCCTGGACGATCGGCTACGATACGATCTATGCCTATCAGGACCGGGAAGACGACGCGTTGATCGGTGTGCGTTCGACGGCACGCCGTTTCGGCGACAACCCGCGGCCGTGGCTGATCGGACTTTACGGCCTGACCATCCTGCTGATGTTTCTTGCCTTCCTGGCGGCGGGCACCGGCTTCTTCGCCCATGTCGGGCTCGTCGTGGCGGCCGTCATGCTCGCCTATCAAATCCTGGTGCTGAACATCCACGATCCCGAGCAGTGTCTGGCGCTCTTCAAGTTCAACGGCGTCGTCGGGCTGATCGTCTTCGCCGGGATGGTGCTCGCGCTTCTCCCGCGCCTGATATGAAGAATCCTCCGGAAAGTCCGGAGTGTTCTCAAACGCTCAATATTGCTTGAGTTCTCACGCCCAGCTCGGTTCGGCGTCGGCCTTGCGCCGCTTCGCCGCGAGGCAGATTCGAAAAGCGGCCCTAAGGGCGACGAGGGTGGCGAGCAGGTGCTTGCGCATCGGTATCTCCTTCATTCGTTGCCTTGGCTATGTGCCGCTTGTGGCATGACGAAGGCCGAACCTGCTGTTTCCACCGTAACACCGACCGCACAACAAAAAACCGGCCGCAGGGATTGGCCGGCTTTTGCACTGGAGAATGGTTTAGGACCGGCAGCCCGTCAGCTCCGGGCGATGATCTCGCGCCCGTCGATCTTCATGTGCACGCCGAGCTTGCCGGTGGAACGGCGCACGAGGAAGCGGGGTCGGCGCTCGGCAAAGAAGGAGTGGCGCCGGCGCGGCTTTACCGGTGCCGTGCGGATTTCGCCGAGATGTTCTTCGAGCGGCCGCGCGACCCCGTCCGCCTCAACCATCAGCATCGGGATGCGGTAGGCCTCGGCCCAGGCACGCCAGTCGGCCGCGATGTCGGAAAGGTCGTGCGCAACGAGCAACGGGATGCAAAGATCCGGATCGTCGTGATGGAGCTCCAGCGTCACAGTTACCTCCCCGTCGCCATGGTCGATGGCCCGCGCCGCGACTCCTTTGAAAGCTCGTGCCGGCAAGGCGATCGAAAGGGGCAGGCCGCTGGATGGTAGCACCTTGCGCAGGACGGCGCCACGCTGGTCGAGGCTGATGCTCACATTGCCCACATCGCCGCGCAGGACATAGGTCGCCTGCTGCGGAAAACGCTTCGGATCGAGCCGCAGCGTGTTTCCTACCCAGGCCGGTTGAGAGAGTGTGTTGCGCATTTTTAATCGCCCTTGTTTTCCTTGAGAGCCGGTTCCCGGTCTTCTTCTCGGGACGTTTTCGTCCTCTATGGGCGGGAGGATAGGCGGCCCCCCTTCCGGGTGACTTAAAAATCGCGGTTAAAAAAACTTTGCATCTACCGATGGTTAGCAAAAGCCGAGGCGGCAAGGTTTCTCGTTCGTCAACGAAATTGCCGGCATTTTGCGGGTCGGCGGGCAGTCGGCCGAAAAGCCACGCACAAGCCTGTTGATCCAGTTTCGGACGATCGGAATAACCATTGGGGATGTCGCGCGCCGGCTGTCCCCAATCCTTGTTGGCGGGGCAGCGCGCATGGTTTCGACCTATCTCGACTACAATCTCATCGCGCGGGACATGAAGGTCAGCCTGAAGCGGGTGTCGGAGCAGACGGTCGTCGCGCGCGACACGCAATACTACAAGGAGAATATCGGCAATGTGAGTTCGGTAGACGCGTTCCTCGACGACTACCGGCTCTATTCCTACGCGATGACGGCCTTTGGCCTGGGGGACATGATCGATTCGGTCGCCTTCATGCGAAAGGTGCTCGAAAGCGACCTCTCCGACACGAGCAGCTTCGCCAACAGCCTGACGGACGACCGCTACCGCGAATTCGCCCTCGCCTACAGCTTCAGCGGCGCGACCGCCGTCTCGCAGACGGAGGCGCAGCTCGACGAGATCATCGGCCTCTACGATACGAGCATTCTCAACATCGCGGAGACCCAGGAGGAGGAAACCCGCTACTACAACGTCATGATCGACAAGATCACCAGCGTCGATCAGCTTCTGAACAACGACAGGCTGAGAGCCTATGTCTTCACGGCCTTCGGCGTCGACGAAAGCACCTATTCCCGCCAGACGATCCGCAGCGTGCTGTCCAGCAGTTCCGGCGATGCGAGCAGCTACGAGAATACAGTGATTGCTCCGAAGCTCTCCGAACTCGAGACCGCCAAGGCCGCGGCGGAAGCGCAGTTGACCGCCGGCGGCCTCACCGACGAGGAAGAGGCGGAACTCGAGAGCAAGATAACGACCTACGCAAATTCCATTGCCACGCTGAACAACTATATCGACCTCGCCGCTGCCTTCGACTTTAACTCCGATGGCACGGTGACCGCGGGCGCCGCACAGACGGACGAAAACAAAGAGACGACCAACGAACTCTATATCTCCAGCAATTCCCGCGTTACGTCGCAGGCGGCGCTGCTGAACAAGGCCTATTTCGAGGAGACGATCGCGAGTATCACGACCGTCACTGAGCTCCTCGCGGATACACGCCTCTACAATTACATCAGGACCGCTTTCGACCTCGACGAGGTGACGATCGTTTCCGCAACGATCAAGAACATTCTGACGAGCGACCCGGATGACCCCGACAGCTATGTCAACACGATCGGCGGCGGCGACGCGAACTATCTGGCGCTTGCCAATGCCTTCAACTTCCAGGAGGACGGCACGCTGGCCGTCGGCGACAGCGCGCAGACTGCGGCGCAGACGACGCTCACCTCCAACCGCTACATGACGCGTTACAACGACAAGGACGACGAAGCCGACGAAAAGGCGGTCAGTGCCTACAAGACCGCTGTCGCCAGCATGACGTCCGTCGACGATTTCATCGGGTCTGCGTCGATCTATGATTTCGCCCTCAAGGCCGTCGGCCTGGATCCCGACACGGCAAGCACACGGACCATCAAGCGCGTCCTGACCAGCGACCTCACGGATCCGAAAAGCTACGTCTACTCGCTCAAGGACGAGCGTTACGTGACGCTCGCCAAACTGTTCAACTTTACGACAGAGGGTGAGATCGGCCCGCCGGCACTGGCTCAATCGGAAACGCAAATCCAGGAAACGGCAAAGAACCATATCGTCATCAAGTCCCGTTTTGGGTCGGAGGACGACAAGACCAAAGCTCAAGAGGAAAGCGAATATTATACGGCCGGGGTTGCCAAGCTCTCCTCGCTTGACGAATTCCTTGCCGACGACCGCCTTGTCACCATAGCGCTTGAGGCGAACGGCATCGACCCCGAGGGGGTGACCGCCGACGTGCTCCGCCAGATCTTCAACTCCGATCTCGACGATCCCGAGAGCGTCATCAACGAACAGGAAAATTCCGCTGCCTATGTCTCGCTCGTTACTTCCTTCAATTTCGATAGCGAAGGAAACGTGCTGCGCGAGGACAGGGATAGCATCGTCACGCGCCAGGGGCTCTACGAAACGCTCGACCAGTATCTGCGCCAGACGCTGGAAGAACAGGCCGGCGAGAGCAATGAAGGCGTTCGCCTCGCGCTCTATTTCGAACGGAAGGCGGGGTCGCTCGTCGATGCCTATGACCTCCTGGCCGACGACGCGCTTGCCGAGGTCTTCCGCACGATCTTCAGCCTGCCCGACGAGTTCAGCACGATGGACATCGACCAGCAGGCGAAGATCGTCGAAAAGAATCTCGATCTCGAGAAACTGAGCGACCCGGCTGAACTGAAGAAGCTGCTGGCACGCTTTGCCGTGCTTTACGATCTCGAAAACAACACGGAGGTCGACCCGGCTGTGTCGGTCCTGACAAGTACGGGCAGCAGCGTCGGCATCAGCGCCGACACGCTCTATACGCTGTCCCAGCTCCGGATGGGCGGGTAAGCGCCGCCTTCGTCTTGGAGCGGGATGAGGAAAAGCGTGTGCGGCTTTCCGCCCGCATCCCGCTCTAACTCATTAGAATCGATCACGTTTATGATTTTGGGTCGATTCGACCCAAAATCATCGTGATCTAGTCCTGCCGCAGCACCTTGTCCGGATTCATGATCCCGGCCGGATCGAAGGCATGCTTGATCCGCCGCATCAGCTCGATCTCGATCGGCGAGCGGATGGCCGCGAGTTCGTCGCGCTTCAACTGGCCGATGCCGTGCTCGGCCGAGATCGATCCGTTGTATTTCAGCACGATGGCGTGAACGATCGCGTTCACTTCGCGCCAGCGGGCCAGAAAGGCCTGGCTATCCGCGCCGATCGGCTGGGAAATGTTGTAGTGGATGTTGCCGTCGCCCATATGGCCGAAGGCGCAGATGCGCGCATCGGGGATCGCCGTCATGACCGCCGCGTCCGCGTCCGCCATGAAGGCCGGAATGCTCGACACCGGCACAGAGACGTCGTGCTTGATCGAGCCGCCTTCGGGCTTCTGTGCCGGCGACATGCTCTCGCGCAAGTGCCAGAGCGCCTTTCGCTGCGCTTCGCTCTGGGCGATGACGGCATTTTCGACGAGACCGTCGTCGATGCCTGCCTCGAGCAGGCCTTGCACCATCCGCTCCGCGCTCTCGGCGGAATCCGAGCTGGAGATATCGATCAGCGCATACCAGGGATGGCTCGTTTCCATCGGATCGCGAACGCCCGGTATGTGGCGGGTGGTGAATTCGATGCCGAGCCGCGGCATCAGCTCGAAGCCGGTCAAGGCGGGGCCGCAGAGGCTCGATGCCCGGTCGAAGAGGCTGAGCGCGGCGTCAACGCTTGCGAGCCCGGCAAAGGCGACCTGATGGCCGCGCGGTTTCGGGAACAGCTTCAGGACCGCGCCGGTGATGACGCCAAGTGTTCCCTCCGCGCCGATGAAGAGATCGCGCAGATCATAGCCGGTATTGTCCTTCTTGAGCCGCCTCAGGCCATCCCAGACTTCTCCGGTCGGTAGCACGACTTCCAGCCCCAGGCAGAGCTGTCGCGTGTTGCCATAGGCAAGCACCGCGGTCCCGCCGGCATTGGTGGAAAGATTGCCGCCGATCCGCGCCGAGCCTTCCGATCCGAGCGACAAGGGGAACAATCGGTCGACGTCGTCCGCCGCCTTCTGGATATCTGCGAGAATGCAGCCGGCATCGGCGACGATGACATTGCCGACAGGGTCGATGTCGCGGATGCGATTCAGCCGTTCGAGTGACAGAGCCACGTCGGCCTTTCCCTCGCGCGGGATCTGTCCCGCAACGTGGCCGGTGTTGCCGCCCTGCGGCACGATCGCCGTTTGCGTCCGGCTGGCGAGCTGCAGGATTCGCGAGACTTCATCGACCGACCCGGGTTTGAGCACGAGCGGCGTCGTGCCGTGGTAGAGGCCGCGCGATTCGACGAGGTAGGGTGCCGTCTCTGCCGGGGCGGTCAGCGCATGGCCGGGGCCGACGATGTCCGCGAAGGAAGCGATCAATTCGGGAGAAGGGATTGCTGTCATGATCCTGCCTGCGATTCGTCTTGCCGGTCAAATCCTTGGGGCGGCGGCCCGCTCGAGGCGGTCGACGATCGCTTCGCCGAGACCCTCGCTTGGAACCGGGCCGAAAGCGATGCTTGAAACGCCGCTCGCGTCCGCTCTTTTCATATAGTCGAAAAGATTGGCGGCTGCTTCCCTGAGATTGCCGCTGGGGCTCAAGTCGAGCACGATCGCCGCCGCGCTTTCGCCGGGCAGGGCCTTGCCGCCGAAGCGGATCAGCGCCTCACCCTTGCGGACGTCCTTGGCATTGAGCCGCACCGCAGCACCGGGTGCATAGTGCGAGGCGAGCATGCCGGGCGCCTCGATCGTCGCCCCCGCCGCTTCCGGGCGTCCGACGGTAAGGCCGGTGAGCGCCTCGATCTCCGCCGCGTCGAGACCGCCCGGCCGGAGCAATCGGAGCCTGCCGGCTTCGACCTTGATGATCGTCGACTCAAGGCCGATTTCGGCTGGTCCCGCATCGAGGATCAGCCCTAGCTTCGCGCCGAGGTCCGCTTCCACATGCGCCGCGCTGGTCGGGCTGATCTTTCCCGACGTATTGGCGCTCGGGGCGGCCAGCGGCCGCCCGAAATGTGAAATCACCCGGCGGGAGAAGCCTTCGGGCATGCGGATCCCCAGCGTCTCGAGGCCGGCCGAGGCAAGGGCATGCACGGTGCTTTCGCGCCGCTCAGGCAGGATCAGCGTCAGAGGTCCGGGCCAGAATGCCTCCGCGAGCCGCCTGGAGAGCGGGTCGAACACCACATGCGCTTCGGCCATTGCCATGTCGGAGACATGGCAAATCAGCGGATTGAAGCGCGGCCGGCCCTTCATCTCGTAGATGCGGCTGATCGCATCGGCATTGGTCGCATCCGCAGCAAGGCCGTAGACGGTCTCCGTCGGAATGGCGACAGGCTCACCCTCGGAGAGCGCGGCGCAGGCCTTCTCGATCGCTCGGTCCGGTTCGATGCGCGTGTCGATGATTTCGGCCATGGCGGTTTCTGCTCCTTCCGTCGTTTCCTTAACGGAGGAGGCGGGAAAACAGAACGATTTTCTTGGGCTTAGAGGCGGCGAATGATCCGCCGCAGGGCCTCGTCGCGTGCGCCGAGCATCAGGACGTTCTTGAGCGCCACTTTCGGATCCTGCGTCCGGAAGATCAGACCATTGCCGCGAACGTTGCGATTGATGGCCATTTGCCCGCCTTCGGCGTTCGGCTCGATCGCAACCGCGAAATACATGCGTGAATAGCTTGGCTGTATCCGCTCGAAGAAATGCGTCTCGTCACCGAGGTCCGAGAAGAAGTTGGCGAAATAGAAAGCCCAGGCGATTTCGCGCGAGTGATTGAGGTTGGTCCTTGCGGCCGTCACATGGCAATAGCCGAGATGGGGACTGTCGGCGAGCGTCCGGTGGAAGATCAACTTCGGAAACTGGATAGAGGCGTGAAAGCCGTTGATCCTCTTGTGGGTCGTTTCGCCGGCCGCCTGCAGCTTCCGGCCCGTTTTCTCGGCCACCTCCTCATGGGTCATGTAGCGGCGCTGCTCGGGCAACCACGGGCGGCGCCGGTCGATGCGGCCGGTGCGCAGGAATTCCGTATGGCCCGCCGTTTTCGGCGTCGGCGCCTGTGTTCCGCCGGAGGCGTCGTAATATCTGAGCTTTGCCATCGACCTCTGCGTCACTTTTCAGCCAAGCGGATTGATCCGTCAGCGAACGCTAAATCACTATGGTTAACAGACTATTTCGGCGCTTCGCCGGTTGTCTCGCCTTGCTTTGTGTCGCAAAAAGGCCAGCCGTCTTCGCGGCGGAGACGGCGCTTCTCAGAAAATTCAGCGTCTGGAAGCGTTCCACCTATCGTATTGTTTATTCTATAAAATATTATAGATGCCTCGACGTGATCGCGCGAAAATCTCTGTCGTCTTTCCAAAATGGAATGTCGCACATCGGCAGTTGTCGAGCCGAACTCCCCGCCTAGATTGAGATCGTCAAGGTACCGCCCCAGGGCAGGGATGGAGAATTGGGGAGCCGCTCAAATTCCGGCTGCCACGCAACGGTGGAGAACCCCAGCCTTGAGGCGTAAACGACCGTAACTGGTTGCGGCGGGCAGCCGGATCGGGACCATGGCGCACGGCATATCTTCGGCGCGGGTTTCTGTCCGTCCTCTCCGAAACAGGGCTAACGAGGATATGGGCATGGACATTCAGAACGATATGCTGCGCAAGCTGAAGACGCGTCGCGACGGCTACAGTCTCGATCGGGCTTTTTATATCGACCCGGACTACTACCGCCAGGACCTGGAGCATATTTGGTACAAGGACTGGCTCTTCGTCGGCCACGACTGCGAAATCCCGCGGCCCGGCAATTATTTCACGCTGCAGGTCGGCGACTACCCGGTCGTCATCGTGCGCGATCGGCAAGGGGCGGTCCGGGCGCTGCATAACTCCTGTCGCCACCGCGGCTCGCGCGTTTGTACGCAGCACAAGGGCTCCTCGGCCAAGCTCGTCTGTCCCTATCACCAGTGGACCTACGAACTCGACGGCCGGCTGCTTTTTGCCCGGCAGATGCCGGAAGGCTTTGATCCGTCCGAGCACAGCCTGAAGCCGGTCAATTGCGAGACCGTCGGCGGCTACATCTTCGTCAGCCTCGCCGACGAGCCGATGGATTTCCAGCCGTTCCGAGAGACCGTTGCCGGCTATCTGGCGCCGCATCGCCTAGGCGAAACCAAGGTCGCCTACGAGAGCAAGATCGTCGAGAAGGGCAACTGGAAGCTTGTCTGGGAGAACAACCGCGAGTGCTACCATTGCGCCGCCAACCATCCGGAACTCTGCCGGACCTATCCGGAGGCTCCGACCGTGACCGGCGTCCAGGGCGCCATGGACGATCCGGAAATCGGTGCCCATTGGGAAAGATGTGAGGCGGCGGGGCTGCCGAGCGCCTTCAAGATCGGCCCGACCGGCCAGTTCCGCATGACGAGAATGCCGCTCATCAACGGGGCCGAGAGCTATACGATGTCCGGCGAGAGGGCCGTGCGCCAACAGCTTTCCGCCGGCGTCGACGCGAACCGCATCGGCACGCTGCTTCTCTTCCATTATCCGACGACCTGGAACCACATCCTCGGCGACCACGCGATCACCTTCCGGGTCTTGCCGCTCGGGCCGGAACTGACTGAGGTCACGACCAAATGGCTTGTCAACAAGGATGCGGTCGAGGGTGTCGACTATACGCTCGAGGATCTGACGCATGTCTGGACCGAGACCAACGACCAGGACCGCCAGATCGTCGAGGAAAACGCATTCGGCATCCGTTCGCCGGCCTATCAGCCGGGGCCCTATTCGGCGGAACACGAGGGGGGCGTCATGCAGTTCGTCGACTGGTATTCGCGCTTCATGCTGGATCGCCTGCAGGGCAGCGCCGCTCCTCTGTCGCGGGTGGCATGACCATGGAAATGGCCCGCTCCTTCCACCATTTCGACGAGCTGCACCCCTGGATCGATCGCCAGCACCTGCTTGAATGCACCTCCGTGGTCGCCGAGACCGCGGATGTGATGACCTTCACCTTCCGCTCCGACAGGCCGGCCTGGTTCCGCTATCTGCCCGGGCAGTTCGTGACGCTCGAACTTCCGACCGGCGAGGAACCGGTCATGCGCACCTACACGCTGTCGTCGACGCCGTCGCGCCCGCTTTCGGTTGCCGTGACGGTGAAGGCGCAGTCGAACAGCATCGGCACGCGCTGGATGTTTGACAATCTGAAGCCCGGCATGGTGTTGAAGGCGCTGGGGCCGCTCGGCGATTTCAGCTTCGTCCGGCATCCGGGCGAAAAATATCTCTTCATCTCGGCCGGGTCCGGCATCACCCCGATGATGTCGATGACCCGCTGGATGGCGGACTGCGCGCCGGCAACGGATGTCACCTTCGTCTCCTGCGCGAGGCAGCCGGAAGACCTGCTATTCAAGTCGGAGCTCGAGATCCTCGCCCGCCAGATGCCGCACCTCAATCTCGGCTTCCTGGTGGAAGGGCACGAAGCCCGTCACGGTTGGCACGGCCTGCGCGGCCGCATCGATGCGACGAAGCTGCCGCTGCTCGCACCGGATGTTCTCGAGCGAACGGTCTTCTGTTGCGGCCCCGAGCCCTTCATGCGCGGCGTCCGGGACATGTTGAAAGGGGCCGGCTTCGACATGGCCCGCTACCACCAGGAAAGCTTCCAGCCGGCAGCGGCCCCGGCGGCAGAGGAGCTTGCCATTCGCGCCGGACCGGCGACCGGCGCTGGCGCCGAGGCGGCGCGGGTGACCTTCACGATGAGCGGCAAGGATGTTTCGGCGGTCCCCGGCCAGACGATCCTGCAGACGGCACGCGCCAACGGCGTCAGGATTGGTGCCGCCTGCGAGGGCGGCATCTGCGGCACGTGCCGCGTGTTGAAGATCGCCGGCGATGTCGCGATGAACCACAATGGCGGCATTCTCGACGACGAGATCGACGAGGGCTACATCCTCGCCTGTTGCTCGCGGCCCTTGGGCGACGTTCAGATCGAGGCGTGAGCGATTTTATTTCGGAGCGGGGGCTGCCGTTGGTCCGCGTCAGCGGCGCTCGGGCTGGTTGGGCAGATGCACCTCGGCCGCTTTTACGCTGATCGCCCCGGTGACCGTTCCGTCGACGCCGGTGCCCGATCCGCTGTCGGCCTCGGCGCGGCTGATGAGCAGGGGCTGCGTGAGCGGGATGGAGACGGCTGCGCTCGCTGCAGGCGCGCTGCCGAGCTTCGCGGAAGCGACGACCGTGACGATCGGCGGCTTTTCCGGGAGGAGCGCGCCTTGCGCCCAGACCTTCTTCAATTCCGAAACGCTCATCGCGGCGACATTGACGTCGATGTCGTTGAGCGTGCCCGGGACGCGATAGGGACAGCGCTTCTTTCCGCAATTATGGGACGACGAGAATTGCCATAGCGCGTAGCCGTCCCAGTTGCCCATCGGGAAGACGTCGCGAATGTCGGGTTTGTAGCGGGCATACCAGAGCGGCAGGCGCGAAAGCAGCCGGTGTTGATGGCGGTTGGCGGCGATGTATTTCGCGGTAATGTGGTTGGTATAGAGGATGGGGTAACGCCCGGTGCGGGCCTTGATGTGGCCGGCAAAGATCGCGGCGTCCTCGAGCGACATGTAGTCTTCTGGATCGATGCCCTCGATGTCGAGGACCATCAGTTCGTCGTCGCGCGGCTCCGCATAGTCGAGGAAGTGATTGGCCTGATCGACAGGATTGCCCGGCCGCGCCAAATGATAGGCGCCCCACAGCAGTCCCTGGAAGCGCGCGATCATCCGGCGGGTCTGGTAGAGTTCCCGGCTGACCGCATATTTTCGCCACATCGTCTTGCAGTGGGCGACAGTGTCTCCGCCGTGATCGCCGGTGCAGGTAAAGCTTTCAGGAAGGCCGTCGGAGGCTTTCGCGATGAACCCGGCGATGCGCTTGTCCTTCAGCATCGCGTCCCAGTCGATGCTGTTCAACTCGTATGCGTCGACGATGATGGCGTTCTGCCGCGCTTTCCACGGCTCGACGTCAGCGGCGCGTGCGTTCGCCGCCGCAAAGGTCAGGCCCACCAGGGCCGCCAGGCGCAAGATCATCCCCGAGATCGAGATTCCCCGCTTTTCCATTCTCTGAGATTGCCGACTTAGCGTTAAAGGGTCGTAAATCTCAGCCCCTCAGCCAATCTGCAGAAGAGCGCCGCTCCTGTACACTGACTCTTGGCGGTAAAGTGCCGCCGGACTCGGCTCTGGATTGTAACGCGAAATCCACGCAGGTTGGTCGTGCCCGGTCTACAGGATGCCGACGCGCTTGAGGATGAGCCATGCCAGTCCCATGGAAGCGGCGATGATCAGCCCGGCAAAGAATGTGCCGCTGCCGTCGGCGAAGGGCAGGGCGCCCGTATTCATCCCGAAGAAACCGGTGACGAGCGTCGGCGGCAGGAGGAAGGCGGTCATCAGCGACAGGATGTAGAGGTGGCGGTTGGTCTCCGAGGAAATCTTGCTGTCGATCTCCTCGTGCAGCAGCCTGGCGCGCTCCTGAAGTGCAAAGACGTCGCGGTCGACCGTCTCCAGCCGGTCCGAAAGCCGCTCGGCCGCGTCGATGAAGCCCGGCGGCACCTCATCTTCATCCGAGGCGCCGGCGCGCCGCAGCAAGGCGAGGATCGTCCTCAGATGCCGATGCAAGCGCACCACCGTTCGGCGCAAGGGCGCGAGCCCCGGCTGCTGCCGGTGCCCCGCTTCGCCATAGACCCGGTCCTCGATGACGTTCAGCTCCTCCGTCAATTCGAGCACCAGGGTGATGAGCGTCCGCTGGAACTCGACAACCAGCATCTCGAAGAGATCGATCGGCCGGCCGCATTTGGCGCTTTTCTCGACGGCCGCCTTGACGCGGTCGATGCTTCTCAGCGGATGCAGGCGGGTGGTGATGATCATCCGGTCGCTGACGGCGAAATGCAGCCAGCCGATCGTCTTGGTCATCGTGTCGAAGGTTCGCTCGAAATCGACAAGCGTGCCGTAGACGACGTCCTCGGCAACGGTAATCGCCGCCTGGGTGTCGTGACTGGTAAGGGTTGCAATCGCCGCCGGCGGCAGATTGCCGATGCGCTCGATCAGCGCCGGCGTGCGCGCATCGCTCAGCGCCAGATGCAGCCAGATCCAACCGTCGCCGGTTTGCAGGCTGTCGACGGGCGAATCGGTCGCGAGGGGCACGCAACGGCTTTCTCCGGGCAGGAACCGGTAGGCCCAGACGAGGCCGGGTATCTCGGGAGAAATCAGGTTCATTGGAGCGCCGTGAACAGGGCCATGCGCAATGGCTTCTATTCGCCCTCAATGACAGTTTTGTTACAGTCTGCCGCCACCGCGATCAGGCAAGGAATTGACGTTGACGTTTACGTAAAAACAAATAGTGTGCGGCGCATGTCATGCATGTCACCCAAAAGTGGGGAACGGTTTTGGGACAACGACATGCACAAGAACAAGACCTAAAGCGCATCGCATGAATGTGATTGAATGCGACGCGCTTTAGGGCCGAAGAGCCTGCGCCTGCGGCCGCAAAGGGAGGAGCACCATGTACAAGGCACCGGTGGACGAGATCGCATTCACCCTGAAGCACGTGGCCGGCATGGCCGAGGCCGTGCGAGCGGGCACTTTCGGTGAACTTGGCGAAGACCTCGTCGAGGCGATCCTGTCGGAAGCCGGCCGCTTTGCAACCGAAGAGGTGGCGCCGCTCGGCGAGGTCGGCGACCGGCAGGGCTCACGGCTTGTCGACGGCGCGGTCAAGACGCCGGAGGGCTGGCGCGATCTCTACCATGACTGGATTCAAGGTGGCTGGAACGGCCTGACGGCGCCCGAGGCTTTTGGTGGCCAGGACCTGCCGCACATGCTGCATGTCGCAGCCATGGAGATGTGGAACAGCGGCTCCATGGCCTTCGCGCTTGGCCCGACGCTGACCATGGGTGCGATCGAAGCGGTCGAGAAGCATGGCTCGGATGCCTTGAAGGCGACCTTTCTGTCGAAGATGGTCTCCGGCGAGTGGATGGGGACGATGAACCTGACCGAGCCGCATGCCGGTTCGGATCTGGGCGTGCTCAAGACCCGTGCCGAGCGCCGCGCCGACGGCACCTACCGCATCTTCGGCCAGAAGATCTTCATCACCTGGGGCGAGCACGATTTCACCGACAACATCGTCCACCTCGTCCTGGCGCGCTTGCCGGATGCGCCGGCCGGCACGAAGGGCATCTCGCTCTTTCTCGTGCCGAAATTCCTCGTCAATGCGGACGGTTCGCTCGGCGCCCGCAACGATCTTTTCTGCCATTCGCTCGAGCACAAGCTCGGCATTCACGGGTCGCCGACCTGCACGATGATCTACGGCGACGGCAGGTTCGGCGATGAAAAGGGTGCGATCGGTTACCTGGTCGGCGAGGAAAACCGCGGGCTTGCCTGCATGTTCACGATGATGAACAACGCCCGCCTGGCCGTCGGCATGCAGGGCGTGGCGATCGCCGAGGCCGCCACCCAGAAGGCAATCGCCTATGCCAGGGAACGCACCCAGGGCCGGGCGCCCGGCTGGACCGGTCAAGGCATGAGCCCGATCATCGAGCATCCGGATATCGCCCGCACGTTGCTGACGATGAAGGCGCTGACTCAAGGGGCGCGCGCCATTGCCTATGCCTGCGCGCACGCCGTCGACATGGCGCATGCGAGCCACAGCGAAAAGGCCCACCAATGGCAGGAGCGCTCGAGCCTGCTGACGCCGATTGCCAAATCCTTTGCCACAGATGCCGGCGTCGACGTCGCCTCCATGGGCATCCAGGTGCATGGCGGCATGGGTTTCATCGAGGAAACCGGTGCGGCCCGCTATCTGCGCGACGCGCGCATTGCGCCAATCTATGAAGGCACCAACGGCATCCAGGCGATCGACCTCGTCACCCGCAAGCTGCGGCTCTCGGAGGGCGCCCAGGTGCGCGGCTTCATCGGCGAGCTTCGTGAAGTCGCTCATGCCGTTGCGGCTTCGAACAGGCAGGGGTTCGGGGAGACCGCAGCGCGCCTGGAGGCGTCGATTGCCGATCTTGCCGACGCCACCGAATGGCTGCTTGCAGCACTGGCCGAGGGACGAACCGCCGAAGCGCTTGCCGGCGCGACCGCCTACCAGCGCCTCTTCGGCCTGGCGCTGACCGGCGTCTATCTCGCCAAGGGCGGCCTGGCGGAAGCCGGTGACGGGAAGCAGGAGGCGCGCATCGCGCTCTGCCGCTTCGCCGCGGAAAATCTGCTGGCCGAAACGGCGGCGCTCAGGGACCGCGTCGTCGCCGGGGCGGACAGCCTCGCCGCCGCCCGCGCCATTCTCGACTAAAGCTGGAAGAGGAAGAGGGCGTGCGGCTTTCGCCTGCAGGGCCACGTCTCAAGATAGGGAATTCCCATGACCGATCATGTACTCGTCGAACGTCCGGAGGCCTATCCTGGCGTACAGGTGATCCGCTTCAACCGGCCGGAAAAGAAGAACGCCTTCACCCGCGAGATGTACGCGAAGATGACCAATGCGCTGACGGTCGCCGTATCGGACCCGGCGATCCGCGCCACCGCATTCCTCGGAACGGATGGCTGTTTTTCGGCCGGCAACGACATGAATGACTTCCTGGCCTTCGCCATGGGCGGGAGCATGGGCGGCGAGGTTCTCGATTTCCTTCGCGCCTTGGCGAGCGCGACGAAGCCGGTCGTCTCCGGCGTCGACGGTCTGGCGATCGGCATCGGCACGACGATCCATCTCCACTGCGACCTGACGGTCGCCTCGGCCCGGTCGGTGTTCAAGACGCCCTTCGTCGATCTGGCGCTTGTGCCGGAAGCGGCCTCCAGCCTGCTCGCACCGCGCATCATGGGTCATCAGCGCGCCTTTGCCCTTCTTGCCGCCGGCGAGCCGCTCGAAGCGGCCGAAGCCCTTCAGGCCGGGCTGATCTGGAAGATCGTCGGCGAGAATGCCGTCGAGGAGGAAACGCTGGCCCTTGCCGCGCGTCTTGCCAGGAAGCCGCCCGAGGCGCTGCGCATCGCCCGTGACCTGATCCGCGGCGACCGGAATGACGTTCTTGCTCGGATCGACAAGGAGGCCGAGCATTTTGCCGCGCAGCTGAAGAGCACCGAGGCGCGGGCCGCCTTCGAGGCCTTCATGCGCAGGTGATGGCGTTCAGAACCGCCTGCGGCACCCTGAAATTGCATATGTCAATATTAATCGCATCTTAAATAGCACTCGTTAGCGTCCGGCGGCAGTAGGCCCATCCTCAAAGCCGCGCAGGTTTGTGCATTCGCAGAACGCGCGGCGCTTCGATGCCGGCCTTCCGGCCGCATGAAGCATGGCCGGCCTTGCCCTCGCGGCATGTCCAATCGCTCTCCCGCAGTCTTTTCCTGTCGCCACGGCGTTCGGGCTGTCGACGCGCGGAAGGATCCATCACGCGCTGTTGTCCGGCAAAGCTGCCGGCAACTTCCAAGGAGCCCACCCCTTGTCCAAACGATCGAATCTGATGACGCGCATCCTGGTTGCCGCGTCCTGCGTCGTCGTCGGCGCCTTCGCCGGCTTTTCCGTCTACATCGATACGCTTCAGCGCGGCACGACCACAAAGGCCGTCGAAGAGAATATTGCCTCCTCCGGCAAGCAGGCGGCTGAAAGCGTCGCCAACTGGCTGAACGGCCGCGTGACGCTCACCGCCATGGCGGCGGACGCTGCGGCGCGCGCAAGCGACGAGGCCGCCATCCTTGCCGCACTCAAGAACGATGTCCTGACCGGCGAGTTCATGTCGACCTATGTCGGCAACGGGAGCGGCAAATTCATCACCTGGCCGGAGATGAAGCTGCCCGAGGGCTATGACCCGCGCCAGCGTCCCTGGTATCAGCAGGCGGTCAAGACCGACGCCCGCGTGCTCACCGAGCCCTATATCGACGCCTCGAGCGGTGACCTGATCATCAGCGCGGCCATGCCGGTCAAGCGAGAAGGCAAGCTCTATGGCGTCGCTGCCAGCGACTTCTCGCTGAAAACCCTGGTCTCGATGATCACCGACATCGACGTCGGGGGTGAGGGGTTTGCCTTCCTGGCAAGCAAGGACGGCCAGATCCTCGTCCATCCCGATGCCAAGCTCGTGACGAAGACGCTTTCCGATGCCTTCCCGGTCGATACACCTTCGATCGGCAGCGGCATCATGCACACTGAACTCGGCGGCAAGCCGATGCTCGTCAGTTTCGTGCCGGTCCAGGGGCTTCCCTCCGTGGAATGGTATATCGGCTTCGCGCTTGACGCCGACGCCGCCTATTCGGCGATCAGCCAGTTCCGCATCGCCGCGACCGTTGCGACCCTTCTTGCCGTCGGCGCCATGATCGTCTTCCTGGCAACTCTGCTCAGCCGTCTCGTGATCCGCCCGGTAACGCAGATGACCGGCGCCATGGAGAAGCTTGCCGCCGGCAATCTTGACGTTGCCATCCCGGGCGAGGAACGTCGTGACCAGATCGGCTCCATGGCGGCGGCCGTCGCCGTCTTCCGTGCCAATGCCCTCGAACGCGCCCGGCTCGAGGACGAGGCGCATGCCAACCGGTCGCTCTCCGAGCGCGAGCGCCTCGAGCGAGAGGCGCAAAAGGCGCGTGATGTTGCGGAAGTCCAGCATGCCGTAGAAGCGCTGGCGACCGGCCTCGGCCGGCTTGCCGACGGTGATCTCGCCTACCGGATCGAAAATCCTTTCGCCGATCGCCTCGACCGGCTGAGAGCCGATTTCAACAATTCCGTCGCCAAGCTGCACGATGCGCTCCGCGCCGTTGGCGCCAATGCCCGGGCGATCGATGCCGGTGCGAGCGAGATTCGTTCGGCTGCCGACGATCTTGCCCGCCGCACCGAACAGCAGGCGGCCTCCGTCGAAGAGACCGCTGCAGCGCTCGAAGAGATCACCACGACCGTGAAGGACTCCGCCCATCGCGCCGAGGAGGTTGGCGGTCTCGTCGCCCGCACCCGCGCCGGCGCGGAGAAATCCGGCGAAGTGGTGCAGAATGCGGTCGAGGCGATGCAGGCGATCGAGAAGTCATCGGGTGAGATCTCCAACATTATCGGCGTGATCGACGACATCGCCTTCCAGACCAATCTGCTGGCGCTCAATGCCGGCGTCGAGGCGGCGCGGGCAGGCGAGGCCGGTAAGGGTTTTGCCGTCGTCGCCCAGGAAGTGCGCGAACTCGCCCAGCGTTCGGCCAATGCCGCCAAGGAGATCAAGGCGCTGATCACCACCTCCGGCGACCAGGTCCGCTCCGGCGTGGCGCTGGTCGGCGAAACCGGCCGGGCGCTGCAGGCGATCGTCGCCGAAGTGCAGGAGATCAACAAGCATGTCAGCGCGATTGTCACCGCGACGCGCGAACAGTCGACCGGTCTTCAGGAGATCAACACGGCGGTGAACACGATGGACCAGGGCACGCAGCAGAATGCGGCGATGGTCGAGGAGCAGACGGCTGCGAGCCACGGGCTGGCGCAGGAAGCCGCCGCGCTCAATGCGCTGCTCGCTCAGTTCAAGCTGGGGGATGGGCAGGCGTCTGCAAGCTTCGTCGCCGGCCAACGCCGCTACGCGGCCTGACGGACGTCCCAGAAGCGAGAGGCCCGGCCAACCACCGGGCCTCTTTCATTTTTCGAGCGTTGCGACCGCCTCGACATGCGCCGACCAGAGGAACTGGTCGATGGGGGTCACCGATCTGATGCGATAGCCGGCGGCAACGAGGATCGACAGATCCCTGGCGAGCGTCACCGGGTTGCAGGAGACGGCGGCGATCTTCTTCACGCCGGAGCGGGCGAGTTCGTGGCACTGTGCCTCGGCGCCGGCCCGCGGCGGGTCGAAGACGACCGCGTCGAAGACCTTCAGCTCCTGCGCCATCATCGGCCGGCGGAAGAGGTCGCGCTTCTCGACCGTCACCGGCTTCAGCCCTTGCGTGTTGCGCGCCGCGAAGTCGAGCGCCTTCAGCGCCTTGTCTTCGCCTTCGACCGCGTGGACGCGTGCAGTGCGGGCAATCCGCAGCGCAAAGGTGCCTATGCCGGCGAAGAGATCGGCGACGCGCTTCGCCTTGCCGATGTGACCGAGGACCAGCTTGGCCATCGCCTCCTCGGCCGGCCGGGTCGCCTGCGTAAAGGCACCGGGTGGCGGCGAAACCGACACGCCGTCGAAGTCGATCAATGGCTTGACCGGCTCGATGATGATCTCGCCATTCAGGCTGACGCGGGCAATGCCCCGCTCGCCGAGAACGGCCTCGACGGTCGAGCGTCGCTGCCTGTCACTGAGCTTGATGTCTTCGAAGGCAAGGTCGAGTCCTGAGTCGGTCTCGAGCACGGTGATCCGGAACGGCTCGGCGCCCGACGCCATCGCTGCCGCAATCTTGCGGATGGTCGGGAGCCGCGAGACGATGCCCGGGCTCGTGATCGGACATTCGCCGACCGCGACGATATGGTGGCTTTGCGCCTGGTTGAAGCCGAGCAGCAGTTCCTTCTCCGTCCGCCGGGCCGTGAACACGGCGCGCCGGCGCTCGCCCGGTCGCGCGATGATCAAAGGTGCCACCTCGGGCTTCAGGCCCTTCGACTTCAGGGCGTCGATGACCAGATTGCGTTTGAAGGCGTGATAGAGCGGGTCGGAGGCATGCTGCAGCGTGCAACCGCCGCAGGTGCCGTTGACGCCGTCCGGGCCGAAGTGCCGGCATGTCGGCTCGATGCGGTCCGGCGAGGCCTCCTTCAGCGAGATCAGCGTGCCGTGCGCCTTGTTGACGGCAAGCGCGACGGTTTCTCCCGGCAGGGTAAAGGGTGCGTAGACCGGGCCGGCTTCGGTCTGGGCGATGCCGTCGCCCTGGGCGCCGAGACGATTGACGGTGACGATCTCGGTGCTCATGGCTTCAGCCCTGCGAGGAGAAATTCCTTGTTGCCGTCGCCGCCGGCAATGGGCGAGGGGACGAGGCCAAGGCTCCGCCAGCCCATGTCTTCTACCAGCCAGCGCTCGAGCTCGGCGGCGACGGTGGGCGCACTCTCCGGATCCTTGAGGAGGCCGGCCTTGCTGATCGCATCGCGTCCGGCCTCGAACTGCGGCTTGACGAGCAGGATGCAACGGGCGCCGGGCCCGGCAAGGGACAGCGCCGGCGGCAGCGCCAGCTTGAGCGAGATGAAGGACACGTCGGAGACGATGAAGGTGATGGTTCGGTTGCCGATATCGTCTGCCGTCATCGCCCGGGCATTCAGCCCTTCGATATTCGTGACCCCCGGGTCTTCCGCGATGCGCGGATGCATCTGCCCGTGGCCGACGTCGACCGCGACGACATGGGCGGCACCGCGTTTCAGGAGTACCTCGGTGAAGCCCCCCGTCGAGGCGCCGATGTCGAGGCAGATCTGACCTGCCGGATCGAAGCCGAAATGGTCGAGTGCGCCAACGAGCTTCAAGGCGGCGCGGGAGACATAATCCTGCGCCGGATCGTCGATCGTGATCGTTGCGTTTGCCGCAAAGGCAGTGGCGGGCTTGGTCACGGTGCGCCCGTCGACCATGACGGTCCCCCGTTGGATCGCGTCGCGGGCGCGGGCGCGGCTGGCCACCAGGCCCTTGTTCAGCAGCAATTGGTCGAGCCGGATCGTGGAGTGCTTGTTATCGGACATGGGCCGTCATCGCCCGTCGCGAGGCACATTGCAAGGGCGTTCGGCAAGATCTGCCTACTGCATGTCTCCTTAAATCGACCTCGATTTAAGGACGAAGACATGCAGCAATTCAAAGTGCTACAGCGACCTTTGCGCGCCTGGTAAGGCGCGCGGCGCTGTAGTGCATGTCGCCCAAAAGTGTGCAGCGGTTTTGGGATGACGACATGCACAAAAACAGGAAACTAAAGCGCGGCCGCGTTGCGACGCGCTTTAGCCGGCCGCCCCGAGACCGACGGAGTGCTTCTGGCCGAGCGCCTTGAAAACGGTCGAGACGATGCCGACGCGGTCGAGGCCAGCCGCGGCGTACATGGATTCGGGCTTAGCCTGCTCCATCCAGATGTCCGGCAGCACCATCGGCCGCACCTTGAGGCCGCCATCGAGCAGGCCTTCTTCGGCGAGGAAGTGCAGAACGTGGCTTGCGAATCCGCCGATGGCGCCTTCCTCGATGGTGATCAGCACCTCGTGATGACGGGCGAGCTGGCGGATCAGCTCATGGTCGAGCGGCTTGGCGAAGCGCGCATCGGCAACCGTCGTCGAAAGGCCGGCGGCATCGAGGTCCTCGGCCGCCAGCAGACAGTCGGCGAGCCGCGTGCCGAAGGAAAGCAGCGCCACCTTGGTGCCTTGCTTGATGATGCGGCCTTTGCCGATCTCAAGGATCTCGCCCCGTTCCGGGAGCTCGACGCCAACGCCTTCACCGCGCGGATAGCGGAAGGAGATCGGGCCGTCGTCATAGGCCGCGGCGGTGCGCACCATGTGCTTCAGTTCCGCCTCGTCGGCTGCCGCCATCACCACGAAACCCGGCAGCGAGGCGAGGTAGGTCGTGTCGAAGGACCCAGCATGGGTCGGCCCGTCGGCGCCGACGAAGCCGGCACGGTCGATCGGGAAACGCACCGGCAGGCCCTGGATCGCCACGTCGTGCACGACCTGGTCATAGGCGCGCTGCAGGAAGGTCGAGTAGAGCGCCGCAAACGGCTTGTACCCTTCCGCCGCAAGGCCGGCGGCGAAGGTAACGGCGTGCTGCTCGGCAATGCCGACGTCAAAACAGCGGGACGGATGCACGGCCGCGAACCTGTCGAGGCCGGTGCCGTGCGGCATGGCGGCGGTGATCGCGACGATCTTGTCGTCGAGGCTTGCCTCCTGCGTGAGCGCATCGGCGAAGACCGACGTGTAGGCCGGCGCATTCGGCTTGGCTTTCGCCTGGGCGCCGGTGATCACGTCGAACTTGTTGACGCCGTGATATTTGTCGGCGGCCGCCTCGGCCGGCGGATAGCCCTTGCCCTTCTGCGTCACCACATGGATCAGCACCGGTCCGCGGCGATTGTCGCGGACATTGCGCAAGACCGGCAGCAGGTGGTCGAAGGAGTGACCGTCGATCGGGCCGATATGGTAGAAGCCCATTTCCTCGAAGAGCGTGCCGCCGGTGACGTAGCCGCGCGCATGCTCGACGGCGCGCGTGATCGCCCGGTCGACCGTCTTGCCGAGATAGGCGGTCAGCTTCTTGCCGACCTCGCGGATGCCCATATAGGTCCGCCCCGAGGCAAGCCGCGCCAGATAGGCGCTCATCGCGCCGGTCGGTGGAGCGATCGACATGTCGTTGTCGTTGAGAATGACGATCAGGCGGGCATCGAGCGCGCCGGCATTGTTGAGCGCCTCATAGGCCATGCCGGCCGACAGCGCGCCGTCGCCGATGACGGCAATGACGTTGCGGCTCTTGCCGTCAAGATCGGCTGCGACCGCCATGCCAAGGCCGGCGGAGATCGACGTCGACGAATGCGCCGCGCCAAAGGGATCGTATTCGCTTTCGGCGCGCCGGGTGAAGCCGGACAGGCCACCTTCCTGGCGCAGCGTGCGGATGCGGTCGCGCCGGCCGGTGAGGATCTTGTGCGGATAGCACTGGTGGCCGACGTCGAAGATCAGCCGGTCATGCGGCGTGTCGAAGACCTTGTGGATGGCGATCGTCAATTCCACCACGCCGAGGCCGGCGCCGAGATGGCCGCCGGTGCGTGACACCGCATCGATCATTTCCGAGCGCAGTTCGCTCGCCAGTTGCGGCAGGTCCCTGTCGTCGATCTTCTTCAGATCGTCTGGAACATTGACCTTGTCGAGCAACGGCGTCGCCGGCATCGGATTGGTTGGCAGTTGTGTCACGCTGCGTGCCTCGTGCGCGCCGAAGGGCGGCGCGCGGATTGTTGATGATTTCCGTCAGATGGCTGTTTAGACGCAATCCCGGTTGAATGCAAAAATTAGGCTTTCCTGCGTCGTCAACCAAGGGCTCGGCGAAAAATTAGCTTGCCGGCAAGGGGATGAACTCTTCCTCGTCCCCCGGCACGATATCGAAGCGGCCGCTGCGCCATTCTTCCTTTGCCTTGTCGATACGCTCCTTGGACGAGGAAACGAAGTTCCACCAGATATGCCGCGGCGAGCCGAGCGCCGCGCCGCCGAACAGCATGACATGACAGCCGGCCGGCCCCGCGGTGATGGTGATCTCGTCGCCGGGCCGGAAGACGAGAAGCTGGTTGTCGGCGAAATGATCGCCCGCAATGATCGCTTCGCCCGAAAGAATATAGATGGCGCGTTCCTCCCATTGGGCGGCAAAGGGAGCGCTGCGGCCGGCCTCGATCGCGAGATCCACATAAATCGTGTCGGTGAAGGTGGAGACCGGCGAGGCAGCGCCTTCGAACCGGCCGATGACGACCCTTGCGCGAACGCCGTCATCGGCAAGATGCGGCAGCACGCGCTCTTCGGTATGGGAGAAGACCGGATCGACCTCTTCCTTGTCGTCGGGGAGCGCCAGCCAGGTTTGCAATCCCGACAATGACCGTTCATGGCCGCGCTGGCTTTCCGGCGAGCGCTCGGAATGCACGATGCCGCGCCCCGCCGTCATCAGGTTCACGTCGCCGGGGCGGATCACCATTTCGGTGCCGAGGCTGTCGCGATGCTTGATCTCGCCGTCGAAGAGGTAGGTGACCGTCGACAGGCCGATATGCGGATGCGGTCGCACGTCGATCGCCTGGCCGGCGCGCAGCAGCGCCGGTCCCATGCGGTCGAAGAAGATGAACGGACCGACGAGCCGGCGTCGTGCCGTCGGAAGCGCCCGGCGCACCTCAAGGTTGCCGATGTCGCTGGTGCGCGGGATGATCAGGTGCTCGATGGCGTCACAGGCCGGCTTGTCGCCGGCGAGCGGATCGGGACCGGGAAAAAACGACATGGCACTTCCTCCGGGTGGTGGCACTCAACTTACTGCCAATGCGGCTGCTTCGGGAGCAGCAATCAGGAGACGCAGTGTTTCCGGGTCCAGGGGGCGGAGCATCGTTGGACAGGGTACCGGACGTCCGGTTCGCCCCTCACCCTAGCCCTCTCCCCGCAAGCGGGGAGAGGACTCCCCACCGTTTAGCAAGAGAGTTTCTGCTCGGCCAAGGAAGGATTGAAGGTGGTGCCGGTTTTCAGCATTGCGCATGCGACGTTGACGAAGCGGTCGGCGACGGATCGCAGGGCACGACCGTGGCTGTGACCTTGACTTCGAAGGGCGGCGTACTTCAAACGGCTCCGAGAGTCGTGCTGAATGGCGACGCGTGCCCAATGGTACATGGCGTTGGCGAGCCGGTCGTGGCAGGCCTGTCTTCTGATGACGATGCAGCTCTTGCCGGACCGCTTGGTAACGGGCGCGACTCCTGTCAAACTGCGCAAGGCGGCGTGGTCACGTCGCTGCAGGGCATCGAAGGCTTCTGCGAGCAGCGTGGCGAGGACGATCCTTCCCACTCCCGGCAAGGATGCGAGGATCTCCACGTCATGCTGCTTCCTCTGCCCCGGCTCGGTCGCCTCGGTCGGGACAAGGCGGGCAGTCAGGGTATCGAGCCGCTGATGCGCTTGCTTGAGCTGCCGGTTCACGAGGCGAATGCGGGCAATGAGCGTGGCAATGTGGGCGCTGGCGGCTTCGGTCGTCCCGGCGGCGACCTTGACGGGCGGCGTGCGCAGCACGGCGAGCACATGGGTGGCGTCGACGCGGCGGATGCGGTTGCGTTTGAGAAGCTTGGCGATCGTCGCCGCGCGGATCCGCGCGGCTTTGGCCGGCGTCGGCACGGCTTCCCAGAGATCGAGCAGCCACTCGGCCCCGAGGTCGTTTTCGAGCTCGAGCAGCGCAGGAAAGTAGCGCCAGAGCTGCTCGCGCATGCGGTTGGTCAACCGGTTGCGCTCGGCGCCGAGGTCCTCGGCCATGCGCGACCATTCGCGCAATTCGATGACGACAGGATCGGCGGCGGCAAGCAGCCGGAAGCACCGGCGATCGGTGCGCAAGGCCGAGGCCATCACTTCGGCATCGCGGCTGTCGTCCTTGGCGCCGGCCAGGGTGAACCGGTCGCGAAAGCGATCCATTTGTTTCGGGTTGATGGCATGCACCTGGCAGCCGCGCTCGATCAGCGTCTCGACCACGGGCCCGTGCGGCACCTCGATCGCGACCTGGATTTGCCCGGCCTCGGTTGCACCGCTGGTTGCCGTCAGCCAGGCCGCCAGCTCGGCGAGCCCTTCGCCGCCGTGCCTGAAGACCCTTTCGCCGATTTTCCGGCCATCACCATCCGTGAGGAACACATGATGGCTCTCCGACGCCCAGTCGACGCCGGCATAGAATTGTTTCTGATCGGTCATCCCTTCTCCTCGTCCAAGCCTGCGAGCCACCGCGATCTTCGCCGATCCCTGTACTGGCGCTCGGAAACGGATACAGCTCCGGCGCGGACTCCCCACGGGGCATCGATCACGGCCAATCCGACGGGGCACGCGTCCTCTCCAGGTGGTCGGGCCACAGGGGACAATTGGTTGCTCCCGACGAATCGGCTCGGTTCAGGAAGGCTACGCCAATTTCGGCCATCGTCGCGGGTCATGCTTCATTCCGCTACGCTTCACTTCGCACGACACGCGACGACGGCGTGCAACCCAAGAACCGCCGGAAAAAGGTACAGGGGACTTGAGCGGCGCCGCGAGTCTCCTTCGCCCCGCGTGCGGGGAGAAGGTGGCCGGCAGGCCGGATGAGGGGCAATCCCGCCATCCCTGAGGTCACTATTCCGCGTCGAGCGGCTCCACCGCTTGCGGTTTGCCGTTGCGGTCGAGGCGAATTTTCTCGATCCGGTCCTCGGCCGCCTTCAGCAGCGTCTCGCAATGCTTCTTCAGCGCTTCGCCGCGCTCATAGATTTCGATCGACTTGTCGAGCGCCACGTCGCCGCGCTCGAGCGCGGAGACGATCCGTTCCAGCTCCTCGACCGCCTGCTCGAAGGAGAGGGCGGAGACGTCCGGCTGCGTATTGTTGTTGTTCATCATTACCCTCTCATCAGTCTCGAAATGTGCAACGCCGCCGATTCGGCCAGCCCCTGCAGGTCATAGCCCCCCTCGAGCATGCTGACCACTCGGTTGCCGGCGCTCTTGCCGGCCGCCTCCATGAGGCGTCCCGTCGCCCAGTCGAAGTCCTCCGCGACAAGGTTGATCTGGGCCAGAGGATCGCGGTAATGCGCATCGAAACCGGCGGAGATCAGCACGAAGTCCGGGCGGAAATTGTCGAGAGCCGCGAGGACGCGGCTGCGGAAAGCCTCGCGGAAATGTTCGCTGCCGCTGTTGGGAGAGAGCGGCGCATTGACGATATTGTTCCTGGCGCCCGTCTCTTCCTTGGCGCCTGTGCCCGGATAGAGCGGCATCTGGTGGGTCGAGCAGAACAGCACCGACGGGTCGTTCCAGAAGATGTCCTGTGTGCCGTTGCCGTGGTGCACATCCCAGTCGACGATGGCGACCCGTTCGACACCGTGCGCCTTCTGCGCATGGCGTGCGGCAATGGCGATCGTGTTGAAGAAGCAGAAGCCCATCGCCCTGTTCTTCTCGGCGTGGTGGCCCGGTGGCCGGGCTGCGACGAAGGCGTTGTCAGCCTCGCCGGCGAACACCGCGTCGACGGCGGCGACCGCGCCGCCGATGCCGGTCAGCGCCGCCTCGAAGCTTGACGGGCTCGCATAGGTATCGGCTTCGATCTGGTTGATGTCGTCCTCCGGTATTGCCCGGGCGATCGACCTGAGGTGCTCCTCCGTATGGGCGAGCAGCACCAGATCCTCGCTGCCCTTTGATGCCTCGATACGCTTGAGCGGCGCGAAATTCGGATGCTCCAGCGCGAGATTCAGCGCCCTCAGCCGATCCGGCCGCTCCGGGTGCCCTTCCGGAACCTTGTGTTCCTGGAAGAGGGCATTTTCATAGAGATGCGTAGTCATCCGCCGAAAGCTAGTGCGCGGCCGTGTCAAAATCCATGGCTGCGACGGCAAAAGTACCGATTTTCAACAGCAGGGATCGAGCAGGATCTTGCCGTTGCGCAACGGATCGGCCTGATGCGCCAGGGCTTCGCCCAGCCGGCTCAACGGGTAGGTGGCGGCGACCGGACTGGCGAACAGCCCGTCGCGAAGGCCCGCGAAGCTCCTGGCGAAGCCGGCTTCGAGCGCCTCGCGGCCGGCGGAATGGACCCAGGTCCTCAGCCACAGGAAGGCGAAGCGGACGTCGGCACGGGCGGCGATTGCCGCCTGGGGGACCGGAATACCGCTCAGCGCGCCGTATTGGATGAAGGTCCCGCCCGGATGTATGGAGCGGCTGATCAGCTCGGCGGCCAGCTGCCCGCCGACCGCATCGAGCACCGCGTCGAACCGCGTCCCTCCGGGAAGGTTGCTGCCGTCGGTGACGACGATCGGATATGCTTGACCGAGGCGGTGGCGGCTCTTCTCGCTGCGGAGGATCGCCGTCGGCGCGACACCTTCCATCGCCAGCAGCTTCATCAGCATCGCGCCGATCGCCGAGCCTGCCGCCGTCACGGCGACGCTGCGATGTTCGAGCGAACCGAAATGCCCGCGCAGCGCCTCGACGAGCCGCAGCGCCGTCAAAGGGTTGACGTAGCTCATCGCCGCCTGCACGTCGCTCACATCGTCCGGCACGGCAAAGCACCATTCCGCCGGGCGGACCACGAACTGCTGCCACAGCCCGCTGGCGCCGATCGGCATGACGCGGTCTCCGGGTTTCAGGTGGTGCACGCCCCCTCCAACGCGGCGGACGACGCCGACGCCCTCGAAGCCGGGCACGAAAGGCAGTTCGGTGCGGGCGCGGTAGGCGCCGGTGACGGGGATCAGGTCCGAGGGATTGATCGCCGCAAGCGAGATTTCGACCTCCACTTCACCGGCTCCCGGTTCGATGCGGGCGGCGTCGACAAGCTCGATGACTTGTTCGGGGTCGCCAAACTGTCTAACGAGGGTGGAGCGCATGTAAGGGGCCTCGCATGGACGGCACAGAGCGGGAAAATGTCACGGAAATCCGTATTCCGTTTCGCGATATAGACATGCATGGCCACATGCACAATGCGGCCTATTACGCGCATGCCGAGGCGGCGCTCGCCAGTCTCTGGCGGCATCGGCCGCCCGTCAATAACGAACCGGCCTATCTGGTGCGTCGCTCGGCCTGCCTCTTCCATCGCGGCTTGCGTTTCGACGAGCCGGCCCGCTTCACCGTATCTGTCGCCAAGATCGGCGGCAGTTCGGTGAGTTTCGCGGTGCGGGTCGAAGCCGGCGCGCATCTCGCGGCGGAGGTCGAGATCGTCTGGGTCGCCGTCGATCCCGCTCGCCATCAGCCCGTGGCATTACCCGCTGCAACCCGCGACTGGCTTTCTGCCTATATAGCCTGATCGAGCCGCAGCGATCGGAAATGGGCAACGACGCCCATGCCGCCGCCGACACCCATCATCGCCAGGCCCTCGCTGTCCCTCGCTGCGGCAAGCATCTGCGAAAACAGCCTGACGACGAGAATCGCGCCGGAAGCCCCGTAGGGGTGGCCGAGCGCAATCGCCCCGCCGTCGCGATTGACGCGCTCTGGCGAAATGCCGAGCGGATCGAGACTGCCGAGGACCTGTGAGGCGAAGGCCTCGTTGAACTCGATGAAGTCGACCTTGTCGACGTCGAGCGCCGGGTTGCGGGCACGAAGTTTCGCCATTGCCGGCACCGGACCGAGGCCGAGCAGGTTGGGATCGACGCCCGCCGTCGCCGCGTCGACGAATTCGAGAGCAAAGGGCACGCCACGCCGGCGCGCCTGGGCGAGCGAGGTCACCAGCACGACTGCGGCGCCGTCATTGATCGGGCAGGCGTTGCCGGCGGTGACGGTACCGTCCTTGACGAACACCGGCTTCAGCCGGGCGAGCGTCTCCGCCGAGGCGTTGGGGCGGGGGCACTCGTCAATGGCGACTGGGCCGATCGGCGTCTCCACCGGCACGATCTCACGCTGAAAGCGGCCCGCCGTCTCTGCGGCCACGGCACGGCGATGACTTTCGAGTGCAAACTGGTCCTGGCGCTCCCGCGATATCCCGCAGACCGCGGCGACGTTCTCCGCCGCAACACCCATATCCGGATCGCCGATGAGATCGGGAGCCATCCGGGCCCGCTTCACCGGCTGCAGTTCCTCGCCTCGCGCCAGCGGTGGGCGAAGCCGGATATGGGCGCGGCTGGCACTTTCGGTACCGCCGGCGAGAAAATATCGCCCGGCGCCGGCCTGGATCTGCCGCGCCGCCAGGACGATCGCTTCGAGCCCGGAGCCGCATTGGCGGTCGACGGTCACGCCGGGGATCGAAACGGGGAGGCCGGCTTCGAGCGCGGCAAGACGGGCCAGGTTGCCGGCGCTGTTCGCGGCGTTGCCGAGAAGCACGTCGTCGATGTCGTTCCTGTCGATTCCGGTATCGGTGACGATCCTGTCGATCAGCAGAGCGGCGAGGCTTTCCGGCTCGATCGTCGCGAGGCTGCCATTGACGCGGCCGATCGGGGTTCGCAGCGCCTGAATGACGACCGGTGTGCGAGTGGGATCAGAAGAGGCGTTCAAGGGCACCGTTCTCCTCCGCGATCCATTGCTGCAGTTTTCCGACGGCGATCTTGCCGGAGACGGTCATTGGCATCTCCCGGCAGAGCCAGACCTTACGCGGATGCTTGTAGCGCGGCAGAGCGTCAGCAAGATGACGCTCCAGCTCCTCGCGCTCGAACCTATCATGGTTTGGCTGGATGACCGCGACAAGCTCGCTGCCGAGATCCGGATGATCAATCCCGAAGACCAACACCGACCGAACCCCGGCCGCGGCCATGATCGCGGCCTCGACTTCGGAGGGATAGATATTGTTGCCGCCGGAGAGCACCATGCCGCCGGCACGGCCGATGAGATGCAGCGTGCCGTCCCTGTCGAGAAATCCGAGGTCGCCGACGGTGGCGAGCCGCCCTTCGCGGTGAAAACCGATGCCGTCGTTGCTGGCGATGTAGCCGTACGATATCAGCGCGCTGTCGACGAAGATCGCCCCGGTTTCTCCCGACGGCAGGCTGTTGCCGCGATCGTCGAGGATGGCCAGCCGGACGCCCGGGAATGGCTTTCCGACGGCAGTCGGGGAATGATCGTCATCTGCGCCGGCAACGGTGATGAAGCCGAGTTCCGATGCGCCGTAGTATTCGATCACTTCCGCGGCGGGGAAAGCCCGAGCCGCGGCGCTGCGGTCCGCCGGTGTCAGTTTGGCGCCGGCAACGGTGATCTTTTCAACAGAGGTCACGGCCGCGGACTTCGTCTGTTCGCAAAGCCGACGCAGCATCGTCGGCACCAGCACCAGGCGCTTCGCCCTGGTGTCGCTGATGACATCGAGCGCCTGGCGCGGTTCGAAATGACGGGCGCCGATGAATTCGGCTCCGGCCGCAAGGCACTCGACAAGGGCATAAAGCGCCAGCCCGTGCGCCAGTGGACCGGGTGCATAGGTCGTCGCTTCCGGTCCTATGCCGAAGAAGTGCTGACCGGTTTCAAGGCTTAGGCGCCAGGATCCGCGGTCGCGGATGATCGCCTTCGGCTCGCCGGTCGTGCCGGAGGTGAAGACCACGAGGAAGGGTTCGGCATCCTCGCCGATGCTGATCGGAGACGAACCGTCGAAAGTCTCGAGCGCATGCGTCTCTCCTACGGAGGGGACGTCCAGGTGCAGGCGATCGCCGTCGGCACGGATGACGATCTCCGGCCGCAGTTTTTCCTTCATCCGCTGGCGGCGCGATTCCGGCAGGTGCGGATCGATGAGTGCCGCACAATTGCCGCCCGACGTCGCTGCGATGAAGGCCGCGGCAAAGAGCGGGTGATTGCCGGTTTCGAGCGCAATCAGCCGCACCCGGCCGGCAAGGACACTTTGTTCCGTTGTCTGCAGGGCCGCCTGTTCGATCGCGTGCAGAATGCGACCTGCGGCCGCGGCAAGCTCGGCGAATGTGAAAACCCGGCCCTCGATGCGGAAGGCCGGGGCGTGCAGGCGTTCGCCCTCATGCCGCAGAATGGCCCGTGCGAGCGGCATCGCCTCAGGCGCGGGCCGGCAGCAGCGGATAGCCGGCGTAGACGGCGCGCGCGGCGAGTGTGGCGATCGCCGCCTTGAGGAGATCGCCCGGAATGAACACGAGCGCGCCGGTCGCGGCGGCCGTGAGCGGCGTGCCCGTGACGGCGGAGAGCCACGGAACGCCGATCGCGTAGAGGACGACGATGCCGCCGATCACCGAGGCGAGGAAAAAGCCGACGAACTGACGCGCTTCCGAATTGCCCTGGTGTACGAAGCGCTCGGCGATCAGGCCGGTGACGAAAGCGGCAACCGCCCAGCCGAGGATGAAGCCGCCCGAGGGGCCGGCGAAGACGGCAAGCCCGCCGCGACCGCCCGACAGCACGGGCAGGCCGATCGCGACCAATAGGACGAACAGCAGGAACGCCAGCGCGCCGCGCTTGGCGCCGATGATGCAGCCGGCCAGCATGACGCCCATCGATTGCGCGGTGATCGGAACGGGAATGAAGCCGAGCGTGATCGGCGGAATGAGGCCGAGCACGACGACGATTGCGGCGAATAGCGCAATGAGGACGAGGTCTCTGGTGTTCATGTAGTCCTACCCTTTTATTAGAAAGCGCGAATTTATTGGCGGCGAAATCCGCGCGCGTCAATGGCGGCCGCGATCGTGTCCGCATCTTTCAGCGTCAGGATGATCAGCGGCCCGATGATCGTCAACGGACGGATCGGCAGCCCTCGGGCGCGGTGCGCCTCGCTGATCGCCTGATATCGGGCGAAGATATCCGGGACGAAGCGCAGCACGAGGCCGAGCGCCAGGCTGACGTCAGCGGCCCGCAGCAGGCCGAGACGCTCCGCCGGTTTCAGGAGGATGGTGGTCTCGTCCATGAAGGCGCCGATCGTCGTCGTCGCCGTGACGGCGGCGGCAAACAGCACGAGGGCCGTCAGCCGCAGCACGAGAGCGGCCACATCGGGGAAGGGGACAAGGAAGAGGTTGACTGCGGCGAGAATAAGGATCGTGAACAGGACGAAGCCGACCCGCGAAAATGCCTGGCGTGCCGTCATGCCGAGCGAAAGGTAGAGGGCGCCGCAGAGGAGAAAGGCCGGCAGCAGCAGAAGCGGCGCGTTCGTCGTAAAAAGACCCACGCTGAGGACGAGGAGAGCAATGAGCTTCAGGCGCACCGGCACCCGGTGAAACCAGCTTTGCCCTTCCACATAGAGGCTCGTCAGCATCCGGCCACCTCGTGATAGCGGCGGATGGTTTCGCCGGGGCTGCCGTCGGCGACAAGCCGGCCCTCGTGAAACAGCAGGAGACGTTCCACCGCTTCGACAAGCCCCAAGTCATGGGTGATGACGATCGTATCCTCGTCGAGTGCGTCGATCGTTGCCGCGACCATGCGGCGGTTGCGCAGGTCGAGCTGGTTGGTCGGCTCGTCGAGGATCAGGATTTTCGGGCCGGTGACGACGACGCTGGCCATGGCGATGAGCTGTGTCTCCCCGCCGGAAAGCTCGTGTACCCGCCGTCTGGCGAGATGGCTGACGGCAAACCGGGCCAGCACCGCCTCCGTTCGCGAGGAGATCTCGTGCGCCGGCAGGCCGCGATTCTTGAGTCCGAAGGCAATATCGTCGGAAACGATCGGCATGATCAACTGGTGCTGCGGATTCTGGAAAATGAAGCCGGCCTCGGCAAGCACCGCCCGGTCGTCCTTCACCGTATCGAGCCCGTTGACTGTCACGCGTCCCGTGGTCGGCTTGACCAATCCATTGATCAGCCGCGCGAAGGTCGTCTTGCCGGAGCCGTTGAGGCCGATGATGCCGATGCGCCGTTCGTCGAGGGCAAGCGTCAGGGGATGAAGCGCTACCCGCTCGCCGAACCGGACCGAGCAATCGGTGAGGCGGATGTCCAATCTTGGTCCTCGTCAGTTGTCGTGGTGGCTCTATAGGGCAACTCGATCGGCAAGGGCAATGCAGCCTTTGCCGGATTGCTTTATGGTTGGATGGCATTTGAAAGTTGGGAATAAAAGCCTATTCTCCTGCCATGACGATTCGTCTCTCCAATCGCGATGCCCGGCGCATCTTTCTCGCCAAGCAGGGTCTCTCTGCCGCGCCGCATCGTGCGCTGGGCAAGGATGGCCTGCTGCGGCTGATCCACGACATCGGCTTCGTACAGGTCGACAGCATCTCGACCGTCGCGCGGGCTCATCACCAGATCCTGTTTTCGCGCAACCAGACCTATCGCCGCGAGCATTTGAGCGAGCTCCTCGAAGAGGACGGTGACCTCTTCGAACACTGGACCCACGACGCTTCGATCATTCCGAGTGCCTTCTTCGTCTATTGGAAGCATCGCTTCAAATGGGAGAGCGAAACGCTGAGAGAGCGCTGGCGCAGGTGGCGCGGCGAGGGGTTTGACGCGAGTTGCGACGAAACCTATGAACGGATCGCCAGCGGCGGAGCGGTGATGGCGCGAGAGCTGAAGGAAGACCATCACGAATCCGGCGGCTGGTGGAACTGGCACCCGTCGAAGACGGCGCTCGAAGTGCTCTGGCGGCAGGGGCGGCTGGCGATCGCTCGCCGCGTCAACTTCCAGAAGGTCTACGACCTGACGGAGCGGGTGATCCCGGCTCATCACTATGAAGGCGATGTTAGCCATCCGGAGTTTATCGATTGGGCCTGCCGCAGCGCCCTCGGACGCCTCGGCTTTGCAACGCACGGGGAGATCGCCGCCTTTTGGGACCTCGCCTCGCCCGAGGAAGCCAAGGCCTGGGTCGCAGAACATCGCGACGAGCTTTGCGAAATTCTCGTCGAGCCTGCCAACGGCGGCAAGCCGCGGCCGTCCTATGCTTTTACGGGCTTTCCGGACAACCTCGGCGACGTTCCGGATCCGCCGGCCCGCATTCGTGTCCTGAGCCCCTTCGATCCTTTGCTGCGCGACCGCAACCGCACCGAACGGCTGTTCGGCTTCTTTTACCGAATCGAGGTTTTTGTCCCCGAGGCGAAGCGTGAATATGGCTACTACGTCTTTCCGCTTCTCGAAGGTGATCGGCTGATCGGCCGGATCGACATGAAGGCGGATCGCAAGCGCGGCAGCCTGGAGGTTCGGCGGCTCTGGCTCGAAGAGGGCATCAAGCCGTCGTCGGGCCGCATCGACAAGGTGATGGCCGAACTCGACCGGATCGCCCGCTTCGCCGGCGTCGGAGGCGTCAATCTGCTCGAGGGCTGGAACGCCGGCCTCGCCTGATCGATTTTTTCTTGGCTTGCGCACCCGGGCTCCCTAAATGGAGCGAAGAAATCTCACGGCGCGGAGCAGAACGATGGACACCAACCTCATAAGCCTCTTCGATGCGGACGAGGCGACGGTCCGCAAGGTTCTCTCCGAGACGCTGGCCGGCGCCGACGATGGCGAGCTCTTCCTTGAACACGCCCAGGCGGAAGTGCTCTCCTTCGACAATGGCCGTCTCAAGGGCGGCAGCTTCAACACCGACCAGGGCTTCGGCCTGCGCGCCGTCGCCGGCGAAGCGGTCGGGTACGCCCATGCCGGGGAAGTGTCGCTTGCCGCCCTGAAGAGGGCGGCGGACGCCGTCGGACAGGTGACCCGCGGCTATTCCGGCTCCTATGCGGCTGCCCCGCAGCGCACCAACAAGAAGCTTTACGGTGATGAAAACCCGATCGGCGAGCCGCGCTTCGAGACGAAGGTGACGCTGCTCCAGGAGATCGATGCCTATCTGCGCGCCAAGGAGCCCAAGGTCAGGCAGGTGACGGCGACGGTCGCGACAAGCTGGCAGGTCGTCGACATTCTAAGGGCGGATGGACATCGTGTTCATGACGTGCGGCCGATGACGCGCATCAATATCTCGGTCGTGGTGGGGGAGGGCGATCGGCAGGAATCCGGCACATTCGGTATCGGCGGACGGCGCGGGTTCGGCGATTTTATCACCGAGGAAAACTGGAAGCGCGGTGCCGACGAAGCGCTGCGGCAGGCGCTCGTCAATCTTGAGGCAGTCGACGCGCCGGCGGGAACCATGGACGTGGTGCTTGCTTCCGGCTGGCCGGGGGTGATGCTGCATGAAGCGGTCGGCCACGGCCTGGAAGGCGACTTCAACCGGAAGAAAACCTCCGCCTTCGCCGGGCTCCTCGGCGAGCAGGTGGCGGCCAAGGGCGTCACGGTCGTCGACGACGGCACGATCGAGGCGCGGCGCGGCTCGATCTCGATCGACGACGAGGGCACGCCCTCCGGCTACAACGTCCTGATCGAGGACGGCAAGCTTGTCGGCTATATGCAGGACCGGCAGAACGCGCGGCTGATGGGCATGCAGCCGACCGGCAACGGGCGCCGCCAGGGCTATGCGCATGTGCCCATGCCGCGCATGACCAACACCTACATGCTTGCCGGCGACCGGACGCCCGAGGAAATCATCGCCTCGGTGAAGAAAGGCATCTATGCCGTTTCGTTCGGCGGCGGCCAGGTGGATATCACGTCAGGCAAGTTCGTGTTCGGTTGTACCGAAGCCTATCTGATCGAGGACGGCAAGGTCGGCGCGCCGGCCAAGGGGGCGATGCTGATCGGCAATGGGCCGGATGCGATGAGGCGGGTGACGATGGTCGGCAACGACATGAAGCTCGACACCGGCATCGGCAATTGCGGCAAGGGAGGCCAATGGGTGCCTGTCGGCGTCGGTCAGCCGCATCTGCGGATGGATCAGATCACCGTCGGTGGCACGCAGGCATAGGCGGGCGACATGATCAGCCAAGCGGGAGATAGTCTGGAGATCCGGCGTTTTTCGACGTCGGACGAGCAAGGCGTCATCGACGTCATCCTGCCGATCCAGCGGGAGGAATTCGGCATCGCCATCACTGCCGAAGACCAGCAGGACCTTCGGGCGATCCCGGAATTCTACCAGAGCGGCAACGGCGACTTCTGGATTGCGGCCGCTGGGGAACGTATCGTCGGCACGATTGCCCTCAAGGATATCGGCGGCGCCGAGGCAGCCTTGCGCAAGATGTTCGTCGCGTCCGCTTTTCGTGGCCGCGAACACGCCGTCGCCGCCCGGCTGCTCGATGCACTCCTCGCCCATGCCGAGCGGCGGAACATAGAGGCAATCTATCTGGGGACGACCGAGAAGTTCCTCGCTGCCCATCGGTTCTATGAAAAGAACGGCTTTGTCGAAATCGCCATGCAGGACCTGCCGGCGAGCTTTCCGGTCATGGGCGTCGATACGAAATTCTATGTTCGCCGGATCTAACTGGCGGTGAAAATCCAACGGTTGATACCGAGGCGGAATACCGGGCGCTAACGAACCTGCAGTGGGGTTTCACGGTATCTGCCTGTCGGTTTTCGGTATAGATTAGAGACCAGACATAGAACTCCCGCTATCAGACAAAGGAGAAGCCTGAATGGTCTCCGTCCGATATATCGTCGCCGACGTTGATGAGGCGGTCGCGTTCTACCGAAATCATCTCGACTTCAAGCTCGACAAGCACAATCCGGGCAAGTTCGCGACGACCTGACCCTGTATCTCAGCGCCCCAGGTGCAGGAAGTGGTGGTCAGGCGGGTGGCGATCCGAAGCCGGGCGGTTGGAATCGGTTTATGATCGTTACAGACGAATTAGATGCCCTGATTGAGCGGTTGCGCCGGGCGGATACACGTTTCCGCGGCGACATGAGCGACGGCGGTGCCGGCCGCGCCATCCTGCTCGAAGATCCATCGGGCAATGTCATCGAACTGTTCGAGTTCAAGAAGGACTGAGCCCGGCCTAGGTCAAAGCCGCCGTGGCCGCCTGAAATTCTTCACGCCTGCCCTGATAGGGTGCGGGTCCCAAACGTCGCGTCTAGCCTGAATATCTCAAAGTAAGAGGTGCATCGGGCCCGCGAATCTGAGAAACTTCTTTTGCTACAAAGGGTTATCAGATTCGTTGAGGGGGTCCGATGCAAACACACTGTATCGCCGAGCAGCTCGAATTTGAAGGCTTCGACGGTCACAAAGTGGTCGCTGGTTTCGACGGCGGAGCGATCACCTCGGATGCCGGCGCCCTGCTGCTTCGCCATGTCGATGGGGTCATCGGACTGTTCGACCGGGTGGCCGCTTGCTTCGTTGATGACCGCGATCCGACGTGCACGGTCCACAGCGTGCGCACGCTGGTCGGGCAGCGCGTTGCGGCGATCGCGCTGGGCTACGAGGATGTCGATGACCACGACAGGCTGCGCCACGACCCGGTGCTCGCGCTTCTGTCGGAGCGGCTGACGCCGAAGCGGCAAGACTGTGCGGTGCTTGCCGGCAAATCCACCTTGAACCGGCTGGAGCACGGCCGTCTCGGCCAGCCGACGCGCTATCACAAGATCGCTTACGACAGGCAAGCGCTGGAAGCGCTGTTCATCGAGCTGTTCCTGGACGCGCACGACAGCCCGCCTGAGGAAATCGTGCTCGATCTCGACGCCACCGATGATCCGCTGCACGGTCACCAGGAGGGTCGGTTCTTTCACGGCTATTACAACTGCTATTGCTATCTGCCGCTGTACATCTTCTGCGGCCGCCACCTGCTTTCGGCCAAGCTACGGCGTTCGAACATCGACGCCAGCGCAGGCTCGGTCGCCGAAATCGATCGTATCATCGGGCAGATCCGCCAAAGCTGGCCAAACGTGCGCATCATCCTGCGCGCCGATTCCGGCTTCGCCCGCGACGAACTGATGGACTGGTGCGAGACCAACAAGGTCGACTATGTCTTTGGCCTTGCTCGCAACCCGCGGCTGGAAAGGCAAATCGCGCCGGCCATGGAGGAAGCAAGCCTGTTATCCCAGGCAAGCGCCCAGGCGACCCGCGTCTTCCGCGACTTCCTGTGGTCGACCAAGGACAGCTGGACACGACGACGGCGGGTCGTTGGAAAAGCGGAATGGACGCTGCTGGGCGCCAATCCGCGCTTCATCGTCACCTCCCTTAAGCCAGAGCGCTGGGCGGCACAGACGCTTTACGAGGATCTCTACTGCGCCCGCGGTGACATGGAGAACCGCATCAAAGAATGCCAGCTCGATCTCTACGCCGACCGCACCAGCGCCCACACCATGCACGCCAATCAACTGCGCCTCTGGTTCGCCTCGTTGGCCTACGTGCTGATCTGCGCCCTGCGCCGCCTTGGCCTTGCCCATACGCGGCTCGCCGAGGCGACCTGCGGCACCATCCGGCTGAAGCTGTTAAAGATCGGCGCCCAGGTCCGCGTCTCGGTGCGTCGCATCAAAATCGCGATGGCATCCGCCTGTCCCTATGCCGACGAATTTGCACTGGCACACGCCCGAATACGTGCCGCGGCCCGCTGATGCCGCCGGCCTGAAACCCTTCCGCAACCAGAACAGGAGACATCGCCGAACCCAGACCCGCCGCTCACAGTGGCGCCGACTCCGTTCGTCTTCGAAGCCGGAGCGCCAAACAGGCGTCCCGGCGGGCCGAGTTGCGCCACCGGCGCTAAAGGCGGTGAGAGAAGCGGGCTAGCTGCGGCCAGGAAGCAACTGGCAATCATAAGCCCGCTTCTTGAGAATGTTGCAGGCCGAGGTCGCCGCCTCCCGACTGGCGAAGCCGATGAAGCGGGCGCGGTAGCGCTTGGCGGAGCCGCTGCCGTCCACGTCGGTGTGCGGCGAGGCGCCGAGCAGGGCCGCACCGCCAGCCGACTGCGCCTCGACGAGGATCTTGCGCGCGGCTTCCGCCGAGGGTGACGTCGAAATCTGGATCTGCCAGTAGGCTTCGACCTTCGGTTGGGTGCTGGCGACCTCTTCCAGGTCGGTTGGCCGGTCGGCGGGAACGACGCGGGTCGGCGATGCGGCCATGATCGCTGCGCTTGCATTCTTCTGCCCACTTTTGGGTTCGGCATAGAGCGACACGCCGGGCAAGGTCGCGACCTCGACCGTGTCGAGCGGCTTTGTCGCCGCGACCGCCGTCCCGGTGCCCTGCTGGGACGGCCTGCCCAAATGCTGATCGAGCAGGGCGGCCATCTTGTTGTCGCGGCTCTTTGCCGTCCGCCCGCCGAGGACGACGCCGATGACGCGGCGGTTGCCGTCCCTGACCGCGCTGACGAGATTGAAGCCGGAGGCATTGGTATAGCCGGTCTTGATGCCGTCCATGCCGTCGTAGCGGTACATCAACTTGTTGTGGCCGCGGACCACACGGCCGCGGAAATTGAAGCTCTGCGCCGAAAAAAGCCGATACTCCCGCGGGAAGTCCCGGAGCAGCGCCATGCCGAGCTTTGCCATGTCGCGCGCCGTCGTCACCTGCTGGCTCGCAGGCAGGCCGGATGCGTTGACGAAGACGGTGCGCGTCATTCCGAGCCGGCGTGCCTTTGCCGTCATCATCTGCGCAAAGGCGGCTTCCGAGCCGCCGAGCTTTTCCGCCATTGCCGCGGCGGCATCATTGGCGGAGTGGATGATCATGCCGTAGACGGCCTCTTCCACGGTTATGGCACTGCCAGGCTTGAGGCCAAGCTTGGTCGGGGGCTTGCGCGCCGCCTCCTTCGACATCGGTACCGGAGTCTGCCAGTTGATCTCGCCCCGATGCAACGCTTCGAAGGTCAGGTACAGCGTCATCATCTTCGTCAGCGATGCCGGATAGTTCAATTCATCGGCGTTCTCGGCGGAAAGAACCCTGCCGCTGCGGGCGTCGATAACGAAAGAAGCGCTGCCAGCGAAAGCCGATGCGGTGGCGGCGACGAATGCCACGATCGCAGCCAAGGCAATTTGCAAGTTCCTCATGATTCCCCCTTGGACCGCATAGCACCTGGCGCGCGAAGTGTATCAGGACGTGACAGCCGTGGATTTGTCGTAACATTAAGGCCGAAAATCGATAAAGGCAGCCCTTTTTTAAGACTTTGCCCGACTTTCCAGCAAGGCAGACCGATTCAGCAAGGCTTAACGGTGCTGGCGTAAAGCTGCGCTATTGCTAGCGGGACGGGCATCTTGGCGTCTCGCGAGCCCGTGCGGGACAGCGGAGAAGGATGAGACACTCGCTCGCGACGATGGTCCGGAACCATTTGAGGCGGGCCGCCATTGCCGGCGGGCTCGAGGCCGCAAATGCGCTTGCGCGTCTGGGGCTGATGGCAGAATCGCGCGGCCGCGGCGCCATCTTTACCCTGCATCATGTCCGCCCCAAGGGCCATCGGGACTTCGATCCCAACGGGCATCTGGAGATCACCCCGGCATTCCTCGAGAAAACCATCCTGACGTTGAAACGCGCCGGCTACCGCTTTGCTGCTCTCGACGAGTTGCCGGAATGGCTGGCAGCGACCGACGAGCGGCCGGTCGCCTGCTTCACCCTGGACGACGGCTATCGCAACAATCTCGAATGGGCGCAGCCCGTATTCGAGAGACACGGCGTTCCGTTCACCGTCTTCGTCACGGCCGGCTATGTCGATCGCACCCACACGCTGTGGTGGGAAACGCTTGCCGATTTGCTGTCCGCCCGCCACGAGTTCCGCTTCGACTTCGGAGACGGTGCGGTATTGGTCTCAAGCGGCAGTTCCGTGCAGAAGCAGGCTGCCTTCGATCGCATCGCTGCCTATATCCATGGCGCAGATGAGGCCCGCGCCGTGGCGGTTCTCAACTGTGCCGCATTGGAGCATGGCATCGATCCCATCGCCATCACCGAGCATCTGACGCTCGATGAAAGCGGTCTCCGCGCCTTGATCGCAAACCCGCTCGCCAGTCTCGGTGCGCACACGATCAGTCATCGGGCGCTGGCGCGGCTCAATGACGACGAGGCCCGCCGGGAAATCACCTCATCCGCCGCACGCGTCGAGGCGATTACCGGAAGGCGGCCGCTCACCATCGCCTATCCCTATGGCTTCCGGCCGACGGTCTCGGCCCGTGACCATCGGCTGGCCGCGGATCTCGGCTTTACCGTTGCGGTCACAACAGAACCGGGGACGCTTTCTTCTGGCGTCAATCGTCACGCCGTGCCCCGCATTTCGCTGAACGGCCATTTCCAGAGCGAGCGTTATGTGTCCGCCCTGGCCTCCGGCATACCGTTCCGTCTACTGCATGATTCCTTAAATCGGAATCGATTTAAGGACAAAATCATGCAGCAGTTCGAAGCGCTACAGCGCCCTTAGCGCGTCCGATCGGACGCGCGGCGCTGTAGGCGCGCGGTAGGTCGCTCGCCTCACTTCACGGATACATCCGCACCTTCTCCCAGCCTCCTTCCGGGACGGGGCGACGGAACTCGACGCGATCGTGCAGCCGGAACGGACGGTCGTGCCAGAACTCGATGGAGGTCGGCCGAATGCGGAAACCGGACCAGTATTCCGGCCGCGGGATCTCGCCGATGGCGTGACGGGCGGTGAACTCGGCAACGGCCTTCTCGAGCGCGAAGCGGCTCTCGAGCGGGCGCGACTGCTTCGAGGCCCAGGCGCCGATTCGGCTGCCGCGCGGCCGGCTCCTGAAATACTCGTCCGCCTCCTCGGCGGTGACGATTTCAACGGGGCCGCGCAGGCGTACCTGGCGGCGCAGCGACTTCCAGTGGAAACACATGGCGGCCTTGCGGGTCGACAAGAGTTCCTGGCCTTTCTGACTTTCGAAATTTGTGTAAAAGACAAAGCCGTGTTCGTCGAACCCCTTGAGCAGCACCATGCGCACATTGGGCAGTCCATCGGGATCGACGGTTGCAAGGGCGACCGCGTTGGGGTCATTCACCTCGTTCTTCTCGGCGTCCTTCAGCCATGTGCCAAAGAGGGAAAAGGGCTCGTCTGCGTCCGTGAAGTCACCGGTTGTTAACTCATTCGCGGTCATATTGCCTTCCTATGCCGTGTATCTGGCGCGGGGACGCGTTCGGGATGAGCCCGATCAGGTGTATCCGCATCGAAATTTGTCAGAGCCTGCCAGCGCTTCCTCGCACTGCGCCAGGGCTTTGGCGAGACTGACAGGACTGCCGTGCAAGACATAGCAAAGTGGATCGATGGCAAGAAGGGTTTTTCCTTTGCGTTGCTGCGCAGCGCGGCTCTATGCCTGACTGTCGTCGCGCTTCCAGGCTGCATGGGCGGCGGTCTCGATCTGTTCGGAAGCTCGAGCGTCGATCGCTCGGTCGCGACCGGGACCGTACCGGTCGCCAAGACGTCCGACGGCCTCTCCGATGCAGTCACCGTGCGCAATGCCGTTTCTTCGGCCGAAATCACTGAGGGCGGCAGCGCCATTCCGTGGGCCAATGCCACGTCCGGCAGCGCCGGCGTCATCAGCAGCATCGAGGAAGACCACGCTTCCGGGGTGCTTTGCCGCCGCTTCACCACCACGCGCCACTCCTTCGAAGGCATCGCCAAATTCGACGGCAGGACGTGCCGGCTCGACAATGGCGAATGGTATCTGACGAGCTTCGGCCCGCAGGGCTGAAAGCCCCGGTTAACCACATTCCCGCAAAGACGCGGATCGGCGCCTCAACGGTTCGCAACAGCCGGCGGGACGACGGGCCGACTAACCGTTATTTAGCAACTTCCCCAGATCATCGGTTTCGAGAAAGGCGGCCCATCAAGGCTGCTGTGGTGATGCCTTAGACGAGCCGCCGCAAAGTGCGACCGTTCCAAGAATGTGGTGACAAGCCATGCGCGATCCCTATGCAATCCTCGGCGTGCGTCGCAGTGCCGGGCAGGAGGAAATCAAGACCGCCTGGCGCTCCGTCGCCAAGGCGATCCATCCGGATCACAATCAGGACGACCCTCTGGCGACCGAACGCTTTGCCGAAGCCGGCAGGGCTTACGAACTGCTGCGGGATCCTGCACGCAGGAACCGCTACGACCAGGCGCGGCGCGAGGCGGAACTGCGACGCATGGAAGCGATGAAGGAAAAGATGCGTGGACCCGAGCCGGCCGAGGAGCCGGTCGGCACGGAGAGCGCCGAGGAAGCGATCTCGCGCATCTTCGGCGTCGATCCCCAGCCCGCACCGTCCGCCGGCAGGCCCAAGGCTTCCGCATCACGCCCCGCCGAAAAGACCGGTGCCGCCGCCGAGGCGAAACCGGACACACCGGCCGAGACGAAACACGAGCCGGCAAGTACAGAGGCGACCGTCCGACGTCTCGCAGCGCCCGGGACGGAACTGGTCGCGGCAATCGTTCGGCGCATCCGTGATCGCATCACGAAAACGGCGGAGAAGGTGCCGGATCTCGTTGTTGATCTTTCCGTCAGTATCGACGAGGTCATCGACCGGGCGCGTGTGTCCCTGGAGCTCCCGGATGGCGAAACGGTGAAGGTGGCAATTCCGCCTGGCGCGACAGACGGACAGGTCGTCCGGCTGAGGGAACAGGGATACCGCGTCGCCGGCATGACCCGGGGCGATGTCGTCGCGACCTTGCGTATTTGCCAGGACGGTCCGTTTCGCACCCGGGGCCTCGACCTCGTGACCACCCTTCCGCTTGACCTCCAGGATGCGGTGCTCGGCTGCGAGACAACGATTGAAACGCCGAACGGAACCGCAACGGTCGAGGTGCCGGCGTGGTCGGGATCCGACAAGGTCATCCGAATTCCCGGCAAGGGACTGAACGGCGCCTATGGCCAATACGGCGACCTCCTTGTCGAGTTGCGCCTGGTGCTGCATGAAAAGCCCGACGACAAGGTCACCGACCTGATGCGGTCGCAGCGTGACGGCCTCTATTTATAACGGTTCAATGACAAGCTGAACCAATATTACGGGGACTAACAGTTCCTGATCCGCGCCGCGCTTGAACCGCTCTGGCGGCTATGCCATAGGCAATTCTCGACATTTTGCCGCACCCATCTTTGGTGGCGTGGTGCGGCGCCATCGACATTCGGAAATCTGACATCGGCCCCGGCCGGTCCAGGCAGACAGTATTGGGGACATTCCATGGCTCAGGCATCGGGTCTGATGAATGGCAAGCGCGGCGTCATCATGGGCGTCGCAAACAATCGCTCGATTGCGTGGGGCATCGCCAAGGCTTTGGCTGAAGCGGGCGCCGACATTGCGCTGACATGGCAGGGCGATGCGCTGAAGAAGCGCGTCGAGCCGCTGGCGCAGGAACTCGGCGCCTTCATGGCCGGACATTGCGATGTGACCGACCTTGCTACGATCGACGGCGTTTTCTCGGCGCTTGAGGAAAAATGGGGCAAGATCGATTTCGTAGTGCACGCGATCGCCTTCTCCGACAAGGACGAACTGACGGGCCGCTACCTCGATACGAGCCGCGACAACTTCACCCGCACGATGGATATTTCCGTCTACTCCTTCACGGCCGTTGCAGCGCGTGCCGAGCGCATCATGAATGACGGCGGCTCGATGCTGACGCTCACCTATTACGGCGCCGAAAAGGTAATGCCGCACTACAACGTCATGGGTGTCGCCAAGGCAGCGCTCGAAGCAAGCGTGCGTTATCTCGCCGTCGATCTCGGCAACCGCGGCATCCGCGTCAATGCGATCTCGGCCGGCCCGATCAAGACGCTTGCCGCCTCCGGCATCGGTGATTTCCGCTATATCCTCAAGTGGAACGAGTACAATGCGCCGCTGAAGCGCACCGTTTCGATCGAGGAGGTCGGCAATTCGGCGCTCTATCTCCTGTCCAACCTGTCCACCGGGGTGACCGGCGAGGTGCACCACGTCGATTCCGGTTATCATACGGTCGGCATGAAAGCGGTCGACGCCCCGGACATTTCCGTCCTGAAGGATTGATCTGTTCCTGCCTACAACTGCTTGATTCCTGAGATCGAATTCGCTCTAAGATCAGCAGCAGCCCAAGTACGCGAGCGGCCTTCGCGTACCTGCAAGACGCGCCGCACGGTGGACGGCGGCTCATCCGGAGTGCACGCTGTGCTTATCTACATGGTTCGCCACGGCCAGACGGACTGGAATGCCGAGAGTCGTCTTCAAGGGCAGAAGGATATCCCCCTCAATGAAACCGGCCGTCAGCAGGCGACCGGCAATGGCGCGGCCCTGGGCGAGATCCTCGGGCGCGATGCGGCCGGCTTTGATTTCGTCAGCAGTCCGCTCGGTCGAACGCGCGAAACCATGGAGCGCCTCAGGCGGGCCATGGGGCTCGATCCGTTCACCTATCGCACCGACGAGCGGCTGAAGGAGGTCTCCTTCGGCGCCTGGGAAGGCTTCACGCTTGCGGACCTGAAGCGCCGGGTGCCGGAGCGCATCGCCGCGAGACGAGTAGCAAAATGGGATTTCATACCGCCCGGGGCGGATGCGGAAAGCTACGAAATCCTCTCCTGGCGCGTCGGTGCCTGGCTGAAGGGCGTGAGAGAGCCCACCGTCTGCGTCAGCCACGGCGGCGTTATTCGTACCCTGTTCAAGCTGCTCGGAGAAATGGAGCCGGACGAGGCAGCCGCAGCGGCCATTCCGCAGGACCGCCTCTTAAAGATCGTCGACGGCTCGATCAGCTGGCTTTGAGAGAATAGAAAGGCCGACCACCCCTATCCGGCCGATCGGGGAACTTCCTACTGGACGATCTCCAGGTCGTTGATGACGCGCTTGCCATCGACTTCGGTGTAGAAGACGAGGACCTTGACGCCGGCCTCCAGCCCTTCGAAGTTGAATTCCTCGGGTGCCTGGTAGCTCTTGCCGTCGTCGAGCGAGAGGCTCAGTTGCTCTGTGTCGATGTTGGTGATCACGGCCTCGACGTCGGCGCTTTCGGCGTGGACCGAGAGGGGCGAAAGCAAGCTTGCGGTAGCCATGAGCGTCGCAATGACAAATCGCATGTTTCTTGCCCTCTTCCATGATTCTGCGAATTTTCTTGTCATCACCCTTTGATCCCCGATTGTGGCGAAAGTTTCTTTCGCCCTGATTTTTTAGGATTTTAAGCTGCTGATTCCGGACAGCGCTTTCGGCGAAAGCGAGAGTGAACGCGGGCCGGCTGGATTTCAAGACGCCCAATCCGGAATGCGGCTGCTGGGCGCCGTGGCGGGGTGTTGCCCGGGAGTTTTCCAAGGAAAGATGACGACGATCCGTCGCGAAATTCCGGCAAGCGGCAGAGCCGCTGCGGTCCGAGATCGCTACGTCAAGCGAATCGGGGGCGCATTCCTACCGCAAGTCGCGCCGCGACGGGGGGAAGCCCTTTCCCCAATCAGCACTTTACACTAAGAGAAGTCGCGCGCCCTTGCGTGGCGCCGGAGGCAGGATGACGAATGCGAAGTGGCTCGCGTTCTGCTCTCACTGGATTAGAATCGATCCGAAGGGATTGGATCGGCCTGTCCGATCTCTCGGGTCCTGAGCACGGTAGCCGTCATGTCGCACAATAGCTTCGGTCATCTCTTCCGCGTCACCACCTGGGGCGAGAGCCACGGACCGGCGCTCGGCTGCGTCGTCGACGGTTGCCCGCCCGGCATTCGCTTCACGCTCGCCGAAATTCAGGCCTGGCTCGACAAACGCAAGCCCGGCCAGTCGCGCTTCGTGACGCAGCGCCGCGAAGACGATCTCGTGAAGGTTCTTTCCGGCGTGATGCTCGACGATGACGGCGAGACGATGATCTCCACGGGTACGCCGATCTCGATGATGATCGAGAACACCGACCAGCGTTCGAAGGACTATTCGGAAATCGCCAAGCGCTACCGCCCGGGCCATGCCGATTACACCTACGACGTCAAATACGGCATTCGCGACTATCGCGGCGGCGGCCGTTCCTCGGCACGCGAGACGGCCGCACGCGTGGCGGCCGGCGGCATCGCCCGAAAGGTCGTGCCGGGCCTCGTCGTGCGCGCCGCGCTCGTACAGATCGGCAAGCACCGGATCAACCGGGCCAACTGGGACTGGAGCGAGGTCAACAACAATCCGTTCTTCGCGCCGGATCCGGCCATCGTTCCCGTATGGGAGGAATATCTCGACGGCATCCGCAAGGCCGGCTCGTCGATCGGCGCAGTCGTCGAGGTTATCGCCGAAGGCGTGCCTGCCGGCATCGGTGCGCCGATCTACGGCAAGCTCGACCAGGACATCGCTTCGAACCTGATGTCGATCAACGCCGTCAAGGGCGTCGAGATCGGCGATGGCTTTGCGACGGCCGAATTGAGCGGCGAGGAGAACGCCGACGAGATGCGCATCGGCTCGGACGGCAAGCCGGTATTCCTTGCCAACCATGCCGGCGGCATCCTGGGCGGTATCGCAACGGGCCAGCCGGTCGTCGCCCGTTTCGCGATCAAGCCGACCTCCTCCATTCTGACCGAGCGGCGCTCCATCGACAGCGACGGCAACGAGGTCGACGTACGCACCAAGGGTCGCCACGACCCCTGCGTCGGGATCAGGGCGGTGCCGATCGGCGAAGCCATGCTTGCCTGCACGATCGCCGATCACTATCTGCGCGACCGGGGCCAAACCGGTCGATTGAAGTAACTTGCTGGAGAAGAGTGAAGATGTCCTATGACCAGAAGCGCGTCGTCGAGGCCATTCGCGCTTTCGAGGCCGGCGAGATCGTCGTCGTCACCGATGACGGCGGGCGCGAGAACGAGGGCGACCTGATCGTTGCGGCGGTGCACTGCACGTCCGAGAAGATGGCCTTCATCGTCAGGCACACCTCGGGCATCGTCTGTGCGCCGATGCCGCGCGACGAGGCCAAACGCCTCAACCTGAATGCGATGGTCGCCGAGAACGATTCCGCCCACACCACGGCCTTCACGGTTTCCGTCGATTTCAAGCACGGGACGACCACCGGCATTTCTGCCGACGATCGAACCTTGACTGTGAGAAACCTTGCCAATCCGAATGTCGGAGCGACGGATTTCGTGCGGCCCGGCCATATCTTTCCGCTGGTGGCGCGCGAGGGCGGCGTGTTGATGCGCTCCGGCCACACCGAGGCGGCCGTCGACCTGTGCAAGCTCGCCAGCCTGCCGCCGATCGGCGTCATCTGCGAACTCGTCAATGACGACGGCACCGTGACACGCGGTCCGCAGGTGGAGGCATTCGCCGAAACGCACGGTTTGAAGCAGGTCTCCGTTGCCGACCTCATCGCCTACCGCCAGCGCAAGGAGACCCTGATCGAGAAGGCCAACAGCTTCGCGATCGAGACGGCCTACGGCCGGGCGAAGGCCCATACCTATTCATTGCCCTGGGACCCGATGCAGCATCTCGCCGTCGTTTTCGGCGACGTTCGCGACGGCGTCGATATTCCCGTTCGCCTCCACCTCGAGAATGTCGGCGCGGACGTCTTCGGCAACGATCGCCAGATCGACGAGATCATGAAGCGCATTGCCGGCGAGGGCAGGGGTGTCATCGTCTATCTGCGCGAAGGCTCGGTCGGCGTCGGCGTCTCGCAGACGGCGCGAAAGGGCAAGCATGAACGCGAGGCCCATTCGGAAGCGCAGGCGCGCGAAAGCGAATGGCTGGAAATCGGTCTCGGCGCCCAGATCCTCAAGGATCTCGGCATCACCTCCATCCGCCTCCTCTCATCCCGCGAGCGCCACTATGTCGGCCTCGAAGGCTTCGGCATCAAGATTGCCGCGACCGAAATACTGTAGCCTGCGAGCCGGAGCTCACAAAAAAGCCGCGCTTCGAATTGGAGCGCGGCTTTCTCATTTCCCAGATTACCAGGTTATCACGGGAGCGCGTCGTAGCCCTCGCCGAAGCCTTTCAGGTCGACCGGAATGCCGACCCCTTCCTCCGGCGACTGGAAGACGATGAAGGTTGCCGTCCCGCCGGCGCGCAGCGTCTTCAACAGCTCATCCTCGAGTACGACCTCGGCATAACAGCCGTCGGAAAAGCAGCGGACGAAGTAGGCGCGGCCGATATCCTTGCCATCGACATTGAGGCCGAGGCCGTTGGGCAGAAGCACCCCGAGCGGTGCCAGTACGCGAAGGATCTTCGCCTTGCGGTCGGCGGTCTTGAGAACGACGACCGAGAGACCGACCTCGGGCCGGTCCTCGGCGATGACGTTTTGCATCAGCGCGCACTGTTCCGCCGAGGCACCGGCCGGCTGATCGCAGACGATCGACCAGGCACCGTGGTTCGACTTGACGGTCCCCGGTGTCGCGGCGGATTGCTGGGCCATGCTTGCGGCGGGTAAGACGAAGGCGGCAATTCCGAGCGCGATCAAAGCGGGCAGCCGGGAGAAGAGGGACAGGCCCATGTAAACCTCAAAACGTCGAATCATTCGGGCTATTCTTGAAGTGCGTAGCGATAAATGAAAAGCCCTGCCTCTTACATTCCAGCGGCATATGGCCGAAATTGGGCCTCTCGCCCTCGTATCACGCTCCCGAAAGTCTCTCCTTGGCCGCTTGCGGACCGGCGCCCGCGGGCAGCCCGTAAGACCCGGTGCGGACCGCAGCCGCAAGCCAATCTCCGATACGGTGCGAAGGGGGCGGCGAGAAAACTTGGCTTTGTGCAAAAATGCCGCACGAGGTTCATTGCACAGATGTTGCGGCGCTGGTCAAACTGTGGTTTGAAGCGCTTCCAGTATCGCAGGGATTCTGCGTTCCGGGTTTGATCCTGATCAAGCGCATTGGGGAGACGTAATTGTGAAAAACAAGGCCTATGCAGTTCTGGCAGCGCTTGCCTGTCTGCTTTTTGCTTCGAGCGCCTTTGCTGACAAGCCTGTCGACTGGCAGACACGCTTTCAGGCGGCTGCGACGGGCATCATGGAAGAAATCACGTGGTTTGAGCAATATACCCTGTGGTTCATCATTCCCATCACGCTCCTGGTCCTCCTGCTGCTGATCATCGTCGTCGTGAAGTTCCGCGAGGGCGCCAATCCCGTTCCTTCGCGGACCAGCCACAATACCGCGATCGAGGTCATCTGGACCGTTGGTCCGGTCATCATCCTGCTGTTCCTGGCCATCCCCTCCTTCAAGCTTCTGAACGCGCAGCTCACGCCGCCGCAGAATCCGGACCTGACGGTCAAGGCGACCGGCAACCAGTGGTACTGGTCGTACGAATATGAAGTCGGCGAAAATCCGCTGTCCTTCGATAGCCTGCTCCTGAAGGACGAGGACCGCGCCAGTGCCGGCAAGGAAGACAAGGCCGCTTATCCGCGCCTGCTCGCCGTCGACAACGAAGTCGTGGTGCCGGTCGGCAAGACCGTTCGTCTCCTGGTCACCGCCGCAGACGTCATCCATGCCTTCGCCATGCCGGCCTTCGGCGTGAAGATCGACGCCGTTCCGGGCCGTCTCAATGAAACCTGGTTCAAGGCGGCCCGCGAAGGCCTCTACTACGGCCAGTGTTCCGAGCTCTGCGGCAAGGATCACGCCTATATGCCGATCGCCGTCCGCGTGGTTTCGCAGGAGAAATACGACGCCTGGCTCGCCGCCGCCGCAACCAATCTCGGCGAAGCGAATAAGGCGCTCATGGCGTCCATCGACGGCGCGGCCAAGACCGTTGACGTCGCCGCAAACGCCGCACAGTAATCGGAAGGGGAGCTCGACCCATGGCTGGAACAGCCGTTCATCACGATCACCGCCATGATCATTCCGATCATGCGCATGATGCCGACCACGCCCACAAGCCGCTGACCTTCTTTCAGCGCTGGTTCCTGTCGACCAACCACAAGGACATCGGCACGCTCTACCTGATCTTCGGGATCATCGCCGGCCTCATCGGCGGTACGCTGTCGGTCTTCATGCGCGCCGAGCTGCAGGAGCCGGGCATCCAGATCTTCCACGGTCTGGCGCAGATGGTCTACGGCTTCGAGGGCGATGCTGCCATCGACGGCGGCAAGCACATGTTCAACGTCTTCACGACCGCCCACGCACTGATCATGATCTTCTTCATGGTCATGCCGGCGTTGATCGGCGGTTTCGCCAACTGGATGGTGCCGATCATGATCGGCGCGCCGGACATGGCCTTCCCGCGCATGAACAACATCTCGTTCTGGCTGATCGTGCCGGCCTTCCTACTCGTGCTGCTTTCGATGTTCGTCGAAGGTCCGGCGGGTGCCTATGGGGCCGGTGGCGGCTGGACGATCTATCCGCCGTTCTCGACCTCCGGCATGCCGGGGCCGGCCATGGATCTGGCGATCCTCGGCCTGCACATCGCCGGCGCCTCGTCGATCCTCGGCGCGATCAACTTCATCACGACGATCCTGAACATGCGCGCTCCGGGCATGACGCTGCACAAGATGCCGCTCTTTGCCTGGTCGGTTCTGATCACCGCCTTCCTGCTGCTGCTGTCGCTGCCGGTCCTGGCTGGCGCCATCACCATGCTTCTGACCGACCGCAACTTCGGCACGACCTTCTTCGCGCCGGAAGGCGGCGGCGATCCGATCCTGTTCCAGCACCTGTTCTGGTTCTTCGGTCACCCGGAAGTGTACATCCTGATCCTGCCGGGCTTCGGCATCGTCAGCCACATTATCTCGACCTTCTCGCGCAAGCCGATCTTCGGCTATCTCGGCATGGCCTATGCCATGGTCGCGATCGGCGCCGTCGGCTTCATCGTGTGGGCGCACCACATGTACACGGTCGGCATGTCGCTCGAGACGCAGCGTTACTTCGTCTTCGCGACGATGGTCATCGCGGTTCCGACGGGCGTGAAGATCTTCTCCTGGATCGCGACGATGTGGGGCGGTTCGATCCGCTTCACCACGCCGATGGTCTGGGCGATCGGCTTCATCTTCCTTTTCACCGTCGGCGGCGTCACGGGCGTTCAGCTCGCCAATGCCGGCCTCGACCGCGCGCTGCACGACACCTACTACGTGGTTGCCCACTTCCACTACGTTCTGTCGCTCGGCGCCGTCTTCGCGATCTTCGCGGCCTGGTACTACTGGTTCCCGAAGATGAGCGGCTACATGTATTCCGAATTTCTCGGCAAGCTGCATTTCTGGGTCATGTTCGTCGGTGTGAACCTGATCTTCTTCCCGCAGCACTTCCTGGGTCTTGCCGGCATGCCGCGCCGCTACATCGACTACCCGGATGCCTTTGCGGGCTGGAACATGGTATCGTCCTACGGCTCCTACATCGCCGCCGTCGGCGTGCTGATCTTCCTCTTCGGCGTCGCCGAAGCCTTCGCGAAGAAGCGCGTTGCGGGCGACAACCCGTGGGGCGAGGGCGCCAACACGCTCGAATGGCAGCTGTCTTCGCCGCCGCCGTTCCACCAGTGGGAACAGCTCCCGCGGATCAAGTGACGGACAACGAACAGAAGCCGCCGGTGACGGCGGCTTCTCCCCGCCGGCTTTCCGGCACGATGCGGCTTTTCCGGCCGCCGCAAGTTCAGGAAAGAGACATGACGCTCATCGACAATCACGAGGCAGTCGGCATGGAAGGTGTACCGCGCCTGTCCGAAGCCTCTGCGCGCGATTACTTCGAGCTCCTGAAGCCGCGCGTCATGTCGCTTGTCGTCTTTACCGCCTTTGCCGGCCTTGTCCTTGCGCCAGGACAGATCAATCCGGTCATCGGCTTCATCGCCATTCTCTGCATCGCCATCGGCGCCGGCGCCTCCGGTGCGCTGAACATGTGGTATGACGCCGATATCGATGCCGTGATGAGCCGTACTGCCAAGCGTCCCATTCCCGCCGGCAAGATCCTGCCGCAGGAAGCACTGGCCTTCGGCCTCACCCTGTCGGCATTTTCCGTGATCATCCTTGGGCTCGCCGTCAATTGGCTCGCAGCCGGGTTGCTCGCCTTCACCATCTTCTTCTACGTGGTCATCTACACGATGTGGCTGAAGCGTTCGACGCCGCAGAACATTGTCATCGGCGGCGCTGCCGGCGCGTTCCCGCCGATGATCGGCTGGGCCTGCGTGACCGGCGGGGTATCGGTCGAGAGCATCGTGCTCTTCCTCATCATCTTCCTTTGGACACCGGCGCATTTCTGGGCCCTGGCGCTCTTCAAGATGGGCGACTACGGTGCCGTCGGCGTGCCGATGATGCCGAACGTCTGCGGTGAGGCGACCACCAAGCGACAGATCGTCGTCTATGCACTCCTGACCGCGCTGAGCGGCATCTGTCCCACGCTGCTCGGCTTTGCGAGCCTTGGATACGGAGCCTTCGCGACTGCCCTTGGTCTCGGCTTCATCTGGTATTCGCTCGCCGTGCTGCGCATGCCCGAAGCCGACAAGCGAATGCTGCCGGCCAAGAAACTCTTTGCCTTCTCGATCGCCTATCTCTTCGCGATCTTCTCGGCCCTGCTCGTGGACTACATGATCGCCCATGTCTGGCTCGATGCCGGAGGTATCATCTAATGGAAACCGTCAAACTCAGCGAAACCCAGAAGAAGTCGCGCCGCGGCCGCAACATCGCGCTCGGTCTAGTGCTCGCCGGACTTGTCGGGCTGTTCTATGTCGTCACGCTGATCAAGTTCGGCGGCGGCATGGCAAATTGAAGGTACGGCGCCCGTGACGAACACCCCGCAGACACCCCCGAAGGAGCGCGCCAACGGCGTCATCGTCGGCGCCTGCCTCGCCTTCGTAGCGGGCATGGTCGGCATGGCCTATGCTGCCGTGCCGCTCTATGACATGTTCTGCCGGGTGACGGGCTATAACGGTACGACGCAGCGCGTCGAGCAGGCCTCGGACGTCATTCTCGACGAGAAGATCAAGGTGACCTTCGACGCCAATGTCGGGCCGGGACTGGCATGGGATTTCAAGCCGGTCCAGCGCGACATCGACGTCAGGATCGGCGAAACGGTGCAGGTCATGTACCGGGCGAAGAACCTTTCGTCGAAGCCGGCAACCGGCCAGGCGACGTTCAACGTGACGCCGATGGCGGCGGGCGCCTATTTCAACAAGGTGCAATGCTTCTGCTTCACCGAAACGACGCTCCAGCCGGGCGAGGAAATGGAGATGCCCGTCGTCTTCTTCGTCGATCCGGAGATCGTCAAGCCGGTCGAGACTAAGGACATCAAGACGTTGACGCTATCCTACACCTTCTATCCGCGCGAGCCGTCCAAGCCGATCGCCGCCGTGAAGGACGGGGAAACTGAGAACAGACTTTGACAGGACGCCCGTTTCGGCTATGCCGGGCGGGCGACAAGAGAGGACTATCGGGGATTACTGACATGGCCGGAGCGCATCAGAAGAATCACGACTACCACATCATCGATCCGAGCCCGTGGCCGTTGCTCGCCTCCATCGGCGCCTTCGTCATGGCTTTCGGCGGCGTCGGTCTCATGCGCTACGTGGCCGGCGGCTCGTTCAAGCTGTTCGGGCTGGAACTTGCCAATCCGTGGCTCTTCCTGATCGGTCTGGCGATCGTCCTCTACACGATGTTCGGCTGGTGGTCGGACACCATCAAGGAGGGCCGCGAGGGTCACCACACCCGCGTCGTGTCGCTGCACCTGCGCTACGGCATGATCATGTTCATCGCCTCCGAGGTGATGTTCTTCGCCGCCTGGTTCTGGGCCTTCTTCGATGCCAGCCTGTTTGCCGGCGAGCCCATTCAGGCCGCTCGCGCCGCCTATACCGGCGGCGTCTGGCCGCCGAAGGGCATCGAGGTCCTCGATCCCTGGCACCTGCCGCTCTACAACACGGTCATCCTGCTGCTTTCCGGCACGACCGTGACCTGGGCGCACCATGCGCTCCTGCACAACGACCGCAAGGGCCTGATCTCCGGCCTGACGCTCACCGTGCTGCTCGGCGTTCTGTTCTCCTTCGTCCAGGGCTATGAATACGCGCACGCCCCGTTCGCCTTCCGCGATTCGATCTATGGCGCCACCTTCTTCATGGCGACCGGCTTCCACGGCTTCCACGTTCTCGTCGGCACCATCTTCCTGCTGGTTTGCCTGTTCCGGGCGCTCGGAGGCGGCTTCAGCCAACAGCATCACTTCGGCTTCGAAGCGGCGGCCTGGTACTGGCACTTCGTCGACGTGGTCTGGCTGTTCCTGTTCTTCTCCATCTACATCTGGGGTGGATGGGGCGCGCCGATCGCGCACGGCTAAGACCGGCGCGGTGTGAAGATAAGGGGCGGCTGCGGCGACGTGGCCGCCCTATTTCGTTGGAGAGTTATGGTCGGACGATGAAGAACGCGTATGTGTTTCCTCTTGCGGCGGCGCTGCTTTTGTCGGGGCTGTTTCCGGCGCTGGGTGCCGAAACCGCCGATAAGGTCGTCGTCCACAAGGAGCGCCGGGTGCTGCAACTGTTCCAGGGCGAGCGGCTTTTGCGCGAATTTCCGATCGCGCTTGGCGGCAATCCTGTGGGCGACAAGCTGCAGGAAGGCGATCGGCGCACGCCGGAGGGGCTCTACGTTCTGGACTGGCGCAACGACGCGAGCAGTTTCTATCGGTCCATGCACGTTTCCTATCCCGCGCCCGAAGACGTGCAGGCCGCCGCTGCCAAGGTTGTGGATCCGGGCGGCATGATCATGATCCATGGCCAGCCCAACTATCTCGGCTGGCTGGCGTTTTTGACGCAGATGTTCGATTGGACGGACGGCTGCATTGCCGTTACCAATGCCGAGATGGACGAAATCTGGGACATGGTACCGAACAACACGGCGATCGAGATCAATCCATGAATGACGACAAGGCGCTCTACCCGCCGGTTGACCCGATCGTGGCGGGAATCAAGGGACTTTGCCCGCGCTGTGGCCAGGGCCATGTTTTCGACGGCTTCCTGAAGGTTCGGCCGGCTTGCGAGAATTGCGAACTCGACTATCGCTTTGCCGATTCCGGCGATGGCCCCGTCGTTTTCGTCATCCTCATCGTCGGCTTCATCGTCGTTGGGGCGGCGCTGTGGATGGAGGTCAACCTCAATCCGCCGCTATGGCTGCACTTCCTGCTCTGGATACCCTTGGCGACGGTATTTAGCCTTGTCCTGACGAGGATGTTGAAGGGCGTGCTGATCAATCTGCAGTATCGCAACAATGCGCGTTCGGGCGAAATTGACCGTGGCTGAGGCGCATCGGTCGACTTCACGCGGCCACTTCGGACCGATTGCCGGTCTCGTCCTTGTCGCCATCACCTTCGTCGTGCTCATCGCGCTCGGCACATGGCAGGTCGAGCGCCTGCAATGGAAGGAGGCGCTGATCGCGGCGATCGCCGAGCGGCGGTCGGCGCCGCCGGTCTCGGTTGAGGAGATCGAGGCCATGGCGGCGGCTGGCGAGGACGTCGACTATCGCACCACGCGCGTGTCTGGCGTCTACGATCACGACAAGGAGCGGCACTTCTTTGCCACGCATGAGGGGCGTACGGGATATTACGTATTCACGCCGCTGATGCTAGCGGACGGCCGCGCCCTGTTCGTCAACCGCGGTTTCGTGCCCTTCGAGAGGAAGGACGCCGCGACGCGGCCCGAGGGCGAGGTTACTGGAAACGTGACCATCGATGGCCTGGCGCGGCCGCGGCTTTCGGAGAAACCGTCGTCGCTGGTGCCCGATAACGACCTCGCAAAGAACATTTTCTATTGGAAGGATCTTGACGCGATGGCCAGCACGGCCGGCATTGCCGCCGACCGCGTCCTGCCCTTCTTCGTCGATGCTGATGCTTCGAAAAATCCGGGCGGCCTGCCGATTGGCGGGGTGACGCAGTTCGACCTGCCGAACAACCACCTTCAATACGCGCTCACCTGGTACGGACTTGCGGCGGCGCTCGTTGTCGTCAGCGGAGCGTATCTTTATCGCCAGGGGCGCAAAGACGTCTCGAAAAATTGACATAGGGAACGAATGGGTATTCTCGCCGCTATCCTGATCGTGCTGACCGCATTGCTGCACGTCGGCTTTCTCGTGCTCGAAATGTTTCTTTGGACGAAGCCCCAAGGCAGGGCGGTCTTCCGGATGACGGCGGAGCGGGCCGAGACGACGTGGGTGCTTGCCGCCAATCAGGGGCTCTATAACGGGTTCCTGGCCGCGGGTTTGCTATGGTCGCTGATCCAGCCGGAACCGGCCTTTGCCCTGCAGTTGAAGGTCTTCTTTCTTGTGTGCGTGATCGTTGCCGCTATATATGGCGCATGGTCGGTCAAGCCCCGTATTCTTCTCGTGCAGGGCGGTCCGGCAATGCTCGCCCTCCTGTTCGTTCTACTGGCGTCCTGATCCATGGCCTCATCCACGGCAGAAAAATCCCCGATCACCATCCGTCTCTGCGGGCCGCGCGGCTTCTGCGCCGGCGTCGACAGGGCGATTCAGATCGTCGTGCTGGCCCTCAAGGAATTCGGCGCTCCGGTCTATGTCCGCCACGAGATCGTGCATAACCGCTATGTCGTGGAAGGGCTGGAGGCCAAGGGAGCGATCTTCGTCGAGGAGCTCGACGAAATTCCGCCGGAGCATCGCAAGCAGCCGGTCGTCTTCTCCGCGCATGGCGTGCCGAAGTCGGTGCCTGCCGATGCCGACCAACGAAACCTCTTCTATCTCGACGCCACCTGTCCGCTGGTCTCGAAAGTCCACAAGCAGGCGATGCGCCACCATCGGCTGGGGCGGCATGTGGTGCTGATCGGCCATGCCGGGCATCCCGAGGTCATCGGCACGATGGGGCAATTGCCGGAGGGCACGGTCTCCCTCATCGAGACGGTGGAGGATGCCGACGCCTATGTGCCGCCGGACCCGGACAATCTCGGCTTCGTGACGCAGACGACGCTGTCGGTGGACGACACCGCGGGGGTCATCAAGCGCTTGCATGAGCGCTTCCCGAACCTGACGGCGCCGGCCGCCGATTCGATCTGCTACGCCACGACCAATCGCCAGGAGGCGGTCAAGCAGGCCGCCCCCGGCTGCGATCTGTTCCTGGTCGTCGGCGCCCCCAACTCGTCCAATTCCAAGCGGCTGGTCGAAGTGGCGTTGCGGGCAGGGGCGAAGCATGCCGTCCTCGTGCAGCGCGCCTCGGAGATCGACTGGGACACGCTGGGTGACATCACGACGGTAGGCCTGTCGGCCGGCGCTTCGGCGCCGGAAGTGATCGTCAACGAGATCATCGAGGCGTTCCGCGAGCGCTATCAAGCGGCCGTCGAACTCGCCGATACGGTCGAGGAAAACGAGAACTTCCTCGTCAATCGCGAGCTTCGCCATGTCGAACTGACCGCCGCCGACATGGCTTTCGTCAACGGCGAATAGCGGGACGATAAATCGTCCTGCTCCAATTCCTGGAATCCCTTTTCCGAAAGTAGCGACCTTGGCAGTTTACACCGATATCACGGAAGACGAGTTGGCCGGCTTTCTGGCCGCCTATGATGTGGGAACGCTCACTTCCTACAAGGGCATCGCCGAAGGCGTGGAGAACTCGAACTTCCTTCTCCATACGACCAGGGGCTCCTATATCCTGACGCTTTACGAAAAGCGGGTGAATGCCGATGACCTCCCGTTCTTCCTGGGGTTGATGCACCATCTCGCCGAACGCGGGCTGTCCTGCCCGCTGCCCTTGCCGCGCGCTGATGGCGCGCTGCTCGGCACGTTGTCCGGCCGGCCGGCCGCCGTCATCTCCTTTCTCGAAGGCATGTGGCTGAGGAAGCCCGAGGCGCAGCATTGCCGTGAAGTCGGCCGGGCGCTCGCCTCGATGCACGAGGCTGGCGAGGGGTTTGCCTTGACGCGGGCCAATGCGCTCTCCGTCGGCGGCTGGCGGCCGCTCTGGCGGAATTCCGAGGCCCGCGCCGACGAGGTGCAGGACGGTCTGAAGGAGGACATCGCGGCGGAGCTCGCCTATCTCGAAGACCATTGGCCGCGAAACCTGCCGCAGGGCGTGATCCATGCGGATCTCTTCCCGGACAACGTCTTCTTCCTCGGCGATCGCCTTTCCGGTCTCATCGATTTCTACTTCGCCTGCAACGATTTCCTCGCATACGATATCGCCGTCTGCCTGAACTCCTGGTGCTTCGAGAAGAACGGCTCCTACAACATCACCAAGGGAATGGCCCTGCTTTCCGGTTACGAGAGCGTACGCAAGCTGACGGCGGAGGAGGTAAGCGCCCTGCCGCTGCTGGCGCGCGGCTCGGCGCTGCGCTTCTTCCTGACGCGCCTCTACGACTGGCTGATGACGCCGGCCGGCGCGCTGGTGGTCAAGAAGGACCCGCTCGAATATCTGACGAAGCTCCGCTTCCATCGCGCCGTCGTATCGAGCGCCGAATACGGCCTGCGACGCGACGAGGCTTCGCAATGAAGCACGTCGACATCTTTACCGACGGCGCCTGCTCGGGAAACCCCGGGCCTGGCGGCTGGGGCGCGGTGCTGCGCTACGGCGAGGTGGAGAAGGAGATGTTCGGTGGCGAAGCGGAGACCACCAACAACCGCATGGAACTGATGGCTGCGATCTCCGCCCTGAACGCCCTGAAGCAGCCCTGCGAGGTCGATCTGCACACCGACAGCAAATATGTCATGGACGGCATCTCGAAATGGATTCACGGCTGGAAGCGCAACGGCTGGAAAACCGGCGACAGGAAGCCGGTGAAGAACGGCGAGCTCTGGCAGGCGCTCGATGAGGCGAGGGACCGCCACCAGGTGACCTGGCACTGGGTCAAGGGGCACGCCGGCCATCCGGAGAACGAGCGTGCCGATGAACTTGCCCGCAAGGGCATGGAGCCGTTCAAGAAGGTGCGCCGCACGGATGCGGTGAAATAAAGGCTATCCGCCGAGCGCGTGTTGGCCCCTCATCCGCCTGCCGGCACCTTCTTGGATGTTAGATTTCTGGCATGATGGTGATTGCCGGGCGGGCCATCACCCGCCCGCCCGGCAGCCGGTTGTCGGATCGTCACCTTCCAAGCCGCAGGGGCTGTGGGGAGCAGGATCGCGACCGGCTTGGATGTTAGATTTCTGGCATGATGGTGATTGCCGGGCGGGCCATCACCCGCCCGCCCGGCAGCCGGTTGTCGGATCGTCACCTTCCAAGCCGCAGGGGCTGTGGGGAGCAGGATCGCGACCGGCTCTTCATCTGACCCGTGTGGTTGCCGGAACTTTGAGGTTCGTATCCAAGACAGGGACGACGAAGATGAGCAATATTAGCATGATCTGTGCCGGAATCGATGTTGCCAAGGACCGCCTCGAGGTCGCCGTCCATCCCGGCGGGGCGCGGCTCGATGTCGGTAATGACGCGGCCGGGCTCCAGGCCCTCGACGCCTTTCTCGACACCCATGGTGTCCAGCGCGTCGGCTTCGAGGCTTCCGGCGGTTATGAGTGGCGGCTGATGGCGCACCTGCGCCAAGGGCCGCGGCCGGCCGCCCGGCTGCAGCCGGCGCAGGTGCGCGCCTTCGCCAAAAGCCGGCTGCAGCGGGCCAAGAACGATCGCCTCGATGCGCGGTTGATCGCCGCTTTCACCGCCGCGCTGGAGCGGCTGCCGGAGCTGCCGGAGGCCCGGTTCGACAACCTCGCCGCCGAACTGACCTATCTGGAGCAGATCGAGCAGCAGATCGCTCTGGTCAAGACTTTTGCCGAGGCGGCCCTGACCGACAGCATCCGGCGCCGCCATCAGCGGCAGATCGAAACGCTCACCAAGAAACGCGAGGCCGAGATCGAACGCATCGCCAAGGCGATGCGCGCGGATGCGCAGCTCTCCCGCCGGCTCGACCTGCTCGTTTCGATCAAGGGCATCGGCCTGCGCAGCGCCCTTGCCCTCGTCATCCGCCTGCCCGAGCTCGGCCAGGCCAGCCGCGAGGAAGTCGCCGCCCTGGTCGGCGTCGCGCCCTTTGACGACGACACCGGCAAGCGGTGCGGCATCCGCCACATCGACGGCGGACGCGAACGCTTGCGCAAGGCTGTTTTCATGTGCGCCTTCACCGCCGCCCGCCACAATCCGGACCTTGCCGCCTTCTACAAGCGCCTGCGCCAGAAGGGCAAGGATCATAAGCTCGCCGTCATCGCCGTCGCCCGCAAGCTCGTCGTCCTCGCCAATGCCGTCGTCGCCCGCGGCTCCGAATGGACACCGCGATATCAACATCCCTGAAACATGGTTGCTCCCCGCAAGCGGGGCGAAGGGACTTGCCGCGCCGTTCCAGTCCCCTCTCCCCGCATGCGGGGAGAGGGTTAGGGTGAGGGGCATTCAGCCTGGTTTGCGCGTCGACTGGATCAAAGCTGCTCCAACATCGCCGCCGCGCCCGATACCGTCGCCTGACCGGGCGCGTCTTCGACATTCAGCGCCTTGACCACGCCGTCCTCGACCAGCATCGAATAGCGCTTCGAGCGGATGCCGAGCGTTCCGGCCGACAGATCGATGTCCAGGCCAAGCGCCTTGGTGAAGGCAGCGTTCCAATCCGACAGGAAATGGATCTTGCCCATGCCGCCCGACGAGGTTGCCCAGGCGCCCATCACATGCAGGTCGTTGACGGCGACCACGGCGATGTCGTCGACGCCGCGCGCCAGGATCGCATCGCGGTTTTCGAGATAGCCGGGAAGATGGTTGAGCGAGCACGTCGGGGTGAACGCCCCCGGCACGGCGAAAAGGACGACGCGCTTGCCCTTGAAGAGCTGGTCGGTGGTCACCTCGACCGGGCCGTCGGCGGTCTTTTCCTTGAAGGTTGCGTTGGGCAGCTTGTCTCCGACAGCGATGGTCACGGGTCTCTCCTCGATTTCACTTCATGGTCCGGCCTTGGGGCGCCGAGCCTGCGAGGGACTATAGGAGCACGTCAGTCAAAGGCAAGCGTGGTTTCCATGCTGCGATCGCCGGCGCGCACCGTGAGCGCAATCGGTTTGCCGGCAACCTTCCGGTCCTTGCCGGAGAGCTTTAAAGGAATGTCCACACGGCGCTCGGCGCCCGCCGCGTCGCCCACGACAGGTGCACCGAAGGCGAACCCCGCAGGCCCGGCCAGGAAGATTTCCGGCTTGCCCGCATCTCGCGGAAGCCGAAGATCAAGGTGGATGACCCCGCCAGCCGCATCGAAGGCGGCTTTCATGATCCTGAAGTCGTCCGACGGCGGCTCCGGAAGCGATGCGACGGCCTTCTCGATGCGCGCGCCGTCCAGCGGATTGTCGAATTCGCCGCCCTTGAGGGTGAGATCAAGGGTCCCCTGAACCGGGATGCAGATGTCTTCGCAAACACCGAGGAACACCGTAGCCCGGACCGCCAGATCCTTTTCGTCGCTCACCCGTCTCAGCACCAGCGGGAAGGCAACCGAGCTGTCGTAGCCGACATAGCGCCCCGGTCCCTCGCCAAAGGTCTTGGGTGCGGGAAAACGAATCGCCTCCAGGGCGACGCCGCCGCTCGGATCGAACGTGACCTGCGGCGGTATGCCGCTCGCGCCGGGATCGCGCCAGTAGGTCTTCCAACCGGGCTCCAGTTTGATTTCGACAATCGCGGGAATGGAGCCGTCCGGTCTTGGTTGGGAGGCCACCAGACGGATCGCTCCGCCGGGGGAGGTCACCCACGCACTGCTGGCGGCCTGGGACGGCATCGGCAAAAAAATAGCGGCGAGAAGGCTTGCCTTCGCGAGCCCCTGAGCCATCTTCTTCCTGGTTCGGCGTCTGTTCATGGCTTAGCACTAGCGCGTTTCAGCGTCCGTCTCTAGCCGTCGCGGGAGCTCGGCGATCATATCTGCTTGATCGGCGACGCCGGGTGATGGGGTTCTGCCCATACTGGGTTCCAATTCATGCGGACCTGTTTCTTTTCGGTCGTTGGAGCTCCAAACCAGCACGGAAGAGCGTCGTGCGTGCAAATATCGGCCGGCGCCACGCAGAGGCGCTTTTCATTTCGCGCCGAATTGATAGGCTATCTTCACTATGGCGACAGCGGTGCAGCAAAAGATACGCGAACGTGGTTTCCTTGACGGTCAGTTCCTGATCGCCATGCCCAGTATGTTCGATGCCAATTTTGCCCGCACGGTCATCTTCGTCTGCGCCCATTCGGAAGACGGCGCGATGGGCTTCGTGCTGAACAGACCCCAGCGGCTGACCTTCCCGGACGTGCTCCTGCACCTGCAACTGCTCGATCCCGACGAAGTGATCCGACTGCCTTCGGCGGCGCGCGAATTCCAGATTCAGGCTGGCGGCCCCGTCGAGACCGGCCGTGGTTTCGTCCTGCATTCGGACGATTACCTCAGCGATTCAAGCATTCCGGTCAGCGACGACATCTGCCTCACCGCGACGCTCGACATCGTCAAGGCCATTTCGCGCGGCGAGGGGCCTCTCAAGGCCACGATGCTGCTCGGCTATGCCGGATGGGGACCGGGGCAGCTCGAAAACGAAATCTCCAGCAACGGCTGGCTGACGTGCCCGGCGCGCGAGGAACTGATCTTCAGCCGTGACCTCGACGAGAAATACGATCGGGCGCTTGCTTTGATGGGCATCTCTCCGGCAATGCTGTCCTCTGACGCCGGCCACGCCTGACAGACATGCTGCCGCTTCCCGCCGTTACGCCCTCTTCATAAGCGGAAACCGCTCTTTCAGGAGCCGCAGGATCGATTCCGATCCGACGGGCGGGCCGAACAGGAAGCTCTGGCCATAATCACAGCCCATCTGTGCGAGCTGGATCGCATCCTCTTCCGACTCGATGCCTTCGGCGACGACCCGCATGTCGAGTTCGCGCGCCATGGCGATCACCGAGCGCAGCACGACGCCGCGCTTGTCGCTTGGATCGCGGACCAGCGCCTTGTCGATCTTGATGGTGTCGAAGGGGAAACGGGTCAGGTAGGAAAGCGACGAATGCCCGGTGCCGAAATCGTCGAGGGCAAGCCGCAATCCCGCTTCCCTCAGTTTTTCGAGAACGAGCCGGGCCTGTTCCGGGTTTTCCATCACCAGCGATTCGGTGAGTTCCATCTTCACCTTGGCCGGATCGCAGCGGTTCTTGTTGAGGATGGCGCGGACGTCGTCATAAAGGCCGCTGTTGAGGAGCTGCGCGCTCGAAAGGTTGATCGAGACGAAGATCGGCAGATCGCCGGTCTGGATCTGCCACTCCGAAAGGTCGCTCGTCGCCTGGTCGAAAGCGAACATGCCGAGCTGGTTGATGATGTCGGAGTTTTCCGCGATCGGGATGAACTCGGTCGGCGAAACATTGCCGCGCTTCGGATGATCCCAGCGCATCAGCGCTTCGAAACCGGCGACCTCGGCGTCGCTCAACCGCACGATCGGCTGGTAGACGAGCGACAGCTCCTTGCGTTCGATTGCCCGCTTCAGGTCCGCTTCGAGCTGAAGGCGATCCGAACCGGAGGTCCGGAAGGCCGGCCGGAAGGGCTCGACGCGATTGCCGCCCTCCTTTTTGGCGCGGAACATCGCAAGCTCGGCGTCGTCGAGCAGGCTTGCGGCGCTCTGCTCCTGATCGAGCCAGGATACGAGGCCGATCGATGCGGTGAGGTTGATTTCGCGGTTGCCGTAATTGAGCGGCACCATGATCGCCTTGCTGACCGCATCGGCGAAATCTGCAATCTTCGCCGGGTCGCGCTCGGACATGAGGATCAGGCCGAACTGGTCGCCGCCGAGCCGGGCCAAGGTGTCCTGTGGGCGCAGCAACCGCCGCAGACGCCGCGTCAAGGCAATCAGGATATTGTCGCCGGCGGCGATCCCGAGCAGGTCGTTGACCTGCTTGTAGCGGTCGATATCGATGGCGAGAACGGTCGGCCGAACGGCGTTGGTGCCGTCGGACATCAAGAGGATCGCCTGCAGGCGGTCGAGGAACACCTGCCGGTTGGGCAGGCCGGTGAGGTTGTCGAGGAGCGCGTTCTGCAAGAGCCGTTCGACCGAATTGCGCTGCTCGGTAATGTCGACGATGGTGCCGACGCAGCGGATGATCTCGCCATTGGCGCCGAGCACCGGCCGCGCCCGGATCGAAAGCCAGTGATAGTGGCCGTCCTCGGCGCGGGCGCGAAACTCATGGTTCAAGCGTCCGCGCCGATGTTCGAGCAGCACATCAAGGGTCGCGCGGAATCGGTCGCGGTCATCCGGATGCAGCCGCGGCACCCAGTTGCGGACCGGTCCGTTCATCGTGCCGAGCGAGAGCCCGAGCTGGTGCGAAATATCCGGGATCGTCACGACACGGTCGCGCGCCACGTCCCAGTCCCAGACGGTGTCGCCCGAGCCGGTCAGCGCCAGCGCCTGCCGCTCGAGGTCGGAGAAGAGGCCCTGCTGGTAGGCGCCGCCGGCAAAGGCGTGCTGCATGACCGTGAAGCCGATCAGAAGGACGATCAGCACGAGACCGCCGCCGAGCGCCGGCTGGACGATATCATTGGCGAGTTGCCCGGTGACCGCGAGCCACGCGCCGAAAAGCCAGACGAGGATCAGCAGCCAGGCGGGCACGAGAAGGATGGCGCGGTCGTAGCGGTTGAAGCCGAGATAGGCGATCAGCACGATGCCGACGGTCGCCGTCAGCGCGAATGAGAGGCGCGCAATGCCCGACGCGATGGCCGGGTCGTAGACGGCGACGCCGAACAGCAATGCCAGGCCGAGAATCCAGGCGAGCGTCGCATAGCCGAGATGCTGGTGCCAGCGGTTGAGGTTCAGATAGGTGAAAAGGAAGATGACCAGCCCCGCCGCCAGAAAGACTTCCGTCCCGGCGCGCCATATGCGTTCGTCGCCCGCCGTGACGCTGATCAGCTTCGACAGAAAGCCGAAGTCGACGCAGATATAGGCAAGGACCGCCCAGGCGAGCGCTGCCGTTGCCGGCAGCATCGAGGTGCCCTTGACGACGAAAAGAATGGTCAGGAATACGGCGAGCAGCCCGGCAATCCCGAGCACGATGCCGCGATAAAGCGTAAAGGCGTTGACCGTGTCCTTGTAGGCATCCGGTTGCCAGAGATAGATCTGCGGCAGCTCCGGCGTTGCAAGCTCGGCGACGAAGGTGATGACGGCGCCGGGGTTGAGCGTGATACGGAAGACATCCGCCTCGTCGCTCGGCTGCCGGTCGAGGGCGAAACCCTCGCTCGGCGTGATCGACAGGATGCGTTGCGAGCCGAGATCCGGCCAGAACAATTTCGAATTGACCAGCCGGAAGTGCGGCGCGACGATCACCCGTTCGAGCTGCTCTTCGGAAACATTGGCGAGCGCGAAGACGGCCCAGTCGCCCTGGTGATGCTCCGTGCTCGATCTGACTTCGATGCGCCGCACGATGCCGTCCGTTCCGGGGGCGGTGGACACCTGGAAAGCCTCGCCGCGGCCCGAATAGATTTCCGTCGTCGCGGTCAGGTCGAGCGCCGTGTCCTCGCGCGAGATCTTCACGGGCTCGAGCGCATGGGCAACGCCGCCCGCGACACCGAAGATGAAGACGGCGAATGCGACCAGAAACGCCGCCAGCCTTGCGGTGGACGATGCGAACGGCTTGCGGGTCAGGGGCATCAAAGGGGCATATTCCTGCTCGGTACGGCATCCGCGGACAGAAGCGAAAACATCAGGTGATCGCGCCACTGGCCGTTTATCTTCAAGTACTGTCTCAAGTAGCCTTCGCGTTCAAAGCCGGCCTTTTCAAGGAGCCGAATGCTCCGTGTGTTTTCTGGAATACAGGCTGCTTCGATACGGTGCAACTCGAGGGTCGAAAAGATGTAGGGGATCGTCAGCTGCAGGGCTGCGTGCATGTGGCCCTGGCCGGCATATTTCTGCCCCATCCAGTAGCCGATCATGCAGTTCTGCGCGGCACCCCGGCGGATATGGCCGATCGTCAGACCGCCGAGGAGGACCTCGTCGTGTTTGTGGAAAAGGAACAGCGGCACCGCCTGGCCGGAAGCGAATTCCTGTTCGTTGCGAATGACGCGGCCGCGAAACGCGCTTTCGGTCATCTCATCGGTGCGCCAGGACGGTTCCCACGGTTCCAGAAAGCTGCGGCTTGCGCTGCGCAATTGATACCATTGCCGATAGTCGGCATAGCGCGGGAGGCGAAGAAGGTAGTCCTCGTTGGCGATCTCGACCGATTCGGGCTGCCGGGACAGGAACCGAAACACCGATCGCGCCATATATGCCTCCGGGCCAAACTCGCATGCCGGCGGGCGGAGATCGGCTTCATAGTCCTTCTCAACCCGCTCAGGTTAACTTACGCAGCCGGACCGATATTCCGGCTCGGATCGCGCCATCATTCAACGGTTCGAAGGCGCTGTGTCATTGCGAAGCGTTGCACAAGTCAACGCCTAAATCGAATCCGATTTTGAAGAACGTGCAAGAAAAACACGGGGGGTCTCGCGGACGCCCGCCGGCAATTTTTGCGGATGGCGATGGCTCCCGCTAGCCGGCGAGGGCGTGGACGGCGGACTTGGTGTTCAGGGACGACAGAATATCGCTCATCGGGGCAAGCTGATCGAGGGGGCCGATCGCCGAAAGCGTCGGGGCCGTATCGAAGAAAAGACGACCGGCGAGATCGGTCAGCCGCTCTATCGTGATGCCGGACAGCCGCTCCATCAGTTCTTCGTTCGGAATGGGGCGCCCATAGAGCATCATCTGGCGGGCGATCTGGCCGGCGCGGGCCGCCGGGCTTTCCTGTCCCATCAGCAGTTGCGCCCGGATCTGCGCGCGGGCCCGCTCGATCTCCTGCTGATCGATGCTCGTCGAGGACTTGCGCAATTCGTCGATGATGACCGGCATCAGCTCGGGGAGGTTCTCGCCGCCCGTCGCGGCATGAATGCCGAAGATGCCGGTATCGGAAAAGCCCCAATGGAAGGCGTAGACCGAATAACAGAGCCCGCGATGTTCGCGCACTTCCTGGAAGAGGCGCGAGGACATGCCGCCGCCGAGGATGTTGGCGAGGATCTGCGAACAGTAGAAGTCCCGGGCGTGATAGGCCCTGCCTTCGAAGCCGAGCAGCACCTGCGCGTCCATCAGGTCACGGCTCTCGCGGCTGTCGCCGCCGGTATAGCGCGCCGTATCGAGAACCGGAGGCGACAGCGGCGCGACGGGCAGGGAGGAAAAGCGCTCCTGGACCTGGCGCACGATCGAGTCGTGGTCGACGGCGCCGGCGGCAACGATGAACATCCTGTCAGTCGTATAATTGCGGCCGAGATACTGGCGGATCTGGCCGGGTGTGAACGACATCACCGTTTCGGGCGTGCCGAGGATCGGCCGTCCGACCGTCTGGTCGCGATAGGCGGTCTCGGCGAAGCGGTCGAAGACCACGTCATCCGGCGTGTCGTCGGCCGCGCCGATCTCCTGCAGGATGACGTGCTTCTCGCGCCGGAGTTCTTCCTCGTCGAAGGTCGATTCCGTGAGAATGTCCGCGAGGATGTCGATCGCCAGCGGCACATGGTCCTTGAGCACCCGGGCGTAGTAGGAGGTCGTCTCGGTGGAGGTGGCGGCGTTGACCTCGCCGCCGACATTTTCGATTTCTTCGGCGATCTGGCGCGCACTGCGCCGTCTCGTCCCCTTGAAAGCCATGTGCTCCAGCAGATGCGCAATTCCGTGTTCATCCACGGTTTCATTGCGCGAACCGGATTTGATCCAGACCCCGAGCGCCACGCTTTCCAGATGCGGCATTCGCTCGGTCACCACCGTCAGCCCGGAAGGGAGCCGGGTGCACTCAACTTTCATCATCCGTATCTTTCGTTCTATTTTTGAACGCGGGTACGCTCGCCGATGAAGGTTTCGACGTTTTTCAGCTCAGCATCCAGGATATCGAAACGCTCCGCCCTAGTCATCAGATCAGCAAGCCACGTCGGAAGCGTGGGGTCAATACCACTTGCCGATTTTACCGCGTCGGGAAATTTCGCGGGGTGGGCGGTGCCGAGAACCACCATCGGTGCCGATGGCTTCTCGTGCTTGGCGGCGACTGAGACGCCGATTGCCGTATGCGGATCAAGGAGATAGCCCGATTTCTTGAAAGTGTCGCGGATGGTTGCGGCCACCTGCTTCTCCGAGGCGCGCCCTGCGCGAAATTCCTTGCGAATTTTTTTCAGGGCGCCCTCTTCGATCGCAAAGGAACCGGATTGCTTGAGGCTTGCCATGGCGGCGCGCACCTCGGAAGCCTCGCGCCCAAAGGCTTCGAACAGCAGCCGCTCGAAGTTGGACGAGATCTGGATGTCCATCGACGGCGACGTCGTCGCCTTCACCTCGCGCATCTCGTAGCGGCCGGTCTTCAGCGTGCGCGCCAGAATGTCGTTCTCGTTGGTGGCGATGATGAGCTTGTCGATCGGCAGGCCCATGCGCTTGGCTACATAGCCGGCGAAGATATCGCCAAAATTGCCGGTCGGCACGGTGAAGGAGATCTTCCGGTCCGGGCCGCCAAGCGCGATTGCCGTCGTGAAATAGTAGACGATCTGCGCCATGATGCGCGCCCAGTTGATCGAGTTGACGCCCGACAGCTTGACCCGATCGCGAAAGGCCGTGTCGTTGAACATGGCTTTGACCAGGTTCTGGCAATCGTCGAAATTGCCGTTGACGGCGATCGCATGCACGTTCGATGCATTGGCGGTCGTCATCTGCCTCTGCTGGACCGGCGAGACCTTTCCATGCGGGAAGAGGATGAAGATGTCGGTCCGATCCCGACCGGCAAAGGCGTCGATCGCTGCACCTCCCGTATCGCCGGAGGTCGCCCCGACGATCGTCGCCCGTTCGCCGCGCTCGGCAAGCACATGGTCCATGAGGCGCGCCAGCAATTGCATGGCGACGTCCTTGAAGGCCAGCGTCGAACCGTGGAAGAGTTCCATGACGAATGCGTTGGGGCCGGTCTGGACGAGCGGCGCAATGGCCGGATGGCGGAAGGTGGCGTAGGCCCCGTCGATCATCTCGCGGAACTTCGCCGCCGGGATTTCGCCGTTTGTGAAGGGCTGGAGAACCGTGAAGGCGATTTCCTGGTAGGATTTGCCGCGCAGCGCCCGGATTTCCTTCTTCGAGAAGGTCGGCCATTCCTTTGGCAGGTAGAGGCCGCCATCCCGGGCAAGCCCTGCCAGAAGAGCGTCGCAGAAACCGAGGGGCGCTGCTTCCCCGCGCGTCGAGATATACTTCACCGTCTTCATCCTTCCTTACCGCATCTCAAAATTCCAGCAGGCATTCAGGCGGACGATCGCCCCTGCCGCGCTATCACGCCGGCGTTGCATATCCTTTAAGGGAGAACCGCCGGCCGGCCACCTATTTGTTCCAGTTCGCCGAAAATCGCCCGGCCATTCTTGTCACCATGGCAAATTTCCGGGCTTCTTCGGAAATTCGGGCTTGCGACGGCCGACCGGTCGATTTTTCGATTTGCCGCTGCTATAGACGATGCCCGAAGGTCGAGAAAGGCCTTCACCAATCGTCGGTCTGGAGGAGGAGGGGATTTGTGCATGGGTTCCTGCTCCAGCCATGGAAGGGATTGCGACGGCCTTGGCCCAACTGGGCGCGGTTGCCGTGATCTCAAAGTCTCACCGGTTCAGTAGGGGTCGTGCAACGTGTCTGGCAATGTGTCTCGCCATCTTCTCGCAATGTCTGTCCTTTTGGTCGCCGCAGGCTGTAACCAGACGCAAAACGGCGGCGCCATCGAAGCGGGGGGCAACGCGAACGCGCCGACGCCGGCGGTGATCCAGGCGGCTTGCCCGCCGGTGATGCTGAGAGACGGCACCGCCTCCTACCGCACCTATGCCAAGGGCGGGAAGGACGATCCGACCAAGGTCGTCTATCAGGCGTCGCTGGCCGACACCACGCGGCAATGCGTGCAGAGCGCAGACTCCCTGACAGTGACCGTGGTCGCCCAGGGCCGCGTCGTGGCCGGTCCCGCCGGCGGTCCGGGCAAGCTGACGATGCCGATCCGTGTCGCCGCGACCGACGGGGAAAAGACGCTCTACTCCGAGTTGACGCAATACCCGGTCGAGATTCCCACGGGCAGCACCACCACGCAGTTCGTCTTCACCAAGGCCGACGTCACCCTGCCGGCCGGCGCCGGATCGGACGCCAAGATCTTCGTCGGCTTCGACGAGGGGCCGCAGAAGGCGAAGCAGTAGCAGGCGCGGCAGTGCAGGAGCAGATCCCGCTCCATTGCAACGCCTAAAAAACAAACGCCGGCGCACAGCCCCGGCGTTTCCTCGTCAGCGCTCGCTTACTCGGCCGCGACGCTCTTGCCGGCTTCCCATTTGTAGAGCGAGAAGCTCGGCGAGGTGAGGTCGCCGCTTTCGCCAAAGGTCAGCTTGCCGATCACAGTGTCGATCTCCTCGCCGGACTTGATCGCCGTCGCGACGGCTGTCGCGTCCTCGGCGGAGCCCGCCATCTCGATGCCCGCCTTGATGACTTGGACAGCCGCATAGGCATTGAGCGTGAAGGCCTCGGCCGGGATGTTCTTCGCCTTGAGCGCTTCGATCACCGGGGCGGCGGCCGGGTTGCGGGTCGCGTCGCTGGCATTCGTGAAGATCGTCCCCTCGGCAGCGTCCGCGCCGATCGCCCAGAACTCGGTGTTGGAGAGACCGTCGCCGCCGATCAGTTGCGCGTTGACTCCCTGGTCGCGCATCTGGCGGATCATCAGGCCGGCCTCGGCGTGGTAGCCGCCGAAATAGACGACGTCGACATTCTCTGCCTTGAGACGTGTGACGATGGCGCTGAAGTCCTTCTCGCCGGGGTTCAAGCCCTCGTAGACAACTTCCGTGATGCCGCCTGCATTGATTGCGGCCTTGAAGCCATCGGCGAGGCCTTTGCCATAGGCGCCTTTGTCGTGCAGCACGGCGACGCGCTTGTCCTTGAGGTTCTTCACGACATAGTCGGCAGCGACGACGGCCTGCTGGTCGTCGCGGCCGCAGGTGCGCAGCACGTTCCAGAGCCCGCGCGTCGTAAGATCGGGGGTGGTTGCCGTTGGCGTGACCATCAGGATGCCGTTCTCGGCGAGCACGTCGGATGCCGGCATTGCAGTGCCGGAGAGCACCGGCCCAACGACATAGCGTACCCCTTCGCCGGCGAGCTGGTTCGACACCGAAACGGATTGCTTCGGTTCGCCGGCGTCGTCGACGATCTTGAGGACGAGTTTTTCGCCCTTGATGCCGCCGGCATCGTTGATCGCTTCGACGGCTGCCTCGGCGCCGTTCTTCACTTGCTCGCCGAAGGCCGCGACCGGGCCGGTGAGCGGGGTGATCACGCCGAGCGTGATGTCGGCATGGGCGAGCGGCGCGAAGGCCATGCCGGCAGCCAAGGTCATTCCGGTCAACAGTGAAAGACGCATCGTGTTTCCTCCTTGGAACTAACCGCTACCGGCCCCGACGCACGACGGCCGCTGTAGCACTTTGAACTGCTGCGTGGTCCTCAATCGGGACCATGCAGTCGTCGGTGTTGATATAGCCCTCCTGAGCCGTCGGAAAAGTCGCGGATTCTGGGAGGAAAGCCAGGCGTCTTTCAACGCGACATGCCGTCCTTCGCGCGCGGCGCGCGCCTACAGCGCCGCGCGCCTTATCAGGCGCGCAAAGGTCGCTGTAGCACTTTGAATTGCTGCATGTCTTCGTCCTTACATCGAGGTCGATTTAAGAAGACATGCCGTTGCCGCTTGCGGGGTCGTCAGCGCCGGCGGTCGCCGGAGCAAAACTGATCGGGGTCGTGCGTCGCGACGATCAGGCCGTCAGGGACTCGGACCATTCGGCAAGCGCAGCGATCACGCCCGGCAGCGCCGCCATGCGGGAGACGACGGTCTCCGCGCCCGCGTCCGTCAGCTTGTCGGCATGCGAGGGATAGGTGTGCGAACCACCGGTGAACCCGACGACGCGCATGCCTGCGGCGCGCGCGCCATGCACGCCGTGCACCGAATCCTCGATGACGAGGACGCGTGCCGGATCGACGCCGAATTGGGCGGCGCCGTGCAGGAAGATGTCCGGCTTCGGCTTGACCCGGTCGGGGCCGAGATCGCGCGCAGAGTAGATATGCTTGCCGAAATGATCCTTGATGCCGACCTTGCCGAGCATCGTTGCGAGCCGCGCAGAGGTCGAGTTCGAGCAGATGCAGTGCGGCAGCGTCAGCTGCAGCAGCACCGGCTTGACGCCGTCGATGATCTTGACGTCACGGGCCAGCCGCTTGTCGAGAATGGTGTCGACACGGTCGATCAACGAGGCGGAAAGCGGGATGCTGGCTTCCCGCTCGATCGTCAGCAACGTGTCGCGCCAGGTCAGGCCGGCGAAGCGCTCGTTCATTTCCTCGACGCTGATCGGAAAGCCCGCCTCGCTCACCAGTTCTGCCTGGACTTCCGAGGCGATGATTTCCGAATCGACGAGAACGCCGTCGCAGTCGAAGATGATGAGGTCGATACCGGTCATTTTGCGTCCTTGGGAGAGAGGCGCCGCTGGCAGGGGAGGAGCTGAAGTGCAGCGCGGAAATAGGATCCCGGCAGATTTATACGATGGCAGATCAAAGCTCAACCTTTGGAAATCGTGTTGCGGTGGTTGTAGCTTGCTCGACAGGCCCGTGCTGGGCCTCTATCTGTAGCGCATGAAGAAGGAACACGACGACACGCTTGCAAGCCGGATCAGCCGGGCGCTCGCCGAGAGGATCATCTCCGGCACGCTGTCGCCGGGCGAGCGGTTGCGTCAGGACCATGTCGCCGAGGAGTTCGGCGCCAGTCATGTGCCGGTACGCGAGGCGTTCCGACGCCTGGAGGCGCAGGGTCTCGCCGTCAGCGAGCCGCGTCGGGGCGTGCGCGTCGCTTCCTTCGATCTCAAGGAGGTGCGCGAGGTGGCGGAGATGCGCGCCGCGCTGGAGGTGCTGGCGCTCCGCCATGCCATACCCCACCTGACGCCTGCCATTCTCGATCGCGCCGAGGCTGCCACGGTTGCAGCCGAAAGATCGCGCGACGTGCGCAACTGGGAGGCGGCAAATCGGGCCTTCCACCGGCTGATCCTGGAGCCGTGCGCCATGCCGCGCCTGCTTGCCGCGATCGACGACCTGCATGCGACAAGCGCCCGGTTCCTGTTCTCCGCCTGGCGTTCCAGTTGGGAGGCGCGCACCGACCACGACCACCGCGCCATCCTCGCGGCGCTGCGGCAGGGAAGGGGCGAGGAGGCGGCCATCATCCTCGAGCGCCATGTCGGCTGGATTGGGAAAACGCCGGTGAAGACAGCAGGCGGGGAAGTTCGCGACGCCTTTTCTATCGTCGGCTAGGCCCTCTTGTCGTAAACTCGTGCGGCAAACGGAGAAGGATCGGCCGTTCTGATGGTTCGACTTCGGGGACATCATCTCCTCTGTCTGCTCACCTTCGTCGGCGAGGGCTACACCCCCGCCTTCACGGGCAACTTTCGCCTGATTGCCGCACGTCTTTCGAACGGCGAAGCAATCGAGATCGTCGAAGGGCCGGACGACATCTGCGTCCCGATGCTGGATCGGCCCGAAGCCCATTGCCGCAACACCGACATTCGCGACCGCGACGCGTGGGCTCTGGCGGCAATTGGCGAGCGACTTGGTATCGCGCTCAAGGCCGGCTCGATTCTCAACCTCGACGGTCAGCGCCTCGATGCCTTGCGCGCCGCCTTCGCGGCCGGTCTGATCCGCGCCGCCTGCCATGAATGCGAATGGTCCGGGTTTTGCACGCGCATCGCCCGTGACGGCTTCGAAGGGACCCTGGTTCAGAGCTAATGCATGTCGCCCAGACGTGCAGAAAAACAACGCCGAGCAATGCCAGGCGCCTATAGCGGAAAGAACTCCAGGAAGGCCTTCTCTCCCTTGTCGCTGAAGCGGACGGCGCGGCTGTCCTTCTCGCGCTTTGCCCAGCCCTTGTCGATGAAAAGCGTGAGCAAAGCCTCGCCGAGCGAGCCGGCGAGGTGCGAACGGCGCTCGCTCCAGTCGAGACAGGTGCGGCAGATCGGCCGTCGGGACTTGCTGAGTGCGTCGTAGTCGATGCCGAGTGCCTCGACGCGGTCCCTGCCTGCGTCGGTCAGGGCAAGGTCATCTCCGGTCACTTCGATCTGACGGGCGGCGACGAGGCTGTCCAGCAGGCGGACGCCATAGTCGCCGGCCAGATGATTGTAGCAGACGCGTGCCTTGCGCAGCGCCGGGTCCTTCGGTCCCGGCCGATGCCGCGTCAGGCCGCGGCTGGCGGCGAAGCCCATCAGGCTTTCGAGCATCAATCCGACCTCGTCCTCGCTGAGCGCATAGTAGCGATGCCGACCCTGCTTGCGCTGCGTCAGCAGTCCGCCGGCTTCCAGCTTGGCGAGATGCGAGCTTGCGGTCTGCAGCGTGATTCCGGCATGGGCGGCAAGCTCCGTCGGCGTCAGTGCCTGGCCGGCCATCAGCGCAGTCAGTATGTTGGCGCGCGCCGGATCGCCGATCAGCGATCCGATGAGAGCTATGTCGGGACCTTCCTTCATACTTCGATCGTAGTCGAAGCATCCGGGCGGGACAAGCGGGCATGATGCTACTGCATGTTTCCTTAAATCATAGCCGATTCAAGGATAAAAACATGCAGCAATTCAAAGTGCTACAGCGACCTTTGCGCGTCTGAAAAGACGCGCGGCGCTGTAGTCGTCGACAAGGAGAAAACCATGCTCACCTGCTTCATCCGCTATGAGATCGATCCGTTCCGCAAGGAGGATTTCGCCACCTATGCCCGCAACTGGGGCGAGGCCATCCCGCGCTGCGGCGCCGATCTCATCGGCTATTTCGGTCCGCACGAAGGCTCGGCGACCGCCGCCTATGGCGTCTACAACATCGAGAGCCTCGCCGCCTACGAGGCCTACCGGGCGCGGCTCGCCGCCGATCCGCTCGGTCGCGAGAACTACGAGTTCGCCCGGCGCGAGCGCTTCATCCTCAAGGAGGACCGCATCTTCCTGAAGAACCTCCCGCTGCCGTATGGAAAGGAGTGACGCGATGATCGCTGTGATTTTCGAAGTCCTGCCATCCGAGGGCGAACGCGCCACCTATCTCGGCCTTGCCGCCGACCTGCGTCCGCTGCTGGACCGGATCGACGGCTTCATCTCCATCGAGCGCTTCCAGAGCCTCGCCGACCCGAACAAGCTGCTGTCGCTCTCTTTCTGGAGGGATGAAGAGGCGGTGAAGGCCTGGCGCAATGGCGCCGAGCATCGTGCGGCGCAAGGCGCGGGGAGGAACGGCGTCTTCGCCGACTATCGGCTGAGGATTGCCGCGGTCGTCAGGGACTACGGCCTCAATCATCGCGATGAGGCGCCGGCGGACAGCCGGCAATGGCATGAGGGCAACGCCGCCTGAACGAAGAGGCGTGGGCAACGCCGCAAATTTTCCGAGACCGCCTTCAGGCTTTGGTAACCATCTTCGGTAACCATAAGTGCTATAGTCAGTCCCGAGTAAGCGTATTTGCGAGTTGCCCATGTCTTCAGTTGTTTCGCTTGCCGAAATCTCCCGCGCCGCCCGTCCGCTGAGCTGGCTGGACAGCATCATCAAGGGAGATTGCGTGGCCGCGCTGAACGCGCTTCCAGACAATTCGGTCGACGTCGTCTTCGCCGACCCGCCCTACAATCTGCAGCTCGGCGGCATGCTGCACCGGCCGGACCAGTCGCTGGTCGATGCGGTCGACGACGAATGGGACCAGTTCGCGTCCTTCGAGGCCTATGACGCCTTTACCCGCGCCTGGCTGCTCGCCTGCCGCCGCGTCCTGAAGCCGACCGGCACGCTCTGGGTCATCGGCTCCTATCACAATATCTTCCGGGTCGGCGCGATCCTGCAGGACCTGCATTTCTGGATCCTGAACGACATCATCTGGCGCAAGACCAATCCGATGCCGAACTTCAAGGGCCGCCGCTTCCAGAACGCCCATGAGACGCTGATCTGGGCGACGCCGAATGCCAAGGCCAAGGGCTACACCTTCAATTACGAAGCGATGAAGGCGGCCAACGACGATGTGCAGATGCGCTCCGACTGGCTCTTCCCGATCTGCTCAGGCGGCGAGCGCCTGAAGGGCGACGACGGCAAGAAGGTGCATCCGACGCAGAAGCCGGAGGCGTTGCTCGCCCGCATCCTGATGGCCTCGACCAAGCCCGGCGATGTCGTGCTCGATCCGTTCTTCGGCTCCGGCACGACAGGCGCCGTTGCCAAGCGCCTCGGCCGCCATTTCGTCGGCATCGAGCGCGAGCAGGATTATATCGATGCAGCGGCCGAGCGGATCGCCGCAGTCGAGCCGCTCGGCAAGGCGACGCTTTCGGTCATGACCGGCAAAAAGGCAGAGCCGCGCGTCGCTTTCAATACGCTGATCGAGAGCGGGCTGATCAAGCCCGGCACGGTGCTGACCGACGCCAAACGCCGCTACAGCGCGATCGTGCGCGCCGATGGCACGCTGGCTTCCGGCGGCGAGGCCGGCTCGATTCACCGCCTCGGCGCCAAGGTTCAGGGTCTCGACGCCTGCAACGGCTGGACGTTCTGGCATTTCGAAGCGGGAGGCACCCTGAAGCCGATCGACGAACTCAGATCCGTCATTCGAAATGACCTGGCAAAACTGAACTGATCAACCAGTTCCGCCCTGGGTCTTCGAGAGGCGCTCCCTCCGGTCTTGTACCTTCAGTCCCGGAAGGAGAGCTTTAAACGCCCGGAATCCGATGAGATTCCGGGCGTTTGTATATGATGTGCCGTGAGGATTTTGCCCCTCATCCGCCTGCCGGCACCTTCTCCCCGCAAGCGGGGCGAAGGGGTATGCCGCGCCGCTTCAGTCCCCTGTACCTTTTTCCGGCGGTTCTTGGGTTGCACGCCGTCGTCGCGTGTCGTGCGAAGTGAAGCGTAGTGGAATGAAGCATGACCCGCGACGATGGCCGAAATTGGCGTAGCCTTCCTGAACCGAGCCGATTCGTCGGGAGCAACCAATTGTCCCCTGTGGCCCGACCACCTGGAGAGGACGCGTGCCCCGTCGGATTGGCCGTGATCGATGCCCCGTGGGGAGTCCGCGCCGGAGCTGTATCCGTTTCCGAGCGCCAGTACAGGGATCGGCGAAGATCGCGGTGGCTCGCAGGCTTGGACGAGGAGAAGGGATGACCGATCAGAAACAATTCTATGCCGGCGTCGACTGGGCGTCGGAGAGCCATCATGTGTTCCTCACGGATGGTGATGGCCGGAAAATCGGCGAAAGGGTCTTCAGGCACGGCGGCGAAGGGCTCGCCGAGCTGGCGGCCTGGCTGACGGCAACCAGCGGTGCAACCGAGGCCGGGCAAATCCAGGTCGCGATCGAGGTGCCGCACGGGCCCGTGGTCGAGACGCTGATCGAGCGCGGCTGCCAGGTGCATGCCATCAACCCGAAACAAATGGATCGCTTTCGCGACCGGTTCACCCTGGCCGGCGCCAAGGACGACAGCCGCGATGCCGAAGTGATGGCCTCGGCCTTGCGCACCGATCGCCGGTGCTTCCGGCTGCTCGCCGCCGCCGATCCTGTCGTCATCGAATTGCGCGAATGGTCGCGCATGGCCGAGGACCTCGGCGCCGAGCGCAACCGGTTGACCAACCGCATGCGCGAGCAGCTCTGGCGCTACTTTCCTGCGCTGCTCGAGCTCGAAAACGACCTCGGGGCCGAGTGGCTGCTCGATCTCTGGGAAGCCGTGCCGACGCCGGCCAAAGCCGCGCGGATCCGCGCGGCGACGATCGCCAAGCTTCTCAAACGCAACCGCATCCGCCGCGTCGACGCCACCCATGTGCTCGCCGTGCTGCGCACGCCGCCCGTCAAGGTCGCCGCCGGGACGACCGAAGCCGCCAGCGCCCACATTGCCACGCTCATTGCCCGCATTCGCCTCGTGAACCGGCAGCTCAAGCAAGCGCATCAGCGGCTCGATACCCTGACTGCCCGCCTTGTCCCGACCGAGGCGACCGAGCCGGGGCAGAGGAAGCAGCATGACGTGGAGATCCTCGCATCCTTGCCGGGAGTGGGAAGGATCGTCCTCGCCACGCTGCTCGCAGAAGCCTTCGATGCCCTGCAGCGACGTGACCACGCCGCCTTGCGCAGTTTGACAGGAGTCGCGCCCGTTACCAAGCGGTCCGGCAAGAGCTGCATCGTCATCAGAAGACAGGCCTGCCACGACCGGCTCGCCAACGCCATGTACCATTGGGCACGCGTCGCCATTCAGCACGACTCTCGGAGCCGTTTGAAGTACGCCGCCCTTCGAAGCCGAGGTCACAGCCACGGTCGTGCCCTGCGATCCGTCGCCGACCGCCTCCTCAACGTCGCATGCGCAATGCTGAAAACCGGCACCACCTTCAATCCTTCCTTGGCCGAGCAGAAACTCTCTTGCTAAACGGTGGGGAGTCCTCTCCCCGCGGGCGGGGAGAGGGTTAGTCCTCGGGTTAAACCCGAGGAGAGGGCAAAGGCACACGCGTCGGCTGTAATCACAGAAAGAAATCGTCGACCCTGAGACTGGTCACGCCGTTCACCTTGATCTGGAAGTCGGCAAGGCCATCGCCGTTGATGTCGCCCGAGAGAATTCCGGAACGGAAGTTCAACTGGCCGGCGTCTCCCGTAAAGGCGCTGCCGCCGATATAGGTGAATTTCTGATTGCCGCTCCAGGTCGTGTCCGCGTCGATCGTCGAGAGATCGATGACGTCGTATTCGGAGCGGTGGAAATCGGCGATCACGTCGCGCCTGCTGCCGACGACCGATTCGCTGATCGCGTTGAAATCGAAGCTGTCGGTGCCGGTGCCGCCGACCAGATAGTCGAAGCCAGTGCCGCCGCGCAGGATATCGGCGCCGGAGCCGCCATAGAGATCGTCGTCACCGCTGCCGCCGTCGAGGAAATCGTCGCCGCCGAGCCCCTCGAGAATGTCGTGGCCGCCGAGGCCGCGCAGCGTGTTGGCGACCGAACTGCCGGCAATGTCGTCATGGCCGTAATTCGTGCCGGTGGCATTCTCGATGCTGATCAGGTCCTCGCGCCGGCCGCTGCCGGTGGTCGCATATTTGTAGCCGAGGTCGATCGTGACGCCCTTGCCGCGCTCCGAGCTCCAGTCGTCCTGGAACTGATAGCTGATCGCGTCGATACCCGTGCCGCCGTTGAAGTAGTTGTTAAAGCCGGCCGAGAGGAAGGTGTCGTTGCCGCTTTCGCCATAGTAGTCGCTGGCATAACCGTTGATTTCGAAGCGGTCATTGCCGCTGCCGCCGTAAACGACGTCGTAGGAGCTCGTGTCGCGTGCCCGAATGTCGGCGACGTAGATGTCGTTGCCGGCGCCCATATAGATGTCGTTGCCGCCTTCGTAGTAGTTCACCACGAGATCGTTGCCGTAACCCGCATCGACAAAGTTGTATCCGCCGTAGCTGTCGGTCCTGTTCAGATAGATGTCGTCGTCGCCGTCATAGCCATAGATCTCGACCTCGATATAGCTGTTCTGCTTGAGGATATCGGCGAAGTTCGAACCGTAGATGCGCGTGACCATTGCTCGACCGTTTTAGAGAAGGCGTTGAAATCTAACGCGGATCATGGAGCAATGAAGCTGAATGCCGGGTGAACCGATTGCGGCGTTTTCGTGAATTCGCACGGCGCCTCGGCAGCCGGAATCAGCCAATCAGACCCGGGTTGCCGCCGTCGGACCCGAGGCGTCGAGATCGCCTAACGGTTGCACGCCATAGGCCACCAGATCGGCGCTTAGGGCCCGCGCATCGGTAAAATGGATGGCATGCCAGCCGGCGGCCCGGGCGCCCTCGACATTGGCCAAGCTGTCGTCGATGAAAATCGTTGCCGCCGGTTCCAATCCGAAGGTTTGCGCGTGAGTCCTATAGATATCGACATCCGGCTTGATCAGGCCGACGTCGCCGGAAACCGTGACGCCGCGCGGCAGCGTCAGGAAGGGAAAGCGCTTTTGCGCCTCGCGGAAGGTGTCGGAAGCGAAATTGGTGAGCATCGTCACGTCGCGTCCTTCGGCGATGAGGCTTTCCAGCAGCGAAACCGTCTCCGTATAGGCGTGCGGCACCATTTCGTGCCAGTGGCGGCGGAACGCCCGGATTTGCTCCTCCCGCTCCGGATGATCGCGGATCAGCAGCGTCTCGGCCTCCTCCCAGGAACGGCCGCGATCCTGCTCGATGTTCCAATCATGCGTGCAGACATTGGCGAAGAACCAATGGCGTTCCGCCTCGTCCGGGATGATGCGGGAATAGGGGATCTGCGGATCGTAATGGATGAGCACCTTGCCGATGTCGAAAACGATGTGGCGGATGTCGACGCTGCTCATGGGCAATTCCTGAACGATTATAGACTTAGGCGACCGGCCGGTGAGGCGACCTTGCTTTACACGGCTTTGAACGCGTGCGGTATAGCCTGGGTGATTGCTTTTTTCATGACGGTCGGTAGTGCCTGCGCCTTGAGCGACGCGATCGGTTCCCACCAGCCCTCGGCGCACGCTGCCATATCACCGACCTCGGCGCGGTAGACCGACAGGCGCAGCTCGAAATGCGTGAAGACGTGGGTGACCGTGCCGCAGGCCTCCCAGGCGGCGGCAAACGGTCCGGCTTCGATCGAGGTCTCGCCATCGCGGCGCGCCGTCCAATCGGTGCCGGGCACTTCCGTCATGCCGCCAAGGAGCCCGGAATCCGCTCGCTTGCGCAGATAGACGGCGTCCGACCGGTCAATGGCGACAAAGGCGGCGCCGAGGCGAAGCGGCTTTTCTTTCCTGGCGGCCTTGCGGGGAAATGTCTCGGGGTCGGCGACCGTGAGCGCGCGACAATTGCCGCGGAAGGGACAGAGGGCGCATGCGGGGCGTTTCGGCGCACAGATCGTCGCACCGAGGTCCATCATCGCCTGGGCGAAATCGCCCGGCCGATCGAGGGGCGTCAGTTCGGAGACGAGACGCCGCATTTCCGGCTTGGCGGCAGGCAGCGGCGTTTCGATGGCGTAAAGGCGGGAAATGACGCGCTCGACATTGCCGTCGAGGACCGCACTGTGGCGGTTGAAGGCGATCGCCGCAATCGCGGCGGCCGTATAGTCGCCGACGCCGGGAAGCGACTTCAAACCCTCTTCTCTATCCGGAAAGCGGCCGCCGTGCTCGCGCGCCACAACCTCGGCGCATTTCTTCAGGTTACGCGCCCGGGCATAGTAGCCGAGGCCGGCCCAGGCCTTCATCACCTCCTCGGTCTCGGCGGCGGCAAGGTCTTCCACTCTCGGCCAAAGCCTCAGGAACTTGTCGAAATACGCCTTGACCGCCTGCACCGTGGTCTGTTGCAGCATGACTTCGGAGAGCCAGACATGGTAGGGGTCTGCAACCGCGCCACGAGCCGCCATCGGGGGCGAGACGCGCCAGGGCAGGTCGCGGTGGTGGCGATCGTACCAGTCGAGCAGAAGGGGGGCGGCGTCGGCCGCCTTCAGGGTATCGAGCGTCATTTGCCGGGGAGTCCTTTTCCGGCCTATACTTGGCCGACGCCCGCCCGAGCTTCAAGGCTCGATCAAGGGGCAGGACCTATTAAATTCATCCGTTCTGCGTGGCGGATTTCGTGTCTGACTAGGAGGGAAGATGCAGGAAATGCCGAACATTTTCAAATCTTCCCGACGCGGTCAGGCGCGAAATCCGCCACGCCCTTCGGGTTCAGGTCCATGGGCCGCTGATCGAAAACAATGCTCGACAAGACCTCCGGGTCTTGCCTTGCGCTTGTTTTCTTCCATCCAATCCCATGGACCTGAACAGAACGGATGAATTTAATAGGTCCTGACCCTAAATTGCGAACAGAAAGTCTGTATCGGTGAGTGAAGCGAAATCCCGCAAGGGCGTTGTCCAGATCAGCGAGGTTGCGAACGGACTGATCGATCCGGTGCTCGCCAAGCGCGCCGGCATCAACACGATGCTGCTCGGCTCCTGGGACGAGATCGCCGGGACGGAATTCGCCGATTGCACGCGTCCGGAAAAGATCGCCTGGCCGCGCCGCGCCTCCGAGATCGGCGGCGATGGAGGCTACCAGCCGGGCGTGCTGACGGTCGCCTGTGAAGGGGCGAGGGCACTGTTCCTGACGCACGCCCAGGGTGAACTGATCCAACGCATCAACGGCTTCTTCGGCTTCCACGCGATCGGCCAGCTTCGTATCGTCCAGAAGCCCGTCGCGGCGCCACCCAAGCCCTACCGCCGACCGCGACCGCTGACCGGCGAACCGGCCCGCCGGCTCGACACGATGGTCGAAGGCATCGAGAGCGAGGCGCTGAGGTCGGCGCTGAAGCGGCTCGGCACGGCCGTCCTGTCCGAGCGCCGGAAGTAATTCACCATCAAGGGGTCACAATTCTTTGAATTCAGTTGAAGCGCCACCCCTTGTCGCCTTGCATTGAGCAAGTTATCGAAATCGCACTTTTATTTCCCCTCATAGAACACGGGTCCTGTCCATGTCCGCTTCCGTAACGAGCCTTCCGAAACGCCTGCTGAGCGGCGTCGCCATCGCCGCGCTCGCCCTGGTGCTTGCCGCCTGCAGCGAAGAGAAGAAGGAGGCGGCTTCCAAGGCGCCGGCCGAAACGTCGGCGAGTGCGGATGCGATGACCACCGCGTCCACGACCGCAACGCCGGCCGCCAGCCGGGCAAAGCCCGCCGGCACCGAAGTTGCGCAGGCCGCCGCTCCGGCCAAGGCCGAGCTGCCGCAGTCGGAAGGCAGCGTCGACGTGCAGAAGCTGATGGAGCCCGGCGCACTTCCGGAAATGGCGCTGGGCGAGGCCAATGCCCCGGTGACGATCGTCGAATACATGTCGATGACCTGCCCGCACTGCGCCAACTTCCACAACAAGACCTTCGATGCCATCAAGGCGAAATATATCGACAGCGGCAAGGTGCGCTTCATCGTCCGCGAATTCCCCTTCGATCCGCGCGCCGCGGCCGCCTTCATGCTGGCGCGCTGCGCCCCCGAGGGACAGTATTTCCCGATGGTTTCCATGCTGTTCAAGCAGCAGGAACAGTGGGCCGCCGCGGAAAACGGCCGCGATGCACTGCTGCAAATGTCGAAACTCGCCGGTTTTACACAGGAGAGCTTCGAGGCCTGCTTGACGAACCAAAAACTTCTGGATGATGTGAACGCAGTCATGCAGCGCGGCGCCAAGGAGTTCGGAGTGAAATCGACGCCGACCTTTTTCGTGAATGGCGAGCATTATTCGGGGGACATGTCGGTTGACGTACTGTCGGCCCTCATCGACAGCAAGCTCTGATCCTTCGCTTTTCCTGACAACGGGCGACGGCGGCAGCCGTGCGCCCGTTTTTTGTGTTCGGTGCTTTCAGCAGGTGAGGCCGACGCATGCCTCACGCTGACGTCCCGCCGAAAGCTCGCGCCAATGCCCGCCGCATGCGAAGCGCCATGACGGATGCGGAGCTCAAGCTCTGGAGCGAGTTGCGCGCGCACCGACTGTTGGGCCTAGCTTTCCGGCGGCAGGTTCCGGTAGCCGGCTACATCGTCGATTTTGCCTGCGCCGAGCATCGCCTGATCATTGAGGTTGATGGTTCACAGCATGCGAGCACGGGGAATGCCGATTACGATAGGCAGCGCACCCAGCATTTCGAATCGCATGGCTGGACGGTCTTGCGCTTCTGGAATGATGATGTTTTGAGCGACATCGACAATGTCTGCGAACACATTGTGCGTGTGATCGGGAAGGGGGCGTTTAAGTGAGGGGCTCGCGGTTTACCCCCCTCTGCCCTGCCGGGCATCTCCCCCACAAGGGGGGAGATCGGCAAGTGGCGATGTCCTGCTCAACCAAATACCTTTCGCTTAGACCTGTCACTCTGGTCGTTTCGGCATCTGCGACCTTGATGTCGTGGAAAGCCATGCGTCTTGCCGATCTCCCCCCCTGTGGGGGAGATGCCCGGCAGGGCAGAGGGGGGTATTGCGCCCCATGAAGTTCAACAAGCTTCGCCTGCTCGGCTTCAAGTCCTTCGTCGAACCGACCGAATTCATCATCGAACGGGGCTTGACCGGCGTCGTCGGTCCGAACGGTTGCGGCAAGTCGAACCTCGTCGAGGCGCTGCGTTGGGTGATGGGGGAGAATTCCTACAAGAACATGCGCGCCTCCGGCATGGACGACGTGATCTTTTCCGGGTCGGGCAACCGGCCGGCGCGCAATACCGCCGAGGTCGGACTCTATCTCGACAACAGCGACCGCACCGCGCCTGCCGCCTTCAACGACAGCGACGAGATCCAGGTGACGCGGCGCATCGAGCGCGAGCAGGGTTCGGTGTACCGGATCAACGGCAAGGAGGCGCGGGCAAAGGACGTCCAGCTGCTCTTCGCCGACGCCTCGACGGGCGCCCGTTCGCCGTCGATGGTCGGGCAGGGCCGGATCGGCGAGCTTATCGCCGCCAAGCCCCAGGCCCGCCGGCAATTGCTCGAAGAGGCGGCCGGCATTTCCGGCCTGCACTCGCGCCGTCATGAGGCCGAACTGCGCCTCAAGGCGGCGGAGACGAACCTGGAGCGTCTGGACGACGTCACATCGCAGCTCGAAAGCCAGATCGAGAGCCTGAAACGCCAGTCGCGCCAGGCGAACCGCTTCAAGATGCTGTCGGCGGAGATCCGCCGGCACGAGGCGATCCTGCTGCACATCCGCTGGGTGCAGGCCAAGGAGGCGGAGTCCGAGGCCGCCAGCCAGCTGAACCAGATCACCGCACTCGTCGCCGAAAAGGCGCAGGCGCAGATGGAGGCGGCCAAGCATCAGGCAATCGCCAGCCTCAAACTGCCGGAACTGCGTGAGAACGAGGCAAAGCTGGCGGCGGCGCTGCAGCGCCTGCAGATCGCCCGGGCGCAGCTCGAGGAAGATGCCGGGCGCATCCTGCGGCGTCGCGACGAATTGCAGCGGCGGCTATCGCAGCTTGCCGAGGACATCGCCCGCGAGGAACGGCTCGTCGCCGACAATTCCGGCATTCTCTCCCGCCTCGATGAGGAGGAAGAAGAACTCAAGGAGGTGCTTGCCGAAGCCGACGACCGCGCCGCGGAGGCGCGCGAAAAGCTCGTGGAAGCCGGCGAAAAACTTTCCGACAGTGAGGCGGATCTGGCGCGGTTGACCGCCGAACGCGCCGAGGCGCAGGCGGCCCGCAACCAGCTCGACAGGACGCTGCGCGATCTTTCCGAGCGGCAGGCCCGACTTGCCCGCCAGCTTTCCGATCAGGCGCGCGACCTCGAAGCGCTCGACCGCCAGATGGCGGCGCTGCCGGACCCGCACGAGAAACAGGAACAGGTCGAGGCAGCGGAAGCGGCGCTGGAGGAGGCCGAGGCGGTCGTCGTCGCCGTCGAGGAGAGCCTTGCCGAGGCGCGCGCCGAAGAAGCGGCCACCCGACCGCCCGTCGATCAGGCGCGGGCGCTGCTGAACGGTATCGAGACCGAGGCCCGGACGATCCGCCGGATGCTTGAAGCTTCCGGCGCCAGCGACTATCCGGCCGTCGTCGAGGACATGCAGGTCGAGCGCGGCTTCGAGACGGCGCTCGGCGCCGCATTAGGCGACGACCTCGATTCGCCGCTGGAACAGGCGGCAGCCTCGCACTGGCGCATGCCCGGCGACGATGCGGACGACCCCGCCTTGCCCAGAGGTGCCTTGCCGCTGAGCGATTACGTCAGCGCCCCGGAGGCGCTCGGCCGCACCCTTCGTCAGATCGGCATCGTCGAGAGTGAAACGGAGGCCGAACGGCTGCTGCCGCTCCTGAAGTCCGGCCAGCGGCTGGTGACGAAGGAAGGCGCGGTCTGGCGTTGGGATGGCCACGTCACCGGATCTGAGGCGCCGAGCGCTGCCGCCCTCCGGCTGGCCCAGAAGAACCGCCTTTCCGAGCTCGAGGCTGAGGCCGAGGATGCCGCTGGGGCCCTGCGCCAGGCGGAGGCGGATCTCGCCGCCGCCGGCGCCCGCATCCGCGCCGAGGACGAGCGTCTGCGCCTGTCGCGCGATGCCCAGCGGATGATCACCCGGCAGCTTGCCGAGGCGCGCGACGCGCTTGCCGCGGCCGAACGCGCCTCCGGCGATCTTGCCCGCCGGCGCGCCGTGCTCGCCGAGACGAAGCTTCAGCTCGAAGGCCAGGTCGAAGAGGCGGCCGAGCAGATCGAGGCGGCGAACGACGCGCTGGCCGAGGCGCCCGACCTTGCGGAACTGGAGTTGCGGCTGCGCGCCCGGACGGCGGACGTTGCGGCGGACCGTGCCGCGGTTGCCGAAGCGCGGGCGACGCATGACGGTCTTGCCCGCGAAACCGAGGCGCGTCTGCGCCGGCTTTCCGCGATCGCAGGCGAGCGCGAGACCTGGAGGGCGCGCGCGTCGAGCGCCGAAGAGCACATCGCGACGCTGCGCGACCGCGAGGCGGAGGCGCGCGAGGAGGTCGAGGAACTTATCGACGCGCCCGATGAGTTTGAGGACAAGCGCCGCGCCCTGATGAACGAGTTGCAGAAGGCGGAGACGGCGCGTCGACAGGCGGCCGACATCCTCGCCGAGGCGGAGACCCGCCAGCGTGAAGCCGATCGCCTCGCCGCGACGGCGCTTTCGGAGCTTGCCGAAGCGCGCGAAAAGCGCGGCCGGGCCGAAGAGCGTCTGGTCTCGGCCCGCGAGCGGCGCGTCGAGATCGAGGCGCGCATTTTGGAGGCGCTTTCCTGCCCGCCGCATGAGGCGATGCGCCTGACCGGACTGGCCGCCGACGCGGCATTGCCTGACATGCGCGCCATCGAGCGGGAGCTCGAGCGTCTGAAGATCGAGCGGGAGCGTCTCGGCGCCGTCAACCTGCGCGCCGACGAGGAGCAAAAGGAGCTCTCCGAACGGCTCGCAGCCCTCCTCAAGGAGCGCGACGATGTCATCGAGGCGATCCGCAAGCTGAGAAGCGCCATCCAGAACCTCAATCGCGAGGGTCGCGAACGGCTGATCGCCGCCTTCGACGTGGTCAATGTGCAGTTCCAGCGGCTCTTCACCCATCTCTTCGGCGGCGGCACGGCGGAGCTGCAATTGATCGAGAGTGACGATCCGCTGGAAGCCGGCCTCGAAATCCTTGCCCGTCCGCCGGGCAAGAAGCCGCAGACCATGACGCTTCTGTCCGGCGGCGAGCAGGCGTTGACGGCAATGGCGCTGATCTTCGCGGTTTTCCTCACCAATCCGGCGCCGATCTGCGTGCTCGACGAGGTTGATGCACCGCTCGACGACCACAATGTCGAACGCTATTGCAACCTGATGGATGAAATGGCGGCCTCCACCGAGACCCGCTTCATCATCATCACCCATAACCCGATCACCATGGCCCGCATGAACCGCCTGTTCGGCGTCACGATGGCCGAGCAGGGCGTCTCCCAGCTCGTCTCCGTCGACCTGCAGACGGCCGAGCGAATGCGCGAAGCGGTCTGAACCAGCCACGATCACTCGGCAATTCGGCAATGCGACCACGCACCGCTGCATTTTTGATGCACCGCAGCAAAAATCTTCGCCGAGTGCATTTTCAGCCTGAAACATATACTGTAGATCGTCATCGAAACTGTTTCGGGGTGGAGAACAGGCATGACGAAATGGGTATACACCTTCGGTGGAGGCAAGGCCGAAGGGAGTGCGGGGGATCGCAACAGGCTCGGAGGCAAGGGTGCGAACCTTGCCGAAATGTGCAATCTCGGCCTGCCGGTGCCCCCCGGCCTGACGATCGTCACCGATGCCTGCAACAGCTATTTCGACAATGAACTGACGATGCCCGAGGGCCTGCGCGAGCAGGTGCGCGAGGGCATTGCCCGGATGGAAGAGATCACCGGCCGCGCTTTCGGCGATACCTCCCATCCGCTGCTTCTCTCCGTCCGTTCCGGCGCCCGCGCCTCTATGCCCGGCATGATGGACACCGTGCTCAATCTCGGCCTCAACGACCAGTCGGTGCACGCGCTCGGGCATGATGCCGGCGACGCGCGGTTTGCCTGGGACAGCTACCGGCGCTTCATCCAGATGTATGGCGACGTCGTGCTGGGCGTCGATCACGAAATCTTCGAGGAGATCCTCGAGGAAGAGAAGGCGCGGCTCGGCCACGAGCAGGACCCGGAGCTTTCGGCCGTCGAGTGGCAGCACGTCATCTCGCGCTACAAGGAAGCGATCGAGGAGGTGCTCGGTGAACCCTTTCCGCAGGATCCGGAGGTCCAGCTCTGGGGGGCGATCGGCGCGGTCTTCTCGAGCTGGATGAACCCGCGCGCCATCACCTACCGCCATCTCCATGGCATTCCGGCCGCCTGGGGCACGGCGGTCAATGTCCAGGCGATGGTGTTCGGCAATCTCGGCAATTCGTCTGCAACCGGCGTCGCCTTCACGCGCAACCCGTCGACCGGCGCCAAGGAGCTCTACGGCGAATTCCTGGTCAATGCGCAAGGGGAGGACGTCGTCGCCGGCATCCGCACGCCGCAGAACATCACCGAGGCCGCCCGTATCGCCTCCGGCTCGGACAAGCCCTCGCTGGAAAAGCTGATGCCGGAGGGCTTCGCCGAGTTCGAGACGATTTGTCAGACGCTCGAGCGCCACTACCGCGACATGCAGGACCTCGAATTCACGATCGAGCGCGGCACGCTCTGGATGCTGCAGACCCGCTCCGGCAAGCGCACCGCCAAGGCCGCGCTGAAGATCGCCGTAGACATGGCCGAGGAAGGGTTGATTTCGAAGGAAGAGGCGGTGGCGCGCATCGACCCCGCATCGCTCGACCAGCTCCTCCATCCGACCATCGATCCGCATGCCCGCCGTGACATCATCGGCTCGGGGCTACCGGCCTCGCCGGGGGCGGCGACGGGCGAGATGGTCTTTACTTCCGAGGAAGCGGTGCAGGCCGTCAAGGAAGGCCGCAAGGTCATCCTGGTTCGCGTCGAGACGAGCCCGGAGGATATCCACGGCATGCATGCCGCCGAGGGAATCCTGACGACGCGCGGCGGCATGACGAGCCACGCCGCCGTCGTCGCCCGCGGCATGGGCACGCCCTGCGTCTCCGGCGCCGGCAACATCCGCGTCGATCAGCGCGCCGAACTGCTGATCACTGCGAGCGTCACCTTGAAGAAGGGCGACGTGATCACCATCGACGGATCATCCGGGCAAGTGCTGAAGGGCGAGATCGCCATGCTGCAGCCGGAGCTTTCGGGCGATTTCGGCAAGATCATGCAATGGGCCGATCAGAGTCGCCGGATGACGGTGCGCACCAATGCCGAGACGCCCGCCGATGCGCGTGCCGCCCGCTCCTTCGGGGCCGAGGGCATCGGGCTCTGCCGCACCGAACACATGTTCTTCGAGGACGACCGCATCAATGTGATGCGCGAGATGATCCTCGCCGAGGACGAGGAGGGCCGCCGCGCCGCCCTTGCGAAGCTCCTGCCGATGCAGCGCTCCGACTTCGTCGAGCTCTTTTCGATCATGCACGGCCTGCCGGTGACGATCCGCCTTCTCGATCCGCCACTGCACGAGTTCCTGCCGAAGACCGACGAGGAAATCGCCGAGGTCGCCGGCGTCCTTTCGCTCGATCCCGCCCATCTGCGCCAGCGCGTCGATGCGCTGCACGAGTTCAATCCGATGCTCGGCCATCGCGGCTGCCGCCTTGCCATCTCGCATCCGGAAATCGCCGAGATGCAGGCGCGCGCCATATTCGAGGCGGCCGTGGAAGCAGCGCGCGTGACCGGCGCGCCGGTCGTTCCGGAGATCATGGTGCCGCTCGTCGGGCTGCGGGCCGAACTCGATTACGTCAAGGAGCGGATCGACGCCGTCGCCAAGGAAGTGATCGGCGAGGCCGGCATCGGCATCGACTACCTGGTCGGAACGATGATCGAGCTGCCGCGGGCGGCGCTGCGTGCCGACGTCATTGCGGAGGCCGCGGACTTCTTCTCCTTCGGTACCAACGACCTGACCCAGACCACCTTCGGCATTTCGCGCGACGATGCGGCGCAGTTTCTTGCCACCTATCAGCAGAAGGGCATCATCGAGCAGGATCCGTTCGTTTCGCTCGACTTCGACGGGGTGGGTGAACTGATCCAGTTGGCCGCCGAACGCGGTCGCCGCACCAAGAATGGCCTGAAACTCGGCATTTGCGGTGAGCATGGCGGCGATCCCGCCTCGATCCGCTTTTGCGAGGAGGCCGGGCTCGATTACGTTTCCTGCTCGCCCTTCCGCGTACCGATCGCCCGGCTGGCGGCTGCACAGGCGGCGATCAACGGCAACGGCAAGACGGAGGCGCTGGCCGCAAGTTGACCTCTGGCTGCGTCAATTTCGGCCCGTGACGGCACTCTATCCGCGTCACTACCAGTAATACGGCCTGCGCATCAGGAAGTCGTTGTCGTAGCGAAAGGCCCGTGCCTCGGCGCGGCGGTCGAGCTCTATGCGCTGCAGGCAGGTAGCGAACGAATCGGTGCCGCGGCGGAAGCCATAGGAGGCGCAGGTCGTTTCGTCCCTCGCGCGCCGCTCCTGCGGCGTCACCGTCTGGCACCCGGCAAGCACCAGACCTGCCGCGGCAAGAGTCAGCAGTCTCGTTGTCATCATGGTCATTCTGCCTCCTGATCGGCGCACGCATGCGGAACAGCGATCAGCGGCGCAAGCAGCAAGGGGACGCGTGATTGCGGATCCGCAGGCGCGATTCAACGGAAGCAAGAATACCACGCGCCCGATGCACCATGGCGATCAACTCGAGGTGACTTCAGATCCGCTCGAGCACCCCGACGAAGGCTTCGGCGAAGCTTGCGAGGCCGGCGGTGCGTTCGCTTGGCTGTTCGACGCGGATCGTGCTTCCATCCGCGTCGAGGCAGACGAACAGAATCGCGGGCGCCTGGCCGCCGGCCTGGCCATGGCGAAGGACGGCGATCGTGAGGCAATTATCGACGAGGCCCGAGGCCGGCAGGTCGAAAAGGAGCTCGCCGCCGATGTCGTCCGCCACAGTCCGCACGAATGCCGAAAAATCGTCCCGGTTACCGGAGAAGCGGTCAAGGGAGAGCTCGAGTTCGAGCAGCGCCATTGGAAGGGCGACGTCTCCGCCGGAGGGCGGCGGGGCAGGGACGGCGATCTCCGAGCGTGTCTCCGATGCAGTCATGATCTCTCTCCGTTGTCACGCCGCCTCACATGCGCCGTGGGTCTCTTCGGGCGCTCAAGCGGCGCTCTAGCACTTTGACTTGCTGCATGTTTTTGGAAACATGCAAAGCCCCTGGGCGCTGGGTGCGCGGACAATTCCGCGCGCGGCCGAAAGGTTGAGTTGAAATAACTGGTTAACGAGAATGGCGAATTTGCGGCAGAAGTACAACTGCTGCGCTCATACTCTTTTCGGGCGAATTCAGGGCGTGCGGAAGCCGGTGGTTCCCACCGAAACGGCCATGGTCTAAGAAGGCGGTGTCTTTTGCCGCGGGGATTGATTCCGTTTTATGATGGTCCGGTACGAGCGTCCCTATTCCCATGCCGCCCACTGGGCACGCAGGCTTGCCCGCATAGGCTTCGTGATCTTCGCGCTGTCGCTTGCCGCGCACCGCTTCGGACCGCTGACGACGCCGCATTTCCTGGCGCTCGCCGGCTGCGCCGTTGCATTTGCCCTGCTGGCTGTCCTGCTTGCGACCGTCGGCCTTACGCGCCTCTGGAAGGTGGCGGCCATCGGCGGGACCGCTTCCGTCTCGGCCCTATTCTATGCGGCGCTTCCACTCGGCTTCTTCCTCCATGGGGCCGCGCAATATCTGGCGCGACCGGCGATCTATGATGTCAGCACCGATCCGGTGACGCCGCCGCCATGGATCAAGGCGCCGGTCGCCGAGGAGAGCTGGATCACGCGCCGGCCGATCGTGACGCCCGAGGACCGCGAAGCGCAGATCGCCGCCTATCCGGGGCTCACCGGACGGCGCTACGACGGCGCCCTGGACCGCGTGTTCCAGAGCGTTCGCAAGGTCGTTGAGGAAAGGCGGATCGCCACGACCGCGGAACTCGGCGTCGAGAACGCGCGCGCCGATCTCGAGGACCTTGCCGTGGGTCCCGGCGCGGGGGCGGATACGAACAGGGAACCGGAGGCCATTCCCGTTCCTGCCACGCGGCCGGCGCCCGATATCGAGGCTGGAATACCCGGGCGGGATGCCAGCGATATCGTTCTTCAGGGCGAATGGCGCACGCTGATCGCCGGCTTTCGCTTCGACGTGCTGATCCGGCTGCGCGAAGAGGCGGAGACCACCCTTGTCGACCTGCGCGTCGCCTCGCGATACGGCCAGCATGATCTCGGCATGGGCGCAAAATTCGCGGAAGAGTTCCTGCGCGCGCTCGATGCAGAGCTGCTGGGGATTGCCGGAGATTAGAGCCCGCTCAGGTCACCAGCCGATATTCGCCGAGGAGCGACGGCGGGCCGTCGGTCTCGATGCGGCCTTGTTCGATCAGGTCCTCGATATGGGCGAGCACCGAAAGCGCCGCTGCGCCGTGCAGCCGCGGATCGGTCGAGGCGTAGATCACCTTCACCATATCAGGGATATTCCGGTCCCCGGCGCGCAGCCGTTCCAGGACGGCGCGTTCGCGCATCTTGCGATGTGCCTTGAGCGCCCGCAGGAAGGCGGGAGGCTCGCTGACCGGACCGCCGTGGCCGGGCAGGTACAGCCGGTCGTCGCGTGAGAGCAGCTTGTCGAGCGAAGCCATGTAGTCGGCCATGGCACCGTCCGGCGGCGCGACGATGCTCGTCGCCCACGCCATTACGTGATCGGCGGAGAAGAGAATGCCGGTGCCGTCGAGCCCGAAGGCCATGTGATTGGCGGTGTGCCCCGGCGTGGCGATCGCCGTCAGGCTCCACCCGTCGCCCTCGATCCGGGCGCCGTCGCGAAGGGCGACGTCGGGAACGAATTCCATGTCCGAGCTTTCGGCGAAGGGATTGGTCTCGCCGGCGTGCAACGGGCGAGCCGCCCGGTGCGGACCTTCGCCGACGACGACGGCTCCTGTCGCTTCCTTTAGCCGGCGGACGAGAGGCGAGTGGTCGCGATGCGTATGGCTGACGGCGATGTGCGTCACCTCGCGCCCTGCAAGCGCCGCCATCAGCCCCTGAAAATGCGCCTCGTCCTCCGGCCCCGGGTCGATCACCGCGACGGAGTGGCGGCCGACGATGTAGCTGTTGGTGCCATGGAAGGTGAAGGGGCCAGGATTGTTGACGGTGATGCGCTCAACGCCCTCGGCCACCGTCACCTTTTCTCCATGGGCGGGCTTGAAATCGAGGTCGAAGTCCGGTCCCTGCATGCGTCTCGCCTTCACTTGTACTCGATCTCGACGAAGGACATCGGTTCGCTGCCCGCATTGACGACATTGTGGGCGACGCCCGCATCGCGCCGGTAGGCGGCGCCCTTTGCCACATCGATCCGGCGGCTGCCCTCTTCCTCTTCCACAAGGAACTGGCAATCCGTCATCGGCACGACGACATAACCAAGCCCGTGGACGTGATGCCCGGTGTCGGCGCCGGGTTCGAAATCCCAACGGATGATGCGCACGACGGCATCATCGACGAGAACGGTCGGGACGGCAGGCGGGCGGGCGCGGAACTTGGTCATCGAGGTCTCCATTTGCGGGCGACAATAGGCGAAAGCAGGAGGCAAGGAAACGGGCACAGCTATCGGCTATTCGACTTCGACCGCCTTCGCGCTGACCGGTGGCTGCGTGTGTAAGACTGCGTTCGACAAAATATGCGCTGAAAGCGAAGTTAAGCATTGTGAGCGTGCACGAGCTTTGGTAATCAGGCGCTCGATTTGGCGAGCGGATGCCTCGCCATTCCGTTGGGGCGTAGCCAAGCGGTAAGGCAGCGGTTTTTGGTACCGCCATCCCCTGGTTCGAATCCAGGCGCCCCAGCCATGTTCTCTTTCTTAAAAGATTCAATGGGTTGGAATTCCGCCGCGAAGCGGGCATTTCGCGTCTTGCGATCTCGGCGGCGAAGACAGGCTGCGGTTCCCCGAGGCGCGATTGATCTAGCCTGGAGGCCTGGCACCTCCATCGAGTGCGGGCGCTCTCAAAGCCAGCCGCCGGTGAAACCGGCCCGGCGCAGTCCGGTGACGATCGGCTGGCTGCGGCGCATGATGTTCCAGAGCAGGCCCGTCCTGAAGTTTTCGATCATCAGCACGACCGGTCCCTGGTCTATGCCGAAATGATAGGGGCTGACCCACCAACCCGCATCATTGCCTTCGACCGCATAGGTCTGGTTGAAGGATGGTTTGAAGCCGTAAAGATGCGTCATGCCCAGATTCATCTGTGCGAAGTTTCTGACGGTCGGAATGACGATCTCCGGGGCGAAAGGCAGTGATGCGACGACCACCCATGGCGAGACGGTTCCGTCGTCCGGTCCGAACGGCGCGCCGCGGGCGATATAGTCGAAGAACTCCCTCTCCACGCCGTCGAGCTGCTTCTTCGTCCATCCCGGTCCGTCGCAGGCGGTAAATCCCCAGCAGTGCTCGCCATAGCCGCGAAAGTTCATCGGATTGCGGATGGCATACTCCTGCTGGACGTAGGTCGCCTGGCGGCTATTCTGGAAGTAGTCGGTGTCGCGGTCTCGCATGAAGGCGTCGCGGATGCCGCGGAAATCGATCCACATATGCGAGAGCTGGTGGGTGAAGAGCGGTCCCGAGTAAAGCAGTTCGCGCCCGTAGATATTTCTCCACTCGTAGCTTTCGGTATAGGCGGCGTAGGCCTCGGGCGGCAACGGATGGGTCGGCGACCCCAGCCCGAGGATGTAAAGCAGCAGGCCCTCGTCGTAGCCGCGCCAGCGATAGGGAATGAAGCCGCTTTCCGGTCGCCACCCGTGGGTCAGCGTCAGTCCGTGATCGCAGGCCCAGTTCCAATCCGCCCGTTCGTAGAGCGCGTTGGCAAGCATTCTGATCTTCGCCTCGTCGGCATCCTCGCCATCGAAGTAGGCGGCTGCGGTCAATGCTCCGGCGAACAGGAAGGCCGAATCGATGGTGGACAGTTCGCACTCCCAGACCCGGCGGCCGGTTTCTATGTCGAGGAAATGGTAGAAGAACCCCTTGTACCCCGAGGCGTCGGGTTCCGGGCCTTGGGGACAACCCAGCAGGAATTCCAGCCGCTTTCGCGCGATCTTGGCGGCAAATTTCCGGATGATGACGCCGCGCTCGACGACGACCGGGATCGTTGCCAGCGCCATTCCGATCGCGGCGATACTCGCCGGAGCATTGGGCTCGGTCTTGTCGCGAACGAGGCCGTTGTCAGGATTGGTGCATTGCAGATAGTACAGGAGCGTCGTGAACTGCAGACGGCCGAGATCCTGTTCGGTCGGCATCCGATGCAGCTCCGGAGCAGTCGAGAGCGTCTGGGACATGGTCTAACCAAGGATTGCTCGAACGTCGGGGAAGCGACCGTCATCGGCAAGCGACACTTTCGCCTCGGTCAGCGGCCCGACGTACAGCACGGCGAAACGTATCCCGCGGCAAACCCGGGCGTTGTTGTCCGGCAAGTACGTCGGAACGCATGGTTCCTTTCAAGTCCGGTCCCGGTCAGACGTTGTCTCCCTCAGTAGAGGTTCTCGGGCGCGCGGGCGGGGTCGTGCTCTTCGCCCCCCATTTCCATCCGCTGATCTGAGGCATGTCGTCGCCGTATTGTTCGATGTGCTGGCGATGCTCGATCAATTTCGCCTGAATCGCCTGTTTGAAATAGGCGGCGCGCGCACCGAGCTGCGGCAGCCGATCGATGACGTCGCCGACGAGATGGAAGCGGTCGAGCTCGTTCAGGACCACCATGTCGAACGGAGTCGTCGTCGTGCCTTCCTCCTTGTAGCCGCGCACATGGAGGTTTGCGTGGTTCGTCCTGCGATAAGTGAGCCGATGGATCAGCCACGGATAGCCGTGGAAGGCAAAGATGATCGGCTTGTCCCTCGTGAAGAAGCCGTCGAAGTCGCGGTCCGACAGCCCGTGCGGATGCTCTTCGGCGGGTTGCAGCTTCATCAGGTTGACGACATTGACGACCCGCACCTTCAACTCGGGCAGGTGTTCACGGAGCAGCTGCACCGCCGCAAGCGTCTCAAGGGTCGGGACGTCGCCGCAACAGGCCATGACGACATCGGGCTCGCTTCCCTGGTCGCTGCTCGCCCAATCCCAGATGCTGAGGCCCATGGCGCAATGCCTGATGGCCTCGCTCATCGTCAACCATTGTGGCGCAGGCTGTTTTCCGGCGACAACGACATTGACGTAGTTGCGGCTGCGCAGGCAATGGTCGGTCACGCAGAGGAGGGTGTTGGCGTCCGGCGGCAGGTAGACGCGGATCACGTCGGCCTTCTTGTTGACGACATGGTCGATGAAGCCGGGGTCCTGATGGCTGAAGCCGTTGTGGTCCTGTCGCCAGACATGGGAGCTCAGGAAATAGTTCAGGGAACCGATCGGCCGGCGCCACGGGATTTCGTTGCACACCTTGAGCCACTTGGCATGCTGGTTGAACATCGAGTCGATGATGTGGATGAAGGCTTCGTAGCAGGAGAAGAAGCCGTGGCGGCCGGTGAGCAGGTAGCCTTCCAGCCATCCCTGGCACTGGTGCTCGCTCAGCACTTCCATGACGCGGCCGTCCGGCGAGAGATGGTCGTCTTCCGGATAGATTTCCGCCATATAGCAGCGATCAGTTACCGCCAGCACGTCCTGCCAACGGTTGGAGTTGTTCTCGTCCGGACTGAATAGACGGAAATTCCTGCTCTCGAGGTTCGCCTTCATCACGTCGCGCAGGAACATGCCCATCATGCGGGCCGACTCCGCCACCGGCGCGCCGTGGCCGTTCACCTCCACGGCGTAATCCCTGAAATCCGGCATCTTCAGGTCACGCAGCAGCAGTCCGCCATTGGCGTGCGGGTTGTCGCTCATCCGGCGACGGCCCGACGGGGCAAGCGAGGCGATTTCGGATTTCAGTCGGCCGCTCTCGTCGAAAAGCTCCTCGGGCCGGTAGCTTTTCATCCATTGCTCGAGTATGCGGATGTGTTCCGGCCTGTCCATCTCGCCCATGGGCACCTGATGCGACCGCCAGTAGTCCTCGCATTTCTTGCCGTCGATCTCCGGCGGGCAGGTCCAGCCCTTCGGCGTCCGAAAGACGATCATCGGCCATGCCGGGCGCTTGAGATTGCCGTTGGAGCGCGCATCGTCCCAGATCTGCCGGATCTCGGCGACGGCGGTGTCGAGCACGCCGGCAAGCGTCTGGTGGACGGCTTCGGGATCGCTTCCCTCGACGAAATAGGGCCTGTAGCCCATGCCCTCGAAAAACTTCCGCAACTCGTCTTCCGGGATGCGGGCGAGGAAGCAGGGGTTGGCGATCTTGTAGCCGTTCAAGTGAAGGATCGGCAGGACGCAGCCGTCGCGGGCCGGATTGAGGAATTTGTTGCCCTGCCATCCCGTTGCAAGCGGGCCCGTTTCGGCTTCCCCGTCGCCGACGACGCAGGCGACGATCAGGTCGGGGTTGTCGAATGCCGCCCCATAGGCATGGCTGAGCGCGTATCCGAGTTCGCCACCCTCATGAATGCTGCCGGGCGTCTCCGGCGCGACGTGGCTGGGTATGCCACCCGGGAAGCTGAACTGCTTGAACAGCCGCTGCATGCCCTCCGCATCCTGGCTGATGTTCGGATAGAACTCGCTGTAGGTGCCTTCGAGGTAGGCGTGCCCCACCAGTGACGGCCCGCCATGGCCGGGGCCGATGATGTAGATCATCTCGAGGTCGTCGCGCCTGATAACCCGGTTCAGATGCACATAGAGCATATTCAGACCGGGCGACGTACCCCAGTGGCCGAGCAATCGCGGTTTTACATGCTCGCGCTTCAGCGGTTCTCTCAGGAGCGGGTTGTCGAGCAGGTAAATCTGGCCAACCGAGAGATAGTTGGAGGCCCGCCAGTAAGCATCCATCAGACGAAGATCGTCTGCTGACAGGGGTGTGGCCAGAATTTCGTTCGCTGCGGATTTCTTTCCCTTTGCCGTCTCAAGCGAAGTCATCGAAGCCTCCTTACAAAGTCGGGACTCTGTCGCGGAAACGCTGCTGATCTTGCCGGTGTTGGGCCGGTCCTGCATCTGAAAATGCTGGGCATAAGACCGGTGCCCCAATTTCGCACAAAACCGGCCCGACGCACAGAAAAAACGACTGAGTTGCAGAGCGGCCTGGTCGCTGTGCGACCGGACACCGCCGGGCGTTCCAGATATCGTTCGCCTAATCTGCGGAGGTGCGGGCAAGGGCACATAAAACGAGCCTGGGACGGGGCGCGTCGATGCGCCACTTTCACGACTTGAGTGGGAACACTCGCGTTGTCGGCGCGACCTGTAGAACCGTATCGGAAAGAACATGCAACCCTTGTCAACGCCGACTGCAACTGTCACGTTAAGTGGCTTGCTTCACACTTGCACGAGGGGGAGAGCACATGGCCCACAAATTCGAGATCTTCAAGGACAAGGCTGGCGAATACCGTGTCCGCTTCAAATACAACAATGAAGTGATGTTTGCGTCTGAAGGCTATGCGGGCAAGGCGAGCGCTCAGAACGCCATAGAGTCGATCAAGAAAAATGGTCCCGATGCACCGGTCGAGGACAATACCTGAAGCCGGCTCGGATCGAGAGGATGCCCGCCGACTTTCATCAGCGGGCTTCTCAGATGAGGGCTGCGCCTCCTCACTCCGCCTTCGCGCCGCCTAGGAATTCTTCGCACCAGCTCGGGCCGGTCGGCCGCTTGCGGTCGCCGGCGATGCGGATCGAGCGGATGACGTAGTCGGACGAGACGGTCAATTGCACGGCGCAGCTCAAATACTCGGTGCGGGCGGCCGAGATGCGCTTGCCGCGCTTGCCGTCGGCGGTCTTCTCGTATTCGGCCGGGATCCTGCGGGTCTTGTAGCCGCCCTTCCAGCTGTAGACCGTGTCGCCGCCCGTTTCGACGTCGGAAAGCGGCGGGCCGAACTGGGCGAAGTAGGTGCCGGCCGGCTGGCCGAGCCAGCGCTTTTCGACCGCGTTTCTCGCCACACCGGTCGTCGTCGTGCAGCCGGCAAGCGCCAGCACAAGGCCGGCCGCCGTCATCATGCGGAAATTCATGTCTCTGTCCCTTTGGTCTGTGCTCGAATTCTGCGGCGCGGAAGGCCGGAGTCCCCCGGATTTCCTTGCGTTCCGCGTGGCTCTAGCGCCAAAAGCGACGAAAGAAAATCGCTGTGCGACCTTGCAAATCAGGAAAATCCGAAGCGTTGCAGAAACGCCCTATTGCCACGCATGGGCGAGAGCCCGAGGGCGCTTCCGCGGGCAGAATTTTTTGGGCGAGGCGGGGTTCTTTTTTGAGTTAGGCGCTTGTGAAAACGAAAATGCTGATCTATAGAGGCGCCGCTGGTACGGAGTGTAGCGCAGTCTGGTAGCGCACCACGTTCGGGACGTGGGGGTCGCGTGTTCGAATCACGCCACTCCGACCAGTGGAAGCTCTTGAAAGAAAAGGGCTTTTCAGGGTCTCTATTGGGCTGACAGAAACTCCCTCTCGAAAATCTGACAGAAATTCTGACAGAAACGCTGTTTTGGCGTCTTGAACTGCCACTTCGTTTCGCCTGCCGGCTTCAACTCCCAGTCGTTTCTGCGGCAATTCTCCTTCGCGGCTTCTGATATCCGCGACGTCGACAGTTTTGCGCTTGTCGACCTGCTATTCGATCTTTCCGTTCGGTAGCTTCTCAGATCTCGTCCTCCTCGGCAGCAACTGGCGCAACGATGCCCATCTTCCCCTCGAACAGTGGGCTTCATTAACTTAGCGATCGTCATATCGCGTCTGTCGACTTGCCGGACGGAATCGAGCCCGGCATGGTGCCGTCAAAACTGACACGGAGGTGACACATGGCTAATTTCGGCGCACCCGCACACACCGCCGCGCTCGGCAACGCGGCCGGGATGATGATCATCGCCGCCGGCGCGCTTGGCTTGGCAAATGCCGTTGGCGACGGCCTCCGTGCCGCGAAGGAAGCCCGCTATCAGGCCCGGTACAACGATGCTCTGGATACCGCGATCTCGCATGCCGAACAGATGGAAGCGCTCGCGCGTACGGCTATGGAACTGCTCGCTGAACTTGAGGGCGACAACAAGCGGCTCCGCGCGGCCTGCCGCCAGCGCCAGGAAGTTATCGATCTTCTGAAGGCCCGGGGGCGCGTATGAAGCCTGATCTTACCGACGAGCAATGGCGTCGGATGAAAGAAGAGTTCGGTGACGTAGCGGTTGAGAACCCGGGCATGCTCGCCGATTTACTCGATATGCTTACCTCAAAAAAAAGCGAAAGGACCAGGACAAGGAATGAGAAGCCCGCCCTCTCGGCGCGCTATCTCGCGAGTTTGAATTGCTGACCGTTCTCGGACTTCAGCATCCGTGACCGAACCTTCCAGAGCACCTGTTCATGCTCTGTCATTTCCTTCGGAGCTTCCGAAATTTCGACGCTACGAACAACCGGGACGCCATGTACGCCATGGTCCGCGCCCGCGATAAACTTCCGGATCGCGCCAATGCCAGCTTTGGACAAGGCCTTGAGTTCGTTGTCATCCATGGTCAGCAACGTGGCACGGATGTCCTTGTTCAAGCCGCCGAGGTCGATGGTCGGCCGTGCCTTTGGAAGGGCGCTGGCGTATTTCGTCACCGTCGAGATACCGTCGCGGTCCAAGTCGTGGACAGCGGCCTGTCTCCGGCGGGCTTCGTCGAATTCATCGAGCAATTGCGCCGACGAAACATCGGGCTTGTATTCGGGGGATGGCATTCCGCCGCCGCCCGAGCCGAAGATTATCGAGAACGGCCACCTCAGGAATTGCTCTGCCCAGTTCAGTATTCCCAGCGCGCCCCTCCAAAGGCATGCGAGGGCATTCGCGATTACTTTCAACATGTCATCTCTCCCTGTTATTGACACGGAGATCGTTGCGTCGTCGGTAGCAATCCACAAACCGCTGGCGAGTCGCGTCAGAGTCCGGAGATGCATCGTCAGAAATCTTGGATATGCGGGACCGCGAGCGGCGCTCAGCACCGCGCCGGCAGAGCTTCGTCATGCGGCTTAGGACCCGAATACCTGACGTGCCGCCTGGCCTTGGCGATGAACTCGAATGAGAGATTTAGCCATTTCGGCGGCTTTGTCTTATCTGGCAAGCCCGAAGTAGAAGCGCACAATACAAAGATTCACCCCGAATGCGGGTGCAATCTTTACACGAATTTCAGGTTCCGCTAACTCAAGTCTGGGCGGAAACCGGGGCCGAAGAAATTGGATATCGTGTTCACGGCGGGCATCTTTGCGCGCGATCTTGTCTTGGCGCTAGCCTCGTTGCTGAAGCAACCGCCGGCGCCTGGTCTGTTCAGTCTCTTTCTCGTCATCTTGTTGGTGATAGCGACCCTTTGGTTCTGGGCGGTCGTCCGGAGAAGAGTGGGCTTGCTTAGGCGAGCAACGAAGCTCGTGCGGAAGAGCCGTGGGCCAGAGGAATTTCGGGAGCGGTTCCAGGAAACCTACGACGAATTGACGTCCTGGTCGGGAGCGGATGCCGGTCGGTTGGCGGACACCTGGGACGAATTTCGCGAGACCACCATCGAATCCCAAGGGCAGACCGGCATTCGGAACGCTATCCGTCCGTCAGTCTTCTTTAATCTCGAGGAGATGGGCTTCAGCGTTTCGGGCTGGCGGGTCGTGCCGAGCCTCTTCGTCTCGGTCGGGCTGGCGGCAACATTCCTCGGTCTTATCGCCGCCCTCCAGGAAACGGGCAACAGCCTCAGTGCAGGCGGCGACCAGGCCGCGGTGATGAAGGCGCTTACACAGCTTCTGACCGTTGCGTCTGCCAAATTCATCATGTCGCTCACCGGACTGCTCTGTTCGATCGTCTTCACCGTTGTTATGCGCGTGCGCAGCAGCGGGCTTGAACAGGAAATGCGGACTCTTACGCACGCGATAGAGACGCGGATGAGTTTCGTCAGTCTCGAGGACCTTGCCGAGAAGCAGCTGAAGGCTATCGTCGAGCAGCGCGATCATATGCAGAAGCTCAATCACGAGCTCATCGCTGCCATCTCCGAACCACTGCAGAAAGCCGCGGCATCCGGCATCAATCATGTCGACGAGATGGTGCAATCGCTGGCGGGATCTTTGACGCAAGGCCTGGTCGGTGCGATGTCGGCAACGAGCGAAAGGCTAGAAGCGGCCTCTGGTCGCTTGGAAGGACTTGCCGCCACTCTCAGCGGGGCAGCCCAAGAATTCTCTCAAGCCGCCGAGCGTACAGCCGTGGGTCTGGATGGTGCGGCGAGACGGCTCGAGCTGGTCTCCGACAATCTAGCGAGAGCCGGCAATGGGCTTGCCCAGGCTGCGGTGCCCGTCGCGGAGTCGGCGAACAAGACCGCCGAAGCTACCCAGCAGATCGCCTCCTCGAGCATCAACATGGTGGAGAGCGCACGCCAGACCATGTCGTCGGAGCGTGAGATGGTGGTAGCAGCAGCCAATTCCATTCGAGAACACATCAAAAGCTTCGAGACGCGGGCCGCGGCTTACGACGGACAGTTGGCCGCTGCCTTCAGGACGTTTACGGAGCAGATCTCGCGATCGATCGGCGAAGTCGAAAATCACGCGAATAATGTCCATGGCCAGTATACGGAAGCGCTTTCGACCCTCCAAGGGGTGATCGAGAATGCGAAGGCGTTCACACCTGAGAGCGCGAGGCCGTCGGCATGAGGGGTAGGGGAGGCGCGCGCCGTCAGGAGGAAGAGGAAGAATCGGTCTTCATATCGATGGCCGACATGACGATCAGCTTTCTGTTCATTCTGATGATCCTGCTGGCTTTCTTCGCGAGCCAGTTCAACGTCTCCGATACCGTGCCTCGTCCCCTGTACGACAGCCTGAAAGACGAGAAAGACCGCATCCAACGTGACATTGATGCGATCGCTGAGATTGTCGAGGCCAACGGTCGTCCGGTGGTGACGGCGACCCGGGAGATGAAGGACGAGCTCGAACGTCTGCGCAAGCTTCTCAACACTCCCGAGAAGGCAAACAAAATGGAGGTCTATAACTCGGCAGTCGCCGACGCCCGAAAGAATCTGCTCACAAGCCTGAAAAGCGAGATCAACAGCCGCATACCCGGCGTGAATGTCGCAGTCAGTGCGAATTACGACGCGCTTCAATTCGCGGGAGATGGACTGTTCGACTCCGGCAAAGAAGTGCCGACTACCGTCGGGGCGGTTCGCATGCGGCAGATTGCGGAAGTCCTGGACCAAAACCTTGGCTGCTATTCACTGGGTTCGAGGAGAGCCTTCACTGAAAACTGCAATCCGGCTTTTGCACTGATTGACTCGTTGCAAGTCGAGGGACATACGGACAGCGTCGGTAGCGAGGTCCTGAACATGGACCTCAGTGCCAAGCGAGCTGCGTCTATCTACGCACTTATGATTGAGCAAAAGCCGGATCTCGTGCTTTATCAGAACCGGGACGAGCAGCCGGTCTTGTCGGTCGCCGGCTTTGGGAAGGGACGGCCCATACAGCAGAACGAGACAGAGAGCGGCAGAGACGCTAACCGCCGTATCGACCTTCGCTTCATCATGGTGGTCCCGTCCAAGGAGACAGATATCGCTGACATACGGCGGGCGCTCTCGGGGGAGCCTTGACGTGTCACTCCTGGAAACGCTTCGTGCGATGCCTCATCGCAAAAAGTTCGAGGGCAAGAGCATCGAAGGCTTGAGCCAGGCGGTGCAAGCTGTCTTCCAAGCCTTTCCGGAGTTCAGTCGGGTCTCTCCTGCTACGCTCGAGCAAATGAAAGCCAAGATCGCGGCGGCCGTTCGTGACTGGGAATGGGGGAGCGTCACTGTCGGGGAAGTCGGGATGCTGGCGAGCGCTGCCTTTGGGCGTGCCGAGGAACTCGACACGCAGACACTCAGTTTCGTGCGACGGGAAGTCCAAGCCACAACCAATCCGGTGCTTCTCGACGCGGCTGCTGAAGGGTATTTCGCGGGATGGTCACGCGGCGGTCAACTGACGCGATGGCTGGCCAGCATCATGCAGGAACGGTCGTCACATCTGTCGAAGCGCTGGCAGAGTGTTTTCGTATCCATCCCGCAGGCGCTTGATGCAAACCACGCTCCCGAGCACCTTGCCGAGCGAATGGTCATGGAGCCTGACCCGTATCGATGGCTGGCGGGGGCAGGCGTCGCCTCGCCTCACTCGGGTAACCTGATGCAGGAACTGCATCAGGCTTGGTTGCGGACGCTCCCCGAGATCAAGACTGATGCGCAGGTCGCGCACGTGTTCCGATGGATACTGCCCGAAGGTCGAGCGAGGGCGAGCGATAAAATGGCCGCCAGTGCCATTGAGAAGTTACTGAGTCCGTGGCTCCACAAAATGCCTGAACAGGAATACCGGAAGGCACTCCTGGATCGTATAACGGATGCATACGGAGATCCTCGAAATAAGCGCCCGGAGTTCTGGTCTCTTGTCAGTGCGCCGTGTCGAGGCGTGTTGGTGCGATGGCTTGCCGGGGCGAGTATGGATGCCCTGTTGTCGGTAATCACGAAATCGACTGCCAATCATATGTGGCCGCCACGGCATGATTTTTGGAAGGGGCTCTTCAACCGTGGCCTTGTCGACGAGGCATGGGTGGCGTTGTCGCCCGCTGCGGCTGCCATTGCTCAAGACATGTTCGCCAAATCCGTAAACGCCGCAAGCATGGCAGCAGGTAGGCAGACATCGAAAGCTCGCAAAGATACCTGTCTGCTCGTAATGCGTATAGGTCGATACATCGTGGTCGAAGGGTCACATGACTATCGTGTCCACATGTTCTCGGACGCAGATAGTCGCGCGCCGAAATTGTATCAGGCGAGCTATGACGCTGAGGCTCTTATCCTTGGGGCCGGCCATCCCGACACAAGAATTCATGATCAACCCGGACATTGGAAGAGATGGGTGGAGGAGCGGGTGGTCCGATGATCAAGTTTGATTTTCGAGCCGATAGCCAAGCCGCGTACGTCACCGTTGCGCCGGAAAAAAGAGGATGGCTTGCCGCATTCCGGCGCCGTGAGGCGGTCGATCTGCGGGCTCTGACGAAGGCGGAGCGCGCCACAGCGTTGGCCGTTGCTCGCCTGAGGCATCTGGATCCATTGGGTGAGCTGCATCAGATAGCCGAGAATGGTCTCGTTATCCGCCATCCGCTGGTGGCGCAGCTGGACTCGAACACCGCTTCAGCTCTTGGGCTTCCCCGTTTGATGACCGGTTATGTTTTCAAGGCGAAACTTGCCGGGACCGTTGGAAGCTCTGACTTCGGCATTGATTGGTGGTGGGAAAAGAACGGTCGGACGGTTGCCTTGCCGCTTCAGGGAGCTTTTCTCGGCTCCGCTGCGCAGATGATGCGACTGCCAAGCCAGATCTATTCCGCCATCGAGCAGGCGAATGCCCTCAAGGAGCGATCATCGGTTACCGATCATTGGCTGGAATTGGGGAAGTTCCGCCGCCTGTTTGACGCGTCGGATGAACCAGCATCGCGGGAGAACCTGGAAGGATTCCTGCGCAACCTTTCGGTGGTTACCTGTGACTCGGTCGGTATCGCGTTCGATGCCGAAGATGAGACGAAGTTCTTCCCGCTTCCTTTCGTCGGTTCGCCTGAACCGGATCCCGACAGAGACACCGCCGATGTCGCCGCCCTCAAAGGCCGCGAGCTGAATGAATTTCGTGACGGGGCCATTCGACGAGGAGCTCAGCCGGCCTACCGGGTTGCCGACGGCAAGTTCCTGATAGTTGATCGCTCCGCCGCACCTGTCCTTGATGCCATCGCAAGGAATGCAAAGGCAGATGAAGCGGGGCGACGCGCATTTATTGCAGACGCTGGCCGGATAATACAATCGGCGATCGAGCGTCAGATGGAAGACGACGGGCGCATAACCGCCCTCATGAGCCCGGCTGCCAGGGCAGAAAGGGTCGAGCAGGAAACTTCTCGAGTGTGGATCGAGACCACCGAATGGGTGTCTCGCGTCCTCGGCGTCGCCAAATGGCAGGTGACGGAAATCGAAGGGATGCAGAGTTCAGGGACGAAATGGTTGAATTCCTCCATCGATGCTGAGCTGGCCGATCGTCTTTCTCAGATCGAGGATGAACAGCTAGCAGAAGTCGTCGAGGCCCTCCGTACCGCAATCGCCGAGCACACACCTTTGATCACGCACGAGGTTGGCGACATACCTGCGATCGCCGAAGTCCTTGAAGCGCTGTCGAGACGGTTGGCTGAGTACTTGAGGCAGAAGCCAATCGATGCACCTTCTGTTTCGCTGGATGCATACCTGCCGGTGACGCACGACAACTTCTGGGAGGTCGACTTCAAGGCCGCGGTACGCCCGCGGGGAAACGAGGCAGAGTTCAAGTTTCCCGAAGCCGTCAGGACCGCACTGCAGCCCCATCAGCTGACCTCGCTCAAATGGCAGGTTGCGGCTTGGCAGGCAGGTATTCCCGGCGTTCTGAACGCCGATGAGCAAGGGTTGGGAAAAACGCTTCAGACGCTGTCATTCGTGGCATGGCTCAGGGCTGAGATGGATGCCGGCGCCGTTCCGCACCGACCTTTCCTTGTTGTGGCTCCAACGTCGCTGCTTCTGAACTGGGAAGCGGAGATAGATCGACACCTCTCCGCTCAGGCTCTCGGAATTCCGGTGCGGTTGTATGGCTCCCATTTGGCCGAGTTCAAAAAGGAAGGTCTCTCGGGGCAAGACATCCGCGAGGGCGAAGCATTGCTGGACCTGGACAAGATCCGGTCTCTCGAGAATGGCGCGCCCGTTGTGATAACCACCTACCAGACGCTCGCGAACTTCGCGATCAGCCTGATGGATCTCCAATGCGCGGTGGCGATTTTCGATGAGATCCAGTTCGTCAAAAACCCGGTGACAATGCGAGCCAAGGCGGCAAAATCGCTCAATGCGGATTTCCGGATCGGACTGACCGGGACACCGATCGAGAACGCGACCAAAGACCTCTGGGCGTTGATGGACCAACTCTTCCCTGGGGCGCTCGGTGCATTGGCGCAGTTCAAACGGGTCTTCGGTCTCCCCACGGAAGAGAATATGTCGGCCCTTCACCACGCTTTGTTCTCAGGGCAGCATGAGCGTCCGCCCTTAGCGCTCAGGCGATTGAAGACCGATGCCGCCCCTGGGCTGCCCACAAAGGTGCGGATCTTGCATCCTCGCGAGATGTCCGAACCTCAGATGCTGAGATACGACGAGGCTCGCCGCAAGGGCGGCATGATGCTCGCGCTCCTTCATCACATCCGGCGGATATCGTTGCATCCCGGTCTGCTGGAAGGCGAAACCACAGAGGAGTTCAGCGCTTCGGCGGCACGCGTCGACGCGGCGATGGACATTCTGCGTCATATCAAATCAAAGGGCGAGCGTGCTCTTGTATTCGTCGAGAACCGAGATGTCCAAGCCTGGTTCGCCGAAGTTGTGCGGTTGGAATTCAATCTCGACACTGTGATGATCATCAACGGCGACACGACCATCGACGCCCGTAAGGAAATCACCGACCGCTTCCAACGACACCTAACGAACGACGGTGGGTTCGACGTCCTGGTGCTTGGACCAAGAGCCGCAGGCACCGGGCTGACACTCACCGCAGCCAATCATGTCATTCACCTGAGCCGTTGGTGGAACCCCGCAGTCGAAGAGCAGTGCAATGACCGCACCCACCGCATCGGTCAAACGAAGCCTGTTACGGTTCATATTCCGCTCGCAGTTCACACACGGCTGGGCGCGGGCTCTTTCGACTGTCTTCTGCAGCGCCTCATGAAGCGGAAACGTACGATCGCAGATCGCGTTCTCTGGCCAGCCGAGGCCACCGAGAGCGAGACTAGGATGCTCTACGACGCGGTCGTCGAAGCTTCGGATGTAGAGGTTGGGAGCGAAGCGCTGGAGTTGGATGGCGTACTCGAGGGCAGAACCGACCTGACCGCCGAGATGCTGGACGGGAATGCAATCCGCATACGTCCTCGGCGCGGCGGAGCGTCAATTGTCGTCTCGAGTGGCCGGACTGTCCCATCGAGTTCCATCCGTTCCGATACCGATGCCGCCGTTGTATCGATGCAGGTGCATGGGGTTGGCAAGGAGATGCCGGTCCCGCATTCCAGACTGACGACCGGTACGCTTTGGCCAGAGTTCGTCCTGCCTGAGTAAACGAATTCATAGGATGCCGCCGCCCCCTGCGCAGCCAAGCAAATGGGGCAGGCATTCTGGAGCAATCTCCATGTCGGCCTATCGAGACAGCGCTCGCGTCAGGATTCCCTCATGTACGAGCTCTGGGCCGCGGCCTTCTGCTCGTAGTTCAATGGCCTTCATAATCTTTAAGCCTTCGTGGCTATGCCGCCAATCTCGGGATGCTTCTGCGGCCACGCAGAGATAATTTGTGTTTCTGCAGACACTGCTTTTGAAGTCGCCGCCTCGATCGGCAATCATCCCATGAATCGCCTTCCTGGGACCAAGGGTGAACTTCCCGGTCAGTACGAACATCCGTTGGTCGAAGACTATGTCGTTGTGGTCTTCAAGCGCACCCTCGAGGACGCCGACATTCCCGAAGGTCGCAATCCCTGTGTCAGTTGCGCTGTCCCCGACCAGATGAGTGATCCAGGTGCAAATGTCGTCCGATTCCTCGGCCGTGATCCTCCCGTCGGCGATTGACCGTTGCGCGGCTGCCTTGAGGTTGAGTACCCGCCGATCTCCCTGTACCCGTGGATAGCTTTCCAGCTTTGTGAGCAAGCTCTCTATCTCTTCGAGGCAGATGCGATTGTCACAGGCAATACCGGCGCAAAATCCATAGAGCTCGTTGATCTCATCCTTTTCGCTCTCGACGACGAAATCTCGCGAGCGCATGGCTACAATATTCTCGACGATCTCGTATATTTCATTCGGCTCGTTCTTCCATATGCGGAGGTCCTCAATGAGCTCAAGCGCATCGGGATCGTGAAGGAGACTGAGGAAGTTCTGAGCTTCCACTGCAAGCGGGGCGTACTCGGCGGTCTCGACTTTATTGCTTGCAAGGATCCCTTTTAGAAAACCCAGCCAGTATGCGAGGGCCTTTCTATTGTTCGATCTCGCGTGAAGTCGACCGAGCGCCGCTCCTTCGTGTTCGAGTGCATTTTTCCGCGGACCCGTTGTTTCAACCATTATATCCCCCTTTGTAATCTATCAGTCGGACTTCCTCAAAAGTCCGAGACACACCGCACACCGCTTTCCGAAAGTGTCGAAGAGGCCGAAGGCGTCGCCTGCAATTCGACAAGCCTCGCCATTTCAAGATATCTGCAGAAGGCATTCGCCAGTTGCATCTGGCGAGGCGTCTTGCATTCCGTCTCGAACAGGTCCGGTGAGGCGACGAGGATGGCCATGCATTTCGCGCGGCTGATCGCCACGTTCAGACGGTTCGAGCTGTACAGGAACTCCATTCCGCGCGGTGCGTCCGCATGTGTGGATGTGGCCATCGAGTAGATGGCGATAGGAGCCTCTTGCCCCTGGAATTTGTCGACCGTGCCAACGTGTGCTTCCGGAAGGCGTTTCTGGATCTCGAACACATGTGCGTTGTAGGGGGCGATGATGATGATGTCCTCTAACGCCAGCGGTCGGGACACACCTTTCCGATCGGTCCAGTGCACCCCGGAGCCAAGCAGTGTTTCGACGATCCGCTCTACCGCGGCGGCTTCTTCGAGGGATCGCGACTGGTTGCCAAAATGGGCAACGGGGACGTAACGCAGACCTGTTCCGGTGAATGGCCCGGTCGACGTCGTGGATTGCCTGTGACAGTCGGCCTCCGACTGGAGCTTGCCCTCGTAGAATAGCTCGGAGTTGAACGCGGTGATGTCTGGGTGCAGCCGCCAGGTTACTTCCAGGAAGAGGCCTTGCTCCGGCAGGATCGTCTTGTGGCCGCAAAGAAGGTGATCGAGTGCAGACACGTCCGTACCGTCGGGATGAGAGCCCTGGGTTGGTTGCTCCAGTTGCTGCGGATCCCCAAGAAGTACCAGTGTCGGCCCAGCCTGCGAGACGGACAGCACATTCGCAAGCGACATTTGCGCAGCCTCGTCGACGAACAGAACGTCGATGGTGCCAGCCGCGTCCTCGCGGGCCCAGAAGAACGCCGTTCCGCCCAGTACCTGCACTTCCCCGGACGTGATCGCGGTGACGGCTTCGCCATTGTCCGTGAAGAAATGGATATCGTCGGTGTTTTCTGTTTTCGAAGAGATCTTCTGGCCTGCCTGAACTTTGGCGTCGCTTTCCCTCGCGACTTCAATCACCTTGTCGATCAGGTTGCGGATGACCTTGTGGCTGTTGGCCGTGATCCCGACCTTTTTGCCTTCTTTGATCAATGTGCAGATCATATAGGGCCGCCCAATCCTGCTTTTTCGTCGAGCAGTTCCTCCGATGTCAGGTCGCCAAGACGGAAGTATTCCCACCAATTCGACTTTGCCTCACGTCGATGCCAATCCAGGCAATAGGCCAAAATCCACTTTCCGTGTTCGGCTGCGGTCCTTTCGGCTACGTCGACAGGGACGTTGTAGGTGAGGGCCCCAATGAGCGCCGCAACGCGTGCCTCGCTCTCCGACAAGTCTTCGCTCGGTTCATCCTTTTCGGGCGCGGGGCGCTCGACAGCGGTGCCGGAAGCAATGATCTCCGTGCGCAATTGTTCCAGCCAGTCGCGCAAGGCTTCCGTGGAGCGGCAATCGTCATCGTTGTAAGTGGCCACGACCGCCTTGATCTCGTCGGAGACCGAGACAACGTCGTTGACCTGCAGCGCCACCTGCAGCGCCGTGAGCGCAACGTTCGCCTCCCGCAAAGGCGTGGCGCGGACGAACCCGTAAAACGCTTCTAACTTCTTGATCGAATAGCTCTCGACACTCGCTCGGACGGCATTGCGCACCACAGTGTAAAGATCGACGAGGACGTTGCCGCGCAACAGTCGGTCGACTTCGCTTTCGCGCGTGGCATAGCGCCCCATTAGGCGCTTCAACGTCGCCGGCTCATATGGCGCATAGTGATAGATGTGGAGGTCCGGGAACTGCTCGCGACGCGAAGTGACAAAATCCATGAACCGCTCGAAGATGGCCTTCTCCGTGTTACGGTCGAACGCCCAGTTGGCTAACCGCACGTAGTCTCCGGCCTCGTTGCGGTAGTGGTATCCGAAAAGGTATTCGAGCCCGTGCTCTCCGATGAATGGATCGCCTTCGATGTCGAAAAAAATGTCACCTAACGATGGCTCGGGCAGGCGACAAAGGCCGGTGTCCGGTACGACTTCGAGCAGATCGTAAAGCAGCTCGCCCGCTTCGCGCGCGCTCACTTGGATGTGCGCTTGTGCCCTGGTCTTCTCGAAACTCGCGGCGGAGCCACGGTCCGGCTTCCACGGAAACGGGGAAGGGAGCTGTGCCAACGCCTTTGTCGTTGATACAGCGTGTGCGCGTAGCTCCGCGATCTGCGATTTTGAGATGTTCGCGACAAGGGACAGATGGTCGTCCTTCCGCCAGCGAGTCTGGCATGCATCGGCCCATCGGCAAATGTCGCAATGTTCAGTGGGTTCCGGATAGTGTTCGCCCGAACCGGCGCCGGTGGCCTCCTCCGCCGCCCTCCGTGCCTTTCGGAAGAAAGCACCATAGTCCGCGACGCGGAATGTCTGCGGAACAAAATTCGCCCAAGGCACCACAACGTAGACGTTCTCAGGCGCGATACCCTGCATCACCCGGAGGAGATCGGCGTACAAACTCAGCTGGAGCGTAAGCGGGTAGGTCATCCCACGTATCTTTAAGGCCGCTGAACGGTCATTCTCTGCATGAGTCATGCGGAGAAACCTATGAGCGACAGTGTGAATCATCATCGAACATTCGAGGTCCTGACGGCCGAGCCGGTGCGGTCTCGACGCAAGCCACGTCATTGGTCGGACGAAGAGAAGGCGCAGCTTGTCGCTGAGGCGCTCTCGCCGGGAGCCAATGTGTCGGCGATTGCCCGGTCTCAGGGATTGGACCCGTCGCAGCTCTATGCGTGGCGTCGTAAGGCGCTTTCGTCAGGAATGGTCGCGCCATTGACGGAGGGACCGAGCGCGCCAGTCAAGTTCACGCGCTTTGAGGCGGTGAGCAGTTCAATGGTGGAAATCGTCGTGGGCGATGTCGTGGTGCGCGCCGGCGGCGATGTCGATGCCGATCACTTGGCCAAGATTCTCCGGGTGGTCCGCACGGCATGATCGCTTCCGGTGTGGTGGTTTACGTGTCGTGCCAGCCGGTCGACTTCCGCAAGGGCGCAGCGTCTTTGATGGCGCTGGTCCGAGATGGCGGTCTCGACCCTTTCAATGGCTCGCTTTACGTGTTCCGGTCGAAGCGGGCGGACCGGGTTCGCATTGTCTGGTGGGATGGCTCAGGCGTCTGCCTCTATTCGAAAACCCTGGAAGAGCAAGGCTTCTGCTGGCCGGGCATATCGGCGGCGCGGATGCGTCTGGACCATCCGCAACTGATGGCGCTTCTGGCTGGGCTCGATTGGAAAAAGATCCGCCCGGCCAAGATCAGGCGGCCGTTGTTGACGGGCTGAAACCGGCCTGCGGCAAGATGAATCATGTGCCTGTAATGATTGGGAAAGCGGCTGTCTTTGTGCTCTATTGCCTCCATGGATTTGCCCGTTTCCGATCTTCCCGACGACGTCGATGCGCTGAAAGCGATGATCCTTGCGATGGCGCGCGAGCAGGCTGCGAACGAGACCCGGCTTGCGGCCGCGGCGGCAGAGGTCGAGCGGCTGAAGGCCGTCGAAGAGAGCGCCAACGAGCGGATCGCCAACCTCACGGCGATCCTGAAAGTTTTGCAGCGCACGCAACATGGCAAGCGATCCGAGCGGCTGCGCCTGGCCGTCAATGACGAACAGGTTTCCTTTGCGTTCGAGGAGGTCGAAACCGGCCTTGCGGCAATCCAGAGCGAACTCGACCGCGCGGCCGGGGACAAGCCGAAGCGTGCGCCGCGTCCGCGCAAGGGCTTTGCCGCTCATCTCGAACGCATCGAGGAGGTTATCGAGCCGGAAATCCCGGCCGACTGCGCGGGGCTGGAAAAGGTTCTGATCGGCGAGGATCGCTCCGAGCGGCTGGACGTGGTGCCGCCGAAGTTCCGGGTGATCGTGACGCGCCGCCCCAAATACGCTTTCCGGGGCCGCGATGGCGTAGCCCAGGCCCTGGCACCGGCACACCTTATCGAAAGCGGCCTGCCGACGGAGCGGCTGCTCGCCTATATCGCCGTGTCGAAATACGCCGATGGCCTTCCGCTTTACCGGCAGGAGGCGATCTATCTGCGCGATGGCGTCGAGGTCAGCCGGTCGTTGATGGCGCAGTGGATGGGGCATCTGGGCTTCGAATTGCAGATGGTCGCCGATTATATCCTCGAGCGGGTCAAGGAGGGCGAAAGGGTCTTCGCCGACGAGACGAGCTTGCCCACGCTTGCCCCCGGTTCCGGGAAAACCACCAAGGCCTGGCTGTGGGCCTACGCACGCGATGATCGACCCTACGGTGGAACCAGTCCGCCGATGGTTGCCTATCGCTTTGAGGACAGCCGGGGCGGCGATTGCGTGGCGCGTCATCTCGCCGGATTCAGCGGCATCCTGCAGGTTGACGGCTACTCAGCCTATACCAGCCTGGCCAAGACGCGGGCCAAAACCGGCAGCAATGAACCCATCCAGCTCGCAGGCTGCTGGGCCCATCTGCGGCGCAAGTTTTACGATCTGCACATCAGCGGGGTCTCTCAGGCCGCAACGGAATCGATCGTCGCCATGACCGAGTTGTGGAAGCTCGAGGACGAAGTCCGCGGCAAGAATGCCGAGAGCCGCGCGGCGCGACGCCATGAAGAATCCGCGACCATCGTCGCCAGCCTCTTCGAGCTTTGGGAAAAGGAGCTTGGCAAGGTCTCGGGAAAATCCAAAACCGCCGAGGCGATCCGCTATGCGTTCACCCGGCGAGAGGCACTGGAATGCTTTCTGACGGACGGTCGCATCGAGATCGACTCCAACATCGTCGAACGGGCGATCAGACCCCAAACGATTACGAGAAAGAACAGTCTATTCGCCGGCAGCGAGGGCGGTGGACGAACCTGGGCGACGGTGGCCACCTTATTGCAAACGGCCAAAATGAACAGCGTCGATCCGCTCGACTGGCTCTCGCAGACCTTGACCCGCATTGCTCAAGGCTGGCCAGCATCCGAAATCGAAGCGCTCATGCCCTGGAACTTCAAGCCTGACGTTATCGGCTGACCGCTTACGCTGGAGCACCGTTCCGGCTTTGGTTTCGCGAGCGAGTTTCGTGTCGATAATCTCATAGGACCACGAACCCATCTGACTCGGTTCTTCCACTCGCGTCAGAACATCGGCTCGTCCGATCCAACGTCCGTCTCGCAGGGCGGCCTGAACTATGATTTGTTTCCCGGAACGCATCGCTTCCAAGGTTGCGCCAACGGTTTCGTCATTGACTTCTATGCCTGGGATCGCAATTGCCTCCAGTCCCCGTCCCTTGAGATGGTCGAGGAATTCGGCTTCGTGCTTCAACCCACGTTCCTGGAGGATCTCCAGCAAGGGATCCCATCGAGCGGGTTTGGCCAACGCGCCTTGGGCGACCTGGAGATCAAGATCCGTCAGATGGCGGCAGTTGAGATGGCCAACCAGATCATGCGCGCCGAGGATGATTTGAGTGCCGATTCGCTGCATGTTTCAACTGTAAGCGGTATTATGCGCGCTGTCTAATGTTTGAATGTAAGCAACGCGCGTCCTGAGAGACGATACCTGCTCAACGCGCGCTGAAGTTACATCGTCCGCTCGATTTTTCGTTGGGGTTGTGTTGACGTTTTTGACGTCTGAGGGGGGCAAAAATATGAGAACTTTGGGGCTGGCCATTGCCGTCGCATTGGGGCTGTCCAGCTGGACCGATGAAACTGAATTCCGATGCTAGTTGCCTGAAGCCTTTCGAGAACTCGTCGGCCACGCTCTTTATGCGCGCCTTCGTTCGTCATCTATATCCCGGCACAGGAATGATGGTGCCAGTAGAAGCGCTCGTGCTCCACGGCGTCTCCCGGCAACATGCCGTGCCAAGTGCCGGCAAGGACGGCTTCATAGCACGCCTCGACCAGATCCGGGACAAGTCGGCGGTGGCGCTCAGCCGCAAGGGCGCCGTCTTCACGCGACCGGCGCTGGTCGCCGAGGTCGAGTATAGTGCCTGGACCGAGGACGGGAAGCTGCGGCATCCGTCGATCAAGGGGCTTCGGGAGCGGGCGGACGATACCATTGTGTTTGAGATAGCGTGAGTTGAAGAGGCGAGATCGGGGAAGCTCCGCTAGGAATAGAACCGAAGTGTGAGTCGGTTGCCTTCAAAGAGCCCTTGCGAATTTCGGCGTCGTCAGGGAATTGTATCCAGTGTGATCGGGACCGCGATGTGGGCTTGACCATTCGCACTCGGCTGAACGTCAACTCCACACAAGCGAAGCACGTCGAATGCCGTTTCACCAAGGACCAGCATATCGTCGTGGCTCTCCCAATGGTCGCGCCTGTCCCACAGATCCCTGAGTTGCGAGACGAGCTCAGTGATGCCAGCAACGAATGCCTGATCGTTGGTTGGCAATTCAATGGTCACGTCCGTTAAGTCTCCGGAGAATCCATCCAGGTGACCGAAAAGGTAAGATGCCATGCGCAGCGGCTCGATGACGGCTAATCCAACCTCGTTGAAGACCCGCAAGGCGTCGCCGTGAGTTCTGTAGGCTTTGATGGCCTCGCGCGCTTCCCTACGTGCTGGTTCCAGCCGAAGTTTGAGCGCTTCTCTAAAACCGTCGCCCTCGTTGGGAGCAAAGTTGGCGGATGCACGGCAAACCGCGTATTCGCACCAGAAAGCTTCGGAAAACTGGCGGAGACATGCTGGGACAAATCCCAGAGACTCTTCATTCAGCAGCGTGCCGGGAAACTGCCTATTGCGCCGAGCGTGTTCCTCTACATGCGCGCATTCATGCGCGATCAGCGCCAGCGCCAAGTAAAAAAGCCCAGAGTCTGCCTCCTTTAAGGCAAGACAGGACAGCGCTTCTGCGGCGAACACGAGATGCGTCTTCACGTCGTCAGCGCGCTTAACAAGAATGGCTTTGCCGACGCCGGTCAAAATGCCGTCTTTAGTGCGCTCTTCCGGGCGCAGGCCCTCAATACCGCGATCAAGATCGCGCAGTGCTGCGTCATAGTCGACTGCAATAGTGACCCCGTCCAACGAGCTGATATCAATAAATCTACCGACCTCATGAAGGAGGTGGATCACGCCGTTTCCTAGTGCTTGGGCAGTATCTTGGCTGCCAAAACCTTGAACGCTCACCGCGATGTCCGGTAGCGACGTAAGCAGTTCACTCTCTGTGCTTAGATCGTGCGAATCAGTGGCCATGACAGCCAATATACAGTCCGTCTGGCTGGTCGCACACTTATACCAAAGCTGCGGCATGACTCCCGCACCCTGGCGAGACTCGCAACTCAAGCGCGCAACCATGCCATCACTCGACTTCCCGTCTCCTTTGTGCTTCCATACAAAAGCGGGATCTGCAATTTTGGTTTGAGTGGGACCAGATGTGCGTCGAGCCATCCCAGTTAAGCCGCCGTGCTTTCGTGCTCGGCCCACTTCTGCTTCTACTTCCAAATGACGCCAAGGCGCGCAGGCGATGGGGCGGTGGAGGCGGAGGCGGAAATCACACGCCCTTCGCGCTGGTCATAGGCGGCGTGCTACTTTGCGCGATACTTGTCGCCAATTCCGTGTTTGGTCGCGACGTGCCTCCAAAGGGACAGGCAAGCCGCGAGCGTCGCGTGAGGCCGTGGGGAGGTCCACCAAATTCAATCCGGCCAAACGCACGGCGGCACCTAAAAGGGGTTTATCCCCTTGGGTGTTTGTGTTGCCTCTCGCTGGCATCGTGATAGGTGGAGCCTACGGCTGGGCGACCGTGCCGCCGGAAGACACCATTTCGGCATCCTTCCCCATATGCGCATCGGGCGCGCGGACAACGTGCGTCGTGGATGGTGATACGTTCTGGCTCGACGGCATCAAGTACCGGATCTCGGACATCGATACGCCGGAGATCAGCGAGCCTAAATGTGCCTGGGAGCGGGAACTCGGACAGCGCGCCAAGTATCGGCTGCAGAGCCTGTTGAATGGCGGTTCCTTCGGCCTCAAGGCCGGACTGCGCGATGCGGACAAATACGGTCGGAAGCTGCGCGAGGTCTACCGAGGCGGCCGATCGCTCGGAGCTCAACTCATTGATGAGGGACTGGCGCACCGCTGGCTTGGCTTCAAACAGTCGTGGTGCGGATAAAATGCGCCAAGAGGGGCAGATGTCGAAGTATGATGGGCTTCCACACCGCTGGCCAACTATCACAGTGCTTTATACCGTCATGTGAATCGCAAAAATCATGTCCGGTGAGGGACAATTCGTTGCCCAGCAATACTAGAATAAGATCGGGAACTGACTTCCGATAAGGAATGTTATCGGTAGTCAGCGACGGAACAGGGCATGTTAGCGATTTGAACGTAAGATTTCGTAGCTACAACAAGCCAACTTGAAAGCTCCCGTTCCATGTTCTTGTCAGCAACCTTGCAGCACTTGTTTGCGCCGACACGAATACCTCAGAATTGACCGAACTTAATTGTAGTCTTCCGCATAAGCCGTCGTAGAACTTTGTCAGGAAAGCGCCAGCACCGGAGATGCCCGATGGTTCCAAATGGCAGCCCTGCGCTTGCGGCTGGCGATGGGTTTCCTGATCGACGGCGGTTCTTTGTGTCTCGGGTTCCTGACTTGACGATTGACGCTTCTCAATCTGATGGACAGGAGGGTCCCATGACAGAGGAGAAGACCACCCGGCTGCGTGAGCGGATGATCGAGGACATGCGCATCCGCGGGATGGGCGATAAGGCGCAGAAAGGGTACATCCGGATTTCGCCGCCTTACTGCAGCGCACACCCGACACGGCGACGCCGGAGGAGTTGCGGGCCGATCAGCTACACATGACCAATGCCGGAGTGACGCCCTCGACATTTCAATGTCCGGATCATCGCGCTCGGTGCGGGCGCGAGGAGATGAAGCGGTACATGCAGTTAATGCTCTCCTCCTGTTAGGAGTTGCCTCGTCCCTCATCGTGGTACTTTCATTGTTAGACTTTTTGACCTAAGTTATAGCCGGAATGGATGACGGGCTTTTCTGATGATGCTACTGGGTGCGCCTCCGAAATGTTGAATAAAGATACCTTGAACCCTGCGCCCCACGTTGCGACTTCGAAGCCGATACCGCTGCAGCGGCAGTCATCAGTTCGGCGCACGATGGAGATCGTTCTCGATACGTGGAACTTCCTCATTCTTCGCGAAGCGTATTTCGGCGTCCGCCGGTTCGACAAGTTCCAGCAGAGATTGGGCATCCCACGGCAGACGTTGTCGTCACGCCTGTCCGCGCTGGTCTCAAACGAGATCATGAGCGTGGGACGGCGGCCCAACGAGCCGGGGCAGCAGTACTTCCTGACCGAACGAGGAAAGGATCTCTTTCCGACCATGCTGTCATTGATGGAGTTCGGCGACAAATGGTTGACGGGCGGCAAAGAGCCGCCCCTACAGTTGGTCCATAAGAGCTGCGGCTGTGCATGCCACCCAGTTACGGTATGTAGCGAGTGCCTGGAGCCGTTCACGGCACGAGAGGTTGCTCCCCGCGATGGGCCTGGCGCAGGCTATGCTCCAGTCGATACGCGCCCGACGTCGCGCCGGAGTTCTGATCCCACGCTTTTGGAGCGTGTACGGCCCTGTTCAGTAGCGCGGACGCTCGGGATCATCGGCGACAGATGGAGTTTCCTGATCCTGCGGGAAGGCTGGTTTGGCGTTCGCCGTTTCGAGGAGATGCGGGAAAATCTCGGTATCGCCACGAATATTCTCGCCGATCGCCTTGCGCGCCTTGTGCAGGCGGACGTGTTTCGCAAGGTTCCCTATGGTTCAAGCGACCGTTTCGAGTACCGCTTCACCGAAATGGGGCTCGATCTCTACAAGCCGATGCTGGTGATGATGGCCTGGGGAGACCGCTGGCTTGCGGAGGGCAAGCCTCCGATGCGCCTGCGGCACAAGACCTGCGGGCAGGACTTTTCGGCGATCGTCGTTTGCTCCGAATGCAGGAAGCAGATCACGGTGAAGGATACGGACTACATTCTGCGTTATCCGTTCAATCTGTGACGGCAGCGGACGGATCGCGGCGCGCCTGCAGCATCCGGAATATCCGCTCCGGTGTGACGGGAAGCGTCTCCACCGAGACGCCGAGGTGGGAAAGCGCGTCGGACACGGCGTTTGCGATCGTCGCCGGCGCGCCGATCGTGCCGCCTTCGCCCATGCCGCGGAACCCGCCTACATTGTTGGGCAAATCCGCCTCAATATGCACGATGCCGATATCGGGCACATTGGTCGCCACCGGAACGAGGTAGTCCGCAAGGCTTGCCGCGACGGCCTGGCCCTGGTCGTCGTGCACGATTTCTTCGAGAAGAGCCGCGCCGATGCCCTGCGCCACTGCGCCCTGCACCTGGCCATCGACGATCATTGGATTGATGATCTTGCCGCAATCCTCAGCCACCACGTAACGCAGGACCTTGACGCCGTAGGTCTCCGGGTCGACCTCAACCATGGCGAGGTGGGTGGATGAACAGGCGGTGCCGAGATAGGGATCATAGGTCTCCGATGCGGCAAGATCCTCGCGCTGATCGCGCGGAATGCGCCCCATCTGCGAATAGACGGTCGATGCGATCTCCTTGAGCGTCATCGTGCGGTTCGAGTTCCGGCTGCTGACGATACCGTCATGCATGTCGAGGTCTTTGACGTCTTGTTCCATCAGATAGGCGGCCGCGCGCAGCGCCTTGCCCTTGACAACGCGTGCGGCAAGAATTGCCGCGCCACCGCCGAGAACGGCCGAGCGGCTGGCATAGGTGCCGCTGGACATCGGCACCAGCGCGCTGTCGCCATGCTTGACCTCGATATCCTCGAGCTTGCAGCCGAGTTCGTCGACAATCACCTGGGCAAGCGTGGTCTCAAGACCCTGTCCGTGCGAGGCGATGCCGAAGGCGGCGGTGATCGCACCCGTCGCATCGATCTCGATTTTCGCGGTTTCCGTGCCGGTGTTAATGGGCATGCCGGGAGCGACGGAGATGCGCGAGCCGATGCCGGTCAGTTCCGCATAGCTTGCAAGGCCGATACCGACCCAGCGTCCATTTCGCCGTGCCTCATCCCTTTCGAGCAGGAGGTTGGGATAATTGACATGCGCGCAGGCGCCTGCCAGGCACTCCTGAAACGCAGACTTGTCCCAGATGATGCCGGAGGCAGTCCGATAGGGGAACTCTTCCGCGTTAACGAGATTCTTGCGGCGAAACGCGACCGGGTCCATGCCGAGCTTGCCCGCCGCCATTTCGATCAAGCGTTCCATCGCGAATGTCGAGGATGGCCGGCCGACGCCGCGATAGGGTCCGGTAGGCGGCTTGGGAGTGAGAACACCTCGGATACGGCCCCGATAATGCTCCATCCTGTAAGGGCCTGGCAGGAAACTCACCACCTGCACGGTTTCGAGGGCAGCGGTCCAGGGATAGATCGAATAGGCGCCGACATCGCCGATGACGTCGGCCCTGAGCCCGATCAGCATCCCGTCCTCCGTGACGGCGAGCTCGGCTTCTATCAGCTCATCGAACGCCTGGCTGGTCGCGGACAGGTCTTCCAGGCGATCGCTGACAAACTTCACCGGGCGCTTGAGCTTGCGAGCAAGGGCGCAGACAAGGATCTCCTCTCCATACAATGACCCCTTCCCGCCAAAACTGCCGCCGACATCCGGCGCGACGACCCGCAGGCGCGTGCCGGGCAAGTCGAGGCATCCGGACAGGACATCCCGGATGACGCCGGGGATATTCGACGAGGTGTAAAGCGTCAGCGCCTGCTTTCGCGCATCCCATTCAGCAAGGTAGGATCGGTTTTCCATCGCGACGGCCGTCTTGCGCGTCATCCGGAACCGGCCCTTGACGGTCACCGCGGCGCTCTCGAATGCGGCATCGACGTCGCCGCGCTTGAATTCCCGCCGGATGATCGTGTTCGTGCCGGCTTCCTCGTGGAGTAGCGGGGCGTCGTCCTTCACCGCGTCGACCTGCCGGATCGCGAAGGGTAAGGGTTCGTAGTCAATGGTGATATGCTCCAGCGCGTCCTCGGCGGCGTAGCGGCTTTCCGCGACGACGGCGACGACGGGTTCGCCGACATAGCGCACCTTGTTGCGCGCCAGTGGCCAGATGGGCGTGGCGTAATAGTCGGGCATGCGGGAGGTGGGGATCGCCGGCCTGACCTCGTTTTCCAGATCCGTCGCGTCGTAGATGGCGATGACCCCGGGAACGGAGAATGCCTCGCCGACATCGATGTTGAGGATGCGGGCATGCGGCTGGTCGGAGCGGCGCAGCGCGACATGCAGCATTCCGGCCGGCGCCATGTCATCGACATATTGGCCCACACCTGCAAGCAGCCGCGGGTCTTCGGTGCGCTTCACCCGTTTGCCGACAAGCTTGGGGCGGAGTTCGACGGAATGGTCGTGCAGGCTCATTCGTAAAACTCCCCGCCCTTCCGCAGGGCCTGCCACTGCGCCTCGTCATGTCCGGAGACGATGGTCGCGCCCTTGTCCCGGAAGGCCTTCAAGCGCGCGAGCGCCGCCGCGGCGAGCTCCATGTTCCAGGTGTTCCGCGGCGCGACGCCTGCATCGATATTGGCCTGAAGGGGCGCGGCGTCGGAGGCGAGAACGAAGGTGCCGCTGTCCCGCAGCGATACATGCGCGACGGTCATGCCGGGCGTATGGCCGGGCATGGGAAGGAGGACGATGTGCCCGTCGCCGAAGACGTCGTGCTCCGCGCCGAAGGTCTGAAAGCCTTGCGGCTGGTCCCATTCCGGTTTCAGATAGCCCTGGTTCTCGGCGGCGTCGGTTTTCGCCGCCGCGACTTCCGCCTCATGGCACAGGATCGTCGCGCGGCCAAAATACTGGTTGCACCCGCAATGGTCGGGATGCAGGTGCGAGCAGATCACGACGTCGATGTCGCCAGCCTCAAGGCCGAGCGCTGCCAGTTGCCGGACAACCGTCTGCTCCGGATCAAATATCGGCGTCATCACCTTGGCCAACCCGCCCCAGCGCGCTTCCGGATCGGTGGCGGCCTCAGGGTTGCAGCCGGTGTCGAAAAGCACGTTCCCTTGGCGGTGCCGTATCAGGGTTGCGTGGACAGGCAGTTCGATCGTCTCCTCCTTCCCCACGCCGGGAACGAAGACGGACCGGCGCATGCGCAGTCGGCCGCCGGCGAGAAAATGCATCTTCATGTCAGAGGTCCTCTTTCCCTCGCCAGTTCCCGGACGGCGTTGACGATGTGTTCGTAGCCCGTGCAGCGACAGATATTGCCGGACAACGCCTCGCGGATCTGCTCGTCGCTTTCGAGGGGATGGTGGCGCAGCATGTCGGTGATCGCCATGATGAAGCCGGGCGTGCAGAAGCCGCATTGCAGGGCGTGGTGCTGCCGGAACGCTTCCTGGATCCGGCCGAGCCGATCGACGCTCCCCTGTCCCTCGACCGTCTCGATCTCCACGCCTTCGGCCTGGACGGCGAGCGTCAGACAGGACCTTGCGCTCCGGCCGTCGAGAATGACGGTGCATGCGCCGCAGACGCCGTGCTCACAGCCGACATGCGTTCCCGTGAGGCCAAGCTCGTGACGCAGGAAATCGCTGAGCAGCATGCGCGGTTCCACGGTCGCGGTGTGGGCCACGCCGTTCACGCTGACGCTGAGGGTGATCTTCTTTTCAGGCATCTGCGCCGTCCTTGCGAAGGGTTGCCCGCGTCCATGCGTCGCGTAGCGCACGCCGCGCAAGCGCGCCCGCCAGGTGCAGGCGATAATCGGCGGACGCATGGATATCGGTGTTGGGATGGAGGAGCCCCTTCAGGGTCTCCGACACGTCCTGCAACAGCATCTCCGAAATCGCCTGGCCCTCGACGAGCGTTTCGATGTCCGGCAGGCGCAACGGCGTCTCGCCGACGCCCATCATGCCGAAACGGACGTCGCCTGCGACGCCATCGACGATGCGCAGCGTGGTTGCCACGCAGGCGAGGGCAAAATCGCCGTGGCGCCTGGAGAATTCCTCGAAGCCCCAGCCCGTCTCGGGTGGCAGCGTGTCGATATCGATCGAGGTGACGAACTCGTCCGGTTCGAGCGCTGTCATCAGCGAGCCGACGAAGAAGTCCGAGGCGGCAATCTGCCGCTCGCCCCGGATCGAGAGGGCCGTAATCGTCCCGTCGAGGAGAAGCGTCATCACCGGCATTTCCGCTGCCGGGTCCGCATGACAGACGCTGCCGCAGAAGGTACCGCGATTGCGCACCGTCAGATGCGCCACGTGATGCATGGCGTCGTGCAGGATCGGGATGTGCCGGTGCACGAGTGCATCCGTCGCGGTCATGCGGTGCCGTACCGTGGCCCCGATGCGCAGCCGTTCACCGTGCTTTTCGATGCGATCGAGGCCGGCAATGCGGTTGATGTCGATCAGGATCGTGGGCTTCACCAGACGGAAGTTGATCATCGGCATAAGGCTCTGGCCGCCCGCGATTATCTTGCCGTCGCCGTTCGCAGCGGCGAGGGCCTCGGCAGCCTCGGCTGCCGATGTCGCGGCGAGGTATTCGAAGGGGGCCGGTTTCATTTCGCCGCCGTCGATAGGAAAGGCGCTTTCCGGCATCGTAGGGCCGTGGGCGCCAGAGGGTTCCGATATATCGCGGAAAGCCTTGTCATCGCGGCTCCTCCTAGTCTCGCCAATCCCATGGCGCGTTTCAAAATTAACTTGCATTATTAGACTTAAAATAGGATTGTCAAGCAATACCAGAGCCCCGGGAAAGGGGAGATTTTTCGATTGGGACGAGGAGGATATTCCATGGACATGACTGGCCAGCAGCACATTCCCGCGAGCAAAGAGGAGGTGTGGAGTGCCCTGAACGATGCCGACGTGCTGAAAGTCTGTATCCCTGGATGCCAGGAGCTAACGAAGTCTTCCGAGACAGAAATGTCGGCTGTCGCTGTCATCAAGGTCGGGCCCGTGAAGGCCCGGTTCCAGGGTGCCGTGACGCTGTCGGACCTCGATCCGCCGAACGGCTATCGGATCACCGGCGAAGGGCAGGGCGGCGTCGCCGGATTCGCAAAGGGAGTGGCGGTCGTTCGTCTGGAAGCGGTCGAGGATGGAACCGTCCTGCATTATACCGTCGATGCCCAGATCGGCGGAAAGCTGTCACAGCTTGGCGGGAGGCTTATCGATGCAACCGCAAAACAAATGTCGGGGCAGTTTTTCAAGCGATTTGCCGAAGAGATCCGCGCCCGCCAAGGTGCTGGACAGTCATTGGCGACATCTACCGAGGGTGATGCCTTCGCGCAACCCGGCCCAGTAAGGCAGTCGGTCGCCGTCACGTCGTCGAGCGAAAGTGCCTCCGCCTTGCCGCGTGCGCGCGCCGTGCAAGTTTCCGCGTCGCCCACCGGCACTTCGCTCAGCCTGCCGGTTCTTGCGGCTGTCGTCTTCGCCGCCGTGGTGGTGGCGACGTGGGCGCTCCATGGGGGATTGCTGCCGAGCCTTACGCCGCCGGCGGACGGTCCGGCGCGCATTTCGCCGGATTTGGCGAGCATTGTTCAGCTCATCATGGCCGCAGCCATCGGCTACCTGTTCGGGTCTCGTGGAAGGCGCGCCGGCTGAAATCAAAAACCGGGGCAGAAAACCGGCCCCGGTGAAGCACACTTGCATAAGAAGACTTAAGTCAAGGTTTTGAACGCTCGAGCAGCGCCTTCAGTTCACCGAACACACCCCGCCTGAACATCATCACGCATACGACGAAGAACAGGCCGATGATGAAGGTGATCGGCAGGCCGCTGGTCGACAGAAAATGCTCCAGCCCGACGACGATGCTGGCGCCGACGATCGGGCCGATCAGCGTGCCCATTCCGCCGAGAAGGGTCATGAGAATGACTTCGCCAGACATGTGCCAGGTAACGTCCACAAGCGAGGCGAGCTGGAACGCGATCGCCTTCAGCGCGCCGGCGAAGCCTGAAAGGGCGGCGGAGAGGGTGAAGGCGATCAGCTTGTAGCGTTCCGGCTTGAGGCCCAGCGAGGTGACGCGGGTTTCATTCTCGCGAATGGCCGACAGGATATGGCCGAAGGGCGAGTTGACGGTCCTCCAGATGATCACAAGGCCAAGAATCGTTCCGCCGAGGACGGTGTAATACATGGCGGTGATGTCGCGGAGATCGATGATCCCGAGAAGATAGCCCCGCGGCACGGCCTGAATGCCGTCCTCCCCGCCGGTGAAGGGCATCTGCACCGCCATAAAATAGATCATCTGCGCGAGGGCGAGCGTAATCATCGCGAAGTAGATGCCATGGCGGCGGATGGCCAGCGTGCCGAAGGCAAGGCCGAGAAGCGCCGCAAAGGCCGTTCCCGCAAGCACGGCGAGTTCAAAGGGAAGCTGCCAGACCTTGGCGGCGTGGGCGGTGATGTAGGCCGCGCCGCCAAAGAAGGCCGCGTGACCGAACGACAGGAGCCCTGCATATCCGAGAACGAGGTTGAACGCCGCCGCAAAGAGCGCGAAACAGAGGATCTTGATGAGGAACAGCGGATAGATCGCCAGCGGCGCGCATATCATCAGCAGGGCCACAAGGGCGAGAAGAAGGCCTCCGGTCGTCCGGTGCCGGCGCGTGCGCGGGGGCTCAAGGGAAGAAACCATGGTTGTACTGTTCATGATCAAGCCTCGCGGGAGAACAGGCCGGATGGCCGGATGAGAATGACAAGGACCATCACCACGAAAACCGCTATGGAGGATGCCGCAGGATAGAATGTCTTCGTCAGCCCCTCGATGATGCCCAGCGCCAAGGCGGTGACGATTGCGCCGCCGATCGATCCCATGCCGCCGATGACGACCACCGCGAAGACTACGATGATGACGCTGGACCCCATGCCGGGGCTGACCTGATAGAGCGGCGCGGCCAGTGCGCCTGCAAAGCCGGCAAGGCCCACGCAGAAGGCGTAGGTCGCAGTCAGCATAAACGGGACATTGATTCCGAATGCCTGGACCAGGCCCGGATTTTCCGTCGCAGCCCGCAGGTAGGCGCCGAGCTTGGTCCGCTCAATCGCCAGCCATGTGGCGATGCAGACTGCGAGAGAGGCGACAATCACCCAGGCGCGATACATCGGCAGGAACATGAAGCCGAGATTGATGCCGCCCGTCAGCGACGGGGGTATCGGATAAGGCTTGCCGGCGGCGCCGTAGACATGCCGGAGGAGCCCTTCGAGCATCAAGGCGATGCCGAATGTGAGGAGGAGGCTGTAGAGGTGGTCGACCCTGTAGAGGCGCTTGAGAAACAACCGCTCCACGACGGCACCCAGCGCCCCGACCATCAGGGGAGCGGCGATGAGTGTTTCCCAATAGCCGAGACCGAGGGCCGACAGCAGCAGCCAGGCGGCGAAGCCGCCGAGCATGTAGAAGGCGCCATGGGCGAAGTTGATCACGTTCAGCATGCCGAAGATGATGGCGAGGCCGAGGCTCAGGAGAGCGTAGAAGGAGCCGTTGATCAAGCCGAGCAGCAGTTGCCCGAGTAAAACGGCAATGGGAACCCCGAAGATATCAGTCATCGGTTTCTACCTATCTGAAAGGAGTGCGTCATGGATCAGACTCCGAGATATCTGTTCAGCCGGTCCATGTTGGCGTCGAGTGCGTTGTTGGAGATTTCGTCGACGACCTTTCCTTGGTCGAGCACGTAGTGGCGATCCGCGATGGATGCCGCAAAACGAAGGTTCTGCTCGACGAGGATGATCGTCATGCCGCGGTCCTTGAGGATGCGCAGGGCCGCGCCGATCTCTTCGATGATCACAGGGGCGATGCCTTCGGTCGGCTCGTCGAGCAGGATGAAATCGGCGCCCGTCCGGAGAATCCGGCCGATGGCCAGCATCTGCTGTTCGCCGCCGGACAGGCGCGTTCCCGATGTGCTGTCCCGCCCTTTCAGGTTCGGAAAGAGGCCGTATATTTCGTCGACCGCCATGCCGCCCGCCTGCCATGCCGGCGGAAACAGGAGATTTTCCAGCACAGTGAGCGAGGAGAAAATGCCACGTTCTTCCGGCACATAGCCGATGCCGAGGCGCGCAACCTTGTGCGGCGCGACCTTCAGGAGGTCGGCGCCCTTATAGATGCAGGCGCCGCGTCTCTTTCCAACGACGCCGATGAGGCTGCGCAACGTCGTCGTCTTGCCGGCGCCGTTGCGGCCGATGAGCGTCACGACTTCGCCCTTTCGCACATCGAAGTCGATGCCATGCAGCACATGGCTTTCGCCATACCAGGCCTCCAAGCCCTTAACGTCGAGGAGGGGAGCCTCAGCCATGGCTGCCTCCCATATACGCCTTGCGGACTTCGCTGTCGGCGGAAACGTCGGCATAGCTTCCTTCCGCGATGACCTCTCCGCGGCGCAGCACCGTGATCCGGTCCGACAGGTCGGAGACGACGCCGAGATTGTGTTCGACCATCAGTACCGTTCGCCCCTTTCCGACGCTGCGGATCAGGGCGGCCGTCCGGCCGATATCCTCCGTGCCCATTCCCGCCATCGGCTCGTCGAGAAGCAGGACTTCGGGGTCGAGCGCCAATGTGGTGGCCAGTTCAAGGGCGCGCTTTCGCCCGTAGGACAGTTCGGCGGCTTTCGTCTGCGCCCGGTCGGCAAGGCCGACGCTGTCGAGCAGTCTGGCCGCTTCCTCGTTGAAGCGGCGGAGCGTCGCGTTCGATTTCCAGAATGCGAATGTTTCTTTCGCGTGGGCCTGCAGAGCGACCCGGACATTCTCATGCGCGCTGAGATGCGGGAACACGGATGAAATCTGAAACGACCGCACGAGGCCCAGGCGCGCGATGTCGGCGGGCGCCATTTGCGTTATGTCGCGATCCTTGAACAGGATCTGCCCGCTGCTCGGCGACAGGAATTTGGTCAAGAGATTGAACAGAGTGCTCTTGCCGGCGCCGTTCGGCCCGATCAGGGCGTGGATCGTGCCGGCACGAATCTTCAGGTCGACATTCTTGACGGCAATGAAGCCGCTGAACGAGCGCGTCAATGCACGCGCTTCGATGATGGGTGCGCTATCCGGCACGGTTCCTCCTCCGCCGACTTAGTTTTCCCAGGGGGCCGCATCAACCGGCCCGCCTCCCATTGTCAATGTCGGCACGGTCAGAAAAACACATAAAGTCTAACAATGCAAGCTTGCGCTTTGCGACGAAACCTGCTTACCTTGCTGCATATCGCCTGTTGCTGCGCACCAAATGCAGCTATCGGCTTCGTTTAAGTATGATAACGCAAGTTAAACATCGAGCACCTGGGAGGAGTTCAGGTGCCGAATTCGGGAGGAAGAGCGATGAAAAATAAGCTTATGCTGTTGTCCTGCGTCGCGGCCGTCGGGGCCATGACCATGTCCGCCGGGGCGCAGGATGCCGCGCCTGTTCGCATCGGCGTGCTGACCGATGTCAGCGGTCAGTTCTCGCATGAGGCGGGCGAGGGGTCGATCACCGCCGTGAAGATGGCGGTCGAGGATTTCGGCGGCAAGGTTCTCGACCGGCCGCTTGAAGTCGTGGTGGCCGACCACCAGAACAAGCCGGAGGTGGCGGTGTCCACGGCGCGCGAGTGGTATGAATCGCAAGGCGTGACGATGATCAACAACCTGATCAATTCCGGCATCGCGCTGGCCGTCACGCAGGTCGCCAAGGACGAGGACAGGATCGCGATCGTCAACGGCTCCGGCTCGTCCCGCCTGACGAACGACGGCTGCACGCCGAACAGCATCCACTATTCCTACGACACCTACGCGCTTGCGAACGGGACCGCCAACCAGCTGATCCTGCAGGGCATGAAGAACTGGTTCTTCCTGACAGCCGATTACGCATTCGGACATGCGCTGGAGGCCGATGCGACGCAGATCGTCAAGGACAATGACGGCGAGGTCTCCGGCTCCGTGCGCTATCCGATCGAGACTTCCGACCACAGCGCCTTCATGCTGCAGGCGCAGGCTTCGCCGGCGCAGGTCGTCGCCATGGCGGGATCCGGCACGACCTTCATCAATGCGGTGAAGTCCGCGGCCGAGTTTGGTCTTGCCGCATCCGGCAAAACGGTTGCGGGCTTGCTCGTCTGGGATACCGACGTTCATTCGCTCGGCCTCGAGACCGCGCAGGGCATGATCCTGACGAACGCCTTCTACTGGGATCGCGATGATGCGACGCGGGCGTTCTCCAAGCGCTTCGAAGAGCGGGTTGGCCGCCCGCCGCATATGGGCGATGCGGGGGATTACTCTTCGACCATGCACTATCTGAAGGCCGTTGAGGCCGCCGGCACGACCGATGCCCAGAAAGTCATGGCAAAGATGCGCGAAACGCCGATCAACGACTTCTTCGCCAAGAACGGCAAGATCCGCGAGGATGGCCGGATGGTGCACGACATGTATGTCTATCAGGTCAAGACGCCGGCCGAATCTACGGGTGAGTGGGACATCCTGAAGCTCGTCACCACCATTTCGGGCGACGACGCTTTCCGGCCGCTTTCGGAAAGCCAGTGCCCGCTCGTGAAGAACTGACGCAACGGCGCCCGGCGACGGAGCCGGGCGCTTCTTCGTGCAAGGGACTGGACTGCGCGTATCACCATCTGAACGCCAGTCCGAGGGCAGGCGAATGAGCGATATTCTCGTTGAAAATAAGGGCGGGGTTGCGGTGGTCACATTGAGCCGCCCCGGGCACAGGAATGCCGTTACCTATGCAATGTGGCGGCAGCTCGCGGAGCTGTTCCGCGCCTTCGACCTTGACCCGTCGGTTCGGTCGATCATCCTGACGGGGGCCGGTGATGACTTTTCGGCTGGCGCCGATATCAGCGAGTTTGACGTGGTGCGCGGCGGGCTCGAGGACAGCAAGTCCTATGAGTTGGCGGTCGATGCCGCAGCGGATGCGATCTACCAGGTGTCTAAGCCGACGATCGCCGCCCTGCGGGGATATTGCCTCGGCGGGGCGGCGCATCTGGCCATGTCATGCGATTTCCGCGTTGCTGAGAACAATGCGGTCTTCGGAATTCCTGCCGCCCGATTGTCGATCGTCTATGGCGTCTCCGCGACCCGCAAACTTTACGCGCTCGTGGGTGTGACGGAAGCGAAGCGCATCCTCTTCTCGGCCAGTCGCTTCGATGCCGGGCGGGCTCTCGATATCGGCTTTATCGATCAGGTTGCGGAGAATGCTCTTGCTGCCGCGCATGACCGGGCCGCGGAGCTGGCCGAAAACGCACCCCTCACGATTTCGGGCGCGAAGTTCATTCTCAACGGCTGCGCACGCGGGGCGCTGGATCACGCCGCGGCTGGCAGGCTAATCGACGAGGCCAGCGCGAGCGAGGACTACATCGAAGGCCGGCAGGCTTTCAAGGACAAGCGTCCGCCCAGGTTTCTGGGGAAGTGACCCGACTTCGTCCCCATGGAAGGGGCCGCAATAGATCGCGCTGCGCTGCAGCCGTCAGACCTATCAAGGAGATCGTGAAATGCAGACCAATCTGAATGGCAAGGTGGCGCTGGTGACCGGCGGCGGAAGAGATGTCGGCGGAGATATCGCCCGGTCTCTCGCGGCGGAAGGCGCCATCGTTGCAGTGAATTACAGCCGTTCGCAGGCCGAGGCGGATTCGGTGGTTGCCTCGATCGAAGCAGCGGGCGGAAAGGCCAAGGCCTACAAGGCCGATATCGGTGAAAACGATCAGGTCAAGGCGATGATCGCCGCCGTCAAAGCGGATTTTGGAACCATTGATGTGCTGGTCAATAACGCCGGATACGTCAAATATCAGCGGTTCGTCGACTCGACGCCTGAAGAATGGAAGAAGCAGATCGACGTATGCCTCTACGGCGCGATCAATTGCTGCCACGCCGTTGCGCCGTTGATGATCGAGCAGAACTTCGGCCGCATCATCAACCTTGTCGGTGACAGCTCCCGTATTGGCGAAGCCAATCTCGCACTGGCCGCGGCCGCGCGTGGCGGCACGATCGCGCTCGGCAAATCGCTGGCCCGTGAATTCGGCCGAAATAACATCACGGTCAACTCGGTATCGCTCGGCCTGATCGAGACGTCCCATTCCGATCCGGAGTTTCTCGAGAAGAACCGTGAGAAGATCGTGAAGGCCTATCCTTTGCGCCGCATCGGCAGGCCCGATGACGTGGCGCCGATGGTGACCTTCCTGGCGTCCGAGGGATCGTCCTGGGTGACCGGCCAGGTCATCAGTGTCAACGGCGGTTTCTGCATGGTCTAACCGGAGGAGCGGGAGGATAACATGATACACTTCGAGCTTATCGCGCCGGTTGGAGCAATCCTTCGACGGAATGCGCGCCTGTATCCCGGGAAAATGGCCTTCGAGGACAGGAGGCGGTCGGTTTCCTATGACGCCCTGGACCGTGAGACAGAGGACCTCGCGTCCCGCCTGGTTGCGCTGGGTCTCAGGAAAGGCCAGGCCGTCGCGATCTTTCTGCCGAACTCAGTAAACTGGGTCGTCGCTTGCCTTGCTGTCGTGCGGGCGGGAGGAACCGCCGTTCCGGTGAGCATCGAGGCGACCGAGGCCGAAATCGCCTACCGCATCAGCGATGCGGGATGCGCTTTCCTGATCATGCCGCCGGAAAAGCAGCCTGTCGTGGACACGTTGCTGCAGCGCTCCGACAAACCGCCCGTCGTGATTGCCGCGAACGAGGAGATCGGCTTTGACGCGTCGGGGCGGACGGCTGCATTCGAGGATGATCAGGATATCGATCGCCCGGCATTCATCGTCTACACATCCGGCACGACGGGCCAGCCCAAGGGCGTCCTGCTATCGATGCGCTCCATGCTCTGGGTGACGGCGGCGTGCTGGGCGCCGATCGCGGGGTTGAACGAGAATGACATCGTTCTCAACACCCTGCCTCTCTACCACTCCTATGCTCTGAATATCGCGGTTCTCTCCATCATCGCGACGGGCGCGAGCGAATACATCATGGAGAAGTTCTCGACCTCTCAAGCGACGGAACTTCTTCGGACAGGTCGCTTCACCTTCATGCCCGGGGTTCCGACGGTCTTCCACTATTTCCTGTCGGCCTGCCAGGCCAGCGGAGAAAGGCTGCTTTCGTCCGTCCGCCTTTGCGTCTCCGCTGGGGCGATCATGCCGGGAACGCTGAACAGCGACTTTGAAGCGTTTTTCGACGTTCCGCTTCTGGATGGTTACGGTATCACCGAAACATCGACGATGGTGACCATGAACTGGCCTGGGAAATGGCGTGTTCCTGGTTCCTGTGGGCTACCGGTTCCGGGCCTCACGGTCCGCCTGGTGGATCCGAAAACGGGTCTCGATGTGCCGGCGGGCGTCGAGGGCGAATTGATCTGCAAAGGCCCGAACCTGATGCAGGGCTACCACAACAAGCCGCTGGAGACCGAAAAAGCCGTCGTCGACGGATGGTATCATACCGGCGATCTAGCGAAGTCCGACCTCAACGGCTTCCTCACGATCACCGGCCGCCTCAAGGAACTGATCATCCGCGGCGGGCAGAATATCGCACCGGCGGAGGTCGAGGAGGCGATCCTCCTGTTGCACGACACAGTCATGGACTGCGCGGTGGTCGGGATGCCTCACAGCATGCTGGGAGAGGTCCCCGTCGCCTGCATCGTCGTCAAGGAAGGGCAGGCCTTCGACCAGGAGGATCTGATGCGGCACTGCAAGGCGCGTCTCTCTGCCTACAAAGTTCCTGACCGCGTCTATGTCGTGGCTGAGATCCCGCGCACGGGATCGGGAAAAATCTTGCGGGTCAAACTTCGCGAAAGCCTCCCTGCGGCGTGACGCGGGAAAGGCACAGGAGAAAATCATGAATCCCTTTGTGTTCAGTACGACAGGCCACCTCGTCTTCCGTCCCGGCGCGGCGGCGCAGATTGGCAGACTGCTCGATCGCAGGTTTGGCGAGCGCATCCTGTTCGTCACCGACGGCAGTCTTAGAAGGCTCGGCTTGTGCGAGCCCGCGCTCGCCTCCCTCTCGGGATCTGGCATTGTTGTCACCGTATTCGATGCGGTCGAGGCCGATCCGTCGCTGTCGACGGTCGTGGCCGCTGTTGAGATGGCGAAAGCCGCGGGCGTGACAGGCGTGATCGGCTTCGGCGGCGGTTCGTCGCTGGATGTGGCGAAGGTCGTGGCACTTCTCTGCGGTTCGGGCGAAGATATCGATGGCGCATGGGGCGTCGGTAACGCCAAGGGACCTCGGCTGCCGTTGGCGCTCGTGCCCACGACCGCGGGAACGGGTTCGGAGGTGACGCCGGTCTCGATCATCACGGTCGGCGGTGATGAGAAGCGCGGCGTTTCATCGCCGGTCATCCTGCCCGACATCGCGATCCTCGATGCGGAGCTGACCCTCGGCCTGCCGCCGTCGATCACGGCCGCCACCGGCATCGATGCGATGGTGCATGCCATCGAAGCCTACGCTTCCAGGAACGCGAACAACAATCCGCTCTCCAGGATGCTGGCCCGGCAAGCGCTCCAGTTGCTGGGCGCGAATATCGAGAAGGCTGTGTTTGACGGGAAGGATCGGGCGGCGCGGGGCGCGATGCTCCTCGGCTCCATGCTGGCGGGCCAGGCCTTCGCCAATTCGCCGGTCGCCGCCGTGCATGCGCTCGCCTATCCGATCGGCGGGACCTTCCATATTCCGCACGGGCTTTCCAACGCGCTCGTGCTTCCGCATGTCTTGCGCTTCAATGCGCCGGTGGCCGCCTCCGTCTACGCCGAAATCGCCGCCGATGCCTTTCCGGATCTCGCGTGCGAACAGGACGCCGGGCAGCGTTGCGCGGCCTTTATCGAGCGTCTAGCCGAACTGTCGACGAGGCTCGGGCTGCAGCCTCGGTTGCGGGACGTGGGCATCGGCGAAGAGCACCTCGCCGGAATGGCTCGGGACGCGATGAAGCAGACCAGGCTCCTCGTGAACAATCCCCGGGATGTGAACGAGGCGGACGCCCTCTCTATCTACAAGGCGGCTTGGTGATGATGGAACGCGAGGGACCCGGCAAGCGCTCCGACTACAAGGTGTTCCGGACGATTGGAACGCGCTGGTCGGACAACGACACATACGGGCATATGAACAATGTCGTCCACTACAGCCTGTTTGATACGGCGGTGAATGGCTTCCTCATCGAAAGCGGCGTGCTGGACATCAAGGGTGGAGTGGAGATCTTCCTCGTTGTCGAAACAGGGTGCCGCTACTACGCGGAAATGACCTTCCCGGACGTCGTCACGGCTGGAATCCGCGTTGCGAAACTCGGAAATTCGTCCGTCCGGTATGAGATCGGGCTCTTTCGCAACGACGACGAGACCGCCGCGGCCGAGGGCTTTTTCATCCATGTGAATATCGACCGCCTGTCGAGGCGCGCGGTGCCTTTCGGGCATGCAGTAAGGCGTCTGCTCGAGCCGCTGTTGGTCACGAGCTAGGAGGATTCCTGATGACGATGCCTAGCGAGGGTCTCATTTCAACGGAAGTCGCGCCGTTCGGAGGTATGAAAGAAAGCGGCAACGGCCGCGAAGGGTCGAAGTACGGCATGGATGATTACCTGGAAATCAAATACATGTGCATGGGGATTTAAGGATGGTGAACCTCGTTCTTCTAGGGCCTCCCGGTGCGGGTAAAGGTACGCAGGCCGAGCGACTCGTGCGGGATTATGATCTCCTGCACATCTCCACTGGTGATCTCCTACGCGATGCGATCAAAGCCCAGAGCCCGCTTGGCCGGAAAGCGAAAATGGCGGTCGATGAGGGAAAACTTGTTCCAGACGAAGTAGTTGTCGGCCTGGTGGAGGAGCGGCTAACCGATAAGGAGCCTGGCCAAGGGTTCATTCTGGACGGATTTCCCCGAACAATTGCACAGGCAGGCGCTTTAGAACGGCTGCTCGAGAGCATGCAGGTTCCGCTCGATCACGTTATCCTGTTCGATATTCCTATACGCCTTCTCGAGGAGCGAATTGCCAAAAGAGCCGAACAGACGCGCTCCGCAGGCGCGCAGCCACGTACGGATGACAGCCCAGAGGTCCTGAAGAAACGAATTGAAGAGTTTGCGCGTGCGACGGCGGCATTGTCACCATTCTACGAGCAAAACGGACTTCTTCGTCGCGTCGATGCATCGGAAGACATCGAACGCGTTGCGACTCAGATCCGCGACTTTTTGCAGCCGTAGTCAAGGCGCAACCATGGTCAATTCAGAACGCTAAGCCGATTGAGCGCCGATGAGCCGCCCTCAACGGCCAGGTATCTAAATGGACTTGGTGAGTTCTTCGCGCTGAGTCGGACTCAACGGTCTCAGTTCCCGGCCATGAAGCATCAAGAACAGTTTCGCGGTTTCCTCCAGTTCCTCAGTCGCGTACTGCGCCTCCTCAAGCGACCTCCCAGCCACGACGGGTCCGTGGTTCGCCATGAGGACGGCGTTGCTTGTCGCGGCGGCCTCCTGTACCGCCGTGGCCAGCTTCTCGTCTCCGGGACGGAAGTAGGGCACCAATGGCAAGGTGCCGACCCGCATCACGTAATAGGCGGTCAGGGGAGGCAGCACATCCTTTTCATCGACGTCTTTCAGTATACTGACCGCCACCGAGTATGTTGAGTGGAGGTGGACAACGGCCTTGCCGTGCTGCCGCGCGCAATACATGCAGCGGTGAAGGAAGGCCTCTTTGGTGGGCTTGTCTCCGCCGAGGTGAACGCCCTCCGCGGAGAAGAGCGAAAGTTGTTCAGGCACGAGGCTTCCGAGCGAAGCATTCGTGGGCGTCATCAACATCCGTCCATCCGACATCTTCACGCTTATGTTGCCAGTCGAACCGAATGTCAGGCCGCGGTCGAAAATCGATTTTCCGGCCCGCACGATGTTGTCGCGGGTCCTGGTTTCCTCGGACAGTGCAGCCATCAGAGTTTGTCCCAGGCTTGGACGAAGAAGTCGGGAGCGCCGAAGTTCCCTGACTTCAGCGCAAGCGAAATTCGGCCTGCCGCCGTCGGTGAGCTGACCCAGGGGACTCCGGGTGCGATCTCGTTTCCAATGTCCAGTTGGTTAATCCCAAGAGATTTCACGACGGCACCCGACGTTTCGCCACCCGCGACGATCAACTCGGAGACGCCCCTGTCGACGAGTTGCTTGGCAATCTTGGACAGTGCACCTTCGACCATGGTCCCTGCCTCAGCCACCCCGAATTTCGCCTGGTTCGCCTTCACCTGGTCGGGCGCAGCCGTGGCGTAAAATAGGACGGGCTTTTGTCCAAGTCGGCCCTTGGCCCAATCCAGCGCTTCCTTGACGACGTCTTGGCCTGTGGCGAGTTGCTCGACGTCAATGCGAAAGCCCTCATGGTCCTGCAGCATCTGCTCAACCTGGCCGTTGGTCGCGGTAGAGCAGCTTCCGGAGATCACGGCGCGGGAGCCTCCCGGGAGGGTTGAGGGTTCCGGCTCCCGCGCCGCCGCCGCACCACCTTCGAACATCGTCCTCGCAAGTCCATATGCGAGACCGGAAGCGCCCGTGAGGAAGGGCGCGTCGTCGAACGCGGCGGCGATAACCTCAAGGTCGCCGTCGTCCATGGCGTCGAGAACCGCGACCCCGTATCCGTCCGCGCGCGCCTTCGACACCCAGGCACGCACCGCGTCGACGCCTTGCTTGACCGTCTCGTGATAACACCCAGCGACTTTGTGCGAGGTCTGCGGCGCGAGAACCCGCACCAGGTTCGAATCCGTCATCGGAGTGAGCGGATGGTTCTTCATGCCGGATTCGCTGAGCGGGATGTCGCCGACGAAGAGGTTGCTCTTGTAAATAGTGCGGGCGTTCGCCGGGAACGCCGGGCAAGCGGTCGTGAAGTCACTCCCCAGCGCAGCGAGCATCGCGTCCAATACCGGACCGATGTTGCCCCGCTCGGTGGAGTCGAATGTGGAGCAGTATTTGAAGTAGAACTTCGCCGCTCCCCGATGTTGAAGCCAGCGCAATGCCGCGAGGGATTGCGCGACGGCGTCGGAAGGATCGATGGTCCTCGTCTTGAGAGCCACCACGATCGCGTCGGCATCGACTTCAAGTCCCTCATCGGGAACGTCGATTAGCACCGTGGTCTTCATTCCGCTCTTGGCGAAAATGCCCGCGACGTCGGTCGCTCCGGTAAAGTCGTCCGCCACGCAGCCGATCAGCAGCTTACGATTCTTCGCCATCCCATCACCTCATGATGAACGGGTTGGCGACACTCTCGGCTGTGGAGATCATGACGCTCTTGGTCTGCAGGTAGTTCTGAATGGACGCCATGCCGTTCTCCCGGCCGATGCCCGAGTGTTTGTAGCCACCGAGCGGCGACATGTAGCTGATGGTCCGGTAGGTGTTGACCCAAACCGTGCCCGCCTGGATGGCAGCCGAGACCCGCAGCATGCGACGCATGTCCTGAGTCCAAAAGCCCGCGGCCAAACCGTAATTCGTGTCGTTCGCGATATGGATCGCCTCTTCCTCGGTGTCGAACGGAATGACGGCGAGGACAGGACCGAAGACTTCCTCCTGCGCGATACGCATAGAATTCCGGACGCCGGCGAAAATCGTGGGCTCCACGAACCAGCCATTGCCGAGCTCGGAATTGGACGGGCGTGCGCCGCCGAGGAGACACTCCGCGCCTTCGCCCTTGGCGATGTCGATGTAGCCCAGGATTTTCTCGAGTTGGGGGGGCGTCGTAACCGGACCGACTTGCGTCGAGGTCGAGAGCGGATCTCCCATCCGGGCCGTCTTAGCGAGCGCTATGACTTTCTCCAGAACTTGATCATGGATTTTGCTTTCGACGAGGAGGCGCGAGCCCGCGATGCAGGTCTGGCCCGTGGCGGCGAAGATGCCCGAAATGACGCCGTTGACGGCATTGTCTATCTCGGCGTCCGCGAAGACGATGTGCGGGCTCTTTCCGCCCAACTCGAGCGTGACCTTCTTGAAGTTCCGGGCGGCCAACTCTCCGATCTTGCGCCCCGTGCCTTCGCTTCCGGTGAACGCGATCTTCGCGACGTGTTTATGGGTCGTCAGCGTCTCGCCCACGTCGGCCCCGAAGCCCGTGACGACATTGAAGACGCCCGGGGGGAACCCGGCCTGCTCAACGAGCTTGGCAAATTCCAGCGTCGAGGCCGATGTGAACTCCGAGGGCTTCGCGACGAAGGTGTTTCCTGCCGCGAGAGCGGGAGCCAACTTGTAGGAGAGAAGCAGGAGAGGGGAGTTCCAGGGCGTGATGCCGACACAGACGCCCAGCGGCTCGTTGCGGGTGTAGTTGAAGGTCTCGGGCTTGTCGATAGGGATGACCGCGCCCTCGATCTTGTCCGCCAAGCCGCCGAAGTAGTGATACCACTGCGGGATATACTTGAGTTGGAACAGCATCTCGTTGATGAGTTTGCCGTTGTCCGTCACCTCGATGCGGGCGAGGCGCTCGGCGTTCTCCGCGATCAGGTCGCCCAGTCGGCGGAGGAGGTGGCCACGGTCGCTCGCGGTGAGCTTGGGCCAAGTCCCGCTGGTGAAAGCTTTATGCGCCGCCTCGACCGCCCGTTCAGCGTCTTCCTTCGTTCCCTTTGGTATGGCTGCCCAGACGTCCCCAGTGTAGGGATTGCGGGTCTCGAACGTCTCGCCGAGCGCCGCGTCGGCCCATTGGCCGTCGATCAACATCTTGTAGGTTAGCATTTCCGTTTTCCTTTTAGCAGCCGAGCCGGCGCGCCAGGTCTTCGAGATCGTCGGCGACGTAGTCCCAATCTTGCTCCGCCTTTAGGTCCGTGGTCTGACCCGGACCGTATTCGTTGGGGCGCGCGATGAAGGCGGCTCTGAGGCCAAGCGCGCGCGCGGCCGCGAGGTCGTAATTGTGGGCGGCGCACATCATCACCGCGGACGGTTCGAGGTAGAGCAGTTTGCAAACCCCGAGATAGGTTTCGGGGTCGGGCTTGTAGTGTTGGAAAAGCTCGCACGAGAACACGTTGTCCCACGGGAGGTCCGCATGCTTGGCCATGTTCACTAGGATCGCGACGTTCGCGTTCGACAGCGGGCCGATGATGAACTTCGTCTTGAGGCGGTGAAGCCCACGAGAAGCGTCTGGCCAGCCGTTCAGCCGATGCCAGACCTTGTTGATGTGCATCATCCGCGCCTCGTCGAGAAGCGGCAGGCCCATCTCGTCGAACACAGTCTTCAACGCGTCGAAGTGTAGCTCGTCGAGGTTCGTCCAAGGCAGCTCTCCCGAGCGGACCCGGGCTTTCTGCGGATTATAGCGGTCGCGCCAGCGGTCGACCACATCGGCCCAGTCGACGTTCAGACCTTGCTCCACGCCCCAGGACGCGAGGTCCGAAATGATAGAGCCACGCCAGTCGACAACCGTGCCGAACGTGTCGAAGACGATCGCTTTGATACCGTCCGCCATCAATGTCCCCCGCTCGGTGCCGCGATGCGCTCAAAGGTCTGAACCTTCTTCTCAAGCACCCATGGTTGGCTGGCTTCGTTGAAACTAAGAAAGTGCGCTGACTTGAGATGGAAGTCGAAATCCGCCCGGCTCCCGTAAACCTCGTACAGATGGATGCGTTCGGGCTGTTCGGAGTCCTGGCAGACGTCGAACACTGAGCAGCCAGGCTCGTCGCGCAGGGACGTCGCGGCATTCTCCATCATCGCCTCGCGGAATTGGTTCAGTAAATCCCCGCGGACGAGGAATTCCACCACGACGACATAGCCATCGGTCTGCGGGCGGGTCATGCGACCTCCTTTCGGGCCGCGGAGAGCGAGGAGATGACGGAGCGGGTCATCTCGGCGCAGTTCGCGTTGCCGCCGTACTCCATGGGGATGGCCAGCTTGGTCGAGAGCGTGTGCTCCACCGCGCCTTCCATGAGGCGAGCAGCGTCCGCGAGTGTCGGTTGGCCGAACTTCGCCGCCAGCCAATCGAGCATCATCGCAGCCGAAAGGAACATGGCGCTGGGATTCGCGCAGCCCTTGCCTGCAATGTCCGGTGCCGTGCCATGCGCGGGCTGGAATAGCCCGTGTTTGTCACCGATGTCGGCCGAAGGAGCCATGCCCATGCCGCCGATCAGTCCCGCGGCGAGATCGGAGAGGATGTCGCCGAACATGTTCTCGGTTACGAGTACATCGAACGTCCAGGGCTTCTTGACCATGTTGAGGGCCAGAGCGTCGACATAGGCATGATCCTTTGTGAGATCTGAATGGCGGTCGGCCACTTCGTCGAACACCTTGCGGAAGAAAGCCATCGACTGAAAGACGTTCGCCTTGTCAACGCAGGTGACGTTGCCCGGCTTGCCGCGGCGCTTGCGCTGCCGCGCGATGTCGAAGGCGAACTCGGTCACGCGCTGGGTTCCCGACCGCGTGATCTGCATTGTGTCGTAGGCTTCTTCGTCGTTCCGGATTTCCCCCCGCCCGCGGGCGTAGAACAACCCTTCGGTCTGCTCGCGCACCAATACGAAGTCGATCTGCTCGGCCCGGGGATCGGTCAGGACCCGAGGCAATCCCGGAAACCAGCGGATTGGCCGAACGCCGGCGAAGAGACCAAGCTCCATGCGCAGATCGAGCTGCGGAATGATTTCCGTGCCGTCGGGGAAGCGGATGTCGGGCCAGCCCATCGCCCCAAACAGAATCGCGTCTGACTTACGGCAGGCATCAAGCGTCGAGGCGGGAAGGGCGTCGCCGCTTTCGGCATAGTACTGCGCACCCGCGTTGTGGGTTTGGAACGCGAGGGCGGGAGCGCCAGCCATTGTAGTGGCGGCGTTCACGAGCTCCAGGCATGCGGGCATAACTTCCCTGCCGATGCCATCGCCCGGAAGCACGGCGATCGTTAGCGTGTCATTCTTCATAGTCATTTTTCGATCCAATCAGAGATGGTTGAGGCCGAGGCGCTCGAGGAGGTCCAAGAGCTCGCGGCCGGCGCGCCGCCTGTGCTCGCGATGAATGGTGCCCGCCTTCTCGACGTCGCCAGCTCGTATGGCGTTGACGAGCTCCGCGTGGTCGCGCGTGGAGTTCACGGGTTTCGGCCGCATCTTGAGGGTCAGCATCCGGACGCGATGCGCGCGGTCGATGAAGTTAAGCACCACCGACTTGAGCATCTTGTTGCCGCTCAGTTCGAGTAGTTGCTCGTGGAACCGGGCGTCCGCTTGCGCCCACCTGTCGAGATCGTCGCGTTCGAGCGCCTTGTCCATGTCGGCCGTCGCGCGCTCCAAGCCCTTGAGCTGTTCCTCGGTCAGGTGGCGCGCCGCGGCCAGCTCGGCGGCGGTGCTTTCGAGGGATGTCAGGATGTCGTAGATTTCCTTCATGTCGGACGGCGAGACGGGCAGGACACGCATGCCGTGCCGGGGGACGACGGAGACCAGGCCGTCCTGCTGGAGGCGCATCAATGCTTCCCGGACCGGGGTGCGGCTCATTCCCAACATGGACGCCACCTCCTGCTCGGTCGCCTGGTACCCCGGCGGCCATTTGTTATCCAGGATCAGCTGACGGACTTTCAGATGGGCCGTAGCAGTCATCGTCTTGGCAGCGACCTCGTCCTTGATCTCTGCGCTCACTTCAATCGCCTTCTCAGCGGCCATTTCGTCCACCTCAGTACCGCATCGAGCTGACGTACCGACGCCAGCCGTGCTCCGGTTTATAACCCAGCACAGATTTCGCTTTTTCAATAGAGAGCAACGTCTCGTTCGGGCCGATCTCCCGCTTGAACGGTACGCCGGGATAGAAGCGTTCGACCAGGGTTTTGTTGGGAGTGGTCATCACGCCGTCTTCGTTGGCGATGATGAACACCTCGGCCCCCTTGGCGTCCCATTCCAACGATTTGCGGATCGCCTGTGCGCCGTCGCGCGAGTCGATGTAGGTCCACAGGTTAAAGCGGCGGCTGCCGGGATCGTTCTCGAAATCAGGGAAGGCCGCATACTCGCTTTCGTCCATCACGTTCGAGAAGCGCAGGCAGACGATCTTAAGGTCCTTGTCCCAACGGCAGTACTGCTTCGCCATCTCCTCACCGAGGTGTTTCGAGAGCGAGTATGAGGTCTCGGGGCGGGACTCGTATTCCTCGTCGGCGGGGAAATAATCCGGCTTGATGGTGTATGGGATGCCAAGCAGGGTCTCGCTAGAGGCCCAGACCACGTTCTTGATGCCGAGAAGTCTGCACGACTCGAAGACGTTATAGGTCGACATTGTGTTGATCCGGAAGACGTCGGCCGGTGGCACCCGGCCAGGCATCGGGATCGCCGCGAGATGCACCACGGCTTCGGTCTTGCGGTTGTGATCCCAATCGTAGCCAGTGATCGCTTCAAGCGTCACCTTCATGTCCTCGAAATCGACTTTCACGAACGGGCAGAGCGCGTCCGTAGGCTCAACAGTATCGGCATTGATGACGTCATGTCCGTTTTCGAGAAGGTCCTTTATCGTAGCGCGTCCCAACTTGCCACTTCCACCAGTTACCAGAACTCTCATGTGCATTCTCCTTGCCAATTGCTTTAAATCTCAGCGTCCGCGCCCGATGGCGACGGCGAGTATGATGAGCATCCCGCGGGCTATCAGCTGCTGGCTGTATTCCAGGCCGCCGAGGATGAGTCCGTTGTTAATGATGCCGATGAGGAGCGCGCCCACGATGGAGCCGACGACCGTCCCCCGCCCTCCGAAGAGGCTGGTGCCGCCCAGCACGACGGCCGCGATCACCGAGAGCTCATCGCCTTCGCCGAGCTGAAAGCGGCCGGACTGCAGTCGGCCAGCGTAGAGCATCCCCGCGATGGCCGCAGCCACGCCCGTGATCATCAGCACCTGGAACTTCACGCGCCTCACATTGACGCCGCTGTAAAGTGCGGCGACCGGATTGCCGCCCGCGGCCATGACCTTGCGGCCGAAGGGGGTCTTGCGGATCGCGAGATGCGCGACGGTGCCGAGAACGACGACCCAGATCACGAGGACCGGGATGGGTCCGATGTTCCCGGAGCCGAAAGCGTAGGTGAAGGTGTCGTCGATCACGGGGACGGGGGAGGTGCCGCTCACCCACATGCCGACACCTCTGGCGATGCCCATCATACCTAGCGTGACCAGGAACGAGGGTATGTTGAGGTAGGCCGTCAGCGCGCCGTTGAAGGCTCCAACGACAAGTCCGAGGCAGAGTCCCGCGACGATGCCGAACACAAGGCCATATTGCATCAGGACCATGCCCGCGACCACCGAAGTGAGGCCCGCGATCGCGCCGACCGAAAGATCGATTTCGCCCGCCGAGAGCACGAAGGACATGGCCATAGCCATGATGGCGATGATCGCCGTCTGGCGCAGGACATTCAGCAGGTTGTTCGGAGACAGGAACCCGCGGTCATGGAGCAGGATGGCGAAGACAATGAAAATCGCCACGAAGCCGATATAGACGACGTAGTCGCGCCAGTTGCCGTACCAAGGCTTCGATGAAGTGGCCGTGAGCGGCTCCGCTTTCACGATGGTTGTTTCATTGGACATTTTGACTAGCTTTCTGAATGGCGACCTGAAGGCCGAGTTCCACGCGGATCATGCTCGACTGCGATTCGTCGCCTTCCGTGGTTGCCCAGGCGTCGATCTCCGATCGGCTGATCTCCCGCGCGAGGCGACCGTTGCTGAGCACCAGTATCCGGTCGCTGGTCGCCAACAGCTCGGCGGGCTCCGACGAGATCACGATCACGGACTTTCCGCCGCTCGCGATGCTCCTGATCAACTCGACGATCTCCGCTTTGGAGCCGATGTCGACGCCCGCAGTCGGCTCGTCGAGGATGACGACGGATGGGTCGGTCGCAAGCCACTTGGCGATGACGATCTTCTGTTGGTTTCCGCCCGAAAGGTTACGGACCTTGTTATCGGCGTCCGGGGTCTTGATGCGCAAGCGCGAGATCAATTCCGAGGAGAGATCATGCTCCCTCCGCCGATCGAGGAACGGGCCGCTGGCGAGTTGGGCCAATTGCGGAAGGCTGAGGTTGTGTCCGACGGTATGTTCGATGACAAGACCCTGGTCATGACGGCTTTCCGGCACGAGCACGATACCGGCTTCGATGGCTTCGGCGGGCGACCGAAACTCGAGAACCTTGCCGTCGAGTTCGACCGTGCCGTCGGCCTTGGCATCGACGCCGAACAGCACCCGCGCCAGTTCGGTCCGTCCGGCCCCCATGAGCCCGGCGATACCGAGAACCTCGCCCCTGTAGAGATCGAATGAGACGTCACTCGGCTTCCCGTGCTTGCCCGAGAGGGAACGCACCTTCAGCGCGGGCTGGGTGCCGCGGTCGATCTCGTGGGGTTTGTACTCGAATCCCGTCACCCGCTTTCCGACCATGTTCTGGACGATGGTATCGAGCGTGAAATCCGCGATGTTGCCCGACGTGACGTTCTGTCCGTCGCGCAGGATGGTGATCTCGTCCGCGATCGTCATGATCTCAGTCATGCGGTGGGAGACGTAGATGATCGCAGTGCCGTCCGCGGTCAATTTGCGCAGCATCTTGAAAAGGATGTCGACCTCCTGCGCGCTCAATGCCGACGTCGGCTCGTCGAGGATGAGGACGCGCGCCTTCTGGGAGATGGCTTTCGCGATCTCGGTGAGCTGCGCCTGCCCGGGGCTCAACTCCAAGACGCGCGTCCTCGGATCGACGTTCAGGTTCAGTTCCCCGATGATCTTGGCCGCGTCCTCAATTTCCCGCCGCTCATCGACTAACAGGGACATGCGGCGGGGTTCGCGGTTCAGGAAGATGTTCTGCGCGATCGTCAGCGTGGGGATGAGGCTCAGGTCCTGGAAGATCATCCCGATTCCAAGCCTGCGGGAGTTCTCCGGGGAGACTGCCGTCAGATGCTCGCCGAAGACCTCTATCGAACCTTCCGTGGGAATTACCACCCCCTGCAAGATTTTGAGCAGCGTGGATTTGCCCGCGCCATTTTCGCCAATCAGGGCGTGGATCGTGCCAGGGCGGATCGTCAGGCTCACGCCCTTGAGTGCGTGGACGCCGCCGTAGGATTTCTTGATGTCGGTCATTTTCACCGCGGCGACATCTCGCGGGTCCGTGATCGGCGTTTGCATGGGCTGTGTCATGGGCTCGCCTCCAAAGTGGACGGCCGAACGGCCGTCCACTCCTTTTGGATCAGTTCATCGCCTTCACGAGAATGTCGGGAGCCTGGTCGCCGTTCGACTGGGGCCAAGCGTCGATGAGATTGTCGCGCGTCACGGCGAGCGCGGGGAGGACGACATAGGGAGGCGCTTCCTTCCCAAGCAGGGCGTAGCCCGCCAGGATGCCTTCTGCATAGCCCGCGCCGAACGGCCGCTGCGAACCCGTCCCCTTGACGTAGCCGTTCTTGGCCATGTCGAGGGAGATGTTGACGCCGAGGTCGCAGGTGGTGATCACGAGATCTGTGGATGCTCCGGCGGCGCGCGCCGCGGCGAGCACGCCCTCGGTTGGGACGTCCCACACAGCCCAGAGGCCGTTGAGGGTGGGATGGCCCGTCAGCATCGCGGAGGCGATGCGCTCGGATTCGCCAGCGAAGTCGGGGCCGCCGACGCCGCTTTCGTCCACCACCTTGATGTCGGGGAACGCGGCGATTGCTTCCTTGAAGCCCACCACGCGCTCTTTGGTCGCGAACAGGTCGGAAGCGTGCGGGATAAGAGCGATCTCACCCTTGCCGTTGAGGGCTTTGGCCATGAGGAGCGCCGCGACCTTGCCCATGCCCCGGTTGTCGGAGGACACGAGACTCACATAGTCGGTACCCGGTTTCATTCCGGCGGCCGCCTGGTCGAGGAACACTATCTTGATCCCCGCGGCGGCGGCTTTCTTGTAGGCCGCGGCCGTCGCAGACTGCTCCGCGGGGACAGAGATGATGATGTCGGGTTTTAGCGCCATCACGCTCTCTATGTCGGCCACCTGCTGTTCGGCCTTATAGCCGGCGTCGGTGGTCGCGATGATCTTGATGCCAAGTTCGTCGAGAGCCTTCTTCTGGCCCGCCATCTGGGCTTTGGCCCAATCCGACGCCGTATAGTGCATGACGATCGCGGCCGTCGCGTTCTTGGTCTTGATCTGCTCGATCTCTTCGGGCGTCAGCTTGAGGTCGCTCGCCAGGACCGCCTTCTCGCCGTTCGGGCCATCCGCGGGACTATTCTCGATTTCCTTGATCTGCTGGGTGACGTCGATTGCGTAGGCGTTCGGCGCCAAAGGCGCGCTCAGCGCCACAGCGGCGACCATCATGAGACTGCGAATCGACGTTGAAATTTCAATGCTCATATCAATCCTCCCGAAATCGAATTGCGTGATATTGCATTCGATAATGAATACGTTAATGTATTGCTTGTCGATGTCAACAGAATTTGTTGCGAGGGCGTTTTGGCGGGGTGATTGAACGGCGGTCGTCGTTCAACGCAGGGGAATTCAACAATGCTCGCTGGTTTTACGGCTAGGTAGGCGGGATAGTGACGAACGAGGGTGTGAAGCCATGGAGCGAGATTTCAGCGAAGTGAAACTGTTGGGCTTCGACGTGTTCGGCACAGTGGTCGACTGGAGGTCCGGTGTCGCGCGGGCGGTCGCGCCTTTTCTCGAAGCCCGCGACATCGCAATTCCTCCTGCGGAATTCGCCGACCGATGGCGAGCACTTTACGAGCCAGCAATGGAATCGGTGAGGTCGGGAAAGCGGCCTTGGGTGCCTTTGAACGAGTTGAACCTCGAGAACCTCGTGGCGGCCCTCGCGGAGGTCGGGCTCGACGTCGCGGCTATCCCCATGGAGGAACTTGAAGAAATCAACAAGGCTTGGGAGCGGCTCGATCCCTGGACCGATTCGATCGAAGGTCTGACGAGACTGAAGTCGAAATACAAACTGGCCCCGATCTCCAATGGCGACATCGGCGGCATGACAAACCTGGCCCGGTTCGCCGGGCTGCCGTGGGACATGATTCTCGGGGCTGAGGTGACGCGGACCTACAAGCCCCAGCTCGCGACTTACATCGGCTCGGCACGCAAAGCGGGTCTCGAGCCGGGGCAGGTGGCGATGGTGGCGGCCCACAACTACGACCTCGCCGCCGCCCGGCGTGCGGGGCTCAAGACAGTCTTCATCACGCGGACTACGGAACACGGACCGGGTCAGAAAACCGACTTGCAGGCGGATAGTGACTGGCATGTTGTCGGCAATGACCTCGTCGCGGTCGCCCAGGCCCTCGGCTGCTGAGCGAACAACGCAAGAACGAAAGGATCATTGATGAACGATACAGCCAACAAGATCATCGCCGCCGGACGGGTCGCCGTCATAACAGGTGCGGCCAAGGGACTCGGGGCCGCGATGGCCCGTCGGGTCGCCGCGGAGGGGATGCGCTTGGCGCTCTTCGACAACGACGAAGACGCCTTGAAGGCCTTCGCGTCAACCTTGAGAGTCGATCACGTGGTCGTCGTAGGCGACGTTTCGAACGCCTCGGACCTGCAGCGGCTCAGGGATGAGACGCGGGACCGTTTTGAAGACGTTGCGCTCCTGGTCAATAACGCGGGGATCACGAAGGGTGCAGGGCCGTGGGACGATCCGGCGCTCTGGAGGCGGCAGCTCGAAGTCAACTTTTTCGCCGTGGTGACCGCGCAGCATCTCTTCGTGCCGGGCATGATCGAGCAGTCGCTTCCCTCGGCAGTCGTGAACCTTGGGTCGAAGGAAGGAATCACGACACCTCCTGGCAACGCGGCCTACTCGGTCAGCAAGGCGGGTATCAAAGTACTCACCGAGCAGCTGTCTCACGAGCTTCGCAAGGTGACGCTCGGCCGGGTCTCGGCGCACCTTCTGGTGCCTGGCTATACTTGGACTCCCATGAACTTCCCCGGTTCGGATTTCGCGCCCGGCAGCAAGCCCGACGAACCATGGACCGCCGAGCAAGTGATCGAGCTTTTCATCGAGCGCTTCCGAAACGGCGACTTCTACATCATCTGCCCGGACAACGCCGTGGCCCCGGCCTTGGACGCCAAACGCATCCGTTGGGCGGCGGAAGACATGGTGCGCAACAGGCCCGCGCTCTCGCGCTGGCACCCCGACTACAAGGACGAGTTCGCCCGCTGGCTGGCGGAGTGATTGAGGATCGGAAGACGGAGGAGTCCGACAAGGCGACGGTCACGAGAGTGCCCAAGGGTCGAGCGCTTCAATCGGCCCACGGCGCAAGTGGTATTGGTGTGGGTTCTAGTCAAACGGGACGTCGCGTCACGGTGACGAATTCAGATGAATTTTTCTCACCTATTTCGACAAATAATGCGTTTGAAATGTTGCGCGGAAGGCAAGATGTTTCATCGTGCCGAGGGTCGCGATGGAGTTGCCCCGAGGCTGACATAGAGTAAAGAGCACTACATCCAAGTATTGTTGTCGTGGATTGGCTTCCGCGAGCGAGGGAGTATTGCCTGTTGACATCATGGGAGGAGAAATAGATGAGCGTGCCTGCTAATAAAGTTTCGCATCCTCAAAGTAGTTCTGTTCTGGCTGGACTGGAGCCTGCCATCTTCTTCGGTTTCTTCGAGGAGCTGAGCGCTATCCCGCGAGGTTCCTACAACGAGAAGCAGGTCAGCGATCACATCGCAGCCTTCGCTCGCGCCAGGGGCCTCGAAGTCTACCAGGACGATATCTGGAACCTTCTCATCAAAAAACCCGGCACGCCTGGTTTTGAAAACGCGCCGACCCTGATCCTCCACGGCCACACCGACATCGTCTGCGAGAGCGACGAGGGCGTCGAGCATGACTTCGTCAACGAGGGGATCAAGCTGCGCATCGACGGCGACTTCATCCACGGAACCGGAACGACCCTCGGTGCGGACAACACGGTCGGCGTCGCGCTCGCCATGTCGCTGCTTGCCTCCGATGACATCCCGCATCCGCCGCTCGAGGTCGTCCTGACGGTGCAGGAAGAGGTCGGGAAGGGCGGTGCCCAGCATTTCGATGGGTCCAAGCTGACTGGCAAGCGCCTGCTCGACATGAACTGGCACGATCCCAAATCGCTGTTCGCCGGATGCGCGGGGGACATTTCCGCCAAATTCCAGATTCCCCTCCAGTGGACCGACCGCGCGGCCGGACAGAAGGCGGCGCTGCTCCGCATTTCCGGACTCAGCAGCGGTCACTCTGAGTTTGACATCCACCTCGAGCGCGGCAACGCGATCATGCTTCTCGGCCGTCTGCTCCGCTTGGCGTTGAAAGAAACCGACATCGGCGTGATCAGTGTGAACGGCGGCGTGAACCGCTACGTCATTCCCGGCGAAGCCGAAGCTGTGATCTCTTTCGATCCGTCTCGGTTCGACGCGTTAAAGGCCGCCATCGAGAACGAAGGCAAGGCGATCGCCGCGGAGTACTCCCTAAGCGACCCGGGTCTGAAAGTCACGCTGACCGAAACCGACAGCGACGTCCGCTCGGTGTTCGCGCCCCCGGTCGCGAAGGCGATGGTCTCCGCTTTGAACCTTCTGCCGAACGGCGTGCAGAGCCGGAGTCTTGTCGTGGACAATCTGGTCGAGAGCTCGAACACCGTGGCGCTGATCTCTAACGATCAGGAACGCATCGAAATCGTGTCCACGGTGCCGAGCGCCGTCAGCTCACGTCGCTACAACATCGTCGACAAAATCCGCGAACTCGCCGACGTGGTCGGCAACGACGCCACCGTCGAGACTTTCGCAGATTGCCCGGAATGGCCCTACAATCCGAACTCGCGGATGCTGAATGCCGGCCGCGCCGCCTACCAAAAAGAATTCGGCGAACAGCCCCATGTGGAGGTCTCGCATTCGAGCCTTGAGCTGGGCCTTTTCCGCAAGAAGGTACCGGACATCGACATGCTGTCGATCGGACCGGAGGCCTTCGACGTCCACACCACGCGCGAGCGTTTGAACCACACCACCGTCGACTCCACTTGGCGTCTGCTCAAGGCGCTTCTTTCGGAACTCAGGACCTGAGGCCCTCCCGATGACAATACCTGCATACTTCGGCAACTTCCCGTTTCCGCCAGGGGATAAGAAACCGCACCACCTGACGGCGGACAAGTTCAAGATGTTCATCTATACGGGCAACAAGCCGTACTCGAGCGACTTGAACTACCTGCTGGCGAGCACGGACAAGATGACGACGGGCATCTATCAACTCGCCCCAGGCAGCAACTTCGATCCCGCCGACATCCACGCCGGAGACGAGGTTTACTACGTCCTCGAGGGCGAGGTGCATCTTCTCAATCCGGAGACGGGCCATACCGAACGAATGGGGCCTGGGGACTCGATCCTGATCCCCATGGGCGTCCCGCACCGCGGATACAATTTCACCGACAAGGCGGCCGTCATCCTGTTCTGCATCGCGCCGCGCATCTGGGACGAGAAGGGACCGCCGACTGGATATTTCGGCGCGACGCGTCTCTTCAAATCCGAAAGGAGGGTCTCGGAATGAGCCTGGAGAAACTCGGCAAGTACCCCGTCGTCGGCGCTGAGGCCCGTTCCAAGGGCGACCTGGTGAAGGTGGCGAAAGAAAACCGTTTGAACCTGATCTTCGGCCAGGACCACCCGGTTCTGATGGAGCTCTGCGTATCCAACGACTACATGCATGTCGGCGAGTTCGTCATTCCCGTGGGCGGTGTCGGTCCAAGGGCGAGCGAGCCCAACAGGCACGATGGCGACGCTGTCTTCTACGTGTTGAAAGGCCCGGCAACTTTTTATGTCGCGGACGGCGACGAGACGTTCCACATCCGGGACGGGGAGGCGTTCTTCCTGCCCGCGGGCGTCAGCTACCAGTGCCTGAACTACGGCTCCAGTCCCATCCGCATGGTCTTCACCATAGCGCCTGGCCTCTGAGCCTTCGATCAAACTTCGAAGAATTCCTCCTCGGGGCGATCCTGGGGACGGGAGGAGTGTGTCTTGCACAACAAGGGAGGACCTCGTGACGACTTTCAAACGACGTACATTGCTTTGCGCAGCGGTCGCGTTCGCCGCTTCTGTCGGCTTCCAGCCCGCATTCGCCGCCGAGCCTGACTACAACGCCGTGTTTCCCGGCATCCTGATGGACAAGGACATCAAGCCGACGGGGCAGGAGATGAAGCCGGTCAAGAAGGACAACCGTCCTCTCAAGCTCGGCTTCCTGCCCACCGCGATGGACACCTACTACCAGCGCGTTCTGGCCGGCGTGAAGGAGGAGATCGACAAGCGCGGCGGCGCAGAAGCGATCGAGCTCCTCGTCCAGGCACCGAGCAGCCAGTCTGCGACAGACGACCAGATCAGGGCCATGGAAGCCTGGATCAACGACGGCATCGACGCGATCGCGGTCGCTCTCTACAACGAAGGCGCTCTGTTGCCGTCGATCCGTCGCGCCACGGAAGCCGGCATTCCGGTGTTTCTGTTCAACTCCCCGTTCGCAGACAACCCGTACTACGTCAGCGACGTCGGCTACGACCAGTCGGACGGCGGCCGCGCGCAGGCCCAGTGGATCGTGGACACCTATGGCGACAAGGAGGTCAAAATCGGCATCCTCGAAGGCCTGCCAGGTCCGCACACCAGCCAGCGTATGAAGGGCTTCAACGAGATCATCTCGAAGCATCCGAACTTCAAGATCGTCGCTCAGCAGCCCGCTGGCTGGGTCCGCGCACAGGGTCTCTCAGTGACCGAGAACATGTTCACCGCCAACCCGGATATCGAAGTCCTCGTGGCGCTCTATGACGAGATGGCTCTCGGTGGGCTGCAGGCCCTCAAGGCCAAGGGTCTGAACGGGAAGGTCGCCATCGTCGGCTATGAGAACATGAAGGAAGCGAACGCCGCCATACTGACGGGCGACTTCTCCGCAACGGTCGACACCGGAGCCAAGGAAGAGGGGCGCAACATCGTGCGCGCCGTCGACGAATTCCTGATGAAGGGAAATCCCCTTCCGAAGAAGATTTTCGTCAGCCCCAAGGTCTACGACGCCACGAACATCAAGACGTTCGACCAGACCGACTACGACTACGTCCCCCAGCAGAAGATGTGAGGACGTTGCGGCCCTCTCCGGAGGTCCGCGCACCCGGAGGAGATTCAAATGGCCAACAATCCGCTTCTCGAAATGAAGGGCATAGGCAAGCGCTTCGGCAACATGGTCGCTCTGCAGGGAATCGACCTGGCGCTGAGCGGCGGCGAAGTCTTGGGCTTGGTCGGTGAAAACGGCGCGGGCAAATCCACGTTGATGAAAATTCTCGCGGGCGCTTATTCACGCGACGGCGGCACGATCGCCGTGCGGGGAAAGGAAGTCGAGCTCGACAGCCCGAAGGCCGGAGCCGACGCCGGCATCGCGATCATCTACCAGGAACTCAGCCTGTTCCCGGACTTCAACGCGGCCGAGAACATTTTCGCCGGACGCGAGTTGCGGCGCAGTGGCTTCTCGCTCGCCCCGCTGAGCCACGGGCAGATGCGCAGGGAAGCGCGCCGCCTTCTTTCCGAAGAGCTTGGCGTGGAGGTCGCGATCGACCGCCCGGTCCGGGAACTGAGCCTTTCCGACCGCCAGATGATCGAGATCGCCAAAGCGCTGAACAGCAACGCCGACATCATCATTATGGACGAGCCGACCGAGGCGCTCGAGGAGGTCGAACGCAAACAGCTTTTCGCCATCATCAACCGTCTGCAGGCTGCCGGAAAGGCCATCATCTACGTTTCGCACCGGATCAAGGAACTGCTCGGCATCTGCAGCCGCGTCATGGTGCTTCGCGACGGCCGCACGGCGGCCGACCTTCCGGTCGCCGACCTCGACGTCGACAAAGTCGTCGCCGCGATGATCGGCGGTGCCCTTTCCAAACAGTTTCCTCCCCGCGTCCCTCCGAGGTCCGATCCCTCGGTGGAAGTACGCGGCCTGTCGAGAGCGGGAGCTTTCGACGACATCTCCTTTTCGCTTGCGAAGGGAGAGATTTTTGGGATCGCCGGCCTGGAGGGCTCGGGCAAGAGCGCGCTTCTCCGAGCCCTCTTCGGCCAGCGGGCTTATGAACGCGGCACCGTGAAGGTCGAAGGCAAGGATGTCCAACTGACGGACATCACCGACGCCATCAGAGAGCGCTTCGCATTTCTGCCCGCCGAACGGAAGTTCGAGGGCATCTTCCCCGAGCATTCGGTTGGATGGAATCTATCGATCGGTAACTTGGGCGTCCTCGGGAAGATCACCTTGCGGCCCTCCAAGGAGAAGGAAGTCGCGGCGAGCTACATCTCGAAGCTCGGCGTGAAGTGCGAGGGGCCGCAGGCGGAGATCAGTTCTCTGAGCGGTGGCAACCAACAAAAGGTCATGCTGGCTCGTTGGCTGCTCACCCAACCCAAGGTGCTCCTGCTCGAGGAGCCGACGCGGGGCGTCGACGTCCGCGCCAAATCCGAGGTCTACGCCTTGGTTCAGGCCGCCGCCCAGGACGGGTGCACCGTCATCGTGGTGTCGGCCGACAATGCCGAGTTGCTCGGCCTTTGCCACCGCGTCGCGGTGATGTTCGAAGGCAAAATCACAACGGTGGTCGATGCCGCCACGTCCAAGGAAGAGACGTTGGCGCTCCATTCGGTGAGGCCTCCGGAAACCCTTCATCCAGTGGGAGGAATCAATGGCTGAAGTTGCAGTCACGCGTCCACGGCACGCCTTCAAGTTTGGCCTCGCCAGCGGCAATTCGGGTGTCTATATCGCATTCGTCGTGTTGCTCATCGCGCTGGGCTTCGCGGCCCCGCGGTTCTTCACGGTCGGGAACCTGACGGACGTGTTGAGGCAGGCGGTGCCGATCGCCGTCATCGCGTTCGGCGCGACGTTCGTCATCGGGATGCGCGGCATCGACCTGTCGGTCGGCTCCACGCTTGCGCTTACCGGACTCGTTACCGCGAACCTCCTGGTTCTCGGTTATCCGGTGCCCGTCGCCTGCCTGGCGGGTCTCGCTCTGGGCGCGTTCATAGGAGTCATCAACGGCCTTCTTATCACGAAGATCGGCATTACGGACTTCATAGCCACGATGGCCATAATGGTGGTCAGCCGCGGCGTCGTGATGGTCTACACGCAAGGCATACCGATCACTGGCGCATCCGATCCGGCGTTCCGAATGATCGGCCAGAGTTATTTGGCCGGGGTCCCGGTTCCGGTGGTCCTGACCGTCATCGTGTTCGCAGCCGCCTTCTATCTTCTCTACTACACCCGTTTCGGCCGCTTCGTGCTGTCCATCGGTAGCAATCCCGACGCCGCCCGTCTCGTCGGTATCCCCACCGACAAGGTCAAGATCGCGGTCTATGTGTTGGCCGGAGTGTTGTCCGCCTTTGCCGGGATCATGCTGACCTCGCGACTTGAGTCCGCGATGCCGGAAGCCGGGCAGGGCTATGAGCTGGACGTCATCGCCGCGGTGGTGATCGGTGGAACCGGACTGTCGGGCGGCAGGGCCACGCTGTTCGGAACCGTGGTAGGCGCGGTGCTTATGGCGGTAGTTCGCAACGGGCTCAATCTGCTCAATGTGAACACGTTCTGGCACCAGGTGGTCATCGGCACCATCATTCTTGTCGCCGTCGCCGCCGACCGCTTCAACCGCAGCCGCAAGATGTGAGGGGGCGACCGTGAAGCACTCAGCACTGCGCAAAGCCGTCCTGGACGCGAATTTCGAACTCTATGAGAGCGGCCTCGTGATCTCCACGTTCGGCAACGTCAGCGCCATCGATCGAGTGAACGGTGTCGTCGCGATCAAACCCAGCGGCGTCTCGTACAAGGCCATGGACACGGGCGACATCGTCATCACCGATCTGGACGGCCGCGTTGTAAACGGCGACTTGCGCCCTTCAAGCGACCTCGACACGCACATCGAGCTCTACAAGAGCTTCCCGACGATCGGCGCGGTAGTCCATACGCACTCGTTCTTCGCGACAGCTTGGGCGCAATCCGGTCAGCCGATCCCGGTGATGGGCACGACTCACGCCGACTACTTCAACGGAACCATCCCGGTGACGCGTCAGCTGACTGACAGCGAAATCCGGGACGATTACGTGCGAAACACAGGCATTGTGATCGCCGAGGCGCTCGGGAACCGCGATCCGCTGTCGATTCCTGCCGCTCTCGTCAACGACCATGGCCCCTTCTGCTGGGGCAAGGACGCGGCCGACGCGGTCCACAATGCCGAGATGCTCGAGGCGGTGGCCAAGATTGCGTTCCATTCGCGCCAGATCAGCTTGGAGAGCCCCGAGATTTCGGCGGCTCTGCTCGATCGGCACTTTCAACGAAAGCACGGCAGCGGGGCGACATACGGCCAGACCGGGCGATCAAAACAGGTATGACGATGTCGATAGTAGCTGGTGTTGATTTCGGAACTTTGAGCGTTCGGGTGACCTTAGCGGACACTCTGATCGGGCCGCTTGGCACGGCGATAGCCGAATACCCTCTTCGACGAACACGGTCCGACCCCGATCTGGCGACACAGGCGCACGCCGACCACATGGATGGCCTCGTGCTCGCCATGAAGCGGGCGATCAAGGACTGCGGCGTCGATCCAAAGGCCCTACGGGCCATCGCAGTGGATACGACAGGTTCTTCGGTGATTCCGGTCGACAGGAACCTCAATCCTTTGAGCGACTATTACCTCTGGTGCGACCACCGGGCGAAGTCTGAGGCGGAGGAGATCACCGCCATGGCGCACGAGACCCATCTCGAGGCTATCGAGTGGTGTGGCGGCACCTATTCCCACGAATGGGGTTTCGCCAAGCTCCTTCATTGGCTCCGGCACAATCCAAAGCTCCGGGGCCGCTTCGGCACCGCGCTCGAGCATTGCGACATGGTGGCGGCAGTGCTCACTGGGGTGACCGACAGCTCCGCGGTCGTCCGCAGCGTGTGCGCGATGGGGCACAAGTGGATGTGGAACCCCAAGTGGGGCGGTTTGCCCTCGCAAGCTTTCCTCTCGCGTGTCGATCCGCTCTTCGATGGCGTCAGGGAGAAAATCGGAGGCACGTACCAGACCTCCGCCAAGCTTGCTGGGGGTCTCAGCTCCGAGTGGGCCGCGAAGCTCGGCTTGCAGGAGGGCATCCCGGTCCCGGTGGGAGCCTTCGACGCGCACTGGGACGCAATCGGAGCGGGTTGCCGACTGGGCGATGTGGTCAACGTCATCGGCACGTCCACATGCATCATCGCGGTGAGCGAGCGCGTCAAGTTAATTCCAGGCGTCTGCGGCGTTGTGCCGGGGAGTGCGCATCCGGATCTCGTGGGGGTCGAGGCGGGTCTCTCGGCGACCGGCGACATTTTCGACGCGATCGCCCGCCGGGCCTCCACCACGGTATCGAAACTGTCCGAAGGCCTGGAGACGATCGAGGGCGGCAAGACAGGGCTGATGCGCTTCTCGTGGGACAACGGGGATCGAACCGTGCTGGTGCGTTCCGATCTCGGCGGCATGACCATTGGTTGGCACCTCGGCCACACCGCACAGGACGAACTCTATGCGGCGATCGAGGGAACGGCGTTTCACACGCGGATCATATTGGAGCGTATGGAACAGCATGGCGTCCCGGTGAACAGAGTGATCAATGGCGGCGGCGTTCCCCAGAAGAACCCCGTGCTCAATCAGATTTATGCGAACGTTCTGGGAAAGCCAATCTTAGTCCCTGACGGCCTTCCCACCGGCCTTGGGTCGGGCATCTTCGCTAGCCTCGCGTCGAAGGACCACGCCACCATAGAGGCCGCCCAAGCGGCGATGTGCGTGGGTTTCAAGAAATTCGACCCCAATCCGTCGACTCGTTCCCGGTATGAGCTGCTCTACCAGCTCTACAAGCAGGTCTACATGGGCTTCGGCACGTCGAGTCTGGGCGATTTCTCACAGGTTCTCGGAGACATCAAGCGTATCGCGGCCGGAGAGCCCGTACGATCCGACGTCGGCCACCGCGTGCCTCGGAAAGTCGCTTCGCTATGAACCGGCCGCGTTTCGACAAGGCCCGCTTTCAGGGATCGCAGGCGCCATGACGTCGATTCCGTCCATCCGGGCCATCCTGTCCTTCGTCGCGGCGGGGAGGAGGGGTTCTTTCCTGGAGGCCGCGGCCCAGCTGCAGCTGACGCCGTCGGCCGTCAGCCACCAGATCAGGCTGTTGGAAGAGGGCCTCGGAGAAAAGCTCTTTCACCGCATCGGGCGGAATGTCACCCTCACCGAGATCGGCGAACGGTATCACCGTGACTTGTCCGAAGCGCTGTCGTTGATCGAGCGCGCCACCGACGAAGTTTCCAGGCGAAACAGCGTCGACGTCCTGAGCGTCGGCTGCGCTCCGAGCCTCGCGTCGCTATGGCTGATGCCCCGACTTCCGCAATTCGAGTCGCTCCATCCCTCGCTTGAAATCCGGCTGATTTCCTCATCGGAGCCAACCAAACTGAGCGACGGTTCAGTGGACGTCGACATTTGCTACGGCAGCGTGCCCCGTCTCGGCTCCATTGCGACCGAGGAGTTTCCCCTCGAGACGATCGTGGTAGCGTGCGCTCCCGAGGTCGCGAACGGGGAGAGGCCGATACGGCGGCCTTCGGACCTCGTCGGCCATACGCTCATCAAGTCGGAGCAAACCCTCTATAGCTGGCGTCAATGGGCGAAGGATCACGGTCTCGAGATCGATCTGAACCGGGGATCGCGTTTCCGCGACGCGTTCATGTCGATCGCCACAGCGGTCGAAGGTCGCGGCGTCTGCTTGGAAAGCTATAGGTTGCTGCAGCGCGACGTCGAGAGGGGGAACCTCGTCCTTCCGTTCGGAATGACCGGACCCAATCTGCGTTGCCACACGCTCACTTATGTCAGATCGCGCCTGAGGTCGCAAAAGGTGAGCGCCTTCAAGCAGTGGCTTGAGAGCGCTTGGCTCGAGGACGCCGCGGCTCTCGAGATGGGCTCACGAGCTTCAGTGGGTGACCGTCACCAAGAGCATCCCTTCGGGCTTTGACATCCGAATCTCCGCCTATCGCCGCGCTCGCGGTCTAGCTGGCGGCTCTCAGGCCGCGCCGCGCTGTTTCATATGATGAGCTTGTGCGGCAGGATTTCGTTGCGCAGGGCCTTTCTACTCTCGAGCTGGTCCACAACCATCTGCATTCTGGTTGAATTCGCTCAATTACCGTTCCGGAGCGAAGCCATATGCAGATCGAAGCCATATTCAGATCGTCGGGAAAATCCACGGGGACGAGTGCTCCTGCGCAAGGGCCTTCGCCGGCTCCTCTCAACGAAGTTCTTGACAGCCGTGAGACTACCTGTTTGTCTGACAATGGTATGAGGTCATACCATCAAGCTCAAGAAGCCGAGGAGGGCGGAAGGAGCGCTAGAGGGAGGATTCTATGAGAATTGGATCGCTTATTTGCGGTGGCATTGCCGCGTTGATCGTCGCAATGACCACTTCGGCTCAGGCCGAGACGAGAACGCTACGCTTTCAATCGGCATACCCGGCATCCAGCACGATCTACATGTCGGCGGAGACGTGGGCGAAGCGCGTCGAAGAACTCTCGGGCGGCAGGCTGAAAATCGAATTCATGCCCGCGGGCACGATCGTCCCTGCATTCGAGGTGCTGGATGCGGTCAACAAAAACGTGATCGATGGCGGCCATTCCACTGTCGCTTATTGGGTCGGCAAACATAGGGCAGGAACACTCTTCGGCGACGCTGCCGGGGGGCCGTTCGGCATGGACATCCTCGACTACGTCGGCTGGCTTTACGAGGGAGGCGGTATTGAGCTTTACCGCGACTACTATCGCGTAGAGCTGAAGACCAACATCGAAGTAATCCCGTCCGTCACGAGCGCAAATCAGGCGCTGGGATGGTTTGCACGCCCGGTTGAGAGTTGGGCGGACCTTAAAGGCCGCAAATGCCGCCAGACTGGCGTGACAGCTGAAGTTTTCGCCTCCTCGGGTATGTCTACGGTGAACATGCCCGGCGGCGAGATCGTCCCGGCAGGTGAGCGAGGTGTCATTGAATGCGCTGAATTCGTCGGCCCGGCAGAAGATATGGGCATCGGGTTCCAGACGATCTGGAAACATTTCTATCCAATGTCGACACACAATCCCGCGACGATCGTCGATTTCCTTGTGAACGGTGACGTCTGGAACTCGCTGGCTCCGGATCTCCAGGCCATCATGCAGGCTGCCGCAAGCGAAGCGACCCTGAGGTCGCATATCCGGAAAGGCAAGCTCGACGCCGATGCGCTTGACAAGATGCGCAACGAAGACGGCGTGACCGTTCACCGTACCCCCGACGACATTCTACGGAACATTCTCGCCTCTTGGGACGAAATCGCGAAGAAGGAAAGCGAGTCCAACGCCTTCTTCAAGAAGGTATATGACTCCCAACGCGACTACGCGTCGAAAGTCGTTCCCGCAAAGCGGCTAATCCAGGCTCCCTACAATCTCGGTGCGGACCATTACTGGCCCGAAGCTAAGTAGGATTTACAAGGCGCGGCTAAGCCGCGCCTTCTTCTCGATTGCCCGGAGATAGTTCGTGAGCAAACCTGCACCCCCATTCTCGCCCGCCGCACTCCGGGCGATCAAGATCATCGATGGCTTCACCGAGAAGTTCGTACTTCTGGTCGCTGTCCTCACTATCCCGTTGGTTCTATCCAACACAGTGGAAGTCGTCTCGCGCTATCTATTTTCGTCTCCGACGATCTGGGCAGCTGACGCGACGGTGATGTCATATGGCGCGATATTCATGCTCGGGTCATCATACGCCCTGCTGAAGGGCGCACATGTGAGAACCGACATATTCTGGGAAAGCTTCAGCGATAGAAAGAAAGGCGCGATCGACGCCGTCTGCTATGTCGCCCTGTTTCTTCCGGTGATGGCCATCATCTTCTATATGTCGCTGGACGACTTCCTCTACTCATACGAAATCAACGAGAAATCCACCCTGAGTCTATGGATGCCAGTTATCTGGCCGCTGCGAGGCGTCATCCCACTGACCGCGGTTCTTCTCTTTTTCCAGGGAATTTCGGAACTGCTCAAGTCACTGTTCGCAGTGACCACCGGGCGGGCGTTCGAGACTCACGAAAAGATCGAGATCTGAAAGGTCAACACAATGAGTTTCAACGACATTCTCAGCGTCGCCATGCTGGGTGGCATGCTCGCTTTCATTTTCGTCGGCTTTCCGATCGCGTTCACGCTTCTCTTTATCGCACTTGTCTTCGGCTCGATCGGGATCGGTGTGAACATAACCTTCAGCCTCGCCTATCTACAGATTTTCGGGACGATGAAGGACGACATTCTCCCGGCGGTCCCACTCTTCATATTCATGGGTTACATGACCGAGCAGGCGGGCCTGATGAACCGATTGTTCGGCTCCATGCGGCAAATCATGGCTCCCTTGAGCGGTTCCCTATTTCTTGCCGTGCTTCTCACGGCGACGATCTTCGCGATGGCCACGGGTATCGTGGGAGCCGCGGTGACCGTCCTCGGCATCATGGCCGGGCCGATGATGATAAAGGCGGGCTACGATGCGAAGTTGTCAGCGGGTGCCATCGCAGCCGGTGGCACGCTCGGGATCCTCATTCCGCCGAGCGTGATGCTCGTTGTAATGGGACCGACTCTCGGAGTGCCCGTGAACCAGCTGTACGGAGCCGCGATGGCACCCGGCTTCATGCTGGCTGTTTGCTATGCGACCTACTGCGTCGCACGAAGCTATATAAATCCCCGCGTTGGTCCGATTCTACCAATCGAGGAGCGGGTAGGTAGCGCGATCGAGATCACGCGCGAGTTTGTTGTCGGCGTTCTACCGCTGTGCCTGCTTATCGTCGCAACTCTCGGCTCCATTCTGTCCGGATTGGCCACCCCTACGGAGGCCGCGTCTTGCGGAGCGGTGGGGGCAACAATCTTGGCACTCGCTTACCGCAAGCTTAGTTTTTGGACGCTGAAGAATGCCGCAGTGGCCACGGTAGTTACCTCGAGCATGGTTCTCCTCCTCGCGGTAGCGTCGAATGTATTCGGCGCTGTTTTCACTCAACAAGGTGGAGCGGCGATCATCACGGACGTCGTCACGAGCATTCCTGTCTCGGACATGTGGAAGCTCGTCATCATTATGGTCATCATATTCGCTCTTGGTTGGCCCTTTGAGTGGCCCGCCATTGTTCTGGTGTTTCTCCCGATCTTCACGCCGATCGTCCTCCAGCTCGACTTGGGAATGACCAAGCCGGAACTCCTGCTTTGGTTCGGTGTACTTGTCGCGGTTAATCTACAGACCGCATATTTGAGTCCGCCCGTGGCGATGTCGGCATATTTCTTGAGGAACGTCGTCCCCCAGTGGAGCTTGAAATTGATCTACAGTGGGATGGGGCAGTTCATGGTGATCCAGATTGTGTTCTTAATCGCCCTGCTGATGTGGCCGTCACTAGTGCTTTGGCTTCCGTCCGTCCTTAAGTAAACCCAGCGAGCCTACTATTGCTCCACCCCGCCTTGGTCAGCGGCGGGGTGAGAGGTCGCGAAAGCGGAGTTCGCTACCTAAGCGCGTTGGAAGAAACAGAATCTTTGGCGCGCGGCCGATCGATCAATTCGGCGCGTCTTTGACGTGAAAGTCAGCTTCTAAGTGGCAGGTCAGCGAGGCCGTATTGGTTTCATGCCCAGGGGAGACGGTAGCTGCCAGCCAGGATGAGCTTGTGGAGCTGTGAAAGTTTCATGCAATTCATCCAGGGCTGCTTCATCAGTTCCCCACCCGGGAAGGATCTAGGTTGCGAGCTTGGTTAGATGGAGCCTCAAATGCGTCGAGGAAATCTTGCAGGTAAAGAAGACTACGTCGTCGTCGAGTGCACCGATCCGGCTGAACTCTCATCAATCCTTTCCGGCTCTGAAACGAAAGTTACTGTGAAGCCCACTGCAAGATCTGGAATCCAATTCAGGTGTGAGTACGCGGCCGCTGAGCTCTTAGGTCTGGCCCTCTGTCGCTACCAAGGAAGTGCTGTTTTCGAGCACGAGAGTGCAAATGAAAAATATCTGATTTTCCTCCCACGATATGGTTTCGCCGCAATCAATGTAAACGGCGCAAGGGTTCTGACCTCGCCGAGGCAAGGCGCAATAGTCGCCTGCCAGCAGGCCAAGAGCCTCACCTTGTCCGGCCCAATGGAGCATCTCGTCGTAGTGGTCGACCGGGCGACGCTCTCCAGCCGTTTGATGGACATGCTGGAGGTGCCGGTGTCGGGAGGATTTGATTTCTTTCCGGAGATCGACTTAACGGCTGGACCTGGTTTGATAATTGCCCAAACGGCCGCCGCGCTCCACTCTGGGCTGGCCGCAAGCGCGGCGTTGCGCAACGCGCCGGTCGCTCGTACCAGCTTCGCCAACGCCCTGGTTGAACTGCTGCTGGAGAGCTTGCCACACCGTCATACATCGGAACTAAATCGGCGGACGTCGCCCATGCCTCGTCACGTCAAGCGGGCGGTTGAGTTTATGAGAGCGAACCTTTCGAAACCCTTGACCATTCAAGAGATCGCGCTGGCATCGGGATCCGGAATACGAAGCCTTCAAGATGGCTTTCGACGTTTCAAACAAACAACTCCGAGTTCTTATCTGCAGTATTTGAGGCTTGACGCCGTTCACCAAGAACTCTTGCAGGCTAAGTCCTCGCAAACGGTATGCGACATCGCTCGTAAATGGGGTTTCTCTCATTCCGGCCGCTTCGCCGCTGACTACCGAAAGCGTTTCGGGCAAGCACCTTCACAGACTTTGCAGTCGTCAAGTTTTCGCATCCGACCACCGGGTTAGATCTGAGGTCTGCGGTAGGACCGCGTAGGACAATGGGAAGCGCCGCCGAAACGTAGCGCCCCGTCCCATTTTGGCGGAGGTATCCGCGACAAGCATACAGCGGAAGGAGCGAGGCGTGCCACCGACTGGTGCAGAAGCACCGTCATGCGCGGGAGGAAATAGCCGATGCAGCCGTCTCTCGAGTCAGCGGCGCGGCCCTGCTGCGGGGGACACGTTAAATGTCGACGGTAGGTTTTGCTGCCGGGCTGCTGTCCCCCTTTCAGGCAAGGCGCGAAAACGAAAAATGGGTACCGGTTCGCCAACTCTGCCGCGTTTGTTTGATCGTCTATGCGACTTCCGGTTCCAGTATCTTTCCCGATGGTATAACGTAATACCATCAGTGCCACTCCGGCTGACGTGAAAGATTGGAAGGGATGAGAGTGTTGGACGAGCCGAAGAAGACTCAGACGCGCCTCGAACTGGCCTTGGACTACATCACCGGGGAGATTGCCCGGGGCAATCTGAAGGCCGGCGACAAGCTTCCAAACGAGAAGGAGCTGGCCGAGCAGCTAGGCATAAGCCGTACCCCCATTCGCGAGGCGATGAAGACCCTTTCGGTGGCGGGACTCATAGACATACGGCATGGACACGGAAGCTATGTGCGAGAAGGGCCGGGCTTGCCCTCCATGCCGCTCACCCTGTTTCAGCTCTACCTTCAGGATTCCACCCCTGAAATGCTGATGGAGCTTCGGGATATCTTCGATCGCAATTGCACCGAAATCGCAGCACAACGACGAACGGAAAGGGATCTGGCAAAGATGCGGGAATGCATCGATCGCCTGAAGGCGCTAACGCAACAGCCCGGCGCCTCCCTGGACGACATGTTGAAAGCTGACCTCGATTTTCACCGTGCTGTCTACGAGGCCAGCGGCAACATACTGATCGTCACCATTGCCGAGTTCGTTCTGAACATGGTCGCGCCTTGGGTGAAGAAATCGCTGGATGTAAGCGGGCGCGTCCGCGCCGTCGAGCTGCACGAACAGATGTATGGCTCGATACGCGATCGTACGGTCGGCCAGAAAAACCGAGTGAGCGTCGAAGCAAACATGCAGCACTTCAAGCAATCGTTGGACACGGCAACTTCTAAAGCGGGATAAGAATACGCTTATATGTAAGCCCTTCTAAGGCAACCAAGGAGTGGCGGCGAATGGTGAAGTCCAAGGCGGCGGTTCATTCGCCGCTGCAAAGGGCGATCTTTTCACACGAGTCCGTCCGCGCGCTCACGAGTGGCGGGGCCGAGAAGGGGGCCAGGTAAGAAAGATGTCAGCGAAGCGAAAACTGATCATTGAAGCGCGCTTGAACGAGTACATGTCGCGCTCCGCGAACCCGAACGTGCCTTTCACAGCGGAAGAGATTGCATTGGAAGCCGCGAAAGCGCGGGAGGCCGGCGCGAGCATCGTTCATTTTCATGCGAGAGGCGCGGAGGGTGCGCCGGCCCACGGCGCAGAAGATTATGCGAAAGCGATCACGGCGATCCGAGATGCGTGTGATTGCCTGGTCTACCCGACGCTCGGCCAGATCACGAAGGACGGTCGGGAAAGCCGCCTTGCTCATCTCGAGGTGCTTGCCAAGGATCCGGCCACGCGCCCCGACATCGCTCCCATCGACACCGGGAGTACGAATATCGACCGTTTTGATCCAGAAGCCCGCAAATTCCTTTCCGATACGATGACCTATCGAAACGACGTCGCAACCTTGAAGCTGTTTGCCAAGAGGCTGCCAGAGCTCGGCGTCAAGCCGCAATTTGTGAGCTGGACGGTGGCCTTTACGCGAACCTTCGAGGCTCTCAGAGAGATGGGCCTCGTCGTTGATCCTGCGTACTTGATGTTCGAGCTGACCGACCAGGGCATCCTTGGAGGCCATCCTGGGACCGTCAAGGGATTGCTTGCTCACCTCGATTTCCTACCGGCGCAACCGCTCGAATGGAGCGTCTGCAACAAGATCGGCAACATCACCGCCCCGGCAGCGGCGGCTATAGAAATGGGCGGGCACGTCTCCGTCGGCCTCGGCGACTATGGCTGGCCGGAGCTGGGCACCCCCAACAACGGCGATGTTGTCCGCCACATCGCAAATCTCGCACGGGCCATGGGCCGCGAAATTGCCGCCCCGGATGAGGCGCGGGAGATGCTTGGATTGCGGTAATGCGGCCGGCAACCGCCGTTCGCGGCTGCAGGTGTCGCTCGCAGTCGGTGCCGCGCACAAACCTGCCAAAGGCCCCCAGGCCAAGCAGATCACGAATTCAGTGAAACGCGCCCACTCTCATTCTTTATCGAGCGATTGCATGAAGTGCTGCATGTTGGCGTCGACGCTCATGCGGTTCTGCGGGCCTATCTCTTGCTTGAGAATGGCATCGTAGATCTGTTCATGGAGATCGACCGCTCTCACACGGCCGCTGACATCAAGCGATTTTCGGACCCATGGGGCGACCATGTTCAAGACGAACTCGGCTACCGTCATAATGAGTTTATTTCCTGTGGCCTCATAGATCGCTCGATGAAAATCGAGATCAGCCTTCAACATGTCGTCCAGTGACGCGTCGGGCTGCTCCGTGAGCGCCTTCAGCCTGTCGATGCATTCACGCATCCTCGCGAGATCTTCGTCGGTGCGGCGCTGCGCGGCGAGTTCTGAGCAATTGCGGTCGAAGATGTCCCGCAGTTCCATCAGCATTTCGGGCGTCGAATCCTGAAGATACAACTGGAAAAGATTGAGGGGCAGCGCGGGAGCGCCCTTTTCCTCGCGAACATAGCTTCCGTGGCCGTGCCGAATATCGATCAAGCCTGCGACGGCGAGCGTCTTCATCGCTTCCCGAATGGGGGTACGACTAATTCCCAGCTGCTCGGCCAGGTCCTTTTCGTTCGGAAGTTTGTCGCCGGCTCTTAGATTGCCTTGGGCGATCTCCTTGGTAATGTAATCCAACGCGAACTCAACCCGCGTCTGCGGTTTCTTCTGACTGTTCAACACACAGTTTTCCTTTCAGCATCCAATCTGCACCCCCGCAGAGTCGGGGTGGTCGTGAGACCTTATACCACCCCGGCCGGATACTCGTAAAACAAATGTCACACGGCAGAAGAAGACCAGCGCCAAAACGCCCTGGCCAGCTTTGCGAATGTCACCTTTCGTCGCCGAGCTTTTTGGATGTCTTGGGATCAAACGGGAACAACAGTCCTGCGGCCAGGAAGCCGCCATCGACATTCAAAGTATGGCCCGTGATGTAGCGCGCTTCCTCGCTAGCGAGAAATACAGCGGCATCGGCAATCTCCTCCGGCTCGCCATAGCGACGCTGTGGAACCAGACGGTGGTAGGCTTCCCTGGTCTCGATGGTGTGCATAGTACGCGAAACTTCCGTCAGAATCGGTCCGGGAGCGATTGCGTTCACATTGATGCCGTGGTCGGCCAGTTCAACGGCCATGACCTTGTTGAGCAGCTCAACGCCGGCCTTTGACGCGCCGTAAGCGGACCGACCGACGCCACCCTTTTGTCCAGACAGCGAAGCGATATTCACGATCGAACCGCTCTTGTGTTCAGCCATAGTCCGCGCGACCGCCTGGGACACCAAGAACGTGCCCGTGAGATTGATGCGAACGACCCGCTCAAACTCTTCCCTCGAACTTTCCAAAAACAGGGTTGTCGCGCCAATTCCAGCATTATTCACCAAGATGTCGATCTTGCCGAAGCGCGCGAGCGCTTGATCGACCAGACCGCTCACGTCTTCATCGACGGAGATGTCCGCACGGACGGCCAGCGCCGCGGAACCGATTTCCTCCGCAGTGAGCTTGGCCGCTTCTTCGTCGCGGTCGCAGACCACGACTTGAGCCCCTTCGCGGGCAAAAGCAACGGCGATGGCTCTGCCGATGCCACGGGCGGCGCCCGTTACAATGGCTGTTTTCCCGTTCAAACGCATAGTTGACCTCCCAAACGGTTCCAGTTGAGTTAAAGGTATGAGGTATGATCTTGACCATGTTATGATCCTTCCTTATTACTGCTGTCAAGTGGTTGTGGATGCGCGTTCATGCGGCGCGCCGCCAGGGAGGTAGCGAAATGGAAGGGAAGAGGCCACTCGTTGGCTTTTACGGTGACGATTTCACCGGTTCGTCGGAAAACCTTGCGCAGTTTCACCGCAACGGCCTGAGAACCAGGCTTTATCTGCGGGTTCCATCGCAGGAGACGCTGGCGGAAGCAACTCGCGACCTGGATGTCGTGGGATTTGCGGGAACGGCGCGAGCACTGGATAACTCGCAGATCACAGCCGAAGTATTTCCGGCCTTCAAAGCGCTCGGAGCGTTAGGCTGCACGTTCCTGCAGTACAAGATCTGCTCGACCTTCGATTCCGCCCCGCAGGTCGGCAACTTCGGGTTCGCCGCGGAACAGCTCGCGGGGGGCGGAGGCGAATACGACCTGGTTGTCTTGGCTGCAACGCCCGACTTCGGCCGCTACACGGCGTTTGGCAACCACTATGCGAAATTCGGTTCCGAGATCGTGCGACTGGATCGGCATCCGAGCATGTCGAACCATCCACGTACTCCGATGAAGGAATCTGATCTCCGGCGGCACCTGGCCGACCTGTGCTCCCTCGATTTCACCAACATATTCCTGCCGGAGATCCGGGACGAAGCGACACTGTCGAAACGCCTCGAAAATTTGCTTGCCAACAGGAAGGGCGTTGTTTTCGACGGCGTGGACAATCGCGATCTCGACAATATTGCCAGCGCGCTTTGGGAGCATCACAAAAAACGGCCGGTTTTCGCGATAGCGGCCCAGGGTCTTGCTCAGGCACTCGGCAAGCAACTGGCGAAACACAAGAATCCGCTCGATCTTCTCGACGTAGGAACGACCATCGCACCCGCGTCCAACCTGCTGGTGCTGTCGGGCAGCTGCGCCATTCAGACGGGCCGCCAGATCGACGCTGCGGTTCAGGCGGGCTGGGCGGCGCTTGAGCTCAATCCGCTCGAGCTTACCGACGGTCGGGCGGTCGCACGCAAAATCGAACTCGTCAAACCGCAGATCATGGCCCACCTCGCCAATGAGCGGCCGACGATCGTCTACACCGCACGGGGTCACGCAATGGACCGCGACAGGTTCGAGGACATTCCGCCCCAGCTCATTGGCGAAGCCTATGCCAATCTCATGGTCGCGGCCAGAAGGGAGACGGATGTCCAGCGGGTGGTCCTAGCCGGGGGCGATAGTTCGAGCTACGCGGTCCGGCAGAGCGCGGCGGAGTCGCTGACGATCAAGGTCTTCGATCGGGTTCAGCACGGTCATCTTTGCGAGCTGATGGGCGGGGGATTGGACGGGCTCGAAGTTCTCCTCAAAGGAGGTCAGGTCGGCGACGACGACTATTTCATGCGCGTGCTTCACGGCACCGAGAAGCAGCACGTGGAGGCTTAGGATGAAGAAGCTTATACTTGAGGCGCGCATCAACGAGTATGCAATGCGCGACCACAATAGGAACGTTCCTTGGACCTCCGACGAGATTGCGGAGACCGCAGCTAGGGTGCGTGAAGAAGGCGCGTCGATCCTGCACTTCCACGCGCGAACGGTCGACGGCCAGCCATGGAATACGTTCGAAGCTTACGATGATATCATTCGTAAGGTGAAGGCTAAGTCGGACATTCTCATCCTTCCCACGCTCGGCTTCATCTCGAACGATGCCGATGCCCGTAACCGGATTGATAATGTGGTTCGGCTTGCGCAAGACCCGATAACGAAGCCGGATATCGCACCCATCGATACCGGAAGCGCCAATCTCGAGACCTTCGACCGCGAAAGCGGCAACGTTTCCTTTGCCGAGCGTATCTACGTCAACACAACCGACTCGCTCGTGCATTATGCTCGCGAACTAAAGCAGGCAGGCGTGAAGCCCAAGATGGTAAGCTGGTCCGTCGGCTTTACCAGGCGGGCGCTCATGCTGATGGACATGGGATTAATCGATGAACCGGGCTACATGCTGTTTCACATGACGGACGGCAAGACGATTACCGGTCATCCCGGAACCCGGCAGGGGCTCGAGGCACATTTGATGTTCTTGCCGCCAGACCGACGGATTGAATGGACGGCAAACGTGCTGGGCGGCAACCTGCTCGCACTCGCAGATACCATTGCCACACGGGGCGGCCACCTAGCCATGGGTATCGGCGACTATCCTTATCCCGAGCTCGACTATCCTTCAAACGAAGTTTTGATCCGCGAGACTGTTCGGGTCATTCGGGCAGCGGGAAGGGAGCCAGCTACTCCAGAGGAGGTCCGTCAAATGCTTGATCTGAGTAACTAACTCGGTGTTGGCGGAACCTACACCGCGCCGCTTCTGAAAAAAAAGCAAGCGCGAGTAACTACGGCGGATAAACGCTCGCGCGCTTGACTGGCGGGGCGCCATTGAATGGCTGACGAGAAAGAGCGGACGCTAGGAAGGAGATTTAAAATGAATAGCGGTCGTCCTTTGGCAATGGTGACGGGCGCTTCGTCCGGTATAGGTTTCGAGCTCGCTAGGCAATTTGCGAAAAAGGGATTTGATATCGCGCTGTCTGGCTCCAGCGAAAAGATCTTCGAGGCAGCTGAAAAACTTCGGAGTGACGGCACTGAAACATTCGCGTTTCGGGCCGACGCAGGAACATACGAAGGAGTCGAAGCTTTCTGGCGCTTCGTGATGCATCTAAAGCGTCCGGTCGATGCGTGCGCGCCGAATGTGACCATTGCAGTAGGCGGAGCCTTTGCCGAGACTGCTTTGGAGGATGATCTGCGTGTCATAGCAGTCAACGTCACCGGAACAGTTCACATGCGAAACACGTCGTCAGGCATATGGTTGCGAACGGCAATGGCCGCATTCTGATTGTATCGTCGGTTTCCGCCACATCCCCCACGCCCTTCGAAACAACCTACGGTCCCTCGAAAGCGTTTGGTTTTTCGTTCGCCGAGTCGCTGCGTGAAGAACTGAGGGGAACGGGTGTTACGGTAACGGCCCTGCTTCCAGGCGCGACGAATACAAAATTCCATGCCAATGCTGGCATGGCCGACACGCCGATCGGAAAAGCGATGAAAAACGATCGGGAGCTCGTCGCGAAGCAGGGGTTCGATGCTCTTATGAACGACATTGACCATGTCGTGGGTGGAGACGATGCGACCAAACAGGTGGTGATCGAAAATCGCAAGCTGACAGAGACCGTCAAAGCGGCTCGCCATGCCGCGATAGCGCGAATAGGAACATAACCAAGCTAGCCATCGTGCGGCCTACCGGAGCGCTTGCCCGCGATCGGACGCCCTATCGGCGTTTTGTAATTCGGTCACTCAGCCCTGAGCCTTCAGCAGTGCCGCAACGAGGCCGGCGGTCGAGGAATCGTGGCCATCGGCGCTCTCCTTGCCCTCGACGACAGGCAGCAGGCCGGTCGCCAGCTCCTTGCCGAGCTCCACGCCCCACTGGTCGAAGGAGTTGATGTTGAAGAGCGCGCCTTCGACGAAGACGCGGTGTTCGTAGAGGGCGATCAGGCGGCCGAGCGCGAAGGGGTCGAGCTGGTCGTAGACGAAGGTCAGCGACGGCCGGTTGCCGGTGAAGACACGATGCGGCGCAATCTTGTCCGCTTTTGCCTCGTCCATGCCCTTCGAGGTGAGCTGCGCCTTGGCTTCGTCGAGCGTCCGGCCCTTCATCAGCGCCTCCGACTGCGCCAGGCAGTTCGCGATCAGCAGCTGGTGCTGGTGGCGGAGGTCTTTTTCATGGCCGTTCGCGGCGATCATGAATTCCGCCGGGATGATGTCGGTCCCCTGGTGGATGAGCTGGTAGAAGGCGTGCTGGCCGTTGGTGCCGGGTTCGCCCCAGACGACAGGTCCCGTCGAGAATTCGACCGGGGTGCTATCGAGCGTGACGCCCTTGCCGTTCGATTCCATGTCGAGCTGCTGCAGATAGGCCGGGAAGCGCGACAAGTGCTGGTCATAGGGTAGGATCGCCCGCGACGGATAACCGAGCACGTTGCGGTGATAGAAGCCGAGGAGGCCGAGCAGAACCGGAATGTTCTCACGGATCGGCGCGGTGCGGAAATGCTCGTCGATCGCGTGGCCGCCATCGAGGAAGCGGCCGAAATTCTCCTTGCCGATGGCGATCATCAGCGGCAGGCCGATCGCCGACCAGATCGAGTAGCGCCCCCCGACCCAGTCCCAAAAGCCGAAGACGCGGGCCTGGTCGATGCCGAAAACGGCCACCTTGTCGAGCGCGGTGGAGACCGCCGCGAAGTGGTGGCCGACGGCCGCTTCGCCGAGCTTGCCGGCGATGAAGCTGCGGGCGGTCTGGGCATTGGTCATCGTCTCGATCGTCGTGAAGGTCTTGGAGGCGATGATGAAGAGCGAGGTCTCCGGATCGAGCAGCTTCAGCGTGTCGGCGATATGGGCGCCGTCGACATTGGAGACGAAATGCAGCCGCGGGCCGTCGTGAAAGGGCGCGAGCGCCAGGGTCGCCATGACCGGGCCGAGGTCGGAGCCGCCGATGCCGATATTGATGACGTCGGTGATCTTCTTGCCGGTCGCGCCCTTGAGCGCGCCCGAGCGGATGCCGTCGGCAAAGGCGCCCATCGCATCGAGCACGGCGTTGACGTCCGGCATGACGTCCTTGCCGCCGACGAGGACCGGCCGGTTCGACCGGTTCCTGAGCGCCGTATGCAGGACGGCGCGTTCTTCGGTGATGTTGATGATGTCGCCACGGAACATGGCGTCGCGCTTCTCTTCGATCCGGGCTGCTTTCGCCAGCGCCTCCAGACCGTCGATAACCCTGTCGTTGGCGGCGCATTTCGAATAGTCGAGGAGAAGATCGCCGAGCCTCGTGCTGAAGCGCGAAAAACGGTTCGGATCGGCCGCAAAGGCGGCGCGGATGTCGGTTGCATTAGTAGCCGAAACGACGGACTTGAGCTGTTCGACGATGGTCTTCATGGGGATTTCCTGCGATCCAAGGCGCGAGGTAAGACGCTGTCATTTCCCGCCAGGGAAGGTTCAATCGCGCTTGCCGAATTTGGCCAGCGCCTGTTTGAGCTCGGGATGGTTCTGCGCGTACGAATCTAGGTCAACACCCTCGCGCGCGGCTTCCCATGCTTGTCGAACGGCTTTGACGCCCGCACCTGGACCGTCTGGATGACTGACGACGCCTCCGCCGCAGAGGTACAGGAGATCGAGCGTTCTTCCGGTTCGACGATATGTCTCAGGCGCCTGTCCACCCCATTGCCCCGAGCAAACGACCGGCATGGGCTTTTCCCCTGCGGACGTGAAAGGGGCGACGAGGTCGTGGAAAGACTGGACGAACGAATCGTCGGGCTCCCAATACTTGGATCCGATGCCGTTGATCTGGAACTGGTCGACGCCGAGCAGCCGCCAGTACTGCTGGTAAACAGAAAAATTCATCCCAAGGCCGGGGTGGCGGGTGAGGATGTCCCATCCGTTACGGTGGGCATGCAGCGCCAGTCTTGAACGCCTCCTCAAAAACAGGAAAGCACCTTGCCCAATAGAGTTTATGTTGATCACGGCCGCGTTTCCGCCGGCATCGGCGACGACGTCATGGTTTCTCATCATGACGTCGGGATCGACATGGGAGATGTTGAAGGCATACATTACCTTCTTGCCGGTCCGTTGCTCATGGTCCTTGATGAGAGGCATGATCGCTCTCACCCGCTCCTCGAGCGGCGAATAGGGCGGACCGCAGAGCTTCTCGTCATCCTTGATGAAATCAACGCCCGAGGCGATAAGCTCACTCACCATCTCGGCCGTTTCGTTGGGACGCAGCCCTAGCGCCGGCTTGATGATCGTGCCGATCAGAGGTCGGTCGAAGACGCCTGTCAGACGCCGCGTCCCCGCTATGCCGAACTGAGGCCCCGGGTAGGAAGCCCCGAACGCATGCGGCAATTGCATGCGCAAGACACGTATGCCGGTGAAGCCTCGGATCGAAAAGACTCCGCCGATCGTGATCGTCATCAAAGCGGAAAGATCGTCACCGACCGCTTCAATCGGAAAGGCGATGTCCGCTTCCGCCCGCCGATACGAAGGTCCCGACGCGTTTTGGGGGATCGAGGGCACGGAGATCGGGGGAAGCTCGCGGACGTCAAGCACGCGGGCGGCGACCCGCGCCTTCAGCTCCGGCGTCTCCCCCGGGAGGTCGACGAACGTGCCCGTCGACTGATCGCTGGCGATCTTGCTTGCAAACGATTGAGGATCCCCGTCGCATTCGATCATGTACGTCATGACGACGCAGTCGTTTCTATTCATGTCGTGCACACCGTTCGTAATCAAAACAGAAGGATCAAACCCTCGATTGCTCTCCGTCCGCGACGCAGATCTCGACTATCCGCAGCCCGTGATCGCTCAGGCGGGAGGGATAGAATTGGGCCAATTTTTCCTCATGCACCGGTATGATCCGACGCTCGTCATTCCCCACGATGCCCAGCATCTCTTCCGCTGCCTGGATCAGCTTCGTCTGGCTGCCATTCGCAAGGCCTGGGGGGACGAAACAAGGATCGAGTTGATCGTCGCCAGTCAGGTTCCGGTAGGTGTAGACGACGTCTCCGGACAAGACCAGCCTGTCATCGCTGCCTCTGTTTTGCACCACTACATACTGGGAGCCCGCGGTATGAGTGTCGTGGGCGGGATACAGGTGAATGCCCGGAAGCACATCTTCTCTCGGTCCTTCGAGAAGTTCCAGTCTGCCCTCGATGTTCGCCTGGGTAAGATAAAGTATATCGGCGGGGTTCAGCCCAGCCAACAGCGATCGAAACCGGCGACCCTTGGCAAGGATCCACATCCAGGATTCGAGCTCCTTCTTCTGAATGAAGATCTTTGCATTGGGAAAGAACTTCAGGCCGCCGATGTGATCGAAGTGGGCGTGCGTTATGAAGATGTGAGTCACGTCCTCAGGCCGGACGCCACATTCACCCAGCACTATCTCCGGCGGCGTCCACCCGGTTACTCCGATCGAGTTCGCTATCTCTCCCCCGAAATCGTTCGCATCGTGGCCGACGTCGACTAATGCGACCGCATCGGCCGTCCTGATCAGAATGTATGCGAATGGTAGATTCATCGTTCCCTGGTTATGGGCGCCGTAATAGACACCGCTCACCGGGTGAACAGGGCTTCGGGCATACTCAAGCACCCAAACGGAATGCGCTCCCATGTGTTTCCTCCGCGTTTGCGAACAAAGGCCCTGCGCAACATCCGCTCGCGTCGAATGTCATGGTGCCCAATAGCGCAGATGCCCGTTTCAATTCCAACGAAGCTCTCGTCAGCAACCTCAAGAGCTCGGTACTCTGCCTTCCCAGCAGTCCTTCGAATGACCTCTGGGCCTGTAAAAGGTCAGAGCGGACTCGGCCGAGATGCCGAGCTGCATGTTCGAGTGCCGCCAAGCGCCTCCTTTTGTCGCCCCCCTGTCCGACGGACTCCAGTATATCGGCGGCACGGCACGACAGCTGGGCGAAGAGCAGATTCATGCCGGGCTCTCTCAAGCCGAGGTGCATGAACGAGAACAGTGCGAGCACCTCGCCGTAAGCCCGGACCAGGGTCTCCAGTCCAGACCGCTGCTCCTGCAATTCAACGGCGTTTGCGACTTCGTTGCAGGAGAACGGAATAAGGGCCCGCTGATACCCCATAACCGTCACGCCTCCGCAGGGAGTGGCGCAGTTGCTGGCAGCAGATCAGCTGATTGCAGGGCGTTCCAGAATGCGGGCGGAATGCGCTCGTTGATCGCCGCCACGTTCTGATCGACTTCAGCACTGCTTTTCGCGCCCATGACTAGTGTGGCCACGGCGGGGTGGGCATATACGAACTGCATTGCGGCAGCCGGCAAGCTGACCCGGTATTCCTCGCATACAGCTTCGATCGATTTGACGCGGTCGAGGACGGCGGCCGGGACTTTCCCGTAGTCGTATGTCGCCGTTGCGCCAGAGGTTCCGCTGGCCAAAATACCCGAATTGAAGATGCCGCCTGCGATGATTGAGACATTTCTCGACAAAAGCTCGTCGAAGGCGGAGTGCAGGGGTTCGTGGTTGAGCAATGTGTAGCGTCCGGCCACCAGGGCGCACTCGATAGGGAACTCCCGGGAGACACCTACGACGGAATCCGTTTCATTGACTCCGAGGCCAATCGCCGAGACACAGCCGGTGGACCGCAGTTCGTCCAATGCCTTGTACCCGGAGGCTCTCAACTGATCCCAGTAGAACTCGCTTCGATCGCCGTGCCAGGCGCGCCCGACATCATGTACGAGCAGGACATCGATGTAATCGAGACCAAGACGCTGCTGGCTGTCCTCGAACGACCTCATGATACCGTCGTAGGTGTAGTCGTAGGTGTCCAAGAAGGGCAGGGGATCGATCCACTCGATTCCATAGACGGTGTCGAGCTTTTTCGTGCGGCTGGCTGGCTTGAGGACACGGCCGACCTTGGTGCTCACGACGACGTCGTCTCGCAGCTTATTCACTCTCAGGGCATGGCCCAGGAAATGCTCGGACTTCCCGAAGCCGTACATGGGAGCGCAGTCGAAGTATCGAATGCCGGCAGCGTAACCCGACAGAATCGTCTGCTCGAACTCGTCGTATGATACGTCCGCGTTGAAGCCCGAAATGGGAACCGTTCCAAGCCCCAGTGACGTTACCCGCACATTCGATTTGCCGAGCGGGCGCTTTGCCAGGTCCGACATCATATATTCCTTTTCTTGACTACGAAGTTTTCAGGCGGCCGATGTCATGATCGGAGCCGCTTCCGGGATGAGGCTCTTTGCCTTGAGCGCGGACCAGAACCCTGGCGGGATCTTCTCGGAAATCGCCTTGACGTTCGCCTCGACGTGGGCAGTGCTAAGGGCGCCTTGGACCACCGCAGTGACGGCCGGGTGCGAGTAGACGAACTGCGTCGCCGCCGTCGCAAGCGAAATGCCAAATTCGCCGCAAACTGCCTCGAGAGCTTCAACGCGCTTCAGGATTTCGGGGCTGGCTGTCTGATAGTCGTACGTCCGAACCGCAGCCGCACCTTTGCTTCCCTCTGCCAGGACGCCGGAATTGTAGACGCCGCCTGCGATGATTGCGATCCCGCGGCGCTGAGCCTCGGGGAAGAAGTCTTCAAGAGGCTGATGGTTAAGCAGCGTGTAGCGGCCCGCGACCAACGAGCAATCAAGATTAAATTCGGCAGCGACTTGTAGAACAGACGCGGTCTCGTTGACGCCGAGCCCTATCGCCTTGACTGCTCCGCTGCTCCGAAGCTCATCGCAGGCCCGATACCCGCTCTGGCGGAGCTGCGAGAGGTAGAGGTCGTAGCTGTCGCGATGCCAGACGCCGCTGACGTCGTGGAGATAGAGAATGTCGACGCCATCAACGCCCATGCGCTGCTGGCTGTCCTCGAATGAACGCATTATCCCGTCGTACGTGTAGTCGTATTCGTCGACGTAAGGCAGCGGGTCGATCCAGTTGATGCCGTAAAGGCTCTCCGCCCGCTTCGAGCGGCTCGCGGGCTTGAGGATACGTCCCGCTTTAGTGCTGATGACCACGTCCTCGATGATACCGTTCACGCGCAGCACATGACCCAGGCTGTGCTCGGACTTGCCGAGGCCATAGAGCGGTGCCGTATCAAAATACCGCACGCCCAGCTCGTAGGCCTTCATGACCACGGCTTCGAAATCGGTGAACGGGACCCTCACGCCGCAACCGCCCAATGGCGAGGTACCAAGACCCAGTGAAGTCAGTTCGACTCCGGTGTTACCGATCTTTCTCTTCTCTAGCACAGTCATATTTCACCTTGATCTGACAGTGGCGAGCCCGTTGAATGCGGGCTCGCCAACAATAATCACATGTACTTTTTGACGTTATCTTTGTCCAAGATCAGCCATGGAACGACGTAGTCCTTCTGTGTGCCGTCCTTCCACTCCATCAGGCCGTTCCATACCTCCGACTGCGGCTTGTATTCCGTGCCGATTACCTGACGCAAAGCAAGATCTACTGCACCTTGCCCTTCCGCCCTCGCATACTTGTACAGGGTGACCGCCATTTCGCCGTTCTCCACGGCGCGCTTTGCGTCCGGGATGCCGTCGATCGCAATGACCGGCACCTTGCTAAGGTCAACGTTGGCTGCCTTCATGGCTTCAATAGCGCCGAGCGCCATCTCGTCGTTCTCAGCGAGGACGCCATTGATCTGGTCGGGATAGGCGGAGAGCCAGTTCTCCATGAGAGCCTGGCCCTCGGCGCGGCTCCAATTGCCGCTCTTGTCGGCGAGCAGCTTGAGGTTCGAATGCGCTTCGAGCCCGGCGTCGACGCCGGCGCGACGTTCAATCTGGGCCGACTGGCCGATTGGCCCTTCCATGAGGACCAGATTGCCGCCGCTCGGGAGGCGCTTCGCCATTTCCTCGGCGATGATCCTGCCGCCTTCGCGATCGTCGACGATAATCGACGCGGTATAGTTTTTCGACGAGGTTTTGAGCGCCGAGACGATCACCGGGACCTTTGCCTCGGCCGCCTTGTCGATGGCCGGCGCGGAAGCTTCGAGATCGAACGGGGCCATGATGATCGCATTGAACTGCTGGGTCAGCGCCGTATCGATCTGGTTGGCTTGGATAAGCGGATCGTATTTTCCATCAAAAACCGTGATCTCGACCTTGCCCTCCTTTACGGCAGGGTGGTTCTGGATCTCTGTGGACCAGGCCTTCATGTATTCGCCTGCCTCGCCGAAAGAAAGTGCAGCAATACGGATCTTCTCTTGGGCTGCGGCGAGGTCCGCACCAAGCAGCATCGTCGAGGCTGCGATCGCGGCAATGAACGTACGTCTGTTAATCATATTCTCCTCCGATTTTTTTGTTGCTATTGGCAACGATTACTTGCGTATCTGGTCTGCGATCACGGCTAAGACTATGATGGCTCCTTTCAATAGTTGCTGGTAATATGACGACACGCCCATCAGATCCATCCCGTTGTTGATGGTGCCGATGATCAATGCGCCGAAGAGGGTCCCTACGAGTGAGCCGCGTCCGCCCGAGAGGCTCGTGCCGCCGATCACGACTGCCGCGATGGCGTCGAGTTCGTAGCCGATGCCCGCCTGCGGCAGTGCCGCCGTCGTGCGGGCCGTCAGCACAAGTCCGGCAAGCCCGGCGAGCAGACCGCAGATCACGTACGTGGCAGCGATGATGGTACGGGTCGAGATGCCGCTGGTCCTGGCCGCTTTTTCATTGCCGCCAACGGCGTAGACGTAGCGTCCAAAAGTCGTCCTCGAGAGCGTGAGCCAGCCAATCAGGAACACGGCGAAGAAAATGAGGACGGGGACAGGGAGGCCAAGGACGTTTCCGCTGCCGATCCACCGCAGGGAAGCGGTAAGGTTAGCGATCGGCCTGCCGTCGGAATAGATTAGAGTGAGGCCCCTGGCCATGCTCAGCATTCCGAGCGTCGCAACAAAAGGCGGCACGTTGATCCGGGCGATGAGAACCCCGTTCGCGAGGCCGACGACGGCTCCGGTACCGAGCGCTGCAAGAATACTCCAGATCACAAGGTGCTCGTTCCCGGTTGTCACCAGGTTGGCTGCCATCATTCCGGCGAGTGCCATGACCGATCCGACCGACAGGTCGATGCCCTTTGTCAGGATGACGAACGTGACGCCGATGGCGAGAATGCCGTTGATGCTCGACTGGCGAAGAAGGTTGAGCCAGTTGTTCCAGGTGAGGAAGTACTGGTTCAGCGAGGTGAAAAGCACGCAGATTGCGAGAAACACCAGAATGATGCTGAAGGACTTTATGAAGTCCTTGGTGATCTCGGCTTTCCTGCGCTCCGACGGAGTGCCGGTGGCGATCTTGGTGATGTTAGCGTTCATTTGACTCGTCCTAAATCCTGCCGCGACACCGGCAGCAGTAGCTTGCCGAACCTGAGGGAGCGCAGACTCCTCAACTTGCGAGCTCCATGATCATTTGCTGGGTGGCGCCATGGCCGTCGATGACGTCGACCAACGTTCCTGCCTTGAAAATCGCGATCCTGTCGCTGACCTGGAGGATCTCCGGAGCCTCGGACGACACGACGAGAACACCGTGACCCTTGGCGGCGAAGTCCCGCAGGAAGGCGTAGATCTCCTGCTTGGAGCCTTCGTCGATGCCGCGGGTGGGCTCATCGCAGATCAGAAGTCGGGGATTGGTCGTCAGGCATCGCGCGAAGACGACCTTTTGCTGGTTTCCGCCGCTCAGATTCTCGACCGCAAGCTCGGAGGAGCTGGTCTTGATCCGCTGGGAGCGGATCATCTCCTCGACGACTTCGCGTTCCTTCTGCTGCTTCACGAAGCCGCTGACCGCCATCAGGGAAAGGGCGGAAAGCGTGATGTTGTGGGCGATCGAAGACGACAGGACCAAGCCGCTGTCCTTGCGGTCCTCGGACACCATCGCCATGCCCATCTTGATCGATTCACGCGGCTTGCCGCGCGGAACCGGCCTTCCTGCAAGCATCACCTCGCCGGATGTCGGCGTCTCCATCCCATAGACCGCCTCCAGGAACTCGGTCCGGCCGGAGCCGAGGAGGCCGTAGATTCCGAAAACTTCGCCGGCGGCGACGGAGATCGAAATGTCCTTGAATTCGCTCTCGCGGGACAGGTTGCGGACTTCAAGCAAGATGGGAGCACCTGCGTTCGGACGCTCTTTCTCGACGACCTTGACCTCACGCCCGACAATATGAGTGACAAGCTCCTTGCGGGTGGTCTCCTTCATGGAGCCGCTTACGATGTAGTTGCCGTCGCGGAAGACCGTGAACTCGTCCGCAATCTCGAAGATTTCTGAGAGCTTGTGTGAAACGTAGATAATGCCCGAGCCACGATGCTTCAGACGATCGATCGCCGCGAACAGGATGTGGGCTTCGTGCTCGCCGATCGCGGAAGTCGGCTCGTCCATGATGACGATATCCGCATCGAAGCTCAGCGCCTTGGCGATCTCGACCAACTGGGTTTCGGCGAGGCTGAGATTTGACATACGGGCATTGGCACGGATCGGGAAGCCGATGTCGTCCAGGAGCTTCTGCGCTTGCGTCTCTAATAGGGCAAAATCGATGAAGGCCCCAAGACGTTTTGGCTCCCTTCCGAGATAGATGTTCTCGGCGACAGTCATTTCCAGAACCGGAGAAAGCTCCTGGGTGATGATGGCGATGCCGTGATCGAGCGCCTCGCTGGCGGAGCGGAAATCGACCACTTCACCCTTAATCTTGATGCTGCCCTCGTCCCTGCGCAGAAGACCCATAACGATGTTTAGGAAGGTGGACTTCCCAGCCCCATTTCCCCCGCACAAGGCGTGGACGCTCCCCGGACGAAGCTTCAGGTGCCCGTTACGCAGTGCCGGAACGCCATGAAACGCCTTCGCAACACCATCCGCCTCTAGCAGAAGACCGTTTCCGGTCGTCGAGTGTAGTGTGGTGTCGAATGTGACACTTCCCGTCGTCATAAAACCTCCCAAGGCCAACTCCTCATCAGCCTCGGAAGAAGGTATAAGGTCATACCTATTTTGACAAGCGGTTTTTTTCCCTTTATTCAAACAGCGAGACGGAAGGGGTTTTTCAATGATCATTGATGTCGCAGCCGATCCCGCAGCGGGGATCACTTCAGCTGTCGAGGCGCTCGGGAGGGGCGATGTGATCGCGGTGCCGACCGAGACCGTTTACGGGTTGGCCGCCGACGCGACTAATGAAGCCGCGGTATCCCAAATTTTCGATATTAAGCGTCGACCGGGTTTCAACCCGCTTATCTGCCACTGCTCCGATCTTGAGATGGTCAGCGAATTCGCGACCCTGGATCCGGTCAGTCTCCGTCTTGCGGAAAGGTTCTGGCCGGGGCCGATGACGTTGGTGCTCAACTCGAACCCCGGCAGGCTTCCATCCGTGACTACGGCCGGCCTGACCACCGTCGCCATCAGAATTCCCATGGGATTCAGCAATGGCTTGATCAGGTCCTATGGAGGGCCGCTGGCCGCCCCCAGCGCCAATATATCGGGAAGGGTGAGTGCGACGACAGCAGCGCACGTCGAGAGCGAATTCGGCGATGGAGTACCGTTGATACTCGATGGTGGCCCAACGAAGATCGGCGTCGAGTCCACTATCCTGAGGGTCCGCGAAAATGGCATCGAGTTGCTTCGTCCTGGCGGCCTGCCGATCGAGCTCGTCGAGCATGCTGCAGGTCTTCAAGTCAGCGCCCCAAACCTGTTCCGCAAAGTGCTCGCACCGGGAATGCTGACATCGCACTATGCTCCGCGCGCGATGGTCAGGCTGAACGCCACGGGCGTCGGGCCAGGCGAGACGCTCCTCAAGTTCGGCGATGCCATTGTTCCGGGCGAAGGGGCCTGCGCACGCGTTTTCAACCTGAGTCCGGAGGGCAGTCTCGAGGAGTTTGCGGCGAAATTGTATGCGACCCTCAAAGAGGCCGACGATGCCGGCGCGGAATCCATAGCAATCGTTCCCATACCGGACGAGGGCTTGGGGCTGGCGATCAACGACCGACTCCGGCGAGCTGCGGCGCCGCGAACCTTGACACTCGGCGAACTCGAGCAGGCGGCGGTTCGAAATAGGGAAGCCAGGTGATGCGAAGTTTCGGCGAGGGGGCCATGGATTGTCCCCGGCGCCCGGCCACCGAGCAGTTTCTTGACGTGACGCACGTCCTTCCCGCATCAAGGCAGCGCGTTCAGGTGGAATGGCGACCCGACGCGTGGCAGACGCCCGGCAGTTGCCAAGCGTCTTGAACTGCGGCCGTAGCCGTCACATCAGGCCGACGACATCGTGGGGTACGTAGGGAGCTTCAAGCCGCTGGATTTCGTCGTCGGTCAATTTGACGGCCAGAGATCCCACCGCATCCTGCAGATGGCTTGGCTTGGTAGCTCCGATGATAGGGCAGGTCACGCCCTGCTTTTGCAGCACCCACGCCAACGCTATTTGCGCTTGAGGCAGGCCGCGTTCCACGGCGATCTTGGCAACTTCGTCCACCACGACCCGATCTGCGGCCGCGGCCTTCTCGTAGAACCTGCCGGTGACGTTGTCCGTTTCCGCGCGTTTGGACTGAGATCCGCTTCCCTTCGTGAGAATACCGCGTGCCAGCGGGCTGAACGTCATCACGCCGATGCCTTCGGCACGGCACAGCGGCAGCATCTCGCGTTCCTCCTCGCGATAGATAAGATTAAGATGAAGTTGCATTGATGCGAACGCAGCCCAGTTGTTGCGCTTTGAGATCTGGATCGCCGTTGCGAACTGCCACGCGTACATGTTGCTCGCGCCGATGTAGCGAACTTTGCCCGCCTTTACCACGTCATTGAGCGCCTCGAGCGTCTCCTCGATGGGCGTTTCGCTGTCCCAGAAATGCGTCTGGTACAGATCGATGTAGTCCGTTCCCAGGCGACGGAGACTGTTGTCGACCTCGGACAGGATTGCTTTGCGCGACAGGCCGGCGCCGTTCGGGCTGGCGTTCATCCGCCCGAAAACCTTGGTTGCCAAAACAATTTCATCACGCCGGCCGTGTTCCTTCAACAGCTTGCCGACGATCTCCTCGCTGGTGCCGTCGGAATAAACGTTCGCCGTGTCGAGGAAATTGATCCCGGCATCCAGCGCCTGCTGGAAAAGCGGCCGCGCCTCGGCTTCGGCAAGCGTCCACTGGTGATTCCCCCTTTCAGGTTCTCCAAAGCTCATACAGCCCAACGCCAAACGCGAGACCTTAAGTCCAGTCGCTCCTAAGCGAACATATTGCATGTTTTCACTCCCTAAGGTATGAGGTATGACCACCTCTATCAGAGACAGGGCTGGGCGTCATTAGAAATTTTTGCGGAATGTTACCGCTCTTCTCAAAATAACAAAAAATATGTGACTTTGTAATTTCCGCTTGTGATTTTTAAAAAAGCGCACGACATTGGCCACCATCGAGAAGATCATACCTCACACGTTATGGGAGGAAGAGTTGACAGCAGTTTCGGTCCGCGATCTGGCAAACGCTATCCGCGTCCTATCAATCGACGGCGTGGAGGCGGCCAATTCCGGTCACCCTGGAATGCCGATGGGCATGGCCGATGCGGCGGCCGTTCTGTTCGGCAAGCACCTCAAATTCGATGCGAGCGAACCCGGCTGGCCGGATCGCGACCGGTTCGTGCTGTCGAACGGCCATGGCTCGATGCTGCTGTACAGCCTTCTCCACCTAACCGGTTACAAGGAAATGACCATTGAGGAGATCCGCAATTTCCGCCAGTGGGATTCGAAAACGCCGGGCCACCCGGAATACGGCCACACCGCCGGCGTCGAGACAACGACGGGGCCACTAGGGCAGGGCATTGCGTCCGCGGTCGGCATGGCTATCGCGGAGCGGCGCCTGGGCGCGGAATTCGGCACCGCGCTCGTCGATCACCACACCTATGTCTTCTGTGGAGACGGATGCCTCATGGAAGGCGTCGGCCAGGAAGCTGCCTCGCTGGCGGGCCATCTTCAACTCGGCAAGCTGATCGTCCTCTATGACGACAACTCCATCACGATCGACGGTTCGACTGCGATAGCGTTTTCGGAAGACGTGCTTGCGAGGTTCGATGCATACGGATGGCACACGCAACGCGTAGATGGCCATGACGCTGAAGCAATCGACGCGGCGATCTCGAACGCGAAAGCGGAAACATCGAGACCGTCCCTCGTCGCGCTGAAAACCATCATTGGGTTCGGTTCTCCGTCAAAGGCAGGAAAGAGCTCGGTGCACGGCGCGCCGCTGGGCGCGAGCGAAGCCGCCGCGACAAAGACGGCCTATGGCTGGACGGCAGATCCTTTCGAGATTCCAACGCCGATCCTGGAAACATGGCGCGCGATCGGCGCGAAGGGCGCGAAGTCCCGCAGAGAGTGGCAAGCGCGGCTCGAAGCAGCGGAACCTGACGTCAAAAGCGAGTTCGAGCGTCGCACCGCGGGATCGTTGCCGCCGCATTACGAGGAGACGGTGAACGCCGCCAAGGCGAATCTGCTCGATAGGCCGCAATCAGTGGCCACGCGCAAGGCAAGCCAGATCGCCCTGGAGGCGCTGACGGAGTTGCTTCCCGAAATGATTGGCGGCTCGGCGGACCTTACCCACTCGAACTTGACGCGTGTTCCGGCCGTCGACAGCGATTTCACCGCCGTTAGAAGCGGGCGTTATGTCAGCTATGGCGTGAGGGAGTTCGCAATGGCCGCCGCAATGAACGGCATGGCGGTTCATGGCGGCTTCATACCGTATGGCGGCACGTTCCTCGTATTCTCGGACTATTGCCGCAACGCCATTCGCGTGGCGGCTTTGATGGGCGCGCGCTCCATCTTCGTGATGACGCATGATTCCATCGGTCTCGGAGAAGACGGCCCGACCCACCAGCCCGTCGAGCATCTTGCCAGCCTCAGGGCGATGCCGAACTTGCATGTGTTCCGGCCGGCGGACACGATCGAAACGCTCGAATGCTGGGACATCGCGATAACCAGCAAGAACACGCCGTCCGTCCTGGCGCTATCGCGGCAGAATGTTCCCCAGCTCCGCTCGGAACGCGATGGCTCCAATCGCTGCGCGCGAGGAGCCTACGTGCTGCGGGAAGCCAGCAGGGAACGCGCGGTCACGCTCATCGCGACTGGAACGGAGGTAGTGCTTGCGATCCAGGCCGCCGAAGAGCTCGAAGCGAGAAATATTCCAGCCGCGGTCGTCTCGATGCCGAGCTGGGACCTCTTCGAAAAACAGGCCAGGGACTACCGGCACGCGGTGCTGGGGGACGCGCCACGCATCGCGGTGGAAGCGCTCTCGAAGTTCGGCTGGACCAGGTATGTGGACAGCGAAGACGACGTGATTGGGATGTCCGGCTTTGGCGCGTCCGCGCCGGCGGAGACGTTGTACGAAAAATTCGGAATTACCCGTGACGCGATAGTCGCGCGCGCAGTTGCAAGGGTGAGGGGCGAAGAATGAGCACTCCGGCAACTCTCGCCAGCGACGAAGCCTCCTTCCAGCACGAGTCGGTCGATGAGTACCTCTCGACATGGGCGGGTGAGGACCGGTCGCGACAGCGCGTGACGGCACTTATCAACGGGGTCTTGGACGCAGCATGTCTTCTGTCGGAGCGTATTGCGACCGGTTCGCTGGAAGGCGATCCGGCGCGACTTGTCGGTTCCAATTCCGACGGAGACGCGCAAAAGGCCATCGACGTTGCTTCGCATGCGTTGTTCGTCGAGATTCTGGAACGGGCAGGGGCCGGACGGATCCTCTCCGAAGAGGCTGACGAGCCTGTTGTGTTCAAGGGTTCGGGGTTCGGTGTGGCTATCGATCCGATCGATGGTTCAGGCAACGTCGGACTGGGCGCCCCGGTGGGCACGCTCTTCTCGATCATTCCATTCACCGAAACTGAAGACCCGTTCTTGACTTCTGGCAGGCGGCAGGTCGCCGCCGGATATGTCTCCTTCGGCAACACGATCGACCTCGGCTTCTCCGTCGGAGACGGCATGCTGCTTGCGACGATGCATCCGCAGACCGGCGAGTTCTTGATTGTGAGAAGGCAGGTCCGGATACCGCCAGACACCTCGGAACTCGCTTTCAACGCTTCCGTTCACCGCCACCTTCAATCTGGTCTCAGCCTGTATGTTCAGGACTGCCTAGCGGGCAGCGCGGGATCGCGCGGCCGCGATTTCAATATGCGCTGGCTGGGATCGGCAGTCGGAGAGCTCCACCGGATACTGCTCAGGGGCGGTGTTTTCTTCTACGCCGCCGACAAACGACCGGGGTACCAAAATGGACGGCTTCGCCTGGTGTACGAGGCAAACCCGATCGCGTTCCTGATGGAGCAGGCCGGGGGGCGGGCGACGGACGGCACTTCGGCGATCCTGGACAAGGTCCCGACCTCCCACCATTGCCGCACGCCGCTTGTCTTCGGTTCGGCGACCGAGGTCGATCTTATCGCGAGCTATCTCAATTCCAATCCAACCAGCGAGTGAGATTTCATGGCCAGGATCACTCTCCGCCAACTGTTGGACGACGCCGCCGAGCACGGATACGGCGTCCCGGCGTTTAACATCAACAACATGGAGCAGGCGCTCGCCATCATGGAAGCGGCCGATGACACGGATTCGCCTGTCATTCTGCAGGCGAGCCGCGGCGCGCGGGCATATGTGAACGACATCATGCTCAAGCACATGATGGATGCGGTGACGGAAATCTATCCGCATATTCCCGTTTGCGTCCATCTTGACCACGGAAACGAACCGAGCACCTGCGTCACCGCGATTCAACACGGCTTCACTTCGGTGATGATGGACGGGTCGATCCGTGCTGACGGGAAGACGCCGGCGGACTGGGACTACAACGTAAAGGTCACAAAAAGCGTCAGCGAGACGGCCCATTGGGCAGGCGTTTCGGTGGAAGGGGAACTTGGGGTTCTGGGCTCGCTCGAGACCGGCATGGGCGAAGCCGAAGACGGGCACGGTGTCGAAGGTAAGCTCGATCTGCATCAGCTTTTGACCGATCCCGACGAGGCCGCGAAATTCGTCGAGGAGACGAAGGTGGACGCGCTCGCCGTCGCAATGGGCACCAGCCATGGAGCCTACAAGTTCTCGCGCCGCCCGGACGGGGACGTCCTAGCGATGGATGTTATCGAGGCGATCCACCGAAAGCTGCCGAACACGCATCTTGTCATGCATGGTTCCTCGAGCGTCCCGGAGGAATTGCAGGAAATCTTCAATAGCTTCGGCGGCCGGATGAAGCCGACTTGGGGCGTGCCTCTCGATGAAATCCAGCGGGGCATCCGGCATGGCGTCCGAAAGGTCAACATCGACACCGACTGCCGCATGGCCATGACGGGGCAGGTACGCAGAGTGCTTGCAGAAGACCCGACGGAATTCGACCCCCGCAAGTACTTGAAGCCCGCAATGACGGCGCTTTCGAAGCTCTGTCGCGAAAGATTCGAGGCCTTCGGAACGGCCGGACGCGCGAGCTCGATCAACGTCATCCCACTTGCAGAAATGGCGAAGCGGTATCGGGCAGGCTCGATATAGGCCGAGGCAACGGCGATTTAGAACGGAGATGTTTGTGAAGCGGGACGAGCGCAGGCAGCAAATCATCGACATGCTGGTCGAGAACAAGACCGTCGGTCTCGACGAGCTTGCCGATCACTTTGCGGTCTCGAAGATGACGATCCATCGTGACCTCGACGACCTCGACCAGGAAGGAGTTTTACGGAAGGTCCGCGGTGGAGCGACGATCGACGCTGGGACGAGGTTCGAAAGCGACTTCAGAATTCGCGCGCGCCAAGACAACGCAGCCAAGATCGGAATGGCGCAGGCCGCTTTGGAACTGGTCGAGCCGGGTATGACGGCGGTGCTCGGCGTGATGCTGCCGCAGAAGCGGCCGCTCACCCTAATCACCAACAATGCGGAGATCATGGAACGGCTGAAAGGCGAGTTCGGCATAACGCTGATAGCTCTCGGCGGCATGTATTCGGCGAAATTCAACGCTTATCTCGGCATCGTCACCGAGGATGCGCTTTCTCGGTTGAGGGCGGACATCGCCTTCATTTCAACCCCCGCCATGAGCGGCAGGATCGCCTATCACATGGACGACAATGTCGTGCGTGCGAAGCGCGCGATGATTTCGTCGTCGGCCAGGGCCTGCCTCTTGGTCAACCACCAGCGATTCGGCCACACCGCCTTGAACGTGCTGGCAGACGTAGCTGAGTTCGACGCGGTTATCACCGATCGCGCGCCTGGGACTGCTGTTCTGGACGAATTTGAACGGGCGGGTATCAAGCTCACCATTGCATCGACGCAGGATCCGACATGACCGGCAAATCGCGCTTCTGGATTGGCACCAGCTGGAAGATGAACAAGACGCTTGCGGAGGCCGAGCACTTTGTGCGCGGCCTCAAGGCCGCAGATGCGACGCATGATCCGCGCATCCAGCGTTTCGTCATTCCGGCTTTCACCGTCCTTCGCGAGGTCAGGGCAATGCTCGCCCAAACCTCCGTGAAGGTCGGCGCGCAGAACATGCACTGGGCCGACCAGGGCGCTTGGACGGGCGAAGTCTCGCCGCTGATGCTGAAGGACTGCAATCTCGATCTGGTCGAACTCGGCCACTCTGAGCGGCGTGAACACTTCGGGGAGACCGACGAAACGGTGGGCTTAAAGACCGAAGCCGCCGTCCGGCACGGTCTTATTCCGCTGATCTGCGTAGGTGAGACGCTGAGGGACCGCGACAGCGGTAACGCACCGGAAGTCCTGGCCGCCCAGGTACGCGGCGCGCTTTCGAAATTGACCGCTTCGCAGAAAACGGCCGAGGTCCTCCTTGCCTACGAGCCCGTCTGGGCCATCGGCGAGAAGGGCATCCCGGCAACCGCCGAGTACGCAGGTGCGCGTCAGGCCGAAATTATAGCTGTCGCCGAAGAGGTGGTCGGCCGAAAGGTCCCCTGCCTCTATGGCGGGTCGGTCAATCCGCAGAACTGCGAAGAACTGATTTCGAGCCCGCACATCGACGGGCTGTTCATCGGCCGTTCGGCATGGAACGTCGAGGGGTACCTCGACATCCTTGCGAAATGCGCCGCCAAACTCCGAGGAGAGAGAGAATGAAGGTTGCCATTGCAGGAGACAGCGCAGGCGAAGGTCTCGCCAAGGTGCTGGCCGAACACCTGAAAGGTCGCTTTGACGTGTATGAAGTCTCGCGGACCGAGGCCGGTCCCGATCGGTTTTACGCCAATCTGTCGGAGCGCGTCGCCTCTGGCGTGCTCGACGGCACATACGACAAGGCCATTCTCGTTTGTGGAACCGGAATTGGCGTCTGCATCGCAGCGAACAAGGTTCCGGGCATCCGCGCCGCCCTGACGCACGACACCTATTCCGCCGAGCGTGCTGCCCTTTCGAATAACGCGCAGATCATCACATTGGGTGCTCGTGTGATCGGGCCGGAGCACGCTAAGTCGATCGCCGAAACGTTTCTGGGCAAGACGTTCGACGAAGGCGGCCAGTCGGCGGGCAATGTCAGGGCGATCAACGACCTGGACAGCAAGTATCATCCCCGCGCGCCAAGCTCGAGCAGATAGACGTCGAACTGGGGGGACGGCGGCGAGCGCCTCGGGCAATTGGTCACGCGCGAGGCAAACCCTGAAGCAATATGGGGTGAGCACATTTGCTCCAAGTCGATGCCGTCGAGCAGGTAACAGAGATATCTCATGTAGGGAGGCGGCAGTGCGTATTGGGGCATTAAGAGAACGGTATCCAGAGGAAGCGAGAGTAGCGCTGACTCCCGAATCTGCCGTCCAATTGAGAAAATTGGGCCATAATTGCTTGATCGAGGCGGGAGCTGGGAGCAGGTCGGGTATTTCAGATGATGCATATCGCTCCGTGGGCGTAGAGGTCGTGCCTGACGCGAGGGCTCTCATAGCAGCTTCCGATGTCGTCGTGAAAGTTCGCAGTCCCGAAGGGGATGAAGCGAAGAGCCTGAACGATGGTCAAACGCTGATTTCCTTCCTGTGGCCGGCCCAGAACCCGGATCTTCTCGAGACCTTTCGGGACAAGAACATCACGGCCGTTGCCATGGACATGGTGCCACGCATCTCCCGTGCACAGAAAATGGACGCGCTGTCCTCCATGGCCAACATCGCCGGGTATCGCGCCATCATTGAGGCGGGCAACCAGTTCGGCCGCTTCTTCACTGGCCAAGTGACGGCTGCTGGCAAAGTGCAGCCGGCAAAGGTTCTCGTAGTTGGTGCCGGCGTAGCTGGGCTTGCAGCGATCGGTACGGCTGTCAGCCTCGGTGCCATAGTACACGCCTTCGATGTTCGTCCCGAAGTCGCCGAACAAATCGAAAGCATGGGTGCGAACTTTGTCTTCCTTGAATTCGAAGCAAACCAGGATGGCGCTGCAACGGGTGGCTATGCGGCGCCTTCCTCGCCGGAATTCCGCGAGAAGCAGCTTGCGAAATTCCGAGCCCTTGCGCCAGAAATAGATATTGTCATCACCACGGCGCTGATACCTGGTCGCCCAGCTCCCAAGCTCTGGCTGGAAGACATGGTCGCCATGATGAAGCCCGGCTCTGTCATCGTCGACCTGGCCGCCGAGCGCGGCGGCAACTGCGATCTAACCGTTCCCGATCAGCGTATCGTCTCGCCGAACGGTGTGGTCATCATCGGCTATACCGATTTCCCGAGCCGCATGGCGGCTCAGGCCTCCATCCTCTATTCGACGAACATCCGCCACATGCTGGCCGATCTAACGCCTAACAAGGATGGCGTGATCAACCACAACATGGAAGACGACGTTATTCGCGGCGCGACCGTGACCAAGGGCGGCGAGATCACCTATCCGCCACCGCCTCCGAGGATCCAGGCCATTGCCCCCGCCAAACCAAAGGAGAAGGTGAGGGAGCCGACAGCGGAAGAAATGCGGGCCGCGGAAGCCGCCGCCTTTCGCAAGCAAACGACCAGTCAGGTGGGGCTGCTCGTTATTGGTGCTCTGCTTCTAGCCTTGATCGGGTCCTATGTGCCGTCTGAGTTTATGGCGCACATTGTGGTCTTCGCTCTCGCTTGCTTCATCGGATTCTCGGTGATCTGGAACGTAAGCCATTCGCTGCACACTCCGCTGATGGCCGTTACCAACGCGATCTCTGGCATCGTGGTTATCGGGGCCCTTTTGCAGATCGGTTCGGGAAATTGGCTGGTCGTGATCCTCGCTGCACTGTCGGTTCTGGTTGCCACTATCAATATCGTAGGCGGCTTCATGGTCACCCGCCGCATGCTTGCCATGTTCCAAAGGTCGTGAGGGGGCGGCACCAATGAATCTTGGACTTGTATCAGCAACCTACCTTTTCGCTGCCGTTCTGTTCATCCTGTCGCTTGGGGGGTTATCAGGCCAAGAGAGCGCCAAGCGAGCTGTTTGGTATGGCGTGGTCGGGATGGTCCTGGCTGGCGGTGCCACCATCCTCTCGCCCGACGTCAGCTCTCTATCGCTCATCCTTCCTGTCATCCTCGTCGGCGCTGCGCTCGGTGCGATTGTTGCCAGGCGCGTGCAGATGACCGAAATGCCCCAGCTCGTCGCAGCATTGCATTCATTCGTTGGCCTCGCTGCCGTATTCATCGGTTTCAACGCACATCTCCAGCTAGCGGATGTAGCCGGAATGGACGAAACGACTCGCGAAGGTCTGACGGGCTTTGCGAAAGTTTTGGCACACAAACTTGCGGACCCGTCTGGTGTCTTAGTATCGATCATGAAGGTCGAGGTGTTCCTCGGCGTGTTCATCGGTGCCGTCACCTTCACGGGTTCGGTCATCGCATTCGCCAAACTCGCAGGCAAGATTGATGGCAAGGCTATGAAGTTGCCGGGGGGCCATGTTCTCAATGCCGGCTGCGCGATCGCTTCGGTTATCCTCTTGGGGTTCTATTTTCAAAGCAATGATTTGTGGCCGCTCGCTGCCATGACCATTTTGGCTCTATTCATCGGTTATCACCTGATCATGGGCATTGGCGGAGCCGACATGCCAGTCGTGGTCTCCATGTTGAATAGTTACTCGGGCTGGGCAGCTGCGGCCATCGGTTTTACCCTCGGCAACGACCTTCTTATCGTCACTGGCGCTCTGGTTGGCTCGTCGGGTGCAATCCTTTCCTACATCATGTGCCAGGCGATGAACCGGTCCTTCATCTCCGTTATCCTCGGGGGCTTCGGGAGTACGACGGCTCCGGCGACGGAAATAATCGGTGAACAGGTGGCCATCGATGCAGACGGAGTTGCAGCTGCCCTCAATGATGCTGACTCAGTCGTTATCATTCCGGGCTACGGCATGGCGGTGGCACAGGCTCAAGGTGCGGTTTCGGAAGTGACCCGCAAGCTGCGCAGTAAGGGCAAGAATGTACGCTTTGCAATCCATCCAGTAGCTGGCCGTCTTCCCGGTCACATGAACGTGCTGCTTGCGGAAGCGAAGGTGCCTTACGACATCGTTCTTGAAATGGACGAAATCAATGATGACTTCCCGGAAACGGACGTGGCGATCGTCATAGGCTCGAACGACATCGTCAACCCTGCAGCACAGGAAGACCCGAACTCTCCAATCTCCGGAATGCCGGTGCTCGAATGCTGGAAGGCAAAGCAGGTATTCGTGTCCAAGCGTGGCCAAGGCACTGGTTACTCGGGCATCGAAAATCCGCTGTTCTACAGGGACAACACGCGCATGTTTTATGGCGACGCCAAGTCCTCGCTCGAAAAGCTGCTTAGATTGATGGATTAAGTTCTTAGCATTCCCTCGCTCTGTGAACGTGAGCCGGGTCTCCCACCGGTCTCATACAGAGCGTTTGCCCCGCAGGCTTTGCCTGCGGGGTCTTTTTTTACTGGGCTGTATGCCAGTTGCTGGACCGTATTCTCTTTTGTGCCTGATACACCAATCCATCATAGACAAGTAAATCTAAAATCAGGATTGTTCGGAGTGCGTCAGGTTAGCCTCGACACTCTTTCGGTTCTGGACCCAACTTCGCAATTACGAATGGACGAGGCAAACCCCATTACCATGTTAGCCGAGCAGGCAATGCGGACTGGCTATCGACGGCATCGCGTCCATCGGGAATGCTGTAAACACACCTTTTCGGGTCGACCAGTTGGCCGCGGAGATCGCCGAACACTGCTGTCCAATACCAATTGTGAGGCGTTCGTTGTCGGTATCTGAGTAGGACCGCTTTAACTCGAATTAAAGGTATTAGGTATAAGGTTATACCACTTCTTGAAGTGGAACTTCGATACCGCTGCATGACGCAGCACGGTTTGCCTCATAAGCGTCGACAGCCCGGAAAGATGGACTAGACGCTAACTCACCTCGTTCGATAAATTTGCTTCCAGCGGCGGAGGAATTATGCGCGATATTCGGGAATTTGGCGTGGCGCTACGTTTGTCGATCGCTTTCGGGTTGCTGTTGTTCGCAATGGGAGTTCTGTCCCTTTCGTCAATCAGGCAGGTGAATGAGATAAACGCTAAGCTCAGCCTCATAAATGGCAGTAACAGCCAAAAATACCGGAACGGCATTGATATGCTCGGAACGGTCCGTGATCGAGCAATGGCATTGCGCGACATCGTTTTGACCGACTCAGATACGGATAAAGCGACGACAATCGCGATGATGAAAAAGCTGCAGGCGTCCTATGCCTCCAACGCTGCGGAATTGCAGAAGGCCGTGAATGCTGATGTCTTCAGCACTGCCGCTGAGCATCGTCTTGTTGATGGTCTGAAGGCATTTCAGAATGAAGCGGAACCACTAATCGCCGAAGTTATCAAGCTGACACTGGATGGAAAAAAAGACCAGGCAAAGCCACTCCTCTTAAATCAACTTCGACCCAAGTTGACGGCATGGATTGGTGCTTTGAACAAATTAATCGATTACGAGCAAGCATTAAACCAGGGCGTAGGCGGCAAAGTCAAGGCGGCTTCTGACGAGTTTAAGTCCCTGACCCTCACTGCGCTAAGTGTGGCTGCTTTGTTCGGGATATTTGCGGCAGCGCTCACTACCCGCTCAATCATAGCGCCTCTGGCGAAGCTGCAGCAGTCAGTCCGTCAAATGATAGCGGGCGACATGCAGATTGACCGAGTAATTGAGCGACGAATGGATGAAATCGGCCAGCTAGCTAGGCAGATATCCAGCCTTAAGACCCATCTCTCAGAAAAAGCTGAGCGCGATGCGGTTGCCGAACATCATCGACAGGATGCTGAGCGGCAGCGTTTGGAGACGGAAGGGGAAGAGCGCCAGCGGGCTGCCGAACAGACTAGTTCAGCCGTCGAGCAAGTTGCCGAAGCTTTGAAACAATTGTCGAAAGGCAATCTTCACATTCAGCTCGATCGGCCTTTCACGGAAGCTCTTGAGCCGCTCAGATTGGACTTCAATTCAGCGATCAGCCAGCTTCGTGATGCGATGTTCGAGGTGAACTATAACGCGCAGGCGATTGCTGCGGGTGCTGAGGAAATCCGTACTTCCTCGAGCGAGCTCGCGACCAGGACGGAGCAGCAAGCTTTAGTTGTTGAGCAAACGGCGTCGGTCCTCGCAGATATGACAAGGCAGGTGGTGGACGCAAGCCATAGGGCACACGAAGCAGGGGTCCTGGTCGGTGAAACCAAAGAGAATGTCGAGAGGTCAGGCACTATAATGCGCGATGCTGTTGAGGCTATGACGAAAATTCGGGCCTCGTCGCTTGAAATAGGCGATATCATCGGCGTTATCGATGAAATCGCGTCTCAGACAAACCTGTTGGCGTTGAACGCAGGCATTGAGGCAGCTCGTGCTGGTGAGACTGGCCGTGGGTTTGCGGTGGTTGCGCAGGAGGTCAGAGACCTGGCACAAAGGTCTGCGGCGGCCGCGAAAGAAATCAAGTCCTTGGTTGAGGTATCTAACCTACATATAAATGATGGGGTCCAGCGCGTGCACCAAGCCGGCGATGCGTTGGGCCAAATCGTTGTTCAGGTGCAGAGTGTTAACCAAAACGTCGACGCCATTGCTCAAGTTTCTCGCACTCAAGCCGACGGGCTCAAGGACATCAATTTCTCAGTAGAAAAAATTGAATCAGCGACACAACAAAACGCAGCGATGGTGGAAGAGTCGACCGCTGCCGTCCACAATCTCGCGAAAGAGGCAGCCTCGCTTTTCGAGATGTTATCCAGGTTCCAGATGGACGACGGGCCAGCAGACACCAAGCGCGTAGAAGAGTCAGCGTTCTCTGTGGCCGTAGCATCGTCGGCGTGATCTTGCAAAGCGGGTTTCCAAGTTCACTGCGTGACCCGCCCCTGAGAATTTCCTCCAGAATGGACTAGTGCCGTTCAACGATCTGAGTGCTGAAATCATGTATCAGCTCGTGCGACTCCCCGTAACACCGGTTCAATAACGAGAGAACACCATTGCGGACCATCTCGCTGATCGGAATCATCACGGAACTGATCTTTAGGCCGGCGAAATCAAGCAGGGGAGTGTTGTCATATCCTACGACTTCCGGGTGCTGGCCCAACTGCCTGAGGTAGGCCTGGGCTGAAATCGCCATCAGGTCATTCCCACAGAACAAGGCAGAGAAACTCTTTGCAGAGGCGGATAGCCGTTCGGCTGCGCTGCGACCACTCTCGAGGTGAAAGGTACCCTGAACGATCAGATCGTCATCGATGGAAATACCTGCGACCGCAAGTCCATCCATAAAACCGGCGTGCCTTTCGGCCGCGTCGTCAACGTCGAGAGGCCCAGAGATGGTCGCGAATTCCCTGTGTCCGCGTGCAAGGAGATAATCGGCTACAGAGCGGCCTGCGGCGTAGTGATCCACGGAGTAGCAGATATGGCGAAGTGCATTGATCCTACGGTTGACGATTGCTAGCTCCGGACCGTCTGCGGCGGCCAGGATCAACTCTTTCTCACTGTGGCGGGTGCTGAGGTGCAATATCCCGTCAACCCGACGTTCCGCAAGAGATTCTAACCCAAGGGCCTCGCTCCAAGGTAAATTTGGGTCACTGTGCGTGGACATGACTACCATGTGACGCCCGGCAGCCCGGATCTCACGTTCGGCCGCGGAGACCGCCGTTCCAAAATAGACGCCATCAAATTGAGGTGTGAGTACCCCAATCAGGCCTGTCTGTCCGGTCGATAGGGAGCGCGCAGTCAGCGAAGGGCGGAAGTTAAGCTTGCGAGCGGCCTCTTCCACAGCGGCTCGGGCGGCCTCCGAAACCGAACCCCTCCCAGTCAAAGCCCTGGAAGCAGTTCCAACGCCAACTCCGGCCAGCTTCGCAACATCCCGTATCGTAGTCATTCTATCCATCTTCTCGCAAGTTTATCAGATAGATACGTCGCAAACTGGCTATAATCAAGAGAGGATTGACAGAAGGCCCACCTCCAAGTACAAATGGAATCGGTTCCAATTCTTAAAATCTTCGTCGGGGCTGCTATGGACCGTCAAGCGCAAAGCTTTCGCCGTCGTGACAGCTACGGTCGCGATGCGCGCCAGGGCGTGATCCTTGTCGCCTTCGCTGGACGGAATAGGACCGAAAACGACAGGGGTCTTTGGAGGTTTGCTCGCTGTGCGGAGCAGTCCGCAAACCCATCATTGTCAAGAGGAGGAGACGCTTATGAAGAGACTGCTTTGTGTGGCGACGGCTGTTGCGATGTTTCTGCCTGTCGCAGTGCGGGCTGAGGAGGCCAGGGTCATCCACTGGTGGACGTCGGGCGGGGAATCCGACGCGATCAAGGTCATCGCCGACGCTTATAAGTCGGATGGCGGCACCTGGATAGATCAGGCCATCGCGGGGTCGGACTCGGCTCGGCTCGCCGCCACCAATGCGATCTCCGGTGGGCAGCCGCCGACGATGGCGCAATTCAACATTTCCAACCAGTTCCGTGAACTTGCCGAGGCAAGCTTCCTGCGCAGCCTCGATGATGTGGCGGCAGACGAGAACTGGCAAGCGGTTCTTCCAGGGCCAATCTTGGATGTCATCACGGTCGACGGTCACATCTATGCGGCGCCGGTGAACATCCATAATCCCGCTTGGATCTGGTACTCGACGGAGGCGTTGCAAAAAGCTCAGGTCTCCGAACCGCCGACGACGAAGAACGCGTTCTTCACCGCCCTGGACAAGCTGAAATCGGCCGGAATCATCCCTTTGGCTCTCGGCGGCCAGCCGTGGCAGGAGCGCGCGACTTTCGACGCAGTTCTCCTGCACTTCGGCGGCAAGGACATGTACATGAACTTCATCGGCGGCAATGGCGCAGCCTTGGTCCAGACGCCCGAGTTCAAACAAGTCCTCGCCGATTTCAAGCGCCTGAAAGGCTATGTGGACGAGGGATCGCCCAATCGTAGCTGGAACGAGGCGACTGCACTTGTTATCGAGAACAAGGCTGGTTTCCAGATCATGGGGGACTGGGCCAAGGGTGAATTCAAGGCCGCCGGCGACACCGCCGGGAAGGAATACGGTTGTATCGTGGGGTTCGGCGACAAGCCCTCGTACATGATCGCAGGCGACGTCTTCATTTTCCCGAAGTCGAACGAATCCGACACCGCCGCGCAAACGCACCTCGCCAAGCTGATGCTCTCGCCGAAGGTTCAGGTGGATTTCAATAACCTAAAAGGCTCCATCCCAGTGCGGGCGGGCGTGGACGGCTCGAATATGGATGTCTGTGCGCAGGCCGGGCTTGCCGCTGTCTCCGATCCGTCGCGCCAGGTTCCGAATCCCGAGATGCGCCTGTCGCCGGACGCACATGGCATGGTGACAGACGCGATTTCGAACTTCTGGAATACCGACCAATCGGTCGATGAAGCTGTGGCCGCGCTGCAAAGCGCGCTGTCGATGTAGGCTGGCATTCTGGCGGGGACCGGGAAAGACCGGCCCCGCCTGCGCCGAACCATCAACAGAGCGGGAGGCAGAGATGAAAGGACGCAGTTCTCCGACCAAGGAGAGGTCGGGCCGGTTGGGGCGCGGTTGGGATCTTCATATGCCCTATTTCGCACTTATCCCACTTCTGATTGTCGTCATTGTATTCTATTTGGGAACGATGGCCTGGTCGGTCGGAGTTTCCTTCACGAGCTCCAAGCTGTTGCCGACAGCGAACTACGTTGGCCTTGAACAGTATCGGGTTCTCTTTGGCACTGCACGCTGGCTGGTTGCCCTGGAGAACATCGTTCTCTTCGGTTTCACCTTCATGGCCAGCTGCCTTGTATTTGGCTTCCTTCTGGCGGTGTTCGTCGACCAAAAAGTGCGCGGTGAAGGGATCTTCCGCACGATCTTCCTGTTCCCTTACGCGATGTCCTTCATCGTCACCGGACTTGTCTGGCAATGGCTCTTGAACCCCGGCCTTGGCATCCAGCAGTTTGTCCGGGGATTGGGCTTGGAACAGTTCACGTTTGGCTGGATCAACGATCAGCAGCTGGCGATTTACGCCATAGCTATTGCGGCATTTTGGCAGGGATCTGGTCTGATCATGGTCATCATGCTGGCCGGTCTGCGCGGCGTGGACGTCGAGCTATGGAAGGCTGCCAAGATCGACGGGGTCCCGACATGGCGGGTCTACATGTCGATCGTCCTGCCCATTCTTCGGCCGACGGTTGCGACCGCCGTGGTTCTGTTGGCTCTCGGCGTCGTCAAGGCTTACGACGTGGTCGTCGCAATGACCCAAGGCGGCCCCGGAGTTGCCACCGAGGTGCCGGCAAAGTTCATCATGGATTACCTTTTCCAGCGTCAAAACCTGGGTCTGGCGATGGCCGGCTCGACCGTGATGCTGTTGAGCGTCCTAATGCTCTTGGCCCCCTATCTCTACGCGCAGTATCTCCGCAAAGAATCGAGGCATTGAAATGGCCTACGACAACCATCCACCCCAGGTAAGGTTCGCAATCTATGCCGTCCTCGTGGTCGCGGGCATCTTCTACTTTCTACCGATCTACGTGATGATTGCCACGTCGCTGAAATCCATGTCCGAAATCCGGGACGGGAGCATCTTCGCACTTCCCGCGGCGCCCAGTATCGACGCTTGGGTTAGGGCCTGGACGTCGGCCTGCACGGGTCTGAACTGCACGGGCATCCGGGTCGGGTTCTGGAACTCGGTGTCGATTGTAACGCCTTCAGTAATCGTCTCCATCTTCTTTGGCGCGCTGAACGGCTATGCCCTCAGCTTCTGGCGGCCAAGGGGCGGCGTTTGGCTGCTCTGTGGCCTGCTGCTTGGAGCTTTCATCCCCTACCAGATCTTTCTCTTCCCATTGACCAAGATCCTGGTGGCGGTCGGTCTGTTCAAGACCCTGACGGGCCTCGTGTTCGTCCATACTCTGTTCGGAATGCCAATAATGACGCTGCTGTTTCGGAACTATTTTGCCTCCGTTCCAAGCGATCTGTTCAATGCCGCAAGGGTCGATGGTGCAGGCTTCTTCGCCATCTTCTTCTTTGTAATGTTGCCGATGGCGACACCCATCGTAATCGTCGCCGTGATCATGCAAATCACGGCGATTTGGAATGATTTCTTGTTTGGCCTGGTTTTCGCAAATTCTGACCGCGTTCCAATGACCGTCCAGCTCAACAACATAGTCAATTCGACGACGGGGGAGCGGGAATACAACGTGAACATGGCCGCAACCATTCTGACCTCGCTGGTTCCGGTCGCCGTGTATTTACTTTCCGGAAAATACTTCGTGCGCGGCATCGCCGCTGGCGCGGTGAAAGGCTGAATCATGACCAAGAACGTCTCTGTGAAGAAACTAAACATCGGCTATGGCGCCTACACGATCGTTAAGGACCTGGACCTCGATATTGCGGCGGGCGAGTTTCTGGTGTTGCTCGGCCCTTCGGGCTGCGGCAAGTCTACATTACTATCAGCCTTTGCCGGCCTCGCCCCGGTGCAAAGCGGCGCCATCCACTTCGGAGACCGCGACGTGACACGCCTTGCCCCAAAGGATCGAGGCGTGGGCATGGTCTTTCAGTCCTACGCGCTCTATCCGACCATGTCGGTGCGCAGGAACATCAGTTTCGGAATGAAGATGGCCGGAATCAGGGCGGCTGAACGCGAGCGCAAGGTCAACGAGGTGGCGGACTTCCTGCAGATTTCCGCCCTGCTCGACCGCAAGCCTTCGCAACTCTCCGGCGGACAGAGGCAGAGGGTGGCGATCGGTAGGGCGCTTGCACGCGATGCCGACATCTATCTGTTCGACGAGCCGCTATCGAACCTCGACGCCAAGCTACGCACCGAGCTGCGGTACGAGATCCGGCGGCTGCACTCGGAACTTGGCTCGACGATGATCTACGTAACGCACGACCAAATCGAAGCGATGACGCTGGCAACCCGGATTGCGGTCATGAAGTCGGGCGTGATTCAGCAGTTGGATCGCCCAAACGAAATTTATCTGCGGCCAGCAAATCTTTTCGTAGCGGGTTTCGTCGGGTCACCGGCGATGAACTTGATCAAGGGGCGGATCGACAGGGCGGCCGGAGGGGGCTCGATCTTCGTTTCAGCCGGCTTCAGTCTGGAGCTGAAGGCCAGGTATCAGTCGCAAGAGGCGATTTTGGGCGTCAGACCCGAACAGTTCGTAAGTCGCGATGGCCCCATCAAGGGCAAGATTGAAATGACTGAGGACATGGGGCCCGATGCGCTTTTCTGGTTGACGGTCGGTGGCCAGCGGCTGTCCATCCGGTCCAGTTCCTCATCGCTGCCCCAGCCCGGCTCGGAGTTTAGCGCAAACGTGGACCAGGACGTGATTTCGCTCTTTTCTGCGGAAAGCGGAGTGAGGCTTGCCGCCGCCTGAACGCCGCGTCCATACCGTCAAAGGATCATGCTCGGGCCCAAGAGGCTAATGAATCATGCGTCGCAGGAGACCGGCTTGGCGAGTTAGCACCGCGCGGACCAACGCCACCTTCGCCTACGAGGTGCTCTCATGGCTAAAGGGATCACGAGGCTGTGTCGTGCGCAGTGATCGCGAATTCCGGTTCGGTTGTAGGGTGCTAACGGAAACTACGATTGGTGGGCAGCGCGAGGAGCAGCTCAGGCCGTTGTTTGCAAATCGCAAGTCCCCCAGACGGCGTAGCTGCCTGAAGTAACGAGAAGGATACGAAGATGATAGACGTTAAGACGCTCCTCGACGAGATGACCTTGGCCGAGCAGGTATCGCTACTTTCAGGAGACTCGTTCTGGTCTCTGCCATGCATTCAACGGCTCGGGATCGGCACATTGCGCCTCACCGACGGTCCAAACGGCGCGCGCGGTGCGGGTTCACTGATCGGCGGCGTGTCTGCAGCGGCCTTTCCGGTCGGTATCGCCTTGGGCGCGACTTGGAACCCTGGCCTGATGCGAGCGGTGGGGGAGGCGCTTGCGGAAGAGGTTCAGTCCAAGGGAGCCCATGTTTCATTGGCCCCCACCATTAACATCCAACGCAGCGTCACCAATGGGCGGAACTTTGAATGCTATTCCGAGGATCCGGTGCTGACGGCTGAACTTGCCGTGGGCTTCATCGAAGGTATGCAGGCCAAGAAGGTCAGTGCCACGGTCAAGCATTTTGTCGGCAACGAATCCGAAATAGAGCGGACGACCATTTCCTCGGACATCGACGAGCGCACCCTGCGCGAAGTGTACCTGGTGCCATTCGAGGCCGCGGTAAAGCGCGCGAAGACTTGGGCGGTGATGTCGTCGTACAACAAGCTGAATGGCACCTATACGGCCGAGAACCACTGGCTCCTGACGGAGGTGCTGCGCGGCGATTGGGGCTTTGACGGCGTGGTGATGTCGGATTGGTTCGGCTCGCGCTCGACCGCGCCGACGGTGAATGCGGGGCTGGATCTGGAGATGCCCGGCCCGAGCCGCGACCGGGGCGACAAGCTGTTGGCAGCCATCGAATCCGGCGAGGTGAGTGTCGAGACGATCCGCGACTGCGTGCAGAACATTCTGACGCTCATGGTGCGCACGGGTGCCATCGACGATCACCGCGAACTCAAGGAGCGCGCCGACGACCGGCCGGAACACCGGGCTCTGATCCGGCGAGCGGGGGCCGAAAGCGCGGTGCTGCTGCAGAACGACGGGATTTTGCCGCTGCCGCAGCAAGGAACGGTCGCGGTGATCGGGCCCAACGCCAAGGCCGCGCAGATCATGGGCGGCGGCTCGGCACAGCTCAATCCCCACTACACCGTCAGCCCCTGGCAGGGATTGGCTGGTGCGATTGGCGAAGCGAACCTGCACTACGCCCAGGGTTGCACCAACCACCGGTTCGAGCCGCTGATCGAACATCCCACCACATTCGAATTCTTCCAGGGGCGCGAGCTTCTCGGCGACCCGGTGAAGGTGGTCGAAGAGCCGTCGAGCCTCGGCGTCTGGCTGCCCCCGGTTGCGGACGGCCTGGTCGACCCGCATCACTTCTCGGCTCGAATGCGCACTCGGTTCACCGCAGCCGAAGACGGGATTCATCGTATCGGGCTGACTTCGGCCGGACTCGGGCGGGTCTATGTGGACGGCGAACTGGTGGTCGATGCCTGGACCTGCTGGACCCGCGGCACCACGTTCTTCGAAGAGGGTTGCGAGGAGGTCGTGGGCGAGATCACGCTCGAAGCTGGTCGCACCTACGAGATCGTAGCCGAATATGTGCGGCACGACCATGTCAACCTCTATATCGCCGCCATTCGCGTGGGCATCGGCAAGGTTTCGGCCGAAGCGGAGATTTCCGAAGCAGCGGCCGTGGCGGCAAAGGCCGACCGGGCGGTCGTCTTCGTCGGGCGGACGAGCGACTGGGATACCGAAGGGTCCGACCTTCGCGACATCGCGCTTCCGGGCTTGCAGGACCGGCTGGTCGACGCGGTGATCGCTGCCAATCCGAATACGGTCGTCGTGCTGCAGACGGGCGGGCCGGTGGAAATGCCCTGGTTGTCCAAGGCGCGCGCCGTTCTGCAATGCTGGTATCCCGGACAGGAGGCCGGCAATGCCATCGCCGACGTGCTGCTGGGCAAGGCCGAACCCTCGGGCCGGCTGGCGCAGTCCTTTCCCGCGCGTTGGCTGGACAATCCGACCCAGTCCGACGATCCGGAAGTCTATCCCGGCAAGAACGGCCATGTGCGCTACGACGAGGGCGTTTTCGTCGGCTATCGTCACTATGACCGCGCCGGCACTAAACCGCTGTTCCCGTTTGGACACGGGCTTGGGTATACGAGTTTTGCGATTGCCGATCTGACGGTCGGTACGCCAGACGGTGCCGGGTCAGTGACAGTGGCGCTGAAGCTGACCAATACTGGCGAGCGCGCGGGGGCGACCGTGGTGCAAATCTATGTGAGTGATACCGAGGCGTCGTTGCCCCGTCCGGTCAAGGAGTTGAAGGCATTCGCCAAGGTCGCCTTGGAACGAGGCGAGAGTCGGCGGGTGACATTCACGCTGGACGCCCGGGCCTTTGCCTTCTTCGATGCCGCCGAGCGCTGTTGGCGGATCGAGGGTGGCGAGTTCACGGTGATGGCCGGTCTCTCGGCAGGCGACATTCGCTTGGCCGCCACCGTCACTCAGGCGTCCGCCACCATGCCACGCTAAACGCAGCGCGAGCGGCCCCGGCGGGGCTGTGGCAAACTATGTTGACGGATGGAGAGATCCGCTACTTCGGCGGGTCGAGACATCGGATGCCGGCATACGCCGCATAATCCAGCCGATCACCGCGGATCTGGTTGCATGTGCGATGCGTTCACTATCTCCTCCCAAGAAAGATAAAATGCTTTGATAACTGGACTAGGCGATGATCCTTCGCGCCTCCGCTGTTGAAGCCACTCTTCCTCCGGCAGCTTCGATCGCCGTCGTCGCCGCCTCCACCAAGGCGAGGTTTCCCGTTTCCGAGCCGCGTTCGAAATCTGACCCGCTCGGACGTGTCCCCCCAACGCGAAAACGTCCGCCAGCCTTGCTGGACGCAATTGCCTCCGAGACGATTTCATCCGCGGCGACTGGATTCTTGGGCTGGCGCTTACGGGTCCCTGGTCCGCTCATAGATCCTGCGGCGCCGATTTCGAACAAAAAAGGAGTCGTCAGGTGATGCGCCGGATGCTGTCCGCGATTTCCTTGGGTTCGAATACTTTCTTCCAGTCGTCCTTCATCAGAGCAGGGATGCCAAATTCGATCGCCTTGTTGCACGCGTCTGAGAAGACGCCAGGCGTTTCCTCGAAAATGACCGCGCCCAGGACGTTCAGGTGGCCGAGCAGGAAATCCCGAGCCGCTTCCTTCGGGACTCCCCGCGCGACGCATTCGTCCATGGCCTGGCGCATGACGACAAGGAGCGAGGCGCAGACGGTTTCCGACAGGCCGGGTTCGAGCAAGGCGATTTGTTCAACCGTGACCCGGTGCGATCGCATGACAGGTGCCCAGATCACTTTGGCTATCTCTTCCCCAAGAGCATAGTGCTCTTCGGGGCCTTGCATCAGCGCGGAGACTATGTGCTGCTTGGCCGCCACCCCTCCGAAGAAATCGCGCTTCGCGTGCGGGTCCGTCTCGTCGTTGAAGATCGGAGGATGGCATGGATGGGTGACGAAGTATGTGAGGTCCGGACGATCCGGCAGGTGTCCGGCCGCCGGAGCCGCGGCGTCGAGCGCGATCACCATCGTGCCCGGCCGGAGTTTCGCCTCAATGCTCGAGGCCACTTTGCCTATTGCCGTGTCCGGGACGGCCAATATGACCACGTCGACGCCGTCAAGTGCCTGATCGACATCAACGGTGCCGATGCCAAGCTCTCTCTCAAGGCGAGCCTTGCCCCCGGCGCTCACCTCGACGTGGCGAACGTCGAACCGCGAGCCCTTGAGATTTTTCGTCAGGCGGCATCCCATTTTTCCACCAGCCCCGAACAGCGCAACCGCAGTCATGAACTCCTCCTGATTCGAGGTATGAGGTAGTACCTTGTTGCGTGAAGTTCTTAACCCGAGCTGGCATGATCAGTCAATCATGGTGACCCGATCAGCCTGGCGGAGAATCACTCACTGGCGATTGAGGCGAATGACCAGCTGGCCGAGTTCTGCGCTGGGGTTTTCTTGAAAGCGCCCAGCCTACACTAAACGCTTCTGCTGCCCTCGGGGTAGTTGATGACAGCCGCCTCCAATCCAATCTTGCTCGGATCGAGGAGGCTTTCGCCGTTCCTATCGGCTGTGCAACGAACAGAATCGCGGTGGAGCCACGTAATCTCGTATCCCTCGCAAAGCTTCAGGAACACGAGGTCATTCATCATCCAGCCGCAAGAAAACTTTCGTCAATCTCCACAAAAGCATAAACGAGTTCGCATCGTCCAACCCATCGCCGCCTAACGTAGAGAGCACCTTTCCGGTCTTGCCAAAATTTGCAGACTTGGGTGGCGCCGTAATGAATCGCGAACTGCTCGGAGAGACCGCAGCTCCGGATCGGGCGGCGCGCCTAAGAGGTTCGACAGCGAGAATTGCTCTCCATAGTTCGCGACCACTCCCCGCCCTTGGGCTTATCATGGTGCGCAGGCGCGCGTCATTCTTCTTCGACTGGACGAGAAGCTGACCAGGTGCTGAGCATGTATTCCATGATCTTGACCGCTTCGTTGAAGATCTGCTCGTTCTCTCCAGGGACCTTTTCGACTTCATAGGCGCCGTCCCATAGGAAACCGGATTTGGACAGCAGTCGACCGATATCGTGTTTCGGATCGGGAAGGTCATCCTCCGGCAAGAGGTATTGGAGGACACGCCGCCCCTCAAGGAGAGCCTCGAAACAGTCCTTGCCGAGTGCTTCGCGTTCTTCCAGATGGCGTAGCATGCCCTTGGGTCCGCCTCTCACATCATCGAGGTCAGTCATTGTCGACAAGGCATCCTCGATATGCTCGAGCATGTCATCGTAGTAGCCGAGCAGTTCGGAACGACGCTCCAATGCGACGGATGTCCCGCATCCTTCGACGACATAGCGCCATTCGCTCGCATGGATGGCTTGCTGGATTTCCTCGATCGGAAGTCCACGCTCAGTATGCAAGTCGACGGCCTTTCGAAACCCATTGTCGTCGCCGCTTTTTGATAGCGCGCGAAGCGCGGAGATACGATTTGGGTCATAGCTATTCGGCATCTGTCACCTCCGACTGCGAAACCCTGTTCCGTTGCGTAGATCGAAGCTTGGCCTGAGCTTCCCTCCACCGCCTGTCATGGTCGGCGGACCAGATTTCCGTCACCATGTCGCCGCCATTCCACTCGAACCCTGCCGTTTCCAGGCATCGCTCGATCGGGTCGTCCGGGGGTGCTTCACCCGGCAGGAGATATCGCGCTACGCGCACCGCAACGAGCTCGGCCGCGTATGCCAGACGCGCGACCTTTGTTCGAACCCTTGCCTGGGCGAACTGGTCTGAAAGTTCGGGCGCTTTCATATCCTGCACCCGAAGCTCTTTCGCAGCGACCTCAAGGTCGCGAACGGCGTCCTGGAATTCCGTCTCCAGCGCCTCAATGCGTGCCAAGGAAATGTCCCGGCCCGAATTCGTCACCAGAAAGCGCCATCCTGTTCCATGGATGGCCTCTTTCAGTTCGCTCAGCGGATGACCCGCAGCGACATGCGCCTTGATTTCATCGAGCCCCTCGTTCTTCAAAAGAAGAGCGAGGAGGCCGTTAATCCGTTCTTGATCCATTCGTCGTCCCTTAGAATGCATAGTGTTGGTTATGCGCCGAAGTACGGGGAGGTGACTTCGTGCGCGCCACTCAAAGAAGCAGCGGCCTCGCGCGCAGCCTTCAGGGCCTTTGCCAACGTCGGGTGTGCTTCATATGTCATCGCATCGTCGGCGATCGCGCGCACGTGCCACCAGCGGCGATCCGGCTCTCGCCGACCCGTGCTGGTAATGTAGTCACCGCCGAATTCGACGACGTCGCCGGCCAGGACCGGATCGAGATCGACAATGTCGCCTGTGCTGCGGAGAAAATCGCGATCGCAGTTCGCAGCATTCTTCCCGCGCATAATCGCCGCCCAGTTGCGACCGCGCTTGTGATAGCAATGCGCGGGATTCTTGATTGAGCGGCAATCGAGTTCGATGGTTTTCATACGGCTACCCTTTCCTTGCTGACTTCTCTTTCGATCAGGTTCGTGACGATCTCGCGGATCGTTGTTTCGCGTTGCGCCACAAGGATTTTGAGCGCAGTAAGCGTGTTTTTCGGGATGTTGATTGTCAGACGCGAGGCATGGCTTCGCCCTTCACGCGGACGCGTGTTATTCGTTGATTTCTTTTCCATTTTTCGGGAGGTCCTGCGTTGTGAGTAGGTGCCTTTATGCATCCTCACATATGATGCTCAGGGCGATTCTTGCGGTCGTCAAGATGGAAAACGACGGTCGCGCGATTTTTTTCTCTTGGTGATCTCGTGCAGCTTTATGCTGCGACCCTGATGTCCTCGACCGACCTTTCCTTGATCTCCTCAGCGACTTTGGCCGACACCGTGATTGTCAACTTCTCGCGCTGCCGAGGGTAGACAGAAGTCCTGCTCGCGTCGACGAGCATCCAACCCTCCCTGGCGCGGACGATCTGGAACATTGTGCCGGCCGCCGCATACTCGTACGCCTTGGCTCCCGGACCTCCGGAGATGAACTCCACGCGGCAACCAACCCGCAGCGCCTGCGGCAGGCGGGCGGCTTCGAGGCGGGCCTCGGCCATCTTTGCGGCGCGTTCTACGTCGAGCCTGTTGGCTACAAACTTCGACGCCCGGCCGTTGACCTGTGCGAGGATCGCGTCGACCTTGTCCTTTTCGGTGAGCTTGATGCCGTGTTTACCGATTTTCAGTTCATTTTTCATGGGATGACCCGCTGTTTTGTTGGGTGAGGCGATTGCGTCTTTATCCCGCCGTTTTCATGCGGAGGAGAGGCGGTCGCTTAACGATTTCGATGATCGGGCCGTGTGGATGAGGCTGGCGGATTGCTGCAAAAGCCTCATCAAAACAGGTGGGAATTTCGACCAGCTACGGTGGCGCGCGTCAGCCAACATGAAAGTCCTGGGGGGCGGGCATTTCGCCATTGCCATTCACGACGCAGGAGCGAACCGGGACCCGACGACCAGACCGAAGTGTGCGCATGTGAGCGCGGCGATAATGGGGTGCCACAAGCTCGCGTGGCGCCACCTCTACTGGCGCATCTTGCGGTACAATGTAGCGAATGGCTTCTGGAGCAATGCGGACGACACTTCGACGCGGCAGGGGAGCGCGACCCCGGCGCGCACGCGCTCGATTGATGCCTTCATCTACCTCGAATACCTCCACGACTACTTGCGGCAGGCAGAGAATCCGCAAGAACCGCAGCAGCATACGGTTGTGATCATAGAATTCGTCTTCATCGTAGATTTTTCTGTGCCCTTTGGGACAGTGACACCCGAACATGGGGGCGCCATTAACGTCGCGGACTCGGCGATCGAACAGCAGCGTCGTGCCGAAAAAGGAAAGCGTATCGTCCCGGAAGACGAATGGGATCGCGATACGCCCGTGGGGACGCTGTTCGACATACCATAGGAAAGTATCGGACTCAGCCGAGCCCTCACGGGGCACTCGAGTCTGGATCACGATCTTTTCATGCGGAACCGGAAACTCGGTCGCGTCGAGGACTTCATCCTGCGGGACGTCGGGATAGTGAGTTCGTTCATTGGCGTCGACCCAGATGCCGGCGTCTTCCCAGGTGAATTCGAAGACGTCAGGACTCAGCAATTTTTCGAGCGCCTCCGGAAACAGGCGCCGCAAGGCCATTTCCTCTTGCGGCGGGAGGGGAAGATGGCTGAAGTTGAGGCGGTTGCGTTCAGCGAGCTTCATAATCTTGTTGCGCATGCGATCTCCGTTCGAGTTCATGGGAGGGAAGGATGGTGAGGCAACGCAAGTGATCGCGTTGCTGTCGGTTGTCGGGCTCTGCTGCTTTGCGCGCGCAGAGCGGAGGATGGCGCCGTTATCGGCGCAATCGCGTCATCTCAGAGCGTGAGTGGGAGGAGGCCGATAGCCACAGGGATGGTTGCCGGGCGCGCGAAGGGCGGGAAGAGTGACTTGGTGTTCAGGCACAGGTCGTCCGAAGCCGGATGATTTATGCTGAAAGTGGTTGGAGGGAGGGAGACCTGCCGATCCGACGGGTCTTGGAGGCAAGGGGTTAAGCCGCCTGAGCGAACTCGGCGATAAAAGCTTCGAAATCACGCTCCACCGACATCATGACGCCCTCGCGTGATCGGCAACAAACTTCTTGATGGCCGGCCCGAGGCGCTGCATGGCCAGGCTGGCGAGCTTCAGCGAATTTGCCGAGGCTTGGCGAACGAGCTTGTTGTCGCGATCGCTTGTGAGGGGCAGCTCGATCTTGAGGAATTTCGCCACGGGTCCGCGACGGACTTCGTTCGGCACCAGGATACTGGTCTGAACGAGCGCGAGCAGATTGGCCACGCCATCTTCATTCACGCACAGGAGCACGTCGACCCCCCCGTCCAGGATGCCGAGCGACTTTGCGTGCGGTTCGTTACGCCAGGAACCGCCAGAAATGCGATAGGCACGACGGGCGCCACGGGCGCGGTTGTCGTATGCAAGGAGGGGGCGGCTTTCGACGCGAAGGCCACGGTTTGATGAGTTGTTAGGCACGTTGTTCTCCATCGGATGCTGCGAATCTGCGGGGATCAAAGCCCGACCGAAGTCGGGCGAAGTCATGGCGGGAGCTCAGTGCACGGAAGCTGCAGCAGGCCAGGGATCGTGCGACGGGTCGGTGTGGACGAGTACCTCGACGAACGCTTGAACCGCCTTGGCTTCCTCCAAGACCGTTTCGAGCGCTTGGCGTACCTGTTGGCGGTACTTGGCCGGGACACCTTGCGGAAACTGGCCGAAGATGAAGACGACGTAGGCGAACGCGACCTGTCCGCGCGGCGACAGCGCAGCATTGTCGAGCATGGCGGGATGAAGCCCATCAGGCAATTCAACGCTGGTAGACGTCGGGACCGTTTGAGCCTCTGCGGGCGAGCGAAGGATAACCCCCTTGGCTGTGCCTTCGAGCAGATGGCCTGCCAAGTCAGTTTCACCACATGACAACATCTCGTGGAGTTTGTGGGACAGGTCATGGGTAGACGTGGCCAGGATCTTTTCCTGCTCGCGCACTTTTTTCATATCGACCATCGTTATTCCTTTCGGTTTTCAGTTGGCTTGATTTTGTTCCCTAAGCCGCCAGCTCGGTTGCCAGGCGCAGAATTTCGCTGACATCGGCTTCGTGCTGACGCCACTTGTGGATCAGAGGCTGGTACACGGCCCCGTCGACGTTGATGACGTCACAGTGATGCTGTCCGTTACCGTCGCAGTAAGTGCCCTCAACCAGCGTGTCGCCATAGACGAGCTCTGCAATAACCTGCGAGAGTTCCTGGTTCGACACAGTCGCCCGCGGCGCGGGATCCGACTCGATGCGATCGCATTCGCCAGTCGCCATCATGGCGCGGAGTGCATCGGGCGAAGGCCAGTGGCGCGTTGCCGTCTCGTAAGCGATGCCATGCGTCTTCTGGAGCCAGCTCTTCTTGGGAGCACACTGATGGCTTTGTACGTATTCGCGGATCAGCGTGTTGATGTGCTCGCGCATGGCCTCGCCGCGAAGGCTGTTATTGCGCTTGGTCTGCTTTGTTTGTTCCTGCGGGTTATTCATTGGGGGGACTGCCTCCTGGTTGGATGGAATTGCTTCTTGGAGAGGGACGACATTGGTTGCGCCCAATGGGTGCTTGCGTTTCCGAGCTACCTTGTCGCCTTCGAACACGACGCCGGCTCGGGCCGATGCTGACCTCAGGTGGTTGCGCGAGGTGTCGAGAAGCGCGGCCGCCTTGTCGAAGGAGATTCCGGAGCGGGCCAAGGCGCGCAACGTTGGAATTGGAATGCGTGGCTTGCGCTTTTTACCGCTTGCCTTATGGTCCTCACGGTAAAACGATGCAGAGTCCCATCCGCCGATCGTTCGGCGCTTGGGATCGGTCGAACCGAGAGCCGCAGTTTCGTCGCCAAGGCGATTAGGTGTTTTCTCTAGTAGTTGATCAGTCATCTCGTCTCCATTTCTCATCTTCTTGGGCCGTTAGAACTGACTTGTTCCGTGTCCGCGAGTGAATGATTCAGATTCCTCTATGTACTTGATATCATGGGGAAAACTGTGCAGGCGGACATGCCGGACATGTCTCCGGACATGAAAATTTGGCGCCGCAACTTGAGCGATTTGGTAACCCACTGCCTTGTCTCGGAGTTAAGAATCCGCGTGGTAGCGATGCAGAGGTCGCCGTTCAGGCGGCGAGATAAGTGGGTAGGTGCAATGAGTGGAAGGCGAGGGGACGTGGCCGGGGACAACGACGTTTTCAGCGGCATGGAGGCTTTGAAAAAGCCCTTGCCTGATTTTCACGAGGATAGTTCCGCCAGCCTACAGGACCCTGACGCGATCAAAAAAATCCTTGAAGAGGTTTGTCACGGTCGGATGCACCCGTCCGCCGCAGAGGCATGGGCTATCGAGTATGACCTCGAACCGTTGCAGATACTGCCACGGGAGATCGATATTTTTGGGCCCCACCACGTGACGTGGTCAGTCGAAATGGTCGCCGCCTGGATTGTCTGGAAAGACCCCAAGATAGTAAGCCGCCAATCGGCCGCATCGTACTCCGGCTCAAGGCTCTGGGTAAAAAACGATCCGTTCGCTCGACGACACCCGTTCGGTCCGCCGCCGCCCAACCCAAAGGGATATACGTTGCAATCCTTGGGAAGGACCAGCATCTTTGATCATTTCATAGCTTATGACGGCCAAAAGTATTCATTCAATCCGCACTCGGGTTGGCAAAACACGTTGTTCAGCCATCTCGTTATCCGCGACATCCGAGCAGTTGGCCGCGAAGACGGCGGCAAATTGGATGATGTGCCTATAGACGCATGGGGTAGGGGCGAGTTTGTGCAGCATTGTGATGGAACGGCGCTAGTCGTCGGCGAGAAGATCTACACAGACATCGAGTTTGCCGCGTCAGATATCAGGGCGGCCATAGTACCGGCGAATGAATCTCGCATCGGGCTGCGTCCGTGGAAACGACCGGTCCCGGCCTTCAAATCTCAGGTAAGGGAGGATCTATTCGCACTCCTAGTGGCTCGCTCACCTAAGGGATACTCACCCCTGCCTCCAAATGAACGACGTAACCTGAAGGAAAAATTGCTCGAGCAACATCCCAATATGAAGTGGGGGGACGACGAAGATACGTTTAGACGGTTTCTGGATAGGGTGGTCGAGGACGTTTGCGAAAGAGATCCGAGGAGATGATAGCCGACATAGGTGCGCCAACGGCAAATTTCGACGCCGGGCTGCATGAGGTTTGTCATCGCGTGCAACCGGTGCATTCAATGGATCTGCCGGCGTGACGCGACCCGGGTTCCACCAACCCCTCGTCTTAGTTAGCAGTGCATTTGGCAGAGTATGGCTTCGATGGCGGCGATTTCATCTTCAAGATGCCGCCGCTCTTTGCTGCTCTCGTAGGGAATCCGCGACCTGAGTTCCTTGACCTGGGCCTCCAGCCGGTCAGCGAGCCTCGCGTCATCAAATCTGAAATCCTTCATCGATATCGTCAGCATGGAATGGTCTCCCGGAATTCGCCTATGCAATTAGTCTGGACGCTGTCACGGGCGGCGGCAAGCTGGCTTTGACGAGCCCGGCAGATCGCGGCGTCGACCCGCTGGCGAGAAGCTGTCTGGTTCCTGCGAGTGACGCGGTCGTCCTCGAACTCCACTGTCGCCGCCAGCAGTGTCTTCAGACCGCGCAGATACGCCAGCGCCTCGTGTCGGGCGGCTTCGTCAGCAATGGTTGAAAGATGCGCGTCGATTGCATCGTGTAGCGTGCGAATTAGTCTCAAGTCTCTCTCCTGTCATGAAAGGTCCGCAACCACGCTGTACCGGCCGGCGGCCGGCCTCAAGGTCAACCGGGGCGACGTTGTGCCGGCGGTAAGTCCCGCAAAACGACGACGGCCTCATCACCGTATTCTTGGTCGTCGTCTGCCTTTCGCCGCTCGCTCCATTTTTTCCACCCGAATGCGACTTCCGCTCCGGCGACCAGATCTTTCACGGCGGTCGACGGTTCGGCGTTTGCAGGCCCGCGGAACTGACGGACAAAACCGTCGCGGAGTTCCAGCGTCGCCTTTGGTTTCCCGTTCTGATCGCGAACCGAGTACATCCCGGCGCCAGGATCATCGAGCAGTTCGTCGTATCCACCGGAGCCGATGCAGTGGCGCATTAGGAGGCCTTCTTTCCGAAGTGCGGCGCGTGACAACAGTTGAACGAGGGTATGCCCGGCGCCGAGGTCGTAGACGAACGTTTCGTCTTCCGAGCCCAGGAAAACGTCCCGGATGTTGCGCTGGCGAAGACCCTTTGTAGCTTCATGCACCAGGCGTTCCAGGCTGCCGCATTTCGTGAGCTTTTTCGGGGAGCCGTTGCCGTCAACATTTGCGAGCCACGGATGCGCGTCCGAGACCGCGGTGATCAGCCAGTCGCAGACGTGCCAGGCGTCTACGGAATGCCACTGCATCCACAAGTCCGCCCGGCGGCTCCACTTACGATAGATGTGTCCGTCACCCTTCTCGGGCCAGCCGTCGATTTGGTGCCATTCCGGGTCGGTGTGGTCGCCAGGGGTGGGCATCCACTCGGGATCGACAGCGTCCTGTTTACGCCAGTCCAACCAGAAGATTCGGCCGAGCGAACAGCCGACAAGATTGCGGATCGGCACGAAAACTCGGTCGGGAATGTCCAGCTCGCACGATAAGTGGAAGACGGCCTCGCGGTATTCTGGGTGATCGTATTTGTCGGCCATGCGTCGATGCCTCCTTTGTGGGGAGAGCGTCTGTCGTCGGCGTGCAAGCAACAACGATGATGCCCCGATGGTCGCCAACATCGTCGACGGGTACGCCGGGGAATTTTTACGGCGCCGGTCGGCAGGAGGGAGGAGATAGAGGCTGGCGAGCGGCAATACGGTCGAGGAGGGGCGACCTATGTCCGGGGCTGCGAACGTCGGCGATGACGGCCTGGGTCAGCGCCCGGTGTATCTCGGTCCAAGCGGCGTTGATGTCGATCCACGCCTGGGTAACCGTCATCGCGAAACCGCGTTCTGCGCGGAGCTTGTTCCAACTTTGCTCTCGAGGCTCCATCGAAGCCCAGGACAGCGCCGCTGGCGACGGAGCACATACAGACAGCGGGATATCCCTTTGTTTGCAGACGCGGATGATCTCGCGGCCAACGCGATCCTTGTCGACCCCCATAGCGGCGAAACTGAGCAGATCCGCCTGGTGTTTGACGCGGCAGTCGGTCGCGCGCTGCTGGAGAACTGCGAGCCATTTCTCCGCGGCCGACGCCTCGAGCGGCTGCACATAGGCGACGATGCCGGGCTGGTTGCGGATCATAGACGGCAGTTCCTGACGAGCGACGTTTTGGGGGAACGCCCACGGCCCCCGACCGACAGACATGTCGATGTGAGTGTTGCCTCCGATCGTGCCGCACATCGCTTGAAGCGTTATCCTGATGACAGGATCGCCATGGTCGACGTCCAGTTGCTCCATCCTGATCTTCCTGATCTCGATACCTTCCGCGCGCAGGGCGGTCGCGATGCGCTGGAAGGCGCGTTGAATTTCGATCTCGGCGTAGTAGTGGATGACGACGATATCGCCGCCCACGGTCGGTCGCATGATCTGTGGGAATAGCAGCCCACCCTTGACCATAAACGGTGCTGGGCCGAACCCGACTTGCCAATGTGCGAGAACGCGCTCCGCGACATATCGCGACGCGCTCCTATTAACGTCCATTCCCCGCTTGCTGCAGTTCTGCTTGAGACGGTTCCCGAGCGCGACGGCTACGGCTGTTATCGGTGTGAAGTCTTGCATTCCGATGTCTCCCTTTGCCGGGAGACTGGGTTGCGGCGATGCAAGTCACAAAACGACGTGTTTTTGGGGAATTCCGATTCACATCCATGGAGTAATGGGGGGAGGCGGGACTAACGCACTCATCCCGAGGTCTTGGAATAGCGACGTCGCTTGATGAGGCGAGCCGACAACGCGGACCAAGACTGCTGTCGATCGAGCCCCCGGCTGCCGACCAGGTGATCAAGTGCGGAATCGAAAATCGCATTCAAGACATCGCTGGTCTTAGTCGTCCGATCACCATCTGCCTTGACCTTGCGCAGCTCGGCTTTGATAGCGGCCGAGATGGCTTCGTCGACTGCCACAGGCTGTGGCTTCCCAGCAGCCGCGCGCCGTTGCCGCGTCCGCTGCGCGGAAGAACGCTGTCGCTCCGTTGTCCTGAAGAATTCTCTTGCCATGCTTCACACCTCCCGAAACGGCGTTCCCGGGGTTATCGAACGGCGTTTCCGTGCAAGAGACAAAGGAGATACGATCCAAATCGAGGATGGGACGTGGATGTCCCATTCTCAAATCACGATGACTTGCGCGCAATATGCAGCAGCTTCGGTCTGAGCTGGCCGGATTTCGCTCGCGCACGGATAGTCATCGGCGCGCCGACCTGGTCGTGGAAGACTTTACCGAGGTACGACATAACAGCGTCGGCACCGGGACCTCCCGTCGCCAGGATCAGCAGTGCCGCATCGGCGAGAGCCTCCCGGGCGGACGAGGGATCGAACTTCACGCTTCCGGATGCCTGGCGGGCTTTGAGCTTTGCCCGACGTTCGGCCTGCAGCTTGGCTTTGTACGCCCGGAACTCGTCGGTGGACATATCAGCCACGCCGACCGTAGGTCGATTCGTGACGGACCTCGTCACCGGGTTCTTGATCGGATCATCGCCAAGCAGTTCTTTCAAAAGCCCCAGCTCGTCTTCAATCCTATCGGCCGGCTCTTCGATTTCGATCGCGTTGTTCATCGTCTGCATATGCATCCTGTTCTACATGTAGAAACACGTTTTCACTTCTTCATGTAGAAGTCTGCCTGCCGGCCAATTATCGCACAACAGATTTCTACAGGTAGAATGCATTGTTCTATCCTACATGTAGAACACGATTTAGAAGTGAGCTGGCGCACTAGGAGGCTCCGCCGCTTCGCCCCTAGATATCTCAGGCTCCCCGAAACGAAATCCGATATCCCTGAGACAACCTGATGAAACCAACTTACTGGAATCAGAACCCGGAGGGACTACGTCAGCTATCCCAGTCCGCTCCGCGGATCTGATGACACAGACATTCCAGCTTGCACCAGGCTCCGCCGAAGGGCTGAATAAATAAAAAAGAGCGAAGCGACCCGCTTTTAAACAACGGCGGAGCCCATGAAACCTCAGGATTCAATCCTGAACCCTGGTTTCACATTCGCTATCCAAAGGCTCCAATTCTTCAAAATACAGCGCCCAGGAAGACCGTATCATTGGTTTAGATTATACCACTTGTCCCTTTTGTCGAAGAACCTCGACAGCGCATGGAAAAAGTCCACCGTCGGTAAAAAATAACGTTGAACCTCTTGTGTGATGTACCGCCGACAAGCAGACTTTACATCATCAGGGAGACATAAATCGTGCATCAGCCAGTTCATACGACACTCGAAGAAATGGAAGCCGCGCCCAAGAGGCGTCGGCATAAGATGTACGGTAAGCGGGGATCGGTGTTCGTACACGAGCGCGAAGATGGCTCGGAGAAGGGCTACGTCTGGAAATCCACCGGCGACGACATTATTCGCGGTCATCAGCGCGGCGGTCTCAGGTGCGGCGATCTTTCGGCCGAAGCCGTCTTCGATAATGAAAGAACGTCCCCGCGTATCGAAATCCCCCGGATCGTCATCCAGACGATGCAGATTGAATCTAGCCATCTTCGAGCAGGCGACATCGCCGCTTTCTGGCGATTGTTCGCCGAGGCGCGGAAGCAGGGCATCTCGCGCGACACGCATTCGATCAAGCTGGGCGACATCGTGAAATACCTCGGCCTCAACAGCCTCCATCGCGCCAAGCAGGCGCTGGCTCGGCTTTCGACGGCTGTGATGACGCTCCGCCTTAATCAAATCGGTGCTCGCGGTACGATCCGCATGCAGATGATCAAGCTGCTGCACGCCACCGACGATTTCGCCGCACTGCGTGGGCACGACGAGATGTTCTTTCGTCTTCCCGAGGCTTTGAAGCTGGCCGTTATGGGAAGCCGCGACTACGCCTGGGTCGACCTGAACGCGATGGCGCGCTTTGCGTCAAAGTTTACGTTCCCGCTCTATCTCAAGCTCTGCCTGCAAGCGGGCAAGCACCGCATCTATCGAAACGTGCCGGCGATGACGAAGTGCGAGTTCCGGGCCTTCGTAGGAATGCCGGAGAAGACGCAGGCATCCGTTCTCGACAAGACCCTGCAACTCGTTTGCAACGATCTCTCGGCCATCAGCGGCGTCCGTCGGCGGTTTCCGATCGCTATCTCGTTCGAGGATGGAAAGCTCCAGATCGTAGTTGGCAGCGCCGCGAAGAAGCTCCGCGAAGTCAAGCCTGCTTGGATCGCGGCAGAGATGGCTACGAAGCAGACCGCAGAAGTTGATGCGATGCCTGCGGAGAAGCGAAAGCTCTATCCTTCCTTGACGCGTTTCCGTCAGGCGGAGACGGCCATCGGCGCGCCGGCGTTTCGGATTTTCGGCCTGTGGTCTGCCGATCTTCACGGTGCGAAGTCGTACCCCGACGAACACATCGTCGGCATGACCGGCCGCGAGTTCATCGACCTAATTGACAAGGTGGGGGCGGACGAGGTCCTGGAATATTGGACAGATAAGCGTGACTTCGAAGTGCTCGGCATGTCTGGCAAGTGGAGAGACGCCGAGGTCGTGGAACATACGGCATCCGTGAGAATCCCGGTTAATGCGCCAAAGATCGATATGCACGATCTCATCTACCGCCGTACCGTCGTTGGTGACGATCCGCTGCCGCCGGCGCCGGAGACGTTCGCCGAAGTGGACGACGACGAGATCGACTTCTGACGATCGCACCGCATTAACCCTGCGATCGCATTGGCGATTTAGAGCAGCTGAATTCCCGGATGCCGCGTTGACATAGCTATATGCACGCGGCATGGTTGCGTTCAATCGAACTGGAGCCGACCATGAACAGACTGCGGATATCCCGAATAGCTGCCTGAACCCCAGCCGGGGATCAACCTATTCGCATGTCCGCAGGAGAGTTCTTCATGGCTCGCATCGACTTCGAGCGCCTCGTCGCCAAGCTTCATATCGACCGCATTCTCGACAGCCTCGGTTTTCATCCGGCTGGCATCCATGTAATCGTCGTACCTCCAACGTCGATTTCGAACGTCTGGCAAGATGCGGCAGCGCTCGCAGTCCAAGAAATCCGGAAGTCTCGGAACGGAGATGCGAGGTCCGAAATCATGGACTTCCCGTTTCAGCCGATGGAACCTGCGGAAGCCGACTACGATGTCGATGCAGCACTCATGCGCCACAACATGGGCATCGAGAGCGGGATCGACGATGCCGCGTGCACTCTCATCATCGCGGACGGTTCGGATGCCGAACATCCGTCGGTTCCGCTTGCTGACTCAGTCATCCGCCCTGAGCTTGACATCGATCTCGTGATCCTCGCGGCGGCTCAATGCGGCCGCGAGATCACGGCAAATGAGGCCAACCTGCTGGCTGAGATGCCGTGGCGTCGCCGACGTATCGCCATTTCTGCTGCGCGCCCGATTGCTGAAACCCACCGGCTGCACCAGCAGGCGGCGGCAGCCGAGGAGGAGCGGAAGGCTAAGGAACTCGCTGAAAAATCGGACGACAAGAAGGGTCAGAAGATGTCGGAACGTATCGTTCCCGACGTCCTCCCCGTGTCTGAAATGCACGGCTACGGCGACGCGCAGACCTGGGCCCTCGAACTCGCGAAGGACATCGAAGACTGGCGTGCAGGTAAAATCACCTGGGCAGACGTCGACAATGGCGTCTTGCTTTCGGGACCTCCGGGATGCGGTAAGACCACCTTCGCCGCCGCGCTTGCGAGGACGCTCGACGCCCATCTCGTAATCGGCAGCTATTCTACGTGGATCGCCAATGGAGATGGGCACCAAGGCGATCTTATCAGGTCCATGCGCGCCGCGTTCGTCGAGGCTCGGGAGCATGCGCCGAGTGTGATCCTTGTCGACGAGGTCGACAATTTTGTCTCGCGCGGCTCCATCGGTCACGCCCGGTCTGACGAATGGATGCGCGGCGTCGTCAATTCTCTCCTCGAGTGCCTCGACGGAGCAATCGAGCGCGAGGGTGTGATCGTCGTTGGTGCGACGAATGATCCGAGCGGTATCGATATGGCGCTCCGTCGCCCGGGGCGACTGGACCGGCACGTCGATATTCCGCTGCCGGATGCCGAAGCACGTGTGGCGATCCTCAAGCAACATCTCGGCGTAGAGCTGCCGGACCTGAGCGTGTTGGCGTCGCGAACCGTCGGCATGTCCGGTGCGGACCTGGAACGCTGCGCCCGAGACGCCCGACGGATCGCACGGCGTGAGACGACGACGGTTAACTTGAAGCACGTTCTCCGGACGCTTCCCAGGCTCGAGCGTCGTTCGAGGGACGACATCCGCCAAATTGCTACTCACGAAGTCGGCCATGCGGTGGTTGCTGCTGCGCTCGGCTCGCGAGTGGAAGGCGTCGCCATCTCGAAGGAATTCAACCCCGAGCTCAAGTCGCAAGGCTCCCAAGTCGAAGGCTTTGCCGCCATTCGGCCGGCGACGGGGCGGCGCGACTTTCAGTGGTTTGCCGACCGAATCGCTTACATCCTCGGCGGTATGGAAGCCGAGAAACTCGTGTTCGGGAGCCACGGCGACGGTGTTTCGCGCGACCTCGCTGAGGCGACGGAAACGGCAACCTATGTGATCGCATCACTCGGTATGGGAGACACGCTCGCGTCCGACGGACATCGTGATGCCGCGCCATTGGCGCAGGCGCGTCAGTTCGATCCCGTTCTCCGTCGGCGCGTCGAAGACGTTCTGCGTGACCAGGCGGAGCGCGCTAGGGGCATCCTCGAGCAGCATCGCGGAGCATTCAATGAGCTCGTCGAAGTTCTGATCCTTCGCGGCGAGTTGGATGGAGATGACGTTCACGAGACGATCGCGGCGTACGCGCAGCCGCAGTTGTCGCTGTCGATTTGAGGGGGTGTCGGATGTTCGTGCAAAAGTTCTACGTCGCAGACACGCACTTCTGCCATCCACGCATCCTCGCGATTTGCAATCGCCGGTTCTCGTCGATCGAGGACCACGACGAAGCGATCGTCAGCCGTTGGAACTCGGTCGTCCGGGACGATGACATTGTCTATCACCTCGGCGATTTTGCGTTTCACCTCGGTCTCAACAGCGAGCGCATCCGGTCGCTGTTCTTCCGCCTCAAGGGCCGCAAGCACCTCATCATTGGCAACCATGATGTCGACAAGCGCGGCGACCTTCACCCGACGCTTGCGAGGCTCGACTGGGCGGCAAGGCCGGAGCATGCGCTGCGCACCCGGGATGGCGGCCGCGATGTCTACATGTCGCACTACGCTGCCCGTACGTGGCCGTGCGCTGGGCATGGTGCCGTGCATTTCTACGGACACTCCCACGGAAAGCTGCCGGGGCAGGGGCGGTCTCGGGACGTCGGCGTAGACATGCCCGATGTCCTGTTTCAGCCGCGCACGTTCGCTGAGCTGACGAAGGATATGGAGCCTTGATTTTGTCTGGTGACGATCTCGTTCGTGATCAACGCACCCGCAGAGCCGGCGAAATCCGCTCGGCCGCCCTTGCTTACGTGCGGGAGTGCGGGCGACAGTGCCAGGTTCTCGACATCGACGAATTTGGACTGCGCCGTTGGCCCCGCGACCGCGACGAGAAGCGCAGGATCATGATCGACGCTCTCCGCGATGCCGTCGGCAGCGGCGTGCCGGTTATGGATGTGTGGCAGAGGTTTGAAGTCAGCGGCACGATCGCGCGGCGGCTCGTCGGGGCGAGCAGCTACGGCGATCTGTATCGGATTCTCAGAGACAACGAAATGCCTGTCGCATTCAGGCCGGGCGATATCGCCCGCTGGGTACATGACGGCAAGTTGCGGCGTGAGGAAGGCATGGACATCCTGGGCATCGAAAGCGGGCCCGCTTTCGATTCGTTCGTTGCGGCTTGGTTGGCGGGGGAGCAGTAGAAATCAAGACCTTGTTCGAGGACGCGTTATGGTTGTGGTTCGGAAATTAAAGAACTCGGTCGTTAATAAAGAGAAAATCAAAGACTTCAAAACTTAATAGACGTAAGTCATTGAGAAAAATAATTAAAGAACTCAATTGCAACAGTCTCTAGTGATTTCGATCAGAACGCGGAAAGGTTGAAAATACTTGTTGACAGACTTGCGCTCGACGCGGCCTATTAGCTGTCAACGCAACGTGGAGGTCGAGTTGAGCCGCAGTAAAAGTATCCTTCCATTGCCGCCCGCGGTGGACTCTTCGGAAGAGGAATGGGCGCGTTGGAGCCTCGAGACCGGAGCAGGGTTGGAGCGCCTGCGCTCTGAACAGAGACAAGCGCATAATGCCGCCCTCCTCAAAGTGGACATCGCTCTGTCTCGTAAGCGGGAATACGACCCCGAAGACGATGCCGCATTGCCGCTCTCTATCGCTGTGTGCCTCCCTGAACTCGGAGGGGAACTCCGTCGCGATGGTGGCACTCCTGGCCCCGGGTTCACGATTGACGCGCTATACCGCGCGATCGAGAAGGGCGGGTTGGCGGCCGTGAAGAAGAATGGGAAGTGGATGGTCACAAGGGCGGCCATCCGAGACTGGTTGTCTAGCAAGGACGAAGCAGCTCCACGGAAGCCGTCGCGGCCGCAGTCTATCCCCATCGTCGCAGGAAAGACTCACCGGGAGCGGGAGCGCGCCATGGCAGCCGTCGAACTGGCGAAAGCCAAGCTGGCCGAAGCTCGGAAACAGAGAAAGCACTGAGGGGTATCCATGGGCAGGCCGAGCAAAGGCGCGCGTTGGTGGTTCGATAAGGGGCAGAAGAAGTACTTCATTCGCGACGGCGAGACGAAGTTCAGCCTCGGCTTCGGGAAAGAAGCCGATGACCACGAGACCCGTGTCGAACGCGAACTGGCGAAGTACATCGCCGAGAAGCACGCAGGTGACCGTCTGAAGATTCGGAATCAGGATGTCGGAGACGTACTGGTCGCCGACATCATCTCGAAGTACATTGACGTGCGCATCACCAAGTGGCAGCTCGACTATGACGGCCCGCCAGCACGGCAGCACGAGGTCGAAGCGCGTCTCTCGGTGCTGCTGGACTTCTTCGGCGGGATGTCCGTCGAGGAGATCAACGACGACTCCGTCTCCGAGTTCATCGACTACCTCGATGAACTCGCATTCCAGCGCGCTGCTGCGAAAGCGCAGGCGAAACACGACAAGCTGAAACGTCGCCGCGACTACAAGCCCGAGAATGACCCGGGAATGGAACCAGTTGAACGCAAGTTCAATCCGCAGGCTGCCGTCCGATATCTCGACGATCTTCGCGCCGCTGTCGGTGTCGCGCACAGGAAGAAATTAATCCGGCACCTGGTGACCGTTCCTTCGCCGAAAAACTACAAGCCACGGTCGGCCGTCTTCACCCGCAAGCAGGTGGCCGACTTGATCCGCGCTGCCTGGCGTAAGAAGGGAATGGCTTTCGTCGACGGGAAGCCCGTGAAGGAAGTCCATATCTGGCGACACATGGCTCGGTTCCTGCTCATTGCCATCTACACCGGTTCGCGCAAGGGAAAGGTTTGGAGGGTGTCATTCGCCGATGAGAAAGACCGACCGTGGGTCAAGCTGAGAAAGGTCAGGACGCAGGACGGAGGGACGCGATGGCGAGGGACCTTCTTCCGTCTTGGCGACGACGAACAGGCGCACGCGACCAAGGCCGCCCCGGAGATCGAAGTCCCGGCGCGCCTCGTAGCTCATTTCGTGCGTTGGCGAGACCTTGGCATGGATTATCCATGCGAAGACATCCAGGGACATGCAGGCGATCCGTCCAAAGCGATGCGGAAACTTTTCAAGGAAGTTCTCGGAGACGACAGCGACGCCGTGATTCATACGCTCCGCCACACGGCGGCGACGTGGCTTGTCTACCGCGCTGAACTGCCGTTGGCGGCGATTGCCGGATATCTCGGGATGTCCATTGAGACCCTCGTCCGCAGATACGCGAAGGTCCGCAAGACCGACCAGATCGCCATCGGTCAGGCGTTCACGCAGTCCCGCGCCGGGGCGGAGTTCGAGGACGATATCGTTGGCCACGGTTCCGGTCTGGGACGCTTTGCACCTCAGAAGGCCCTGACAGAAACTGACAGAAACAAACCGGAACAGAATGGAGAGGAGTCGAAGGGAAATCGAAATTCATCAATGAAATCAATGGACGCAAAACGGCAGGCGGCATGATCTGCACGTTCGGGACGTGGGGGTCGCAAGTTCGAATCTTGCCACTCCGACCAGCTAAATCAATCACTTAGTTGACTGTATTGCGGCTTCTGGTGCCGCCGAAGACGACTGCGCTCGACGCGAAGTTCGTCGAGGGCGTGCTCGCTCTTCCGGACGCGTGTCACGCCTTGCCGCCCTCAACTGATCCAGTTCAGCCACCTGCCTGCGCATGAAAAAGGGGCCGCTTGGCCCCTTTTCACGTCTTCAGATTTTCCGCTTACTCGTCGATCGTGTCGATGATCTCGATCGCCTGGGCGGCGGTGACGCGGCGGACTTCGGCGTCTTCGCGGCGGCTCGAGAAGATTTCCGTCGCCATCAGCTGGTCGGCGAGATCCGCCGGCAGCGACAGGATCACGCGGCTGTCCTCGGCATGGATGCCGCCGAGCGCCGCGCGCTTGGCGGTGATCATGCCGCCGGCCACCGTGTTATTGGTGTCCGGATCGATCAGGATGAAGGCGCCGGTCGTGCGGTTCTGCTCGTAGGCGTCGAAGATCGCCTGCTCGTCGAAGGCGAGGTGTACCTTGCCGATGGCGTTCATTGGCAGCTCGTCGGCGTGGTTCCACTTGCCGGATTGCAGGTCGAGCTGGCTGATCGGCTGCACCTGGACGCGCTGGCGGCGGCTGCCGGACTTCAGCCAGTAGCGCTTGCCCGGCTGGATGCCTTCGGCCTGCAGCGCCACGAGCTGCGCGTCGAAGGCAAGCCCGGTCATCGGCTGGCTGTCGATCGCCACGATCATGTCGCCGCGCGAAACGTCCACCTGGCGATCAAATACGAGGGTGACCGCGTCACCGGCCACCGCCGCGTTGCGCACCAGGTCGAAGGTGACGATCTTGGTGACGTTGGCGACCATGCCGGACGGCAGGATGACGACGGAATCGCCGGGTTTCACCGAACCGCCGGCGACCGTGCCCTGATAGCCGCGGAAGCTTTCGCCCGGGCGCGAGACGCGCTGCACCGGCAGGCGGAAACCGACGGTCTGCGCCGAGCGGGTGGTCGCGAGTTCCAGCACCTCGACCAGCGTCGGGCCCTCGTACCAGGGCATCGAAGCGCGGCCGTCATAGACGACGTTCTCGCCCTTCAGCGCCGAGACCGGGATCGCGGTCACCTGGCGCACGCCGAGCGACAGCGCCAGTTCCTTGAATTCGTGCGAGATCTGCTCGAAGCGGCTGCGGTCGTAGTCGGTGAGGTCGATCTTGTTGACCGCGAGCACGAACTGGCGGATGCCCATCAGCGTCGCGATCGTCGCGTGCCGGCGGGTCTGCTCCAGGAGGCCGACGCGCGCGTCGACGAGCAGCACGGCGAGATCGGCCGTCGAGGCGCCGGTCGCCATGTTGCGCGTATACTGCTCGTGGCCGGGGGTGTCGGCGACGATGAAGGAGCGCTTGTCGGTCGAGAAGTAGCGATAGGCGACATCGATGGTGATGCCCTGTTCGCGCTCGGCCTGCAGGCCGTCGAGCAGCAGCGCGAAGTCGGGCAGGCCGAGATCGTTCTGCTTGCCCTTGGAATCGCGCTGCAGGCTTGCGGCCTGGTCTTCCTTGACCGCCTTGGTGTCCCAGAGCAGCCGGCCGATCAGCGTCGACTTGCCGTCATCGACGCTGCCGCAGGTGATGAGGCGAAGCGGGCGGGAATCGCGCGCCACCCGCGCCGGCTCCTGCACGGGGAGGGCGACGGCGGTTTCGTCCAAGGCTGCGGTCGCTAGTGCCGGTGCGGTCATCAAAAATATCCTTCGCGTTTTTTCTTTTCCATCGAGCCGGCCTGGTCGCGGTCGATGGCGCGGCCCTGGCGTTCGGAGACGGTCGCGGTTTCAAGTTCGGAAATGATGTCGTCGAGCGTCGTCGCGTTGGAGCGGATCGCCCCCGTCAGCGGGAAGCAGCCGAGCGTGCGGAAGCGGATGACTTCCTCGCGCTTGACTTCACCGGGAAGCAGTTCGAGGCGCGGGTCCTCCGCAAGGATCATCATGCCGTCGCGCTCGACGACCGGGCGCTTCTTGGCGAAGTAGAGCGGTACGATCGGGATCTCTTCCGCCTGGATGTAGCGCCAGATGTCGACTTCGGTCCAGTTGGAGAGCGGGAAAGCGCGCACGCTTTCACCCTTGCGGATCATGCCGTTATAGACGTTCCAGAGTTCCGGGCGCTGGTTGCGCGGATCCCAGCGGTGGTCCGGCGTGCGGAAGGAATAGATGCGCTCCTTGGCGCGACTCGCTTCCTCGTCGCGACGTGCGCCGCCGAAGGCGGCGTCATACTGGCCGGCGTCGAGCGCCTGGCGCAGCGCTTCCGTCTTCATGATGTCGGTATAGAGCGCCGAGCCGTGCGTAAACGGTGTGACGTTTTCGGCGGCACCGCGCGGATTGGTATGGGCGACGAGATCGAGATCGTATTTCTCGACCATTTCGTCGCGGAAGGCGATCATCTCGCGGAATTTCCAGCCGGTATCGACATGCAGGAGCGGGAAGGGGATGCGGCCGGGATAGAAGGCCTTGCGCGCCAGGTGCAGGAGCACGGACGAATCCTTGCCGATCGAATAGAGCATCACCGGGCGCTCGAACTCCGCGGCGACCTCACGGAAGATGTGGATCGCTTCGTTTTCGAGGGCCTTCAGATGCGGATCAAGCGGCGGTTTCGTGCTCTGCGGGTTATGCAATTCCGTTTCCGGATGGATGTGGGGCATTTCGAACTCCGGGGAGGATACTTGTCTCTTGGCTGCGGCGTGCCCTCAGGCGGCGCTGCTGGCGTTGGGAATAATGGAGGAAGCCGCTTCGGCAACGTGCAGGCCGCATTCGCGCTTCTCGTCGTTCTCCCACCACCAGCGCCCGGCACGCTCCGGCTCGCCGGGCTTGATGGCGCGTGTGCAGGGCTCACAGCCGATCGACGGATAGCCGCGGCCATGCAGCGGGTTGACGGGAATGGCCTCCGCTGCGACATGGGCGCGGATCACGTCGATGTCCCAATCCGCCAGCGGGTTGATCTTGATGAGACCACGCTCGAGGTCGGCTTCGGCATAGGGCGTCGCGGCACGGTTGCCGGACTGGCCGCGGCGCAGGCCGGTGATCCAGTAGCTTGCTCCTTCGAGCGCGCGCGCAAGCGGCCTCAGCTTGCGCACGCCGCAACAGGCATGCCTGGCTTCGACGCTCTCGTAGAAGCCGTTCATGCCGTATTGGGCTACGTAGTCTTCGATATCGGCCTTCTCGGGATAGTAGCGCTTGATCAGAATGTCGTAGGCTTCCTCGGTCGCCTCGATGAGGGCGACCGTTTCGTTGAAGAGCCGGCCGGTCTTCAGCGTCGCGACCTCGATGTCGAGCCGATTGCTGCCGAGCGCGGCGGTGATGACCTGGTCCTCGATGCCGAGCGACGTCGTGAAGACCGCCCGGCCTTCAAGACCGGCAACCAGCGCCAGCCGACCGGCAAGGTCGAGGCCTTCGAGCCTGTCGTTCAGGGCCTTGGCTTCGGCTTCGAGGGATTGCGTCGTCATGGCTGCATCCTGTTGCAATTTGCACGGAATATCGCAGCCGTTTGTGACAAAGGACAGAAAAACGGATTTCTATTGCTCAAGGATCAGAGCAAATATCTCTCTGATCGATAAAGTTCTAAGAAAACCTAGTAAATTAGTAGATTATCTCTGTGCGGCGCGAGGGCGTGAAGATGCGTTCCTCTGGCCGAGCCGATGGGTTGGCCGGCCGTTCAAGAATTGTTGAAGGCCCTGTCCTTTCGCGCCGTCTGCTCCAGCTTGTGCTTGACCAATGCGGGAGAATGAAGGGAGACGCAGATGATCCAGTCCTTGTCCAGTCGCGCCGTCCTTGGGAGCGTCCTCGGATTGCTTCTGGTGACGGGCGCCTATGCTCACCACGGCTGGTCCTGGGCGGAGGCCGACCAGATCGAACTCTCCGGCACGATCCGCGAGATCTCGATGGCGCCGCCGCATCCGACGCTCAGGGTCGAAACGAAGAATGACGGCCTCTGGCTGGTCGAACTGGGCAATCCGCGGCTGACGGAACGCTCCGGCTTCGTCGAGGGCGTCGCAAAGGTTGGCGACCCGATCGTCGCGCTCGGCAACCGCTCGCTGGACCGGGCCGAGAAAAGGATGAAGGCCGTCCGGATCACGGTGGCCGGAAAGGTCTATGACATCTATCCGGAACGTATACAGACGAACTGATGATGGGGGCGGATCTACTCGAGGGGATCGGGGCGCTGCCCTTCGCGGTGGCGATACGGCGCTCGGCAACCCTCTACATCTTCGTCAATGCTGCGCATATCCTGTCGATCGGGATAATCATCGGCTCGATCCTGCCGCTGGACCTGCGGCTGATCGGCCTCCTCGGCAAAGTGCCGGTCGAAGTCATCGGTCCCTTTCTCTCTCGCGCGGCCGCCGTCGGCGTGGCGCTGGCGGCCGCCACCGGCTTCTGCCTCTTCAGCGTCAATCCGCTTGAATATGCCGGCAATGCCGCCTTCCTGGCCAAGATGACGCTGCTCGCCGTCGGCGTCGCCAACGCGGTCCTGTTGCAGCTGACGCCGCAATGGCGCGCCGCCGTCCAGGGCGGACCGCTCTCCTTGAGGGTCCGCCTTTCCGCATGGGTTTCGCTGGTGATCTGGACCGGCGCGGTCGTCGCTGGAAGGTGGATCGGGTTCCTACTGGAGTAGCGGATGAGGGTCGACAGGAGGAGCAGCCCCCTCAAGACGCCCCTCCCGTCCGATCTGGTAAGGCAGTTCGAGGTGAAGGAAAGGAAGACAGGGCGCGGCGAAGGAGCTCCTCCCCCTTGTGGGGAGGGGCTGGGGAGGGGCCTTGCTTCCTTTGTGATCTACCGGTCGCTGATCGCCCAGCGCGGGTTGATCCAGGGCTCCTGATTGGAGCGGGCGAGCGGCTGCTTGCCGAGGATATGGTCGGCGGCCTTCTCGCCGGTCATGATCGACGGGGCGTTGAGATTGCCATAGGTGACATGCGGGAAGATCGACGAGTCGGCGACGCGCAGGCCATCGACGCCGATCACCCGCGTTTCCGGGTCGACGACGGCCATCGGATCGTCCTTCGAGCCCATCTTGCAGGTGCCGCAGGGGTGGTAGGCGCTTTCCAGGTGCTCGCGCAGGAAGGCGTCGATCTCTTCGTCCGTCTGGACCCTTTCGCCCGGCTGGATTTCCGGCCCGCGATATTGATCGAAGGCCTTCTGGCCGAAGATCTCGCGCGTCAGGCGCACGCAATGGCGGAACTTCTCCCAATCCTCCGGATGACTCATATAGTTGAAGCGGATCACCGGATCGGCCTTTGGGTCGGAGGCGCGCAGCGTCACGCTGCCACGCGACTTCGAGAGGTTGTAGCCGACATGCACCTGGAAGCCGTGCGTGTTCGCCGCCGCCTTGCCGTCATAGCGGATCGCCACCGGCAGGAAGTGGTACTGGATGTCGGGCTGCTTGACGCCGGGTGCCGAACGCAGGAAGGCACAGGCCTCGAACTGGTTGGAAATGCCGAGGCCGGACTTGAAGAACAGCCATTGGGCGCCCGCAACGCCCTGCCAGAACCACGGCAGCCAGGAATAGAGCGAGACCGGCTTGGTGCTGATCTGCTGGAAATAGAATTCCATATGGTCCTGCAGGTTCTGGCCGACGCCCGGACGGTCGACTTTGACGTCGATCCCCAGGTCCTTCAGGTGCGCCGCCGGGCCGATGCCGGAGAGCATCAAGAGCTTCGGCGAATTGAAGGAGGACGCCGAAACGATCACCTCGCGGTTGGCCTTCACCACTTCGATGCGGCCGCCGCGCTCGATCTCGACGCCGGTGGCGCGGCCGTTTTCGATGACGATCTTGCGGGCGAAGCAGCGGATAAGCTGAACATTAGGGCGCTTCAGCGCCGGCTTCAGATAGGCCGAAGCCGCCGACCAGCGACGGCCGCGCCAGGTCGTCTGCTCCATCAGGCCGAAGCCTTCCTGCTTGGAGCCGTTGTAATCGTCGGTCATCTCGAAGCCGGCCTGTTTTCCCGCTTCGACGAAAGCGTGGAAGAGCGGGTTCTTGACCGGGCCACGCTGGACATGCAGGGGGCCATCGGTGCCGCGCCAGCCGTCCTCGCCGCCGTGCGAATGTTCCATCCGCTTGAAATAGGGAAGCACGTCGGCATAGGCCCAGCCCTTTGCGCCGAGCTGCTCCCAGCGGTCGAAATCCTCCGCATGGCCGCGCACATAGACCATGCCGTTGATCGAGGAGGAGCCGCCGATCACCTTGCCGCGCGGCGCGGTGATGCGCCGGTTGTTGAGGTGCGGCTCCGGCTCGGAAAGATAGCCCCAATTGTAGCGGTTCATGCTCATCGGCCAGGCAAGTGCTGCCGGCATCTGGATGAACGGGCCGATGTCGGTGCCGCCGAACTCCAGCACGATGACCGAGTTCCTGCTGTCCTCCGACAGGCGATGGGCGAGCGCCGAGCCTGCCGAACCGGAACCGATGATGATGTAGTCTGCCTGCATAAGCGTGGTCTTTCTTGTGTGGAGAATGCCACCCTATTCCTCCTCCTTGAGGAATGTGGCCCGTATGGCCGGAAGGGTTTCACCTGCGGCATTCCCCTCCCCAACCCCTCCCCACAAGGGGGAGGGGCTTAACCTGCCGCGACCGCCGCTCTCAAGCAGCGTTGCCGCGAGGGCAACGTTGCTGTTTACGGGGCGTAAGCTGCCCGGCTCTAGCCCCTCCCCCTTGTGGGGAGGGGTTGGGGAGGGGCTTTCCCTTAATAAGGCGCCTCTACCTTGCCCATTCCGACATAGACGGTCTTGAGCTCGGTATAATGGTTGAGCGCCGCGACCGAATTTTCCCGCCCGAAACCGGATTGCTTCGATCCGCCGAAGGGGATCTCGACCGGCGCCAGGTTATAGGTGTTGATCCATAGCGTGCCTGCCTCGAGCTGGTCGACCACCCGGTGGGCGCGGGTGAGGTCGGCGGTGAAGACGCCGGCCGAAAGGCCGAACTCCGTGGCGTTGGCGCGGGCGACCACCTCGGCCTCGTCGTCGAAGTCGAGCACGCACATGACCGGCCCGAAGATCTCCTCGCGCGCAATCGTCATCTCGTCGGTGACGTCGGCGAAGACGGTCGGCTGGATGTAGGTGCCCTCGGTGTTGACGGCGTTCGGAATGCCGCCGCCGGTGACCAGCCGCGCGCCTTCCGCCTTGCCCTGTTCGATATAGGAGAGGACCTTGTCGCGCTGGGCTTTCGAGACCATCGGCCCGAGCTGCGTCGCTTCGTCCATCGGGTCGCCGATGACGATCGCCTCGGTGCGTTCCTTGAGGCGCGCCAGGAAGGCGTCCTTGATCTTCCGCTGCACGAAGACGCGGGTGCCGTTCGAGCAGACCTGGCCGGTCGAATAGAAGTTGCCGAGCATGGCACCGCCGATGGCGCTTTCGAGATCGGCATCGTCGAAGACGATCAGCGGCGACTTGCCGCCAAGCTCCATGGTGACGTGCTTGAGTTCCGCGGCTGCTGCTGCTGCCACCTTCTTTCCGGTCGGGACCGAGCCGGTCAGCGACACCTTGGCGACATCAGGATGGTTGACGAGCAGGGGGCCGGTCGAACGGTCGCCCTGGATGACGTTGTAGAGACCCTTGGGCAGACCCGCCTCGATCAGGATCTCGGCGATCTTCAGGGCGCCGAGCGGCGTGTTCTCCGACGGCTTGAAGACCATGGAGTTGCCGGCGGCGAGCGCCGGCGCGCCCTTCCAGCAGGCGATCTGCTGCGGATAGTTCCAGGCGCCGATGCCGACGCAGACGCCGAGCGGCACCCGCTTCGTATAGGCGAAATCGCCGCCGAGCGGGATATAGTCGCCGTTCAGCGCCGCCGCCGCTATGCCGCCGAAGAACTCGAAACTGTCGGCGCCCGAGGTCGGGTCGGCGACGATGGTCTCCTGGATCGGCTTGCCGGTATCGAGCGTCTCGAGTTCGGAGAGCTCGCGATTGCGCTCGCGCATGATCTCGGCGGCGCGCTTCAGGATGCGGCCGCGCGCCGTCGGGCTCATCGCCGCCCATTCCGGCTGGGCCCGCTTGGCGGCGGCAATCGCCTTCTCGACGATATCAGGCGTTGCCGCATGCAGCCGGGCGATCACCTCGCCGGTCGCCGGATAGATGCTCTCGATCACCGTGCCGGCGGTGTCCTCGACATATTCGCCGTCGATGAAGTGCGAGGCTTTCGGTTGGGCTTTCATCTCATTCTCCCCGCGGATAGCGTTTGGATTCCTCGAGATTGTCGAGGTTCATGTGGTTGCGCATGTAGCGCTCGGATGCCTTTTGCAGCGGCTGATGGTCCCAGGGGTAGTAGGCCCCATTGCGGAGCGCCTCGTAGACCACCCAGCGCCGCGCCTGGCTTTCGCGCACCGCCGCGTCGAAGGCCTCCATGTCCCAATGCGCCACGCGCATGTCGCGGAAGGCGGTGAGCGTCGCCTGATCGACGGGCCCGCGCGGATTTTCCGCAAGATTGGTGAGTTCCAGCGGATCGGCTTCGAGGTCATAAAGCTGGTCCGGATCGAGCGCGCAATGGACGTATTTCCACTTGCCTTCGCGGATGGCGACGAGCGGCGCGTAGGAAGCCTCCGCCGCGTATTCCATCAGCACCGGCTCGGTGCGTTCTATCCCGTTGATCATCGGCAGAAGGCTGACGCCGTCCGTCCAGGGCTGCACTTCATCCATCGAGATGCCGGCGAGGGCGGCAAGCGTCGGCGTCACGTCGACGTTCGAGGTCGGTGTCAGGTGCAGTCCCGGTGCGACGCCCGGGCCGGCGATCATCAGCGGCACGCGTGCCGAGCCCTCGAAGAAGTTCATCTTGAACCAGAGACCACGCTCGCCGAGCATGTCGCCATGGTCGGAGCAGAAAAGGATGAGCGTATTGTCGAGCATCCGGGTCCGCGTCAGCGTATCGACGAGTTCTCCGACCTTCTCGTCGAGATAGGAGATATTGGCGAAATAGGCGCGGCGCGACTGGCGGATGTTTACTTCGGTCAACTCGAAGTTCTTGTAGTCGCAGGAGTGCATGATGCGCTGCGAATGCGGATCCTGGCTGTCGAAGGGGAGGGCGCCCACTTCCGGCCGAAGATGCTCGCAGTTCTCGTAGAGGTCCCAGAATTTCCGGCGCGCCACATAGGGGTCGTGCGGATGGGTGAAGGAGACGGTCAGGCACCAGGGACGGCGGGCTTCGTCGTCGTTGTCGCGGGCGAGTTGGTAGAGTTTCTGGTTCGCCAGGAACGCCACCTCGTCGTCATATTCCATTTGGTTGGTGATCTCGGCGACGCCGGCGCCGGTGACCGAGCCGAGATTGTGATACCACCAGTCGATGCGTTCGCCGGGCTTGCGATAGTCCGGCGTCCAGCCGAAATCCGCCGGGTAGATGTCGGTCGTCAGCCGCTCTTCGAATCCGTGCAACTGGTCCGGCCCGACGAAATGCATCTTGCCGGAGAGCGCCGTGTAGTATCCGGCACGGCGCAGGTGGTGCGCATAGGTCGGGATCGACGATTGGTATTCCGCCGCATTGTCGTAGACGCGCGTGCGGCTCGGCAACTGCCCGGCCATGAAGGACGCGCGGGCGGGAGCACATAACGGCGAGGACGTGTAGTTGTTGCGGAAGCGCGCCGACCGCCCCGCCAGCGCCTTGAGATTGGGCGCATGCAGGAAATCGGCCGGGCCATCGGGGAAGCACTTCCCGTTCAGCTGATCTACCATGAGGATCAGGATATTCGGCTTCCTGGCGATCATGCTGTCCGTTCCTCGAAGGTTGCTTTTAAGATTATCTCGGGCGTTGCCCCTCTCCTCGGGTTTAACCCGAGGACTAGCCCTCTCCGCGCATGCGGGGAGAGGGGACTTAGGCGGCGCGGCATATCCCTTCTCCCCGCGCGCGGGGAGAAGGTGGCGGCAGCCGGATGAGGGGCGGTCGGCTGCATCATCGAAATGGGGGCAGTCTCCAACTCAGCCTCCACCCGCCCGCAAATGCGCATTCACATAATCTTCCGTCAGCGCGATCGACGCCTCGATGCTGATCGGGGCCGATCTCAGACTTTGACGTATGTATAGACCGTCGATCATCGCAGCCGCGCCCTCGGCGATGCGTTCGGCGTCATCGGCAGGGCAGAGCGCCTTGAGACTGGCGAGCAGATTGGAGCGCAGCCGCCGCGCATAGACGACGAGCAGCCGCCGGACGTCCTCGGAGCGCTGCGCTTCCGAATAGAAGGCGAGCCAGGCGGCGACCGTTTCAGGTGCGAACTGGTCGGCCCGGAAGCTGACGCGGATCAGCGCGCTCACCTTTTCCCGCGGCGTCGGGGCCGCCCTCAGTGCTGTGACGGCATCGTGGCGCAACTGCCCGAGCAGGCTGCGGATCGTCGCGATCAGCAATTGCTCCTTGCTGCCGAAGTAATGATGCGCGAGCGCCGCCGAGACGCCGGCGGTGCGGGCGATGTCCGACATGGTGACGGCAACGGTCCCCTGATCGCCGATCACCCGCAGCGCCGCGTCGACGAGCGCCTTGCGGCGCACCGGTTCCATCCCGATTTTCGGCATCTTCTCGCGCTCCTTCAAGAGGCAATCTATTTTTGATTGATGCATCAATCAATAAAAATTCGCATGCTTTTTCCTTTCTTTTTGCTGGGAAATCCGGCTCAATCATGAGGAAGCGCTTGTGCTCGTCGCCAGGACTGGAGGTTGAAATGACCAACACGTTCGATCCCGCCGGAAGACAGAACGTGGCCGCGAAGTGGGGATGGTTCGTAGCGCTCGGCGTGCTGCTGATCATGGCCGGCGGCATCGCCTTCGGCAATCTGCTGATGGCGACGGTCGCCTCCGTTTATTATGTCGGCCTCATCATGCTGATCGGCGGCCTGCTCAATCTCGCTCAGGCCTATCAGGTCAAGGACTGGGGAGGCTTTCTCTTCTGGGTGCTGAGCGGCGGTCTCTATGCGGCGGCGGGCCTGTTCGCCTTCGTCAATCCGCTGCTCGCTTCGTCGATCCTGACCATCCTCATGGCAATCGCCCTGATCATTGCCGGCGCCTTCCGGATCTGGGTCGGCTTCCGGCTCAGTCCGCTCGGCGGCTGGGGCTGGATCGTCATCGGCGGCCTGGTGACGCTCATTGCCGGTCTCGTCATCGCCGCCGGCTGGCCCGTCAACAGCCTCTGGATCCTTGGCCTGTTCCTGGCGGTCGACCTCGTCATGCAGGGACTGGCGCTGATCGCTTTCGGCGTACTCGTCAAGAGCTAGTCGGCTGCCCGGACACCAGATATCGCCCCGAAACGACCTTCATAAAACTTTCACATTGGCGAAAGACTTCATTGACGCTTGCCGCCGATGCTGGCGCGTCCGTATGTCCTATCCTGGAGCCCGGCATGCCTGCCGCCCCTGCAGAAATTCTGTCGCTTCGCCGCTTCGGCGACGACCAGATCGTCACGCTCGCCAAGCTCGTCATAGAAAACGCCTTCCAGCCGATCGTCGAAGCGACCACCGGCGCGGTGTTTGGTTATGAGTCACTGGTGCGCGGCTTCGAGCGCCTGGGCTTCGCCTCGCCGCTCGAACTGCTCGACAAGGCGGAGGGCGCTGGGCAATTGCTGGCCCTCGAGCATCTGATCAACAGCCGCGCCGTCGCCGCCTTCGCGACGCTCCCGGATTATGCCGCACGGACGCTCTTCCTGAATTTCGATTCGCGGCTGGTCGGCGGCGAGGGGGACATCGTCGAGCGGCTCGTCAACCATCTGAAGCGTGCCAATATCGCCCCCTCGGCGCTCTGCTTCGAGCTCTCGGAGCGCTTCGACGGCGGCAAGATGCCCGACTTCTCGGCGCTGGTCCGGCAATTGCGGCTTGCCGGCTTCAAGCTGGCGATCGACGATTTCGGCGCCGGCTTCAATGGGCTGAAGCTCTTGTGCGACCAGCCGGTCGACTATGTGAAGATCGACAGGCATTTCATTTCCGGCATCGAGCGGGATTCCCGCAAGCGCCATCTCGTGCGTCATGCCGTCAACATGGCGCATGTCCTCGGCACACGGGTCATTGCCGAAGGCGTCGAGACGGAGGCGGAGTTTCTCGTCTGTCGCGATCTCGGCTGCGACCTGATGCAGGGCTATTTCATCGCTCGCCCGACGACGCACTTGAATGAACTGCAGACCGCCTATCCGCATCTCGAGCCGGGCGGCGTCCGGCGGCTTTCGTCGACGCTGGACAGCATCCTGATCCGCAAGGAGATCGAACAACTGCCAACGGTCAGGGAAAGCGACGACCTCGATTCCGTTTTCGACCTTTTCCGGCGCAATCCGCGCCAGGCGTTCTTTCCGGTGCTGAATGCCAATGGCGAGCCGCGCGGCATCCTGCACGAGTACCATGTGAAGGAGATGATCTATCATCCCTTCGGTCGCGATCTCCTGAAGAACCGCATCTATCAGCGTCGCATCTCGCACTTCGTCACGCCTGCACCGATCGCCGATCTCGACACGCCGGCCGATGAGATGCTGAAGATCTTCGCCGGCATGGACGGCAGCGATTGCGTCATCCTGACGGAGAACATGCGCTATGCCGGCATTCTCTCGGCCTCGTCGCTCCTGAAGATCATCAACGAGAAACAATTGAAACGGGCGCAGGAGCAGAACCCGCTGACCGGCCTTCCGGGCAATCGGGCGATCCGCGACTACGTCCAGCACGCCGTTCTCGACGGCGATGAAACGCGTTATTTCTGCTATTGCGATTTTGATGACTTCAAGCCCTTCAACGACACCTACGGCTTCCAGAAGGGCGACCTGGCGATTACCCTGTTCGCCGCGCTGCTGCGGCGCCATTTCATCGGCGAGGAGAAGTTCCTGGGCCATGTCGGCGGCGACGACTTCTTCGTCGGCGTCGGCGGCCTCGCCGAAGCGGAACTTCGCGCCCAGCTGACACGCCTTATCGATGATTTTCGCTCTGGCGTCCGCCAGCTCTACTCGCCGGAGCACCAGGCAGCGGGACGGATCAGCGGCTATGGTCGTGATGGCGGCGCGAAGGACTTCCCGCTGATGCGCTGTTCCATCGCGGTCCTGGCGCTTCCGGAGGGCTTCATCCTTTCCGACGGCCAGACGGTGAGCAAGCGGATCGCGGAGATAAAGGCGCGCGCCAAGGCTAGCGAGACCGGGTTGGTCCTGGAGTTGATCGCTCGGGAATGAAACGGGCGAGTGACGGCTTTCCGGAACTGCGAGCGGACTATAGGTATAGGCGGCATGCTTCCTTTGCGAGGATTACCGCCATGACCATTCCGACCGAAATGACCTATGTCGACCTGCCGAGCCCGGGTGGCGCGGAAAACATGGTTTTGGCGCGGGGGCCGCTGCCGGAACTCAAGGCTGGCGAGATCCTGATCCGCGTCGAGGCCTTCGGTGTCAACCGGCCGGACGTCCTGCAGCGCAAGGGAGACTATCCGCCGCCGCCCGGCGCGAGCCCCGTTCTCGGCCTGGAAGTCGCCGGCGAGGTGGCCGACCTCGGCGACGGGGCAGCGGGTTTCGCGGTGGGCGACAAGGTCTGCGCGCTTGCCAATGGCGGCGGCTATGCCGAATTTTGCGCGGTGCCGGCGACGCAGGCGCTTGCCTGGCCGAAGGGCTATGACGCGGTCAAGGCCGCGGCGCTGCCGGAGACCTTCTTCACGGTGTGGGCTAATGTCTTTGACATGGCCGGCCTGAAGGCCGGCGAGACCATCCTCGTTCATGGCGGTTCGAGCGGCATCGGCACGACGGCGATCCAGCTCGCCAGGGCCCTTGGCGCCGAGGTCTTCGCGACGGCCGGCAGTGCCGCGAAGTGTACCGCCTGCGAGACGCTCGGAGCGAAGCACGCGATCAATTACCGCGAGGAGGACTTCAAGGCCGCCGTCCTCGAAGCGACCGGAGGCCGCGGCGTCGATGTCATCCTCGACATGGTCGGTGGGCGGTATTTCGGCCGCAACCTCGCTTCGCTCGCCAAGGACGGGCGCCTGTCGATCATCGGTTTTCTCGGTGGCGCGCGCGTCGAGGACGCCAGTATCGTTGCGATCCTGACGAAGCGGCTGCATGTCATGGGATCCGCCTTAAGACCGCGGACGACGGGGGAAAAGCAGGCGATCCGCGACGGACTTGTTGCACGGGTCTGGCCGCTTCTGGAGGCGGGCGACGTGGCGCCGGTCATTCATGCCGTCTTGCCCCTTGAAGAGATTTCGGATGCCCACCGCCTGATGGAAGAGGGCGACCACATCGGCAAAATCGTGATCAGGATCGCCGGGGATTAGACGATGGTCGCCCTTGTATTGCCGCGGACATCGCCTACCTTGGGACTATCGGCAACAACAGAAAGGAAGGTGATCCAATGTCTAATGAGATTTCGGACCTCGTGACAGGCATCGGAGAGGTGAAGGAGTCGAGGCAGCCCTCGGCTTGATCCCCACCTTCCTAGGGCCCGCCCGGCCCAGCCAGTTCATAAGGCCAAAACTCATGGAAGGGTCGCTAACGCGGCCCTTTTCCTTTTCGGTCAGATTCCGAGCCGGCCGATCGCCGGTATCTTGATGCCCGGTCTGGCAATATCGATCCCGGCCACCAGCCCCATGAAATGCAGTTCCAGGCCGCTGCGCCAGCCGGCCGAAATGCCGGCCACGCCATAGAGCGTCGCATGCAGGTCGCGGCCGTCCGCATCGATCTGGAACAGTTTGCCTTCCGGCAGATAGTCGCGCCCGACCGCATCCGGCGGCAGCACGGCGTCGAGTTCGGGCACCGCGCGCAGCACATACGCGACGAAGGTGTTGGAGTTCGGTCCGGGCCAGAGCCGGTAGGCGCCGGGCGACGAATAGGGATAGGCAGCGATCGCCTGCTCGACTTTCGGGATCAGCCGCTTCGCTTCTTCGCCTGTGGCGGCGGTGACGATGCGAGGCGCGTTCGAATACCAACGGCCATCTGCCTGATAGGCGTTCTTGCGGATCGGCCGGCCCCATCCGACCTTTTCGTATCGGTTGTAGCCGGATGCGCCTTCGTCCTTCGTGACGATCCATGCGTGGCTCGCCACGGCGCCCTTCATGCCGCCGGTCGTTGCCGACAAGACGTAAATGGCCGCCTCGGGACTGGCGGAGGGCTCGGGAAGCATGCCGGCCGATGACCAGTCCGCGTCACGCCAGCTCTGCGGCCGCTCCTTCAAGTACCAGAGCCCTGCCGAGGCAAGCGCCGGAAGCAGGTAGATGACGGCGAAGACGAGGAGCAGCCTGCGGAGGATTTTCATCGACAATGTCTTTTCTGCCGGTGGATTCCTGCTAGATGCATAGCCCAACCTACAGCGCCGTGCGTCTTGTCAGACGCACAAAGGTCGCTGTAGCACTTTGAGTTGCTGCATGTCTTTATCCTTAAATCGGATACGATTTAAGGATACATGCAAGAGAAAATTGAGGGCAAGACATGTCGAATCCCGTTCTGGTCGAGGTGACGCGCGGAAATCTGGTCGAAAGCCGCCACCGAGGCACTGTCATCGCGGTCGACGGCGATGGCAAGACGTTGTTCGCGCTCGGCGACACGGACGGTGCCGTATTCCCTCGTTCGGCCTGCAAAGCCATGCAGGCGCTGCCGCTGGTGGAAAGCGGCGCTGCGGATGCCTACGGCTTCGGGGACAAGGCGTTGGCGCTTGCCTGTTCTTCGCATTCCGGGGAATCGGAACATGTGGAACTCGCCACCGAAATGCTTTCCGCCGCCGGTCGCGACGTCAGCGCGCTCGAATGCGGCGCCCATTGGTCCTTCTACCAGAAGAACCTCATCGCCCAGGCGCGCACCTTGGAAAAGCCGAGCGCCCTGCACAACAATTGTTCCGGCAAACATGCCGGCTTTATCTGCGCCTGCTGCCATTCCGGCACCGCGGTCGAAGGCTATGCCGGCTACGATCACCCGATCCAGCAGGAGATCCGCGGCATCATGGAGAGCCTGACGGGGGGGCTTCTCACCCGTGACAACTGCGGTGTCGATGGCTGCTCGATCCCGACCTATGCCGTCCCGATGAAGGGCCTTGCCCATGGTTTCGCCCGCATGGCGACCGGCGTGGGTCTGGCGGCGGAGCGGGCGCGCGCCTCGAAGCGGCTGATCGAAGCCTGCATGGCCGAGCCCTTCTACGTTGCCGGCACCGATCGCACCTGCACGCGGCTGATGAAGGCGGCGCCGGGGCGCGTCTTCGCCAAGACCGGTGCCGAGGGCGTGTTCTGCGCGGTGATTCCGGAAAAGGGTATCGGCATCGCCGTCAAATGCGAGGACGGCACGACCCGCGCCGCCGAATCGATGGTCGCGGCGACGCTGGCGCGTTTCTTCGCGGAAGACCCGGAGGTCAAGGCGGCGCTGATGGCGCAGGCCAACCATTCGATGAGCAACTGGAACGGCATCCATGTCGGCGACGTCCGCGTCACGGAAGCCTTTGCCTCGTAGTTCCGAAACTGTCCAAGGCGTTCCCGGCTGCGCCGGCCTTGCGGCGTGAGGGGGATGCCGGCGGATATCCCGCCGGCACTACAGCGCCGTGCGTCTTTTCAGACGCACTAAGGACGCTGTAGCACTTTGAATCGCTGCATGTTTTTCTCCTTAAATCGGCTACGATTTAAGGATACATGCAGGAGGCGATCATTCATCCACGTGCGGTTCGGCGACGAAGGTCAGCGTCGCCGTGTAACCGGTCTCGTCGGCGGCGCTGCTGCCGTCGAGCGGCACGTCGTGGCTGACCGCCAAGACGTTCAGCCCGGCATTGCGCAGCGTCACCTCCGCTTCGCCCTTTGCGTCGGTCTTCGCCGAGACGAGTTCCGGCAGGCCGACATAGTCGAGCACGACTTGCTTGCCTTCGAGCGGCTTGCCTTCGAAGAGCACCCGAATGCGGTACGTCTCGCCCGGCTTCAGGCCGATCGGATTGTCGAGCGGAACGATCTGCAGCGGCTGCGGCGGCAAGGCAGGCAGCGTGTCGTGGGCATGGATGAGAGCGATGCTGTTCTTGATCGTACGGGTCGCACGGCGGGCGCCGGGCACCTCGTTCTTCGGCTTGTTCAGCCATTTCCCGTCGGCGCCTTCGCTCCAATAGCCGTTGTCGAATTCCAGCGCGATCAATGCCGGTTCGCCATTGGGCTCCAGTCGCATATAGTTTGCCGCCGGTTGCATTTTCAGCGGCAACTCGCTGCCGTCTGCAGCGATTGCCGTGGCTTTGACGACCTTCGCAGGGTCGTATCCGTCGTCTCCGGCGCCGTGGCCATAAATGACCGCGAGTTCGCCCCAACGTTCGTCTACCCAGGCGCCGTGCGAAAGGGCCGGCGCCGCCGTCGCCAGCACCAAGCCGGCGGCCGCCAGGAGGGAGGCAAGAGTCTTCATAAGCAGATCCTCATAATGTTATAACGTAACACGCTTTGTTAATGGGAAATTCCGGGCCTTGTCAATTCTTTCGATTTCATCTCTTCTGCGGCACGACTTGCAGCCGCAACTGTGTGCCGTCGGAGCAGGTGACGAAACCTGTGGTCGATTCACCCGCGTCCGCTCGAGAACCACGATCTAGGACCATGATGATGCTGAAACTGTTTTATACGCCGGGGTCCTGCTCGCTCGCCTCGCATATCGCGCTGGAAGAGGCGGGGGCCGCCTATGAGGCGCATCGCGTCGACTTTTCAAAGGCCGAACAGACGAAGCCCGAATACCTCGCCATCAATCCGAAGGGCCGCGTGCCGGCTCTGGCGACGGACCGCGGCACGCTCACCGAAACGCCGGCCATTCTCGTCTATATCGCCCAGACATTTCCGGGTGCCCGACTCGCGCCGATTGACGATCCGTTCGAGTTCGCCCGGCTGCAGTCGTTCCTGAGCTATCTCTGCTCGACGGTACACGTCGCCCATGCGCATGGCCGGCGCGGTGCGCGCTGGGCGGACGATCCGGCCGCCCATGAGGCGATGAAGGCGAAGGTGTCGAAGAACATGGCCGATTGTTTCGCCATGATCGAGGGAACCATGTTTGCCGGTCCCTTCGTGATGGGCGAGAATTACTCGATTGCTGATCCCTATCTCTTCACGATCGCAAGCTGGCTCGAAGGCGACGGCGTCGATCCCGCACAGTTCCCGAAGATCCTCGGCCATCGCAACCGGATGACCGAGCGTCCGGCGGTCGCCAAGGTCTTGCAAGTCGTGCGGTCATAAGGCTGTATCAGGGTAAGCTCGCGGCGTCGAAGCTGGCGGCGAGCCGCTTCGGCGCCTTTTGCCGCCAGGCGGCGATCAGCCGCTGCGTCAGCGCCTGATCGTCGATGGCGGCGAGCCGGACAAGCATTGCCGGCCAGCCCTTGTAGTGATCGGTCTCGAAAAAGAGCGACGGATCGAGTTCCATCAGCATTTCCTTCTCTTCGAGCGCGCACATGACGACGAGCGTTTCGGCGTCCTTCATGCGCACGAAGCTCTTGCCTTTGACGAGCAGCGCCGGCGTGCCGTAAGACGTGCCGACGGTCGTTTCCGGCAGTCCTGCCGCTTCGGCAAGACACCGGACGCGTTCAAAGCCTGTTTCGATCTCCTGCACCATCGGGTGAGCCGTCATTCGCCAAAGCCGGATTTGCACCGGAACTGTGACGTCGATCAGGCGCAGTCGCAAGCTTTGCTTGACGTCGCGCGAGGCCATGGCCAGCCCGGGAAGGGCAGATCCGCAAGCTCGCGCTCAGCCATGCGGGCAAGATCGGGATGCTGAAGCGGATCACGCGACCAAGCGGCAGACGCTTCGCCACGGTCGTCTCGACGGATTGCGGTCAGCCTGAGAATAGAGAAAAGCTTAGTCATTGCGGGCTCTCCATTCGGTATGCACGGCACCTGCGAATGTCTTCACATGGATACGCGGCCGGGGTTATTGCATTGGATTTCCATAGAATTTTGTCAGTCGAGCTGGAGAAGTCATAAGGAGCATCTGCCTGACCGGGCAATTTTGCAATTGAGATTGCCGCTTGCTTCATTTAGAAAATCTATATGAGAGAGATCAACACGGTCCATCTGAACGGGTTGCGCGCCGTCGAGACGGCCGGGCGGCTGGGTTCGCTTGCGGCCGCGGCGGAAGAACTCGGCGTGACGCCCGGTGCCGTTAGCCAGCAGATTGCCAAGACCGAGGCGCAGCTGGGTCGGACACTCTTCGAGCGCTCGCCACGGGGGCTGGTGCCGACGGATGCGGGCCGCTTGCTTTTGGTGCGGCTCTCAAGCGCCTTTGCGGAGCTTGCCGAAGCGGTCGCCGAGGCCCGACGTCGCGACGAATCGGTGCTGACGGTTTCGGTGGCGCCGGTATTTGCGGCGCGCTGGCTGGTCTATCGGCTCAATCGTTTTGCCGACCGCCATCCGGAAGTCCGGCTGAGAATCGATGCGACCACGAAGCTCGTCAATCTCGATACGTCCGATGTCGATCTCGCCATTCGCGTCGGCGCGGGGCATTGGCCGGGCGTGCTGGCCGAACTGCTGTTGGAGCAGGAGGTCTTTCCCGTCTGCTCGCCGGCCCTGGCCGCAGGGCTGCGCGATCCGGCGGACATCCTGAAGCTGCCGGCCGTCATCGACGAGCACGCCATGTTCTCCTGGGAAGTGTGGCTGAAGACGGCCGGCCTTTCCGGCGCCGAGATGACCGTGCGCCACACTTTCAACGATGCGTCGCTGGCGCTCGATGCGGCCATTGCCGGCCAAGGAGTCATGCTCGCCTGGCAGACGCTTGCCGGTTATGCCGTGACGAAGGGCAGCCTCCTGGCGCCTTTCGGCATCCGCGCCAAGACCGGCTTCGGCCACTATTTCGTAACCTCCGCCTCGAGGCGCGAAGGCAAGGCGGCGCTCGCCTTCAAGCGATGGGTGCGCGAGGAGGTGGAGGAGGGGATGCGGCAGCTCTTTGCTATTCCGGCTCCTTCAGCCGTTCTTCCATCATCGCCTTGAAGGCCGGCCTCGCTTGGCAGAGCGCCAGCCATGCCTTGACGCGCGGGTGCCGTTCGAAGAGCGCGGCCTGGCTCATCGTATAGCGGAATACCTCTGCGAGGTTCAGATCGGCAACCGTGAAGCGGCTGCCGACGAGATAGTCGCGGCCGTCGAGATGCGTCTCGAGCCGGCCGAAGGCTTTTTCGAGCGACCGCACACAGGTGGCGATCAAATCCCGGCCGCCAGGCGTGTTCTCGATACCGTCGTCATGGGCGAGGATGATCTTCACCGCATGCGGCTCGACTTCGGTCGCCGCCCACATCGTCCAGTTGCCGATCTGCCCTTCCTCGGCAATGTCGGCCGGGGCCAGCGGCCCGCCGTGCTTGCGGGCGAGATAGAGATTGTTGGCGAGCGACTCGGTCAACACCAGTCCGTCGTCTTCGATCGCCGGAATGAGGCCCATCGGATTGACGGCGAGGAAGCTCGGTGTGCGTGTGTTGATTGGCGCATCTGCGGCCAGAGGCTCGGCGAGGCGCCGCGCCTGGATGACCGGGACCGATCTGAAGGGAATGCCGAGTTCGCGGGCCAGCCAGTAGTTGCGCGATGCGCGCGAGCGATACACCCCATAAATAGTCAGCATCTCGGTCTCCTCAGTTGGCAATGCCACGATTGCATACGCAATTGTGGATGCCTGCTGAAGCCGCCCGCCCTGATGTGTCGCATGAATTCTTTTGATAGGCTTGGTTTGAAAGGCAGGCTCGGTTGTAAAACACGGTACCACAATCGTGATTGCGTATTTACTGGCGCAAGTCTGGATCCAGCCGTAAATGCAAACGTGGAGTGAGATCGCAAGAGCGGTTTTAGCTTGCGTCCTGCTCCGACTTGTCGATATCGATCACGGAGATGGCTCTTGCTTCGGTGCAAGATCATCGTGATCCGCTCTCCTTCCGTGCCGCACTCAAACCGATCAGAGTTCGATGTCATCGCTGCCTGTCTTTTCCCGCCGCCAGTTTCTCCGCGCATCCGGACTCGCAATCGCTTCCGCCGGGCTTGCGGGCTGCACGTCGTCGATGAACACCGACCGGTTTCGCCAGGAAACGATGCCGGTATACCGCAATCCGGAGTTCGAAAACCGTTGGGCCGACCCGGGGATGCTCGAAGAGCCGCTGACCGGGCTGCCGCCGCAGGACGCCTATTTCGCCGATGTCTATGCGGAAAGGGAGGATGGCGGCTTTCTGATACCGGCGGTGCCCTATCGCCAGATCGATCCGCGCTTCTATCGTCAGGAGGTCAGTGATCCTTTCGGCGAGGCGCCCGGCACGATCGTCGTCGATACGGCCGATCGCTACCTCTATCTGATCGGATCCGGCGGCAGCGCCACGCGCTATGGCGTGGGCCTTGGCCGCGAAGGTTTCGCCTGGTCTGGGCGCGGCGTCATCCAGTGGAAGCAGAAGTGGCCGAAGTGGACGCCGCCGGATTCGATGATCGCCCGCCAGCCGGTGCTGGCCAAATATTCGGCCGACAACGGCGGCATGCCGCCGGGCCTCGACAATCCGCTCGGCTCGCGGGCGCTCTATATCTTCCAGAACGGCCAGGACACGCTCTATCGCGTCCACGGAACGCCGGAATGGCAGTCGATCGGCAAGGCCGTCTCGTCCGGTTGCGTCCGGATGATCAACCAGGACGTCATCGATCTCTATGCCCGCGTGCGCGGCAAGGCGCCGATACTCGTCATCTGAAGGCCGCGCGCCTTCGAAGGATCAATCGGCTCCCGAGCCCTCGGCCTGACTGTCGGCGAGGCGCTCGGCCAGCCGATGCAGCGCCTCGCGCAGTTCTCCGACTTCCTCGAGGCTGCAGCCCGTCGCCTTGCCGATCTCCGCAAGAATCTTGAAAGCTTCGATCTTCAGGCGCCGGCCGTTCTCCGTGAGGCTGACGATGACCTGCCTTTCATCAGCCGGGTCGCGCATGCGCCCGACATAACCCGCCGCCTCCAGCCTCTTGAGCAGGGGAGAGAGTGTGCCGGAATCGAGACCCAGTTCCTCGCCGATCCGCTTCACCGTCATGCCATCCCGTTGCCAGAGCGAAAGCAGCACGAGGTATTGCGGATAGGTGAGCCCGAAGCGGTCGAGGAGCGGCTTGTAGGCCCGGTTGAAGGCATGCGTGGCGGAATAGACGGCAAAGCAAAGTTGCTGGCCGAGGGCCAGCGCCTCGTCGGGAAATACGTCTTCGGACTTCGCCACCTTGGTTGTCATTCCGATATTGTCGCAAATTCACGCCTTAAATGCAATTTGCAAAATTAATTTGCGCCCAATTTAATTTTGCGCTATGAAAGATGCATCGACAACGACGGACAAGCAAGGAGAAGTGCCATGCCCATTCTTTATCGTACCACCGCATCCGCCACCGGGGGCCGCGCCGGCCAAGCCAAGAGCGCCGACGGCGTTCTCGACGTGAACCTCACCCTGCCGAAGGAACTGGGCGGCGATGGGGCACGCGGCACCAATCCGGAACAGCTTTTTGCGGCCGGCTATTCCGCCTGCTTCCTCGGCGCCCTGAAGTTCGTCGCCGGCAAGGAGAAGGTAAAGCTTTCGGAAGAGACGAAGGTGACAGGCACGGTCGGCATCGGCCCGCGTGACGACGGCACGGGTTTCTACATCGATGCGGCGCTTGAGATCTCTTCGCCCGGCGTCGACAAGGCCGTGCTCGAGGATCTGGTGCAGAAGGCGCATATCGTTTGCCCCTACAGCCATGCGACCCGGGGCAATGTCGACGTGAAACTGTCGGTGGCCTGATAGAAAATCGCCGCTACCATGAAGCCCGCAATTGCGGGCTTCAGCCGGCCTTCTCACCTACTGCTGGATCCACTGCATGTTTTCTTCAATCGTAGCCGATTTAAGGAATAAACATGCAGCGATTCGAAGTGCAACAGTGACCCTTGCGCGTCTGACAAGACGCGCGGCGCTGTAGGGCGCATCAGGCCTTCTTGAGAAATTCGGTGCGCAGCACCAGCCCCTTGACCTTCTCGACGCGGCACTCGACCTCGTCCGGATTGTCCGTCAGGCGGATGCCTTTCACCATCGTGCCGCGCTTCAGCGTGGTCGAGGTTCCCTTCACCTTCAGGTCCTTGATCAGCGTGACATTGTCGCCATCCTTCAGGATGGCGCCGTTCGAATCCTTGACGTCCATTGTCGGTCCTTATCGAGGCGGCAGCTTTGCCGATGACGAGTCGCTGCGCCTCCGTAAGCAGATGAGAGGCGCGAGCGCAAGCCCATCCGCCGCTTTGTCCAGCCTATCGCTTCAGGCTGCCGAGAATGCCCCGAACCAGCGCCCGTCCCACCTGGGTCGCGACCGTGCGGGCGACCGACTTCATGGCGGCCTCCAAGACCGTTTCCCGCTGGTAGCCGGATGAGCGCGGCCGGGCCTGCCGGCCTTGCGTTGCCTCTTCCGCGTCGTCGCCAAAGCCCGGCAGGGTCCAGCGGCCGCGGCCGGTCTGTTCTTCGGCCGCCTGCGCTTCGGCCTGCTCGGCGGCTTCCGCCGCCTTCTCAGCTCGCTTTGCCAGGAGTTCGTAGGCCGATTCCCGGTCGAAGTCCTCGTCATAGAGGCCGCGCACCGGGCTGACATTTATTACGTTCTGCCGCTCGGCCTCCGTCAGCGGACCGAGCCGCGAGGCCGGCGGACGGATCAAGGTCCGCTCGACCATAGACGGCGACCCCTTGGCCTCGAGAGTCGAGACCAGCGCCTCGCCGGTGCCGAGCGTGGTGATCACCGCTGCGCAGTCGAAATCCGGATTGGGGCGGAACGTGTCGGCGGCCGTCTTCACGGCCTTCTGCTCGCGCGGCGAATAGGCACGCAATGCATGTTGGACGCGATTGCCGAGCTGGGCGAGCACGGTTTCCGGCACGTCGAGCGGGTTCTGGGTGACGAAATAGACGCCGACGCCCTTCGAGCGGATCAGCCGGACGACCTGTTCGACGCGTTCGACAAGCACCTTCGGCGCGTCGTTGAAGAGCAGATGCGCCTCGTCGAAGAAGAACACCAGTTTCGGCTTGTCCGGATCGCCGACCTCCGGCAGTTCCTCGAAAAGCTCCGACAGGAGCCACAGCAGGAAGGTCGCATAGAGCCGCGGATTCATCATCAGCTTGTCGGCCGAGAGCACCGAGATGGCGCCGCGCCCGTCATTCGTGGTGCGCATGATGTCGGTGATCTTCAGCGCCGGCTCGCCGAAGAAGTGTTCGGCACCCTGCTGTTCGAGGATCAGCAGCTCGCGCTGGATCGAGCCGACGGACGACTTGGAGATGAAGCCGAACTGGTTGGAGAGTTCGCTCGCATTCTCGCCCATGTAGTTCAGCAGCGCCTGCAGGTCCTTGAGGTCGAGGAGCGGCAGGCCGCCTTCGTCGGCGATCTTGAAGGCGATGTTCAGGACGCCCTCCTGGGCGTCGCTGGCGTTCATCAGCCGCGACAGGAGCAGCGGCCCCATCTCCGAGAGCGTCGTGCGGACCCGGTGGCCCTTTTCGCCGTAGAGATCCCAGAAAATCACCGGGAATTCCTGGAAATCATAGGGCGAAAGGCCGATCTGCTCGGCGCGCTTGACGAGGAAGTCCTTGGCCTCGCCGATCGCCCCGATGCCGGAAAGGTCGCCCTTCACGTCGGCGCAGAAGACCGGAACGCCGGCATTCGAGAAGCCTTCGGCGAGGATCTGCAGCGTCACTGTCTTGCCGGTGCCGGTGGCGCCGGTGACGAGCCCATGGCGGTTGGCGAACTTCAGTTCCAGATATTCCGGCTTGTTGATCGAATCGTCCGGCTTGCGGCTGGTCCCGATATAGAGCTTGCCTTCCTGCAGCATGGCATTCCTCTCCGTCGAATCGATTTTGTCAATGGAACCGGGCATTTGCCGGATATCGTCCAAAGTCCGTCATCGAAATATTGCTCGGTTCTGTTATAGGCCGTGCGCCGTGACCCGGCAACACGGGTTGTAGGGGAGGCAAGCGCTCGCCAGCCTTCGACGTAAGCTATGTTGACGTAGGACGGATGGGTGTTCCGGTGCTATTGTCATTTTGAAAACGATAATTTACTTTGACGTCAACGTCAAAAACTACACGAGGAGATTCCCATGAGTGAACTGGTCACGCGGGTGGCGGAAAATGTCGGGCTGGAGCCAGCGACGGCGGAGAAGGCGGTGGGCATGATCCTCGGCTTCCTGCAGCGCGAAGCGGCCGAAGGCCCGGTCGCCCGGATGATCGAGGCGATTCCCGGCGCGCCGGAACTCGTCGCTCAATATAACGGCGCGGGCGGCAACGGCGGCGGGTTGCTGGGCGGTCTGCTGTCGGCGATCGGCGGCGGCGGCGTCATGGCGCTCGGCCAGCAGCTGATGAGCCAGGGACTCGGCATGGGCGAAATCACCGGGCTCGCCCGGGAAACCATTGCCTATGCCAAGGAAAAGGCGGGCGAGGAGGTCGTCGACGAGGTGGTCGCCTCGGTTCCGGGTCTCAGCCAGTTCGTCTGATCGGCTGGCGGCGAAGACCCCTCTGGCCGGCAGGCCAGAGGGGGTAGCCATCCCTCACTGGTCTCAGTCGTCCCACACCGGCGCCAGGCCTGCCGGGTTGACGATCCGGCCGTCCGGGCGGGCAAGGCCGCGGATCGCCGCCATTTCCTCCCGGGTCAGCGCAAAATCGAAAATCGCGAAATTTTCTTTGAGCCGCGCCTCGGTGGCGGTTTTCGACAGCGTGATCACATCCTGCTGCTGCACGAGCCATCTCAGCGCCACTTGCGCTGCGGTCTTGCCGTGGCGGGCGCCGATGTCGTTCAGCAGTTGCTCGGAAGGCACCTTGCCGTTGGCCATGGCGTAATAGGCGGTCAGCGACATGCCGTGACGCCGGGCCGCCTGCAGCAGCTTCGCCTGGTCGAGATAGGGGTGGTATTCGACCTGGTTGGTCGCAATTGGAGCCTCGCTCAGGCCGACCGCCTCGTCCATTTGCGCCGTATTGAAATTGCTGACGCCGATATGGCGCGCCTTGCCCGCTTCCCGAACCTCGTTCAGCGTTCCGATGCGCTCGGCCATCGGCACGTCGCTGCCGCCCGGCCAGTGGAGGAGCAGCAGGTCGACGTGGTCCGTCTTCAATTTCTTGAGGCTCTCGTCGACCGAGGCGACGAAATGGTCATGGCGATATTTGTCGACCCAGACCTTCGTCGTCAGGAAGATGTCGGCACGCGGAATGCCTGACGTGTGAATGACCTCTCCGACCTCGGCCTCATTGCCATAGGCCTGCGCCGTGTCGACATGGCGGAAGCCGACCTTCAGGGCTTCCGGCAAGACCCGAAGCACCTCGGCTCCCGACATGCGGAAAGTGCCGAAGCCGAGCGCCGGGATATTGGCGCCGTTGGAATTGACTACATGCATGGCTGGCTCCTTGGTCGCGGCTAGAGCGGGATGAGGAAAAGTGTGCGTTTTCCGCCCGCATCCAATAGGCGTCTTCCTATACTTGTCGCGCTCGGTCGAAGCTTCAAGGCGGACGGCCGGACCCTTCGCCGGCCGTTCAGGCTGCTTTGACGGCGACGATGAACAGGCGCGGAAAGCGCAGCAGCACCCGCCCGTCGCCCATGGCCGGATAGGCTCTGCGGATCTTCTCGGCATAGGCAGCGAGATAGTCCTTGCGCCGGTTGGCGGGCAGCGCGTCGAGATAGGGGCGCAAGCCGGTGCCTTTCACCCATTCGACGATCGCATTCGCACTGGCAAGCGGGTGGTAGTAGGTGGTGTGCCAGACATCGACGCGCGCCACCTTGGGAGCGAGCCGTTCGACATAGGTTCTCGGGGAGGGCAGAGGCACGCGCCGGATCGTTCGGCCGCTAAAGGCGGCGGCAAAAGCCCGTTCCTCGGCCGTTTCCTGCATCAGGAGATGCGACGGCTCGTCGAGATTGTCGGGCATCTGCACGGCAAGCGTGCCGCCGGGCACCAGCGCGTCGACGAGCCGCTCGAGGAGGTCGATGTGCTTCGGCAACCATTGAAAGACGGCGTTGGCAAAGAAGAGTGCGGCCCCTTGTGGCGGCGTCCAGCCTATAAGATCGGCCCTTTCGAAGCGCAGGCCGAGCAGGCGTTTGCGCGCAGCCTCCAGCATGTTCTCGTCGCTGTCGATGCCCACGAGCGGGTTGTTGGGAAAGCGTTCGAGGATGAGTTGCGTCGAATTGCCCGGTCCGCAGCCGAGGTCGAAGGCGGGACCGGCGGGGAGATCGGGGACTTGCGCAAGAAGATCGCGCGCCGGCCGAGTCCGCTCATCCTCGAACTTCACATATTGCGCTGCCGACCAGGACATCTGGGCCGCTCCTTCATATGCCGAACTGCAGGCTTTCAAGCGAAGGCAGGATCAGTGAGGGGCCATAGTCCCGGTATTCGTCCGGCATGTCGGCGCGGTTGATCCACACCGTGCGGAAGCCGAATTTGGTTGCGCCGGCAATGTCGAAACGGTTCGACGACTGGAACGAAACCGCATGCGGATAGAGCCGGTATTGCGTCGTCACCAGGTCGTAGACGGCCGGTGCCGTCTTGAAGGTCCTGACCGTATCGACCGAGAAGACGTCGTCGATGATGATGTCGAGGGCGGCATTCTTGACGGCCGATGCAAGCATGGCCGGCGAACCGTTCGACAGGATGGCGATCCGGGCGCCGCGCTCCTTCAGCCCCTTGAGCACGGCCGGAACCTCCGGATAGCAATCAAGCGCCCAGTAGGCGTCGAGCAGCTGCTTCCTGAGCTTCGGGTCGGCGGACGGGAAGCGGGCAAAGGCGTAGTCCAGCGACTGCTCGGTCAATTGCCAGAAATCCGCATAGGCCCCCATCAGCGAGCGCACCCAGGAGTATTCGAGCTGCTTGGCGCGCCAGAGTTCGGAAAAAGCCTGGCCGTCCGGGCCGATCGCCTCGGCGTGGCGGCGCACGGCCGCATGGACATCGAAAAGCGTGCCATAGGCATCGAAGACATAGGCCGCGTGGGACATCGAACTCTCCCGTCTTTATCATCGTCCTGGGCGCTTTCGATCGGCAGCCTCAAGCGATGTTCTCCTGCATGTTTCCTTAAATCGGCGCCGGTTTACGGATAAAAACATGCAGCAATTCAAAGTGCCACAGCGACCTTTGGTGCGTCTTGCTAAGCCGGACGGCGCTGTAGCGACGAAACGCGCCGCTTCGCCATTTGTTTTAGGGGATCATGTCAGATTTTTGTGCGCCGCACAATGAAACGGTTGCCGCCGTCATCCCTCAGCCTTTCCAGACCTTCGTCGGAAACCGCAGCGCTTGTTTGGCGAGCCTGCCCTTGAGCCCGAGCGTTGCGTCGCAGAGGCCGACCACATGCCGGTTCGGCTTGGCCTCGGGGCGGAGTGCGTGCAAGGCTGCCGCCGCTTTTTCCGGTTCCATGTAGCGCGCCAGAATGCCGAGCGTCAGCGCCGTCGAGCGGCCGATGCCCCTCAGACAGTGGATCAGAAGCTGGGCGTCCTTCGGCAGCCCGTCGATGAAGGCGAAGGTCGACTCGACCGCCTCGGCGCGCGCCGCATCCGGCGCATCCGGGTCGGTCGTGTCGCCGAAATAAAGTTCCAGATGCCGCTCGGGCGGCAGGTCGATCATCGAAAGCAGGCGGGTTGCAGGCGCGCGGATCGAGACGAGATGCGTCGGCGCCCAATCGGCCCTGTTGTGCCGGGCCTCCGTCTGCGAGCTCACGATCACCCGCACCGGCCAGCCGCTCGGATGCGCCGGATTGGCGCCGAGAACGGGCCGGTAGAGTTCGCTTTCCGTGACCTCGGCCGCAAGCGCCATGACGGAACCTCCCTGATTCGTCTTGCTCACGATGAGGATAACAGTGCGTCGGCAGGATCGAAATCCCGGATCGGAAATCGGATGCCAGGACGTGAAGGGGTTTGCCCCTCACCCTAGCCCTCTCCCCGTAAAAACGGGGAGAGGGGAGCAGCGTGTCCGAACCGGATAGATTGGTAACAGAACGGACCGTTTACATAGGTGACAGTTCTCTAGATGCCGGGAGGACCGGCGATGGTTTGGAGAGAGACTGGCATCATGGAGGAGCGGCTGAAGTTTGTTGCGGCATGTTTGTCCGGCGAGGAGACGATGGCTGGGCTTTGCGCGCTCTACGGGATATCGCGCAAGACGGGCTATAAATGGCTGAGACGCTTTCAGCTGCGCGGTCCTGCGGGGCTGGAGGATCTGCCGCGAGCACCACTTAACCACGGGCGGGCGACGGCGGCAGAGCTGGTGGAGCGGATCGTGGCGGAGAAGGAAGCGCATCCGCTATGGGGTCCGAAGAAGATCGTTGCGCGGCTGGCGCGACAGGACCCGGCGACGGCTTGGCCGTCGGCTTCAACGGCGGGAGCGATCCTTAATCGGCACGGGCTGGTCGGGCGGCGGCGCGCCCGGTGGAAGGGGGCCGGCAACGGCCCTTGGCCGGAGCCGGCGATGCCAAATGCGGTATGGACGGGCGACCACAAAGGCTGGTTCACGACCCGCGACGGCTGGCGCTGCGAACCGCTGACGGTGATGGATGTCAAAAGCCGTTATCTGCTGGCGCTGGAGGCGACCGGCTCGACCGGTGACGAAGAGGCCTGGCCGGTGTTCGAGCGGCTGTTTGACGAGCATGGCCTGCCCGACCGCATCAGGACCGACAACGGTCCGCCCTTCGCGGCGGCCGGTGTCACCGGACTGACGCCGCTATCCCTACGCTTCGTGCGGCTGGGGATTACGCTGGAGCGCATTGCGCCAGGTAAGCCGCAGCAAAACGGAAAGCACGAGCGCTTCCATCTGACCATGCTGCCGCTGGCAAAAGCGCCGGCAGCCGACCGGGCCGCGCAGGCCGAAGCCTTCGAAGCGTTTCGGCGTGAGTACAATGAGGAGCGACCGCACGAGACGCTCGGCATGGACACGCCGGCCGAGCACTACCGGGTCTCGACGCGCAAAATGCCGGTCAGCCCTCCCGAACCCGATTATCCGGCCGAGGCCGCGGTGCGCAAGGTGCGCCACAACGGCGCCGTCAAATGGCAGGGCGCGGAGATTTACGTCTCGGCCACGCTGGTCGGAGAGGTGGTCGCCATTGAGGAGACGGAGAGCGGCGAATGGGCGATGCGCTTCTACGCCCATCGCCTCGGCTTTATCGACGAGAAACGCGGCAGGCTCGTCCGCAAAACCGTCTTGCAACCCCGACCAGCCGTCGGTCTTGCGGACGAGCTACGGGAAGAACTGTAACCCATGTATCCGGTTCAATGTGTTACCCACCTATCGGCTGGACAAAACGGCGCGGCAAGTCCCTTCGCCCCGCTCGCGGGGAGAAGGTGCCGGCAGGCGGATGAGGGGCATTTTCCGCCGTCTCGCCGCGTCAAAACCGCGTAATCACGCTGATGCCGAGGTCGGTCGCGCGGTCCATCGTCACCAGCGCCGGTACGGCCTCTTCGAGCGAAATTTCCCGGCCGATCAGCCGCTTCGGGTCGAGTTTGCCGGTGCTGATCATCGCCAGCATCGCGTCGTAGCGCCAGGCCTGCATGCCGTGGCTGCCGTAGATTTCGAGTTCGTGGCCGATCACCTGGGCCATCGGGATCTGAGGCGTCGCGTGTTCCGCCAGCATCAGGCCGACCTGGACGTGGCGGCCGCGGCGACGCAGGTTCTTGATCGAGTTAAAGCAGGTGACGGGCGAGCCGAGCGCATCGATCGAGACATGCGCGCCGCCTCGGGTGATCTCCCGGACAGCGCCGGCGACGTCATCCGTCTCGCGTGCGTTGATTGCGGCGACCGCGCCGAGCGTCCGCGCATAGGCGAGCTTGTCCTCGGCAATGTCGATGGCGATCGGATTGGCGCCGAGCGCCGCGGCGATCATGATCGCCGACAACCCCACGCCGCCGCAGCCGTGCACCGCCACCCATTCGCCACCCTGGACGCGGGCCTGGTCGGCGATCGCCCGGAAGGAGGTGGCGAAGCGGCAGCCGAGACTGGCGGCCGTGGCGAAGTCGATGCTTTCCGGCAGGTGCACGAGGTTCTGGTCGGCGAAGTCGAGTGCGACATATTCGGCAAAGGAGCCCCAATGGGTGAAGCCAGGCTGGAACTGCGCCTCGCAGACTTGGCTGTTGCCGGAGCGGCATTCGCCGCAGCGGCCGCAGCCGGAAACGAAGGGAACCGTCACCCGGTCGCCGACCTGGTAGCGCACGACGCCGCGCCCGGCGGCGGCGATCGTTCCCGCCAGTTCGTGGCCCGGCACATGCGGCAGGCGGATGTCCGGGTCGTGCCCCATCCAGCCGTGCCAGTCGCTGCGGCAGAGCCCGGTCGCCTCGACCTTGATGACGACGCCGCTTTCGCTTGGACTCGGATCGGGCAGCACCCGGATTTCCGGCGTTTTCTCGAAGGCATCGTAATACATCGCTTTCATCGGCGCTTTTCTCCATTGTGTGAGCCGGACTGTGCCGCATGACCGTGTTTGGCGGCCGCCGCGCTTTCCTCTGACCCTGCGGCAATTCGGCTTGATCACCCAGACTATGCAAAATGTGTGGGATTATCGAATCGCCTCGATTGGTAACATATCGCTTCGGGTCGCCACTTCCGCCAGAACGAGCGCGCTGACGCCGGCGGCAAAGATACCCACGGACAGGTTCACGGCCGTGCCGTCATAGAAGCTGCCCATGCCGATCGCGAACAGGGTTGCGACGAGGCTCGATCCCGATGCGATCAAGGATGCGCCCAGGCCCGCCACCTGTCCGAGTGAGCGCATTGCCATGGCATTCAGATTGCCGAAGAGCACGCCGATGGCGAAGAATGCCACGAACACGAACATCATCAGAGCTGCAAGCGGCAGGCGACCGCCCCACAGCATGGATGTCACCGTCATCAGAAAACCTGTCGATGCCATTCCCATGAAGGCGGCACGTGCCATTGCGTCCATGCCGAACCGCTGGACGAGCCGGGCATTGACGAATGACGCGAGCCCTATCCCTGTGGCCAGCACTGCAAAGTAGAAGGGAAAGGTTTCCTTGATTCCATAGGCGTCCAAGAACAGATCGGCAGCGGTGCTGAGATAGAGTAGCTGCGCCCCGAACACGATCCCTGTCGCAACGATCAGCGAAGCCACCCGGCGGTCTGACAGGATGCGCCGGCCGTTCAGGATCAGCAGGCCTGGCCGAAACGGGATGCGCCTCGTTGCGGGTAAGGTTTCCGGCTGCCGAACCACCAGCCACAGGCTGAGCAAGCCCGCAATTGCCAGATAGGCCCCAAAAACGCTGCGCCAGCCGCCGATGCCGATCAGGCCCTGTGCCAGGGCCGGTGCCAGCATCGGCACGAGAATGAAGAGGGTGAACATCAACGACATGACGCGGGCCATCGCATCGCCCTCGAACTGGTCGCGGATCATGGCGCGCGTTGCGATTTTCGGGCCGGACACGCCGACGCCCTGAAGGAACCGACCGAGGATCACCATTTCCAGCGACCCCGCCAGCATGGCGACGAGGGTCCCGGCCACATAGACACAGAGGCCCAGGAGAAGCGCCGTCTTCCGTCCGATCGCGTCGGACAGTGGGCCCAGCAGCAACTCACCGAATGCCATGCCGAAGATGAAGAGGGATATGACGTGCTGCGTGGAAAGCGGCGGCGCAACCCCGACCTCCGCACCGATCTCCCGCAACCCCGGCAACAGCGCATCGATGCTGAGCGAGGTCAGCGAGGTGAGAAGAGCGTAGAGGGCAATGCGTTCGCGAAAACTGATCAAGGATGGGTGGGCCGGGTGAGAAACGAAAAGGGTGGCTCAACCTATATCGTGTGCCGCAAGAATCGATTGCAACTCCAGAATGGACGGCATGACATTTTTTGATGTACCCATTCACCCCAGTGCTGCTTTTTCCGGCTAGATCGGAAGGGAAACGCAGCGAGACGAGAGGAGGCGCCAATGGCTGTCGATACATCCCCGCGATCCCCGACCTGGACCTATGTCGACGGTGAATGGCTTTCCGGCAATCCGCCGCTGATCGGGCCGACCTCCCATGCGATGTGGCTCGGCTCGACGGTGTTCGACGGCGCCCGCTGGTTCGACGGCATCGCCCCGGACCTCGACCTCCATTGCCAGCGCGTCAATCGCTCGGCGCAAGCGCTCGGCCTGAAGCCGACCATGGCGGCCGAGGAAATCGAGGCGCTGACCTTCGAGGGCGTCAAGAAATTCGACGGCAAGACGGCGCTCTATGTGAAGCCGATGTATTGGGGCGAACATGGCTCCTGGAGCGTCGTGGCCGTCGACCCGGAATCGACCCGCTTTGCCCTCTGCCTGTTCGAGGCACCGATGGGCAACGCCCATGCCGGTTCGGCGCTGACGCTGTCGCCCTTCCGCCGCCCGACGCTCGAATGCATGCCGACGGACGCCAAGGCCGGCTGCCTCTATCCCAACAATGCCCGCATCCTCCAGGAAGCGCGCTCGCGCGGCTTCGACAACGCGCTGGTGCGCGACATGCTCGGCAACATCGCCGAGACCGGCTCCTCCAACATCTTCATGGTCAGGGACGGCGTGGTCTTTACCCCGGCCGCCAACCGCACCTTCCTCGCCGGCATCACCCGCTCGCGTGTCATCGGCCTGTTGCGCGAGGCCGGATTCGAGGTGATCGAAGCGACCCTGACGATGACCGACTTCGAGGCGGCCGACGAGATGTTCACCACCGGCAACTATTCGAAGGTCGTGCCGGTCACCCGCCTCGACGACCGCGACCTGCAGCCCGGCCCGATTTCGGCCAAGACACGCGATCTCTACATGGACTGGGCGCATTCGAGCGGCGACGTGTAGGAGCAACCAAGCTGCACTATTCCGGCTGACAAGGGCGGTTCGTTTGGCTAGGTTGCATTCGCGGCCTGAGGCGGCCGGCAGCTCGCGCCGATAAGGCATGGCGAACGCCTCCATTGATCCTTGCTCACCGTTTCAACAGTCGGGCGAAGGCGTTGGTAATGCGGGCGCTGACGAAGACTTCGCCGTGACGAGGAACGGACATGCGCGATTATCGCGATGCGAAGGCCATGGCGAAGGCCCTGCGGGAGGCTCTCGCCGACAATCAAGTGACAATCACCCACAGCGAGGCGCTCGAGATCGTCGCCCGGCAGTTCGGGCTCAGCACCTGGAACATCCTGTCGGCAAAAATCGAAGCGGCGGGAGCCGATCAAGACAATGCGGGGATCGCGTTCGAGCAGGCCGTACCGATCGTTCGCATCTTCGACGTGGCTAAGGCACACGAATTCTATCTCGGTTTCCTCGGGTTTACCGTCGACTGGGAACACCGCTACGGCAACGATTTTCCGCTTTTTACGCAGGTCTCGCGAAGCGGACTGAAGCTGCATCTTTCCGAGCATGCTGGAGATGCGACGCCCGGCGGCAACATGTGCGTCTACATGCGGGGCATCCGTGCGCTTCACAAGGAGCTCCTCGCGAAGAACTATCGCTACATGAAGCCCGGCCTCGAGGACGAAGGAACGCGGCTCGAACTGACGGTGATCGACCCCTTCAACAACCGCATCCGCTTCATGGAACTCAAGGAACGATAGGTCTGCCTCTTCGTGGCGCGCGCCGCTCGGGCTGGCGCACGCCTACCACCGGCGAGCGAAACCTCAAGTCTCCACAGGACGGACGACGACATCGGCGGACGAGCGCGTCGTCGGTCCATGATGGACCGCTTCGACATTGTTGCCGTCGGGATCGAGGAGAAAGGCGGCGTAGTAGCCCGGATGATAGGGACGCTCGCCGGGTGCGCCGTTGTCTGTGCCGCCATTGGCCAAGCCCGCCTCGTGGAAGCGGTGGACTGCATCCCGATCGGCGGCCTGGAAGGCGAGATGGACGCGGGTGCGGTAATCATCGGCCTTGTCGACGAAAAACTCGTCGAACGCAAAAAATCGGTCGGTCTCGTAGGTCGGCCGATGGCCAAGCGCGCCAAGCACCGCCTGATAGAAGCGCTTGCTGACACCGAGATCCTCGACGCGCAGGTGCACGTGGTCGATGAGACGTCCTTGGTGGAATTCCATTGCTTTTCTCCACAGCAGCCGGCGCCGGCAACTTGCGCCCAATCCTAAACGAAGAGGCGGCAAGAAAGTTGCGCTCGCAACCGGGGCAGGGGGGGATCGCGGCGGGCGCAATGAAAGTATTTTGCGTGGCTTAGGGAAATTTTGGCACCGCATCGGTTGCCTCCCGCCAAGGCGGTGCCTATGTTCCCGCTCACAGATTTCCGTGACGAAATCCAATGCCAAGAGGAGATGCCACAATGGCTTTCGAATTGCCGAACCTTCCCTATGACTACGATGCGCTGGCGCCTTACATGTCGCGCGAGACGCTCGAATACCATCACGACAAGCATCACCTCGCCTATGTGACGAACGGCAACAAGCTCGCCGAGGAAGCCGGCCTCTCCAATCTTTCGGTGGAGGAAATCGTCAAGAAGTCCTACGGCACCAACCAGCCGCTCTTCAACAATGCCGGCCAGCACTACAACCACATCCACTTCTGGAAGTGGTTGAAGAAGGGCGGCGGCGGCACCAGCCTGCCGGGCAAGCTCGACGCGGCCATCAAGTCCGACCTCGGCGGCTACGACAAGTTCCGCACGGATTTCATCGCCGCCGGCACCGGCCAGTTCGGCTCCGGTTGGGCCTGGCTGTCGGTCAAGAACGGCAAGCTCGAAATCTCCAAGACCCCGAACGGCGAAAACCCGCTGGTGCACGGCGCCTCGCCGATCCTCGGCGTCGACGTCTGGGAGCATTCCTACTACATCGACTACCGCAACGCCCGGCCGAAGTACCTCGAGGCTTTCGTCGACAATCTCATCAACTGGGACTACGTCCTCGAAATGTACGAGGCGGCGGTGAAGTAACCGTTTGGTTGCTTAAAGCACACGAACCGGCCCGGCGCTTGCGCCGGGTCTTTTTGTTTCGATGGGACGGAGCGTCCGCCGCGAGTCCCTTCGCCCCGCCTGCGGGGAGAAGGTGGCCTGCAGGCCGGATGAGCAACTGTGTTTTTTAGCTAAGCGTAGGCTGCCACGATTGGCCGTTGCGCAGCATGGCGCCGAGGATGGTGAGGATCTTGCGGGCGATGGCTATGAGTGCGACCTTCGGCTTCTTACCGGCAGCAAGCAGGCGCTGGTGGAATGCCTTGAGCAGCGGATTCGCGCGGCAGGCGGTCAGGGCCGCCATGTAGAGCACGCCGCGCACCTCGGCACGGCCGCCCCAGATGCTGCGCCGGCCGCGGAAGACGCCGGTGTCGTGGTCATAGGGCGCCAGACCGACAAGCGCGGCGATCTCGCGCCTTGATGCCTGGCCGAGCTCCGGGGCGAGCGCCAGCAGCGTGTGGCTGAGAACCGGCCCGGCACCCTTGAAGGACTGGATCAGCCGATCCTTTTCGGCCAGCCCGGCATCGCTGGCGACGAGCTCGGCCAGGCGCTTCTCCAGCAACAGGATGTTGGCCTCGATGCTGCGCAGGCGGCGGGTAAAAATGCGCCGGACCACCGGGTCGCGCACCTGATCGAGCTGGTTCTTGAGGCTGACCTTGTCGTCGCTGAGCTGCCGGCGGGCGCCGACCAGTTCGGCGAGCTGCTCGCGCAACGGATCGACGCGCATCTCCCGCGTCGGCATGTCGGCGGTGTAGCGGGCGATGACCGCCGCATCGAGGCGGTCGTTCTTGGCCAGCCTGCCGAGCGCACGAGCGAAGTGACGCAGCTTGTGCGGGTTGACGTTCCTGACCGGTAGGCCAGCCTTTTGCAACGCCTGTTTCGGGCCGCGCTCGTAGCCGCCGCTCGGCTCCAGCCCGACCGCCCGTACCTGGCGGCGCTTCAACCGCTTAACAAGCTCCGCCCAGCCGGCCGCGTCGTTATCGACGCGAAAGCTCTCGCCGGTTTGCAGCACGGCAACGTCCAGCCATCCCTTGGCAACATCGATTCCAACCACCAGACCGTCTTCGACCATCTTTCGTCCCATCCTTGCGGTTCGGGGGCCTTGCCCCTTGCAACTGTTCGGGTTCTAAAAGAAGGCGGTCGGGCCCCAGCTCATCCACGGGTTAGGCTCCTGAGGGGCGACGGGCTCTCGGCCGCCGTCACGGAGCGCAGGCGCGCCTGCGCTCCGTGACGGAAACACAATCGCTGATTCGCGACACACAAGGGGCGATCAATTACGAATCCCTCGCCTCGAGCGCCCGCCCGGCATTCTTCCTCCATCCTGCCATCCACAACTGCCTGAGCTTCTCGCCCTCTCCACGGAAGTGTGCCCCGACCGGCTCGCAGTGCTCCACCCGGTCGGCGCGGAAGTTGCGGATGTCCTGGCGCAATTCGCACCAGGCCACCATCATCGCATGTTCCGAATAGTAGATCAGCGCCAGCGGCTGCACGGTGCGTTCCGTCGCCCGGCCGAGTTCGTCGCGATAGTCGAGCGCCAGCTTTTGTTCGTCGCGGATCGCGCGGCGGATCATGGCGAGGTCGACTGCCGGCGGCGGGGCGGCGATCGTGCCCCAGGCGTGCAGTGCCTGCGACTGGAAAACCAGGCGCAGCGGCTCCGGAACCGCGCCGGTGATCTTCCGGTTGACCCGCTGGGCCGCGGTCTTCAATTCCTCGTCGCCGGTGCGCGCCAGCAGCGCCAGCGCCAGCACGATCGCTTCCGTCTCTTCGATCGAGAACATCAGCGGCGGCAGATCGAAGCCGGGCCTCAGGATATAGCCAAGGCCGCGCTCGCCCTCGATCGGCACGCGCATCGCCTGCAGGGCGACGATGTCGCGATAGATCGAACGCGGCGTCACCTCGAGTTTCTCCCCGATCTCGGCGGCGGTGATCGGCTGCCGGGCGAGCCGCAATATCTGGATGATCTCGAATAGCCGCGCCGCCTTGCGCATCGCAAAAACTCCATCCGAAGGGAAAGTCTCCTGACAGAACCCTGTCAGTTGGACAGAGCTATAGCATGTGCCAACGGATTGAAATATCGGCAATCCGGACCCACGCCCTATCCGAAATTCGATGAGCAACTGACATGACCTACGCAGAAAATCTCTGGCTGTTCTTCACCCTTCTCTTCGGCATCATCATCGTCCCCGGCATGGACATGGTCTTCGTGCTGGCCAACGCGATAACCGGCGGACGCAGTTCCGGCCTCGCCGCGACGGCGGGCATCATGGCAGGCGGCGTGCTGCACACGCTCTATGCCGCGCTCGGCGTCAGCGTCGTCTTGCATCTGGTGCCGGAGCTCTTCAACGTGCTGCTCGTCGCCGGCGCCGCCTACATCGCCTGGATCGGCTTCTCGCTGCTGCGCAGTTCCATCACCATTGGCGGCGTCGAGGCGGGGGCGAGGCTCTCGCGCTGGGCGAGCTTTCGACAGGGGGCGCTGACGAGCCTGATGAATCCGAAGGCCTATCTCTTCATGTTCGCCGTCTACCCGCAGTTCCTGAAGCCGCAATTCGGTCCCGTCTGGTCGCAGGCAGCGGTCATGGCGCTGATGATCGCCGTGACGCAGCTTGCCGTCTATGGCGGCCTGGCGCTTGCCGCGGGCCGCGGCCGCGACGTGCTGGTCGGCAGCCCGGCGGCGACGGTTGCCATCGGCCGCGGTGCCGGCCTGCTGCTTGTCGCAATCGCCGTCTTCACCGTCTGGCAGGGTTGGAGTGGCGCCCGGTGAGTTGTTGTGCCTGCTCAAGTATCAAACATGAATTTAAAATTCATGTTATGTGATGGATGCAAGTGCTCGCCGCGCCGTGAGGTATAGCGCGGCGAATTATGCTGAAATGACAAGCACATCAATTAAATGTTACTTCCGTCGAAAAGCCAAAATGCCATCATGCCGGCGCCTTCAACCGGAAGCCGCGGAAGCGGGTTCGAACGACCGGAGACCATGATGAAGATACGAGCTTTTGTGCTTGCGGCCGCCCTTGCAGGCTTGGGCATCACCGCTGTCACCGCCGCGGATGAGCCTCAGGCGGTTCGCCAGCAACTGATGAAGAAGGTGGGCCAAGCCGCCGGTGCGCTGAGCGGTATCGCCAAGGGCGAAAAGCCCTATGATGCCGAAATCGTCAAGGCATCGCTGACGACGATCAGCGAGACGGTGAAGGTCTTTCCGAGTCATTTCCCGGCTGGCTCGGAAACCGGTTCGGAGACCGAGGCGAGTCCGAAGATCTGGCAGAACATGGATGACTTCAAGGCGAAGGCGGCCAAGCTCGGCGGCGATGCGGAGAAGATTCTCGCCGAACTGCCCGCCGACCAGGCCGGCGTCGGCGCCGCCCTCGGCGTCCTTGGCAAGGATTGCGCCAGCTGTCATGAGAGCTATCGTCTGAAGAAAGAGTAGCGGCAGGCCGTTGATTCTTCCTTCGATGCGCCCGGTTCGCCCGGCGCATTCTTTTCTGCAAGGTTGAGGAGAGGCGATGGGGCGGCGCGCAACAAGGTTTTTGTCCGGTCTGGTTCTGCTGGCCGTGGTCGGCGCCGGCGCCTTCTGGTGGCTGACGAAGCCTGCCCCTTGGGATGCTGCGTATTGGGCGGGGCTGGGCGAGCCGGACCTCGCCAATGGCGAGCGGGTCTTCTGGGCCGGCGGCTGCACCAGTTGCCATGCCGCACCCGGCGCCAAGGACGACGCCCGGCTGGTGCTGGCCGGCGGGCGGCCGCTAAAGAGCCCCTTCGGAACTTTCTACCCGCCAAATATCTCGCCGGACGAGACGGCAGGGGTCGGCGGCTGGACACTCGCCGCGTTCGGCAACGCCATGACGCGTGGCGTAGGCAAGGATGGCGAGCATCTCTATCCGTCGTTCCCGTACGGTTCCTATGCGCGGATGAGCCCCAAGGACATCAACGATCTCTGGGGCTTCATGCGAACGCTACCGAAGAGCGACAATGTGGCGCCGCCGCATGACCTGCCGTTCCCCTTCAATATCCGCCTGACGCTCGGCGGCTGGAAACTCTTATACCTCAACGACGCGCCGCGGGTTGACGTCGATACCGCCGACGCCAAGCTCGCCCGCGGCCAGTATCTCGTCGAAGGCCCCGGCCATTGCGGCGAGTGCCACACGCCGCGCAATGCACTCGGCGGTTTCGAAGCGGACCGGTGGCTCGCCGGCGCCCCGAACCCGGAAGGCGAGGGACGGATTCCCGACATCACCCCCGGCTCGAAGAGCATCGGCGGCTGGAGTGCGTCGGACATCGCCTCCTATCTGGAGACGGGTTTCACGCCCGAATTCGATTCCGTCGGCGGTTCGATGGTCGAGGTCCAGCAGAACATGGCAAAGCTTCCCGCAGCCGAGAGGGAGGCGATTGCCGCCTATTTGAAGGCGCTGCCTCCGTCCTGATGCATCTCCCCAAAAATTGTGCTTTGGGACGACAGCGCTCGGGTTCACCGGCAAGGGTCGCGCGAGAGGGGCGTCGACCCCTCCCGCTCAGCCGAGCTTCTGCATATAGCGCATGCCGGTCACCGGCCGCGGCACGAAGCGCTCCGACTCGTAGAAGCGATGCGCCTGGAAATTGCCGGTGGCGGCGCTGACCGCCAGGTAGTCGCATCCGGCCATCCTTGCCTGCTCGCGCGCCTTGGCGACGAGATGGCGGCCGATGCCGGTGCCGCGATGGGCGGGGCGCACGAAGAGGTGATGCAGTTCCATGCCGCGGGCGCCCTCGGCTGCCCGGTACTGGGGAACCAGGATGGCGTAGCCGATCAGTTCCCCGCCGGCCTCGGCGACGAGGGCCGTGATCCAGGGGGTGCGGCCGAAAAGGTCGCGTTCGAGCTGTTCCGGCGTGAGCGGGGCGGCATCGCCGTGATGGGCGGCAAGCTCGGCGATCATCGCGCGCAGTTCGGGAAGATCGCGCGGCTTGGCGCAGCGGATCGTCACCATCGGCGCTCTGACCGAGGGTATAGGATGAAGGGTAGGCGTGGCGGTCTGCAGCATTCTCGGCTCCTCATGGATTTTCCGCCATCAGGTGCCGTGAAAAACAAAAGCCGCCTGATGGCGGCCTTGTTGAACATGATCAGCAGGCCGCTCCTATCGGAACAGCCAAAAATACGCGCGGCAAATGGGTGCGTTCTTGATCATGCGCGTAGATTGTTCATTTCCGCGAAATTGTCAACGGGGGATTTCGTGCCGCCCTCAGTGCTCGCCGCCACATAGGGAATGATCGGCGAGTGCCCGGATGACGTAGCAGTCGCCGATCGTGTGATCGCCGTGACAGGCGACGATCCGCTCCAGTTCGTCCTCCAGCTTCCTCAAACGGGCGATCTTTTCACGCACGGAACCGAGATGTTCGCTCGCTATGCGATCCGCCTCGCCGCAGGGTCGTTCCGGATGTTCGCTGAGCGCCAGCAGATCGCGGATCGCCTCGATCGAAAGGCCTAGGTCGCGCGCGTGTCGGATGAAGGCAAGCCGCTCGAGCTGGCGTTTCTCATAGCGCCGCTGGTTGCCCTCGGAACGCTCCGGCGCGGCGATGAGCCCCATTTGCTCGTAATAGCGGATCGTCGGGATTTTCACGCCGGTCCGCCGGGAAAGGTCGCCGATCGAATACATGTGTGCTCCATAGCCATAGCTTCTGGAGCTATATAGGGCCGCTTCCGATGGGGCACAAGTCCGCCACATTCCCAGCCTAGCCAGTCGGAGCTTCGGACCGACGCAGAATAATATTCGATATCAGTAATTTAGCGTTAGCGGCTTCGGCCGATAAAACGGAGGAATGGCATGTCCCAGATCACCCGCCGCAACGTGCTGATTGGCACGGCGCTGCTTTACCCGGCACTGGCAATCGCCCGTCCGGCGCGTGCCGCGGCGACCGACGACGACGTGACGAAACTGGTCGCCGAGCTCGAAAAGCGAACCGGCGGCCGCCTCGGAGTCGCTGTGCTCGATACGGAAACCAACATCTCCTTCGGTTACCGGGAGACCGAGCGCTTCGCCCTATGCTCGACCTTCAAGGCGCTCGCTGCCGCATGTGCGCTTGCTCGCGTCGATCGCGGCGAAGAAAAACTCGACAGGCGGATCGTCTTCGGCAAGGACGTCCTGCTGCCCCATTCGCCGGTCACCGAGAAGCATGTGGGCGGCGCAGGCATGACGATTGCCGAACTCTGCGACGCGGCGATCACCATCAGCGACAATGCCGCCGGAAACCTGCTGCTCGAGAGTTTCGGCGGGCCGGCTGGCCTCACCGCCTGGCTGCGGTCGATCGGCGATGGGACAACGCGCCTCGACCGGACGGAGCCGGACCTCAACGAAGCCAGCTTCGGCGATCCGCGCGACACCACGACGCCGGCCGCCATGCTCGAGACGCTCGGAAAACTTGTCTTCTGCTCGGCCCTGTCGGAAGCCTCGCGCCAGCAGCTTGTCGAATGGATGGTCGCCAACACGACCGGCAACGCGCGGCTTCGTGCCGGCTTGCCGAAGTCCTGGCGGATCGGCGACAAGACCGGCACGAGTTCGACCGGCGCGGTCTCCGATATCGCCTTCGCCGGGCCGGAGGGCCGTGGTCCGATCCTGATCGCGGTCTATACGGGCGAAGCGAAGCTGCCTCCGGCAGAGCTCAACCCGATCTTTGCCGAAATCGCCAGGATTGTCGCCGGCATGGCCTGAACCTACTGCATGTCTCCTTAAAACAACCTCGATTTAAGGACGAGGACATGCAGCAATTCAAAGTGCTACAGCGACCTTTGCGCGTCTGATAAGACGCGCGGCGCTGTAGGGCGCTGTCTCTTCGGCAGCGCATGATCGTCAGGGCAGCGTATAGGCGATCACGTAGTCGCCCGGCTTGGTGCCCACCGAGCCGTGCCCGCCGGCGACCATCAGCAGATACTGTTTGTCGCCGACCATGTAGGTCATCGGCGTCGCCTGGCCGCCGGCCGGTAGCCGCGCCTCCCAGAGCTGGACGCCGGTCGTGACGTCATAGGCCCTCAGGAAATTGTCGACCGCTGCACCAAGGAAGGCGACGCCGCCCTTGGTGACGATCGGTCCGCCGATACCCGGCACGCCGAGCCTGAAGGGGAGCGGCAGCGGCGTCATGTCGTAGACCGTGCCGTTCTTGTGCTTGTAGGCGATCTTGCCCGTCCTGAGATCGGCGCCTGCGACATAGCCCCAGGGCGGCGCCTGACAGGGAATCTGCAGGGGACCGAGGAAGGGACCCATATAGACGCCGAAGGGAGCGCCCTCATTGCGATTGAGCCCTTGCTCGCTGCCCTTCTCGCCTTCGCCCTTCGGCGGAATCTCCTCGCGCGGAACGAGCCGGGAGGTAAAGGCGAGATAGGTGGGCATTCCGAACACCACCTGCCGCTCCGGATCGACGGCGACCGAGCCCCAGTTGAAGACGCCGAAATTGCCGGGATAGACGAGCGTTCCTTCGAGCGACGGAGGCGTGTAGCGGCCTTCATACTTCAACGAGAGGAACTCGATCCGGCAGGCGAGCTGGTCGAACATGGTGATCCCCCACATGTCGCGTTCCCTAAGCGGCGGCGGCATGAAGGTGAGGCCGGAGACCGGCTGGGTCGGAGCGGTGAAATCCTCGGCGATCGCGCCGCCCGGGGCGGGAACTTCCTCGACCGGAATGATCGGTTCCCCGCTGCGGCGGTCGAGCACATAGAGATCGCCCTGCTTGGTCGGGCCGACGAGCGCCGGCACGACGCTTCCGTCTTCCTTTGTGATGTCGAGCAGCACCGGCTGCGCCGGCACATCCATGTCCCAGAGATCGTGGTGCACGGTCTGGCGGACCCAACGCACCGCGCCCGTATTGATGTCGAGCGCGACGATCGATGATGAATACTTCTCGACATGCGCGCTGCGCCCCATGCCGAGCTGGTCGGGCACCTGGTTGCCGAGCGGGACATAGATGAGCCCAAGGGCCTCGTCGACCGAGGAAACCGACCAGCTGTTGGGCGAGTTCGTCGTGTAGAACTGGCCGGCCGGCAGCGGCGCAGTCTGCTCGGGATTGCCGCTGTCCCAGTTCCAGATGAGCGCGCCCGTCTTGATATCGAAGGCGCGAATGACGCCGGACTGTTCCTGCGTCGAATAATTGTCGTTGACTGCGCCGCCGACGATGATCTTGCCGGCGACGGCGACCGGGGGCGACGTCGAATAGTAGTAACCGGCGGGGTTGTACCGCATGCCCCGTTCGAGGTGCAGGACGCCCTGGTCGGCAAAACCGGTGCAGACGGTACCGTTGGCGGCATCGAGCGCGATCAGCCTGGCGTCCGAGGTCGGCAGGTAGATGCGCTCGGCACAGGCGCTGCCGGTGGCCGCCGCGGGATCGGCCCAATAGGTGACGCCGCGGCAGGTCTGGTGCTGGCGGTCGGGGTTCAGCCCGGAGTTCGAATCATATTTCCATTTCTCCCTGCCGGTGGCGGCATCGAGCGCGATTGCCCAGTTGTGCGGCGTGCAGAGAAAAAGCGTGTCCTTCACCTTCAGGGGCGTCACCTGATAGGTGGTCTCGCCGATATCTTCCGGCAGTTTGACGTCCCCCGTCCGGTACTGCCACGCCACCTCGAGCGTCGCGACGTTTTCCCGATGGATCTGGGCGAGCGGCGAATAGCGCTGGCCGAACAGCGTTCGGCCGTAGTGATGCCACTCGCCGGCGGGCACATTGCCGCCGAGATCAGGGTCGGCCGCTACGACATCGGCTGGCAGGTCACCGCGAATGTCATGAACATCCTGCGTCATCGCATAGGCCGCGACGCCGATCGCGATGAGACCGGCGAGCGCAAGCGGCCAGGCAACGGCGCCGTAGCGTTCGCCGGATGGACTGACGAAGCCGAGCGGCCGGCGGATCCACGGGGTGAGCAGCCAGAAACCCAAGAGGATGATGACGCCGCCGCGCGGGCCGAGTTGCCACCAGTCGAACCCTACCTCCCAGATGGCCCAGGCGAGCGAGCCGAGAATGATCAGCGTATAGACCCAGATCGCCGCCGCATTCTTGCGGAAGAGCAGCCATGCCGCGAGCAGGAAGGCCAGGCCGGTGATGAGATAATATGGACTGCCGCCAAGGAGGAGGAGCCTCGCCCCTCCCGCGCCGAGCGCCAGGCCGATCAGCGCGAAGAAAAGGGCGGTCAGGACAATGGGCATGAAGTCGAACTCCCGTTCGTCTCAACCTATGCGTCGCATTGGCGCGATTCAGCGCATCGATTGCAAAGGTAACGCGATGCACGTGCCTTTCAATGGCGCCCGCTATGGCCCGCGCGTGTTTTGGGCGCGACGCGTCGCGGTAGCGCTTTGATTTTCCGGATGTTTTTCAGCCTTGGGACCGGCTACGAACTGAGGAGGCCGACGCGCGGCCGCGGCCTGTCAGGTGCCGCAGAAGGTCTGCAGCACTTCTTCGTCCGGTTGCGGCGGCTCGGCATAGGCCGCATGTCCCGGCTGGTCCTCGTAGGGCTTCGAGGTGACGTCGACAAGCGCCTCGAACAGCGAGAAATCCGCTTCTTCGATCGCCGCTTCGATCGCCTGCTCGACTCGATGATTGCGCGGGATGAAGGCCGGATTGACGCCGCGCATGGTGGCCGCCCGTTCGGCCGGCTGGCGGCTTTCGCGCTCGAGCCGGCGACGCCAGTCCGCAAGCCAGGGCGCCAGCGCCTCGGGTGCCTGGAAGAGCTTGGCAAGCTCGACATCGGCGCCTGCGTCCTCCGCCGAGGAAGCAAGCCTTCGGAAGGTAAGGGTGAAATCCGCGCCGCCCCTGTGCATCAGCGCCAACAACGCCTGCACCAGCTCCAGGTCGCCGTCTTCCGCCGTCGTAAGCCCGATCTTGCGGCGCATGCCGTCGAGCCAGTGGTTCTGGAAGATCGTCCCGTACTCGCCGAGCACATCATTGGCGAGGTTCACCGCCACGTCGGCGGTGGGGTCGAAGAGCGTCACCAGCGTTTCGGCAAGCCGGGCGAGGTTCCACTGTCCGATGGCCGGTTGGTTGGCATAGGCGTAGCGGCCGAACTGGTCGATCGAGCTGAAGACCTTCTTCGGATCGTAGGCATCCATGAAGGCACAGGGACCGAAGTCGATCGTCTCGCCCGAAATCGTCATGTTGTCGGTGTTCATCACGCCGTGAATGAAGCCGACGTCCAGCCAGCGCGCGATCAACGCCGCCTGGCGGGCCGACACCGCCTTGAGGAGACCCAGATAGGGGTTTTCGTCGGCCTTCAATTCCGGGTAGTGGCGGTCGATCACGTAGTCCGCCAGTGCCTTGACCGAGTCCATGTCGCCGCGCGCCGCGAAGAACTGGAATGTTCCGACGCGAATGTGGCTGGCCGCGACGCGAGTGAAGACCGCGCCGGGGAGGATCTGCTCGCGATAGACGGGTTGGCCGGTGACCGTGGCGGCGAGCGCCCGGGTGGTCGGCACCCCAAGCGCATGCATCGCCTCGCTGATGATATATTCGCGCAGTACGGGGCCCAGCGCTGCCCGCCCATCGCCGCGGCGCGAATAGGGCGTCTGCCCGGAACCCTTGAGCTGGATGTCGCGGCGCTTCCCGTTGCGGTCGATGACTTCTCCAAGCAGGATGGCGCGGCCGTCGCCGAGCTGCGGGACGAAAGTGCCGAACTGGTGCCCGGCATAGGCCATGGCGAGCGGATCCGCGCCCGACGGTACCGTGTTGCCCGAGAAGATCGCCGCGCCGTCGCGCTCAATCGCCGCAACATCGAGGCGCAGCTCTTCGCCGAGCGGCCGGTTGAGCTTGATCAGCCAGGGCTCGGCCACGGGCGTCGGCTCGACCCGGGCGTAGAAATTCGCCGGCAATCGCGCATAGCTGTTGTCGAAGGGAAACGGGGCCGTCGCCGAGCCCGATTGCGGCGGTATGGAATTCATCACACTCCAGCGGCCTTGCTTAACTAACTGGCCGCCCTTTCCCGACAAGTCTACACGAGCGGTCCTCTTTTCGCGAGGGTCGGGATCCTCCCGCGCAAGTGGCGGGAGGAAGTCGAGGGCGATCAGGCGCTCAGCGCAACCGGCGGCAGGCAGGCCTCGCAGATCGCCGCGATATGGCGGTGGTCGGTGCCGCAGCAGCCGCCAAGGACGCGCAGATGCGGCAAGCGGCCGGTGAGCGAGCGATAGCGCCGCGCGAGATCGTTTATGTCGCCAATGTCCAGCGTCTCGCTTTCGTCGAGTTCGGCATGGCTTTTCGTCGATGCGTTGGCGCGGATGCCGCCGATCCGCCGCACCCAGGCCTGGTCCTGATCGAGGCTGCTCTCGAAATGGCTCGGATGGGCGCAATTGACCATGTAGTAATGCGGATAGGCTTCGGTCTCCGCGTCCACCGTTTCCACGGCTTCCTGGAGGGAACGGCCCGTCACCAGCCGTCCGTCGGTCTCGACGGTGAACGAGATGGCGCAGGGCATGCCGTGCGTCCTCGCGGCTCGTGCCACGCCGATCGCCTCGTCGACATTCGTCATGGTGACTGCGGAGACCATGTCCGCTTCGCTGTCGGCAAAGGCGGCAACCTGGGCGGCGTGGTAGTCCTCCGCTTCTGCCGCGTTCATCATGCCGGCCTTGTAGCCGTCGCCGCGCGGGCCGATGACGCCGTTGAAGACGATCGGCACCTGAGGCCGCTCGTACTGCGCGCGCAGTTCTGTCAGCAGATAGACCGCATCGCGGTTGACCTGGTCCAGGTCTTCAGCGTCGTAACCGAGTTTTTCGCCCCAATCGGCATTGGCGCGCCATGTGGCTGTGTCGAGAACGAAACCGGTATCTCGGCATCGGGCGATTTCCAGATAGCTCGTATAATAGTGCAGGAGCTGTCTGCGGCCCTCCATCGAGGACAGGAGGACGAAGGATGCGAAATGCGGCAGCTCGACCCCTTCCTGAAAGATCAGCGCCGTCTCCATGCCGCCATCGCTGAGGAATGTGCCTCCCTGTAGAAGCGGCAGGTCGTGTCGGTATTTGGCGAATTCGTGTTGCATCGTTCCCTCCTGTTCTTAGAGGACGGCACGGGGGCGGAAGTGTTTCCGCCGTTTTAGCAGATGCTAAATTAGCCGGCTCGCGGCGCACTATGCCCCAATAATCCACATACCGATGTTACATCCGGAACTTGCCGCAAGATTCCGACGACAGGCGAATGGCTCGCTTCGGCGCGCCATGGTCCGAGGGATCATGCGACGCCCGGGAGAGGCTGGACGCAGTTCCAGCCGCCGTCCATTCGTGAGGCCAATCAGCCGCTTTCATCTTCCAGAGCCGCGGCGAGTTCCGCAAGCTTGCGAACGGTGTTGAGATTGCGTGCCGTCCCGCGTTTCAGCGCCGGCACCTTGAGCTTCGACCGCCCCGATCCATTCGGATAATAGATGTAAATCTCCCGCCCGTCGATCTTCACCTCTTCGCCATCCGGTGCGACGAGCTCGTCGAGCGCGTCCGCAGCAGGGGGCTCCGGCAGGAAGGTGACGAGCAGGAAATTCGGCTTGGCGCCCGCGAACGGCGCCTTTGCCGCGACCGCTTCGAGGTCACGGCGGCTGCGCAGCAACACACCTGGCGCCTTGCCCATCCGTTCAGCCAGCGCCTTTTCGAGTTTGCGCTTAACCTCAGGCTCGGCAAGGTCGGAATAAAACAGCACGTTGCCGCTCTGGATATAGGTCTTCACGCCGGCAAAGCCGAGGTCTTCGCAAATGGTCCTAAGTTCCGCCATCGGAAGCATACCGGTGCCGCCGACATTGACGGCCCTCAGCAGCGCGACATAGACCGGCACGGCTCCTCCCCCTACGTCTTGCCGGCGACCTTGATGGCGAAGGCGTATTCGAACGCGATTTCCTCCAAGCGCTGGAAGCGCCCCGAGGCGCCGCCATGTCCGGCGTCCATGTTGGTCTTCAACAGGATCGGCTCACTGCCCGTCGTCTTCTCGCGCAGCCTGGCAACCCATTTCGCCGGTTCCCAATAGGTGACGCGCGGATCGGTCAGGCCGCCGAGCGCCAGGATCGCCGGATAGGGCTTGGCATCCACGTTGTCATAGGGCGAATAGCCGGCAATGATGCTGTAGAATTCGGCGCTGTCGATCGGATTGCCCCATTCCGGCCACTCCGGCGGCGTCAGCGGCAGCGTATCGTCGAGCATGGTGTTCAACACGTCGACGAAGGGGACGGCGGCGATGATGCCCCTGAATTTTTCCGGCGCCATGTTGGCGATCGCACCCATCAGCATGCCGCCGGCCGAGCCGCCCTCGGCGACGATGTTCGTGTAGGATGTGAACTTCTCTTGATTCAGATAGTCGGCCGCGGCGATGAAGTCCCTGAAAGTATTGGTCTTCTTCGCCATCTTGCCGTCTTCGTACCATTGAAACCCCTTGTCCTTGCCGCCGCGGATATGGGCGATGGCGTAGACGAAGCCGCGGTCGACGAGCGACAGGCAATTGGTATTGAAGCCGGCCGGAATGGTGATGCCGTAGGCGCCGTATCCGTAGAGGAGGCAGGGCGCCGAACCGTCGAGGGGCGTGTCCTTGCGATAGAGGAGCGTCACGGGAACCGTCGCGCCATCCGCCGCAGGAGCGAAGACGCGGCGGGTGACGTAATCGTCCGGATCGTGGCCGGAGGGTACTTCCTGGGTCTTCAAGAGCGTGCGCTCGCGCGTCGCCATATTGTAGTCGAAGAGCTGCGAGGGCGTCGTCATCGACGAATAGGAAAAGCGGATGACGTCGGTGTCGTATTCGGCGGCCCCCGAAAGCCCAAGCGAATAGGCCTCCTCGGCAAAGGCAATCGCATGTTCCTCACCGGTCTTCCGGTCGCGGATGACGATCTCCGGCAGCCCCTCGCGGCGCTGCAGCCAGATGAGGTGGCGGGCATAGGCCATGTGGCTGAGGATCAGCGTGCCCGGCCGGTGCGGCACGACCTCGCGCCAGTTCTCCTTCTGCGGCGCTTCCACCGGCGCCTCCATGATCTTGAAATCCTTGGCGCCGTCGGCATTGGTCAGGATGTAGAAGACCGCGCCGCCCTCGCTCATCGAATATTCGAGACCGGTGAGGCGTTTGGCCACGAGCTCCGGCTCGGCCGTCAGGTCCGCGGTCGAGAGCAGCCGGTATTCGCTGGTCTCGTGATCATGGATATCGATATAGATGAAGTCGTCGAGCAGCGACCCGCCGACCGACATGAAGAAGCCGGGGTCCGGCTCCTCATAGACGAGCCGATCTTCGGACTGCGGCGTGCCGACGATGTGGTGGTAGATCCGCGACGGCCGGTGGTTCTCGTCAAGCACGGTGTAGAAGAAGCTCTTGCCGTCCGGCGCCCAGGCGCCGCCGCCGCCGGTATTCTCGACGACATCGCCAAGGTCCGTGCCGGTCGAAAGATCGCGCACCTTCAGCGTGAAATATTCCGATCCCTTGTCGTCATAGCCCCAGATGCCGCGCGCATGGCCGCTCGAATGATCGAGGCCGGCAATGCGGAAGTAGGCCTTGCCCTCGGCTTCCTTGTCGCCGTCGAGCAGCACCTGGCGGATCGTCTCGTCGCCCGGCGCTCCATCGCGCGGGATGCGGAAATAGCACGGGTGCTCGCCGCCCTTCACGTAGAATGTGCCATAGGCAAAGGCGCCGTCTTTCATCGGCACGGAGGAATCGTCCTCCTTGATACGGCCGCGCATTTCGGCAAACAGCGCCTTCTGCAGGTCCTTGGTGTCCGCCATGGCGGCGTTCATGTAGTCGTTTTCCGCCTCGAGATGGCGGCGGATTTCCGGATCGAGAATCGACGGATCCTTGAACATCGCCTGCCAGTTGCCGGCTCTCAGCCACGCGTAGTCATCTGTCCGGCTGATGCCGTGGCGCGTATCCGTCAGCGGCTTCTTGTGAGCGACGGGCGCCGCGGGCAGGTTCTTGAAAACGGTCAAGGGTCTCTCCGGGATCTACTGCATGTTTCCTTAAATCCTAGCCGATTCAAGGATAAAAACATGCAGCACTTTAAAGTGCTACGGCGACTTTGCGCGTCTGATAGGACGCGCGGCGCCGTAGTCGGTGGGAGATCATGAGATAGAGAGGCCCCGGGCGGGGATCAAGCGGAAAGCGCCGGCGGATAGCGATGGCCGTCGCGACAGAGATCACGCCGTCGACGCGGCGAGATTGAGGCCGATGCCCCATGGATCGGTGAGGCGATGGACGCCGCCTTCCTCACGCACGGGAATCAGGAGTTCGTCAAGCTTGCCGATCACCGTTGCGAGCCTGTCGGCCTCCCGGAAGCGGATCGTGTAGTCGGATAGGCCGGTCATCGTGGCCTGGCGTTGCGGCGCGCCACGCGAGTTCCAGATATTGGCGGCGACGTGATGATGATACTTGCCGGAAGCGAAGAAGCTCGCCCCCGGATAGCGCGCCATCAGGTCGAGGCCCAGCACGTCGCGGAAGAAATCGTCCGCCTGCGGAATGTCGGAGACCTGCAGATGGATGTGGCCGATCACGGTGCCGTCCGCAAGCCCGCTCCAGCCCTCTTTCGGTGCTTCGTCAAAGAGCGGTTGCAGATCGAGCGGCAGGGTGTTCATAGCGATTGCGCCGTCCGCCTCATAACGCCATTCGCGGCGTGGTCGATCGCGGTAGACCTCGATACCGTTGCCCTCGGGGTCGGCGAGATAGATCGCTTCGCTGACGAGGTGATCGGATGCCCCCTGGAGGCGAATACCGTTATTCGCGGCGTGGGCGAGCCAGCGCCCCAGTTCCCGGCGGTCCGGCACGAGGAACGCCGTGTGGAAGAGGCCGGGTGCGTTGCGTGGCGCCCGTGCCGCGTTCGTGTCCGTCGTCAGCGTCAACAGCGGCCTGCCGGCGACACCCAGCGTCTCTCCGCTGGCGCTCGTTTCGAGCGGAGCGAGGCCGAGTATCCTTTGATACCAGGCGGAAACCATCGGCAGATCCTGAACGACGAGATGCGCCCGCTCGACAAAGGCGGGCATCGCCACCGCGTGATCGGCAGGAAGGGTGGTCACAGGCTCCGATTGCATCGTCTTTTCCTTGCGCTACGCCTTTCGGAAGGACGCCCGGATATTTTCCCGCCGGGACGCCCTCAACGGTAGCCCAATATGAGCACATGAAGGAGTTCGGGAAAGCTATTATATTACTTGATGTTGTGTTCGATGAACGTTGACGGTCGCGGCCGTCGCGCTACCTCATCAGGGATGGTGCGAGCGCGGGAATGGTGACCGATTTGATTTCGATCATGGTCGGGATCGCCGCCTCCGCTCAACTTCGGCCTAGAGGGCGAGAAAAGGTGGAAGGGCGTGCCGTCCACGTCCGCCCTTAGGTGCGAAGGATCGCCTCGCGTCCGAGCCGGCGACCGGAACAAAGTCAAAGGAGCGTATCCGTATGTACAGGAAGATTATCGTCCCGATCGCCATGGATCAGCTGGAACACGGCGAATCCGTTCTCGGCATCGCCGAGAAGCTGATCGACGAAGGAGGGGAAATCATCCTCCTCAACGTCGTCGAGGATCTCAACGCCTACGCTCAGGGCTATATGATCGTCGATTTCCCGCTCGAGATGATCGAGGAATCGCGCCGGCATGCGGTCAAGACGCTGGAGGCGCTGAAGACCAAGCACGGCATCAACGGACGGATTGAAATCCGCACGGGCGGGGCGGCCGGCACCATCAACGCGCTCGCCAACGAAGAGAACGCGGACCTCGTGATCATTGCGTCGCACCGTCCGGGCCTGATCGATTATTTCATCGGTTCGACCGCCAGCCGCGTGGTCAGCCACTGCCCCTGCGCCGTTCTCGTCGACCGCTAGCCAACAAGAAGAATGCGGCGCGGTTTTGCCGTGCCGTGACCAAGGGAGCCCCCGCAATGGACAAATATGCGCTTGATGATTTTCGCGACAAGCTTCTGCACCGCAAGGACGAGCTTTACGGCCGTCTGGTGAAGATCGAGGAAGATCTGGACCAGCCGATGAATGCCGATGTGCCCGACCGCGTCACAGAGCGGGAAAACGATGAAGTGCTCGAAGGGCTCGGACTGGCAGGCCAGGGCGAGATCCGTGCCATCGATGCGGCTCTCGACCGAATCGCGGCCGGAACCTATGGAATCTGCGCGCGCTGCGGAGATCCGATTTCTCAGGAAAGATTGCACGCCGTGCCGCACGCACCGCTCTGCCAGACCTGCGCCGCGGAAGTCGCCTCGCGCAGGTGAAGGCGGCCTTTCGTCGCCGTCCGCGCGGGCTCTCGCCCCTGCAGCGCCGTGCGTCCTTTCAGACGCAAAGGTCGCCGCAGCACTCTGAATTGCAGCATGCTTTATCCTTGGATCGCTTCGATCTCAGGAAACGCGCAGTCGCTGCGACCATATCATTTCCACGCGAAATGGTGCCATCTCGGCAGGGCTGTTCAATTGTTGTAATGCGTTGCAGAATTTGATCCTTTCGCCCCCAACGGATGCTTTGCCGGCAAAGAACTCTGTGGCACGATGAGCTGATCCGCCGGAAGGGGCCACGGGGGGCGAATTTGGGTCGACCAGGTCAATCCGGAGACACGTGCCGACATCGGAAAACGATGCGGGATCGGGAGGGGCCGCGTGGACTTCAGCGAGGTCAAATGGAGCTATGACCGGTCGGAACTGATCGCCGACGGGATTGTCCACGGCGTCGGCCTTTGCGCCGCGCTCGTCGGGGTCACAGCCCTGATATTCTATGCGACGGTCTGGAGCACCTCGGGACAGCTTGTCGCGGCCTGGGTCTACGGGGCCGGTCTGATCCTCACCTTGTCGGTATCGTTCCTCTACAACCTCTATCCCATTTGCCGAACGAAGTGGCTCCTGCGTCGCCTGGACCATTCCGCCATCTTCGTGCTGATCGCCGCAACCTATACGCCCTTTCTCCAGCGCGGTTGGGATGACCCGTTCCTCTTTTCGATGCTTATCGGCATCTGGGCGGTCGCCCTTCTCGGCATATCGATCAAATGTCTTCTGCCGGGGCGGTTCGACCGGTTGGCGATCCTTCTCTACCTGGCGATGGGCTGGGGTGGCGTTGTTGCCGCCAAGTCCCTGTTTGCGGCTCTCAACGCAACGACTTTGGTTCTCGTCGTCATTGGCGGCATGATCTATTCGATCGGTATCATCTTCCATGTCTGGGAGCGGCTCCGCTTCCAGAACGCCATCTGGCACAGCTTCGTCGTTGCCGGCTCGGCCGTGCACTATTCCGCCGTGCTAAGCTGCATCAGCGGTGCAACCGGGGCCTGATCGGTGGTATCGGCAAGCCGCCCCCTCACTCAGGCGGTCGGCATTCATCCGAGGGGCGCAGTGCTGCCGCCATGCGCGAGATGACACCGTCGAAACTCGTCAGCTTCGATTTGCGATACTGCAGCCGGAAATAGGCGGCGCTGCCATCGCAGAGCGCGATCGCCCGTGTGTAGAACACCTCCCGGCCGCGCGCGCCCGAGAAGCTCGCCCAGGCGGGCGTCACCCGCGAGTAGAGAATCCTCCAGTCGTCGTCTTTCTCGTAGCCGATCCGGTCGGTGACGTCGGTCTCGAAATCGCCGGCCGGCGGGTGAGTGCCGAACACCATCAGCGTTGCGCCATTGTCGTCGGCATGGAAACTCACGCCGTCGTTATTGTCGGCCTGCTGGTGCATCTCGAAACCCGGCGGAATCTCGACCGTGTAGCCAAAACGGGGATTGGAGTAGGGGTGCCAATCGTCCTGCGCCGTAGCAGGCAGGGCCGGCCCAACGAGAACAGCGAATGCAAAAAAGACGCGGCGCATGCTCAGAGCATCCTTCGGTTTCTTACCTGCCGCTTTCCCTTGCAGCGCCGGGCGTCTTTTCAGACGCACAAAGGCCGCTGCAGCACCTCGGATTGCTGCATGTTTCTTTAAATCGGCTCGATCTAAGGAAACATGCAGCAGAGAGTCGCGCGTTTTGCCGGATGCGTAAAGGCCCCTTGCAATGCCTGTCAGATTCCGCATCGGTCCTCTCGGGCGCTCCGAGATCAACACCAATTCGATAGTCCCGCCGCAACAGCTTATCTGTTCCCCGCGGAACAGAGGCGCGTCTTCTCAATCTTCCGCGAAGGTCATTGCCGTGCCGTTCAGACAGAAGCGCAATCCCGTCGGTGGCGGGCCGTCGGGGAAGACATGGCCGAGATGGGCGTCGCAGTTGGCGCAGCGGATTTCTGTCCGCACCATGAAATGCGATCGATCGACATATTCGGCAATGGCGTGTTCATCGATCGGTGCGAAATAACTCGGCCAGCCGCAGCCGGAATCGAATTTTGTGTCGGAGCGGAAGAGCGCCCGACCGCAGCAGACGCAGCTATAGGTGCCGTGTCGCTTCTCGTTGAGAAACGGGCCGGTAAAGGGGCGTTCCGTGCCGTGTTCGCGCGTCACCCGGTATTGCTCCGGGGTCAGCTGAGTCCGCCACTCCTCGTCGGTCTTCTGCACTTTCCGCGCTTCGGCCTCGTCCATAGTCAAAGCTCCTTCTCGATTGCGGCGATTATATAGGAACGAGACAGCGCGCCGACAAACAGAGAAATGGCAGTCGCATGTTCTATCAAACCGGCAGTAGCGCCATCTTGTTGGATTTTGCACAGTATTGCCGCGCGCATGACTGAAGGTTGCGCCGATTTCTCTTGAGGGGAACCCGCCCTTCTTCTATGTCCGATATCAAATTGACCGAACGATCAACGGGAAGGAGATGCCAAGGCGATGGATGTCACGGCCATGACATTTCTGGCGCTCGTTCTTCCCTTCGCTGCGGCCCTTGTTGCTCCGGCCCTGACGCGCCTGTTCGGCCGGAATGCCGCCTGGGTTCTGGCCCTTGCTCCTGCGGCGATCTTCTTGCATTTCCTGCGCTTCCTTCACGACGTCGCGAGCGGCGAAATCGTGACCGGCGGCTATGCGTGGATACCGTCCTTCAATGTGAGCTTTTCCTGGCTGATCGACGGTTTGTCGCTCACCTTCGTACTGCTGATTTCCGGTATCGGGGCGCTCATCGTTCTCTATTCGGGCGGCTATCTGAAGGGTCACCCGCAACAGGGCCGGTTCTTCTCGTTCATCCTGATGTTCATGGGGTCGATGCAGGGGCTCGTCGTCTCCGACAGTTTCCTGATGCTCTTCGTCTTCTGGGAACTGACGTCGATCACCTCCTTCCTGCTGATCGGCTTCGACCACGGCCGCGAGGCTGCGCGCCGCGCCGCGCTGCAGGCCCTGGTCGTGACCGGGGGAGGCGGTCTCCTGCTCCTCGCCGGGCTGCTGATCCTTTGGAATGTCAGCGGCGTCACGCAGCTTTCGCTGCTTCTCTCTTTCGGTTCCGAGTTGAAGGAAAGCCCCTTCTATCTGGCGGCGTTGTTGCTGGTCCTCGGCGGCGCCTTCACCAAGTCGGCGCAGTTTCCGTTTCACTTCTGGTTGCCGAATGCCATGGAGGCGCCGACCCCGGTTTCGGCCTATCTGCATTCGGCGACGATGGTGAAGGCGGGTGTCTATCTGTTGATGCGCCTCAACCCGGTTCTCGGCGGAACGCCGGAATGGCAGCTCCTGCTGCCGCTGTTCGGCGTCGCGACGCTGGTGATCGGTGCGGCTCTGGCGGTGCGCGAGACCGATCTGAAACTGATGCTGGCCTACACGACTGTCGCATCGCTCGGTCTGCTGGTGATGTTGATTGGGCTCGGCTCGCCGCACGCGGTCGAAGCGGCGGCGCTCTATCTCGTGGCACATGCGCTGTTCAAGGGCGCGCTGTTCATGGTGGCCGGTATCCTCGACCACGAGACAGGCTCGCGTGACGTTTCGAAGCTCGGCGGTTTGCGCTCGGCGATGCCGCTCACCTTTACCATCGCCCTTGCCGCTGCGCTCTCCATGGGCGGTCTGCCGCCCTTTTTCGGATTTCTCGCGAAGGAGGAACTCTATGCGGCCTTCTCCGCGTCAAATCTTCGCTCCGCGCTCTTCGCGACGCTGACCGTCCTCGGCAACGCCCTGATGTTCGCCGTCGCCTTCTCCGTCGCCCTGAAACCCTTCCTGGGACCGCGGGTGAGCACGCCGAAGCATGCTCATGAGGCGCCCTTGCTCCTCTGGATCGGCCCCGCCGTGCTCGCTCTGGACGGGCTTTGCGCCGCGCTGATCTCCGGTTTCGCCCATCGGTTGATCTCGTCGCCCATGGCCTCGGCGATTGCCGGCGAGGCAAGGACGGTGGACATATCGCTCGTGCCGCATATTGGCCTGCCGCTCGTCCTTTCTGCCCTGACGGTGGTGCTCGGCGTCGTCTTCTACGTCCATCTTGCCCGCTTGCGCGCCGCCATGACGGCAATCCTCATCGATATCGGCTGGGGCCCGGACCAGGGCTTCGACCAGTTCATCCGTGGCCTCGTGCGACTTGCGGTCGCTGTGACCCGCCGGCTGCAAGGCGGTCGATTCGAGGTCTATATGACCGCCACCTTCGCGCTGGTCGCCGCCATTCTCCTGGTAATACCGTTGCAATACGGCGAGTTCCCGCGCGCGCCCTTTTTCTCTGCGGACGTTCCGGCGCATGAACTTGCGGTCATCGCGATCGCCGTCGCGGGGCTCTTCGCCGTTGTGGCTGCCTCCGATCGCCTGACCGCGATCGTCTCGCTCGGCATCCAAGGCTTCGCCGTCGCGGTGATCTACCTGCTTTATGGGGCGCCGGACCTGTCCTTCACGCAATTCATGATCGAAACCCTGTCGGTCGTCGTGCTGGCGTTGGTGATGACCCGGCTGCGGCTCTCGCCCGCCGACCACCGACCGCTCCCGGAGAAGCTCCGCGACGCTGCGATAGCGCTTGGCTGCGGCCTCGGCTTCGGCCTGTTTCTGCTGAGGGTCACGGCCGTGCCCTTCGACAGGACGCTGACGGACTTCTTCAACCTCTACTCGAAGTCGGTCGCGCATGGGGCGAATGTCGTCAACGTCATCATTGTCGATTTCCGCGCCACGGATACGCTCGGCGAAATCGCCGTGGTGATGATCACCGGCCTGGCGATCCTGGCGCTGGTGCGACTGAGAGCCGGTTCCCTCAAGCGTGCCGCCGCCGGGGAGGATGTCGCCGATGAAGGTGCGATGGAGGAACGGGCATGAAGTCGGTGATCTTTCGCACGGTCGCCCCGGTCCTGACGAGCCTGATGGTGCTGTTCTCCGTGTTCGTGCTGCTGCGCGGCCACAATGAGCCGGGGGGCGGTTTCATCGGCGGTCTGATCGCAGTTTCTGCCGTGGCGATCTATGGCATGGCCCACGGTGTCGAGACGGTCCGGCGGGCCATCCTCTTCCATCCAATGGCAATCGCCGGGGCCGGGCTCCTTGCAGCCACCTTTTCCGGCCTGATTTCGATCTTCGTGGGGGTCCCGTTCATGACCGGACTTTGGATCTATCCGGTCATTCTCGGCGTCGAAATACCGCTCTCCACCGTCTTCCTCTTCGATCTCGGCGTATATCTGGTTGTGGTGGGGTCCATCAGTTCGATCGCGCTGGCGCTCGAAGAACGGGGAGGCGAGTAATGGAGGCCTGGTTTGCCTTGCTCGTCGGCATCTTCTTCAGCGTTGCCGTTTACCTGATGCTATCGAAGTTCATCATTCGGGTGCTCCTGGGCGTTGCAGTGCTCGGCAATGCGGTGAACCTGCTGATCTTCACTGGGGGGCGGCTGACGCGCGACGTGCCGCCGGTCATGCCCGAAGGGGCCGATGCGCTGGCTGCCCCGGCCGCCAACGCGCTTCCCCAGGCGCTGATCCTGACGGCGATCGTCATTTCCTTTTCCTTCTTCGCCTTCCTGCTCGTTCTTTCCTGGCGTGCCTACAGCGATCTTGCGACCGACAACACGGACGAGATGCGCGTTGCCGAACCGGTGGACGAGCCTGTCCCGCCGCTTGGATATTGACCGCATCATGGCTGTCTCGATCTCCCCATCCGCCGACCTTTCCGCTGCGCTGGTGCATGCGCCGCCGACCGCGGCCGCCTGGCTGGTGATCCTGCCGGTCGCCTGGTGCCTTGCGATCGGCGCGCTCCTCGTCATGCTGCGCCGCCCGATCGGTTCTCATCCGACGATTGCCATTATCGGCCTTGCCGGGCTCGTGCTGATCGATGGGCTGCTGCTCAAGACGGTCGTCGAGAACGGTCCGCTGACCATGGTGATGGGGCGCTGGCTGCCCCCGTTCGGCATCGCATTCACCGCCGATCTGACCGGGGTCCTGTTCGCCATCACCGCAGCGCTTGTCGCGTTCGTCGCCGGCGTCTTCTCGCTGACCGATATCAACGACAGCGGTCGCCGCTACGGCTTCTACCCGCTGCTGATGCTGCTGATGGCCGGCGTGTCGGGCGCCTTCCTGACCGGGGACATCTTCAACCTGTATGTCTGGTTCGAGGTGCTGCTGATTTCGTCGTTTGGCCTTCTCGTCCTTGGCTCGGAGCCCGAGCAGATCGACGGCACGGTGAAATACGGGTTCCTCAACCTGGTCGGCACGACGCTATTCCTGGTCGCGACCGGCTATCTCTATGCCGTGTTCGGGACGCTCAACATGGCCGAAATCGCCAGGAAAGCCGACATGCTGCGCGACAGTGCTCCCCTGGTGACGCTGGCAGGTCTTTTCATGCTCGCCTTCGCCATGAAGGCGGCGGCCTTTCCCGTGAACTTCTGGCTGCCAGCCTCCTATCATACCCCTCGCGTCGTCGTGTCCGCGCTCTTCGGCGGCCTGCTGACGAAGGTCGGCGTCTATGCCTTGGTGCGGGTGATGGTCATGCTTTTCCCGGTAGAAAGGGAGGAACTGAGTTTCGTCCTCGCCGTTGCCGGGGCACTGACGATGATCGTCGGCGTGCTTGGCGCTCTGGCGCAGACGGATTTCCGCCGCATTCTCGGCTACCTCATTGTTTCCGGCATCGGCGCGATGCTTGCCGGTATCGCCGTCGGTGGACCGGGCGGCATCGGGGGTGCCATCTTCTATGCGCTGCATTCCATGCTCGTGATCACCGGTCTTTACTTTGCCTCCGGCATCGCCATGCGCCTCGGGGCGAGCGCCTTGATCGCCACGCCTGCCGGCCTTTACCGCCGCCACGCCGGATTTGCCGCGCTCACCCTGATGTTATGTTTCGCCGTCTCGGGGCTGCCGCCCTTTTCAGGCTTTTGGCCGAAGGTCATGCTCGTCAAGGCAGCACTTGATATCGGCGCCTGGTGGCTCGTCGCCGTGTTCCTTCTTGCCGGCTTGCTGACAACGATTGTCACCGGCCGATTTTTTCTGCTGGCTTTCTGGCGGGACGGGGCGCAGGCGGCCGGCGAGGCGGTGTCGCTGTCGCCCGCGACGTTGGGACCTCTGACGGTGCTCACCGCCCTGACTTTGTTGATCGGCCTCTACCCGGAGCCGCTGCTGGCGATGATCCAGCACGCCGCGGCAGGCCTGGCCGAGCCGTCGGCCTACGTGAATTCGGTCTTCCCGGAAGGAGGGCCGCGATGAAGTTCCTGCAGGTCAATCTGATTTTCACCCTCGTCTGGGGTGCCATCAGCGCCAGTTTCACGCCGGCGAATCTCCTACTCGGCTTCTCTGTCGGCGCCTTGTCCCTGTGGCTGATCCGGCGCGAGCTGCAGCCGGTGACCTATCCGCTCCGGCCATTGCGGCTGGCGCTGCTTGCGGCACTGTTCTTCAAGGAGCTTGCCGTTTCGGCAGTCAAAGTCGCCATTCTCGTCTTGCGTTCGCGCATGGGGCTGAAGCCCGGTATCTTCGCCTATCCATTGACCCTCAGGAGCGATTTCGAGATTACCTTGCTCGCCAACCTCATCACGCTTACGCCCGGCACGCTTTCGGTTGACGTTTCCGGGGATCGCAAAACCCTCTATGTGCACGCGCTCGACTGCGCCGATCCGGGCGCCTTGCGGCAGGACATTGCGCGCGGCTTCGAGCGGCGCATCCGGGAGGCTTTCGAGCGATGACGCCTGAACCGGTTCTGGCCGCAGCGATCAACCTCGCGCTCCTGCTGCTGTCTTTCGCCCTGCTGATGACGGTTGTGCGGATTATCCGCGGCCCGACCTTGCCGGATCGGGTGCTGGGCCTCGACATGCTGGTCGCGATTGCGATCGGCTTCATTGCGGTCATCGCCATCAAGACCGGCTTCAACCTCTATATCGACATCGGCATCGCGCTTGGTCTTGTCGGCTTCCTGGCGACCGTCGCCTTCGCGCGCTTCATCCTGACACGCGGCCTTGCACCGGAGCAGCCGGCAGAACGGGCCGCCGAACCAAAACCGGCTTTGAAGCGGCCCGAGGCAGCCCGACGCAAACGCCGGGGAGGGCGCTGATGGGCACGCTGGTCGTTGCAGGGGTTACGTTTCTGGTTGCCGTCATCATGGTGGTTGGCGCGTGCTTTTCGCTGCTGGCGGCGCTTGGTCTTCTCCGCTTCCCGGACCTTTACACGCGCATGCATGCGGCCTCCAAAGCGGGTACCGTCGGCTCCGGCCTGCTGCTGGTCGCCGCCGGGCTGCATTCGCTCGATCCCGCCATCTTCGTCCGCGCACTTGCCGGCTTCGTTTTCCTGATGCTGACGGCGCCGATTTCGGCCCATCTGCTGGCGAAGGCTGCACATCAGGCGGGTTACAGGATGACGAAGCTGTCGGTTATAGATCAGCTGCCAAAAAAGGAAGAGCCGAGACGGCATTGATTGGCGGCATTTCTGATTCTGTATTTCGGGACAATTCCGCCACAGCGGAGAATTTTAGTGAACTGAAATAGATATGCTGCTCTCTGACAAAAATTATGTTTTGACATTTTGCAGATCAGTGTTAAGCCAGTAACCGCAAAGTGTCGTCGTAATCAATACTTTGAACCGGAATTCCAGCTTGAGTTGTGATTCTTCTCCGTTGCTTTGAGGTGCCGAAGGGTGCGGTATCTTGGTGACGGGTTTCGCTGTCGCGAATCGAGCCTTGATGTTGCAGCGGAGTAATGCTCCCGTTGCATGGCGATCGCTCAGGTTCAAGGCGGAAAGCGCTGTTCGGCGGCATTTTGGCATATCCTCCCCCTGAAACCCTGTTTCAGGCTTTTGTTGCTGGATTCCGATAGGAGAAAAAAATGAGTGAGAATACGCTCGGTGCGAGCAACGAACTCCTGGTTGAGCTGACGGCGGAAATCGTTGCCGCCTACGTGAGCAACCACGTGGTTCCGGTTGCCGAGCTGCCGACGCTGATTGCCGACGTTCATTCGGCGCTCAACAATACAACGGCTCCCGCGCCGGTAGTCGTGCCGGTCGAAAAGCCGAAGCCGGCGGTTTCCGTTCGCAAGTCGGTGCAGGACGACCAGATCACTTGCCTCGAATGCGGCGGTACGTTCAAATCGCTGAAGCGCCATTTGATGACCCACCACAATCTCTCGCCTGAAGAGTATCGCGAGAAGTGGGATCTGCCTGCGGACTATCCGATGGTGGCGCCGGCCTACGCGGAAGCCCGCTCGCGCCTCGCCAAGGAAATGGGGCTTGGGCAGCGTCGCAAGCGTCGCGGCAAGTAAGGGGACCTGCCCGGCAGCCGGCCGGGCGAATTTCGGGCACGGTGAACCCACGCCCGAATGGCGGCACAGTATTGTTGTCAAGGTGGAAGCCGGGCTGTTTCAGTCCGGCTTTTTTGCGCCGCGATCGATCGACAGCCGGGTTGTCGCTTCTACAGCGCCTATCAGTCATGCGACGAGGTCACGCCGGCAGACGTGTCTCGGCCTCGCCCTTGATTCTCCGGATCATCGAACGCAGGCCATTGGCGCGTTGCGACGAGAGATGCTCGATGAGGCCGATCCTGCCGAAGATGTCGAGAGCATCGATCCTGGCGATCTCGGACGCGCTCTTGCCCGAAAAGATCGCGAGCGCGATCGCCACCAGGCCACGGACGATATGCGCGTCCGATTCACCTTCGAAGGTCAGCACCGGATCATCCGGGTCGCCCGAGGCGCGGGTCACCAGCCAAACCTGGCTGGCGCAGCCCTGAACCTTGTTCTCGCTGGTCCTCGAGGCTTCCGGCATCTCCGGCAGGCTCTTGCCCAGTTCGATGACGTAGCGGTAGCGGTCCTCCCACTCGTCGAGAAAGGCGAAGTCGTCGATGATCTGGTCTAGTGAAACCATGGCTGATCCGAATATGGCGCCTCCTGCGGTCGACTGTCGCTCGCCGGCGCCTGCTTCCGTCCCGCGCCGCCGAGGCCCGGGATTGCGTGTGTACATTCATATAGGCGATGCGGGCCGCAAAGAGAACAGCCCTGTGGCGTCCGAGCAGATTTCAAGTCGCTTAGGCGCGACACGAAAAGACCGCCGCGAGGGACGAGCGTCCTTGCGGCGGCACAGTTGGCAGTAGAGGCTTTCCTGGCAAATCTGTCTTACTTGGTCGGGGCAGCCTTGGGGGCGAGGCGTTTTTCCGGAACGGGCGTACGCTTGAATACCGGCATGGCCTCATTGGCAGGCTCTGCGGTCGAGGAGACTTCGGCGGGCCCCACGGTGCCGGTCATCACCTTGGCGTCGGGCGTCCCGGTTTCGGCGAATTGGCTGTCCAGAAACTCATAGGCGATACGCGCACCCTCACGGGCACGGTGGCCGAGAGCGACGAAGGTCTCGGCACCTTTCTCGCAGACGTCCGGCTTCTGGATGCAGATCGCGCTGACATACTGGAAGGCCTCGTTGGCGGCCGAGAAGGTATCGCCGATCTCCACCTTCGGCCCGTTCTCAAGCTTGGCGTTGCTCGAGGGGTCGAGGAAGGGCAGCAATACGAGCACCAGCGAAAACCAGAACGTCGCCTTTACGAGAAACCACATGTCCTGCCCATCCTCTGTCTGGCCGCCGCCCCCGGTCTCTCAGCCGGATTTGATGTCCTCGGCGTGCCTACGCTTTTGCTGTCCCGTGCCCGCTGGCAATGCCGCCGCGCTCTGGGCCCGTCCTGTGAGCGACGGTAGAACGGGAATCACAAGACGGGTTTTCCAGAAATGGCGGGATTCGCTTCAAATTTTATCGAACTGGACGATTCTGGCATGCCCGGCGGGTGCTTGTCCGGCATTTTAGCGATCGCCGTTAAGGTTCATGGCAAGCCATGCGCCGCCAGGCCCGCGCGGCTCGATACCGCGGCCGGCCGGTTCTGCCCAAATTGTTAACGGGAAGCAGAAAATCCACCAAAATCCGCCGCTTACGCCCCGTTAACCACAAGAGACGATGCTCGCCCGAACTGCCTCGAAATGGGAATTTTCGGCCATTTCGCCAGCCCGCGCAGAGGCCGCGCTTATTCTTTCATTAAGTCGGGAATGCGAGATTCGGACCATCACGAGGGCAGTCCGGACTATCGTTTGCGAAACACGCAAGGACCGTGGGTCAGCCTCGCAAAAACAATAAAGGTGGCAGGGCAAGGCGTGAGTGTATTGCGTAACATGGCTGGCATATGGGCATCCCGCGTGGATGAAGCCGCCGCAGCGTGGTTGCCGCGCCGTCCGGATGACCCTGCTGCGGAACGCTATGATTTCACACGGCTGCGCACGCTGGCCGCCGTCTCCCTGACGGCGCTGCCGATCGTGCCGCTTGCCCTGTCGGCGGTCTTGCCGGTGTCCGTGGCACTGCCGGCGGGAACGGCGCTCTGGGCGTCGGCCTCTTTGCTGGCGGCGGCCGCCAGCCTTGCCGCGTCCCGCATCGGGCCGGCGCCCGCCAAGACGGAGCCGTTGAGCGAAAGCGATCTGCCGGATCTTTCTGCGGCCTATGATCTTTTCGCCGGCCTTGTCACGGTTCATGATCCGCGTGGGCAGGTGCTGTCCGTTCACGGTCGCGATGCCGTCGATCACCTGCAGTCGATGCGCGACCCTCGCGGACGCGGCTTTGTCGAACAGATCTACGTATCCGACCGCATCAGCTTCCTGAAGGCGATCGATGCGTTGCGCCAGGGAGCCGCGTGCTCGGCGGTCGACATTCGCCTCGAGCGCCCGTCGGCCTCTAGCGCGCAATTCGTGCACATGCGCTGCGAGATGACGCCGCTTCGCGATGCCGAGGGGCGTCTGATGGCGATCGTCGCCCAATCCCGCGACGTCTCGGCCGAGGCCCGTCTGCGCGCGGAAGCCGCCGCCAAGGCGGCGCATGCGGAATCGGCCAACGATGCCAAGACGCGGTTCCTGGCCGCCGTCAGTCATGAGTTGCGCACGCCGCTCAATGCCATTCTCGGCTTTTCGGATGTTCTTACCGGAGAATATTTCGGCAAGCTGGAGAATGACCGGCAGCGCGAATATGTTTCCTTGATTCACCGTTCGGGCACGCACTTGCTCTCCGTCGTCAATACGATGCTCGATGTGAGCAAGATCGAAGCCGGCCGCTACGAACTGGTGCCGGAACCATTCCGGGTCGCTGACGCGATCGCCGCCTGCGAGGCGATGCTGTCGCATCAGGCGCGCGAAAAGGGTGTGAGGCTCACCAGCCGCGTGACGCGGTCGGTGGGTGAAATCAACGCCGATCAGCGCGCCGTCCAACAGATCCTCATCAATCTCGTCGGCAATGCCGTGAAGTTCACGGACAAGGGTGGCCTTGTCACCGTCGATGCGGAAGTCGATGGCGCGATGTTGAATTTGACCGTCAGCGATACCGGCATCGGTATTGCCGAGGATAAGCTGGAAAAGCTTGGCCAACCTTTCGTCCAGATTCAAAATGACTATACGCGCCGCTATGAAGGCACCGGTCTCGGCCTGTCGCTGGTCAAGGGGCTCGTCGAATTGCATGGCGGCGGGATTTCTATCCGCAGTTCGGAAGGCGAAGGGACGGTAGTGGTGGTCAGCATACCGCGGGACGGTGCCGGGATCTGCGAGCCGAGCCCGGTGAGCACGCGCGCGGCGGTGGAGTTTCCGCCGCGATTGAAAGGGCGCGACGAAAGGGCCGGCGATTTGCGACCGCAGACAGAGGCCTTCGAAGGAACAGTCAAGGAAAGGCGACATGACGCCGCGCAAGCGAAAACAGCCTGAGCGGAAACGGGGCGGGCGACCGCGGCAGGGCATCGCATTGCGCGGATTGGCGCTCGCGGGCCAGGGCCTCGGGCGTTGCGCCGTGCTTGCCGGCCGGCTGATCGCGCACCATCCTGTCGGTGCCAGCGGGTTGACGGCCTTCGCCGTCGTGTTCAGCTTCGTGGCAGCAAACGCCATGTGGTATCAGCATGGCAATCATCCTTCGCCGCTTTTGCGAACCCGAGTTCCGCTGGTGGGCCCCGAGGTTGCCGAGCGCTTGGCCGCCGCCAATGGCGAGGCCGTCGAGCCGCGGAAAGTGACGACCTTCGTGATCGAGCGCGAAGGCGAGGCCAGGTCGGAACAGGTCAAGGAAGCACCCGCCGCGCAAGGGGAGTCGTCCGAGAACCTGCCGCCGCGTCCGACGGAGACCGTATCGGAGGGGGGCGCTGCCCTGCCATCGGTCCTTGTCGCCGACGTTCAGAAGGAACTTGCCCGGCTCGGCCTTTACGGCGGCACGCCGGACGGCCGCAGCGGACCGAAGACCGCATCCGCCATTCTTCTCTTCGAGAAGCAAGCCGGTCGCAGGGAGACCGGGGTCGCCAGTCGCGATCTGCTTCAAGTGCTCCGAGCAACAGAGGGCTCCAAGACAGCCGTTGCGGCGCCGGTCAATCGCCCCTATTCCGACCCGAAATCGGCGACCGCCGAAGTCGATCCGGTCGCCGCCGCGATCCGCACGGCGGAAGCGGACGCAACGTTCATTCCGCGCGCCGAGATCCCGATCTCGAGCGAACTGGTGATGAATATCCAGAAGGGGCTCAGCAACCTCGCTTACGCCGATATCGTCGTCGACGGCGTTGCCGGGGATCAGACACGAGCGGCGATCCGCCACTTCGAGAAGCATTATCGGCTGCCGCAGACCGGCGAACCGAACGGCAAGGTTCTCGAGAAGCTGAAGGAAATCGGCGCGCTCTAGATCACGATGATTTTAGGTCAGACCGACCTAAAATCATGAACGTGATCGATTCTGATAGGTTAGAGCGGGATACGGGCGGAAAACCGCACACACTTTTCCTCATCCCGCTCTAAGCCAAGACCGAGCCGCGCGAAAAGCAGCGACCGCCCCCGCGCGGTCATTTGCATATCGACCAGTGCGCGTGTATCTGCCTCAAATGCGCGTGAAAACCCATATCTTCGTCGCCTCGCTCCTGCGCCGCGTTTTTGCCAGCGGGGGTTACGCGGCAGTGCTACGCAAGGGGGCGGAAGAGGCCGGAGCGCTCTTCATTCGCCACCGCACCCGCCTCGGAACCGAGACGCTTTACGCGCCGGCGCCGCAGAGCTTCTTTGAGGAGGACGGGGACAGTATCCGCAAGTTCGAAGTCCGGCTGCGGGACGCGGAGGCAGAAAATATCGATGGCGCTCTGTCGTCGGAAATCCGCTTCGACCCGGATTGCTGGATTGTCGAGATCGAACTCGACGATTGCAGCGATCTATTGGAGATCGTTACGGACACTACTGCATGATTCCTTTAGAGCATTTTGCAGTCAGGTGGAATCACCTGACGTCGCGCAAATGCGGCAAAAACAAAGGTTTAGAGCGGCGGCGCGAACGTATGTGAGCGCATCCCGCTCTAGTCGGAATCGGTGTTACAGCGACCTTAGCGCGTCCCATTTTGACGCGTAGCGCTCGTGCGCCAGCCGTCGAGTGCAAGTCCTGGAGCTCCTTGGGCGGACGGACTGTCAGTTTCGCCCGAATTTCCGCTTGGGTTGCGTCGCGCTTGCAGGGGGCGCCGCGATGGTACGACTCTCCTGCCGACGTGCATCGGATGCTCGATTCTCTGCGAGGTGGGTTTCGTGCCGGACCGGCCTAGCAGTTCCTTGGGCATCGGCGCGCAGCCAGGATTCGACACGTTCGACGCTTGCCCTGGGTTCGATGCTCCTGACCAGCGCCTCGGCACGATTGCCCGAGCCGAGCCGGTCGGACAGATCCGGGTAGAGTGCCACAAGCAATGGGACAAGATCCCGCTCGGGAAAGTCGAGCGCCAATAGTGTAACGGCGAGCTGTTGGCCGGAAACATCCAGCAGGATTCTTTCGGCAAGTGCGGAGCTTGCTCCGAGCGCGTCGGCAAGAGCCGTCGTGAAGAGCACTGCTTCGCCATTGCGGGCGAACCGCACCAGCAGCGCCTGATGCAACTCGTCGATCGGCTGGAGGCTTGGCCCGTCCTGGAGCGGCTTGGAGCCGGCGCGCGCCAGCGCCCTGATGTCGTCGCGCAGCTTGTTTTCGCGGACCACACGTTCGGAGTGGTCGTCGGTAGCGGCCGTTGGAGGCGGCGCGTCCGTGCCGGGTTGAGGCACATCGCGGCGCGGCCCCGCAGCGTTGAACTGATGGTGTTCGACAAGCGCGTCGACGACCGACGGCGAAAGATCCTCCCGGTGCGCGATCGCGTTGGCGTGGGCGGCGCCCTGCTGGCGGAGGATCGACAGCAGCGTCCGGTCCGGGATCGCTTTCGAGCGGGTCAGAAAGATGGCGGCGATCGAGATCGGCATGCTGCCGATCAGCAAAGCAGCCGATTCGGGCACATGGTCGCATTGCGACAGGGCGGCCGCCGCCTGCCGACGCGCCTCGTTGCTGGAGCCGAGGAAAAGCGGTTCGAAAAGCTCGGCGAACTGCTTCAGGTCGGACTTGCGCGGGATACGAAGGCTCTCGAAGCCGGTGACGGTCGCCATCAGCACGACGTCCTTCAGCCGGCCCGTCTGCGGCCTTTCCAACTCACGAAACCGGTTCGTCACGACAAATCCCAGATGCAAAAGCATGATGCCATTGCCGATGGCTCGGAACGGCACACGTCTCAAAAAATAGATCGAAATCGTTAGCGTAGCATTAACTATGGACCTTGAGGCTTTATTCAGGCTTGCGGCATCCGCGTGACGGATGATCGCCAGCGGCCGCGATCAGGCCAACGCGGCGGGATCAGCCTTAAAAACTCCACATGCCGCCCTATTCCTTCCTTTCGACGGTGAAGGGCGATTTGGCCCGCCGAAGCAGAGGGTCAAAGGCCTTCCTATGGGAGAAGTATCTGTGAGGAATGCATTCTTGCGGGCGGCGGCTGTTTGTGCGCTCTCGCTCATGCCGTTCGCTGCCGAGGCCGCGGAGGGCTTTGCCACCGCCAATGTCAACATGCGCTCGGGCCCGAGCACCCGCTACCCAGCCGTCACCATTATCCCGGCAGGAGAATCGGTCGAAATCCACGGATGCCTGGCCGACCGGCCCTGGTGCGATGTTTCCTTCTACGACGGCCGCGGCTGGGTGGCCGGGCAATACGTGCAGGCCCTCTATCGCAGCAACCGGGTGTATGTGGAACCGGAATACTACCGGCCGCTTGGAATTCCGACGGTCGTCTTCGAGTTCGATCGCTATTGGGACCGCAACTATCGCGGACGCGATTTCTATCGTGACCGCGATCGCTGGCGCCGCGGGCCCGATTGGGCCGAGGAACGCGACCGGCAGTGGCAGCGCGAAGAGGAGCGCCGGGATTGGCGCCGCCGCCAGGCGACGGACGATGGTGAATGGGAGCGCGAGCGGGATCGCCGTCAATGGGAACGCCAACAGGCGAGAGACAGTGAGCGGACGAGAGAACGGCAAGAGGCAAGAGAACGCCAGCAATGGCAGCGCGAGCGTGAACGCGAGCGTCGGGAGTGGCGGGACCGCCGCGACGACGGACGACGGGAAGACGGTTCCGCCGAGAACTATCAAGGGGCTCGCAAGGAAGAGCGGGCGCGCCAACTCCGTGAGCTGCGACGGGATGGGGAAGTCAGAACGGTTCCGAAGTGCGTTTTCAACGATTTCGCCTGTGAAAACGACTGACGGACGACGCTTTCTGCAGGAGCGGTCCGGAGCGTCGCAGGCGTGATGGCGGCTGATCCGACTTTGTTGCCGGATGGCGGGCGGCGGTTTTGCCGCCCGTCTTTTCTTGTCCGCCCACGGCGCCGCGCGCCTTTACCAGGCGCGCAAAGGTCGCTGTAGCACTTTGAATCGAGATCGATCTAACGGAGACATGCAGTGGACCGAGCTTCGCGGGAACCAATCCTTTTTCGACGCGTTGATTTCGCGCGAAAGGTAAGGAGCGGAGACATGGCGGAAAAGAAGCTGGCGGCGGTGGGTGCCGATATGGATACGGAAAAGACCTCGGCAGACACCCAGATGGAATTGCAGGCCCAGGTCGCGGAGTTGAGGGCAGAGATCGTGCGGCTGACGGAGACGGTTTCGGCTATCGGCAGTGGCGCCAAGGCGGTCGTACAGGGGGAGGCGGAACTGATGACGGAACGGCTTCGGGAGCGTGTTCGCGATGACCCGATTTCGACGCTCTTGACCGTCGCGGGCGTTGCGTTCCTGTTCGGCCTGTTTGCGAGACGCTGACGGCTCCATCGGCGCACATTCAAAATACCACCAGAAATGGCAATTGCGCTTGGTTAAGGCCTCGTGGTCTGGATTAAGATATGGTTAACCGGGCTATGGCTCAATCGAAGCGGGCGGGCTATTATTGGTTCGCATCTGATGTGCATCGAAACTGGAGATCCGGGGAACCGGAAGAAGGAGTAGTTGAGAACGGCGCGTCTGTCCGGGATTTCCGGAAATGCGCCAGCCCGCAATCGGGCAGGGTGAAATCTGTGTTCATCCGTCTCATGCAAGTATGGAGACGAGCATGGCAGACGTAATCAGATTGCAGGACCGCAAGGTGAAGATGCCGCGGCGGCGTCCCGTTGCCGCGGGAAGCGCGAAAGTGTTGTTCTTTACAGGCATCCGTTACGAGCGTCTCGACGGGCGTGGCCCGCAGCCGAACGCTCCGACAGGACGGCAGGTCAAGAAGCAGTAGCGGAATCGGCGTAAACCGGCTCGCAAACCCGCGGGGTTTGCCGACGCTCGGCGCTGCACGGCTCATTGTCTCTTCAAATCCCCCACATTCCCATCATTGGCGCCGGAACGGCGCGCAACTCGATTCCGTCAGGAAGTCGCGGACCTGCTCCTCGAAACTGTCGAGAGGCGCCAGGGCGCGCAGGACGGCATAGCCCTCTTCATCCTTCATCTCGATCATGATCGCTTGTGCGAGCGCCTCCGGTGGCGACTTGCGGAGCTCCACCAATTGGATCGGTGTGGCAACGACCAGATCGAGATCGCCGTTGACGGCGGTCTGGTCGTTCATGCTGAAGACTTCGTTCGACCCGCTGTCGAAGATCGAGAGCGACCAGAAAGGCACGTCACCACGGGCGATGAAACGTGCCGGCCCTTCCGCGACCGAGAAGCTGCAGACGGCGGTGCGCAGGAAGGGGTCGCTATTGTCCAGTCCGGTCGGACCCGGCTCGGCCGCGAGCGGAAAGAAACTGTCCATCTCGAGCAGACCGAGGACACGCGTATAGGCGTCGCGGCCGGTGAACTGCGGCAGGGCGAGGACGATGACGATGTGCAGGAGGGCGGCGCCGACGAGCCCGACGAGGAAGGTGAACAGGGCTCTACGCATTCCCGCACCCCGTCTTGACGATCTTCGGCATTGCGAGGTCGATCAGGCCGGAGGAGCCGGCCGTCGGCGTATCGAGCAGGGTCAGGACGAGTTGGAAGTTTCCCGTGTGGCGGATGGCGAGCCAGTTCTCCCGCTGTGCCATCGGCGAGGCGTGAATGACGAAGCTGCTGTTCTTGGCGCGCAGTACGGTCCAGGAGTTGATTGCCGCCGGTATTTCGGATCCCGGTCGCAGCGTGGCACCGTCGGTGGTTGCGGTATAGAGCGTCCAGAAGCGGGCGGGTGGCGTCATCCCGGAAATGTCATAGGAGCAGGCGGCCGAAAGGCGCGCGCCGGTATCGTCGGTGGCAGCCGTGAACTTCAACCCTTCTGCGCCGCCATACAGCAGTTCCCCGACCCGAGCGCGGTGCGCCTTAGCATAGGGGTCAGCGGCGACGGTTTGCGCCTCGGGGAAGGCAATCCAAGGGCCGATCGCGATCGATCCGAAGCCGACGGTCGCCTTCAGGGCCCATATGGCCGACGTAATGCCGCCGCCGAAGGCGACGATGAGTGCAAGGGCGACAAGGAGGGGAACGCGGAACAAGGGCGGGCTCTATCGAATGATGTCTCGTTTATCCTGCCGGCAATGAATCGATCGTGCGACGATGGCCACTGCATGATTCCTTTGATCGTAGCCGATTCAAGGGCAAAAACATCCAGCAATTCAAAGTGCTGCAGCGTCCTCTGTACGTCTGGTAAGACGCACGGCGCTGCAGGCCGCCAGAGAACGGATTTGTCGTGGCGAAGTCAATTCTTCGCGGCATTTGTCACCCGAGGCATTGCTGGCGTTTCCTCGGGCGCTTCGAGCACCGCCACTCGGCCGCCGTCCTTTTCCCTGGGTTTCAGCGGCGACGCTTGTTCGAAGGCATTGCCGATCGACTTCAGGAGCCGGGTCACGTCTGCGGACAGGGATCGCGGCCGGACGAGCGGTGGCAAGGCGTTCTCATCCGGCTCCGCGACGACCTCCGGCTCCTTGGGCGTTTCGGCCGGCGGAGCCTCGATGCCCGGGATTGCCCGGTGCTCGATGCCCTGTTCGGCATAGTCCATCAGCCGTTTGAAGGTCATCGCCGGCAGGGAGCCACCGGTCATCTCGTCGGTGGAGGTGTAGTCGTCGTTGCCGAACCAGACGGCCGTCGTGTAGTCGCCGGTGAAGCCGACGAACCAGGCGTCGCGATAGGCTTGCGTCGTTCCCGTCTTGCCGCCCGTGACGATGCCGTTGCCCAGCGCAGCCCTGCGACCGGTTCCGATGACCGGAATTTGGGTGAGGATTCGGTTCATCGACGAGATGGCCTGCTCGCTCAAAACCCGTCGCGCCGGCGGCGCGTCGCGCCCGAAATCGTAGAGGATGTCGCCGTCGTAGTTGAGAATCTGGCTGATGCCATGGCGGCGGGATTCCAATCCTCCGGCAGGAAAAACGGCGTAGGCGGTCGCCTGATCGAGCACGGTCACTTCGGACGTGCCGAGCGGCATGGTCTTGTCTGTGCGGATCGGTGTTTCGACGCCCATCCTTTTGGCGGTTTGGGCGATGACGTCCGTGCCGAGCTTGTCCTTGGCGAGACGGACCGGAACGGTGTTGATCGATCTCGCCAGCGCATTCATCAAGGTGACCCGGCCGGCATACTTGCGGGCGTAGTTCTGCGGGGACCAGCCGCGCCAGGTGATCGGCGCGTCGACGACGACAGTCTCGGGCGTCATGCCCTTCTCCATCGCCGCTGCATACGTATAGACCTTGAAGGACGAGCCGGGCTGGCGGAGCGCGCGGGTCGCACGGTTGAACTGGCTCTCGCCGTAGTCGCGACCGCCGACCATGGAGCGCACGGCACCGCCGTTTTCGATCATGACCAGAGCGCCCTGCTTGACCTTGTAGCTTTCGCCATATTGCCTGAGGCTCGATTCAACCGAATCCTCGGCCGCCTGCTGCAACCCCATGTCGATCGTCGTTCTGACGATGAGCGAATGCTGTGCGAAGGGCGCGGCAATGCGCTGGACCTCGTCAAAGGCCCAGTCGAGGAAAAAGTCCGGTGCCTTGACCTGGGCGCGATCGATGACCGTCGCCGGGTTGAGGCGGGCGGCGAGCACCTGGCCCTCGGTCATGAGGCCGCCCTGGACGAGATTGGACAGCACCTCGTTGGCACGGGCGCGCGCCGCAGGCAGGTTGACATGCGGAGCATATCGCGCCGGGGCCTTGAACAGCCCGGCCAGCATGGCGGACTCGGCGAGGTCGATATCGGTGATCGCCTTGCCGAAGTAGAACTGGGCCGCCGCCGCCGCACCGAAGGTGCCGCCGCCCATATAGGCGCGATCCAGATAGAGGCGGAGGATTTCCTTCTTCGAGAGATTGCATTCGAGCCAGACGGCGAGAAAAGCTTCCTTGATCTTGCGCTCGATCGTCCGCTCGTTGGAGAGGAACAGGTTCTTGGCAAGCTGCTGCGTGAGCGTGGATCCGCCCTGAACCACGCCGCCGGCGCGGGCGTTTTCCGTCATGGCGCGCGACAGGCCGAGGAAATCGATGCCCCAATGGTCGAAGAAACGGCGGTCTTCCGTCGCCAGGACAGCCTTGATCAGGTGATCCGGGAGTTCGTCGATCGGAACCGAATCCTCGTGGATGATGCCGCGATGGCCGATCTCGTTGCCATAGCGGTCGAGAAACGTGACGGCGAAGTCGCTTTGGGCTCGCCAATTGCCCTTGGTCTCCTCGAAGGCCGGGAGCGCCAGTGCAAGCATCAGTACCGAGCCGGCGGTGCCCCAGGTCATCCCTTCGCCGAGCACCTCGAAGAGCGCCTTTTTCCAGCCGCGCATGCGAAAACGGCGGAAGAAGATCGTGGTGTCTTCCCACCATTCCGCTAGGCGAAATCCGGCATTCCACACCGTCGAATCGATCCAGGAATCGATCCGCAGAAAGAAGTGACGCTTCTTCGGCCGGTTTTCCTCTTTCCGCGGTTCCTGCACGGCGTTCATGTCCCGAAGCTTCCTTGCCCAGACGAGGATATTTGCACGGCGTGAAAATCCAATCTACTTGCATATCGCGCCGCCGGCCTTAAAAAACCGGCAATTTTCTGCAAAGTTTCCATGTCGGCGTGGAAGTGACGAAAGTGTGACGCGATGGGCGATATGCCTTTCTGGAAAACGAAGAGCCTCGACGAAATGACCAACGCCGAGTGGGAAAGCCTCTGCGACGGCTGCGGACTCTGTTGCCTCAACAAGCTGGAGGATTGGGACACCGGCGAAATCGCCTGGACCTCGATCCGCTGCACGCTGCTCGACGGCGAGAACTGTCGCTGCAAGGATTACGACAATCGGCAGGCGACCGTTCCGGACTGCGTCCAACTGACCCCGAAGGCGGTGCGGGAGATAAGCTGGCTGCCGCCGACCTGCGGCTATCGCCTGGTCGCCGAGGGACGCGACCTGTACTGGTGGCACCCGCTCGTCTCCGGCGATCCGGAGACGGTGCATGCTGCCGGAATCTCGGTGCGCGGCCGCACTGTGGCCGAGGACGGCATCGAAATCGAAGACTATGAGGATTATCTGGTCACCTGGCCCCTGGAAGTGGGCCTCGAGCCGGTCGAGTAGGTCCGCAGCTGTCAGTGGCCGCCATTTTTCCGCACAAGGCTCTTCGGGGCGGCATTTCTCCAGGCCGTCTCCAGCGACTGGCGAATGAGCTCTTCGTCGGCATCCACGAAGTAGAGGGATGTCCAGCCGCGCGCACCCCATCCGCCGGGCACCGCGGCACAGACGCCGGGCTCCATTTCGAGCAGCATCCGCTGCTGATCGGGTGTCAGCTTGAAGACGGCGCGGCCCGCCTCCGGCAGGGTCATGAAGATGCGCTTGCCCACGCGGAAGTCGCGCGTTCCGAAATGGGCGTTCTCCTCCGTTCCGGGAAGGCTAAGCGCCAGCTTTTCAATCTCTTCGGTTAGCATCCGAAAAGAGTAGCACGAAATCGGCGATTGACAAAAACCCGGCAACCCGCCGTGAGGCGGGTGCCAGGTAAAGGCTTTCAAGGGGTGAAGCTGCTACCTCCGGCGCGCCGGCGCCGAGAGGGAGCCATTATTCTGCAGGCGGAACGGGCTTTTGAGCAGTTTCGCTGGCCACGCGCATTTCACGCCACTCGCTCTCGAAACGGTCGAGCAGCGACTGGGGAATCCTGGACTGCGGCGATACGAGCGGCTTGTTCGCGAGTATCTGCATCCGGTCCTCCTATGCGAGACGGTTGGGATGAGGGGACCATTCCATAACGTAAACGCTTTGTAAATCAGGGGGTTAAACTATTTAAACGATTGAAAAATCTTTAAATCGATTAATTTTCGCTCATCCACAGATAGAGAAATGCGCGCGACTGGCGGACCTCCAACGGCGGCGGGGAATGCGCGATCACGCATGAAGTGCCGGGAACGGAGCCGAAAAGGCATCGTCTTCAATGGCTTGCGGAAAGGACTGGATTCGCCGTTCGAGCGTCCTCATCCGCCTTGCGACGATCCGGAATCGATTTCTGAGAAAAGTGCTCCAGGCAATTCGACCGAATCGCCAATCAGCGAGTGGGTGAGGCCGCGCCACGGTCGCAAGCCGCCGCACGGCTGCCCGAACAGTGTGCCCCAGAGATCTTAACGGATCGCTGATCTTCGTCGGGGCGTGGAGGCATTGCAATCCCCGGTGGATTCTCGGCGCGGGCGTGTCGGGATGTGGCGCGTCGTCGCGGCTGACATTCATTTGCCATTCAGCCTCTATCGGCTAATGATTTTGCCATGATCTTCCCTAGTCGAAAGTGCGTTCATGTCTTCATCAGTGACCATCGTCGCGCTCGCCGCAGGCCTCGCAGGCTTTTCGCTGCCTGCCATTGACGTGCCTACGGTTGTTGTCCGCGCGGCCGGTGATTGCAGCGCTGCGGCGGCGCAGGTCGTCGCCGAGACGGGCGGCGAATTGCTCTCCGCCCAGCCGACAGCCGATGGCAAGTGCGTCGTGACCGTGCTAATCCCGGGCAATGGAGGGCGGCCGAAAAAAGTGACGGTCAAGGTGCCGATGTAGGCATCCGCGGCGCCCGTCAGCAAAGGGAAGTAAGAGAGAGATGCGCATCCTGATAATCGAGGACGACGTCAATCTGAACAGGCAACTGGCCGAAGCGTTGAAGGAAGCCGGTTACGTCGTCGACCAGGCCTATGACGGCGAGGAGGGCCACTATCTCGGCGACGCGGAACCCTACGACGCGATCATCCTCGATATCGGCCTGCCGGAAATGGACGGCATCACCGCGCTGGAAAGGTGGCGCGCCGACGGCAAGACCATGCCGGTGCTGATCCTGACGGCCCGCGACCGCTGGAGCGACAAGGTGGCGGGCATCGATGCCGGCGCCGACGACTATGTCGCGAAGCCCTTCCATGTTCAGGAGGTGCTCGCCCGCATCCGGGCGCTGATCCGTCGCGCCGCGGGGCATGCCAGTTCCGAGATCGTCTGCGGCCCCGTGCGCCTCGACACGAAAGGCTCGAAGGCGACCGTCGGCGGTGTTGCGCTGAAGCTGACCTCCCACGAGTTCCGGCTGCTCTCCTATCTCATGCACCACATGGGCCAGGTTGTTTCCCGCACGGAGCTTGTCGAGCACATGTATGATCAGGACTTCGACCGCGACTCCAACACGATCGAGGTCTTCATCGGCCGACTCCGCAAGAAGATCGGCAATGACCTGATCGAAACCGTGCGCGGTCTCGGATATCGGATGCAAGCACCCGGCAATGGTCATTAGATCCCTTACGGCGCGCGTTCTGGCGGTTTCGACCGTCTGGGCCGTCGTTGCCCTCGTCGTGATCGGAGTGGTCATCTCGGCGCTCTATCGGCAAGGCTCGGAGCGTGGCTTCCAGGACTTGTTGCGCGCCCAGCTTTACAACGTCATCAACTCGATCTCCGTTGACGAGAAGGCCGCGCTGACCGGCAGCCCTCAACTCGGGGATCTGCGCTTTTCCCAGCCGCAGACCGGCTGGTACTGGATCGTCGAGCCGATCGGCGAATTCGATACGCCGCCCTTGCTGTCGACGTCGCTCGGTTCCGCCAAGCTGCCGATCGTCAGCGTCGACGAGATTCCATTCGACATTCGCTACGAGCGCTTCTACACGACCGAGGACCCGTTCGGAAACGAGGTCGAAGTGGCTGAAACCGAAGTCGTGCTCGATATCCAGGGCCATACGGCGCGCTTCCGGGTTGCCGGCAACCGCGACGTCCTGGAGGCGGACATCGATCGGTTCACTCGCAACCTGACGATCGCGCTCTCCATCTTCGGCCTCGGCGGGCTTGGGGTGAACGCCCTGACCATTCTCTTCGGCCTCAGACCGCTGGACCAGGTCCGCCGCTCGCTCGAAAAGATCCGCACCGGCCAGAGCGAGCGCCTAGACGGGGCATTTCCCCGCGAGATCCAGCCGCTTGCCAATGAGGTGAATGCGCTGATCGACAGCAACCGCCGCATCGTCGAACGCGCCCGCATGCAGGTCGGCAATCTCGCTCACTCCCTGAAGACGCCGATCGCCGTGCTGCTCAACGAGGCGCGCGTTCTGGAAGTCCCGCACGGCGAACTGATCAGGACGCAGGCGGACGCGATGCAGACGCAGGTCCAGTCCTATCTCAGCCGTGCCCGCATCGCGGCGCAGCGCGGATCCATTCTGGCGAGGACCGAGGCCCAGCCGGCTCTCGAAAGGATCATCCGGGTGATGCGGCGGCTCAATCCGGAGAAACAGTTCAGCCTGTCGATCAATCCTCCGGGGCTGGTGCTGGCCATGGAACAACAGGATGTCGAGGAAACCGTCGGCAACCTGCTCGAAAATGCCGCGCGATACGCACGCGACCACGTCGTGCTCAGCGTCGAGCCCGCCATCGACCAGGCGCGCAGCAAGGAGTCCGGCCGCGAATGGATCGTGCTCAGGATCGACGACGACGGGCCGGGGCTCGACCCGGATCAGATCGCATTGGCGATGAAGCGCGGTAAGCGGCTCGACGAAAGCAAGCCCGGCACGGGGCTGGGCCTGTCGATCGTCAGCGAGATCGTCGGCGAATATCAGGGCAGCGTCGAACTCAGTCGACGCGAGGAGGGCGGCTTGAGAGCCAAACTCGTTCTGCCGGCAGCTGTCTGACGCGGAGCGAGCAGCTTACAGATCCGGTCGAGTGGTCGCCATCGTGATCCGGCGGTCACACCGGCAGTCGAAAATGCTGCGTCCTGCACGGCGCGCGGTTGCCTAGTGCGGCCGGGGGTGCAAAAAGAAATCCTGAAAGCGCGCCGTTTCGAGGCCATCGCCGAGATGCAGACGGCGACCGGTCAATGAGGGTTGAGTTGTCGCGTATCATGAGGATTAACGCAGAAATAGGCCGGTCCGTTGCTCTGGGAGGCAGGATCGTGGTTGTCGCATCGACTGTTGCCCTTGCCGGCTGCGGCACGACCGGCGGCGGCAAAGGCGGGGCGGCCGTCGCGGGACTTGGCGCGGCCGCGGCGGGCGGAGCCTCGTCGGCGGCCTATATCGAGGCCCTGCAGGGCGGCGTCATAGCGCGCCTCGACAATATCGAACTCGGCAAATCCGACCGGCAGCGCGCCCTCGAGGCGGAGTATCGCGCGCTCGAGGCCGCCCCCGGCGGCCAGCCGGTGGCATGGGAAGGGCGCGGTGTGAGCGGCTCGGTTGTCGCCGCCGCCCCCTATCAGGTCGGTTCTCAGAATTGCCGTCAATACAGCCACACGGTCGTCGTGAAGGGTCAGTCATCGACGGCGCGCGGCGCGGCATGCCGCAACGGCGACGGGACCTGGTCGCCATTGACCTGAGGCGAATGCGGCGCCCCGGACCAGCCGTGCCGCCCTTGCGGCCGGCACAGGCCCCCCTTGCGGCGAAACGCCTCAAATCTCCGTCATTTTCGGTTTTCGAGTTGGAAAGCCGGGAACCTCATAGTATTTCGCATCCATGTTGTTCTGGATTCTTGTCGCCATCTTGACGGCGGCTGTTGCAGTCGCGCTCGTCCTCCCGCTGATGCGGGCGGCGTCGCCACTTCCGTCTCCTCACAGCCATGACATCGAGGTCTACCGCGACCAGCTCGACGAACTGGCGAGGGATCGGGAGGCCGGGCTGATCAGCGGCGCAGACGCGGAACTCGCCAGGGCGGAGATCGGGCGCCGCTTGATTGCCGCCAGCGCCGCCGACGCATCTGCCGCGGAAAGTGTTTCCAGGCGGCTCGGCTCGAAGCGCCTGGCGCAGGCGTTCATTCTCCTCTGTCTTCCCGCCGTTGGGCTCTGTCTCTACTTGACGACGGGCAGTCCTGGCGTGCCGGCGCAACCGCTCGCAGCGCGGCTTGCCAATCCCGGAGAAGACATCAGTATCCTGATCGCCAAGGCCGAAAATCATCTGGCCATCAACCCCGACGACGGGGCGGGGTGGGACCTGCTCGCTCCGATCTACATGCGCAGTGGCCGCGTCGACGATGCGGTCGCCGCCTATGATCGCGCAATCCGGCTGCTTGGACCGACCGCGGCCAGGCTCGGCGGCTATGCCGAGACGCTGATCGTGCAATCCGGCGGTCTTGTGACGGCGGCGGCACAGGACGCCCTGAAGAAGGCGCTGGCTCTCGACGCCGATGATCCGCGCTCGGAGTTCTATCTCGCCCTCGGCCTCAAGCAGGAGGGGAAGCGCGGCGATGCGCTAACGGCCTTCCGCAAGCTTGCCGACACGTCGCCTGCCGGGGCGCCGTGGTTGCCGCTGGTCAACCAGCACATCGCCGAGCTTACCGCCGGCGAACCCGGTGTTGGCGGCCAGTCGCTCGGAAATCCGACATCAGAGGATATCGCCGCCGCCGAGGGGATGAGCGCTGGCGATCGTCAGGCAATGATCCGCAGCATGGTCGACGGTCTCGCCGGACGGCTGAAGGAAAATCCCGACAACTTCGAAGGCTGGATGCGGCTGATCCGTGCCTATGTTGTCCTCGATCAAAGAGACAAGGCCCAGGATGCGCTACGGGAGGGACTGCAGGTCTTTCCAGCCGGCGGCGACGAGGGCAAGCAATTGCTGGCCCTCGGCCGCGAACTCGGCATTGATGGCGGCGGAGCGAAACAATGACCCGTAAGCAGAAACGGCTGGCGATCATCGGCGGCGGCGTAGGCTTTCTGACGGCCGCCGTCCTTCTGGTGATGTTCGCCTTCAGCCAGGCTGTCGCCTATTTCTATGTCCCGGGAGACCTTGCAAAGGCCGACCTTGCGCCGGGCACGCGCATCCGCCTTGGCGGGCTGGTAGAAGCGGGTTCGGTGAAACGGGGTGATGGCAAGACTGTCACCTTCAGCGTGACCGATACGCTCGCGGTGGTGCCGGTGACCTATACCGGCATTCTTCCTGACCTCTTTCGCGAGGGCCAGGGTGTCGTGGCGGAGGGCGCCTTCGTCGCCGGCAGCTCGGTTTTCGTTGCCGATACGGTGCTCGCCAAGCATGATGAGACCTACATGCCGAAGGACGTGGCCGACCGCCTGAAAGCGCAGGGCGTCACGCTCGGCGGGAAGGAAAACATTCAATGATCATCGAGCTCGGACACTATGTGCTGGTGCTGGCGCTCGCGACCGCGCTCATCCAGTCGGTGCTGCCGCTCGTCGGCGTGCGGCGCGGTGATCGGGCGCTCGTCGAATTGGCGGGCACTGCCGCAACCGTCTCCTTCCTGCTCGTTGCCTTCTCCTTTGCGGTGCTGACCTTCGCCTATGTGACCTCCGACTTCTCGGTCAGGAACGTCTGGGAGAACTCGCATTCGCTGAAGCCGCTGATCTACAAGATCTCCGGTGTCTGGGGCAATCACGAGGGCTCGATGCTCCTGTGGCTGTTGATCCTCGTCTTCTTTTCCGCCCTCGTGGCAAGCTTCGGCCGCAACCTGCCTGAAACCCTGAAGGCCAACGTTCTGGCGGCCCAGGCCTGGATCGCCGCCGCCTTCACGCTGTTCATCCTGCTGACGTCCAATCCTTTCGCGCGCCTCGTACCGGCCCCGGGCGAAGGCCGGGATCTGAACCCCGTGCTGCAGGACATCGGTCTGGCTATCCATCCGCCGTTGCTCTATCTCGGCTATGTCGGCTTTTCCGTCTGCTTTTCCTTTGCGATCGCCGCGCTGATAGAGGGCCGGATCGATGCGGCCTGGGCGCGTTGGGTCAGGCCCTGGGCCCTGGCAGCCTGGACATGCCTGACGGCGGGTATCGCCATGGGCTCCTACTGGGCCTATTACGAGCTCGGCTGGGGCGGCTGGTGGTTCTGGGATCCAGTCGAGAACGCCTCCTTCATGCCCTGGCTGGCCGGCACGGCGCTATTGCACTCGGCGCTTGTCATGGAAAAGCGCGAGGCATTGAAGATCTGGACCGTGCTGCTGGCGATCCTGACCTTCTCGCTGTCGCTGCTCGGCACGTTCCTGGTGCGCTCCGGCGTGCTGACGTCGGTTCACGCCTTCGCCACCGATCCGACGCGCGGCGTCTTCATCCTGGCGATCCTCGTCGTCTTCATCGGCGGCGCCTTGTCGCTCTTTGCATTCCGCGCCTCGCATCTGAAGTCGGGCGGTCTGTTCGCGCCGATCTCGCGGGAAGGCGCGCTGGTGTTGAACAACCTGATCCTGACGACGGCAACGGCGACCGTGCTGACCGGCACACTCTACCCGCTGGTGCTCGAGGCCCTCACCGGGGACAAGATCTCGGTCGGCGCGCCCTTCTTCAACATGACCTTCGGCCTGTTGATGCTGCCCTTGCTCTTTGCGGTTCCCTTCGGGCCGCTGCTGGCATGGAAGCGCGGCGATCTCGCTGCGGCCGCCCAACGTCTCTTCGTCGCCGTGGGCGCGGGTCTGCTTTTCGCTGCCGCCGTCTACTATGCCAGGAACGGCGGGCCGGTTCTCGCCGCCCTCGGAATCGGGCTCGGCGTCTATCTGATCCTCGGCGCCATCACCGATGCCGCGCTTCGCTCCGGCCTCGGCAAGGTGGCGGCAAGCGTTGCCTGGCGGCGGTTCCTGGGCCTGCCGCGCTCGGCCTTCGGCACGGCGCTCGCCCATATCGGCCTTGGTATTACGCTGATCGGCATCGTCGCCGTGACGGCCTACGAGACGGAGACCGTCGTCGAGATGAAGCCTGGAATGCTCGTCGACGCCGGCGGCTACAGCTTGCGTTTCGATGGCATGCGCCAGGGGCGCGGACCGAACTATACCGAGGAGAGCGGTCACTTCACCGTCAGCCGTGGCGGCGTGAAGGTGACCGAGATCTGGTCGTCCAAGCGCCTCTATTCGGCGCGCCGGATGCCGACGACGGAGGCCGGCATCAGGACCTTCGGCCTCAGCCAGCTCTATGTTTCGCTGGGCGACGAGATGACCGACGGCGGGATCGTGGTGCGTATCTGGTGGAAGCCGCTGATCCTCTGCATCTGGGGCGGCGCTCTCGTCATGATGGCGGGCGGCATGGTTTCCTTGAGCGATCGGCGCTTGCGGGTGGGTGCCCCGTCGCGCGCCGTCCGGGCGGCGCGGCTTGCCGCGGGGGCCGCGGAATGATCCGGCTCCTGGTCGCGCTGTTCCTTTCAGTCCTTTCCGTCGCGCCGGCCCTTGCGGTCAACCCGGACGAGGTGCTTGCCGATCCGGCGCTCGAAGCACGGGCGCGGGCGATCTCGGCTGAGCTTCGCTGCATGGTTTGCCAGAACCAGTCGATCGACGATTCCAACGCCGAACTCGCCAAGGATCTCCGTTTGCTCGTGCGCGAACGCCTGAAGAGCGGTGATTCCGACGAGGCGGTGATCGCCTATGTCGTCTCGCGCTATGGTGAGTTCGTGCTGCTCAATCCCCGTTTCGAGGCCAAGACGCTGGTTCTCTGGGGCATGCCCGTCCTCCTGCTCGTCCTTGGCGCGCTCACCCTGGTCGTCGCCGCGCGCCGGCGTGACGCGCGGCCGGCGGGCGCACCGCTTTCCGACGACGAAAAGGAAAAACTGGACAAGCTGCTCGGGCCGTAAGGTTACGGCGCCCTCCTCGGAAACGCCTGAAAATTCAAGGAGATGAAGGGCTGCTTGGCTGCCGAGTCGAGCAGACCCGTAGATAGAGTACGACCGTCTTCCGCCCGCTCCGTCGAAACATTACCAAAAATTCATCTTCCGGACAGAACCCAGTAAGGTCCCATCCGTTACACCTTGCGTCATCGGCTGTTCCTCCAGTCACAGCCAAACGAGCGGGTTCCGGGCGGTTCGCCCGGATACCTCGCTGGTGGTCAAGTTTCGAAGCTGTCCGCCGCTCGGCGGCGGCTTCATGCAAGAGAGAAGGCAAAACGCATGTCCATGATCAAAACTCCGCGTCCCTCGCTGAAGACCGTTCTGAAGACCTCCACGGTCGCCGGTCTTGCCGCCGTCATGCTGACGACAGGCCTGCCGGCGCAGATCACCCAGTCCTTCGCCGAGGCCGTCAAGGTGCAGGCGCCTTCCGTTCCGAGTTTCGCCAACGTTGTCGACGCCGTTTCCCCGGCCGTCGTTTCCGTTCGCGTCCAGGCACGGGAACAGGCGTCCAATGACGAAAGCAACTTCACCTTCGATTTCGGTGGCCGCGGTTTTGAAGACCTGCCTGACGACCACCCGTTGAAGCGTTTCTTCCGTGAATTCGGCGGTCCCGATTCCCGGGACGGCGATCGGGCCGATCGCTGGCGTGATCGGCGCGGTCCGCGTGGGGAAGGTCGCCTGCGCCCGAGAGCCCAGGGCTCCGGCTTCTTCATCACCGAGGATGGCTACCTCGTCACCAACAACCACGTCGTCTCCGATGGCTCCGCCTTCACGGTCATCATGAATGACGGAACGGAGCTCGATGCCAAGCTTGTCGGCAAGGACAGCCGCACCGATCTTGCCGTTCTCAAGGTCGATTCGGCCAACCGCAAGTTCACCCATGTCAGCTTCGCCGACGACAAGAATGTCAGGGTCGGCGACTGGGTGGTCGCGGTCGGCAATCCCTTCGGTCTCGGCGGCACCGTGACGGCGGGTATCGTCTCGGCACGCGGCCGCGACATCGGCTCCGGCCCCTATGACGATTATCTGCAGGTCGACGCGGCGGTGAACCGCGGCAATTCCGGTGGCCCGACGTTCAATCTCTCCGGCGAGGTCGTCGGCATCAACACGGCGATCTTCTCGCCGTCGGGCGGCAATGTCGGCATCGCCTTCGCAATTCCTGCTTCGGTGGCGAAGGATGTCGTCGACTCCCTGATCAAGGACGGTTCCGTTTCGCGTGGCTGGCTCGGCGTTCAGATCCAGCCCGTAACGAAGGACATCGCCGAGTCGCTCGGCCTTTCGGAAGCGAGCGGTGCCCTGGTCGTCGAGCCGCAGGCGGGTTCGCCCGGCGAGAAGGCCGGCATCAAGAAGGGCGACATCGTGACCGCGCTCAACGGCGAGCCGGTCAAGGATCCGCGCGATCTGGCACGCCGGGTAGCGACGATGCGTCCGGGAGCGACCGCCGATGTCACCCTCTGGCGTGACGGCAAGTCTCAGAGCGTCAAGCTCGAGATCGGCACGCTGCCGGAGGAAGCCAAGGCGACCACGCCGGACACGAGCGACGAGCAGACCGACCAGGGTCAGGCCGGCGAAGAGGCCTTGGCCGATCTCGGCCTGGCGGTCACCCCTTCGGAAGACGGCGCGGGCGTCACTATTGCCTCCGTTGATCCGGACTCAGACGCTGCCGATCGCGGCCTGAAGGAAGGCGAGAAGATCGTCTCCGTCAACAATCAGGAAGTGAAGTCGGCGGACGACATCCTCAAGGTGATCAACAACGCCAAGAAGGATGGCCGCAGCAAGGCGCTCTTCCAAATCCAGGCCGATGAGGGCAGCCGTTTCGTCGCGCTGCCGATCGCGCAGAGCTGAGAGCGGCTATAGCAAATCACCGGGAGCGGGTGTGCGCCAAGAGCTTTACTGCCCGCATCCCGGCCGACGACCAGGCGCCGCGACATCTTCCGATATCGCGGCGTTTTCTATTCCGGCCGAATCCTGCATTCGGCCAATGCGAACCCCGAAACCGGTTGAGACGAACAGAGGTCCGGGACTATGGTCACCCGTATGAAGATTCTGATTGTTGAAGATGATCTCGAGGCGGCCGCCTATCTTGCGAAGGCGTTCCGCGAAGCGGGCATCGTGTCCGACCACGCCAGCGACGGCGAGAGCGGCTTGTTCATGGCGAGCGAAAACGCCTATGACGCGCTCGTCGTGGACCGCATGTTGCCGCGCCGGGACGGTCTGTCGCTGATCAGCGAATTGAGGCGCAGGGGCATCCATACGCCGGTGCTCATCCTCTCGGCCCTCGGCCAGGTGGACGACCGGGTGACCGGCCTTCGCGCCGGCGGCGACGACTACCTCCCCAAACCCTATGCTTTCAGCGAGCTCCTGGCGCGCGTCGAAGTGCTCGGCCGGCGCAAGGGCACGCCCGACCAGGACATGGTCTATCGCGTCGGCGACCTCGAACTGGACCGGCTCGCCCATTCGGTCCGCCGACAGGGCAAGGAAATCCCGCTGCAGCCCCGCGAGTTCCGGCTGCTCGAATATCTGATGAAGAATGCCGGGCAGGTCGTGACCAGAACCATGCTGCTCGAAAACGTGTGGGATTATCATTTCGACCCGCAGACCAACGTGATCGACGTGCATGTGTCGCGCTTGCGCTCCAAGATCGAGAAGGATTTCGAACCGCCGCTGCTGAGGACCGTTCGCGGCGCCGGCTACATGATCAAGGACGACCGGATCGCCGAGGCATGAGCAAATTCGGCGTTCTGTTCAGGACGACCGCGGTCCGGCTCTCCGCGCTCTATCTCGTCCTCTTCTCCCTCTGCGCCGTCTTCCTCGTCTTCTACGTCACCGGCATGTCCGAGCGTCTGCTGCAGCAGCAGACGCGTGAAGCGATAGCCGTCGAAGCGGCCCAGATCGAGGACATTTACGAGCGTGCCGGCGTCAACGGCATGCTTCGCTCGCTGGAGCGTCGGGCGCGCCAGCCGGGCGCCAACCTCTACGTCATAGCCGGACCGAGCGGGGAAATCCTTGCCGGCAACGTCGCCGGTCTCGAGCCGGGTTTGCTGGACGACGAAGGCTGGAAGTCTGAGCCGTTCCGCTACCGGCGCTTCACCGATGAAAACCGCGCCGACAATCACGTCGCGCTCGCCCAGGTGCTCGTTCTGGACAACGGCCTCAGAATCCTCGTTGGGCGCGATCTCCAGGAACCGGAAAAGTTTCGTGTTCTGGTGCGCCAGGCGCTCGTCGTGGCGCTCGGTATCATGGGGCTCGGCGCGCTGGTCATCTGGTTCGGCATCGGCCGCAATGCCCTGAGGCGCATCGACCGGATGTCGGAGGCCAGCACCAAGATCATGGCCGGAGATCTTTCGCAGCGGCTGCCGACGAGCGGTTCGGGTGACGAGTTCGATCGCCTGTCGGAATCGCTGAACGCCATGCTGGGTCGGATCGAGAAGCTGAACGAGGGTCTGAAGCAGGTCTCCGACAACATCGCCCACGACCTCAAGACGCCGCTGACACGGCTGCGCAACAAGGCCGAAGCGGCGCTCGCCAGCAAGGAAGGCGGCAACCAAAACGGCGCGCTCGAGGAAATCATCGGTGAATCCGACCAGCTGATCCGTACCTTCAATGCGCTTTTGATGATTTCACGTGTCGAGGCGGGCTCTGCCGTCGCCGAGATGAGCGAGGTCGATTTGTCCGGCATCGTTGGCGATTGCGCGGAGCTTTACGAGCCCGCCGCCGAGGAAAACGCTCTCCGCCTCGAAGCGGATATTCAACCCGGCGTGGTCATTTCCGGCAACCGCGAGCTGATCGGCCAGGCGCTCGGAAACCTGATCGACAACGCGATCAAATATGCGGAAGGAGCGGAAAATCCGCTTCTTCGGGTCGAGATGAAGAAGGGCGGTGGCAATGCTGTCCTGACGGTCGCCGATCACGGTCCGGGCGTCCCCGACACCATGCGCGGCGAAGTGGTCAAGCGCTTCGTCCGGCTGGACGAAAGCCGCTCGAAGCCCGGCACCGGCCTCGGTCTTTCGCTTGTCGAGGCCGTGATGGAAATGCACCATGGCTCGTTGCATCTCTCGGCGACGGAACCGGATGGTAGGGGGCTGACGGTGCGCATGGTTTTCCCGGCCGGAGCGACCTGATACATCCGTTGCGACAAGGATTGGTTGGTCAAGGGTATTGCCGACGATCCGCAGGGGAGGAGGAGGAGTCCGATGGTGGACGCGACCGAGAAGCGCTTGTCCGATATCGAGGCAGTGACGATCCGCCCGGCAAGCCAGGCCGACGCAAAGGTTGCTCTTTCCGTGCTCAAGGATATGGCGAAAGGGCACGAGCCGATCGCGAAGCTCCTGGCGTCCGATACGCCGCTCAAGCACTTTATCCTCGCCGCTTTCGCGCTCTCGCCGTTTCTGCGCGATACGGCCGCCAGCAGCCCCGCCATTCTCGAGGCACTGCTGAGCGAGAGCCTGCCTGGATTTCTGCGGAGCCGGATCGATGCGGCGCGGCTGGCATGGCAGGGCGAGGCGGCAGGCCGAGCCCTGCCGGATGCGGAGATCATGTCGCGGCTGCGGCGGGCAAGGCGCGAGGTTGCCTTTGCCGTCGCGCTGGCCGATCTCTCCCGGCTGTTCGATGGCCGCGAAACGACGCGTTGGCTGAGCGACTTCGCCGGTGCCGCCGTGTCGGCGGCCATCGACCATCTGCTGCTCGGCGCCCATGAAAGCGGCAAGTTCGTGCTGCCGGATTCCTCGGCGCCAAGTGTCGGCTCGGGCGTTGTCGTGCTCGGCATGGGCAAGCTCGGCGCCTGCGAACTCAACTATTCCTCCGACATCGACCTGGTGATTTTCTATGATCCGCAGTCCGGTATCCTCGTCGGTCGGGACGAGGCGACGGAGACTTTTGCCCGGCTCCTGCGACGGCTGATCCGCATCCTGCAGGAGCGGACTGGTGACGGCTATGTGTTCCGCACCGACCTGCGCCTGCGGCCCGATCCCGGTTCGACTCCGCTCGCCATCCCGGTCGATGCGGCGATGCTCTATTATGAAAGCAGGGGGCAGAACTGGGAGCGGGCGGCTTTCATCAAGGCGCGGCCGATTGCCGGCGACCTCATGGCCGGCGAACGTTTCCTCAAGGAACTGACGCCCTTCGTCTTCCGAAAATATCTGGATTATGCGGCAATCGCCGATATTCACTCGATCAAGCGGCAGATCCACGCGCATAAGGGCCACGGCGAAATCGCCGTGAAGGGGCACAACGTCAAGCTCGGCCGGGGCGGCATCCGCGAGATCGAGTTTTTCGTGCAGACCCAGCAACTCATTGCCGGCGGCCGGACGCCCGCGCTCCGGCTGCGCGAAACCGAGGCGATGCTTAACGTGCTCGCCGAAACCGGCTGGATCGATCGCGCGACGGCGCACGAACTGGTCGACGCCTATTGGTTCCTTCGCGACGTCGAACACCGCATCCAGATGGTGCATGACGAGCAGACCCACCTCATGCCCGAAAGCGAGGCGGAGCTGAGGCGGATCGCCTCAATGCTCGGTTTCGAAGATACGGCGTCGTTCGCCAGGGAGTTTTCCCGCGTGCTGCGAACGGTCGAGCGGCGCTATGCACAGCTTTTCGAACAGGAGGCAAGGCTCTCGGCCGAGACGGGAAATCTGGTTTTCACCGGCCAGCAAGATGACCCGGATACGCTCGATACCCTGAAGAGGCTGGGCTTCCAGCGTCCCTCCGACATCGCCCGCATCATCCGCACCTGGCATTACGGGCGCTATCGGGCGACCCAATCCGTCGAGGCCCGCGAACGCCTGACGGAATTGACGCCGGAGCTTCTGCGCGTCTTCGGCGAAAGCCGGCGCGCCGACGAGGCGCTGCTGCGCTTCGACCAGTTCCTCTCCGGCCTGCCGGCCGGCATCCAGCTCTTCTCGCTGCTCGGCAGCAATCCGGGGCTGTTGTCGCTGATCGTCAATATCATGTCCTCGGCGCCGCGTCTGGCGGATATCATCGCCGCCAGGCCGCATGTCTTCGACGGCATGCTTGACCCGGGCCTTCTCGCCGAACTGCCGACGAGGGACTATCTGGCGCCGCGGATCGCCAATTTTGTCGCCGGCGCCCACCACTATGAGGAGGTGCTGGATCGCCTGCGCATCATCGCCGCCGAGCAACGCTTCCTGATCGGCATCCGGTTGCTGACCGGATCGATCTCCGGCCTGCAGGCGGGAAGGGCCTTCACCGATCTCGCCGACCTGATCATTGCCGCCGCGCTCGACGCCGTTCTGGAAGAGGTCCGCTCGGCGCATGGCCGTTTTCCTGGGGGCCGCGTCGCCGTCGTCGGCATGGGAAAGCTCGGCAGCCACGAACTGACGGCCGGATCCGACGTCGACCTCATCCTGCTCTACGACTATGACAGCGATGCCCACGAATCCGATGGTGCCAAGCCGCTCGACGCGACACGCTATTTCACGCGTGTGACGCAGCGGCTGATCGCCGCGCTTTCCGCGCCGACCGCCGAGGGCATCCTCTACAATGTCGACATGCGGCTCAGGCCCTCGGGCAACAAGGGGCCGGTCGCGACGCGCATCACCGCCTTCGCCAAATATCAGCGCGAGGAGGCCTGGACCTGGGAGCATCTGGCGCTGACGCGTGCCCGATGCATCTGCGGCGACGAAAGCCTGATCGGCGAGGCGGAAGCGATCTTCGCCGAGGTGCTTTCCCAGAAGCGCGATATCGCCAAGATCCGCAAGGACGTCGAGGAGATGCGCGATCTTATCGACAGGGAGAAGCCGCCGAGCGATATCTGGGATTTCAAGCTGATCCCCGGCGGCCTCGTCGACATCGAGTTCATCGCCCAATATCTGACGCTGGTGGCGCCGGCAAAAGGCGAGGCACCGCCGCCTGCCGGAACCCATACGATGGAGGTGCTGAAGGGGCTCGGCGCCACCTTGATGGATGCGAACGATCTCGACACGGCGGTCGAGGCGCTGGCGCTCTTTGCGGAGGTCTCGCAGATCGTCCGGCTTTGCATCGACGGCGATTTCGACCCGAAGGACGCGCCTGCCGGCCTCGTCGATCTCGTCTGCCGGGCGGGGGACTATCCGGATCTAAAGCATCTCGAGGCGGACATACGCCGCTTCTCCAAGGCGGTGCGCCGCATCTTCCAGTCGGTTCTCGCGGCCTGATCCGGAAGGCTCTAAGGTCGCTGTAGCGCTTTGAATGCTGCCGCCGCTGCTGCTCAAGCGAGGTCGGGAATTCGCACCGAGATGATCGTGCCGACCTTTTCGGCCGAGTGGATCTTCATCCGTCCGCCATGGAGCCGGGTCAGCGACCGGGAGATGGCGAGCCCCAATCCTGAACCGCCCTTGCTCTTGGCATACTGGCTCTGCACCTGCTCGAAGGGATGGCCGATCTTCTGCAGCGCGTACCTCGGGATGCCGATGCCGGAATCGGCGATCGTCAGGGTCACTGCGCCGCGAACCTTGCGGGCCCGGAGCGAAATGCGCCCGCCCTCATTGGTGAACTTCACCGCGTTGGAAAGCAGGTTGAGAAGCACCTGCTTCATGGCACGCCGGTCGGCGAACATCGTCAGGCCCGAGGATATCTCCTGGACGACGCGGATATTCTTCTGTTCGGCCGGAATTGTGGTGAAGCGAAGCGTTTCCTCGATCAGCGGCGCGAGATCGATCCTCTCGCGCGTGATACGCATGTGACCGGCCTCGATTTTCGACATGTCGAGTATGTCGTTGATGACGTTGAGCAGATGTTTGCCGCTTTCGTGGATGTCGCGCGAGTACTCGTCGTACTTCTCCGAGCCGAGCGGACCGAACATCTGGTTCTGCAGGATTTCCGAAAAGCCGAGAATGGCGTTGAGCGGCGTGCGCAGCTCATGCGACATGTTGGCGAGGAACTCGGATTTTGCCCGGTTTGCCGCCTCGGCCCGCTCCTTCTCCGCCTGGTAGTTGGCATTGGCGACGGAAAGCTCGGCCTTCTGCCGCTCGAGCGTGATGCGCGAAGCCGAAAGATCGCCGATCGTCGCCATCAGCCGCCGTTCGGATTCGCGCAGTCGCACCTGGTGCCGCTTGAGCAGTGTGATATCCGTCCCGACCGAGACAAGGCCGCCGTCGCGGGTGCGCCGGTCATTGATCTGCAGCCAGCGCTCGTCGGCGAGCTGCACCTCGCTCGTCTGCGAGTGATTGCTGCGGTCCGGATCGGCGACGCGCCGCTCGACGACGGGCCTGGCCGCCGCGGCATGGACGACGGCGCGTTCGGTGCCCGGCACGAGGACGTGATCCGGCAGTTGATAGGCCTGCTGGTAGTGGGTGTTGCACATGACCAGCCGGTCGTGCTTGTCCCACAGCACGAAGGCTTCCGAGGTGCACTCGATCGCATCCGTCAGGCGCTGGTCTGCTTCGGCGTAGCGCTGGGCGAGCCGATGCTGCTCGGTGACGTCCATGGCGATGCCGATGAGGTGGGTCTTGCCCGAAACCGTGCGGATGACCTGGGCGCGCGCCCGAAGCCAGACGTAGTGACCATCGGCATGGCGCATGCGGAACACCTGGTCGATCTGCCGTTCGCTGCCCTTGGCGATCGCCCGTGCCACCCGGTAGACGCCGCGGTCCTCCGGGTGCATGAGCCGCGCTGCGTCGCCGAACGACAGCACGCTGCTGTCGCCCGGCATGCCGAGCATCTCGTACATCGAGCGAGACCAGAACAGGCGCCGATTGGCGAGATCGAAATCCCAAAGCCCGCAGCGGCCGCGCGACAGCGCGGTTTCGACGCGCAGGTTCGACTCCGCGAAGACGGAATCGGCGTCCCGGGCGCGCTTTGCCTGGATGTAGTAGGCGTAGAGGACGACGAGCAGGATTGCCGAGATGCCGGCAAACAGCGTCACGTTGAGCGAGACATCGTCGCGCCAGGCGGCTTCGAACTGGGCGACCGGCGTTGCCGCCAGAACGACGCCTGCGGAAGCCGGGACCTGCATCAGGGCCACCAGGTGTTCGACGCCGTCGATCGTCGCCCGTATCGCGCCGGAGCCTTCCCCGCAATATTGCAGCGAAGCGATGTCGGGCGCGATCGAGGTGAGGGTGCGTCCGATGAAGTGAGCCCCGTCCTGGGTGCTCGCGAAGATGCGACCGTCGCGGCGAACCGTCAGCAGGAACATGCCGGTGTCGAGGAGTTCGGCGGGCAGATATTCAGCGAGCCGGCGTTCGGTTTCCCAGCGCTGCCCATCGGCGAAGAGTTCCGAGCCGTCTGCCTGGAAAGCCGCCGTCGCGGCTGTTGCCGCCAGGCTGACGGTCCGACGCGAACTGGCTTCCATTCGGGCATGCTCGTCCATGATGCCCGACATGCGAGACAGGGCCACGATCAGCAGGAAGGCGATGATGAGGACGGGGATTGAACGCTTGAGAACGGGCTCGGCCCGCGCGAGCCGGCGCGATGCCGGTTCGGCAAAGCGTCTAGCCCTGTCGATGAGCTCCCGTTCCAGGCCTGAAAAGCCTGGAGACTTGAGTCGCAACCGCCCGTCGGCTGCGCTTCCCCGTCGCGCGTCCGCCATCTTTCCCAATCTCTGCCATCCTCGAGAGCGTCCCGCATTTGAATGCGAAAGGGACGCTGTGATCCTCTTAACCGAGGCGCCGTCGGAATTCGGGACGCTTCAGTGATTCGGTGCGCCGCTCGCCCGAATATGACTCAATGAATCACAGGGCGATTCGCCTTGTCTAGAGGCAGAGGTAAAGATTTGTTAACCAATTTTCATCGTTGGAAAGTCATAGCACCGACGTGTCGCGCGCCGGTTCAGAGGCCTCAGTACACGTCGCCAGCCTGCTGCGCCTCGTCGGTTGCGGTACGGCAGGGCCTCTCCTCGGCCCTCATTCCTGTGACAAGCACAGGGATGAGGGCGAAAGGCATTCGATCGGCTACAATTTCAGGCGGTGTGCAGCAGGCGAGGGTCGAGTGCGCGGCGGATTCACGCCGCGCTGCCGTCGCTCAACATTCGGTCGACGATGTCGCTGACGTCGGCGGAAAGATTGGAGGCCGCGGCGATTTCCTTGAGGGCCTCCTGGGCGTGATTGGCCCGCACCTGCTCCAGCGAGCGCCAGGAGCGCATCGACGTCAGGATCCGTGCCGCGAGTTGCGGATTGCGCGGGTCGATATCGAGGATCTGCCGCGCCAGGAAGCGGTATCCTTCGCCATCCGCGCGGTTGAAACCCGTCGGATTGGCGAAGGCGAAGGTGCCGACGAGCGAACGCACGCGATTCGGGTTGCTGGGGTTGAAGTGCGGATCGGACATCAGCGCCTTGACCCGGTCGAGGGTGGAGGCGCCGGGGATCGTTGCCTGGATGGCGAACCATTTGTCGATCACCAGCGCATTGTCCGCGAAGCGCTGCTTGAATGTGGCCAGCGCATCGATGGTCTCTTGCGCCTCCGGAAAACGGTGCGCAAGCAGGGTCAGCGCCTGGCTGAGGTCGGTCATGTTGTTGGCGGAACGGAACGCGCTGGCCGCCTTGTCGGGCTGGTCGTCGCCATAGACGAGATAGGAGAGGGCGGCGTTGCGCAGCGCCCGCCGGCCGGCGCTCGCGGCGTCGGGGCGGAACGGGCCGGAAAGCGTCATCTCCCCGAGCAGTCGCGCGAAGATTTCCTTGCCGGACGCGGCAATGCCGGAAAGGATCGCCTGGCGGCCCGATTGGATGGCATCCGGGTCGTTGTCGCGGCCGATCTCCCGGGCGATGTCGGCTTCGCTCGGCAGCGAGAGGACCTGGGCGCGGAACGCCGGCTCCAGCCGTTCATCGCCGGCGGCCGCCAGAAGCCCGCCGATGAGGGCGTCGTCGCAGGTGATCGGCTGACTGCGTCGCGTCTGGGCCGCCGCCTCCGCCAGATTTTCGAGCGCTATGGCGTTCAGCGCCTGCCATCGGGCGAAGAGATCGACCTCATGGCGTGCGATGAGCGCGCGGTCATCAGCGCTTTGTTCGATGTGCAGCTTGATCGGCGCCGAGAAGCCGCGATTGAAGGAAGGAACGGGCCGGGACGGAATGCCGGCGAAGACGACCGTCTGCTTGCGCTCCGTCAGATGCACGACATCTGCCGTGACGTCGGCGCCCGAGACGGCGGTCGGCGTCGCCTCGCTGCCGTCCCCGAGCAGGAGTCCGACACGGAGCGGGATATGCATCGGTTTCTTGGCGCTCTGGCCCGGTGTGGCAGGCACCGTCTGCTCCAGCGACAGGGTGTAGGTCGCCTTCGCTGCGTCGTAGGATCCGGAAGCGGTGATCAGCGGCGTTCCCGCCTGATGATACCAAAGCGAGAACTGCTTGAGGTCGCGCCCGCTCGCGTCCTCGAAGCAGGCAACGAAGTCCTCGATGGTAACCGCCTGACCGTCATGGCGGTCGAAATAGAGGTCCATGCCTTTCTTGAAGAGGTCGCGTCCGAGAATGGTCGCGATCATCCGCGTCACCTCGGATCCCTTCTCGTAGACGGTCGTCGTGTAGAAGTTGTTGATCTCGCGATATTTCGTCGGCCGCACCGGATGGGCGAGGGGACCGGCATCCTCGGGAAACTGCTCGGATTTCAGGTGCCGCACCTCGGCGATGCGCTTGACGGCGCGCGACCGCATGTCGGCCGAAAATTCGTGGTCGCGATAAACCGTCAGCCCTTCCTTCAGGCACAGCTGGAACCAGTCGCGGCAGGTGATGCGGTTGCCCGTCCAGTTGTGGAAATATTCGTGGGCGATGATCGCCTCGATATTGGCGTAGTCCGTGTCGGTCGCGGTTTCCGGATCGGCGAGCACGTATTTGTCGTTGAACACATTGAGCCCCTTGTTCTCCATGGCGCCCATGTTGAAGTCGGAGACGGCGACGATCATGAAGATGTCGAGATCGTATTCGCGGCCGAAGACCTCCTCGTCCCATTTCATCGACCGTTTGAGCGCGTCCATCGCATAGACGGCGCGTGGCTCCTTGCCGTGCTCGACATAGATCTTCAGCGCCACCTCGCGGCCCGAAACGGTCGTGAACGTGTCCTCGACCACGCCGAGATCGCCGGCGACGAGGGCGAACAGATAGCTCGGCTTCGGATGCGGATCGAACCAGGCGGCGAAGTGCCGGCCATCGCCCATGCCGGCGCCGCCGAGATAGTTGCCGTTCGAAAGGAGGAGGGGAGCGGTTGCCTTGTCGGCGATGATGTTGACCGTGTAGACGGCGAGCACGTCGGGCCGGTCGGGGAAATAGGTGATGCGGCGGAAGCCCTCCGCCTCGCACTGCGTGCAATAGACGTCGTTCGTGCGGTAAAGCCCCATCAGCTTCGTGTTCGTCTCCGGCGACAGGAGCGTCGTCACGGTGATCTCGAAGGGGGCGGTTTCCGGCAGACCGCGGATCGTCAGCGTATCGTCCAGCGCATCGTAGAGCGTTGCCGGGATCTCTTCCTGGTCGAGCAGCAGGCCGGTCATGGTAAGCTCGTCGCCGTCGAGCACCAGCGGGGCGGAGGGGTCGACACCTTCACGACGGTGCAGGATCAGGCGTGCCTCGACCTTCGTCTCCCTGGGGTCGAGTTCGAAGGTGAGGTCCACTCTTTCGAGAACGAAATCGGTCGGCCGGTAGTCTTCCAGATGAATGATCTGGCCAGTATTTGTCCGCATGGTCAGTCCCGCTTGCGCCTTCCGTCCCTAAGTTAGAGGGCGCCTGTGATGGTGAAAAGGCCAAGGGGCGAGATTTTATGCTTGCAATACCGTCGACCGCACTTCGGCAACAAACACGCTCGTTTTCCCCACCCCGAAGGCAGGTTTAACGAAGCGTCACTAACAAGAGCTAAATTCCACCGGATTTTTTCGTGTTCGCTAAAGCATCGCCTCGAAAGCAGGCGGATGCGAGTCATCACGAAAATGCCGTGCCTATCAAGAAAATTGATCCAACATGCTGCGTTGCGCAGTTAGACTGGCTCCGTCCTCCTGCGGCCTGCGCCGTATCCTGCTCCCCCGACCGGCTGCCCGGTATCATCTCGAAACGCCCTCCATGGATGCCGACATTCACAACCCCATGAAGGGGATTCTGCTCAAGGTCCTGTCCGTCCTCGTCTTCGTTTGCATGGCGACCTGTATCAAGGCGGCCGGCAGCGATATCGCGACGGGCCAGATCACCTTCTATCGATCCGCCTTCGCGATGGTGCCGATTCTCGGATTCCTGGCGTGTCGCGGCCAGTTACGCGACGCCTTCCGGACCAACAATGTCGCGGGGCATGTGGCGCGCGGTTTCGTCGGCATTTTGTCGATGAGCTGCGGCTTCTACGGGCTCGTGCATCTGCCCCTTCCAGAGGCGATCGCGATCGGCTACGCGATGCCGCTCTTGGCGGTTGCTTTCGCCGCGCTGTTTCTTGGCGAGATCGTCCGGCTCTACCGGTGGTCCGCGGTGATCATCGGCCTTGTCGGCGTGCTGATCATCACCTGGCCGCGCGTGACCTTGTTCGACGAAGGAGGGCTAGGCTCGTCGGAGGCGTCGGGTGCGGTTGCGGTGCTGCTTTCGGCGACGCTCGGAGCAGTCGCAATGGTTCTCGTCCGCAGGCTCGTGCAGACCGAGCGCACCCATACGATCGTGCTCTACTTCTCGCTCTCCGCCGCGGTGTTTTCCCTGGCGACGCTGCCCTTCGGGTGGTCGGCGATGTCGTGGACGTCCTTCCTGCTTTTGATGCTTGCCGGCTTCTGCGGCGGTGTCGCCCAGATCCTCTTGACCGAGAGCTATCGGCACGCCGACATGTCGACGATCGCGCCGTTCGAATACACCTCGATCGTGCTCGGTATCGTCATCGGCTATTTTCTTTTCGGTGATGTACCGACGGCTGCCATGCTCCTTGGCACGGCGATCGTCGTGGGAGCGGGGATCTTCATCATCTTCCGCGAGCACCGGCTCGGGCTTGAGCGGAAGGGGGCGCGCAAGCACGTCACGCCGCAGGGCTGAAACGCCTCGGGCTTGGCCCGCCAATCGCGAGCGGTGGCGTCTTCGATGGCTAGCGGATCAGTTGGGCAGCAGCGGGCTCACGGCAACGCGATGCGCGCGACGGGCGTCCTTGATCGTGCTCAGTCTGCTGAACTCGCGCGAGGCCCGGACGGCGGTGCCGATGTCGGAAATTGTATCGAGCAGGCTGCGGATAGACATGGTTGAAATCTTGCCCCGGCGGAGCGCCAGACTGGCGCTACACCGGAAATTGGTCAGCGTTGAATGAAATCGGCGTAAATCTGTGCCGGGTGGCGCGTCGTGCGCGCCAGGCCGATTGCCGTCAACTGCTCATTGGCTACCTTGCCGAAGCTGTTGTACGGCGTCCGCAGCGCGACGCGGGCCTGGCGGAGCGTCTCAAAGCTGCTGTGGATCGGGCGAAAGCGGGCAGTCATGGTTCAATTCCTTATCCATTCCTCCCGTTGCTCCATATTGCGTTGCAGCATTGATTTTGCAACGCATTAAAACGCGGCGCTGACATGCGCAAATTGCATGGCTTTGTTCATACTTCCTTCACCTGCGGGGCCGCGCCCGTCAGCCGCTGATCCGGGCCTTGAAAGCCAGTAGATCCTGCCAGGCGAAACGCTTGTTGACCGGTGCGGAAATGAGGTCCTGGGGATGCAACGTCGCCAGCGCCGGCACGAGGTGGCCTCCCGCGGAAAGCTCTCGCCATTGCCCCCGCGTCTGATGGATCGTCTCGTTGGTGCCGAAGAAGAAGCGGGCGGTGAAATTGCCGAGCAGAAGCATGTGCCTGGGCTCGGCGAGCGCAATCTGCCGCTCGATGAAGGGTCGGCAGATGTCGGCCTCCCGGCCGCTCGGTACACGGTTTCCGGGTGGTCGCCAGGGCACGACATTGGTGAGTAGAATGTCGGACCTCGAGAGGCCGATGCCGGAAAGCATCCGTTCGAGCATATCGCCGTGCCTGCCGGCAAAGGGCTGGCCGTCCCGGTCGTCCTCCGCATAGGGCATCGGCCCGACGACCATGATGCCGGATGCGGCGTTACCGTCGGCAAAAACGAGGTTGCGGGCGCTGTTTTTCAGGTTGCAGCCAGTAAAAGCCTCCATCGCCGTGCGCAACTCGGCGAGCGATCGGGCGCTTTCGGCAGCGAAGCGCGCCTCGCTGACCGCCTGCTCGTCGGGGATCGCTACCGTCGGCGGAACGCTTGGCGCGGCGGGACGAGCGTCGCGGGCCTTGCCCGAAGTCGCCGGCTGAACCCGACCACCCTGGACCTCCGGAGGTGTGGCCTGTCGGACCGGCGGGGCAGCCCGTGCGTCGGCGCGCTTGGCCTTCATCGCTTCGAATTCCGCCAGCCGATCGACGGGCTCGTCTTCGAGCAACCATTCGACGCCCGCCTCCGCATGGAAGGCGAGGAGCGCGGCGAGTTCCGAAGCGGAGAGGTCGTTGGCCGAGATCATGGGCGGAATTTAGCAGATCGGAAAGAACGGTCCAGCAGGGGGCGGGAGATTTACGCAGCGATCGTCCAGGCCGAGATATCCTCGCGCTCGCCGATCAGCGCAAGCCCGTGGGCGATCGACAGAAGCTCTCCGCCGCTTTCGATCCGCTCTTGGCCGAAGCGATTGTCAAAAAGCCGGCGGACGGCGGGCACGAAGGACGTGCCACCCGTCAGGAAGACCCTGTCGATTTCGGCCGGCGCAGTCGAAGTCGTGACAAGCACCTCGTCGAGGGCGGTTTCGATACGGGCGAGGTCGGGCGCGATCCAGGCCTCGAAATCCTGGCGCCTGACACTGCGCCGCGAGCGCTCGCCAAGCGGGGCGAAGAAGAATTCGGTTTCGTCTTCCTGCGACAGTCGTATCTTGGTTGCCGAGACCGCCTGATAAAGCGGGTAGCCTTCGTCATGATCGACCAGATCGACGAATGCCTCCAGCTTCTCCGGCTCGAGGCTCGTACGGACGAGCTTCTTCAGTTCCGCAAAGTCTTTGAGTGTCTTGAAGATCGACAGCTGGTTCCAGCGGCCGAAATTGGCGTAGTAGCTCGACGGGACTTCAAGCAGCTTGTCAAAGCTCTTGAACAGACTCCCCTTTCCGATGAGTGGGGCGATGATATTGTCGATGATGCGGAAGTCGAAGTGATCGCCGGCGACGCCGACGCCGGAATGGCCGATCGGCGTCGCGATCAGCCGTCCGCCGCGGCTTTCGAAGCGAATGATCGAGTAGTCCGTCGTCCCGCCGCCGAAATCGGCGACGAGCACCGTCGCATCGCGCTCGAGCTTGCGGGCAAAATAGAAGGCCGCCGCAACCGGTTCATAGACGTAGTGGATCTCCGGAAAATCGAAACGTGCAAGCGCGCGGCTGTAGCGTTCAATCGCCAGTCTCTCGTCCGGACTTGCGCCGGCAAATTGCACCGGGCGCCCGACGACGAGGCGCTGCAAGGCGCTGTTCCAGTCGTCTCCGGCGTAGTCCCTGAGGCGGGCCAGGAAGCGGTACATGAGATCCTCGAACTCATGCCGTTTCGCAAAGACCAGGGTGCCCTGAAAAAGCGCGCTTGCCGCAAAGGTCTTGATCGACTGAAGGAAACGGCACTCCCCGGGATTGTCGATGAACTCGCGGATCGCCGCCTGTCCCGCCTCCACTTTCAAGGGCGCGTGGCCCTGCTGCTTCAGGAAGGAAAGAGCGGTCCGCGTCGTGTCGAACCGGCCGGCGGGGCCCTCGACGAAGAGGGAGCGGGTCGACGTGCCCTGCGCCAGCGCCAGGACGGAGTTGGTCGTTCCGAAATCAAGGCCGAGGGCCGAAGCCATGATTTTGTCCTCGCGACTATACAGCGCCGCGCGCCTTATCAGGCGCGCAAAGGTCGCTGTAGCACTTTGAATTGCTGCATGTCTTTGTCCTTGAATCGAGGTCGACCTAAGGAGACATGCAGTAGGATGGGGCGGGCCTCGTTGCATGCGGGCGCGGCAAAAGCAAGCTGAACGAGAGGTTATTTCGTCGGGGATTTATTTACGTTTACGTTCAAGTAAGATAATGGACTGTGCTAAACTCATAAAGTCATGCGCAAATGCAGAGACAGTCTGTCGCATCCCGGCTCGACAAGGTTTGCGGCATTTGTCATGACGGGATGATTTGCTGGGAACGGAGCCGGCGGAGAACGGCAAGACTGGAGAACACGAGATGACCGAGCGACAAGAACTCCCCGAACGCGAGAGCATGGAATTCGACGTGGTGATCGTCGGCGCCGGTCCGGCCGGGCTTGCCGCGGCGATCCGCCTGAAGCAGGTCAATCCGGAGCTCTCGGTCGTCGTGCTCGAGAAGGGCGCCGAGGTCGGCGCCCATATCCTCTCCGGCGCCGTCGTCGATCCAATCGGTATTGACCGGCTGCTGCCCGATTGGCGCAACGACGCCGACCATCCGTTCAAGACCGAAGTCACCGACGACCACTTCCTGTTCCTCGTCCCGGCCGGCTCGATCCGCCTGCCGAATTTCCTGATGCCGCCGTTGATGAACAATCACGGCAACTACATCGTATCGCTTGGGCTCGTCTGTCGCTGGCTGGCGACCCACGCCGAGGCGCTCGGCGTCGAGATCTATCCGGGCTTTGCCGCGACCGAGGTGCTCTACAACGACGAAGGCGCGGTGATCGGCGTCGCCACCGGCGACATGGGCATCGAGCGCTCCGGCGAGCCGGGCCCGAACTTCGCCCGCGGCATGGCGCTCTTGGGCAAATACACGCTGATCGGCGAGGGGGTGCGCGGCTCGCTCGCCAAACAGCTGATTGCCAAGTTCGATCTCTCGAAGGACCGCGACGTCCAGAAATTCGGCATCGGCCTGAAGGAACTATGGGAGGTCAAGCCGGAGAACCACAGGCCGGGCCTGGTACAGCACTCCTTCGGCTGGCCGCTCGGCATGAAGACCGGCGGCGGCTCGTTCCTCTACCATCTCGAGGACAATCTCGTGGCCGTCGGCTTCGTCGTCCACCTGAACTACAAGAACCCCTATCTCTACCCGTTCGAGGAGTTCCAGCGCTTCAAGACGCATCCGGCGATCCGCGGCACCTTCGAGGGCGGCAAACGGCTCTCCTACGGCGCCCGGGCGATCACCGAGGGCGGCTACCAGTCGGTGCCGAAGCTGTCCTTCCCCGGCGGCGCGCTGATCGGCTGCTCGGCCGGCTTCGTCAACGTGCCGCGCATCAAGGGCAGCCACAATGCGGTGCTGTCGGGCATTCTGGCGGCGGAGAAGCTCGCCGAGGCGATCGCCAGCGGCCGCGCCAATGACGAACCGATCGAGATCGAGCGCGGCTGGCGCGACAGCGCCATCGGCCAGGACCTGAAGAAGGTCAGGAACGTCAAGCCGCTCTGGTCGCGCTTCGGCACGGCGATCGGCGTCGCGCTCGGCGGCCTCGACATGTGGACCAACACGCTGTTCGGCCTCTCCTTCTTCGGCACCCTGAAGCACGGCAAGACCGATGCGCAGAGCCTCGAACCGGCTGACAAGCACCAGAAGATCGACTATCCGAAGCCGGATGGCGTGCTGACCTTCGACCGGCTCTCCTCGGTGTTCCTGTCGAACACCAACCACGAGGAGGACCAGCCGATCCACCTGCAGGTCAAGGACCCCGAGTTGCAGAAGCGTTCCGAATACGACGTCTATGCCGGCCCGTCGACGCGCTACTGTCCGGCCGGCGTCTACGAATGGGTCGAGAAGGACGGCCAGCCGACCTTCGTCATCAACGCCCAGAACTGCGTGCACTGCAAGACCTGCGACATCAAGGACCCGAACCAGAACATCAATTGGGTGCCGCCGCAGGGCGGCGAGGGCCCGGTCTATCCGAACATGTGACGTCCGGTAGGCCGCCACGGTCATCCTATGGGTCGGGGAGCGTTTCCCGGCGCGCCTGAGCGCGCGCCGATGCCCGGCGGCAGATGAATTTGCCGCCACAGCCTTCAATTGCTTATCTTCATGAAAAAAGACAATGAACCCGCTCGCTGACGCAAATGGGCAAGCCTTTGCCCGCGAGACTCGATAGCAGTAACATGAGCCGTCGATCGGGAGTGTTGGATCGATGGCGACGAAGGCCGCTCCATCCGGTCCCGATCCGGCAGGAGGGTCTGATCCAATCGCTGTCCGCTGCCGCGGTGAGGCTGGCAGTTCGTCACGGGTACACCGTCAGAACAGAGGGAAACGACATGAAAAAACTACTTGCAACGACGTGTCTGGCCGTTGGCCTCTTCGGACTTGGCAGCGCCGCATCGGCGCAGGAATGCGGCGATGTGACGATCGCCAACATGAACTGGCAGAGCGCCGAAGTGCTGGCGAATGTGGACAAGTTCATTCTGACGGAAGGCTATGGCTGCAGCGCCGAGCTGGTCGTTGGCGACACCGTGCCGACGATCACATCGATGATTGAAAAGGGCGAGCCGGACATCGCTCCGGAAGGCTGGGTCGACCTGCTCCCCGACGTCGTCAACCGCGGCTTGCAGGAGGGTAAGCTCGTTGCCGCCTCGTCCTCGCTGCCCGATGGCGGCGTGCAGGGCTGGTGGATCCCGAAGTACATTGTCGACGCCAATCCGGACATCAAGACGATTGACGACGTGTTGAAGCACAAGGAACTCTTCCCGGATCCGGAAGATCCGAGCAAGGGCGCCATCTTCAACGGTCCGCAGGGCTGGGGCGGCACGGTGGTGACGACACAGCTTTACAAGGCCTACGGTGCGGAGGCTGCAGGCTTCACGCTCGTTGACACCGGCTCGGCCGCTGGCCTCGACGGCTCGATCGCCAAGGCTTACGAACGCAAGCAGGGCTGGGTCGGCTATTACTGGGCTCCGACGGCGCTGCTCGGCAAATACGAGATGGTGAAGCTTGATCACGGCGTGCCGGCCGACCCGGCCGAATGGAAGCGCTGCAACACGGTCGCCGATTGCCCGGATCCGAAGAAGAACGACTGGCCGAAGGACACGGTCCAGACGCTGGTGACGAAGGGCTTCGCCGATCGTGCCGGCCCGGTTATGGAGTATCTGAAGACCCGCGCCTGGCAAAACGATACCGTCAACAAGCTGATGGCCTGGATGACGGACAATCAGGCGAGCGGCGAGGAAGGCGCCAAGCATTTCCTCGAAGAGAATCCGGACATCTGGACCAAGTGGGTCTCGCCGGAGGTCGCAGAGAAAGTCAAGGCGGCCCTCTGACCGGCTCTAACAGCAACAGACGGCGCGCATAAAGGCGCGCCGTTTTCATTTCGCCACGCGCAGGAATTCGTTCACCGCGTGTCGGTTTGAGAATAAGATTGCGCACCTTCATTAGCTACAGCGCATGGTGCGTTTGAAACACGGCGGCAGCCAAGAAAAACAAAGATGTGCCGCCTAACCGGTTGCGAAGGGGAATCAAGAGATGGAATGGCTGACCAAATTTCCGCATATGAATGACGATAGCCTTCGAGAGCTGAAGAAGGCGATCGACGAAGGCTTTCGGACTTTCACGCGTGCCTATGGCGATGGCATCGAATCCTTCTTTGATCCGCTGCAGTTCTTCCTGATCGAGGCCGAGCGTTTTATGACGCGCACACCTTGGCCGATCATATTGGTCCTGATTGCGCTGATCGCCTGGTTCGCCAGCCGCAACTGGAAGGTCGTCGCTGGCGCCGTCGGCACGCTGCTCCTCATCGGCTATTTCGACATGTGGGACGACACGATGAAGACGATCTCGATGATCTTCGTCTGTACGGTGCTGTCCATCGCAGTCGGCATTCCGCTCGGCATCATCATGTCGCGCTCCGATCGCGTCCAGAACATCATCAATCCCGTGCTCGACGTGATGCAGACGATGCCGAGCTTCGTCTATCTGATCCCCGTGGTGATGCTGCTCGGCATCGGCAAGGTGCCGGGTTTGATCGCGGTGGTCATCTACGCCATCCCGCCGATGATCCGCCTGACCAATCTCGGCATCCGGCTGGTCGACAAGGATGTTCTCGAGGCGGCGGACGCCTTCGGCTCCTCGAGCTGGCAGAAGCTGAAGAACGTGCAGATGCCGCTGGCGCTGCCCACCATCATGGCCGGCATCAACCAGACCATCATGATGGCGCTGGCGATGGTCGTGATCGCGTCGATGATCGGCGTCCAGGGCCTCGGTCAGCCGGTGCTGAAGGCGATCGCCAACCAGTATTTCACGCTCGGCATCTTCAATGGCCTTGCCATCGTCGGCATCGCCATCATCTTCGACCGCGTCAGCCAGGCCTATGGCCGCCGGCTGCAGCGCCACCGTGAAATCGTCCACGGCTAAGTCTGAATGCTCGCTGCGACCGCTTCTGCGCCGTAGCCATAGAAGGGAAGCGGCCCGGGACGTTTGGTTCCGGGCCGCTTCTTTTTAGGCTTATGCCTGCCGAGGCGACAGAATTCCGGTCGCGAGTGCGACACCCGTGGCCGTGACAGCTGCAGCGGCGATCTCGAATGGCCCGATCGCCTCTCCAAGCAGCATGCCGCCGCCGATCATCGCGAGCACCGGCGTCAGAGCGGTGAAGGCGGCCGCTTGCGTACCGCCGAGGCGCCGGACGGCAAGGCCGTAGGCAAGCATGGCGACAAGACCGGAAAGAAAGCCCTGGCTCATTACCTGCAGGCCGATCTCCTGCGCCGGGACCTGCCCGAGCGTACTGCCGAAAACGAGTGCCAAAGCAAAGTGGATGAGGAGCGACCAGACGGCGATGAGCGCGCTGCCTTCGAGCGGGTTCAGACCGGAACGCCGGAAGGCGTGGGTATAGGTTGCCCAGAGCGTGGCGGCTGCTGGCAGCAGCAGGTAGCCGGTCCAGGCGGGCGCATCCGCAGCACCGAGGCTGCGGGTAAGCAGGATCGTCATGCCGGCAATGATCGCCGCAAAGCCCAGCAGCCGCATACGATCGGGACGTTCCCGGAAAAGGGTTATCCCGATGATTGCCGTCGACAGCGGCATCGAGCCTCCGAGCAGCACGCCGACCGAGGCCGCCGGCGTCGCGTGGATCGCGAAAGCCGCTACCTGGAAGAACACGGCGCCCGATCCCGCGACCATCAGGGCCAGCAGCGCCAGCGGCAAATTTTTCGGGATGAGACCCGTCTTCAGCCACACCGGAGCAAGAACCAGCGCCGGTATTCCAAAGCGAATAAGCCCGAGGTCGATCGTGCCGAGGTCGGTTGCGGCGGTGTGCCGGGTGGCAAGAATCCAGCCCGCCCAGATCAATACGGTGACGAAGGCGCCGGCATAGCCGGCCGCCGGCGATTCGGAGCCGCGATCGAGTGTCAGCGCTACCATTGTCTTGTTCCTCCAGCTTCGTCTTGATGAGGAAACCTTAGCGCTAACCCGCAGGGCATGTCCTTGCTATTTGTGCCTGATGAGGAGTATCATGAGCAACGATATGCCAATCCACAGATGAAATTGATTGAGATATGCCAAAGCTTGATAAATTCGATATCGCCATCCTCAAGGTCCTGCAGGAGGATGCACGCGCGACCAATGTCGAGATCGCCGAGCGCATCAATCTGTCTCCATCCCCGTGCCTGCGCCGCATCCGCAATCTGGAGAAGGCAGGCGTGCTGCGCGGCTACCGGGCCGACATCGACCGCAAGGAGGTGGGTCTGGGGCTGACTGTCTTCGTCGAGATCAAAGTCGGCCAGCACAGCCAGGAAAACGCGCGACGGCAGCAGGAGGCGTTGCTCGCCATACCGGAGGTGGTCTCCTGCTTCCTGATTTCCGGCAACGCGGATTTCCTCGCCGAGGTGGTGGTGGAGGACCTGTCCGCCTATGAGAGGCTGCTCACCGAAACCTTGTTGACGCTGCAAGGGGTGACGGACATTCGCTCGAATTTCGCCATCCGAACGATCAAGACGGCCGGTCCCCTGAAACTGCCTTCCCTGTAGGCCGCCGCACTCGAGCGCTGGGAGCCTCGGCAACGGACCGTGAAAGTCTTTGCCGGTGTGCTCTGGAATCCCCGGACGCCGCCCTTATCTCAGGAGCTGAAAGGTTTCTGGATCGAGAGGACAATCATTGAAAGTCAAGGCCATCTTCAATCGAGATGGGGGGACCTTCCGCACCACGGACATGGAGACCTATGGCAGGAAGGTCGAGGAGGTCTTTCGCGCCGCCGGACACGAAATCGAAATTGCCGTCGTGGCACCGGGCGATATCCCGCAGGCGCTGGAGACGGCCTGCCGGCGGGACGACCTCGATGCGATCGTTGCCGGCGGCGGCGATGGCACGATCTCCGCCGCAGCCGGCGTTGCCTGGCGAACCGGGATGCCGCTCGGTGTCATTCCGGCAGGGACGATGAACCTGTTCGCCCGTTCGTTGAAGCTGCCGCTCGATATCTGGAAGGTGCCGGAGGTCCTCGCCAATGGCCGGATCATCGATGGCGACATCGGCAGCGCCGATGGCCGGGCCTTCGTGCATCAATTTTCGATGGGGCTGCACGCCCGCATGGTGCGCTATCGTCAGTCCTATACGTTCGCCTCGCGCCCCGGCAAGATCGGCGCCAGCGTGCGCGCCGCCATCGGCGTGATCTTCAATCCGCCGGATTTCGAGATCGAATTCGACGCCGATGGCCACCGCGAGAGCAGGCATGTGTCGCAGATTTCGGTCTCGAACAACCATTTCGGCCACGCGACGCTGATGTATGCGGAGGATGTCACGGCCGGGCACCTCGGTTTCTACACGGCCCCGCCGCTCAGCCCGGCGGGCGTTGCAAAGCTCGCTTCCGATATTCTGCGCGGTCGATTTCGGGCAAGCCCGCTGATCACCGAGATGAGCGCACTCGCGGTCGATCTGCATTTTCCCAAGGTCGATCGCAAGATCAACTGCGTCATCGACGGCGAGCTCCTGCCGATCAAGCGGCGTGACGTCGCCCTGCGTGTCCACCCGGGCGAACTGAAGCTGCTCGTCGGCGCGGAATAAACACCGGCGCTTTATTCGCTGACCCAGATATAGCTGAATCCGTAGCGCTCCGGTCCGGAGGCGTAGATGTAAGGCAATTCAAGGCGGCGCGGCGTCGCCGCCGATTTGGGGACGCCGGATGCCTTGAGAGCCTCGCTCAGCGTGGCGGGAAGCGGCGTGGGGTTGGTCTCATCGCGCCAGACCACCAGCAGCGGCCGCTTCGCGGCCTCGGCCGGCGGCACGGCCGAAAGATGCGGGATCAGCACAGTGGCATCGGCAAGTCGCGTCCGGATATTGCCGGCGATCTGCCTGTCGTTTGTCAGCACCAGCGCAGGCGGCCGGCCTTCGGCCTCGACAACCGCTTCGACAAAACCGGCATAGGGAATGTTCAATTTCGAATAGTCGCCGAACCAGGGGCGCACCACGGCCCGGGCCGACACGATGACGAGGGCCCCCAGGACAATGCAGGCAATCAGCGGCACGAAGCGCCGGAAGCCCGGTGCGGGATCGATCTGTGCCGCCTCGACCTTGAGGCAGAGATAGAGCGGCAGCAGCGCCAGAAAGAGTACCAGCCATTTTTCGCGGACATGGGTCGCAGCGACGCCGAGGACGACAAGCAGCACGGCAAGAAGCGAGATCGCAATCATCCGCCCCATGATGCGGGTCCACTGGCTTTCTGCCCGCCAGATCGTGCGGATCTTGCCGCGGAAGACCAGGCCGAAGACCAGCAGGGGGACGAGGCTGCCGCCAATTATTGCCGAGGAAAGTGCAAGGACGCCGTGAAACGTCTGCATGAGGCGCCCCTCTGCGGCGCGCTCCTTCATCTCGTTCAAAGTACCCGACGAGGCGGCGTCGAGATTTTGAAGCACCCACAATCCGTGCGGCAGGGCAATGATGCCGGCGATGGCGATCGCCGCCAGGATTCGCCAATCGAAAATGCGCTTGCGCAGGTCTCGTTCGGGCAGCACGGCGAGGATTGCGGCAACCGGGACGACGACGAAGTTGTACTTGGAAATCACGCCGATGCCGACCGCGACGCCGGTCAAAAGATAGGAGAAAAGGCTGGGGCGCGTCAGCGTGCGCAGAAAACCGTAGAGGAAGAGCGATACGGCGAAGAGCGCCGCAACCGTATGGGAGAGATCGCGTTGGGCGAGCAGGAAAACCGGCGGCAGGCTCAAGATCCCAAACATCGCCATCGCCGACAGGCGCCGATCGTTCAGAACAAGCTGCGCAGCGAGGCCGTAGAACAGGCAGCACAGGAACAGGAGACCGTTCTTGAGAATCGTCATCGTCGCGAGCGACGTGCCGATCAGTTGCGCCAGGCCGTATTGCAGCCAGTTGTAGAAGGGCGGTTGCGGCCCGTATCCGAGCTGCAGGAATTGCGACAGGAAGGCCTGTTCCGCCTCGTCGATCTCCAGTGAAGGCGACGCGGCGAGGCGCAGGACGACGCACAGCAGGAAGTAGCCCGCCAGCACGATGAAGACCAGGTTTGGTCGCCGCTCGACGACGTCACGCATCCGGCTGATCCTGCCCGAAGACCTGGCGGACGATGTAGCTCGCCGTATCGTCGTCGCGGAAATAGGCGCGCGCCATCATTTCCGCGAGAATCCCGGTGGTGATGAGTTGGACCGAGGACAGGAACAGCATGACGCCGACGATCAGCATCGGGCGGGTGCCGATATCGTTGCCGAAGAGGAACTTGTCTATTGCCAGATAGAACAGGATGAGGGCGCTCAAACCGCCGGTCGCAAGCCCGATCGAGCCGAAGAAGTGGCCGGGCCGCGCCTTGTAGCGCATGAAGAACAGCACCGCGAGCAGGTCGAGGATGACGCGGAAGGTGCGCGAGATCCCGTACTTCGATGCGCCGAAGTGGCGGGCGTGGTGCGTCACGGGCATCTCGCCGATCCGGCTGCTCTGCACGACGCCGGCGACCCAGGCCGGAATGAAGCGGTGCATCTCCCCCATCAGCTTGACCTGCTTGATGATCGCGCTGCGATAGACCTTGAGGCTGCAGCCGTAATCATGAAGCCTTACGCCGGTGATCTTGCCGATCAGGAAATTGGCGCACCAGGAGGGGATCTTCCTCAGCAGCAGGCCGTCGCGGCGGTTTTGACGCCATCCGACCAAGAGGTCGAGTTCGCGTTCCTCGATTGCCGCGACCATCTGCGGGATGTCCTTGGGATCGTTCTGCAGGTCGCCGTCGAGCGTCGCGATCAACCGGCCGACGGCGGCGTCGATCCCGGCCTGCATGGCGGCGGTCTGGCCGAAATTCTTCTGCAGCTCGATGATCTTCAGATTCAGGTCCGACCGCAAAAGCTCCTTGCGGGCATTCGGCAGGGTCCGGTCGGTGCTGCCGTCGTCGACCAGGATCAGTTCCCAGGACCTGCCGAAGCCGGCCATCGCTTCCCGGATGCGGGTGACGAGCGGACCGACACTGTCTTCCTCATTGAACACCGGCACCACGATGGACAGTTCGATCGCCTCCATGACGCCCGTCGTTGCCGTCAGAGGTTCTTCTATGTGAGTCAAGGCGGTCTCTCCGGTGTGCCGTCGCAGGTTTTCTTGCACAGTTAACGGTGATAACCAACGCTCAATTGCGTGTCTCTGTACAGGAAATCGGCATCTCATGAATTCGGACTGGCAGTTGAGCCGGCGCGCGTGGCTCGCGCGCAACCGCATGGCACTGATTTCCGTGGCGGCCATAGCGGCTTATGCCGTCTTCGTCGAGTGGGTCTGGGGATGGCCGGCCCTGTTGCGGCAATGGGCCGAGATCGGTTTCTCGTCGGTGCTCACCGCGCTTGCTCTTCTGATCGCGACCTACTTCGTCCGCTGCTACCGCATCTACGACTACTTTCCCAGAGAGACGGCGGGCCGTTTCCTGCTGCTCTTTCGCGTGACGCAGGTCCACAATCTTTTGAACATCATGCTGCCCTTCCGGGCCGGGGAGACGAGTTTTCCGCTGCTGATGCGCGCCGAATTCGGCGTTCCGCTGGTGCGCGGAACATCGGCGCTGCTCGTCATGCGCCTCTTGGACCTGCATGCGCTGCTCACCGTGGCGGCGATAGGGCTGATCATCGGCCGCAGCCACCAGGTCGTCCCGTGGTTGCTTTGGGCGATGGTCTTGCTCTCGCCGCTCGCGTTCTTCCTGCTGAAGGCCAGGATCCTTCGCCTGCTGCGCCGCGCGGTGCCGGCAAGGCTCGTACACCATGTCGACGAGATCGAAGCGGGCCTGCCGGAGCATGTCGCGGCGTTCCTGCGCGCTTCGGCGATGACGATGCTGAACTGGGGCGTGAAGGTCGCGGTGCTCGCCTGGGTGCTGGCGATCATGGGCGTCGCGCCGCTTGCCGCCGCCTTCGGCGGTGCACTTGGAGGCGAGCTCTCGTCCGTTCTCCCCGTCCATGCGCCGGCCGGCGTCGGCACCTATGCGGCGGCGATCGTTGCCGGCGCGGTTTCCTTTGGCGCGGCCGGCGGAAAGGCGGCTCTCGAAGTCCTGGGACGCGCCAGCGTCAACGCCCATCTGCTCATCATCGTCTCGGCCGTGGCCGGCACGCTGTTGTCGCTCATGCTGAAGCCTAAGACGTGATTCGCTACTGGAATGACGTCTCGTAGAAGCTTCTGAGCTTGCGCGAATGCAGTTTCTCCGGCGGCATGGCGGCGAGCTTCTGAAGCGCCAGGATGCCGATCTTCAGGTGCTGACTGACCTGCGTACGATAGAAGGCCGTCGCCATGCCGGGCAGCTTCAACTCGCCGTGCAGAGGCTTGTCGGAGACGCAGAGCAGCGTTCCATAAGGCACCCGGAAGCGGAAGCCGTTGGCGGCGATCGTTGCCGATTCCATGTCCAGCGCAATGGCGCGGGCCTGCGACAGGCGCTTGACCGGGCCGCGCTGGTCGCGCAGTTCCCAGTTGCGATTGTCGATGGTCGCGACCGTGCCGGTGCGCATGATCCGCTTGAGATCGTAGCCCTGGTAACCGGTGACTTCCGCCACCGCGTCCTGCAGGGCGACCTGCACTTCCGCCAGCGCCGGCAGCGGGATCCACACCGGCAGATCGTCGTCGAGCACGTGATCCTCGCGCATATAGGCGTGTGCGAGAACGTAGTCGCCGAGCCGCTGGCTGTTGCGCAGCCCGGCACAATGGCCGAGCATCAGCCAGACATGCGGCCTCAGGACGGCGATGTGGTCGGTGATCGTCTTGGCGTTTGAGGGGCCGACGCCGATATTGACCAGTGTGATGCCGCCGTGGCCCTTCTTCTTCAGGTGGTAGGCCGGCATCTGCGGCAGGCGGGCGAGCGTATAGTCGGTCTCGGGCTTGTCGGCGCCCGCGGGCGTCAGAATGTTGCCGGGCTCCACGAAGGCCGTGTAGCCATTGCCGCCTTCGGCCATCTGCTGGCGTGCCCAGGCACAGAACTCGTCGACATAGAATTGATAGTTCGTGAAGAGCACGAAGTTCTGGAAATGCGTGGCGCTGGTTGCCGTGTAGTGGCTGAGGCGGGCGAGCGAGTAATCGATGCGCTGCGCCGTGAACGGGGCGAGCGGCGAGGGCTCGCCCGGCCCGGGCTCATAGGAGCCGTTGGCGATCTCGTCGTCCGTCGTCGTCAGGTCGGGCGCATCGAAGAGGTCGCGCAGCGGAATGTCGATGGTCTCGGCCGCCGACGCCTCGACATGGGCATTCTCGCCGAAAGCGAAGTGCAGGGGGATCGGGGTCGATGATTCCGACACGGTGACGCCGACGCCATGGTTGCGCATCAGGTGGCCGAACTGCTCCTTCAGATAGTGGCGGAAAAGCCGCGGCCGCGTGATCGTCGTCGTGTAGACGCCGGGCGAGCTGACATAGCCGAAGGAAAGCCGGGAATCGACGTGGCCGAAGCTGCTCGTCTCGATGCTCACCTGCGGGTAGCAGGCGCGGAACCGCGTGATCGGCCGGCCGTTCTTGCCCAGGCCCTCGAAAGCCTCGCAGAGGAACTGCGTATTGCGCTCGTAGAGCGCCTGCAGGCAGCCGACTGCTGCGGCCGGATCATCGAAGGTCTGCGGCTCGAAGGCGTCGGGGGTGGCAACGGAGAGAATTGAGGTGGAAGAGATTCGTGTGTCCATGGCGCATTATAGGCTGCGGCATCTGACAAGCAAACGACAAGATACGCGTCTGGCGCGTGGGCGTTCAGCGTGGACCGACGAGAATGATCGTCGCGCCGACAAGCGCCACCGCCATGCCGGTCAGGTCCCAGCGATCCGGCCGCACGCCCTCGGCGAGCCACAGCCAGAGGAGCGAGGCGGCAATGTAGACGCCGCCATAGGCGGCATAGGCACGGCCGGCGGCCGGCACGTCTATCATCGTCAGGAGCCAGGCGAAGAGTGCCAGCGATCCCATCCCCGGGAGCAGCCACCAAAAGGACTTGCCAAGCCGGAGCCACGCCCAGAAGGCAAAGCATCCGGCGATCTCGGCGAGCGCGGCGATCGAATACAGGGCGAATGCGGGCATCATGTTTGACCTTTCAGCGCGAAGGGAGCGAAAAGTCAGAGAATGTGCAAGAGGATTTTCGGGTCATGCGACGCCGCTGCGGCAGCAAGGGCGGTCTTCAATTGTGCTCACCGGCAGGCGGTCAGCTCATCGCCTGGCGCTGCAGCGTGACGAAGAGGACGAGACCGGCACCATGCTTGCCGACGCCGGCGCCGGTGGCCTTGCTGTAAGCGACCGCTCCGACCGGGGCCATCAGCAGGCCCGTGAGTACCAGGAGCCGAAGTGAGAGGATGGCGGAAGAGACGAGGGCGGCCATTTTTTGGTGTTCCTCTACAGCTTGGCTTGGCAATATTGCGCCGTGTGCGCGGTGCAGTCGGTCAGCGAGCCGATATAGGTGTTCTGGCGGCGACGTTCCGTATCGGCGCCGACTGCGGCGGCGAGCGACATGGCGAATACGACCATCAACAGGCTGATGATGGTGAGGCGGCGAGCGAGGATGTCCATTGTTCCGTCCGTGGGCTGGAGGCAGGTTCAAATCGATTGAGCGTCTTTTCGCACAGCCAAACTGAATTCTTGCTGAGATACCCGTTCATCTGCCGTTCATCTTCAACGATGCGGTCTTGCCGGCGCCGCAGCGCGTTCCTACGTCTGTGTGCCCATAACCTCAGGAGAGACCGCCCATGACCGCTCCCATCGAGCTTTACTACTGGCCGACGCCGAACGGCTGGAAGATCACCATCATGCTGGAGGAGCTCGGCGTTCCCTACGTGGTGAAATACATCAATATCGGCCGGGGCGACCAATTCGCGCCGGATTTCCTGAAGATCTCGCCAAACAACCGCATGCCGGCCATCGTCGATCCGGATGGGCCGGGCAGCGCGCCTATCTCCATCTTCGAGTCGGGCGCGATCCTGCAATATCTCGGCCGGAAATACGGCAAGTTCTACCCGGCCGACGAGCGCGCCCGCGTCGAGATCGAGCAATGGCTCTTCTGGCAGATTGGCGGCTTGGGCCCGATGGCGGGGCAAGCCCATCATTTCCGGCAATATGCGCCGGAGAGAATCCAGTACGGCATCGACCGCTACACCAATGAAGTGAATCGCCTCTATGGCGTGATGAACAAGCGGCTGGCCGATCGGCCGTTCCTTGCCGGCGAATATTCGATTGCCGACATGGCCGCCATCGGTTGGGTGATCCCGCACGAGAACCAGGGCCAGGATTTGAACGATTTCCCGAACCTGAAGCTCTGGTTCGACACGATGCTCGCGCGCAGCGCGGTCCAGAAGGGGATCGAGGTCGGCAAGGAAGAGCGGGCGCGTCAAAAGAGCCTTGCCGAGGACCAGGAAGCGCAAAAGATCCTGTTCGGGCAGCGGGCCCGGTGAAACGAGTAGAGGGCGGCCGCAGGGGCCGCCCCTCCGAGAATTAAAGCCGCGTCCAGGTCTGGGACTTGCACAGCACCTTCAGCACGCAGCCTTTCATCTTCAGCGAATTGCCGTCGACCGAGCCCGAGCCGCTATAGGTCTTGTCGCTTTCCGGATCGGTGATCTCGCCGCTGTAGCTGCCAGCGGTCCCGGCAAGGTTGCCGATCCGCTTGCCGGCGTGTTTGCCCGTCTTCAGTGTCACGCAAAAGGCTCCGCCGCACGGGGCGATTTCCGCCGTGGCTCCGCTCGCTGTCTTCCAATTGCCGACGATGGGTTCGGCGGCATGGGCCGCTCCCGCCGCTCCGAAGGCGAGCGCTGCGCTGACGAGCAAAGTTCGTACCATTCAATGTCCTCCCTTGGAGGCGGCCGGCTGCCGGCCGCCGCGATCTGATGCCTCGTGTCGGCGGCCTCCCTGCCATCGAAGCGCCCGAACAATAGCTTACGCGTACGTAAAGGTAAATACGCTGCAGTTCCTCTGATCGAAGTCCGGAGCGGCCCATGAAATACGGCGGTCGAACAACAGGGTTTGTTCTTGGTTAGCGATCGGTTGAAATTCGCGATTGAATTTTTCGTAAATTTTGAGCCGGATTGCCGCCGCTGCAGGCCCTCCGATGCTTAACGAAAACCCAAGTTTACCAAGTATTTGAACTTTGTTTGCGGCAAATTAATCATGCATTTTAAGCGCGTATTGAAGGCCACGCGGCATACTCGAACCCATAAGACGAGCGGAGCAACACCCCGCCAAACCAGCCGGAGCCGACGCCGCAGAAGACGGCGCTTCGCCGGTAAGCCCGCCAAGAGGCAAGAGTAAAACAGGGACAACAAAGCAACAACTGAAGCCTGGCGCGCCCGAAGGGCGTGCCGCTTCGGCTGAACCAACAAAGAACGACAGGGACAGGACGATGGCACGCTTTAACTTCGAGATCACGTCGGATGCGGCAATGGGTGGCGAAAACCGCGCCGACAGCCTTTGCGAAATGGGTCTCGCCTATGCGACCGGTCGCGGCCGGCCAGTGGACTTAGTGGCGGCCCATAAGTGGCTGAACATCGCCGCCATCAAGGGCTCGGACCGCGCTGCCGGCCTTCGCGCCGACCTTGCGGCGACAATGAGCAAGACGGATCTTGCCGCTGCGCTCCGCGCAGCGCGCGAATGGATGACGGTGCATTGATCACGAAAAGGGCGGCCGTCCCCGCGTCTAGCCCTCGGCCAGCTTGTTGAGCACTGTGGGCAGGGCGGCTTCGAGCAATTCCATCTCGGCGTCCGGGCCGGTGCTGATCCGGATGCAGCGACTGAGCGGCGCGACGCCCGGCATCCGGATGAAGATGCCGTGATCGCTCATCAGCCGGTCGACGATCGCCCGGGCATAGGCCGCATCTCGTCCGCAGTCGACGGCGACAAAATTCGTCGCCGAGGGTAGCGGCAGAAGCCCGTTGTCACGCGCAATGGCAGCGATTCGGTCGCGCGACGCCGCGATCCGCTGCGTGACTTCCTTCAGATATTGCTGGTCGGAAAGCGCGGCGATCGCCGCCGCCACACCGATTCGATTCATGCCGAAATGATTGCGGATCTTGTCGAAGGCCTGCGCGGTACCCGGCGCCGTCAGCGCATAGCCGACCCGCGCGCCGGCAAGACCATAGGCCTTGGAAAAAGTTCGGGTGCGGATGACGTTCGGCCGGCCGATCAGGCTTTCGATCGATGGCAGCGTCTCGGGCGGAGCCGTTTCGCAATAGGCTTCGTCGAGGATCAGCAGCGTCGTTTCCGGCAGGGCGGCCGCGAACTCGACGACGCGATCGGCCGGCCACCAGCTCCCCATCGGGTTGTCGGGATTGGCAAAATAGACGAGCGCCGCCGCCTCGCGCTTCACCGCGGCAAGGAGGCCGTCGAGGTCTTCGCGGTCATCGACGTAAGGCACCGTGACGAGCCGGCCCCCATGCCCCGCGACGTGATAATTGAAGGTCGGGTAGCCCCCGAACGAAGTGACCACCGGCGCGCCCGGCTCGACGACGAGACGGACGACCTGCCCGAGCAGGCCGTCTATTCCCTCTCCGATGGCAATATTGGCCGGGGATGTGCCGAGATGGGCCGCGAGCGCCTGTCTCAGGTCGTAGTTCTCCGGATCGGCATATTTCCACGTCTCGCTGGCAGCCCGCTGGATGGCTAGAAGGACGGAATCGGCCGGTCCGAAACCGCTCTCGTTGGCGCCGATGCGAGCGGCGATCCCGCGGCCGCGCTGCCGCTCGATCGCTTCCGGGCCGACGAAGGGAACCGTGGCCGGCAGGGATTGCACGAGCGGCGTGAAACGCGAGAATGCGGACATTTGGAAACCTGAGCTCCGTTCGAAAAGCGCCGCGGAACTTATCGCATCGGAACGGCAAGCGGAATGCGCAAAAGAGACGACATCGGGTTCCGCTATCGCGCGAGCAAGGCAGTCGGGAGCTTTACGGGTGTGGGACGATGGACGGCGGTCGCCGGAGGTGCAGATTTGCCGGACTGACCGGTGAAAAATTCGTGGCGCACGATTTGGTGCAGGAACGATTCGTCAATGGGCTTGATGAATTGCACGCCAATTCGGTTGTCCCTCCGGTGAATCTCGGCGCAGCCGATCCGGAAATTCGTTCCCACGATATGCAGATAGTAGTGCAAGGGCACGCCGATTGTCGTGCTGACGGAGAAACTCGCTCCGCCGCGCGAGATATCGATCATCCTGCAGGCGTATATCGACACCCCGCCGAGGGCCGGCCGCACCGACATCAGCGTTGCGGCATGTCCGATCGCGAAGCGTTCGTAACGCCGCTCGTAAAGCGGCGAGGGGGCAAGCGAATACATGGTCGATTGCGGCATGCGTCGTGCTCCGATAATCGCGCCACTCGCAAGGTCGTCGTGCGGTTTTGCCGCCTGTCGGCCACGGAGTTTTGCCAGACCCGGCAAGTCATTTGCCGGTACCCTTGAGGCAGCGAAGCGCCCAAAAGGTCGAAGGTCAGTTTCCGCCGGCAAACTTGCAATCGATTGAAGATATTCAATAGAAATCTAATGAATGCGATCCGTTTGCTGCATGTTTCCTTAAATCGTCGCCATTCCAAAGAGATTCGAAGTATTGCAGCGACCTTCGGCGCGCCCGGCAAGGCGCGCGACTCACAACCCACTCGAGAACTGGGCCCGAATCAGCCCGCTCAGGAACTCTTGCGCCAGCAGCATGTTGAAGCGTACGCCGAGTTCGGTGCCGCTGCGGTGCACTTCGGCGCAGCCGATCTCTTCCTTGAAGCCGTCGATCTCCAGAAAGAAATGCTTTGGCAGGAGGAGTCCGGCGTTGAAGTCGAGCATGGCACCGCCGATCGAAATGTGCCGCAGAAGGGCCTGATATTTGGTCTTCGCCTTCAACTGACTGCCGATGACGAGAATGCGGCAGGGACGCTCTATGCGGTAATGCGGATAGGCAGCGGCCGACTGGCCGGGCTTTCCTTGCGCGAGATGCATGATCATCGACATGGCAGGGTCCGAAAATACCTGTCTTCTCCGCCGGAGAACCCACATCCTGCAGAATCTCGTATGGCGGCACAGGTCACGCTCCATGAGCCGACTTGCTTCAGCCTTGCCATAGCCCGTGCGACCACGATGAAAATGGCGGGATTTGCTGAAATCCGACAAAAAAATCTTGCAATGAAGACGCGCTGCCACTAGTCAGGCGCTAACGGAGAGGTGGCCGAGTGGTCGAAGGCGCTCCCCTGCTAAGGGAGTATACCGGAAACGGTATCGAGGGTTCGAATCCCTTCTTCTCCGCCATTTCCCAGAAAGCCGTCGTCTAGCTGCTGACCATGTTGCCGCAAGAGTTCATGCGCGGTTCTGTCGACGCGGCAGAGCTACCCAAAGGCTGGATCGCCACAAAACGTCTCTGCCGTCTGATTTCCTCAGGACGCTCCGCGGCATGCCGCAGACGATCGCGAATCTCCGGCCGCTGATTCTTCGGGAATCGCCTGCAAAAGGGCCCTGCCTGCGACTCGTTGAGCAGCTCTGCGGTAGTGCGGAAGCCTGGGGAAGTGGGCGCCCGGCAGCCCTGTTGCCCGGTTTTGCCCCCGTTTTAGGCCCCTTTTTGCCTCTTTCTGAAACAAAAGCCGCGCCGAGGGCCGGTGCTAACCCCCCGTGGCTAAAGGATTTTCTTAATGGTTTGTTAATAACCCTGGGCCGTCTGGGGCGATTTTGTGTCGTTTCAGCAACAGGGATCAGGGAAGGGCGGCGCAAAGGAGTTGATCTGACAAGTTGGACGTTGCGCGCCCCACTCGGTTTTGTATTTTCAACTCCGGAAGCAAGGGCGGTTGATCGTCCGACTTCTTGAACGTTGGGGATGGGGCAGGGAACGCTGTCCTTCAGCAAAGAAACCCAGACCCGTTTGAAACTTTTGACTGGAGGTCAGAAATGAACATCAAGAGCCTTCTTCTCGGCTCCGCTGCTGCGCTCGCAGCAGTATCCGGCGCCCAGGCTGCTGACGCGATCGTCGCTGCCGAGCCGGAGCCCATGGAATACGTCCGCGTTTGCGACGCTTTCGGCACGGGTTACTTCTACATCCCGGGCACGGAAACCTGCCTCAAGATCGGCGGCTTCATCCGCGTACAGGGCGACTTCGGCCGTGACGCTGCTGACAACCGTTGGGAAAACCCGCTGCAGTCCACGTCGGACTGGGATGTCTTCTCCCGCGCCTACATCTCGTTCGACGCCAAGAGCGACACCGAATACGGCACGCTCACCGGCTTCTTCGCCGCTGAGTTCAACGCCGACAACGACTCCGACGAAGGCGACAGCCTGATCGACGTCGATGAAGCCTACATCCAGCTCGGCGGCCTCAAGGCCGGCTTCTTCTACAGCTGGTGGGATAAGGGTCTGAACGGTGAAACCGACTCGATCGGCGAAAACACCGAATTCAACTCGATCGCTTACCTCTATGATGGCGGCACCTTCCAGGCCGGTATCGCTGTGGACGAACTCGAAGCTGCTACCACCAAGGCTAACGGTGTTGGCATCGAAGGTATCGTCTCCGCTACGCTCGGCGGCGTAAGCTTCGACCTGCTCGGCGGCTTCGACACCGAACTCGAAGAAGGCGCGATCCGCGCTCTGCTTTCCGCAGACCTCGGCCCGGGCACCCTCCAGGCTGCTGCGATCTGGGCATCCGACCCGAACGCTTATTGGTCTGACTCCGAGTGGAGCGTTGCTGCTTCGTACCGCTTCAACGCAACCGAGAAGTTCGCAATCACCCCCGGCGCTCAGTACTGGGGTGACCTGAACGACGGCGCTGGCGGCTTCGACTCCGGTGACGATCAGTGGCGCGTTGGTATCACGGCTGATTACCAGATCACCGAAGGCCTCGCTTCGCGCTTCACGATCAACTACACGGATCCGGACAACGCTGAAGAACAGGTCAGCGGCTTCCTCCGCCTGCAGCGTGACTTCTAATCTGACCTGACCTCGGTCAGTAAGGAGAAAGCCCGGCTCTTGAGCCGGGCTTTTTTGTAGTCGCGATTGCCTGGATGAGAAAATTTGCGGCGCGTTGCCCGGCCTTTGCCGATCTGCGGACACGACACGCTTCTTCCTCAGGGGCTTTGCCACTGTTCCCTTGAAAAACACGGGGAAGAGGATGTTGTTGCTCTGGTTAGCTCGCCAGATGCCGTTCGAGCACGGGCACGCACATATCCAGATCGTGCGTAGCCAAATGGGCATAGCGCATGGTCATCGTAAGCGTCTGATGGCCGAGCCACATCTGAACCCGTCGGAGGTCGATGCCGCCCCGCACGAGCCGGGAGGCGCAGGTATGTCTTAGGATGTGAGGAACGATGTCTTCCTCTTCGCCCAGCGCCGCATCCAGCTTGGCCGCATTCCAGACAGCCCGGTATTTTTGCGGGTCAATGGCGGCAAAAGGTCCCGGAGACCGGTTTGCAAGGGCATTCAGGACCTCCTTGGCACGCGCCGTCAGGGGAACAGTTCGACTGCGTCCGTAGCGGAGACGATACCTTCGACGCCAAGGCCGTTGTTGCGGGTCGTCAAGCCTTCGAGTTCGTCGACAGCAACACCAGCCTGGAACGCGCCGCCGTCATAGAGGTAGGCGATCGAGTTGAACCTGGTGTTTTCGCCGATCGAGTCGGTTTCGCCGTTCAGACCCTTATCCCACCAGCTATAGAAGCGACCAACCTTGAAGCCACCGAGCTGGATGTAAGCTTCGTCAAGCTTGAAGTTGCCACCTTCCTGAGCATCGCCGTCAATTTCGAGTGCGATGAGGCTGGTAAGCGCGCCATACTCGGTGTCGTTCTTGGCGTCGAAGGCGAGGAAGCCACGCGTGAAAGCATCCCAGTCGGAGACGCCAGATTTGTCTGGGCCAAAGTCGACCTGGAAACGGACGAAGCCATTGATCTTGAGGCAGGTTTCCGTGCCCGGGATGTAGAAGTAACCCGTGCCGAAAGCGTCGCAAACGCGGACGTATTCCATGGGCTCCGGCTCGGCAGCGACGATCGCGTCGGCAGCCTGGGCGCCGGATACTGCTGCGAGAGCAGCAGCGGAGCCGAGAAGAAGGCTCTTGATGTTCATTTCTGACCTCCAGTCAGAATTGAACATCGGAGCCCGATGGCGACCCGCTATTCCGCTGGACCGCCCGTCCTCCGCATTAGCTGCGAAGGGTGGCCCCAACGGGTAAGGTCGCGGGGTGACAGGCCAACTGCGCCCATCAAGGCGTGCTGAAATTGCAGAGCCATTATTTGAGATCGGACCTTATAGTGGAGATGTCCGATAGGGCAGAGGACATTCCGGGCGCCGTCGTCAGCCTAAAATGGAGCTGGAGGTATTGCGCCCCTTCGCTACCCCCGAACGAAGTCGCTGATCACATGCCTCAGTCCGTCGAGATGCAAAAGCGGCGCGTGGCCCTGGCCGGGCGCGGTGACAGCGATAAGGCCGGGATGTCGTCGGCTCATTTCCTCAACCGTCGCCACGCTCAGCAATCGGGAATATTCGCCGCGAACGACCATTGCGGGGATCCCTGCAAAGGCTTCGAACTGCGGCCACAGCGACGGCAGCTCGGCGTCCCCGGTGAGGCCTTGCAGTTGGGAGGCGATCGCCGGGTCGAAATCGGCAACCGGAACGCCGTTCTGGTCGCGATAGATCGCTACGGCCATCTCTTGCCAATCCCTTGGGCCGAGCAGGGGGAAATCTGCTCCGTGTAGGCGCCGCAGGAAATCTGGTGCCTCCGTCCAGCCACTCGGACCTTGCGGGAGGTTCAGGTAATCCCTGATCCTCAGTAGGCCATCGAGCTCGATCACCGGGCCGATGTCGTTGAGCACGACGCGGGCGATGAGGGCGGGGGCCGAGGTGATGAGATGATGCAGGATGAGGCCGCCCCGCGACGTGCCGATGAAGATCGCCTTGCCGATGCCGAAATGGGCGCAGGCCGCAACGACATCCTCCGCCTCGATGGCGATCGCATAGCGGCTCTTGTCGCTGTCGCGCTCCGATTGTCCGCGGCCTCGATAGTCCAGCGTGACGACGGAATGGGCACCGCCCTCGGGCGAGGCAAGGAAGGCGGCCAGCGGATGAAAATCGCGGCTGTTGCGCGTCAGTCCGGGCAGGCAGACGATGCGCGTCTTTTCTTCGCCCCGCCCGATACCTGTACCGTAGTGCCTGCCGTAGAGCTTCAAGCCGTCGCGTGCCAGAAAATAATGTTCCTGAAACAGGCGCTCCTCGTGCGCCAGAGGCTCTCGCATGGCTTTCCCTTCGCTTTGCAAATTGCAGCAGATCGGTCCTCGTCTCGTAGATCGCGGCTCAGGAAGGGTTGCGGCCCATCCTGAGGTCGGCGACGATGTCCGCCTTCTGCCCAAGGCGGGTCTTGTAGATCTGGTAATTCTCCATCACCCGCTGAACATAGTTGCGCGTTTCCTGAAAGGGAATGCGTTCGATCCAGTCGACCACTTCGTCGATCGGCTTGCCGCGCGGGTCGCCGTAGCGGGCCAGCCATTCCGGCACGCGGCCGGGACCGGCATTGTAGGCGATGAAGGTCAGGATGTAGGAGCCGCCGAAGCTGTCGATCTGCTCGCCGAGATAATGCGAGCCGAGCGTCGCGTTGTAGCCGGCGTCCGTCGTCAGTCGGTCCTTTGAATAGGCGAGGCCATAACGGCTGGCGACACCCTTCGCCGTTGTCGGCAGAAGCTGTAGCAGGCCGCGGGCATTGGCCGCCGAGACCGCAGCCGGATTGAAGGCGCTTTCCTGCCGGGCGATTGCATAGGCAAGTGCCTTGCCGGCCCCGCTGATGTTGGCGTCCGACGGGATGACGCCGAGCGGGAAGGCAAGCGCGGCGACATCGATGCCGCGGCCGAACGCGATCTTGCCGATCTGCAGCGATAGTTGATGGTTGCCCGCCTTTTCGGCCTGTGCTGAGAGAATGGCAAGCTCACCCGGGCTGGTGAGGTCCTCGGCGAGCGCCCGGTAGAGGCTCTCGGCGCGCCAGCCGTGCCCGGCGGCTTCCAGGCGTTCGATGGCGCGGACCGCTTCGCGACCTTGCAGTCGCGCGCGATCTTCCGGGGTGGGCGTGGGATAGGTGATGTCGAGGGCTGGGCGACCGAGGCGAGCAGCGGCGAGCTGGCCGTAGAATGTGCCGGGATAGCGGGCTGCATTGGCGAAATACTCGTCCGATTTCCCGGGGCCGCCGGTCTCGGCGGCGCGTCCCAGCCAATACCAGGCCCGCGAGGCGGAAATCGGCCGGCTGGAAGCCTCGAGGATCTTGCGAAAGTGACGCGCGGCCGTCGCAGGATCTTCCAGCCCGCGCAGCGCGTACCATCCGGCGTGAAATTCCGCGTCGACGACGTCGGCCGCCTCGGTTGCAGCGTGATGGGCGGCAACCCGGTAGGCTGCGCGGAAGTCACCCTTGTCGAGCAGGCCCCGGCTGACGATTCTCTGTTCCGTCCACCATTCGCCGGCATCGACGAGGGCAGTGCTGTCCTTCGGTGCCAAAGCGAGGAGCTCTGCTGCCGCCTCGAATTTCTTCTGCTTGCGCAGATGCTCGATGCGCACGAAAAGATAGGCGGGATTGTCCCGCCAGGAGGGATCGACCGCTGCGATCAGCTCCGCCGCCTTGCCGTTGCCGCGGGCGACGGCCGCCCAGGCTCGGTAGAGCGACTGCGCCTTGCCGAGTTCGCTGAACTGCTGCGCCTGCTCGATGCGGCTGCGGTAGAGAAGCATCTCCATGCGGCGCCTATGGTCGGCAGTCGTAAGCAAGGCGGGGAATTCCGAAAGGATTTTCGTTTCCGTCTCTTTGTCCAGCGCCTCCTTGAGCCAGAAAGCACGGAGTTGGCCCGCTGCAGCGTCGCCTTTTCCCTCGGCCACAAGCGCGCGTGCGAGAATGATGGCGCCGTCCGCCGTTTCCGGTCGGGTCGAGCCGAAGGCGGCGATCACGTCCGCCGGCGGCGGGTTTTCGCGATAGAGCGCGCGCTCGGAATGAGCGCGCAGCGCCTTCAAGCCGGGCCAGCCGTGAAGCTCACGTTGCGCTTCGGCGATCTCATAAGACGGGACGTTCTTCTGCCCGGAAACGGCGATTGCCCAGGTGAGGATGTGCCGGTCGAGCGTTCCTTCGCCCATGCGGTTGCGGATGGCGGTCGCCTCGATGGGATTGCGGTCGGACAGGGCATCGAGACCGGCCTTCAGATCGGTCGCTATGGGTGCGACGGCGGCGCGTATGGCGCCAGTGACCTCGTTGGCCACGACGCGTCCGGATTTGCTGGTAGAGCCGGGCTTGAGTGCCGGTACGGGTATGCGGGTCTCGGTGGCAAGGGCGGAAGCGGCCAGCATCGCGGCACCGAAAAGGGTGGCGAAAGGCAGAATGAGTGGTCCGCGCATCAAGCCCCGTGCTTCCCCGTTTCCATCAACTTCATTTGCTGCCGGATTCTTTAACGAGAGCTTAGCGGCCGTCCGCCATCGCTGCAATCGCCGGCAACGGGCCGACCATCGTGCATCCTGGCTGCCCCCTGACGAGCGACGCGCGCCGAGCCGTCGAATTGCGGGAAAACTGCTAGGAAATGCGCTTGTCCGACGCTTGCCGCGGCCATGTCACATGATTATGGTGCGGCAGTTTCTAACCGTCGATTGCGGCCAAAGCATGGGCGCGTCTTGCCCCTTCAGCCGTCAGGAGTTGTGCATGTTCAAGGGTTCCATTCCCGCTCTCGTAACCCCGTTCACGTCCACCGGCGCGGTGGATGCGGCAAGTTTCGTCGCGCATGTGGAATGGCAGATAAAAGAGGGAAGCCACGGCCTGGTGCCCGTCGGCACGACCGGCGAGTCGCCGACCCTTTCGCACGAGGAGCACAAGCAGGTGGTAGAGCTCTGCGTCGAAGCGGCGGCGCGGCGCGTTCCGGTCATCGCCGGCGCCGGCTCCAACAACACCACCGAGGCGATCGAACTTGCGCAGCACGCCGAGAAGGCCGGCGCGGACGCCATCCTGGTCGTGACGCCGTACTACAACAAGCCGACGCAGAAGGGCCTCTTCGCTCACTATGCGGCAATTGCCGAAAGCGTGAAGCTGCCGATCGTCATCTACAACATTCCGGGTCGCTCGGTGGTCGACATGAGCGCCGAAACCATGGCCGCTCTGGCGAAGGCCTGTCCGACGATCGTCGGCGTCAAGGACGCGACCGGCAAGATCGAGCGCGTTTCCGAGCAGCGCATGAGCTGTGGCAAGAGCTTCGTCCAGCTATCCGGTGAGGATGCGACGGCGCTCGGCTTCAACGCCCACGGAGGTGTCGGCTGCATCTCCGTGACTGCGAATGTCGCGCCGCGCCTCTGCGCCGAATTCCAGGAGGCGACGCTTGCCGGCGACTACGCCAAGGCGCTGGAATATCAGGATAAGTTGATGCCGCTTCACAAGGCCATCTTCATGGAACCCGGCCTCTGTGGTGCAAAATATGCGCTGCATCGCCTCGGGCGGATGAGTCGCGTGGTGCGTTCGCCGCTGCTGGCGACGCTCGAGCCGGCGACCGAAGCAGCCATCGATGCGGCGCTCAGGCATGCGGGACTGATGAACTGATGGCACAAAAGGGTAGCGAGCGCACGATCAGAAAAGTTGTGGCGGAGAACCGCAAGGCCCGCTTCAACTACGAGATCGTCGATACCTACGAGGCCGGTCTGGTGTTGACCGGCACGGAGGTCAAGTCGTTGCGCGAGGGAAAGGCCAATATCTCGGAATCCTATGCGACCGACGAGGGCGGCGAGATCTGGCTGATCAATTCCTACCTGCCGGAATATCTGCAGGCCAACCGCTTCAATCACGAGACCCGGCGCCGCCGCAAATTGCTCTTGTCGAAGCGCGAGGTGAACCGGCTGCAGGGCGCGGTCAATCGCGAAGGCATGTCGCTCATTCCGCTCAAGATCTATTTCAACGACCGGGGCCGGGCGAAACTGGAACTGGCGCTCGGAAAAGGCAAGAAGCTGCACGACAAGCGCGAAACGTCGAAGGAGCGCGATTGGAACCGGCAGAAGAACCGCCTGCTGAAGGAGCGCGGCTGACGGCGCGGCCTTTTTCGGCGGCCGTGTGAACGCAGCTGGACAGCCGCTCCCGCCACCCGCGACGGGCAGGATCAATGGGAATCGAAATTGATTCGGTCAGAGTTCGGCGTCGTTGGCGACCGGCTCGGCGGGGCGCTGCACGCGTTCGGACGGCTCGCGGCCGATCTCGCCCCGGAGCGTGGCCAGATCGATGAAATGATCGGCCTGGCGACGCAGGTCGTCGGCGATCATCGGCGGTTGCGTCGACATCGTCGAGACGACCGAGACCTTGCGTCCCTTGCGCTGCAGCGCTTCGACAAGCGTGGTGAAATCGCCGTCGCCCGAGAAGATCACCAGATGATCGACGGTCTCGGATTGCTCCATGGCATCGATCGCCAGCTCGATATCCATGTTGCCCTTGATTTTGCGCCGGCCGAGCGAGTCGGTGAATTCCTTCGCCGGTTTGGTGACGACCTTGTAGCCGTTGTAGTCCAGCCAGTCGATCAATGGGCGAATCGAGGAGTATTCCTGGTCCTCGATAAGTGCGGTGTAATAGTAGGCGCGCAGCAGGTACCCACGTTTCTGGAAGGCCTTCAGCAGCTTTCTGTAATCGATGTCGAAGCCCAGGCTCTTCGAGGCGGCGTAGAGATTGGCACCGTCGATGAAAAGAGCGATTTTTTCGCGAGGATCGAACATCGTAATTTCCTTTTCCATGCCCTGCGCATTATACCCATCTACCCCGGCAGAAGGCTGCGCAGAAAATAGGTGCATTACATTAATAATTGCTGATATTGCAAATAATGTAAGTTATGCCACGCATTAATCCAAGCGGCGTACGGTGCATATAGCAAGTTTTAGCAGTTGCTCCACTTCATCCACACTTCAATTTACGATTGCTGGTGGAGTTTTTGGCCGATACCTGCCGAAATACAATCCTTATCTGTAACCTGCGTCCGCATCGCGGAAATGGCGTATTCTAACATGGGGCAGGGAAGATGTGAGCGCCGGGCGCAGGAAAAACTTGAACTTGCGCTGTTTTGATTGTATCCGGGCGAATAATTCCAGAAATCGGAGCTGCAAGTGCCGTCCCGTCGCGGCCGTTCCGGTTTCGTGTCGTTAATCACGCCGCGGCAGCCGCCGCGCTCTCGCAAAGGACAAGGCCATGGCCCGCGTCACCGTCGAAGATTGCATCGACAAGGTCGAAAACCGTTTCGAACTCGTCCTGCTTGCCAGCCACCGCGCACGCCTGATTTCGCAGGGCGCCCCCATCACGGTCGACCGCGACAATGACAAGAATCCGGTCGTTGCCCTGCGTGAGATCGCTGATGAGGCCCTTTCGCCCGGTGATCTCAAGGAAGATTTGATCCATTCCCTGCAGAAGCATGTGGAAGTGGACGAGCCCGAGCCCGACGCTGCCGCGATCGCCCAGTCGGAACCCGCCGCTTTTGCCGAGGCTGCGGAAGGCGAAGACCAGCCGGAGGCGCTGACCTTCGATCGCATGTCGGAGGAGGAACTGTTGGCCGGCATCGAAGGGCTGGTACCGCCGGAAAAGAGCGACGACTACTGAGATCCGTTCGCGAACAGCTGTTCCAAACGTGTTTTCGAAGCAGTGCGCCACTCATATGATTGGCGCACTTTTTGTTTGTCCGACTGTCATGGAGCCGCCTGCGGATGATGCGCCAATACGAGCTCGTTGAGCGCGTGCAGAAATACAAGCCCGATGTCAACGAGGCCTTGCTGAACAAGGCCTATGTCTACGCCATGCAGAAGCACGGCCAGCAGAAGCGGGCGAGCGGCGATCCCTATATTTCGCATCCTTTGGAAGTGGCGGCGATCCTCACGGAAATGCATCTCGACGAATCGACGATCGCCGTCGCGCTGCTGCATGACACGATCGAGGACACGACGGCGACCCGGCAGGAGATCGACGAACTCTTCGGCGAGGATATCGGGGCGCTTGTCGAAGGCCTGACGAAGATCAAGAAGCTCGATCTCGTCACCAAGAAGGCCAAGCAGGCGGAAAATCTGCGCAAGCTGCTGTTGGCGATCTCGGATGATGTTCGCGTGCTTCTGGTGAAGCTCGCCGACAGGCTGCACAACATGCGTACCCTCGACCACATGTCGGCGGAAAAACGCGCCCGCATCTCCGAGGAGACGATGGACATCTATGCGCCGCTGGCCGGGCGCATGGGCATGCAGGACATGCGCGAGGAACTCGAGAACCTCGCTTTCCGCCACATCAATCCGGAGGCCTACGAGACCGTCACCAGGCGACTGGAAGAGCTCTCGCAGCGCAACGAGGGCCTGATCAAGAAGATCGAGGAGGAACTGAGCGAGCTGCTGCGGGCCGAGGGCTTGAAGAACGCGCAGGTGAAGGGGCGCCAGAAGAAGCCCTATTCGGTCTTCCGCAAGATGCAGTCGAAATCGCTTTCCTTCGAGCAGCTGTCGGATGTCTGGGGTTTCCGCATCATCGTCGACGACATCCCCTCCTGCTATCGGGCGCTCGGCATCGTCCATACCCGCTGGCGCGTCGTTCCCGGCCGCTTCAAGGACTATGTCTCGACGCCGAAACAGAACGACTATCAATCGATCCACACGACGATCATCGGGCCGTCGCGCCAGCGCATCGAACTGCAGATCCGCACCAGGCGCATGCACGAGATCGCCGAATACGGCATCGCCGCCCATGCGCTCTACAAGGACCGTGACGCGATCACGGGTGACCTGACGAGGTCTCCGACGTCGAACGCCTATGCCTGGCTGCGCCGGACCATCGAGTCGCTTGCCGAAGGCGACAATCCCGAGGAGTTTCTGGAACACACAAAGCTCGAGCTCTTCCAGGACCAGGTCTTCTGCTTTACGCCCAAGGGACAGTTGATCGCGCTGCCGCGCGGCGCGACGCCGATCGACTTCGCCTATGCGGTGCACACCAACATCGGCGACACATGTGTGGGCGCGAAGATCAACGGCCGGATCATGCCGCTCGTCACCCGCCTCAACAATGGCGATGAGGTGGAGATCATCCGCTCGGGCATCCAGGTGCCGCCCCCCGCCTGGGAGGAGATCGTCGTCACAGGCAAGGCGCGCGCGGCGATCCGGCGCGCCACCCGTGCCGCCATTCGCAAGCAGTATGCCGGTCTTGGCTACCGCATTCTGGAACGCACCTTCGAACGGGCCGGCAAGACCTTCTCGCGCGACGGGCTCAAGCCGGTGCTGCATCGGCTCGGCCAGAAGGAGGTCGAAGATGCGATCGCTGCCGTAGGCCGGGGCGAACTTTCCTCGCTCGACGTCCTGCGCGCCGTCTTCCCCGATCACCAGGACGAACGCGTGACCGTCAAGCCGAGTGCCGACGACGGCTGGTTCAACATGCGCAGTGCCGCCGGCATGGTCTTCAAGCTACCGGAGCGCTCCAAGGAGGCAGCCACGGCGGGGCAGGTGGAGGGACCGGACGCGCTGCCGATCCGCGGCCTTTCCGGCAATGCCGAGGTGCATTTCAGTCCCGCAGGCGCAGTTCCCGGCGATCGCATCGTCGGCATCATGGACCGGGACAGGGGCATCACCATCTATCCCATCCAGTCGCCGATCCTGCAGAAATTCGACGAGGAACCGGAGCGCTGGATCGATGTTCGCTGGGATCTCGACGAGGCCAACAGTAGCCGTTTCATGGCGCGAATCGCCGTGAGCGCGCTGAACGAACCCGGCACGCTGGCGGAGATCGCCCAGGCGATCGCCACGAGCGACGTCAATATCCGCTCCCTTTCCATGGGGCGCGTTGCCGCCGATTTCAGCGAGCTGCAGTTCGATCTGGAGGTCTGGGACCTGCGTCAGCTCAATCACCTGATGACGCAGCTCAAGGAATTGCAGAGCATTTCGCTGGTCAAGCGGCTGTTCGCATAGGCCCCGCCGAGGCCTGAGCCCGCTCCACCTGCCTCTTTTTTGAGCAGCCGGACGCGTCGGATCGGCGCGTCATGCGCGGGATGCATGGCTGCCGCTTGATCATGACGCTGGTAGAACACCGATCGCTAAACTACCTTTCGGGTCGGGAGGTAAACGAAGAGGTTTGCCATGTTCAAGCAGTTGAAGAAAATCACCCGTGCCCTGCACATTCCCACCATCGAAGAGCGCGAGATCGCCTATCTGAACGGCTCGGTCGACCGCATCGACCTCGAGTACCGTCAACGTCAGATCGATCGCGGCCTGTTCCGCAGGGACTTCTGATCCGCAGCTGTCGCGCCCGCTGATTGGGTCCTGGATCCGAAGCGGACTTGAGCGGGACGACGCGGGAAGGCTGCTTCGAGCTATGCGCTTGCCGAATGGCTCGAATACCGGTCCGTTCCGTTTGCCGCTCAACCTTGCGTCTGACGGGGCTGGCGCCTATCTTGCGCCCATCAAAAGACGGGCGGGCCGTCTTGCCCCGACGGGCTGTTTCAGGATGCGATGACGGCAGAATGTTATTTAGGCGCCGGAAACCGGTCACGATCTCCGAAAGACTTCGCGCCTTCTTCTGGCCGCGCAAGGGCTTGTCGCGCGGTCCACGTTATGTCGCGCTGCGCATTCTTCGTCTGAACTCCTCTCCTCATTCGATTGCCGTCGGCGTAGCGGCGGGCGCTGCTGCCGCGTGCACACCGTTGTTCGGCTTGCACATCGTCCTTGCGGTCATTCTTGCCTGGCTCTTCTCCGGCAATCTCGTGGCGGCGGTGATCACCACTGCACTCGCCAATCCGATTACCATTCCCGTGATCCTGACGGCGTCTTACGAGATCGGCATGGCAATCACGGGGCCGCAGGCCGGTCCAAGCGTCGGCTCGGTGGAGATTGCCCGGTTGATCGAGAAAATGCAGCTTGTCGAGCTTTGGGGGCCCGTGCTCAAGCCGATGCTCGTCGGGTCGCTGGCTCTTGCGCTCGGCGGTGCTTCAGTCTTCTACCCGCTCGCCTTCCAGACCGCCCGGACGTTCCAGGGACGGCGGCGGGAGCGACTGCAGAAAGCCGGAAGCCCGTCATGATCATCGGCATCGGCAGCGACCTGATCGACATTCGACGCATCGAAAATTCGCTTCAACGTTTTGGAGAGCGCTTCGTCAATCGTTGTTTCACCGACATCGAGATCGCCAAATCGGATGCGCGCAAGAACCGCGCGGCCTCCTATGCCAAGCGCTTCGCCGCCAAGGAGGCCTGTTCGAAGGCCCTGGGAACGGGGCTCGCACAAGGGGTTTTCTGGAAGGACATGGGTGTGGTGAACATGCCGGGCGGAAAGCCGACAATGCAATTGACGGGCGGCGCGGCGGCCCGGCTACAGGAGATGCTGCCGGTCGGACATCGCGCCGCCATTCATCTGACGATCACCGACGACTTCCCGCTCGCACAAGCTTTCGTGATTATCGAGGCGCTCCCGGTTGCCCCCGCCGAGGGAACGGTTTAGAGCACTGCCGAAATGGTACCGCTCCGACAATCGCTTGAAGCGAAGTAATCCGGTGAGCATATAGATGCGATTGCGCGGCAGGATGACAAGGAAGAACTGAGCGTGGAAGAAAAGACAGAAACGCACCAGAGCGCCCTCTGGGAGAATGTGAAGGTCATTATTCAGGCGCTGCTCTTGGCCCTGGTCATCCGCACCGTTTTCTTTCAGCCTTTCACGATTCCGTCCGGATCGATGATGCCGACGCTGCTCGTCGGCGACTACATCTTCGTCAACAAGTTCGCCTACGGCTATTCGAAATACTCGCTGCCCTTTTCGCCGGACCTTTTCAGCGGACGGATCTTTGCGCGCGAGCCGAAGCGCGGCGATATCGTCGTGTTCCGCTTTCCGCCCAATCCGGACATCGACTACATCAAGCGCGTCGTAGGCCTTCCGGGCGATCGTATCCAGGTCAGAAACGGCGTCCTCCATGTCAACGACAAGCCGGTGGATCGCGTTCCGGATGGGACCTTCCGGGCCGACGACAAATATGACACCGGCGGCGACGTACCGGTCTATCGCGAGACGATGGACACGGGGGTCAGCTACGACACCCTCGACCAGTTCCCGGACTCCAGTGGTGACAACACCCGCGAATTCCTGGTGCCGGAAGGCCATTATTTCATGATGGGCGACAACAGGGACAATTCCTCCGACAGCCGCTTTGACGTCGGGTTCGTGCCGGCCGAAAATCTGGTCGGTCGCGCCAGCATGATCTTCTTCTCGCTCGGCAACGGCACGTCCTTCCTGAAGATCTGGGAGTGGCCGGCGAATCTGCGTTACGACCGGCTGTTCAAGGTTGTCGAATGATGAAGGGGCGGTCGCTGAGCGCGGAGGATCGGGCAAGGCTCGAGACCGCGATCGGTTATCAGTTCGCCGAGAAGGAGCGCCTCGACCGCGCGCTGACGCATTCGAGCGCCCGCAATGCGCGGGCGAGCAACTATCAGCGGCTTGAATTCCTGGGCGACCGCGTGCTCGGGCTTTGCGTCGCCGAACTTCTGTTCCAGACCTTTCTCGACGCCAATGAGGGAGAGCTGTCGGTTCGCCTGAACCAACTCGTCAGCGCCGAGAGCTGTGCCCGGGTGGCGGATGAGCTGTCGCTGCACGAATACATTCGCACCGGCTCCGACGTGAAGAAGATCACCGGCAAGCACATGATGAATGTGCGGGCCGATGTGGTAGAGTCGCTGATCGCCGCGATCTATCTCGACGGTGGTCTGGAGGCAGCCCGTCGCTTCGTGCTGCGGCACTGGACCGACCGCGCCGCAAGCGCCGACGGTGCGCGGCGCGACGCCAAGACGGAGTTGCAGGAATGGGCGCACGCCAAGTTCGGCGCCGCGCCAAGATACAGGACGGATGATCGCTCCGGTCCCGATCACGATCCGCGCTTCACGGTGACCGTAGAGGTCGACGGGATCGCGCCGGAAACGGGGACCGATCGCTCGAAGCGCGGAGCCGAGCAGATCGCTGCCATGCGATTGCTGGAACGCGAAGGTGTTTGGCAGAAACGGTCTGCCGGAAATTGACGGAAGCCATGACGGACAAAGAACAGGACTCGGGCGCCGGCCACACGGCGACCCGCTCGGGTTTCGTGGCGCTGATCGGCGCGACGAATGCAGGCAAATCGACTTTGGTGAACCACCTGGTCGGCGCAAAAGTATCGATCGTCAGCCACAAGGTGCAGACGACGCGGGCGATCATTCGTGGAATTGCCATCCACGACAACGCCCAGATCGTCTTCATGGACACGCCCGGCATCTTCAAGCCGCGCCGCCGGCTCGATCGGGCCATGGTGACGACCGCCTGGGGCGGCGCCAAGGACGCCGACCAGATCGTGCTGCTGATCGATAGCGAACGCGGCCTGAGGGGCGATGCCGAAGCGATCCTCGAGGCCCTGAAGGACGTTCCCCAGCCGAAGATCCTGGTGCTCAACAAGATCGACCGGGTGCGCCCGGAAGACCTTTTGAAGCTTGCGGCCGCCGCCAACGAAGTCGTTTCCTTCGAGCGCACCTTCATGATCTCGGCGCTCAACGGCTCCGGCTGCAAGGATCTCATGGATTATCTCGCCACGGCACTGCCGGAGGGGCCGTGGTACTATCCGGAGGACCAGATCTCCGATCTACCGATGCGGCAGCTCGCAGCCGAAATCACCCGCGAGAAGCTGTTCCTGCGCCTGCATCAGGAGCTACCCTACGCGTCTCACGTCGAGACGGAGAAGTGGGAAGAGCGCAAGGACGGCTCGGTGCGCATCGAGCAGGTGATCTATGTCGAGCGCGACAGCCAGAAGAAGATCGCGCTCGGCAAGGGAGGGGAGGCGATCAAGGCGATCTCGACCGCGGCCCGGAAGGAGATCTCCGAGATCCTGGAACAGCCCGTGCATCTCTTCCTGTTCGTGAAGGTGCGCGAGAACTGGGGCGACGATCCGGAGCGGTTCCGCGAAATGGGACTGGATTTTCCAAAGTAGCCGCTCCGCCTACAGCGCCGTGCGTCTTTTCAGACGCACTAAGGACGCTGTAGCACTTTTGAATCGGTGCATGTTTTTATCCTTAAATCGGCTACGATTTAAGGAAACATGCACTGGCTGCTATTTCTGGTCGTTCGAGGCCGCCAGTCTCTTGTTCAGAAGTGGTCCGATCGTCTCGGCCCGGTTGGTCCAGACATAGCCGGAAAAATTCTCAGGAACGAGCGCGAGCTCGTCGGCGCTGTCGATGCCGGAGGTGAACTCGCCGCCGCGATGGGGGCCGAGCAGGATGATCTCGCTTCCGGCGGCCCGCATCCGGGCGGCAAATCGAGAGGGCCAGCCCCACAGGAAAGGCGCGTAGTTGGCGGGCACGACGATCAGCGTATCGCGGCAGGCGTCCGGCACCATTCCGGTCCAGCCATAGGCGGCATAGCGACCAAGGCAGGCCATGGTGGATTGCCGGTCATAGCCCCGCAGCCCGCCGACCAGGCGCAGCGCCTCCTGCGTCGGCGTTCTGCCGCCATAAACCCCGAAGATCAGTTTGCGCCACTCCGGGTGAATGCGCAGCATCACGGCAAGCGTCGCACCTTCCTCCCGCCGCTCGCTTTTGAAATTGATCAGGAATCGGCCATGGGGCAGGGCTGTGAAGACCTCTCTGAGTGTCGGCATCTGGCCCTCCCCTTGGCCGCGGAAGGGAAAGGTCTTGCCGCCATCGGCCGTGTAACCGTAGCCGATGTCGAGCGTTTTCAGCTTTGACATCGGCGTCTTCTCCGTGACGCCGGCTCCGTTGGTCCGGCAGTCGAGCGTCCAATCATGGAAGACGGCGAACTGGCGGTCGGGCGTCAGGTGGACATCCAGTTCGATGACTTCGGCGCCGCTGTCGAGCGCGGCGCGCATGGAGCCGATGGTATTCTCGAGATAGGCGTGGCTCGGAGGTTCGATGCGCTGAGCCGTGCAGGTGTCATTGCCCACCCCGTCCAGGCTGTAGACCTGATGAATGCCGCGGTGGGCGAGAACCTTCGCCGCGCCGGCGGGCGGTGTCACGAGATAGGACGTGTTGAGGAACCAGACGATGGCGACGATGATGGCCGCGGCGACGGCGATGACGGCGAGCTTCCTCATCGTAAGTCCTCCTCTCGCGCTTTACTGGGCATTGTGGCGACCCAGGACGTGCCTTGCCACCCTTTCTGCTATGCGGATTGCGAACAAACTGTCACCTGCGCGCGCGATTGACCGCTGATGCATGTTTCCTTAGATCCTAGCCGATCCAAGGATAAAATATGCATCAATTCAAAGTGCTACAGCGACCTTTGTGCGTCTGATAAGACGCACGGCGATGTAGGGGCCCCTATGGGAGGTAGGCAACCGTACCGCCCAATGCAATGCCGCAGGAGAACTTAGGTGCCGCAACTCGTCCAGGGAAATTGGGTCAAGGATGATGTCGCCGCAAGCGAGATGAAGGATGGCGCGTTCCATCGCGAGCCGACCCGTTTCCGTCAGTGGATCACCATCGATGGACGACCCGGGCCGGATGGCCAGCCGGCACTGGTCGCCGAAGCGGGACGCTACCGGCTGTTTGTCTCCTATCTATGCCCCTGGGCCTCTCGAACGATCGCAATGCGCAACCTCAAGGGACTGGGCGAGATCATCGGTCTTGCGGTGGCAAATCCCGTGCTCGGGGAAGATGGCTGGACCTATGACGAGCCTGTGGATGCGGGTGGCCGCGTCGGCAGGATCCGCCATCACCACCAGCTCTACACGGCGAGCGACCCGACTTACACCGGCAAGGTCTCCGTCCCTGTGCTTTGGGACATGAAGGAGGGCCACATCGTCAACAACGAGTCGGCCGATATCCTTCGCATCCTCAACACGGCCTTCGACCATTTGTCCGGCAACCGCCTCGATTTCTACCCGGCGGTGCTTCGCGTCGCAATCGAGCGCTGGAACGAGCCGATCTACGCGTCTGTGAACAATGGAGTCTACCGAGCCGGGTTTGCCAAGACACAGGCCGCCTATGATGAGGCTGTCGCGGCCCTCTTCGGCATGCTCGACGCGCTCGACCGGCATCTTGAGGGGAACCGATACCTTGCCGGGGAATATCTGACCGAGGCGGATATCCGCCTGTTCGTAACGCTCGTCCGCTTCGACGTCGCCTATCATGGCGCCTTCAAATGCAATGTTCGCAGGATCGAGGATTATCCGAGCCTGTCAAACTACCTGCGCGAGCTCTACCAGTGGCCGGGCATCCGCGAAACCGTCCGGGTCGACGACATCAAGCGCGGATATTATGGCCTGCGGCACATTAACCCCACCGGCATCGTGCCGGCAGGCCCGGCGACCGACTTCGATCGCCCGCATGACCGATCCCGTCTTGCGGGTCTCGGAGTTTTCGGCGCCTAAAGCGCGTCGCATTCGAACCTATTCACGCGACGCGCTTCAGTTTCTTGGTTTTGTGCATGTCGTCATCCCAAAACCGCTGCACACTTTTGGGCGACATGCATCAGCGGCTGGGTGGACTCTCGCGGGCAGGCTGGCCCGGCGCGCGTCAGATTTTCTCAGCATGTACTAAGGAAACAAATCCTTGAGGGGCCACAGAACAGCCCCATTGATAAACCGCCGAACACCGCTAAGTTAATGGAAGTTCTGATGGATAGGAGCCTGAAGAGGCTGGCCTGACGACATCCCGGTTGCAGCCCCGCGCACGATGCACGGTGCCGACCTGCCGGAGGCCGTAAGGCTTTGCCCATACCGGTTTCTCGCTGCTTCTGGACAAAACCGGCGCCGTTTCGCGAGCGCAACCAGTCCGGGAAGCCGACCGAACCGCCCGCGCTCCATGCGGAGGAACATGGTCCGTGTAGGTCTGGCGCTGAGGTTGGAAATGAATGCAGCATTGTTGAAGTTGCTTCGCCGTCTTGTCCAGAAGGGAACTCTGACGGTCATTTTTTCATCGGGAAATAAAGTTGTTTTGGGTGATGGCACGGGGAAGCCCGCGACCATGCACATAACGGATGCAGAGGCCGAAAGGGCCATACTCTACGACCCCGGCCTGAAATTCGGCGAAATGTACATGGACGGCCGCGTGGTGATCGAAGAGGGGGATATTTTCGACGTCTTGTCCATCATCAAGAGCAATGGTCTGGAAAACGCGGCAACCTTCGCCAACTCCTTCGTCGCTCTTTGGCATGTCCTGCGCCAGCAGTTGAAGAGTCGCCTGCCGGTCAACCGCAACCGCTACAATGTCGCGCATCACTACGATCTCGACGGCAAGCTCTTCAACCTCTTCCTCGACGAGGACTGGCAATATTCCTGCGCCTATTTCCACCCGCCGGGCATCTCGCTCGATGAGGCGCAGCGCGCCAAGAAGCGCCATATAGCGGCGAAGCTGCTGCTCGAACCCGGCCAGCAGGTGCTGGAAGTCGGTTCCGGTTGGGGAGGCTTGGCCATGTACCTTGCCGAAGCGACGGGCGTCGAGGTCACCGGCATCACCTTGAGCGAGGAGCAACTGAGGGTCTCGCGTGAACGCGCCGCCAGACGCGGCCTGTCCGATCGTGTCCGGTTCGAATTGCAGGATTATCGCACCCTGCAGGGGCGGCAGTTCGACCGGATCGTCTCGGTCGGCATGTTTGAGCATGTGGGCATCGGCAACTACGGCAATTTCTTCCGCAAGATCAAGGAATTGCTGAGACCCGACGGCGTCATGCTGCTCCATTCGATCGGCCAGGTCTACAAGCCCTGGGCGACCAATCCGTGGATCGAGAAGTATATCTTTCCGGGCGGCTACATACCGGCGCTTTCGGAGGTCTTGCCGCCGGTCGAGAGCACGCGCCTGCTCGTCAAGGACATCGAGATCCTGCCCTTGCACTATGCCTGGACGCTGAGGGCCTGGCGCGAGCGGTTCGTCGCCCGGCGCGAGGAAGCGGTGAAGCTCTACGACGAGCGCTTCTTCCGGATGTGGGAATTCTATCTCGCCGCTTCCGAGACGGCCTTCCTGCACGACAAGCACTTCGTCTTCCAGCTCCAGCTTTCGCCATCGCTGGAGACGGTGCCGGTCTCCCGCGACTATATTGAAGCGAAGGAGCGCGAATTGCTGGAATTCGAGAAGACCCGCTCGCGGCTGGAGTTGGTGGCGGTTTAGCGCACACATGCCCTACCGATACTTGTTTCTGCCCGTCATCCCGCTGCCGCGACCTTCTCTCCGTCCCAACGGGGAGAAGGGACTCGCCGCGCCCTCCAGTCCCCTGTACCTTTTTCCGGCGGTTCTTGGGTTGCACGCCGTCGTCGCGTGTCGTGCGAAGTGAAGCGTAGCGGAATGAAGCATGACCCGCGACGACGGCCGAAATTGGCGTAGCCTTCCTGAACCGAGCCGATTCGTCGGGAGCAACCAATTGTCCCCTGTGGCCCGACCACCTGGAGAGGACGCGTGCCCCGTCGGATTGGCCGTGATCGATGCCCCGTGGGGAGTCCGCGCCGGAGCTGTATCCGTTTCCGAGCGCCAGTACAGGGATCGGCGAAGATCGCGGTGGCTCGCAGGCTTGGACGAGGAGAAGGGATGACCGATCAGAAACAATTCTATGCCGGCGTCGACTGGGCGTCGGAGAGCCATCATGTGTTCCTCACGGATGGTGATGGCCGGAAAATCGGCGAAAGGGTCTTCAGGCACGGCGGCGAAGGGCTCGCCGAACTGGCGGCCTGGCTGACGGCAACCAGCGGTGCAACCGAGGCCGGGCAAATCCAGGTCGCGATCGAGGTGCCGCACGGGCCCGTGGTCGAGACGCTGATCGAGCGCGGCTGCCAGGTGCATGCCATCAACCCGAAACAAATGGATCGCTTTCGCGACCGGTTCACCCTGGCCGGCGCCAAGGACGACAGCCGCGATGCCGAAGTGATGGCCTCGGCCTTGCGCACCGATCGCCGGTGCTTCCGGCTGCTCGCCGCCGCCGATCCTGTCGTCATCGAATTGCGCGAATGGTCGCGCATGGCCGAGGACCTCGGCGCCGAGCGCAACCGGTTGACCAACCGCATGCGCGAGCAGCTCTGGCGCTACTTTCCTGCGCTGCTCGAGCTCGAAAACGACCTCGGGGCCGAGTGGCTGCTCGATCTCTGGGAAGCCGGGCCGACGCCGGCCAAAGCCGCGCGGATCCGCGCGGCGACGATCGCCAAGCTTCTCAAACGCAACCGCATCCGCCGCGTCGACGCCACCCATGTGCTCGCCGTGCTGCGCACGCCGCCCGTCAAGGTCGCCGCCGGGACGACCGAAGCCGCCAGCGCCCACATTGCCACGCTCATTGCCCGCATTCGCCTCGTGAACCGGCAGCTCAAGCAAGCGCATCAGCGGCTCGATACCCTGACTGCCCGCCTTGTCCCGACCGAGGCGACCGAGCCGGGGCAGAGGAAGCAGCATGACGTGGAGATCCTCGCATCCTTGCCGGGAGTGGGAAGGATCGTCCTCGCCACGCTGCTCGCAGAAGCCTTCGATGCCCTGCAGCGACGTGACCACGCCGCCTTGCGCAGTTTGACAGGAGTCGCGCCCGTTACCAAGCGGTCCGGCAAGAGTTGCATCGTCATCAGAAGACAGGCCTGCCACGACCGGCTCGCCAACGCCATGTACCATTGGGCACGCGTCGCCATTCAGCACGACTCTCGGAGCCGTTTGAAGTACGCCGCCCTTCGAAGCCGAGGTCACAGCCACGGTCGTGCCCTGCGATCCGTCGCCGACCGCCTCCTCAACGTCGCATGCGCAATGCTGAAAACCGGCACCACCTTCAATCCTTCCTTGGCCGAGCAGAAACTCTCTTGCTAAACGGTGGGGAGTCCTCTCCCCGCGTGCGGGGAGAGGGCTAGGGTGAGGGGCGAATCGGCCTCCTCCGTGGGTAAAGCAAGCGATCCCGCCCTTTCCCATCTTCTGTGGACCGCTCAGCCGCCCTCACTTGGCCTTCATCGTCTGTGCCACTATGGTCCGGCCTGAAACAGCAGACGGAACGCAGACATGACCGCAAAGCCCATCGCCGCCATCATCGCAAGCGAGATCAAGGCGTCCGCCGCGCAGGTCGGCGCGGCCGTCGAGCTTCTCGACGCCGGAGCGACGGTGCCTTTCATCGCCCGCTACCGCAAGGAGGTCACCGGCGGTCTCGACGACACGCAATTGCGCACCCTCTCCGAGCGGCTCACCTATCTGCGCGAGCTCGAAGCGCGCCGGGCCTCCATTCTCGAGTCGGTTCGCGGCCAGGGCAAGCTCACCGATGAACTGGAAGGCAAGATTGCCGCCGCCTCCACCAAGGCGGAGCTCGAGGACATCTATCTGCCTTACAAGCCGAAGCGGCGGACCAAGGCGGAGATTGCCCGGGAGCGGGGACTCGGGCCGCTCGCCGAGGCGATCCTCGCCGATCGCTCGATCGCGCCGGCCGAACGGGCGACAACCTTCCTCTCCGCCGACGTGCCGGACGCAAAGGCAGCACTCGACGGCGCCCGCGACATCATCGCCGAAGGCATGACCGAGAACGCCGATCTCCTGGGCCGACTGCGAAACTACATGCGGGAGGCGGCGTTCCTGAAAGCCAAGGTCGTCGACGGCAAGCAGGAAGCGGGAGCGAAGTTCTCGGATTATTTCGATCACTCGGAGCGCTGGGCGACGGCACCGGGCCACCGTGCGCTGGCGATGCTGCGCGGCTGGAACGAAGAGATCCTGTCGGTCGATATCGTCGTCGACCAGGATGCGGCATCTGGGCAAAGGCCGGTCGAGCGCATGATCGCCGCAGCATACGAAGTCGGCGGGCATCTGCCCGGGGACAAGTGGCTGCTCGACGTGATCGGCTGGACCTGGCGCGTCAAGCTTTCGCTGTCCCTCTCGCTCGATCTGATGCGCGAATTGCGCGAACGGGCCGAGGAGGAAGCGATCCGCGTCTTCGCGCGCAACCTCAAGGACCTGCTGCTTGCGGCTCCGGCCGGCTCGCGTTCGACCATGGGTCTCGATCCCGGCATCCGAACCGGCGTCAAGGTCGCGGTGGTCGACGGCACCGGCAAGCTGCTCGACACGACGACGGTTTATCCGTTCCCTCCGAAGAACGACATTCGCGGCACACAGGCGGAACTTGCGGCTCTGGTCCGCAAGTACAAGGTCGAACTGATCGCCATCGGCAACGGCACCGGCAGCCGCGAAACCGAGAAGCTCGTCGCCGATATGCTGGCGCAGCTGCCGGCGCCGAAGCCCACCAAGGTGATCGTTTCCGAGGCGGGTGCCTCCGTCTATTCCGCTTCGGAAACGGCGGCTGCGGAATTTCCAAATCTCGATGTTTCGCTGCGCGGTGCCGTGTCCATCGCCCGCCGCCTGCAGGACCCGCTTGCCGAACTCGTCAAGATCGAACCGAAGTCGATCGGCGTCGGCCAGTACCAGCACGATGTCGACCAGTCGCATCTCAGCCGCTCTCTGGATGCCGTTGTCGAGGATGCGGTGAACGCTGTCGGCGTCGATCTCAACACCGCATCGGCGCCGCTGCTGGCGCGTGTGTCCGGTTTGGGCAAGTCGTCGGCGGAAGCGATCGTGGCGCACCGCGACGCAATGGGCGCCTTTGCAAATCGGCAGCAGCTCCTCAAGGTGCCGCGGCTTGGCGCCCGCACCTTCGAGCAATGCGCCGGCTTCCTGCGGATTACCAATGGTTCAGAGCCGCTTGACGCCTCGGCCGTGCATCCGGAGGCCTATGGCGTGGCCAAGAAGATCGTCGCCGCCTGCGGCCGGGATCTGCGCGCGCTGATGGGAGACAGTGCCGCCCTGAAGGCGCTCGATGCGCGCGCCTTCGTCGACGAACGCTTCGGTCTGCCGACGGTCAAGGACATTCTTTCGGAACTGGAAAAGCCGGGCCGCGATCCACGCCCGAGCTTCAAGACGGCGACTTTCGCGGAGGGGGTCGACGACATCAAGGACCTGAAGGTCGGCATGCAGCTTGAAGGGACGGTGACCAATGTGGCGGCCTTCGGCGCCTTCGTCGATATCGGCGTCCACCAGGACGGGCTGGTACACGTCTCCCAGCTCGCCGATCGTTTCGTCAAGGACCCGCATGAGGTCGTCAAGGCAGGCGACGTGGTGCGGGTTCGCGTCACCGAGGTCGACGTGGCGCGCAAACGCATCGGGCTCAGCATGCGCAAAGATGGCGGAGCGGAAACCGCGCGGGAGGCGAGGGGAGCGTCGCCGAACGGCGGCAATCGCAATTCGGTCGCGCGCCCGCAGAAGCCGCAGGCGCCGACCCAGGGTGCGTTCGGTGCGGCGCTGATGGAGGCGATGAAGAAAAAATAACGGCGGGGCATGGAACGGCGTCACGCCGAGCATCGTTACGTGCTCATCGGCTCGTGGTGCGAAGGTCGCGGCTGGGTGCCGACCATAGAAATGCCGGACTGCGGCGGAACAGGTCAGCGGAAAACCCTCTTCCGCCGGGTATCCCGGCGAAAGGAGGTGCATCGTGGTACGCAATGCAATCCGCGTCCTTCCGCAAGCCGCCCTCTTGGCAGCGGCGGTAACCGTATATCCCCAGGCAGCAGGCGCGCAGGGTGTCCTGAAGTGCGCCGATCGCGCGCAGGTGATCGAGTTTCTCGCTCGGCAATATGCCGAAAAGCAAGCCGCCGTGGGGATGGTCAATCAGCAGGCGGTGATGGAACTCTATGCTGCCGACAGCGGCAGCTGGACTCTGGTCATAACCGACGTGTCAGGCCGAAGCTGCGTGATCCTCGCCGGCAAGAGTTGGGAGACGATCATTCCCGTCGGTCCCAAAGCCTAGAAGCCGGATCGCTTTTCCGCCAGCGTACTTGTCTACTCCAGGGCTGGCGCACCTGCCAGCGCGAACTTCCGAGCCCATCGACCACCGTTTCCCGCCAATTTTAAGAGCGGGCGCTGGAGAAGCCTGTCCTCCTTCGCACCCGCTCTGGAGCGTGAGGAGGAAAAGTGTGTGCGGTTTTCCGCCCGCATCCCGCTCTAACTCATTAGAATCGATCACGTTTATGATTTTGGGTCGATGCGACCCAAAATCATCGTGATCCAGTCTTTTTTTCCTCGATCAGTCCGGCCGACCGACGCTGGCATACTCGAAGCCGTGCCGGGTGACCTCGTCCTTGCGGTAGATGTTGCGCAGGTCGACGAGCAGCGGGGTGCTCATCGTGCGTTTCAGCCGGGCGAAGTCCAGCGCCCGGAATTCGTTCCACTCGGTGACGATCACCAGTGCGTCGGCATCCGCTGCCGCGTCATAGGGGTCGGTCGCATAGGTCAGGCCGTCGATGACCTTGCGCGCGTTCTCCATGCCTTCCGGATCGTAGCCCGTTACCGTGGCGCCGGCGTCCTGCAGCGTCTGGACGATGGCGATCGCGGGGCTGTCACGCATGTCGTCGGTGTTCGGCTTGAACGTCAGGCCGAGCACGGCAACCTTGCGGCCGCGCACGTCGCCGCCGACCGCGGTGATCACCTTGCGGCCCATGGCCCGCTTGCGGTTGTCATTGATGGCGACAGTGGTTTCGACGAGCCGCACCGGGCTGTCGTGGTCCTGTGCGGTCTTGACCAGCGCCAGGGTATCCTTGGGAAAGCACGAACCGCCGTAGCCCGGGCCGGCATGCAGGAACTTGGCGCCGATACGCCCGTCGAGTCCGATGCCGCGGGCCACATCCTGGACGTTTGCACCGACTTTCTCGCAAAGGTCGGCCATCTCGTTGATGAAGGTGATCTTCATCGCCAGGAAGGCGTTGCCGGCATACTTGATCAGTTCGGAGGTACGGCGCGAAGTGAAGACGAGGGGGGCCTGGTTCAGATAGAGGGGGCGATAGACTTCCGTCATCACGTCGCGTGCACGCTGGTCGTTGTCCGCAAGGCCGATGACGATTCGGTCGGGCCGCTTGAAATCGTCGATCGCCGCGCCCTCGCGCAGGAACTCCGGATTGGAGACGACGGCAAAGTCGGCATCCGGATTGGCTTCGCGGATGATCCGTTCGACTTCGTCGCCGGTGCCGACCGGGACGGTCGACTTGGTGACGATGACGGTAAAGCCGTTGAGATTGGCAGCGATCTCGCGGGCGGCGGCGTGGACATAGGAGAGGTCCGCGTGCCCGTCGCCGCGCCGGGATGGGGTGCCGACGGCGATGAAGATGACGTCGCTGCCGGAAACGGCGGGCGCGAGATCCGTGGTGAAATGCAGACGCCCTGAAGCGACGTTGCTGGCGACCAGATGGTCGAGACCCGGTTCGAAAATCGGGATCTCACCCTTCTTGAGCGCCGCGATCTTGGCTTCGTCCTTGTCGAGGCAGACGACGTCGTGGCCGAAATCCGCGAAGCATACGCCGGAAACGAGGCCGACATAGCCGGCGCCAATCATCGTAATCTTCATCCACTCTTCCTTTGTTGTTGGGTCCTTCTTGAGCCTTGGGAGCTACACATCCATTGATAGGCAAATAGGACCGTTTTTCGACCTGCAAATGACAGGGGCGTTTTCCGATGCGACGAATTGCGCGTCGCGCCCTTCAGGCAACGGTTTCTGCAGGACGATAATATTGCTCGTACCATTCCACGAAGCGGGCGACGCCTTCCTCGACGGGCATCATTGGCTTGAAGCCGGTCAGCGCCTCGAGCAGGTCCGGTGACGCGTAGGTGCGCGGCACGTCGCCCATCTGCATCGGCAGCATGTTGCGCACCGCCGGCCGGCCGACGGCCTTCTCGACAGTGTCAACGAAGGTCATCAGGTCCACCGGCTGGCCGCCACCGACATTGACGACACGGAACGGCGCGTGCCCCGAGAGCGTGTCCTGCGCCAGGTCCGGACCGACGCGATTGGCTTCGGACGGCGCGACATGGGAAAGCCGCAGGATGCCTTCGACAAGATCGTCGATATAGGTGAAGTCGCGGCTCATCCGGCCTTCGCCATAGATATCGATCGGCCGGCCGTTCAAGATGGCGTCGACGAATTTGAAGAGTGCCATGTCGGGCCGGCCCCAGGGGCCATAGACGGTGAAGAACCGGAAGGCGGTGGTCGGCACCTTGTAGAGATGGGCGTAGCTGTGCGCCATCAGCTCCATCGATTTCTTCGTCGCCGCATAGAGCGTCATCGGCTCGTCGGCCCGGTCCGCCTCGGCAAACGGTATCTTCTCATTGGCGCCGTAGATCGACGAGGTCGATGCCAGCATCAGATGCTTCGGGCCGATCGCCCTCGCAAGCTCGAGGATGTTCCAGGAACCGAGAAGGTTCGCGTCGACATAAGCCTTCGGGTTCTCGAGGCTGTAGCGAACACCCGCCTGTGCGGCGAGGTGGATGATGACCTCCGGTTCCGCAAGCTCCGCGGCGCGGTCGAGGGCGGCGCGGTCCTCGAGCATTGCTGTCACCGCCTTGAAGCCGTTGGAGCGCTCCAGGATCGCGTGGCGGCGCTGCTTGAGCGTCACGTCGTAATAGGGCGTCATGCCATCGAAACCGACCACGAAATGCCCATCGTCGATCAGCCGCTTGGCGACGTGAAAGCCGATGAAACCTGCGGTGCCGGTGATGAGGTAACGCACGGAACTGATCCCAGTTTTCTTGAACTCGATCGTTCATACGAATAAAGCCGCCCTATGGAAAGACGAAACCGTCACTCCTTTTCACCGTCGAGTTGTTGTTGCATGGCGGTGAGCACGGACATTGCATGATCCGAATACTGGCTGATCCAGCGGTCGTGAATGGCGCGGATCGGCAAGGCGTTCAGGTGGTTCCAGCGTTCCCGCCCCTCGCGCCGGACGAGAACGAGATTTGTCTCTTCCAATACCTTCAAATGCTGCATCACCGTGCAGCGATCAAGATCGGAAAATTGCTCGCACAACATGCCCGTGGTCCGGGGCTCCTCTTTCAGAGCATCCAGAATCTGGCGGCGCAGGCCATTGGCCAGTGCCTTGAAAACGGCATCGTCCTTCGAATCAATTGACATGTTATATTTTTATAACATATTATGCCCGGACACAATCGAGAGGAGGTCGTCATGGCTTTCGAATTTCGCGTGAACGGGCGGATAGCCCGTCCCGTCGGGGAGGTCTTCGACGCGGTCGTCAATCCGGACAAGCTCAGCCGTTATTTCGTGACGCTCGGCGGCATCAGCGGCCCCTTGGTCGCCGGCGCCACCGTCACCTGGTGGGGAGAGGTCCCCGTCGAGGTGGAAGTTGTCGAGCCCAATGAGCGGATCGTCTTCCGCTGGGGCGCGATGGTTGCAAAGGAAGAGGCACCATACCAGACGAGTGTGGAGATGCGCTTCCAGCCCCTCGAGGACGGCGCCACCATGGTGACCATCGCCGAAACCGGCTGGCGCGAGGACGAGCAGGGGCAGAAAAGCTCCTATCTCAATTGCGAGGGTTGGTCGCAGATGCTCGCCTGCATGAAGGCCTGGGTCGAATACGGCATCAACCTCCGGGAGGGCTACTATGTGAGCGAGCTCTCCGGCAAGCCGGCGCTCGAGCCACAGATATAGGAGGAACGAGCGATGCCAGTGGAGATAAAGGGCGGCATCAACATCGCCATGAAGGTGCCGAGCCATCAATATGAGACCGTGGTCGCTTTCTACCGCGACGTCGTCGGCCTGCCGCCATTCGACGAGAAGCAGCCGGCAAAGGGCTTCATCCTCGGCCCCAATCGTCTTTGGATCGACGAAATGCCGCAATTGAGCCAGGCGGAAGTCTGGCTGGAACTGTTCACCGACAACCACGAAAGAGCGTTGACCCACCTCGCCGCGCACGGAGCAGTACGCTGCGACGCGGTCGAGGAATTGGGCGAAGGCTTTCGCGGTGGCTGGGTGATGAACCCCGCCAATATCGTGCACCTCGTGCGCGAGCCGGACGCCTGGTAATTGCTCAGAACGCCAGCGGCGCGTCCTCTGCCGGGGCCTCGATCGGCGCCTCCTCTGCGGGGGGAACGACCGGCGGCATTGCCGGGTCTATCGGCGACTGCGCCTGGATCACCACCACACGGGTGCCTTCCGGCACGCGGTTGTAGAGATCGATGACATCCGGATTGAACATCCGGATGCAGCCACTGGAAACGGCCTTGCCGATCGACCATGCCTCTGTCGTGCCGTGGATGCGGAAAAGCGTGTCCTTGCCGTCCTGGTAGAGATAGAGCGCGCGCGGCCCGAGCGGGTTGGTCAGGCCCGGGTCCAGGCCGCTGGCGAGCGGGCCATAGCGCTCCGGCTCGCGGGCGACCATCTCGGAGGTCGGGATCCAGCGGGGCCACAGCGCCTTGCGGCCGATGCGCGCCTCGCCGGCAAATTCCAGCCCCGCCTTGCCGACGCCGATCCCATAGCGCAGCGCCATGCCGCCATCCTGCACCAGGTAGAGGTGCCGGCTGGGCGTGTCGATGACGATCGTCCCCGGTGGCTCGTGCGTGACATAGGGCACCTGCTGGCGCAGGAAGCGCGGGTCGACCGTGCTGATGTCGGTCGCAGGCAGTGGGAACGCCTCGTCCGGATGTGGTCCGTACATCGCCGTGAAATAGGGATCCGGTCCCCGCGGTCGCGGCGGCTGCGCGGTGCTTGTCGCGCAACCCGACAGCGCGGCCACAACAAGGAGGAGCGGGAGAAGCTGGGCGAGGCGGGACACACACATACTCCAAACAATCCTTGTGATTGCCAGCTCGAGACCGGCAGCCAGCCGCGGCTTGCGAGCATGCCGCGATTCGGCAGGCCAATGACAGAATTGTAGTGCGGCGAACATGAAGCGGAAAGGGCGAGCGTCATGGATCTGGGTGAGCCGCGATGCAGCCGTCGTAAGCGCCATCTTCGCTTGATCCCGTTTCCGCCCCGGGTGTATGCCTTTTTCATGCAATGGAGCGATCAGGCCATCATTCTCGGCATAAGGCGGCATGGCGAGAGCTCTGTCATTGCCGAGGTCATGACGTCCGCGCACGGGCGGCACTTGGGGCTCGTGCGCTCCGGCCGCTCGCGGACGATGCAGCCGGTGCTGCAGCCGGGCAATTCGGTGGAAGTGACCTGGCGAGCCCGGCTCGACGAGCATCTCGGCGAGTTCCGCCTCGAGCCGCTCGAATTGCGCGCCGCCAGGCTGATGGAGGCGGCAACCTCGGTCTACGGCATCCAGGCGCTCGGCGCCCTTCTGAGGCTGCTGCCGGAGCGCGATCCGCATCCGCATCTCTACGAGGCGCTCGCCGTCATCGTCGATCACCTTCAGGATCCGGCCGATGCCGGCGAATTGTTCGTGCGCTTCGAGCTGGCGGTCCTCAACGATCTCGGCTTCGGCCTCGACCTTTCGGAATGCGCGGCGACCGGACACCGGGCCGAACTCATCTACGTTTCGCCGAAAACCGGCCGAGCCGTCAGCCGCGCGGCGGGCGCACCCTATGCGGAGCGCATGCTTGCCCTTCCGGATTTCCTCTCCGGAACGCGCAGCGCCGCCGATCATGACAGCCTTGCCGCGGCCTTCCGCCTGACGGCCTATTTCCTCAACCGCCACGTCTATGAACCGCGCGGTGTCGACGTTTCCTCGGCTCGCGACGGTTTTGTCCATGCGACGCTGAAGGCGCTTAAGCCGGCCCCACCGTCGGCGGCCTGAAAAACAGAACAGGCGCCGCATATGTCATGCGGCGCCTGCACTCAGGAAAAAGCGCGCCTTAGCCGATCTTGCCGCCGCCCTGTTTGGTCACGGCGACCACAGCCGGGCGCACCGGCATGTCGTCGCGGAAGTCGGGCCAGCGCGTTGCCGGCTTTTCATAGGTGGCGAGGCCGGCATCGCCCGGGTGCTGCACGGCAAGGAAGAACGTGTCGCTCGTCGGGTTGAAGCTCGGCCCGCACATCTCCGCGCCGACCGGCACCCGGAAGAACAGCTTCGATGTGCCGCGACCTTCGCCTTCCGTTTCGATCGCCCAGACACCGTCGGTACGGCCGGTCTCCTTCTCGTTGTTGCCGTCGGTCGAAACCCACAGACGGCCGTCCGCGTCGATGGCGCAATTGTCCGGCATTCCGAACCAGCCGTTCTTCGTCGTCGCGGTCGAGAAGGAGGCGCCCACATCCGCAACGCTCGGGTCACCGCACTTCAACAGAATGTCCCACTTGGATTTCGTCGAAGCGAAGTCTCCGTCCGTCTCGGAGATCTCGACGATGTGGCCGAAGGCATTCTTGGCGCGCGGATTGGCGGCGTCCGCCTCTTCCTCCTTGCGCTTGGTATTGTTGGTCAGCATGACATAGACCTTGCCGGTCTTCGCATTGGGCTGGATGTCCTCGGGCCGGTCCATCTTGGTCGCGCCGAGCGCATCGGCGGCAAGACGCGTGTTGATCAGCACGTCGGCCTGGGAGGCAAAGCCGTTCTCGGCCGTCAGCGGACCTTCGCCATGGACGATCGGCATCCAGGTGACCGTGCCGTCCTCGTCGAACTTCGCCACGTAGAGCGTGCCTTCGTCGAAGAGGTTCAGGTTGGCGGCGCGGTCGTTCGGGTTGTAGGTGCCCGTCGTCACGAACTTGTAGACATAGTCGTAGCGCTCGTCGTCGCCGCTGTAGAGGACGACCCGGCCGTCCTTGTTGACGATCGATTCGCAGCCCTCGTGCTTGAAGCGGCCTATCGCCGTGCGCTTCTTCGGCACGGAGGCCGGGTCGAGCGGATCGACCTCGACGACCCAGCCGAAGCGGTTCGCCTCGTTCGGATCCTTCGATACGTCGAAGCGGTCGTAGAACTTCGACCATTCGTATTGGCCACCCGGCGCGCCGAGCCGCTTCAGCTGCTTGAATTCCGGATGATCCTCGGCGAGCTCGCCGCCGAAATAGCCGTTGAAGTTCTCTTCGGCCATCATGTAGGTGCCCCAGGCGGTGACGCCGCCGGCGCAATTGTTGATCGTGCCGAAAACCTTCTTGCCGCTCGGATCGGCGGCGGTCTTGACGCGACCATGGCCGGCCACCGGGCCGGACAGCTGCATTTCGGTGTTGACGGTGATGCGGCGGTTGTACTTGCCGTCGAGAACCGGCTGCCACTTGCCGTCCACCTTGCGGATCTCGATGACCGTGCCGCCATGGGCGGCCATTTCGATGTCGACCAGTTCCTTGGTGTATTCGCCGAGAACGACCTTGTCTTCCTCCTTGCCGTCCTCCGTCACCTTCTCGACGCGAGCGAAGTTGGGGAACATGATCTCGGCATTCGTGTACTCATGGTTCACGACCAGGAGGCCGTGATCCGGACTGCCGTCGAGCGGAATGAAGCCGACATAGTCGTTGTTGTAGCCGAACTGGCGGCTCTGCGCCTCGGCCGTCTGCTTCAGCGGATCGAATTCCGGGCTATCGGCGAAGATCTTGTCGCCCCAGCGCAGCAGGATGTCGGCGTCGTAGCCTTCGGCGACGTGATGCGTCTCGTCGACGCCGGCCTCGATTTCCGAGAAGTCGAAGGGCGAAGCGCTGTCGCTGGCCCGTGCCTCGTCGGCCGTGAGCAGTGCCAGCGGACTGACCGTCGTGGAAATGGCTGCCACCGCGAGCGAGCCGCCAAGGAACGACCGGCGCGAGAAGCGGCGATTGATGATGTCGCCCATGGTCGGATTGGTGGAACAGTTCTGGCCGATGTCTTCCAGTTCTTCCCTGCGTTCCGTCAGCGTCTTGAATTCGGTTTCTTCCGTCGTGCCGAGCTGCTTGTCCATGGTCATTCTCCCCGTTGAGGACGATAGAAGCGCCGCTCATGTTGCGGCGTCCGTTTTCGCTCTATCAGCCAGCTCATGACAGTTCTGCGACAGTTCGATGAAGAGATTACGGCTGTTCTGCCCCCGAAGACATTTGTTTCCGCCGTAAAGACCTGCGGTTGCGAGGAAGAGGATATTCAAGCGGCGTGCCTCCGCTGGCATTCCGGGCTAACTTGTGCGAATCGTTCACGAGTCGTCCTGCTGTTGGGGAACCATGCTTGAGCTCATAGCGCTTGTTGCCTTTGCCATGGCGCTCGCCGCCTTTCTGGGCGGCCGCAGGAACGCGGACCGGTTGGACGCCGAGATCGAGAGCCTGAAGGCGGAGATCGCCCGGCTGGCGACGCGGGCCGCCGAAGACGTCGTGCCGGACACCGCTGCCTCCGCGCGAAAGGAGGCCGAGGCTCTGCCAACCCCACCCGAGATCGCGGAAGAGGCCGTTCACGGCCCTTGGTCGCAGGCGCGAGAGGGTGCCCGGATATTCGGGAACGTTCCGGCGGGCGCAGAGGACGCGGACACGGCGGCAAGCGGCGCTCCAGCCGACGTCGCGGCTGCCGAACCTGTTGCCATGCGCTCCGCGGAGAGCCTCGAGAGCCGGATCGGCGGTCGCTGGCCGGTCTGGGTCGGCGGGCTTGCGCTCGCCCTCGGCGGCTTCTTCCTGGTGCAGTATTCGATCGAAGCAGGGCTCCTGAGCCCGGCGGTTCGCCTGACGCTTGCCGCGATCTTCGGCCTTGCGCTCGGGATGGCCGGCGAAGTGATCCGCCGCCGCGCGGTGCCGACGATCGCCGACCGGTTCCGCAATGCGATGATCCCGGGCGTGCTGACCGCGGCCGGTGCGGTGACGCTGTTCGGAGTCGTCTACGCGGCGCACGGCATTTACGACTACATAGGCACGGCAACGGCCTTCGCGCTGCTGGCCCTGGTATCGCTGGCGACGGTGGGCCTGTCGCTGCTGCATGGCCAGGCGCTGGCCGGGCTCGGCCTTCTGGCGTCGTTGCTCACGCCCTTATTTGTCTCGAGCGGCGAGCCGCGGCCATGGGTGCTGTTCGGGTTTCTGGCGGTCGCCTGGTTCGCAACACTCTTGGCCTCTCGCCTGCGCCACTGGACGATCGTGCCAACGCTCGCCAATGCCGGCCTCGGCCTGTGGGGGCTGGCCTATGTCGCGCTGGCCGCACCGTTTGAAGCCCCGCCGGTGACGGTTGCTCTTGTCGTCATGATCCTCGGCGTCGGTTTGATCTGGCCCGGCGGCGTAGAACGCGAGACCCTCGCAACGACACACACGGGCGCGTTGCCAGCCGCAACCCCGGGTCCCTGGGAGCGGCTCTTCACGCCGCCCTATGCGGCAATCTCGCTGTCGGCGGCGATCGTCGCAACGCTGCTCGCGCTGCTCTTCATCAGCCCGGCCGTTGAGGCGGCGCGGTTCCCGGTCGCCGAATTCGTGGTCGTGATCGCCGTACTTGCCGGCGCCGGTGCGCTGCGGGCTACTGCCGTTTACCCGGCGCTGCTGGCTGCGCTCGGCGCAGTCGTCGGCACCTGGACGCTGACTGCCCTTAGCGGCGTACTTGCCTATCTCGACCCGACATTGGCCACACCGGCGATCGTCGTTCCCGGCCGGACGGCGATGCTGACGGCGATGACACTTGCAGCGCTTTTTCTCCTGCTCGCGGCGGCCGTGCTTACCCGGCTTGCCGAGCAGCGGCACTTTGCGGTTCTTTGGGCCGGCATCGCGGCCGTCGTGCCCGGCGCGCTTGTCGGCATGTCGTTCCTGATGACGGGCCAGTTCGCCTTCGACCTGCCGCATGGGCTTGCCGCCTTTACGAGCGGGCTATTCCTTCTTGGTCTCGTCGAATGGATCTCTCGCCGCGACGCCGAATGGAGGGAGCTCGATCTTGCGGCGGGTCTGCTGGCACTGGGCTCCCTCGGCCTCTTTGTCGTCGGCCTGCATGCCTGGACGGACGGGTTGGTGACGACGCTCGCCATCGCGGTCCTCGGCACGGGCTACACCTTTGCAACACGCCTGCGTCCCTGGCCGGTTCTGCCCTGGGTGACGGTTGCCGCCGCCATCGTCGTCCTGACGCGGATTGCCTGGGAGCCGACGATCGTCGGGCCCGGCAGCCTCGGGACCACGCCGGTCTTCAATGCGCTTCTGCCGGGATACGGCGTTCCGGCACTGCTGCTCGTCGGTTGCGCCTACTTCCTGCGCGCTTTTCCGGATCTGCGGGCCCGCAATCTGCTGCAGGCGCTCGCCAGCCTCTTCGTGCTCCTGACACTCGCGATCCTCGTACGCCATGCGATGAACGGCGGCGTGCTTGACAGTTCCGTTCCGACGCTCGGCGAGCAGGCGATCTACACGCTGCTTGCGATCGGCGCCTCCGGCATTTTCATGACGCTCGACGGGGGATCGCCAAGCCCGGTGTTCCGCTACGGCGGAATGGCGCTCGGCGTACTTTCGATGCTGTCGGTGCTCTCGGCCCATCTCGTCGGCCTCAATCCCTATTTCAGCGGCGAGTTGCTTGGTCGCATTCCCTTGTTCGACCTGCTCTTCATCGGCTATCTGCTGCCCGCCATCGGCTATGCCGGCCTTGCCTGGTATGCGCGCGGCAGGCGCCCGCAGCCCTACGTCATGGCGCTGGCAGTGAGCGGCGCTGTGCTGGCCTTCGCCTGGGCGACGCTGAGCGTGCGCCGTTTCTGGCAGGGAGAAAGCGTCGCCGACTGGAAGGGCTTCCTGCAGGGAGAGACCTACACCTACTCGGTGATCTGGCTGGTGCTAGGCGTCCTGCTTCTCGTGGTGGGATCGCGCTTCAACGCCAAGAGCATCCGCATCGCTTCGGCCGTACTGGTGTTCATTGCCGTGCTCAAGGTCTTCCTCGTCGACATGTCCAACCTCGAGGGCTTCCTGCGGGCGCTCTCTTTCATCGGCCTCGGCGGCGTGCTGATCGGCATCGGCCTCTTCTACCAGAAGATCCTGTCCAGCGGCGGGCGCGATTCGGCTGATCCGCCCGGATCGATCGCGACTGACCCGAGAGAGGGAGCAAGCCAAGCATGACGCGCCTTCAGGCTCTCGCCACCGCCTTCGCACCGCATGACGAACTTGCTGGCAAGCTTCTGCCGCATGCATTCTCCGGCGACGACGGCTCCCACGACGCCTCCCACCTCGTTCGCGTCTGGAAGAACGCGGCACGCATACAGGCGGAGGAGGGTGGCGACAGCCGTCAGCTCGCGGCCGCCGTGCTGTTGCATGACTGCGTCGCAGTCGAGAAGAATTCGCCGCTCCGGGCCGGGGCATCGCGGCTCGCCGCCGAAAAGGCATGGCAAATTCTCGACGGCCTCCGCTGGAGCACGCTGGAAATTTCGGCCGTCGCCCATGCCATTCTGACTCACAGTTTCTCGGCCAATATTGCGCCCGAGACGCTCGAAGCGAAAATCCTGCAGGACGCGGACCGGCTCGACGCGATCGGCATGTTCGGCGCCGCGCGCTGCTTCTATATCGCCGGTCGCATGGGAAGCGGTCTCTACGATCCGCTCGATCCCTTGGCCGAGGACAGGCCGCTCGACGACAAGGCTTTCGCGATCGACCATTTCGAAACGAAGCTCTTCCGTCTCGCCGAGGGTTTCCAGACCGCGGCGGGGCGTCGGCTGGCGCTGGAGCGGCAAACGCGGCTGCGCAGCGTGCTTGCCATGCTGCTCGATGAAATCTAATTGTTTCAATATGTTGTTGCCGCTCGGTGAATCAGATCGCGAGCCGCCTGAATCAATCTCTGAACCTGGAATGCCGCGATGAAAGTCACCGGTCTCAACATCCACCCCTTGAAAAGCGGTCGCGCCGTGCCGCAAACGGCCGTGACGGTCAATCTCGACGGGTTGGCAGGCGACCGGCGGTTCATGGTCGTCGAGCCCGATGGAAAGTTCGTCACCCAGCGCGAATTGCAGGCGCTGGCCCAGGTCGAAGCGACGCACATCGATGGCGGCGTTCAGCTGAAGATGAATGGCAACGAAATCGCCGTCCGCTTCGATCCGGATCGCCGGCTCAGCGTGCGCGTCTGGTCGAGCGACGTGAATGCTGCCGTTGCCGATGACGCCGCGAACGAAACGCTGTCGGGCTGGTTCGGGCGGCCGGTTAGGCTCGTACATATGGACGAGGAAGCCGAGCGCTTCGTCGGCGCCGAATGGGCCGGCACCGCGGCGCCGATTGGATTTGCCGACGGATTTCCGGTGCTGATGACGACCACCGCTTCGCTGGCGGACCTCAATCGAACGCTCGTCGAGAAGGGTCAGGAACCGGTCGGCATGGAGCGCTTCCGCACCAACATCCTCATCGATTGCGACGAGCCTTGGGCGGAGGACCTGTGGGAAAGCCTGGAGATCGCCGGCATAGTCTTCGATCTCGTCAAGCCCTGTGCGCGGTGCATCATGACCGCGCAGGACCAGACGACCGGCGAACGGATCGGCGGCAATCCGATCCAGGGGCTCGCCGAAAAGCGCATGTCCGCGGATCGCCGGGTGCCGGGCGTGCTCTTTGGCTGGAATGCCGTGCCAAGGGGCGAGGGGATCGTCAGGATCGGCGACGAGGCGAGGGTTGTGCGACGGCGCAGCGAGGGTTGGCCGATGAAGCGGCGCGGCGTCGAATGACGCGCTCGGCTGACCGTACGACTGCGCCTGCAGGCGGCCATCAATTCCTGTGAACCGATCGTCAATTTAATTGGCTTGGCTCAATTTGAGCGGCGACATAGCTTGCGCCCTCAAGAAACCGGAGCATCCAATGTCTGCTGCCAATCAGAGCGACGCCCACTCACTCCATCACCATCATCATCTCCCGTGGCTGATCATCGCCGCTGGTTCGATGATCGCGATGCTGACCTTCGGTCCGCGTTCGGCAATGGGGTTCTTTCAATTGCCCATGCTCGCCGACCGGGGCTGGGATCGGACCACCTTCGGCCTTGCCATGGCCATCCAAAATCTCTGCTGGGGCCTCGGCCAGCCCTTCTTCGGGGCGCTGGCCGACAAGTTCGGCACCTGGCGCATGCTGGCGCTATCCGGACTGCTCTATTCCAGCGGCCTCTTCATCATGGCCTTCGCCAATGCGCCGATCTGGCTGCATGTCGGCGGCGGCGTGCTCGTCGGTCTCGGCGTCGCCTCCGGTTCCTTCGGTATCGTGCTGTCGGCCTTCGCCCGAAACGTCGCGCCTCACCAGCGCGCACTTGTCTTCGGCATCGGCACGGCGGCCGGCTCGGCCGGCATGTTCCTGTTCGCGCCGCTGAGCCAGGGGCTGATTTCCGCCTATGGCTGGTCCGACAGTCTCGTCTATCTCGGCTTCCTGATGCTGCTGGTACCGCTCTTCGCCATTCCGTTGCGCGGCAACGCCTCCTCCGGGCGGCATTCCGAAGCGCTTTCGAAGCAGACCGTCGGCGAGGCCCTGAAGGAAGCTCTCGGGCACAGGAGCTATCTGCTGCTCGTCTCCGGCTTCTTCGTCTGCGGATATCAGGTCGCCTTCATCACGGCGCACTTCCCCGCCTATCTGGGCGACATCGGCATCGATGCCCGCTATGCGGTGATCGCTCTCGCTTTGATCGGATTTTTCAACATCATCGGTTCGCTTTCGGCTGGTGTCATCAGCCAGCGCTACTCCAAGCCGTACTTCCTCGCGTGGATTTACATTGGCCGGTCGATCGCCGTCGCGGCCTTCCTGCTGCTGCCGCAGTCGCCGACCTCGGTCGTCATCTTCGCGATCGTCATGGGTCTCCTGTGGCTGTCGACCGTCCCGCCGACCAACGCGCTGGTGGCGATCATGTTCGGCACCCGCCACCTCGGCCTGCTCGGCGGCGTCGTGTTCCTCTCGCACCAGGTCGGCTCCTTCCTCGGCGTCTGGATGGGCGGCTATCTCTACGATCGGCTTGGATCCTACGATCCGGTCTGGTGGCTGGGGGTTGCGCTCGGCATCTTCGCGGCGATCGTCCATTGGCCGATCGAGGAGAGGGGCGTTGCCCGCCCGGCCATGGCCTGAGGCCGATCCGATGCGCCCGAGAATATCTCGGGCGCGACATTCGAACCTTGAAATCTGTCACAAAACTTTCTAAATCAGTCGCCGCGGCTCAGCCGCTTTTGTTTTGACCTTATTATGCTCATATTGAGCATAATAAGCAGACCGGAAACGGCGAGAGGAGAGCTCGATGACCAGACTTGACCTTCGCGCGGGCGCAGCACCCGCACCAGCGTTCGTCAGCGCCGCGGCACGCTACGGCGTCATCGAGAGGCCCGACCTCGCCTTCACGCCGGCGATCGCCCGCGAGACCGCGCATCTCTACGAGAAGGTCAAGGACTTCATCCCGGCATTCGAGTGGGCGGCCTATGCCCCTTACGTGCATGCGATCAACCGGCTGAAGAAAGAGCGCAACGCCGTCATTCTGGCGCACAACTATCAGACGCCGGACATCTTTCACTGCGTTGCCGACATCGTCGGCGATTCGCTGCAGCTCGCCCGCGACGCCACCAAGGTCGATGCGGAAATCATCGTCCAGTGCGGCGTGCACTTCATGGCGGAGACCTCGAAGCTGCTCAATCCGGAAAAGACCGTGCTTATCCCCGACGCCAAGGCCGGCTGCTCGCTCTCCGAATCGATCACCGGCGCCGATGTGCGGTTGCTGAAAGAACGCTATCCCGGCGTGCCGGTCGTCACCTATGTCAATACCTCGGCGGACGTGAAGGCGGAGACGGATATCTGCTGCACGTCGTCGAACGTGCTCGCCGTCGTCGAGAGCCTCGAATCCGACACGGTGCTCTGCATTCCGGATGAATATCTGGCGATGAACGTCGCCCGCCAGACCAACAAGAAGATTCTGACCTGGAAGGGCCATTGCGAGGTCCACGAGCGCTTCACGGCGGCGGAGCTTCTCGCCTACAAGGAGGCCAATCCGGGCATCGAGATCATCGGCCACCCAGAATGCCACCCGGATGTGATCGAAGTGTGCGACTTCTCCGGCTCCACTTCGGGCATGATCAACTATGTCAAGGACAAGCGGCCGCAGCGGGTGCTGCTCGTCACCGAATGCTCGATGGCCTCCAACATCCAGGCGGAAGTACAGGGCGTCGATTTCGTCAAGCCGTGCAACCTCTGTCCGCACATGAAGCGCATCACGCTGCCGAAGATTCTCGACAGCCTGCTCAACATGACGGAAGAGGTTCTGGTCGATCCGGCGATCGCCGATCGCGCCCGCCTTGCCGTGGAGCGCATGGTAAACCTCAAGCAGTAATCGCCACTGGGCCTTTCGCCCGGCGCAGGCCGGCCGTTGGAGGAGTTATCGAGTCATGCTGACCGACCATTTTCGACCGCAATCCTTCAACGGGATCGATGACATCGTCATCGTCGGCGGCGGCCTTGCCGGGCTTTTCTGCGCGCTGAAGCTGGCGCCGCGTCCCGTCACCATCCTTGCCGCCGCGCCGATCGGCCACGGCGCTTCCTCCGCCTGGGCGCAAGGCGGCATCGCCGCGGCGATGAGCACGGGCGACACCTTCGAGAAACACGTCGCCGATACGATGGCGGCCGGCGCCGGCATCGTCGACGAGAAGATGACCCGGATGATGGTCGCCGAGGGACCGGCGCGCATCCACGATCTGCTTGAATATGGCGTGCCTTTCGACCGGGACCTCGAAGGCAAGCTTATCCTGTCGCGCGAGGCGGCGCATTCCGAGCGGCGCATCGTGCGCGTCAAGGGCGACATGGCCGGCAAGGCGATCATGGAGGCGCTGATCGCCGCCGTGCGCAGGACCCCGTCGATCCGCGTCATCGAGGGCTATGTGGTCGAGGAACTGGTGCGCGAAGGCCGCTTCATTTCCGGCGTCGTCGCACGGCCGGATGCCGGTCAGTCGAAGACCCGGGTATCCTTTCCGGCGCGCGCCGTCGTGCTTTGCTCCGGCGGCCTCGGCCACCTTTACGCCGTCACCACCAATCCGTGGGAAGCCTGCGGCCAGGGCGTCGGCATGGCGGCACGGGCAGGCGCCATCATCGCCGATCCGGAATTCGTGCAGTTCCACCCGACGGCGATCGACATCGGCAAGGATCCGGCACCGCTCGCGACGGAGGCCCTGCGCGGCGACGGGGCCATCCTTGTCAATTCGAAGGGCCGCCGCTTCATGCTCGATATCCATCCGGATGGCGAGCTTGCCCCACGCGACGTGGTTTCCCGCGGCGTCTTCGCGGAAGTCAAGGCCGGGCGCGGCGCCTTTCTCGATTGCACGAAGGCGATCGGCAAGCATTTCCCGGACATGTTCCCGACCGTCTATGCTTCCTGCATGGCGGCCGGCATCGATCCGGTGACGCAACCGATCCCCGTTGCCCCGGCGGTCCATTACCACATGGGCGGAGTGCTGACGGATGGCGAAGGCCGCACCTCGATCGACGGCCTCTGGGCGGCGGGGGAAGTGACCTCGACCGGCGTCCACGGCGCCAATCGGCTTGCCTCCAACTCGCTGCTCGAGGCGGTGGTTTTCGCGGCGCGGATCGCCGAAAACATCAAGGGTACGCTGCCGGCGCCCAAGCTCACCGAATGGGGCGACAATGCCGGCGAGAACGATGACCCGGTGACCGTCGAGGACAGCCCGCCCTTCAAGCGGCTGCGCGGCCTGATGAGCGAATGCGTTGGCGTGGTGCGCACACGGGAAAGCCTGCTGCAGGCGATCCGCGAGATCGCCGAACTGGAACGGGTCAACACGCGGTTGCGCTTCGCCAATATCATCACCACGGCCAAGCTCATCGCCGTCGCCGCCCTGCAGCGTACCGAAAGCCGCGGCGGTCATTTCCGCGACGATTGCCCGGAGGAACGTCCGGAATGGCAACGGCGCACCTATCTGACGCTCGCACAGGCGGAGCGCCTGGCTGCCGAGGTCGCTGAGACGGAGCCGGCTTGACGGCCGCCCGTGTCACTGCCGTGCAGACAGACGAAATCGGAAAGAAGATCATGACCGTCGCCCTACGTCCGGAACTGTCTGCCCTCATGGTCGAGGAGCAGGTGAAAACCGCTCTCCTCGAAGACCTCGGCCGAGCCGGCGACATTACCACCCTGGCGACCATCGGACCGGACATGACGGCGGTTGCGACTATGAACGTGCGTGAAGCGGGCGTCGTTGCCGGACTGGAGCTGGCGCGCACCGCCTTCCGCCTCGTGGATCCTTCAATCCGCTTCGAAGCGCTGGTCGCCGATGGCGATCGCGTCGCGCCGGGAACCATGATTGCGCGAATCTCTGGTCGGGCGCGCGGCGTGCTTTCGGGCGAGCGCGTCGCCCTGAATTTCCTCATGCACCTTTCCGGGATTGCCAGTTACACCGCGAAGTTCGCCGACGAAATCGCCCATACGGCAGCAAAGGTCTGCTGCACCCGCAAGACCATTCCCGGCCTTCGCGCCCTTGAGAAATACGCCGTTCGGCTCGGCGGAGGCTCCAACCATCGCTACGGCCTGGATGACGCGGTGCTGATCAAGGACAACCATATCGCGGTCTCCGGGGGTGTCGCCGGGGCCGTCCGTGCGGCGCGCGCCTATTGCGGCCATCTGGTCAAGGTCGAGATCGAAGTGGATGGGCTGGCGCAGATGCGCGAGGCGTTGACCGCGACGCCCGACGTCATCCTGCTCGACAATATGGGTCCAGACCTCCTGCGCGAGGCGGTGGCCGTCAATGGCGGACATTGGGGGCTGAGCGCCGCCGCCTATCAAGACGACCCACGCCGTACCCGGCTCGAGGCATCCGGCAATGTGAAGATCGAGACGATCCGGGCGATCGCCGAAGCTGGCGTCGACTATATCTCGACGTCGAAGATCACCATGGCGGCACCGACACTCGACATCGGGCTCGATATTTCGGTCTGACTTTGAGCCCGTCGAACGGCCTATCTCCGAAATTGCCGTTGGAACGAGATGGGCAACCGCGCGTTGCTCCTCAAACCGACAGCGAGGAAGGAACGATGATGATCAGGGTGGTAATCGCGCTCGCCGCTGCCGTGGGACTGGCGGCGACTGCTTCGGCGCAGCAATCATCGCAGACGGCAACGGCCGAATTCGTCGGCAAGGACGGCACGGACACGGGCCGGGCGACGTTGACCTCCGGCGGCAAGGGTGTGCTGATCGAGATGGAGGTCAGCGGCCTTCCCAAGGACACCTGGGTAGCCTTCCACGTCCACGAAACGGGAGTGTGCGACGTAGCGGACGGCTTCGAGTCTGCCGGCAAGCATTTTCTCGACGGAGATGAGGGCGCCGAGCACGGCTTTCTCGCCGCCCACGGCCCGCATGCCGGCGACATGCCCAATCAATTCGTCGGGGCCGACGGCATCTTGCGCGCCCAGGTGTTCAACAGCTTCGTTTCGCTCGATGAACAGGCGACGGCCATTCGCGGACGCGCCCTGGTCATCCATGCGCGCTCGGACGACAACCGCAGCCAGCCGGCCGGAGACGCCGGCGACCGGCTCGCCTGCGCCGTCATCAAATAATGCATGTCGCCCCAACGTGTGCAGCGGCTTTGGGGCAACGACATGCACAAAAGCAATTCATCTTCCGCCGACCTTGAGGCCGGGAGCAGGGCGCTCATCGAGAATCTGTCGTCGGAAGCGGAAGAGCGCGGCCGGCCTGCCGCCGGTCGAGCCAAGCGTTCCGCCCGTCGGCTCGACGAGTTCCGCGCCCTCGACCAGCCGGCGGAAATTCTGCTTGTGCAGATGGCGGCCGGAGATCGCCTCGACCGTCGCCTGAAGGTCCGTAAGAGTGAATTCCGGCGGCATCAGTTCGAAAACCACCGGCCGGTATTTGATCTTGCCACGCAGCCGGGCGACGGCCGTCGCGACGATGCGGCGATGGTCATGCCGCATCGCTAGGCCCGCCGCAGGCTTGTCCGTTTCGCGGCCATGGCCGTCGATCACCGCCTCGCGCACCAGCCCCGCTTCATAGAGCAGTTCGTAGCGCTCCAGCACGCGCTCCTCGTCCCACGGAAAGTCGTCGAGGCCGAAGGCCAGCCGTGCGCGCGATCGGCGTTGCACGTTTGCCGCGGATTTCTCATCGCCGGCAAGGCCGGCTTCCCAGCGGGCAAGGGCCGGCAGGATCGTCTGGTCGAGCACGGCCGGACGTCCCTGCCGCCAGTCTTCCCAAGGCAAATAGCCATACCAATCCCGCCAATGGGCGCCGGCCTCAGCCAGTCTCTCGGTGTTCTCGGCATCAGTGCGGGTCAGCGCCAGATAGCCGACCGAGACCATGTGCTTGCCTTCTTCACCCGGCAGCCGCTGGCGCCCGCGGTCGCCGAAGGTGTAGAGCTGCTCGATATAGCCGAGCTTCAGCGCCGTTCGCTTTTCGACGCGGGCCCGCAGGCTCGCCTCGAATGTGCGGTGGCGCGCCGGGTCGAAGGGGCCGAAGGGCAGGCTATCGCGCGTGTCGCCATCGGTCTCGCTGACCGCGAGGATGCGCGGACTGCGGTTGACGACGGCGACGATGACGGCGTTGAGGCCAATCTCGACGGTGACCGGCACCCCCTCAACCTGCATGGCGCGCATCTTCCGGAAGGAGAGGCAGGAGGAAGGGGGCATTGCCGTCGGCATCGGCGCCGCGGCCGATCGCCCGCACCGCGGCGGCGAGCTTTCCCCGTCGCGACAGTGCTTCGTCGCCGATCTCCACGAGCCGCGCATTCGGCGTTGCAAAAGGTGAGGCGAGCCGCAAGCGTCTTGCGAGACCCTCGTCATCCTGGTCCGGCGCGACTGCCAGCGCCGCGATCAGCGCAGCGGCGGGCGAGCGCGAGACCCCCATCCAGCAATGGACGAGCAGCGGGCGCGAGCGGTCCCACCTTCGGGCGAAGTCGATGATCTGGGCGACATGCATTTCCTGCGGCGCAATCAGGTCGCCGGTTCCGGCAAAGTTGATGTCGTTGACGCCGATCGTCAGATGCTTGTCTCGTTCGATTATGCCGGGACGGTGAAAATCCTGCCCCTTCGCCATCAGGCTCAGCATCTCGCGGCAGCCGTGGCGGATAGCCATTTCTGCGATGCGGCCGAGCGGCGAGACGACGATGCCTGTCATGTCAGGCCTCCTGGCTCGTCTTGATGTGCTCCGCCTCCAGCGACGTGAACCGTTCGGCGAAAAGCCGTTGTGCATCGACCGCGGGCAAGGGATCGATCAGCAGCGTCTCGCGCGTCACGCCGCGCGGCTGGCCGAAGAACTTGCGCGCTTCCTCCGGTGAAAAACCGGCAAGTTCCGTCGCTTCGAAATAGGCGGCGACGCGATCGGCCTTCTTGATCCGCTCCTTGAGTTCCTTGGGTGTATGAGGCGGCAGGCCGAAGCGCATATGGACGGCGCTTTCGAGCCGTTTCTCGACCGTCTTGTATCCTCCGCCCACCACGGCCTTGAATGGCGAAATCATGTCGCCGATGACATATTCAGGTGCATCGTGGAGCAACGCCATCAGGCAGTCGGACGCATTGCAGCGGTTGGTGCGGCGAAAAATGTCTTCGACCAGCAGGCTATGCTGGGCGACGGAAAAGGCGTAGTCGCCAATCGTCTGCCCATTCCAGCGGGCCACCCGTGCAAGGCCGTGGGCGATATCTGCGAGTTCGACGTCGAGCGGCGAGGGATCGAGCAGATCGAGCCGCCGGCCGGAAAGCATCCGCTGCCACGCGCGCGCATTCATCATGCGCTCGCCTCGTCCGCCTCGGCCGGGAAGGCAAGGCCGGTCCAGCCGGGCAGTGTCAGCGTGACCGGCACATCGCCGGCGAGAATGGGGTCGCCCTTGGCGATTGCTTCGCCCGCCTTGTCGATGCGGACGATTGCAAGGCCGGCCCTGTCCTGGACGGTGCCGAGCGAGCCGATCGGGCGACCATGAATTGAAAGACTAGTGCCCGTTGGTGGAAGTAAGGCTTGCCCGGAGACGATGACGACGCGGCGGCGGGCCGTACCGCGGTGCTGCATCCGAGAGACGACCTCCTGGCCGACATAGCAGCCCTTGCGGAAGGACAGTCCACCGTTGAGATCCATCAGCACGTCATGCGGAAAGGCGTCCTGCAGTGCGTAGTCCCGGCCCGCCGTGGCGACGCCAGCTTCGATCCGCAGTCGGTCGTAGTCGGCGGCGCCGGCCCCTGCGCCGGCGATTTCACGATAGAGACGGAACACGGGTATCCCGGCCTTCTCGAATCGATGGTCGCGATAGCTGCTCTCGGGCCGTTCCTCCCCGAAGGCGACCACGACCGGCGCCGGCGCGAGAAGGGATAGTTCCACCGCCGATCGCAGCTTGTACATGGTCAGCCGCTTCAACAGCGCCTCGGCCTGGTCGCGGGACGTTTCGAGCCGCAACGCTTCTCCATCGCGGGAGATCAGAAAGTCGAAAAGAATCTTGCCCTGCGGTGTCAGCAGTGCCCCCGGCCGCACTTCGTCGTCGGCCAGCGCGCCGATGTCGGTGGTGACCAGACCCTGCAGCAATGCGTCAGCGTCCTTGCCGGAAACGCTGATGGTGACGCGGTCGTCGAGGCGAAGCTTGGGCATGGTTTCGAATCCCGTTCTCTTTGTCGAAGAGGTAGGATTTCCGCTGCGGAAGGGCAAGCGTACTGAGTGCGGCGAGGATGGGTGCAACGCTTTTTCCGGCATACACCCCGCGGACAAACGCTCTGCGAAAGTGTTCAATCGCCGGCGACGAAGAATTTCCACTGACCGTCGGGCGTGATGCCGACGCGGTAGAAATTGTAGTTGCCCAATTCTTCCATGCCGGCGAAATCGCCGGCGGTCACCAGCCGGAACAGGTCGACCTTCTCCGGAGGCGTCAGCGAAGCCAACGGCTTTTCGGCGAAATAAGGCCAGACGTAGGCTTCCTCCGGCGTGCCCTTGTCGGCAAGGACGAAGCCGGTCGAAAGAACATCGAGCAGGATTGCGAGGATTTCGACGCCATCCTGGTCGCCCGAAAGACCTTTCAGGGTCGCGATCGGGTCTTCCTCGCCGCCGCTGCCGCTGACCTGCGTCTGGGTCGGCCCCTTGCCAAGCAGGGGGCGCAGCCGCTCGATGTCGCCGGAGGCGGCTGCCTCGACGATCAACTCGCGCATGCGGGCGACTGGGGCCGGAATTTTCGAGACGTCTGTCAGAACTTCGACCGGCTGGACCACTTCGGGCGCGGCATCCTTGGTTTCGGTCGCGGCCTTGTCGACGAGCGGATCGGGCATCGGGATTTCGAGCGGCTCATCCGGTTCGGCTTCGGGCGACTCCGCCGGCGCCGAATTCTCGGCGCTATCAGCGGGAGCCGGAGGAGGGGCGCCCTTCAGTTCACTCAATGCGAACGCAGCCGGAGCCGCCATCGGGACGCAGAATACGGCCCCCGCCAGCAACAGCATGACGAGGCGCGCCGCTCCGGCTCGGCCTGCAAGGTTCCGGGTCATGGGCAGTCCTGATGCTATTGGATTGACCGCTGTGGGGAGAATTCTCCGGCCAGCATACGCTCGCGAAGCGAATTCAGCATGGCCTCGGCGCCCTCTTCGCCATGCAGTCGAATGGTTTCCCGCATGGCCAGCGCAATGGCCGCGTCGGCAATGATTTCCGGCTCGATCCCATCCGCCATGCCGTCCGCCCAGGCTTCGTTCTGGTGTTCCAGCGCCGCCTGCATTTTCTCATGGACGATCATGTCGTCGATGTCGGTCAGGCTTGGTTCCATCATTCGTTCCATGCGGCTTCCATCACGTGCACTTGGCCAACCTAGCGCCTTTTCGCTGAACCGCAACTGAACGGGCAGACAGGCCGGTCACTTCTTACCACTCTCTTAACGGACTTTAGCAGCCTTTTCCCGAAACGACACGGGCCGCCGGAAAAAGAGGTTAATATCGGGCTAATTTCCAAAACGCGCGACGATTTCGGAAGCGAGTGTTGCACCTTCGGCACGGTATCGCTCCTCGGCGAGCGTCGCGGGCTCCGTGCAGGCAGTGTAAACCGAGGCGAAGGTCCGATACCCGCGGTTGAACGCGGCCGTCATCCGCTCGCGCCGCTTCGGCTCGTCGGCGGTCTCCTTGTCGATCAGTTCCTGCATCGAGCGGCGCCAGCTATCTTGCGGCTCGTTGAGACAAAGATTGCGCAGATAGTGGACCGAGCCGAGGATTTCGGCCAGGCGGATGAGGCGCTGTTCATAGGGCGGCGGCTTGTCTTCGCCTGGAGGCGGCGCGGCGACCTCGGTTTCCTGAGGGGCGGGGGACGCCTCCTGCGCAGCAGCCCCTGCTGCGTTCGCAAGCGCGGTGCCGGCGAGGAGGATTCGGAAGATGAGTGGCGCGACGGTCATGGCTCCATCAAATCCGAATCGGCGCGGCTTGCAAGGGCGTCGTGGCTCGGGCGGATGGACGGCCGAAGACCGGCCAGCTTTTCCACGCAATGGCGGACGCTTTCGGGAATGGGCAGGGCGAAGATTTCCTCCGGCGTGAACCAGCCGGCATCTGCCGCATCGTCCGAGGCAACGGCGTCGCAATCGGAATCTGCCTGCACCGTGAAGACCGAGAGCAGGAAATGCCGGCTCTCCGCCTGGGTCGGAACGAGGTCATAGGTCTCGAAAAGCACCGGGTCGCGGCCACAGATCCCGGTCTCCTCAGTGAGTTCGCGCAAGGCGGTTTCGGCGGGAGACTCGCCCGGCTCCGCCCGACCGCCCGGAAAGGCATACATGTCGGCCGACGGCGGATTGGCCCGGCGGACGAGCAGATAGCGTCCGTCCCGTTCGATGATGGCGGAGGAGGCGAGTTGCGGCTGGCGTGCCATGCTGAGATCTGAACTCTTGTGGTCGTTGACCCATCCTACGTGAAATGCGACATCCCTGTCATGTGCGGACGTTTTGCGCTGACGGCGAGCCCGGAACAATTGTTGGAACTGTTCGGCCTGCTGAAGGTCGAAGATTTCCCGATGCGGTTCAATATCGCGCCGACCCAGCCGATCCTGATCATCGTCGCTTCGGAGCGGGCGGAGCCCGGCAGCAACCTGCCGGATCGCCAGGCGATGCTCGTGCGCTGGGGCTTCACCCCGGGCTGGGTGAAGGATCCGCGCAGTTTTCCGCTGCTCATCAATGCACGCGCCGAGACCGTGGCGGAAAAGGCCGCCTTCCGTGCCGCGATGCGCCATCGCCGCATTCTGGTGCCGGCATCCGGCTTCTATGAGTGGCATCGTCCGCCGAAGGGTAGTGGAGAAGCCTCGCAGGCCTATTGGGTTCGGCCGAAGAAGGGTGGCATCCTCGCCTTCGCCGGCCTCATGGAGACCTGGTCGTCGGCTGACGGGTCGGAGGTCGACACCGCCGCCGTTCTCACCACGGGCGCGAACAAGACGATCCGGCACATCCATGATCGCATGCCGGTCGTGATTCCGCCGGAGGAATTTTCCCGCTGGCTGGACTGCCGGACGCAGGAACCGCGCGACGTGGCAGACCTTCTGGCTCCGCCGCCGGAGGACTATTTCGAGGCGGTTCCCGTGTCCGACAAGGTCAACAAGGTCGCGAATAGCGGGCCCGACCTCCAGGACGAAGTCGCCCCCATAGCATCGATCCTGGCGAAAAGACCTCCCGCCGAGCGCGAAAAGGAAGACGGACAGTTGACGCTCTTTTAGGGCGCGCTCCGGCCTGCCACGCGGGGTGCTTGACGAGTTTTCTTGCCGGCAGGTTTGGCCTTGGCCTGCAGGCAGGCGGCGAGCACGGCCTTGAGGCCAAGCGGCCGATATTGCGCCACGAGATCGGCCGCCGGGGGCTTGGAGCCGGGAGTCTTGGCGGGTTTCATTTGTATGTTCTCCTTGATGCTTCCTATATATCGGGAACGCTTCGTCTTCGCTTTTGTGCCCGAAAACGGCGTTTCTCCTTGTTCCGCGGGAAACATGGATCCGCTGCTGCACGAAAGTGCAGTGCGAATCACGCTTCCGCGTTACGATCCGGTCGAGCCGAATCGTGACAAATCGATGGCCGCAGTCTTTCGCTCGTGTCCACTTTTGCTTGCATGCGGCCGGCCTCTTGACCGGCGCCATGCGACGCGCGATAAGGATCGCCATGAAAACGGTTATCTGCATTATTTGCCGGAAGATTATTCGCTAGCGATCCGCTGGCCTGGCCGTTTTCGTCTCCCGAAATCCAAGATGACAAACGTGCGGGCCGCCCCGGGCGCATAGTGCTACGGTTGCAATGCAGACTTGGAGATTTGGGATGGGCGGAATGCCGACTTTGAAGCTGTACAACACGCTGACGCGGGAAAAGGCCGATTTTCGGCCGATCGACCCTCTAAACGTCCGCATGTATGTCTGCGGCCCGACCGTCTACGACTATGCCCATATCGGCAATGCGCGGCCGATCATCGTCTTCGACGTGCTTTTCCGGTTGCTTCGCCACGTCTACGGCGAAAGCCGCGTCACTTATGCGCGCAACATCACCGACGTCGACGACAAGATCAACGCGCGTGCCCTGCGGGACTATCCCGGCCTGCCGCTGAACGAAGCGATCCGGCGCGTCACCGAAAAGACCGAGACGCAGTTCCTCGATGATGCGACCGTGCTCGGCTGCCTCGAGCCGACCGTGCAGCCGCGCGCCACCGAGAGCATCGCCGAGATGGTCGAGATCATCGAGAAGCTGCTCGCCAAGGGGCATGCCTACCAGGCTGAAGGGGAGGTGCTCTTCGATACGAAGTCGATGCGGGACTATGGCCAGCTTTCCAGACGCAATCTCGACGAGCAGCAGGCCGGCGCGCGGGTCGCGGTCGAAGCCCACAAGAAGAATCCCGGCGACTTCGTACTCTGGAAGCTTTCCCAGGAGCATGAGCCCGGCTGGGACAGTCCCTGGGGCCGCGGCCGGCCCGGCTGGCACATCGAATGCTCGGCGATGAGCGGCCGCTATCTTGGCGACGTTTTTGACATTCACGGCGGCGGGCTTGACCTGATCTTTCCGCATCACGAGAACGAGATCGCCCAGTCGCGCTGCGCGCACGGCACGGACGTCATGGCGAATGTCTGGATGCACAACGGCTTCCTGCAGGTCGAAGGCCGCAAGATGTCGAAGTCCGAAGGCAATTTCGTCACGATTTACGAGCTTTTGCACACGGAGAAGTTCGGCGGCCGCCAATGGCCGGGCGAAGTGCTGAGGCTGGCAATGCTGATGACGCATTATCGCGAGCCGATCGATTTTTCCATCAAGCGGCTGGAGGAGGCCGAGCACCTGCTCTCCAGATGGCCGGTGCCGGGTGAGGCGGCGGGCGAGGCGGACGCGGCCATCGTGGCCGCGCTGGCGGACGACCTCAACACCGTCGCGGCGATCCAGGCGCTGCATGCGCTGGCGCAGAAGGCGTCGGTGGATGCGCAGTATCTCGGCGCCTTCGCTGCAAGCGCCGCGCTCCTCGGCGTGCTGCCGAAGGAGATCGAGCTCGACGTGGCGGTCGTCGAGGAGATCGACGGTCGCGTTCGAGCGCGCCTCGAACTCCTGAAAGCGAAGAACTATGCCGAGGCTGATGCCATCCGCGCCGATCTCCTGGCCCGAGGCATCCAGCTCAAGGACGGCAAGGATCCGGAAACGGGCGAGCGGGTGACGACCTGGGAAGTGAAACGGTCCCAGACCTGAGCATGCAATAGGAGGAAGACATGGCTGACGATGTCCATACCGGCGGATGCCAATGCGGTGCGGTCCGCTTCCGCGTCGAGGGCAAGCTCGGCGACGCATCAGTCTGCCATTGCCGTATGTGCCAGAAGGCGAGCGGCAATTTCTATCTGCCGCTCGTTTCGGTGCGCGGCGCAAGAGTTTCCTGGACGCGGGGCGAGCGCAAGCGGTTCCAGTCGTCCAATGCGGTCTGGCGCGGCTTCTGCGGCGGTTGCGGCACGCCGCTTACCTTCGAGGCGCCGGACGGCATGGCGCTGGCGATTGCTGCTTTCGACAGGCCCGAAGGCATAACACCGACGATCCAGTGGGGTATCGAGGCGAAATTGCCTTATGTCGACAATGTGCCGAGCCTTCCCGGCGAGGAGACGATGGCCGACATCGACGCGGCTTCATACCTCGCTGATGTCGTTTCCTATCAGCATCCCGATCATGACACCGAAAACTGGCCCCCGGAGGAGAGACGATGAGTGACGCCATGCGAACTGGAGGGTGCCAGTGCGGTTCGGTTCGTTTCCGCATTCGCGGCGAGCTCGGACGCCCGTCGATCTGCCACTGCCGGATGTGCCAGAAGCAGTTCGGTTCGTTCTTTTCGGCCCTGGTGACGGCGCCGAAGGACGGGGTGGAATGGGTACGCGACGAACCGAGCTATTTCCAATCCTCGGTCAATATCGATCGCGGCTTTTGCCCGAAATGCGGTACGCCGCTGACCTATCGGCATCCCGGCGGCCTGGAAATCGCCATCGGCGCCTTCGACGACCGCTCCGATCTCGCGCCGCGGATCCAGGTCAACTACCAGGCCCGGCTGCCGTGGGTCGAAACGATCTTCGACCAGCCGGTCCATGATGATCAGGACTATTATGCGCGGCAGGAACAGGTCATCTCCTTCCAGCATCCCGATCACGAGACGGAGCAGTGGCCGTCGGCAGGGCAGTGGACATCATGATCCGGCGCATCTTCACGGGCGGCTGCCAATGCGGCCAGGTGCGTTACCGTGCCGAGGGCACGCTCGACGATCCGCATATCTGTCATTGCCGCATGTGCCAGAAGGCGGCGGGCAACTATTTCCTGCCGCTTGCCAATATCGCGCGCGAGAATTTGAGCATCACCCGCGGCCAGCCTTCCTGGTTTCGCTCTTCCGATCTGGTGCGGCGCGGCTTCTGCCGCAATTGCGGGACGCCGCTCTTCTACGACATGCCGGATGCGAGCTTCCTGAACATCGCACTCGGCTCGCTCGACGATCCCGATGACGTCCAACCCATCTATCAGTCCGGCGTCGAGTCGCGGATGTTCTGGTTTGCGCACCTGCCGAGACTTCCCGAGAAAGACACCGATGACGGCAGTGAAGAAGCAGCCGCGCGCCATCTGTGCGTGCTGGAATCGAACCGCCAGCACCCCGATTTCGACACAGTCCACTGGCCACCCGAGGAAGTCTTGCCGTGAGTGCTGCCCTCAGAACTCTTTATCCGGAAATTGAACCCTACGCCTCGGGTCGCCTCGACGTCGGCGACGGCCATGTGATCTACTGGGAAAAGGCAGGCACATCAGGGGCGAAGCCGGCCGTGTTCCTGCATGGCGGACCCGGCGGGACGATCTCGCCGAATCATCGCCGCCTCTTCGATCCGGCGCTTTACGATGTGACGCTGTTCGACCAGCGCGGCTGCGGCAAGTCGACCCCGCATGCGGCGATCGAGGCCAATACGACCTGGCATCTCGTCGCCGACATCGAGCGATTGCGTGAACTCGCCGGCGTTGAGAAATGGCTGGTATTCGGCGGTTCCTGGGGCTCGACGCTGGCGCTCGCCTATGCCGAAACCCACCCGGAGCGCGTTTCCGAGCTCGTCGTCCGGGGCGTCTATATGCTCACCAGGGCCGAACTCGACTGGTATTATCAGTTCGGCGTCTCGGAGATGTTCCCGGACAAGTGGGAGCGCTTCATCGCCCCGATCCCGCCGGAAGAGCGTCACGAGATGATGCGCGCCTATCACCGCCGCCTGACGAGCGACGACCGCGCGACGCGGCTTGCGGCGGCCAAGGCCTGGAGCATCTGGGAGGGCGAGACGATCACGCTTCTGCCGGAGCCGGAGACCAGTACCCGGTTCGAGGAAGAGGAGTTTGCCGATGCCTTTGCCCGGATCGAGAACCATTTCTTCGTCAATGCCGGCTGGCTCGACGAGGGGCAATTGCTGCGCGATGCGCACAAGCTCCACGGCATCCCGGGCGTGATCGTGCATGGCCGCTACGACATGCCGTGCCCGGCCAGATATGCCTGGCAGTTGCACAAGGCCTGGCCCGAGACCGAGTTCCATCTGATCGAGGGGGCGGGCCATGCCTATTCCGAGCCGGGCATTCTCGATCGCCTGATCCGCGCGACCGACAAATTCGGCGGCAAGACCGAATAGCGGTAAACCCGCACTGATTTCCAGACCTGCATTTTGGACCGAGCCATGACCAAGGAACGCATCTATCTCTTCGACACGACGCTTCGAGACGGGCAGCAGACGCCCGGCATCGACTTTTCCGTCGAGGACAAGATCGCCATTGCGGCCATGCTCGACGAATTCGGAGTGGACTATGTCGAGGGCGGTTATCCGGGAGCCAATCCGACCGACACGGAATTCTTCACGCATAAGCGTACGCAGAAGGCCTCCTTTGTCGCTTTCGGCATGACCAAGCGTGCCGGCATCTCCGCTTCCAACGACCCGGGCCTCAACGCGCTGCTCTCTGCGAAAAGCGATGCCATCTGTCTCGTCGCCAAGAGCTGGGACTATCATGTCGAGGTGGCACTCGGCTGTTCGAACGAAGAAAACCTCGAGAACATCCGCGCCTCGGTCGAGGCCGTCGTCGCCTCCGGCCGCGAGGCCATGGTCGATTGCGAACATTTCTTCGACGGCTACAAGGCAAACCCGGCCTATGCGGTCGCCTGTGCGAAGACGGCGCTCGAGGCGGGGGCGCGCTGGGTGGTGCTCTGCGACACCAATGGCGGCACGCAGCCGCCGGAAATCCGCGGGATCGTTTCGGCCGTCGTCGCGTCAGGGGTCCCGGGCGCCAATCTCGGCATCCACGCGCACAACGATACCGGCCAGGCAGTGGCAAATTCCTTGGCGGCGGTCGAGGCCGGCGTCCGGCAGATACAGGGAACGCTGAACGGCATCGGCGAACGCTGCGGCAACGCCAACCTGGTGACGCTGATCGCAACGCTGGCGCTGAAGCAAACCTATTCGGCGCGCTTCGAGATGGCCATCGACGCCGACAAGCTGCAGGAATTGACAACGCTTGCCCATGCCTTCGACGAACTCCTCAATCGCTCGCCCGACCCGCAGGCGCCCTATGTCGGCGCTTCGGCCTTTGCCACGAAGGCCGGCATTCATGCCTCGGCGCTCCTGAAGGATCCGCGCACCTACGAACATGTCGCGCCCGAGTCGGTCGGCAACCTGCGCAAGGTCATGGTCTCCGACCAGGGCGGCAAGGCGAACTTCATCAACGCGCTGAAGCGACGCGGCATCAAAGTCGCCAGGGACGATCCGCGGCTCGACAAGCTGATCGAGATCGTCAAGGAGCGCGAGGCGACCGGTTATGCCTATGAAGGTGCGGATGCGAGCTTCACGCTGCTTGCCAGCCGCATCCTCGGCACCGTGCCCGATTTCTTCCATGTCGAAAGCTTCCGGGTCATGGTCGAGCGGCGCTTCGATGCGAACGGCAATCTGAAAACCGTGTCGGAGGCCGTGGTCAAGGTCATCGTCGACGGCGAAGTGATGATGTCGGTCGCCGAGGGGCATGGTCCCGTCAATGCGCTCGACCTTGCCCTTCGCAAGGATCTCGGCAAGTTCCAGTCGGAGATCGCCGACCTCGAGCTCGCCGACTACAAGGTGCGCATCTTGAATGGCGGCACCGGTGCCATCACCCGCGTGCTGATCGAATCGACCGACCGAACGGGCGCGCGCTGGTGGACCGTCGGCGTCTCCGACAACATCATCGACGCGTCTTTCCAGGCACTGATGGACAGTATCGTCTACAAGCTGCTCAAGAACCGCGACCGGGTCGGGCTGATAGCTGCCGAATAGTCCTTGCCCCATCTTCAACGTCGTTCACGCTTCGGTTCACGGAAATGAATTGGTGCATCACCGTTCGTTGGGGTAGGACGCAAGGAGGAGGGACGGCAATTCTGCACCCAGGACTTGCCGTCGATCGAGACCGGAGCGATCTCCGCTTGGCTGCGGTCGAGTTTTCAGGATCAGGATCATGGCCGAGCCGAACGCGAAACAGCCCGCAGAGAATACCGATTCCGCGAGAGGATTCGCCTTCGCGCTGACGGCCTATTTGCTCTGGGGTTTCCTGCCCTTCTTCATGAAGGCCGTGGCGCATATCCCGGCACCCGAGGTCGTCGCGCACCGCATCGTCTGGTCGGTGCCGCTCGCCGGCCTCGTGCTCCTGTGGCTCGGCCGCACGCAGGAGATCAGGACCGCGTTGCGCTCGCCGCGCATGCTGAAGATGGCGACGCTGACGGCCGCGCTCATCACCGTCAACTGGGGCATCTATGTCTGGGCGATCGGAGCCGGGCGGGCGATCGAGACGGCACTCGGCTACTACATCAACCCGCTGTTCTCGATTTTCCTCGGGGCTCTGCTGCTCAAGGAGAGGCCGAGTCCGACGCAGATGGTGGCGATCGCGCTCGCTGCGCTTGCCGTCGCCGTGCTCGCCTTCGACGCCGGTGGCCTGCCCTGGGTTTCGATCGGGCTTTGCATCTCCTGGGGCTTTTACGCCTTCTTCCGCAAGACGCTGCCGATCGGTCCGAATCAGGGATTCTTCCTCGAGGTGCTTCTGCTCAGCGTCCCGGCGATCGGCTACATCATCTGGCTCGAGGCGACCGGGCAGGGCCATTTCGGTGACACGACCATGACCGACGTCGTGCTGCTTCTCTCTTGCGGCCTTGTCACCGCCGTGCCGCTGATGATCTACGCCAATGGCGCCAAGCTCCTGCGGCTGTCGACCATCGGCATCATGCAGTACATCGCCCCGACGATGATCTTCGTGATCGCCGTGTTTGTTTTCCACGAGCCCTTCGGCGTCGCGAAACTGATCGCCTTCGCGCTGATCTGGGCGGCGCTCTTCATCTATTCGGGCGCGATGCTCGTCGAAAGCAGGGCTCGCCGTGCGGCGCAGCCGACGCCGGCGGAATAGCTCACATCTTGGCGATGATCTCGGTCTCGCCTTCGCGGCCGTTTGAGGCGACGCTGGCCAGGATGCCGGGGACGATGTCTTCGACCCGGTCGATCACCAGCGGCTGAACCAGGTGAGCCGTGTGGACGAAGCCCTGCTCGCGCATGTGCGTCAGGAGTTCGAGCATCGGCGCCCAGAAGCCGTTGATATTGCCGAACACCATCGGCTTGCGGTGGCGGCCGAGCTGCGCCCAGGTCATGATCTCGACGATCTCCTCCAGCGTGCCGATGCCGCCGGGCAGTGCTATGAAGGCGTCGGCACGCTCGAACATCGTGTGCTTGCGTTCATGCATGTCGCCGGTGACGATGAGCTCGTTGAGCTGGCCGAGCGAGTGGCGGGTCGCTTCCTTGTCCATCAGGAATTCGGGGATGATGCCGGTCACGTGGCCGCCGGCCGAAAGCACCCCGCTTGCCACTGCACCCATGATGCCGCGTGTGCCGCCGCCATAGACGAGCTGCAGACCATGATCGGCGATCGACTTGCCGAGCAGACGGCCCGCCTCGATATACGCGGGATCGCGTCCGGGCTGTGAACCGCAATAGACGCAGACGGATCGAATCGGGGCAGGGTGCTTGATCATGAAGGCAAAAAAGACATTGCAGCGCAGCATGGTCAAGGAAAATGCGCGAAAATCTGTCGCGCCATTGCTCGCCTGCGCAGTCGAAGCTTGTTCTTAACTACAGGAAACGTTAGCAATTTCAGCATTACATTGAAGAATTCGGACGGGCGACCGCCGTTGCGCTATAATGTAGCAAAGGCTTGCATGTTGCGAGCCGATAAGGGGCATGTGCGGAGCAACGCTCCGCTCCTGTGGAGAGTGGCATGATTAAGAACAAGGCCAGCTGGGTGGCCCTCGGTGTGCTGGCAATTGCGACTGCATTGATGGTCTTCGTGGTTCAGCCGAACCTCGATCTGAATGAAGATGACAAGGATCAGGCCGCGCAACCGGCGGCAAGCGGCAGTGAGACCGCAGGAGCGGCCCCGGCCGGCAAAGTCGAAGGCGATTCGAGCACCGGGGCGGCCACGCAGCAAGCGGCCGCGAGCTCCGCTCCCGCTGCGGCCGGCGGTTTGACCATTCCGGGGTTTGATCTTCTTCGCGTCGAGCCGGACGGGTCGACCGTCGTCGCCGGCCGCGCCCAGCCAGGTACGAAGCTGGAGATCCTCAGCGGCGATACCGTTGTCGGCACGGCGGATGTCAACGCCGCCGGGGACTTCGCCGCCGTCTTCGACAAGCCGCTTGCAACGGGTGACCACCAGCTCACGCTCAGAAGTGTTGCTGCCGACGGCGCCAGCAAGATTTCGGAAGAGGTTGCGACCGTTTCCGTGCCGAAGGAGCCGGGCGGGCAGTTGCTGGCGATGGTCTCCAAGCCGGGCGAGGCGAGCCGGCTGATCACCACGCCTAAGGCCGAGTCCAAGCCGACCGAGACTGCCGCGGTACCCGCCACCCAGAACGGCGCGACGGAGGCGACGCCGGCGCCTTCCAATATCGTGCCGGGATTGCAGGTGACGGCCGTGGAGATCGAAGGCAAGAAGATATTCGTTGCCGGCAATGCGAAGCCCGGAGCGCTGGTGCGCATCTATGCCGACGAGAAGCTTGTCGGAGAGATGAAGGCGGACGAGCAGGGACACTTCGTCGTCGATGGTTCGGTTGATCTCGCCGTCGGCAGCCACATCATCCGTGCGGACATGTTGGGCGAGGACGCCACCAAGGTCGCGATGCGCGCCTCGGTGCCTTTCGACAGGCCGGCCGGCGCGCAGGTTGCCGCGATTGCCGGTTCCTCCGCGGGCTCCGCTGCCCCAGGCCTCGACGGCCTCAGGACGGAAGCAGGCAAGGCGGTCGCCCTGCTGAAGGGGTTGTTCACCGATGGAAAGCAGCCCTCCGCCGAGCAGCTTGCCGCTGCTCGTTCGGCAACGGAATTTGCGCTGAAGTCGCTTTCCGAGTTCAAGCCGGCCGACAGTTCCGACGCGGCGCAGACGGCCGCGGCGGCCGAGGTTTCAAAGGCAGCCGCCGAGGCTCTGAAGCTTCTTCGAAATTCGCCGCAGGACCCGGCAAGCATCGTCGCGACGCTGGGCAAGGTTGATGGGGTCATCGGACCTGCCTTGCCGCAGCAGCCGGCCGGGACCGTCGTCACGGCCTCCGCCAAGCCTCAGGGCACGGCGAGCGATGCGGTGGAGCCGCCGAAGCCCGGGAACACGGCGAATGCCGCACCTCAGTCTTCGGGCGAGCAGGTCGCGGTGTCGCCGCCGGCCGAGGCGCAACCTGCAACGATCGAGCAGCCGCCGCTCAAACAAAGCAAGGAATCGGTAATCATCCGCCGCGGCGATACGCTCTGGCAGATTTCGCGCCGCGTCTATGGCGCGGGGGTACGCTATACGACGATCTATCTGGCCAACCGCGAACAGATCGACAATCCCGACCTGATCCGTCCCGGCCAGGTGTTCGGGGTTCCCAACGAGTCTCTCTCCGACGAGGAGTCGCGGGAGATCCATCGCAAGCGCGTGAGGCGCGAATAATTGTTCGTCCGCCACCGCAGTTCCATTGCGGTGGCCGGTTTGCAGACCTATCTGTAAGGAAACGCGGCGTCTTCAACGGACGCCGCTTTTCATTGATCGGTCAGGGGATCGCGGACGAGCTCGAGCGGTATCCCGGCCTCTCGGATGACGTCGGGGGTCGCGCGCATTAGGCATCGCCGCAATCCGGAAGCATTGGAAGCAGAAGCACTTGGCACCTCAGAACCAGAAGAAGACGGTTTCCGCCGATGCCGCCAATCCATTCGGTACGATCGCCAATCTCTGGCCCTATATGTGGCCTGTCGACCGTCCCGATCTGAAGCTCAGGGTCATTTGGGCGACCATCATTCTTGTCGCCGCCAAGATCGTCCTCGTTCTCGTACCCTATTTCTTCAAGTGGGCGACCGATGCGCTGAACAACAAGCCGGATACACTCGGTTTCCTGCCGCAGTTCCTGACCGGCGCCGTGATGCTGGTACTCGCCTACAATCTGGCGCGCCTGCTGCAGTCCGGACTCAACCAATTGCGCGACGCCCTTTTTGCGAGTGTCGGCCAGCACGCCGTCCGGCAGCTTGCCTACAGAACCTTCGTCCACATGCATCAGTTGTCGCTGCGCTTCCATCTGGAGCGGCGCACCGGCGGCCTCTCGCGCATCATCGAGCGCGGCACCAAGGGCATCGAGACGATCGTTCGCTTCACGATCCTGAACAGTGTCCCGACATTGATCGAATTTCTGCTGACCGCGGTGATCTTCTGGTGGGGTTACGGCTTCAGCTATCTCCTCGTCACCGCCATCACCGTCTGGCTCTACATCTGGTTCACGGTGCGCGCCAGCGACTGGCGCATCGCCATCCGCCGGTCGATGAACGACAGCGACACCGAGGCCAACACCAAGGCGATCGATTCGCTGCTGAACTTCGAGACCGTCAAATATTTCGGCAACGAGGAGATGGAGGCGAAGCGCTTCGACAAGTCGATGGAGCGCTACGAACGCGCCGCGACCCAGGTCTGGACCTCGCTCGGCTGGCTGAACTTCGGCCAGGCGCTGATTTTCGGGGCCGGCACCGCGGTGATGATGACGATCTCGGCGCTCGCCGTCAAAAGCGGCGAACAGACCATCGGCGACTTCGTCTTCGTCAACGCGATGCTGATCCAGCTCGCCATCCCGCTGAATTTCATCGGCTTCGTCTATCGCGAAATCCGCCAGGGGCTGACCGATATCGAGCACATGTTCGATCTCCTCGACGTTCAGGCGGAAGTGATCGACCGTCCGGAGGCCAAGGAACTGACGATCGGCCGCGGCGCGATCGCCTTCAAGGACGTGCATTTCGCCTATGATCCGGCTCGTCCCATCCTCAAGGGAATTTCCTTCGAGGTGCCGGCCGGCAAGACGGTGGCGGTCGTCGGTCCGTCAGGAGCGGGCAAATCCACCCTGTCGCGGCTGCTCTACCGTTTCTACGACGTACAGCAGGGGGCGATTACCGTCGACGGTCAGGATGTGCGCGACATCACCCAGCAGAGCCTGCGCGGCGCGATCGGCATGGTTCCCCAGGATACCGTGCTTTTCAACGACACCATCGCCTACAACATCCGTTATGGCCGTACGGCGGCTTCGGATGCCGAGGTCGAGGCGGCCGCCGAAGCCGCGCAGATCGCCGACTTCGTAGGCGGCTTGCCGGACGGCTATCGGGCGATGGTCGGCGAGCGTGGACTGAAGCTTTCGGGCGGCGAGAAGCAGCGCGTCGCGATCGCGCGGACGATCCTGAAGGCACCGCCGATCCTCATCCTCGACGAGGCGACCTCCGCCCTCGACACGAAGACCGAGCAGGAAATCCAGGCCGCCCTCGACGTCGTGTCGCGCAATCGCACCACCCTGGTGATCGCCCATCGCCTGTCGACCGTCATCAATGCCGACGAGATCATCGTGCTCAAGGACGGCGTCATCGCCGAACGCGGCACGCATGGCGAGTTGATCGACCGCGACGGCCTCTACGCCTCCATGTGGAGCCGCCAGCGCGAGGCAACGCAAGCCGAGGAGCAGTTGAAGCGGGTGCGCGAGCGCGACGATCTCGGCATCGTCGATCGCGGCGTGCCGGCGGCATGATGAGGGTCGCTGTCGGCCGCACCGCTGCAACTCTCATTTGGCGTTCGCCGTTGCCGGGCCTGCGAATTCGCGCTAGTTCACCTGCGACATTACATCTGGAGTAAGTTGATGAGCTTGGTCGAAACGGTCCGCAACACGCTGGTCCCGGTGCACAAGGAAGGCTATCGCTTCATTGCGATCTTCTTCGTCGTTTCCCTGATCCTTGGTCTCCTGTGGGAGCCGCTGATGTGGATCGGCTTTCTGTTGACCGCCTGGTGCGCCTATTTCTTTCGCGATCCGGAGCGCATGACGCCCATCGACGAGGATCTCGTCATCAGCCCCGCCGATGGGCGCGTATCGTCGATCGCCACCGTCACCCCGCCGGAAGAACTGGGCCTCGGCTCGGAACCGATGCTGCGCATTTCCGTGTTCATGAATGTCTTCGACTGCCATGTGAACCGTGCCCCGATGAGCGGCACCGTCCGGCGCATTGCCTATCGCGCCGGCAGCTTCCTGAACGCCGAACTCGACAAGGCGAGCCATGACAACGAACGCAACGGCCTTGTCGTCGAGACGAGCCACGGCGCCATCGGCGTCGTCCAGATCGCCGGCCTGGTGGCGCGGCGCATCCTCTGCTGGACGACGGAAAATGCGTCGCTGGAAGGCGGCGAGCGTTTCGGCCTCATCCGGTTCGGTTCGCGCGTCGACGTGTTTCTGCCGGAAGGCGCGCAGCCGCGCGTCAGTGTCGGCCAGAAGGCTGTCGCCGGCGAGACTGTGATCGCCGAATTCGGCTCGTCGAAGGGGCCGCTCATCAGCCGACGCGCGTGAGGAACCGACATGGAAAACCCCCGGCAGGAAGAAGCGGCAGAAAGCCCGGAAACGGCGGTCGACACGAACGACACGCATGACAAGGCCCGCGGCCCGCGGCTGCGGGAGATTCCGCTGCGGCTGATGGTGCCGAACACGATCACAGTCTTGGCGATTTGTGCCGGCCTCTCCGGCATCCGCCTCGCTTTCGAGAATCGCTTCGAGCTCGCCGTCGCGATGGTGCTGTTTGCAGCCTTCCTCGACGGCATCGACGGCCGCGTGGCGCGGCTGCTCAAAGCGACGTCGAGCTTCGGCGTGCAGATGGACTCGCTTGCCGACATCATCAATTTCGGCGTGGCGCCGGCCTTGGTCCTCTACGTGTTCATGCTCGACCAGGCGCGCTCGGTCGGCTGGATCGCCGCGCTGATCTATGCGATCGCGGTCGGCTTGCGGCTCGCCCGCTTCAACGTCATGGCCGAACGTCCCGTCAAGGCCGCCTGGCAGTCGGAATATTTCGTCGGCGTGCCGGCGCCGGCCGGCGCCATGCTGGTGCTGCTGCCGGTCTATATCGGCCTCCTCGGGCTTGCGCCCGGCAGGACCTTTGCGCTGATAGCGTCGGTCTATACCGTGTTGATCGCCTTCCTGCTGGTCAGCCGTCTGCCGGTCTGGTCCGGAAAATCCGAAAACCGCGTGCGCCGCGATCTGGTTCTCCCGGCCATCCTGGTCGTCGTCCTCTACGTCGCGACGCTGATGACCTATACCTGGGAGACGATGGCGGTTACTGCCGTGGCCTACCTGATCAGCCTGCCGTTCGGGGCTCGCTCCTGGCAGCGAAAATACGGCGACTGGCCCGCGGGCCAGGGCGGCGATGGCTTGCCGGGCGACAGCGACTGATTGCAATGCATGAAAAGAAAAAGCCACCGCGAGCCCCGCGGTGGCTTTTTCTTTGATATCCGCAGAGCCTGGCTACTCCGGCATGCGGTAGTCGACGATCTTCTTTTCCCGGACCAGGAAGAGCTTGCCGGTCTCGGTCTGCTCGGGCCCGAGCAGCGGCATCAGCGCGGCGGCGACCTCGGAGGGGTGAGGCACTGTGGCGGGATCCTCGCCCGGTACCGCCTGAGCTCGCATCGCGGTCCGCGTCGCCCCCGGATCGACGCTGAGGATGCGGAGCGGCAGGCGCTGCGTCTCGTATGCCCAGGTCCGCGCCAATGCCTCGACGGCGGCCTTGGAGGCGGAGTAGGGGCCCCAGAACGGCTTGCACTTGTGCGCAGCGCTTGAGGAAAGGATGAGCGCGCGACCGGCATCGGACTTGACGAGTAGCGGCTCGAGAGAGCGGATCAGCCGCCACGTGGCGGTGACGTTGATCGACATCACCTTTTCGAAGACCTTGGCTTCCACATGGCCGATCGGCGAGATCGTGCCGAGCACGCCCGCATTGGCGACCAGGATGTCGAGCTTGCCCCAGCGTTCGTTGATGGCGCCGCCGAGCTTGTCGATCGCCGCCATGTCGGCGAGGTCGAAGGGAACCAGCGTCGCCGATCCTCCGGCCGCCTTGATGGCGTCGTCCAGTTCCTCCAGGCCGCCGACGGTGCGGGCGCAGGCGATGACATGCGCGCCGGCCTTGGCGAGTTCGAGGGCAGTGAAATAGCCGATCCCGCGCGATGCGCCGGTAACGACGGCGATCCGGTCTTTCAGATTGAGCGTCATTGTGGTGTCTGGTTATCCGTTGCTGGCAAGAACCGAAAGTTTGCGGACGTTGCTCGCGCCTTCCTGGTCGAGCAGGCGGGTCGGATAATCGCCGGTGAAATAATGGTCGGTGAACTGCGGCGCCTGCGGGTCGCGCGGCGCGCCGCCGACAGCCTGGTAGAGACCGTCGATCGTCAGGAATTCGAGCGAATCGGCGCCGATGTAGCGGCACATCGATGCGAGGTCGGCATGCTGGTTGGCCAGCAGCTTGTCGCGGTCGGGGGTGTCGATGCCGTAGAAATCCGGATGGAAGATCATCGGGCTGGCGACGCGGATATGCACCTCGCGTGCGCCGGCCTCGCGGATCATCTGGACGATCTTGACCGAGGTCGTGCCGCGAACGATGGAATCGTCGACGAGCACGACGCGCTTGTCCTTGATCATGGCGCGGTTGGCCGAATGCTTCAGCTTGACGCCGAAGGCGCGGATCTGCTGTGTAGGCTCGATGAAGGTCCGCCCGACATAGTGGTTGCGGATGATGCCGTACTCGAAGGGAATGCCGCTCTGCTGTGCGTAGCCTAGCGCCGCCGGTGTGCCGCCGTCGGGCACCGGAACGACGACGTCCGCCTCGACGGGCGACTCCTTGGCGAGATTGACGCCCATGTTCTTGCGCGCCACGTAGACGCTGCGGCCGCCGACGACCGAATCCGGACGGGCGAAATAGACATATTCGAAGAGGCAGAGCCGTTCAGGCCGCGGCGATTCCGGCTTGCGTGCGTCGATCGAGATCGAGCCGTCCGGCTGGATCTCGCAGATGACGACTTCGCCGTTCTCGACATCACGGATGTACTTGGCGCCGATGATGTCGAGCGCGCAGGTTTCCGAACAGAAGATCGGCTTGCCGTCGAGTTCGCCCATGACGAGGGGGCGGATACCGATCGGGTCGCGCGCCGCGATCAGTTTGGTTCGCGTCATCGCCAGCATCGAATAACCGCCTTCCATCTGGCGGATGGCATCGATGAAGCGATCGGAGGAGGAGGCCTGCTTCGAGCGGGCGATGAGGTGAAGGACGACTTCGGTGTCCGAGGTCGACTGACAGATGGCGCCGTCGGCAATCAATTGGCGACGCTGCGTCAGGCCGTTGGTGAAGTTGCCGTTGTGGGCGATTGCGATGCCGCCGACTTCGAGTTCGGCAAAGAGCGGCTGGACATTGCGCAACGCCACTTCGCCAGTCGTCGAGTAGCGCGTGTGCCCGATGGAAATAAAGCCTGGCAGCTTGGCCAGCGTGGCGGGGTCGGTGTAGTGGTCGCCGACGAGGCCCATGCGCTTTTCGGTATAGAACTGCTTGCCGTCGAAGGTGACGATACCGGCCGCTTCCTGGCCGCGATGCTGGAGCGCGTGCAGCCCGAGTGCCGTCAGGGTGGCTGCGTCCGGATGACCGAGTATGCCGAACACGCCGCATTCCTCGTGCAGGGTGTCGCCGTCGAGTTCGTCGTGGATTTCACTGGATCTGAGATCGGTCATCGCAGTCGCCTTTGCTCCATGCCGGTGCGCATATCGTGATCAGGCTGCCAGTCGTCAAGCAATCTTAGCCGAAATGACTGGCAAGCGTTATTTCCAAATGGACAAAGCCCGCGCAGCGGGCTTTGTCGCATGATTTCCTCGTTACTCAGCCGTTCGTCGCGGGCGCGTCCTCGGCAGGCGACTGGTCCGGGGCGGCCGGCGGGGCATCGCTTTCGCCTTCGCCGGTCGTGTCCTTGCCGCGCAAGCGATCGAGAATGGTGGCGTCCGCCTCTTCCGGCAGCAGCGCGACCAGCTTGTTGCCGAGATTGTCGAGCAGCGGCTTCGATTTCGCCTGGGTGACCCAGCCCGGCTGCTGCGGCGGCGCCACCAGCCAGTTGAAGAACAGCATTGCGACGACGACGAGCAGGATGCCGCGCGCAGCGCCGAACAGGAAACCAAGCGTGCGGTCGAGTGCGCCGATGCGGCTGTCGATGATGAAATCGGCGATCCGCATGGTGATGAAGGAGATGATGATCAGAGCCACCAGGAAGATCACGGCGGCCGAGCCGATCATCGCGACCGTGTCGTTGGTGGTGTATTGCTTGGCGTAGGGCAAAAGGTACGGATAGAGGAAGTAGGCCGCCGCCGCCGCACCCACCCAACTCGCGACCGAAAGGACCTCGCGCGAGAAGCCGCGCACCATGGCGAGAATGGCCGAAAATAGTGCGACGCCGAGAACGATACCGTCGAGAATTGTAATGGGCATGTTGTCCTTACTCCGACCCCCGTCTTGACTCGGGTCTTACCAAGCTTATTCGCCGCGGGCCGCGTCCGCACGCGCTCAGAACGTCTTTCCACCGCTATCGCCGAGCGCCACTGGAAGTACGCTTGGTGGCTCCCGGTGCTTCACTCCGCCTCGTCCGACTGCTGCAGGGCGCGTCGTGAACCGGCGATGCGCGCCACCAGGTCCGGCAGGCTTTCCATCTCGCTCCACCGGCCATTGCCGTTCTTCGGCAGGTCGGTTGTTGCAGACGGCAATACGGCCTGGGAGAATCCGAGCTTCTCGGCTTCCTTGAGACGTTGAGCAGTATGCGCAACCGGCCGGACAGCGCCCGACAAGCTGACTTCGCCGAAATAGACGCAATCGGCAGGAAGAGCAAGCCCGGCGAGCGACGAAACCAAAGCGGAAGCGACGGCGAGATCGGCAGCCGGCTCGGAAATCCGGTATCCGCCGGCAACGTTCAGATAGACGTCGTGCTGGCCGAGGCGGACGCCGCAATGGGCCTCCAGCACCGCGAGGATCATCGACAGCCGCGCCGAGTCCCAGCCGACCACCGCGCGCCGCGGCGTGCCGAGCGACGTCGGCGCGACCAGCGCCTGCACCTCGACGAGCAGCGGCCGGGTTCCTTCCATGCCGGCGAAGACCGCAGCACCGGGCGATTTCTCGTTGCGTTCGCCAAGGAAGAGCTCGGACGGATTGGCAACTTCGCGCAGGCCTCGGTCCGACATTTCAAAGACGCCGATCTCGTCGGTCGGGCCGAAGCGGTTCTTCACGGTTCGGAGGATCCGATAGTGATGGCCGCGATCGCCCTCGAAATAGAGGACGGCGTCGACCATGTGCTCGACGACGCGCGGGCCGGCGATCTGGCCTTCCTTGGTGACATGGCCGACGAGCACGACTGCCGTACCCGTCTGCTTGGCGAAGCGGATCATCGCCTGAACGCCGGTGCGCACCTGCGTCACCGTGCCGGGGGCTGAGTCTACGATGTCGCTCCAGAGTGTCTGGATCGAATCGATGATCACCAGATCCGGTCGCTTGCCCTCGGAAAGTGTCGCCAGGATGTCTTCGACATTGGTCTCGGCGGCGAGCAGCACGTCGCTGTCGGCGGCGCCGAGCCGCTGGGCGCGCAGGCGCACCTGGGCGATCGCCTCTTCGCCGGAGACATAGATGACCCGGTGCTTGCGGCGCGACAGCGCTGCCGCCGCCTGCATCAGCACGGTCGATTTGCCGATGCCGGGATCGCCGCCGACGAGCAGTGCAGAACCGCGCACGAAGCCGCCGCCGGTGACGCGGTCGAGTTCGGATATCCCCGTCTCGATGCGCGGCGCGTCCTCGATCTCGCCGCACAGCGTCGTCAGCGCCACCGGCCGCCCCTTCTTCGGGGCGCGCGTCGGACCGCCGCCGATTCCGCCCGTCGGGTCTTCCTCGATGATCGTGTTCCACTCGCCGCATCCCTCGCACTTGCCGGCCCATCGGGAGTGCACGGTGCCACAATTCTGGCAGACGAATTGAGTGCGAGGTTTCGCCATCGGGATCAGCTTTCGGCAAGTTGTGAGAGACAGAGCCGGCCTGCCTCGGGAGAATCACTAAGAGCGGTCACATAATGACGCGAAATGCCGATTGAAAGGGTGATTTTCGATGGCTCACGAACGACGGCTCAGACGCCGCCGACATAGGTCCGGCAATAGCGGTGCCCAAGGCTGGTCAGGAGTTCGTAGCCGATCGTACCGCCGGCCCGCGCGACATCGTCGATGGCGACGTTCCGACCGAAAAGCTCGATATAGTCGCCGGCACGCACGGCGCGTTCCGGCAAGTCGGTGACGTCGAACAGGCTGAGGTCCATCGTAACCCGGCCGACATGCGGGACCTTTTTGCCGTGCAGGAAGCCGTAGGCACCCGACGGCGTCGCCTGCCTCAGCGTGACCCCGCCGCCCGACACCGAACGGTGATAGCCGTCGGCATAGCCGATCGCCACCGTCGCGATGCGGCTGTCGCGGGCAAATCGGGCCGAGGCGCCGTAGCTCGCCGTTCCACCCGACGGAACGGTGCGCAATTGCAGAATGCGGGCTTCGGCGGTGACGACCGGCTTCATCGGATTGAGGGCGTCGTTGACCGCTTCGCCGCCATAGACGGCGATGCCGGGACGGGTGAGGTCGAAATGGTAGTCTTCGCCGAGAAAGACGCCGCCCGAATTCGCAAGGCTCGCGGGCACGCCTTCGAAGGCGGCTGTCACCTCCCGAAAGCGCTGGAGCTGGTAGAGATTCATCGGATGCCTGGGATCGTCGCCGCAGGCGAGATGGCTCATGACAAGCACCGGCGAAAAGCTCGCCGGGCGCGCTGGATCGTGGGCGAGGGCGATGGCTTCCTCTACCGAGAGGCCGAGCCGGTTCATGCCGGTATCGACATGGAGAACGCAAGGATGGTCGCCCCGCTCGGAAAGCGCCGCCATGAAAACGGCAAGCTGCTCCTCCGAGTTGATGATCGGCACCAGGTCGTTGGCGAAGAAAAACTCCTCGTTGCCGGGCCACATGCCGGCGAGAATATAGATGCGGGCATCCGGGAGGAGCGGACGAAGCTCGGCGCCTTCCTCGGCATCGGCGACGAAGAAATCCCGTGCACCAGCGGCGTAAAGCGTGGGTGCCGCCTGCGCAACGCCGATCCCATAGGCATTGGCCTTGAGCACGGCAGCGGCACGCGCCTTGCCAGAGCGCTCGTTCATCGTCCTCCAATTGTCGGCGATAGCGGTCAAATCGATGGTGAGCCGGTTCGAGGCAGCGAGGAATTCGGGACTGTGCATGGGCGGACTCTTGCGTGAGCGATATCCGAGCAATACATCCAAGCGCCGGATGCCGCAAACGGCTTCGGGCGATGTCGGGCTTGCCGGCATGGTGAGCACTTTTATGCAAGACGCAGAATCCCGCCGCCGCTAGAATTGGCCGATGCATACGATTTCGCAGGAAGAGGCCATCGAGGCCATGCCGCTCAAGGGAGCCGAGCAGACCCGTTTCTGGCGGGATGCGCGCTTCAACGGCATGGAATGCCTGAGTGCGACATTCATCACCCATGAGTTTGCGCCGCATGCGCACGACACCTTCAGCATCGGCGCCATCGAGGCGGGCTCGCAGATCAGCACCATCAAGGGCGAGCGTTCGCAGACAGGCCCCGGTGATCTCTACCTGATCAACCCTGACGAAACCCACGACGGGCATCCGGGCAGTGACGGCTATCGCTACCGGATGATCTATCCGTCGGTGGAGCTGTTCGTTGAAGTTCTCGAGGATGTCACCGGCCGTCCGTTCCGCGGCACGCCCAGCTTTTCGCGGCAGTGGCTGACGGACATCGAACTCGCCGCCGCCTTTCGTCGCGCGCATCAGCTGCTGGAAGGAAGAACTGGAGCGCTCGAGGCCGACGAAGGCATGTTCGGCTTCCTGGCGACGCTGTTCGAGCGGCATGGCAGCGCCATCATCGTTCCGGTCCGCACGCGCGAGAGTTCCGCCGTGCATCGCGCCCGCGACTATCTGCTCGAAAACTATTCGAGCGACATCGGTCTCGACGAGCTTGCCAAGGTGGCCGGCCTCAGCCGCGCCCATTTGATTCGGGCGTTCCGCAAGGAGTTTCACATCACGCCGCATGCCTTCCTGACCGACAAACGGGTGCGTGAGGCAAGGACGCTGCTGCGCCAGGGTTGGCCGCCCGCCGATACCGCCTATCATTGCGGCTTTGCGGACCAGGCGCATTTCACCCGCCACTTCAAGGCGCGCACCGGCGTGACGCCGGGTGCTTTTCGGGCCGGTTGATCACTTTCATTCAAGACCGGCCGCCGCTCGCCTTCTAGAACTCTCCGCAAATCAATGCGGAGATCGTAGACGTGAGAAGGCTAGCAATACCCCAGGAGTTTTTCGGCGGCGTAAGGGCCATGGCGCCCCTGACCGTGGCGGTGATGCCGATCGGCCTGGTCTTCGGTGCCGTTGCCGCAGGCAAGGGCCTGAGCAGCCTCGAAGCGACGCTGATGAGCGTGCTTGTCTTTGCCGGCGGGTCGCAGTTCGTCGCCATGGACATCTGGACACATCCGGCCTCCTGGGGCGCGCTCGCCTTTTCGGCCCTGCTCGTCAACATCCGCCACGTCTTGATGAGCGCTTCGATCGGCAACAAGATGCCGGCGTTTTCCGGCCCGGCGAAATATGCCGCGATGCTGCTGCTCGCCGACGAAATCTGGGCGATGGCCGAAGTCCGCGCCGGTCAGACCCGGCTCACCCCCGCCTGGTATGCGGGTCTTGCCGTGCCGTTTTATTGCGTCTGGGTTCTGGCGAGCCTTGCCGGTTCCGCCGCCGGCGCCTTCCTCGGCGACCCGAAGGCGACCGGTCTGGATTTCGCGTTTCCAGCGGTTTTCACCGTCCTGGTCATGGGCTTCTGGAAGGGACGCGACACCGGCGCCGTACTGGCCGCCAGCGCCACGGCGGCGGTCCTTGCCCATCAGTTCCTGCCGGGCGTCTGGTACATCGCGGCGGGCGCCGCGGCCGGCGTTGCCGCAACGCTTTTCACAAGCCGCCGTCAAGAGGCCTGCGCATGACGCTCGATCCCCATACCTTCCTCGCCATTGTCGCGATGGCCGCAGCCACGGTGCTGACGCGCATTGCCGGGCTTGTTCTCATCCGCTTCGTGACGATCGGCCCGCAGCAGAAGCGCGCCTTGGAGGCGATCCCTCCCGCAGTACTGATGGCGGTCATCGCCCCGACGGCGCTCGTCACCGGCCCAGCCGAGACCCTCGCGACCGTTGCAACGGCGCTCGCCGCGACGCGACTGCCGTTGCTTGCGGCCGTGGCGATCGGGGTGTTTGTCGTCGCTGTCGCGAGAGCGCTGATCGGCGCGTGAGGGGGCGTGGAGTCACCTTGGAACTCCGCCCGGCCTGCCGGCCACCTTCTCCCCGCAAGCGGGGCGAAGGAGACTCGTGGCGCCCTCGCAGAACCTCGCTCCGCTGCCCGATGGGGAGGGAAGGCGGCGCCTCTCGTCCCTTCGCCCCGCCCGCGGGGAGAAGGTGGCGGCAGCCGGATGAGGGGCAGAAAATACTCCCGCGCCCTTAGTGCTCGTACTGCGTGAACGACGGATCGGCGAGGTCGGAGAAGCGGGTGAATTCCGACTGGAAGGCGAGTTTCACGGTGCCGGTCGGTCCGTGACGCTGCTTGGCGATGATCACGTCGGCCGTGCCCTTCACCCGCTCCATCTGCATCTTCCACTCTTCGTATTTCGGATCGAGCTCATCGCGCGGTTCCATGTTCTTCACATAGTATTCCTCGCGGAACACGAAGAGCACCACGTCGGCATCCTGCTCGATGGAACCCGATTCGCGCAGGTCCGAAAGCTGCGGCCGCTTGTCTTCGCGGCTTTCGACGGCGCGCGACAGCTGCGACAGCGCGATGATCGGAACGTTGAGTTCCTTACCGAGAGCCTTGAGGCCTGTGGTAATCTCGGTGATTTCCTGCACGCGGTTTTCGCCTGACTTCTTCGAGCCGCTCATGAGCTGGACGTAGTCGACGACCAGGACGTCGAGGCCGCGCTGGCGCTTCAGGCGGCGGGCGCGCGCCGCAAGCTGGGCGATCGAGATGCCGCCGGTCTGGTCGATATAGAGCGGCACCTTCTGCATCATCTGCGAGCAGGCGACGAGCTTTTCGAAATCCGCTTCGGAGATATCGCCGCGGCGGATCTTCGAGGACGACACTTCGGTCTGCTCCGAGATGATACGGGTGGCGAGCTGTTCGGACGACATTTCCAGCGAGTAGAAGCCGACGACGCCGCCGTTCTTCGCCTTGAAGGAGCCGTCGGGCTGCACTTCCGGCTCATATGCGGCGGCGATGTTGTAGGCGATGTTGGTGGCAAGCGAGGTCTTGCCCATGCCCGGGCGGCCGGCGAGGACGATCAGGTCCGATCGCTGCAGGCCGCCCATCTTGCCGTCGAGCGAATGAATGCCGGTGGAGATGCCGGAGAGGTGCCCGTCGCGTTCGAAGGCCTGTCCGGCCATGTCAATGGCAAGCGCCACGGCGTCATTGAAGGATTGAAAGCCACCGTCGTAGCGGCCGGTCTCGGCAAGCTCGAAAAGGCGCCGTTCGGCGTCCTCGATCTGGCTCTGCGGCGGCATGTCGAGCGGCGCGTCAAAGGCGATGTTGACCATGTCCTCGCCGATGGTAATCAGCGATCGGCGGAGCGCCAGGTCGTAGATCGCCCGGCCGTAGTCTTCCGCGTTGATGATCGAAACGGCTTCCGCGGCAAGACGCGCGAGGTACTGCGCAACCGTCAGGTCGCCGACCTTGTCGTCGGCCTTGAGAAAGGTCTTGACCGTCACCGGGTTGGCGGTCTTGCCCATGCGGATGATTTCGCCGGCAACTTCGAAGATCTTGCGATGCAGCGGCTCGAAGAGATGCACCGGCTTGAGGAAGTCGGAGACGCGGTAGAAGGCGTCGTTGTTGACCAGGATGGCGCCGAGCAGCGCCTGTTCGGCTTCCAGGTTGTTCGGCGCTTCGCGGTAGTGCTGGTCCGCCTGGTCCTTGGGCAAGGGAGCGAGCTTTCGCGCTGCGTCGTTCATGGTAGGTCCGTGTCCGCCTCTAATTTCCGTGAGCCAATCGGTTTGCTGCCTGCCCTCGGCCACGTCTAGTGTAGCTGTGCAACAGTGCCGTGGCTTGCGACGCCGCCATCGAATTTTGCCGGTTGTTCACACTGATTCACAGGGGCGCGGGTGGACCCGAAACATGCCACGCCGGGCATTGCACTTAAGGCTGAGGTCGGCCACAAATCTATCTGATTCGCTTTCGCGCGTCGTCCGCCGATCGCCTTCGCGCACCTTTGGTGACGGCAAAAGAAAAGCCCGGATCGAGGGATCCGGGCTTCTTGTTTCAGCTCTGTCGCTGAACCTTATTCTTCTTCACCGGCGAATTCGGCTTCCGGGTTGAAGAAGTCTTCCGGCTTCAGGGCGTCTTCGTCGACGCCGTAGATGGCCTCGGCGGAGGTCAGGCTTTCGCCCTTGGCCTGGCGCTCGGCTTCTTCGGCCGAACGGGCAACGTTGACTTCGACGGCCACGTCGACTTCCGCGTGCAGGTGCAGCGTCACCTTGTGAACACCGATCGCCTTGATCGGCTGGTTGAGGTTGACCTGGTTGCGGTTGATGTTGAAGCCCTCGGCAGCCAGTACGTCGACGATGTCGCGAGCGGCAACCGAGCCGTAGAGCTGGCCGGTTTCGCCGGCCGAGCGGACGATGATGAAGGACTTGCCGTCAAGCTTGTCGGCGACCTGCTGGGCTTCCGACTTGCGCTCGAGGTTGCGGGCTTCGAGCGTTGCGCGTTCGGATTCGAAACGGGCCTTGTTGGCGGCGTTGGCGCGCAGCGCCTTGCCGAGCGGCAGCAGGTAGTTACGGGCAAAGCCGTCGCGGACCTTTACGGTTTCGCCCATCTGGCCGAGCTTGGCGATGCGTTCGAGGAGAATGACTTCCATGTCGATGTTCCTTTCAAGTTGGCATTGTTCGTTGGTTAGCTTTTTCCCGCCGGTGTGACAGCGATGGTGCGTCGCGTGTCGGTCAGTCCGGACAGGAGGAAGAACACCGCCGGGATCGTGAAGACGAGCACCGACAGATAGGCGATCCACAGCACGGGAAGCCGCCAGGACTTGCCGCGTGTGCGGAAATGGAAGGAGGCGAAGCCCGAGAGCAGGAACCCCGCCCCGAATGTCCCGCAGACGAGGGCGCCGATCGCCGCCGGCGCACCGCCCAGAAACGTCAGGACAAGGCCGGCAAGGAAGACGAAGATGGCGTTGCGATGCATCCTGAGGGACGAGGGGATGTCCTCGCGCGGCCGGACGGATCGTCCCGACATCAGTACGATCCGCGTCGCGATGTAATAGGCGGCAAACAGCATGACGACCCAGATCGCGCCCTGCACAAGCGGTAGCGCCAGCGTGAACATCGACTTGAGCTGGGCAATGGCGGCGGCGTCGGGATTGTAGAGCGGCTCCTGGGCCTTCAACGCCTCGACGACCATGTCGACCATCAGGTCGGAGACGCTCGAATCATAGCCGACGATGGTCGCGACGATGATCATGCCGAGGGTGACGAGCCCGGCGAGGTGGCCGAGGATGTCGGAGAGCGGATACCAGGCAAGCGCGCCCTCGGGGCCGCCGAGTTCCTGGGCCGGGCGCGCGAGATTGGCGAGATGGCTGAGCCAGCCGGCCGGGATGAGCGTGACGACCAGGATGAGCAAGGCGAAATAGGGCGAAATCACGCTTGCCGCTGTAACGCCCGCCGCGATGATCGCGGTGATCGCCGCGGCGTTTCCCCAGCCGAGCCCGGCAATCAGGATCGGCAATGCGGAAGCGGCGTAGAGAACGATTGCAAGGGACGACTGCGTGTTCGCGCCCATCGACAGAAGGGCGGCGGTAATGCCGGCAAGTGCGCCGGTGATCAGCGATGTCCTGTTCCAATTCTGCACGTTTCGCTGTCCTGCTTCAAACGCAGTTAGGGGCGTTCTTGGCCCCAACATGGGATTTTGGCACTTGCCGCGCCGGTTCCGATCCGCGCCCACCGCGGAAGGGAGGCGTCAAGCCGCTCACCCGAAGGAAGCGGCTTGACGCGGAGTCGGTTACCGTTGAGTCAGGCGACCAACGGAGAGCGAGCCTTACGATACGACGTAGGGCAGCAGGCCGAGGAAGCGTGCACGCTTGATCGCCTGGGCGAGCTCGCGCTGCTTCTTCTGGGAAACGGCCGTGATGCGGGACGGAACGATCTTGCCGCGCTCGGAAATGTAGCGCTGCAGGAGACGAACGTCCTTGTAGTCGATCCGCGGCGCGTTTGCGCCCGAGAAGGGGCAGGTCTTGCGGCGGCGGTGGAACGGGCGGCGTACCGGAGCGGAAGAAACTTCAGCCATTGTCATTATCTCCTAGGCTTCGGGTTACGCGCGGTCTTCGCGCGGGCGGCGCGGACGGTCATCACGATCGCCACGGTCCGGGCGCGGACCACGGTCACCGAAACCACCACGGTCCGGACGGTCGCCGTCGCGGCGCGGACGGTCGTCACGGTCGCGCTTCTGCATCATCGCGGACGGACCTTCCTCGTGCTTCTCGACGGCGATCGTCATGTAGCGCAGGATGTCTTCGTTGATGCGCATCTGGCGCTCGACTTCGTGAACGGCCGGTGCCGGAGCATCGATGTCCATGAGGACGTAGTGAGCCTTGCGGTTCTTCTTGATGCGGTAGGTGAGGGACTTCAGGCCCCAGTTCTCGACACGACCGACCTTGCCGCCGTTCGCTTCGAGGACGCCCTTGTACTGTTCGACCAGGGCGTCGACCTGCTGCGGCGTGATGTCCTGCCGAGCCAGGAATACGTGTTCATAAAGAGCCATTGTGGCTTGCCTTTCTTGCGTTTATCAGCCCGGACCTCGGCGGCTAAGCCTCAACGACTGTTCTTATTGGCTCAGATGAGCCGGCAAGAAAGTGTTGTATCGAGACGGTCGAGAGCGGAGACACGGGAGGCCGGAACAGCTTGTCGTTCCTGGCGGCCTCCGGGATGGAAGCCGGCCCTCCGTTCAGCCACCAGCCAGAAGACCGGGCGTTTCGAACAGCGCGCTTATACGGATTTTCAACCGAAATGCAAGGCGTGTCGGAAAATCGTGCCCGAACGGCCGAGCCGCAAAGCTGTGGAACAATGGCTCCCCTTCCTTGTTGGCCCCTCGTTGGCAACCACGGGAGAAGAAAATGCATCACGTCGATCCGAAGATGCAGGAGTGCATCGAAAATTGTCTCGCCTGCTACCGCGCCTGTCTTTCGACGGCGATGAGCCATTGTCTGGAGGCGGGCGGCAAGCACACGGAGCCGGATCACTTCCGGCTGATGATGGCCTGCGCCGAGATATGCCGGACCTCGGCGCATTTCATGCTGATCGGAACGCCCCATCACCGGCATGTCTGCGGCGAGTGTGCAGAGATCTGCAGCGAATGCGCGGCCGACTGCGAACGTATCGGCGGCATGGCCGAATGCGTCGATGCCTGCCAGCGCTGCGCCGAAAGCTGCCGGCAGATGGCAGCCTGAGGCGCGATGTACCGTGCAGAGGTGTTCGCGTCGCTCAGATCGGCGCCGGATAGAGCCGATGGAGGCGGCGTATGCCGTTCAGCACATCCTGCGACAGCGTCACTTCGGCGGCGCCGATGTCGGTCTTCAGCTGTGGGATCGACGTTGCGCCGATGATGGCCGAGGCCATGAAGGGACGCGTCAGGCAGAAGGCGAGCGCCATCTGCGCCGGGTCGAGGCCGTGCTCGCGGGCAAGCGCCACATAGGCGGCGACCGCAGGCTCCTGGTGCGGCGTGAAGCGGCCGCCGAGATCGCCGTTGATCGACAGACGCGACCCGGCGGGCCTTGCCCCGTCGAGATACTTTCCCGTCAAGAGGCCGGCCGCCAGCGGCGAATAGGCAAGCAGTCCGACATCTTCGTGATGGGACAGTTCGGCGAGGTCGAGGTCGTAGGCGCGGTAAAGCAGGTTATATTCGTTCTGGATGGTGGCGACGCGCGGCAGGCCGTGCCTCTCGGACAGGTCGAGCATCTTCATCGTGCCCCAGGCGGTATCGTTCGAAAGCCCGATGGCGCGGATCTTGCCGGCCTTCACGAGGTCGCCGAGCTTGTCGAGAACGGCCCTCAGATCGGCGGCGACGTGTTCCTTGTCCTGCCGTGACGGGTCGTAGGACCAGGCATTGCGGAAGTGGTAATGGCCGCGGTTGGGCCAGTGGAGCTGGTAGAGATCGACATAGTCGGTCTTCAGGCGCTCGAGGCTGGCATCGAGCGCTTCGCCGATCCCCTCCGGCGTCATCGGACCGCCGTTGCGGATATAAGGACGGCCGGAGCCGGCGACCTTGGTGGCGAGCACCACATCGTCACGCCGGCGGCGGCCGGCCAGCCAGTCGCCGATGATCCGCTCGGTATTGCCGTAGGTTTCTGCCGATAGCGGCGTCGTCGGATAGAGTTCGGCGGTATCGATGAAGTTGACGCCGCACTCAAAAGCATAGTCGAGCTGCCCGTGGGCTTCGATCGGCGTATTCTGGGAGCCCCAGGTCATCGTTCCGAGGCAGATTTCGGAAACCTTGATGCCGGTGCGGCCGAGCGTGTTGTAGCGCATGAAGTGACGTTCCTTGTGCTGGCGAAGGCGCGCCGCTGGGAGGAAAAGGCGCGCCGCCCACGAATAGGGTGATGCCACAACCCGGAGCATATCGAACGGGTGCGGCGATGCGGGGCAAACTTACGCCTCGATTGACGAAGATCAAGGGCAAAAGCCCGCAACGGGCGAAGCTCCGCGCTTGACTCGCCGTTCAGGAATGTGAATGGAGAGGAAAACACGGGTGGGGTAGGAAGTTGGGGCGGTTGCGCCGCATTCCGCCCGGATACCAAGAGAGCAGATGGCGACGGGCCGGAAAATTGCCCGTCGAGATCCAGGGAAGGGCACTCCTGATGAGCATTGCATTCACGTTCCCCGGTCAGGGCAGCCAGGCTGTCGGCATGGGCAAGGACCTGGCCGAAGCCTTTCCGGAGGCCGCTGCCGTCTTCGCCGAAGTCGACGACGCGCTTGGCGAAAAGCTCTCCGACACCATCTGGAACGGGCCGGAGGAAACCCTGACGCTGACGGCGAATGCGCAACCGGCGCTGATGGCGGTCTCGATCGCCGTGATCCGCGTGCTCGAGGCCAGGGGGCTCGATCTTGGAAGTAAGGTCTCCTTCGTGGCCGGCCATTCGCTCGGCGAATATTCGGCGCTCTGTGCGGCCGGGACCTTTTCATTGGCCGATACGGCGCGGCTGCTGCGCATCCGCGGCAATGCGATGCAGGCAGCGGTACCGGTCGGCAAGGGCGCGATGGCGGCGATCATCGGCCTGGAGCATGACGATGTCGAAGCGGTTTGTCGCGAAGCGTCGTCGCTCGGTGCCTGCCAAATCGCCAACGACAACGGCGGGGGGCAGCTGGTGATCTCGGGCGAGAAGCAGGCGGTGGAAAAGGCGGCCGCACTTGCCACGGAAAAAGGCGCCAAGCGCGCATTGATGCTGCCGGTCTCCGCACCCTTCCACTCATCCCTGATGGCGCCCGCTGCAGAAGCCATGCGCGAAGCCCTTGCCCAGGTCGAGAAGCGCGATCCGGTCGTGCCGGTCGTCGCCAATGTTCTGGCCGCCCCGGTCAGCGATGCCGGCGAGATCGCCCGGCTGCTGGTCGAGCAGGTGACCGGTCAGGTGCGTTGGCGTGAGACGGTTCAGTGGTTCGCCGGCAACGACGTGACGACTCTCTATGAGATCGGCTCCGGCAAGGTGCTGACCGGCCTTGCGCGACGGATCGACAAGACCGTCAACGGCATTGCCGTAAATACGCCCGCCGATATCGACGCGGCGCTTGCCGCCCTTCTGGCCTGAACGCCTCAATTACAAGGGAGAAATCCATGTTCGATCTTTCCGGCCGCAAGGCTCTCGTTACCGGCGCATCCGGCGGCATCGGCGAGGAAATCGCCCGCATGCTGCATGCTCAAGGCGCCGTAGTCGGCCTCCACGGTACCCGCGTCGAGAAGCTCGAGGCGCTCGCCAACACGCTTGGCGAGCGTGTCCATATCTTCCCGGCAAACCTTTCCGATCGCGCCGAAGTCAAGGCGCTCGGCGAGAAGGCGGAGACGGAACTCGGCGGGGTGGATATCCTCGTCAACAATGCCGGCATCACCAAGGACGGCCTTTTCGTGCGCATGAGCGACGAGGACTGGGACAATGTCCTGGAGGTCAACCTGACGGCCGTCTTCCGGCTGACCCGCGAGCTGACGCATCCGATGATGCGCCGGCGCTTCGGCCGCATCGTCAACATCACCTCGGTGGTCGGCGTCACCGGCAATCCGGGCCAGGCCAATTACTGCGCGTCGAAGGCGGGCATGATCGGCTTCTCCAAGTCGCTCGCCCAGGAGATCGCCACCCGCAACGTCACGGTCAACTGCGTGGCGCCGGGCTTCATCGAGAGTGCGATGACCGGCAAGCTGAACGACAAGCAGAAGGAAGGCATCATGGCGGCGATCCCGATGCGCCGCATGGGAAGCGGTGCCGAGGTCGCCTCGGCCGTGGCCTATCTCGCCTCGAACGAGGCGGCCTACGTCACCGGCCAGACCATTCACGTCAACGGCGGCATGGCGATGATCTGAGCCGCGGGTTCCGGCGGCCGGGTGATGCAAGCTGCAACCGGCCGCATCAGTGCCTCCGCGCCTTGATGCCAAATGCCTGAAATTCAATGTTGAGCAAGCGAATGTCAGGCATTTTCGGACTTTGCGGCAGACTTAAACCGTGTTAATCGGGCCATGACTGTGCGCAGTCGACCGGTCCGGCCAGGTTGTCCGGCAGCCCCTGCTGCCACGGGTTTCCCCGGTTTGGTTGAATGGATTGCCCGGTGGACCAACTTGGTCTATCAGGCGTGAATGAGTACCGGCGCCAAGAATGGCGCCGCAGAGAAAACGAAGGTCGAGGAACTCCGACATGAGCGATATCGCAGAACGCGTGAAGAAAATTGTTATTGATCATCTTGGCGTCGATGCCGAAAAAGTTAGCGAAGGCGCAAGCTTCATCGACGACCTCGGCGCGGACTCGCTCGACACGGTCGAACTGGTCATGGCTTTCGAAGAGGAATTCGGCGTCGAGATTCCGGACGATGCGGCGGATTCGATCCTCACCGTCGGCGACGCCGTCAAGTTCATCGAAAAGGCCCAGGCCTAATCGTTACCGCGGCCTTGCGGCCGCCGCGGGCCGCAAGTTGCGGCCCGTACAGCCCTGGGGATGTGGGCTGGCCCGCCGTGATTGCGGGTCGCGATCAGCAAAGTGCTCCCGCCTTTCCCTCTGATCGTCGAAACTGCAAGGGAAGCAGGGATCGGGCTCGTCGAACGCGTACCGGTTCAGCTCCGGAATTGAACGTTCAGGGTGGGTCATGGGCATGAGACGTGTCGTTATCACCGGTACCGGCATGGTATCTCCTTTGGGTTGCGGAACCGAGGTTAGCTGGTCGCGTCTTCTGGCCGGCGGCAACGCCGCTCGCAGGGTGACCGAGTTCGAGGTCGAGGACCTTCCCGCCAAGATCGCCTGCCGTATCCCCTTCGGTGACGGCTCCGACGGCACCTTCAATGCCGACGACTGGATGGAGCCCAAGGAACAGCGCAAGGTCGACCCATTCATCACCTATGCGATGGCCGCCGCCGACATGGCGCTCGCGGATGCTGGGTGGAAGCCGGAAAGCGACGAGGACCAGATTGCCACCGGCGTGCTGATCGGCTCCGGCATCGGCGGCCTCGAAGGGATCGTCGAGGGCGGCTACACGCTGCGCGACAAGGGGCCGCGCCGGCTTTCGCCCTTCTTCATCCCCGGCCGCCTGATCAATCTTGCCTCCGGCCAGGTTTCCATTCGCCACAAGTTGCGCGGCCCGAACCATTCGGTGGTCACGGCCTGTTCGACCGGCGCGCACGCCATCGGTGACGCGAGCCGCCTGATCGCGCTCGGTGATGCCGACGTCATGGTCGCGGGCGGAACCGAATCGCCGATCTGCCGCATTTCGCTGGCCGGCTTTGCCGCCTGCAAGGCCCTCTCGACGCAGCACAATGACGATCCGCAAAAGGCATCGCGTCCCTATGATGCCGATCGCGACGGCTTCGTCATGGGCGAGGGTGCCGGCATCGTCATCCTCGAGGAACTCGAGCACGCCAAGGCGCGCGGCGCCAAGATCTATGCCGAAGTGGTCGGCTACGGCCTTTCCGGCGACGCTTTCCACATCACCGCCCCCTCGGAAGACGGCGACGGCGCCTACCGCTGCATGCAGATGGCGCTGAAGCGCGCCGGCCTGACGGCGGCCGACGTCGACTATATCAACGCGCACGGCACATCCACGATGGCCGACACGATCGAGCTCGGCGCGGTCGAGCGGCTGGTGGGCGACAGCGCTTCGAGGATCTCGATGTCTTCGACGAAATCGGCGATCGGCCATCTCCTTGGGGCCGCCGGTGCGGTCGAAGCGATTTTCTCGGCGCTGGCGATTCGCGACAATGTCGCGCCGCCGACCCTCAACCTCGACAATCCGTCGGCCGAGACGAAGATCGACCTGGTGCCGCATGTGGCCCGCAAGCGCGAGATCAACGTCGCTCTGTCGAATTCCTTCGGTTTCGGCGGCACCAATGCATCGCTGGTGCTGCGCCGCTACAAGGGCCACTGAAGTCGCCGGACCGGCTCCGGTAGCAGGAACGGAAAAACCGCTCGTGCTACCGGTCTCCCATGGCGCTTTATCCCGCTTTTTGCCGCAATGCTCGCTACAAGCTTTCGGCGGGAGATATCGTGTCGGTTTCGCCCCGATTGGCTATGTTCGCACAAGGCACATCTGGCTTGTGGACCGTCTATTGCTCTGACACATTCGTGCACGTTTACGCTTGCCGCCGGTCTAAGCCGAAATTCGCACCGGCGACGGCTCGATTGAATTTGCGGGTTTCGGATTCGGGTTAATCGTGAGCGACTCAAACGAGAACAGCGCGGCGCAGTTCGGCCGCAATGAAACCGGGAGCAACGGGCCGATCATTCCGAAATCGGCGAACGAGGCGCTGAGGCCGGAGCGGGTACCGGAACCGCCAAAGCGGTCCCGGAAAGCGCGCAGCCAGGTGGTCATCTTCCTCAATTTCCTGATGACCGTGGTCGTGTTCGTCGCGCTGGCGGCGGCGGGAGCCGTCTACTACGCGATGCATGCGTACGAGAAACCGGGCCCCTTGGAAGCGAACCAGAACTTCATCGTGCGCGGCGGCGCCGGCATCATTGAAATTGCCGAGGGGCTGGAGCGCAACAACATCATCACCGACAGCCGCGTCTTCCGCTTCGTCTCCGAAGCCTATCTCGACAACGAAACGCTGAAGGCCGGCGAATACGAGATCAAGGCGCATGCGTCGATGCAGGAGATCATGGAGCTCCTGAAATCCGGCAAGTCGATCCTCTATGCGGTGTCCCTGCCGGAAGGGCTGACCGTGAAGCAGATGTTCCGCAAGCTTTCGGACGACCCGGTGCTCGTCGGCGATCTGCCGGCGGAACTGCCGGCCGAGGGCTCACTAAAGCCGGACACCTACAAATTCACACGCGGCACCAAGCGGGGCGAAATCGTCCAGCAGATGGTTTCGGCACAAAAAGCGCTTGTCTCGCAGATCTGGGAAAAGCGTGATCCCGAATTGCCTGTGACATCGGTCGAAGAGTTCGTCACGCTCGCCTCCATCGTCGAGAAGGAGACGGGCCGCGCAGACGAACGGCCGCGCGTCGCCTCGGTCTTCATCAACCGGTTGGAAAAGGGCATGCGCCTGCAGTCGGATCCGACGATCATTTACGGCATCTTCGGCGGCGAGGGTAAACCCGTCGACCGGGCGATCCTGAAGTCCGACCTCGAAAAGGAAACGCCTTACAACACCTATCTCATCAAGGGGCTGCCGCCGACGCCGATTGCAAATCCCGGCAGGGCGGCGCTGGAAGCCGTGGCCAATCCCTCGCGCACGCCCGAGCTTTATTTCGTCGCCGACGGGACCGGCGGACACGTCTTTGCCGCGACGCTCGATGAACACAACGCGAATGTGCGGCGGTGGCGGAAACTCGAGGCCGAAAAGGCGGCCGAGGCGGCAAAGGCGGCTGCGGATGCCGCCACGGCACCCGAGGCGCAATAGAGACAGGCTGTATTTGTGGACGATCGGCCGACGGCGTGGATATCCCTTGCGGGCTGCCGCGCCGTCGCCCTATTGCTTCTGCACGACAGCGCCCGCGCGTCCTTTCGAAGGTCGCTGCAGTACTTGGAAACGCTGGTGTTACTGTCCTTGAATCAGCATGCGATTCAAGGAGCGCACACAGCAGCGAATGGAGGAAACCATGCCGCTCCAGTCGATGACCGGCTTTGCCAGGAGAGAGGGGAGCAGCGGCCGCTATCGCTGGGCCTGGGAATTGCGCTCCGTCAACGGAAAGGGACTCGATGTACGGCTGCGCCTGCCGCAGGGGCTGGAACGTTTCGAGCCCGACTGCCGGCGTCTTGCTCCGCAATATTTCTCGCGCGGCAATCTGCAGATCGCTCTCTCTGTCAGCGGCGGCGAGACGGCCGTCGAAGCCGTCATCAACCGGGGCGCCCTGGATGCCGTGCTGAAACTACGCGAGCAATTGGGCGACCTCGTCGACCCGGCGCCGCTCAGGTTCGATACGCTGCTGTCGCTCCGAGGCATCATCGATCTGCGTGAACCGGAGGAAAGCGAGACTGAGCGCGCCGCCCGCGACGACGATATCGTCAAGGGGCTGGAATTGTCGCTGGCAGACCTGATGGCCATGCGCGAGGACGAGGGGGCGGCCCTCGAAAAGGTTTTGGCGGCGCAGGTGGACCGCATTGAAGAGCTGACGGCGACGGTGGAGAAGGACCCGTCACGGAGCGCTCCGGCAATTGCCGCCCGGTTGGCGCAGCAGGTCGCGTTGATCATGGACAACGCATCTTCCATCGACCGTGAAAGATTGCATGCCGAGGTCGCGCTGCTTGCAACCAAAGCTGATCTCAGGGAAGAGGTCGACCGGCTCCGTTCGCACATTGCCGCCGCCCGCGAGCTCTTGACGAAAGGCGGCCCCGTTGGACGCAAGCTCGACTTCCTTGCACAGGAATTTAACCGGGAATCGAATACCATCTGCTCGAAGTCGAACGCCGCTGCCGTCTCGGCCGCGGGCATCGAATTGAAGGTTGTGATCGACCAGTTCCGCGAACAGGTTCAGAATCTGGAGTAAGACATGAAATCGGCGACTGCTTCGCCCATCAGGATCGCCCGTCGCGGATTGATGCTTGTGATCTCGTCGCCCTCAGGCGCCGGAAAATCGACGATCGCGCGCAATCTCCTCGAGGCCGATCCGGAACTGACCATTTCGGTGAGTGTCACGACGCGCGCCAAGCGGTCGAGTGAGATCGAGGGGCGGCATTATCATTTCAAGACCGTCCGCGAATTCGAGGCATTGAGGGCGACGGACTCGCTGCTCGAGTGGGCCGAGGTGCACGGCAATTTCTACGGAACACCGCGCGACGCCGTCGAGGCCGCGATGGCCGACGGGCGCGACATGCTCTTCGACATCGACTGGCAGGGTGCGCAGCAATTGCAGGAAAAGATGGCCGGCGACGTGGTGTCGATCTTCATCCTGCCGCCGTCCATGGCGGAACTGCAGTCGCGCCTGCATCGGCGCGCCGAAGATACCGAGGAAGTGATCGCAACGCGGCTCGCCAATTCGCGCGCGGAGATCGAGCACTGGCGCGAATACGACTATATCGTCCTCAATGACGATCTCGACCGCGCCTTCTCTTCCGTGCGCGCGATCATCGAAGCGGAGCGACTGCGCCGCGACCGGCGCCCTGGCCTGTTCGAATTCGTCAACGGTCTTCTGACGGAAAACCCGTTCTGAGGGGCGCGGCCCCGGATCGCGGTACCTTTTCCCCCAACAGGCAATTCGCCAGCCGGCAGAACTCTTCGACCGTCAGCGTCTCGGCCCGCCGTTGCGGGTCGATGCCTGCCTTGCCGAGCAGCGCTTCGCCGCCGATCGACTTGAGGCTCTGGCGCAGCATCTTGCGGCGCTGGCCGAAGGCCGCCTGCGTGACCTTCTCGAGCGCCGAGACCGCGCATGGAATCGGATTGTCGATCGGCTCGAGATGCACGACCGTGGAGGTCACCTTCGGAGGCGGGGTGAAGGCCTGCGGCGGCACGTCGAAGGCCAGGCGCGCCTTGGTGCGCCAGCCACAGAGGACGCCGAGGCGGCCATAGTGATCGTCGTCGGCGCCGGCGACGATCCGCAAGCCAACTTCCCGCTGGATCATCAGCGTCATCGACTGCCAGAAGGGCGGCCAGCGCTCGGGCAGCAGCCAATTGACGAGAAGCTGCGTGCCGACATTGTAGGGCAGGTTGGCGATGATACGCACCGGTCCCTCGGCGAGGCGCTCGAAATCCACCTTCAAGGCGTCGCCTTCGACGACGTCGAGCCGGCCGGGATAGTGGGCGCTGATTTCGGCAAGTGCCGGCAGGCAGCGCGGGTCGCGTTCGATTGCCACGACCTTCCTGGCGCCGAGCGCCAGGATGGCGCGCGTCAGCCCCCCGGGGCCTGGGCCGACTTCGATGACGGTGACGTCTTCGAGGGGGCCGGCCGTGCGGGCGATCTTCTGGGTGAGATTGAGGTCGAGCAGGAAATTCTGCCCGAGCGCTTTCTTCGCATCGAGCCCGTGGCGCTGGATGACGTCGCGAAGCGGCGGCAGACCGTCGAGTGCTGCCATCAGCGCGGCACCTTCCCGGCATTGGCTGCCAGTTCCGCGGCAAGACGCAGCGCCGCCTGCAGGCTGTCCTCGCGCGCAATGCCCTTGCCGGCGATCGCAAAGGCAGTGCCATGGTCCGGCGAGGTTCTGATGAAGGGTAAGCCAAGCGTGACATTGACGCTGTCATCGAAGCCGAGCGCCTTGGCCGGGATCAGAGCCTGATCGTGATACATGCAGATCGCCACGTCATAGGTCTGTCTTGCCCGATCGTGGAACATGGTGTCGGCCGGAAGCGGCCCGACGACGTCGAGACCGTCGGCGCGAAGGCGGTCGATCACCGGACGGATGACCTGATCGTCCTCGAGCCCGAGCGCGCCTCCTTCGCCGGCATGCGGGTTGAGGCCCGCAATGGCCAGACGCGGCGCCGTAAGCCCGAAGCGGCTCTTCAGATCGGCGGCGGTCGTCGTAGAGGTCCGGTAGATCAGATCCGGCGTCAGGGCGGCGGGAACATCCTTGAGCGGAATATGGATCGTCACCGGGACGGCGCGCAGCTTCGGCCCCGCCAGCATCATCACCGGCAGAAGGGAGGCTCCGGTCGCCTTCTCCGCCAGATCGGCGAGATATTCGGTGTGGCCGGGGAAGCGGAAACCTGCCTCGTAGAGTACGGCCTTGGCGATGGGATTGGTCGTTACGGCCGAGGCTTCACCGGCCATGACGAGCCGCACGGCGGTATCGATCGCACCGGTTACGGCAGCGGCATTCTCCGCGCTCGGCTGGCCGGCGACCACGGGCGCGGCACAACGGATCGGCAATACCGGCAGGGCGTTTGCGAAGACGGCGGCTGCGTTGAGGCAATCGGTCTCCTCGATCCGCACCGGTTGCCCGAGCACCCTGGCGCGCGCCGAAAGCACCGAAGGGTCGCCGATGAAGAGGAAAGGCGCAGTTGCCTGCGCCTCCCGCCTTGCCCAAACGGCAAGAGTAATGTCCGGGCCAATCCCGGCCGGGTCACCCATCGTCAGGGCGATCGGCCTGCCGCTCGTCTCGCTCATGATAGCCCGTATTATTTGTTGACGATCTGCGCCTTGGAGCGCAGCTCCTCGAGATATTTCTCGCTGTTCGGATCTTCGCCGCCGGCCTTCTTCTTGCCGATGTCCTCGGCACGGAAGACAACTTCGGCGGCGGCGTCGTCATTGACCTGGCGCTTCTTGCAGATTGCCAGATATTCGACGCCCTTTTCGGTGACTCGCGTGCCGGTCGTCGTGCCGTCCCCCGCCTTTTCGACGAGCGGCTTCCAATCCTCCGGCAATTGCTGGGCAAGCACGCGGCCGAGACTGCGGATCGATACGTCACGGTAATTCGCTGCGAAAGCCTTCGACGTCTCGCAACCGGGGAACTGCGAGCGCGAAGCATTGGCTTCGGCCTGCCGCTTGGCGGTGATCGCGCCGCGTTTCGATTCCGGGATGACGAAGATGACCTGCTGCAGGAAGTATTCCGTCGTCACCGGCTTGTTGCCGCCGCCTTCCATCATGCGCTTGACCAGGTCGCCGCCGGACAGCCGGCTGGCGCTGCCATAGCGGAAGTTGACGACCCGCGGCCAGCTCATCTGGACGGCAATATACTGCTTGAAATGCTCGATGCCGACGCCGGACTGATCGAGAATCTTGCCGAGTTGCTCAGTCGACAGCTTGTTGCCGGCGGCAAATCGCGCATAGGCGGCGTCGACCTCCTGGGTGCTGACCGACTGCTGGACGCGGGCGATCTCGGCACGCTTCAGGACCTCGTCGACAAGTTGCTTCTCGGCTTCGGCTGCACCGCCACCTTGGCGCTGCAGGCGTAGGAACGCCACGCGCTTGGCGATATCACCCGAGGTGATAACGGTACTGTTGACAATTACCTTCACACCGCTGGCAGCCTGAACGGCTGCACCAGAAGCAATGCTCAGCACCCCGGCGACCGCCAGCGCGGAGAGCGCCCTCACGATCGAAATTTTCCCGCCCATGATCAATCCCCGCTCATCCCGCGTCGATTGCTCGCAGCCGTTGCCACAGCCTCAACCGACCGCCTTCCCACTATCAATTTGTGGGAAATGCATAATACATGCGGCTAAACAATGACAAGAGCGCGTGATCAATCGATCGCGCCGCATTTATGTGGGCCACGAGATGGCGCTCACGATTGAAGGGGGGAACGGGGAACGTCTCAGAAGTAGTCCAGCTCTTCGAATCTGGTCTCGCCCACATTGATGTCGCCCAGCGTACGGAAGCTGATGCGGGCACCAATCGACCAGTCGTTGGCGACCGTACTGTCCGTATCCCGCTCCGACTTGTAGACGATCGAGAACAGGGTGTCCTGATCGTCATAGGTCAGTCCCAGGCCATGGCGGGTCACGACGCCTTCATTGATGTCATAGGTCACCGCGCCAAACACCGACCAAAAGTCGTGGAACCGATAAGCGGCTGCCGACTGGATCTCGTCCTGGTCGAACGCCGAGCCGTAGAGCGGCTGCGCCTCGATCCGCGTATAGGTCAACGCCGCCTGCCATGTCAGGCCGAGATAGCCGACCGTCGCGTCAGCGCGGCGCAGGCTCAAGTCCTGTTCGTCCAGGCGGCCGGAAAGACTCGCCATCAAGCCGGAAGGAGCGTCGACGCCGAACATCGCCACATAATCGGACCGGTCGCTTTCCAGGCCCGAGTCTGCGCCGACCTTGACGAGATCGTCCGTCGCGAAGGAGTTGACGCCGCCGAGGTGGAACGATTGCCCCGCGATGGCGCGCAGGCCGTAGCCATTGTCGAAGCTGCCGGTGTAACGCACGCCGACATTGGCGCGTGTTCCGCCTTCGATACGGTCGAAGCCGGAGAATTTGTCACGATCGAAGAGGTTGGTGGCATCGAAGACGAAGCTCTGGGCATCTTCGTTCGGCAGTGCGCCGGCATATTGTTCGTTCGGCCGGGCGTAGAGCTGTGCGATCGGCTCCAGCACGTGGCTGCTCGTTTCACCGGCGAAAAGGATCGGATAGCGCGCCTCGAGACCCGCGGTGAGCATGCCCCGCGTCACTGCATCGCTGCTCGTGAACGCGCCGGTGTAGCCGATGGGGTCGTCCACATTGACGCCCACGGCATCGCCGCGCGCCGCAAGCAAAGGTGTCAGCGCCAGCCCGCCGGGCGCGATGAAGGTCCGTTTCCACTCGAGCTCGCCGGTCAGGCGGTGCGAACTGCCCTCGAGCCCGCGGAAGCGATCCACACCGAACACAGTGGTGTCGCGGTCCAGCCGGTTGCGCTTGACGTTCGTGAAGTTGAAGTCGGCGTTGAGCTCTCCGCCGAGGACCGGCTCGGGCGCGGTGTAGGAATAGTCCAGGACCTGCGCGATCGGCTGCTGGTTTTCCGCGATGCTGTCCGGATCGGCGTCCTGGATGTCGAAATAGAAGGCGCGCAGGTCGAAATAGTTGCGCTTGCCGAGGCCGGACAGATAGGCCTGATTGACATAGGTGGTGCCGTCGAACGACGAAAGGTCGTAGGTCTTGGCGAAGTTGTTGTCCGATTGGACGAGAACGTTCCAGCCGAAGGTCCAGCGCGGATTGATCTCGAACCGGCCCTTGGATGCCACCATGCCGCGGGCGGTTTCTTGCGCGTCGACGGTTCCGGGCGTGAACTGATCCCTGTCCATCTGGCTGATGCCGGCCACGTTCAGCGTGTGCATGCCGTTGTGGAACCGCTGGCGGAACTCGCCTTCGAGCAGGAAGCCCTGGCGCGTCAAGCCGGTCGCGGTGACGGTCGCGTCCATATAGGGCGAGATCGCCCAGTAATAGGGGATACCGACGCCTGCGCCGAGCTTCTGCGCGTAGCGGAATGTCGGGAAGAGGAAGCCGCTCTTGCGCTTCACCGTGTGGTCGGGGATTTCCATCACCGGTATGTAGGCGATGGGTTTTCCGAACAGCTCGAAATAGGCGTGTTCCAGCCGAATCGTGCGTGTGCGTCCATTCTGAACGACCCGCTGCGCCTTGATGTGCCACAGCGAACGGTGCTCCGGCTTGGTCGAGCACGGCGTGCAGGCGGTATAGACGGCCTTGTTCAGGATGAACTCTTCGCCATTGCGCCGTTCGCCGCTTTCGGCTGCGAGCCGGGTCAGGTCGGTCGTCTCGATTCGCAACGCGGTGACGAAACCGTTGCCGAAATCATCGGTGACATCCATTTTGTCGGCATAGACGACATTGCCGCCCGGCTCGATCAGCTGGACTTCCCCGGTCGCAAGGATGCGACCGCTCTTTTGATTGTAGTCGACCTGGCGGGCCACCATTTTGTAGCCGCCATATTCGATCTGCACGTTGCCGCGCACGGTGACGATTTCCGTGTCGCGGTTGTAGACCAGCTCGTTGGCGGTCAACAGGAGCTTCGCGTCAGCCGGGATGTTCGGCTGCAGCTCATCGATTCGGGTCGTGGTGTCCTGCGCCATGGCCGGCGCATGCATTCCGATGGCAAGCGCATGCAACGCCACGCCCGCAAGAAGGGCGGCGTTGGTAAGCTTCACAGGTCCGCGGTTGCCTGCCGCCACTAGCCATCCTCCTGATGCAATAGAATCGTCGAGCCCAGCGCCATCGCTACAACAACTGGCAACCAGGCTGCAACGAACGGAGGCACAATACCGCTGCTCCCGAATGCTTTGACAAGCACGGTGACGACATAAAGCACGAAGCCTGACAGGATGCCACCGAGAATTACCGAGCGTGATTGGTTGAACCGGCTAAATTTCAAAGAGACGCAAGCGGCGATCAAAGTCATTGCAACGAGAAGCAGCGGCAGCGACAGCAGCGAGTGAAGCTGCGTTTCCATGGCGTCGGTCGAGAAGCCGAAGGACCGGGCCACCTCGATTTTGTGCGGCAGGTCGAAAAACTGAATGGAATCAGCCTTCGCCAAGCGTTCCTGGACAAAATCGGCCTTCAGATTCGTGCGAAGTTGTACCGTTTCCAGTCGTCGGGGCAGGCGTCCGTTGCCGCTTTCGGTGACCCCGTTAAGCAGCCAGTAACCATCTTCGAGTTTCGCCGACTTCGCATCCTGCCTCAGGGTGATCGTTCCCTGTGGATCAAAGTGGATGACGGTGACGTTGATGAGCTCCGTGCCGCCGTTCTGGACGGAGCGGGCGCCAATGATCGTGTCCGTTCCGTCATAGATCTGTCTGAGCCACGGTATCGAACTGGATTGCGCCGAGCGGGAGGAGCCCCATTCCGCCTCCAGCGCCTCGGCCCGCTTCGTTCCCCAGGCGGCAAGCGGATTGAGCGCCACGACGGCGAGGACGCCGACAAGAAACGCGCCCAGCACGAAGGGCCGCAGGAACTGCCACACGGAAATGCCGGCGGCGCGGGTGACGACCAACTCGTAGCGTCGGTTGAGGGAAATCAGTGCCGCCATCGCGGAAAAGAGCGCCACGAAGGGAACCGTCTGTTGGAGGATCGTCGGGATTCGGAACGTCGTCATCAGCAGTGCGCCGCTCACCGTGTAGTGCGGCAGGGCCGACATACGGCTGGCGAGTTCGCTGAAATCGATGATGAAGATCAGCGCAAAGATGCCGACCAGGAACCAGAACGTCGTGACGATGTAACGCTTGAAGAAATAACGTCCGAGGGTGCTGAGGATCATGACGCCTGTTCTCCGTCGGCGCCGGCCGGCCGCACGAGCCGAAGCCGCAGCATGAGATCGGTGAGCTTTTCCTTCCAGGTCATGGGAATGTCGAGGCGGCGGTTGCTGGCGAGCTGGCGAATCGCCAAGGCGCCGGTCATCAAGGGCACCAGATACATGAGCGGTACGAACCAGATGGAATCTTCCGCACTGTTGCCGGCGTAGAAGGTCATCCAGCGGATAACGAGAGCCGCACCCACCGCGCTGATCGTCGGATGCACGCGCGCCTCCCGGTGCGAGCGGGCATCGCTGCTGACGACGAGTGCGATCAATCCGAAGAGCAGCGGGTAGGTCCACTCGGAGAGGCGGCGGTGCAGTTCTGCCGTGAAGGCCAATGGCGAGCGCTTGTAGGACGGATCGTTCGGATCGGGATCAATGAGATAGAAGAGGTCTCGATCCTTGGCTCGGATAGTGGCCTCGCCCGCCGTTCTGGTCATGTCGGTGAGGTCGAAGGCATAGGAATCGAACTTGATGACGGAGACGCCGCCGTCCGGCAACTTGCGATGCACCTCGCCGTCCTTCATCACCAGCGCCGAGCGCTCCTCGTCGACCGCGCCCTCGCGTGCATAATAGACGAGCTCGAAATTCGGGTTGCGCGAATCGGCGACGAAGATGCCATGCAGAACGCCGCCGCTGCGTCGGGCGGCGACCTGCACGTAAAGCCCGTCGGTGATCCTCCGGAAGGCGTTTTCCTGCACGACGGAGGAAAGCAGGTCGGCATGCGCCGTCGCAATCATCTTGCGCACTGCAACACGCGAATAGGGCTCGACGAAGTTGTCGATGACAAAGGATAGGACGCTCAGCCCGACAGCGAGATAAATCACCGGCCGGATGACCGACATGCGCGAGCTGCCGGCTGCGTTGAGCACCGTCAGTTCCGAATCCGTGTTCATCACGCTCAGCGTCTGGGTGACGCCGATCAGCAGCGCGAAGGGCAGTATGATCGGAACGACCGAAGGCAGGATCAGTGTCGCAAGCTTGAGGAAGGCGAAGATCGACTGGCCGCTGTCCGTGACGAGGTTGACGTTGCTCAGCGCCTGGGTGGTCCAGACGATACCGAGCAGCGGCAGGAGCGTTGCCAGGAACATGATCGTGGCGCGCCGGAAGATGTAGCGTTCGATCAGCTTCATACCCGTTTCCGACCTAAATCCTGCTCTTCATTCAAGCCGCCCATGCGTATACGGGCCTCGTATTCGCGGGTCGGCCGAACCGGTCTCCGTTTCCTGCATCGAAACTCAGAGTCTCGAACAACAGGGATAATATAAGGCGAAGAACTGCGGTTAACCGCATGTAAACATGTGCGGGCATCTTGCCAAGCGTCTCAAAAGCGAGAAGGGTGCACGCCACGGTTTTGAACATGGCCGACGTCGCGAATGTCCGCCACTGTAGCCGTCCGGTAACAGCCAGACCGAAGCTCACCAGAAATCTCCGGAGTTCTTTATGCCGATGAAGTTCGAGTTCACGTTCAGCAAATCCCACCGCCCGGCGGGGGGCTCGGCAGTCCTCCTGCAGGTCGCGGGTGCGAAAGAACCGGCTGGTGTCGCCGTCGTCGATCCCGAGGGCGTCCTGCCGAAGGCGGCGAAGATCGGCAAGTTCAGCGGCAAGGCGCTGTCGTCCCTCGACATCGTTGCGCCACACGGTTCGCCGGCGGACCGGATCATCCTTCTCGGCCTTGGTGACGCGGCGGCCCTGACGAGCCATGATTGGCTGAAGGCCGGCGGTGCCGCGGCGGCGAAGCTCCGTTCCGCCGACAAGGCGACGATCTTCCTCGATGCACCGGGCGTTGACGTCACCGGCAAGGCGGCCGCCGACTTCGCGCTCGGCATGGAAATGAACGCCTATGCGTTCGACAGCTACAAGACGCGCAAGTCCGACGACGAATCGAAGTCCGCTCAGAAAGTCGTGAAGGTCACGATCGTCACCGGCATGGTCATTGCGGCCAAGAAGGCGTTCGCCACCGTCCAGTCGATCGGCGAGGGTGTCTTCCTGGCGCGCGACCTCGTCAACGAGCCCGCCAATGTGCTCGGTCCGGTGGAGTTTGCGGCGCGCGCCAAGGAGTTGGAGAAGCTCGGCGTCGAGGTCGAGACCCTGACCGAGCGGGAAATGAAGAAGCTCGGAATGGGCGCGCTGCTCGGCGTCGCCCAGGGATCGTCCCGCCCGCCGCGCCTCGTCGTGATGCAATGGAAGGGCGGCAAGGCGAAGGACAAGCCGCTCGCCTTCATCGGCAAGGGCGTCGTGTTCGACACGGGCGGCATCTCGATCAAGCCCGCTTCCGGCATGGAGGAAATGAAGGGGGACATGGGCGGTGCGGCCGCCGTGACCGGTCTCATGCATGTGCTGGCGGCCCGCAAGGCCAGCGTCAATGCCGTCGGCATCATAGGGCTCGTCGAGAACATGCCGGACGGCAGCGCGCAGCGTCCCGGCGATATCGTGACGTCGATGTCCGGCCAGACGATCGAGGTGATCAACACGGATGCCGAGGGCAGGCTCGTGCTCTGCGACGCGCTCTGGTATTGCAACGATCGCTTCAAGCCGAAGGCGATGATCGATCTGGCGACGCTGACCGGCGCGATCATGGTGGCGCTCAGCAATCATTATGCCGGCCTGTTTTCGAACGACGATCGCCTCGCCGAGCAGTTGCTGAAGGCCGGCACGACGACGCACGAGCGCCTGTGGCGCATGCCGCTCGGCAAGGAATACGACAAGATGATCGACAGCAAGTTTGCCGACATGAAGAACACCGGCGGGCGGCACGGCGGCTCGGTGACGGCGGCGCAGTTCCTGAAGCGTTTCGTCAAGGATACGCCATGGGCGCATCTCGACATCGCCGGTACGGCCATGGGATCGCCGACCGATGAAATCAACCAGTCCTGGGGCTCCGGCTTCGGCGTGCGCCTCCTCGACGAGCTGGTCCGGGCAAACTACGAATCCTGATGGTGTCCGGGAGAGATCGGCATGACCGAAATCCTTTTCTACCACCTGACGGAATCGAAACTCGAGGACGCCCTGCCGCCGCTGCTGGACAAGAGCATCGAGCGCGGCTGGCGGGTGGTGGTGCAGACGGCCGACGCGGAAAGGCGCGACGCGCTCGACACGCATCTTTGGATCTATCGCGACGACAGCTTCCTGCCGCACGGGACGGATGCGGGCGAGTTCGCCGCCGAGCAGCCGATCCTGATCGTCGCCGGTGATGGCAATCAGAACGGGGCGACCGTGCGCTTCCTCGTCGACGGCGCAGAGCCTCCACCGCTCTCCGATTACGAGCGGGTCGTCTTCATGTTCGACGGCTACGACCAGCAACAGCTCGAGTCGGCGCGCGGCCAGTGGAAGCGGCTGAAGGGGGAGGGACACGACCTCACCTATTGGCAGCAGAACCGCGACGGCCGGTGGGAGAAGAAGGCTTGATCCATGTCAGGCCGAGATAACCCTCCCCAACCCCTCCCCACAAGGGCCTACAAGGGCGAGGGGCTTTGGTGCCCGCCGTACCGTCGTGCCCCCATCAGCCTCTGAGGCTGGCGCAAACGGTGAGATAAGGGGAGAAGGCGCGGCCCGGTAAGTCCCTCCCCCTTGTGGGGAGGGGTTGGGGAGGGGTGAACAAGGTCGCCAATCAGCGGCCATGGCAAAGCAAGCTGCAGCCGGCCATCAGTCGTAAAATACTTCCACGAACTTCCGCCGGCCGAGCATGAAGGCATCGGCGACGTGCCGGAGCGGCGATAGATCCACGTCCGACCTGCCTTCCTTGATGATCTCGGCGAAACGCCGGTAGAGCATCGGATATTCCTGTTCCGGCTCGTCGTGGGCAATCTTGCCGTTGACGGAAAGCTTGGCGCCGCCTTCGGAAAGGATCATCTCGCCGGCCTCGGTCTCGGCAACGATATCCCAGCTCTGCTTGCCCGTCTGGCGCCAATCGAACTCGGCCGAAACGTCGAGCTTCTGGGCATCGCTGAAGGCGATCGAGGCGGCGATCGGCGCGTCGCGGTTTTCGGGAAATTCGAGCGTGGCCGAGGTGATGAAGATCGGCCGCGGCAGGATATGGGTGATGATCGACAGGGCGTTGATCCCCGGGTCGAAGACACCGAGCCCGCCGGCAGCCCAGATCCATTCCTGGTTCGGATGCCAGTGCCGGACATCCTCCTTCCAGATGATCTTGACGTTGCGGATCGTCGTCGAAGCAAGAAAGGCCTTGGCGGCTTCGACCGCCGGCGCATAGCGGGAATGCCAACTCGCGAAAAGCGAAAGCCCTTTCGCCTCGGCCAGCGCCTGAAGGTCCGCCACCTCGCTCAAGGTCGCGCCCGGCGGCTTCTCGAGAAAGACGTGCTTGCCGGCCTCGAGCGCGGTGCGGGCCGCTTCATAGCGGTATTGCGGCGGCATGCAGAGGGAAACCGCCTCGATCGACGATACCGCGTCGAGCATCGCTTCGATCGACTTGAAATTGTCGATGCCATCGACCGTTCCATGGCGGCTCGCCGCGGCGACCAGTTGATAGTCGGCATTCTTGGCAAGCGCCGGCAGATGCTGATCGCGCACGATCTTTCCGACGCCGACAATGGCAATTCGAATGGGAGACATGGGTGCTTCGCTCTTAATTAGTATGACTTATTATCGCCCCTTTTAGCAGATCGGGGGCAGTGGGCAAGCGGAGTTCCGTCTTGAAACAAGCTGGCACCTCAGGTCACAACTTGCAAACAAATCTGTTATGCCTTCGGTCAGACGGCCGACGGTTTCGCTTTGCTCATCACGAGGACAGTCGAGGATTTGCCATGCCGATCATCCGCCGCGCGACGCGCGCCGAGCTTGACACGATCATCGACTGGGCGGCGAGGGAGGGATGGAATCCCGGTCTTGAAGACGCCAATGCGTTCTGGTCCGCCGATCCGGAAGGCTATTGGGTTGCGACCGAAGAGGAAAACCTGGCGGCAGCCATCTCCCTTGTGCGCTACGGCAGCCAGTATGCCTTTCTCGGCCTTTATATCGCCGATCCGGCCTTTCGGGGCAGGGGTATCGGCTTTGCTCTCTGGAAGCAGGCCATCGCCAGCGCGGACGGCCGTGTCATCGGCCTCGACGGGGTGGTGGCCCAGCAGGACAACTATCGAAAGTCGGGCTTTGTCTGGTCGCACGCGAACGTCCGCTATGGCGCGGCCGTCGATGTGTCAGAGCCGCCGGGCACCCAGCTCGTCGACGCGGCCCCGGTGCACCTCGCGGCCCTGACCGATTATGACCGCCGCTTCAATCCGGCCCGCCGCGACGCCTTTCTGCACGAATGGACGAAGCAGTTGCCGACACGCCGAAGCGTCCTTCTCTTAAGGGACGGCGCGATCACCGGCTATGGGACGATTCGCGCCTGCCGCGAAGGCTTCAAGATCGGCCCGCTGTTTGCCGACAACGAGACAGGTGCCGACGTCATTTTCCGAAAGCTGGCGGCAGGCGCGACAGGGGCGCGGATCTATCTCGACATTCCCGAGCCGAATGCCTCGGCGCGGGCGCTTTGCGACCGCTACAACATGAAGCCGGTGTTCGAGACGGCGCGGATGTACAGGGGACTGGCGCCGGACCTGCCGCTTGCGCGGATTTACGGAATCACCACGTTCGAACTCGGCTGATTTCGCCGTGAACCATCCGCCGTCTCCTGAAGGAGACGCCGAAGCGCGCCTGCCAGCTAGCTCGCCATCGCATCTTCGTATTCGGCCGAGAGTTCGAGCCATCGCTCTTCGGCTTCAGCGAGCTTCGCGGCAGCGTCGGACCGTTCCTTTGCCCGTTGTGCTGCCTTCGCCGGCGCTTTTTCATAGAGAGCCGGATCGGCCAGTTCGGCATCGAGGGCCTGAATCAGTTTCTCCAGTTTTCCCGTCAAGGATTCGATCTCGTTGATCTTTTTCCGGAGCGGCGCCAGCGACGCGCGCCTGTCGGCATTGGCCTTGCGCTGGTCCGCCTTCGAGAGCGCCTCGTCCGAGCCGTTCGTCCTGGGCTTGTCGTCTTTGGCCTTGGGGCCGCCGACGATCACGCTTCGATAGTCTTCGAGGTCGCCATCGTAGCTCGTCACCGTTCCGTCCCGCACCAGCCATAGCCGGTCGGCGGTCGCTTCGATGAGGTGCCGATCATGCGAGATCAGGATGACGGCGCCGGAATAGTCGTTGAGGGCGGTGATCAGCGCGTTGCGGCTGTCGATGTCGAGATGGTTGGTCGGCTCGTCGAGGATCAGCAGGTTCGGTTGATCGAAAGCGGCGAGCCCCATCAAGAGCCGCGCCTTCTCGCCGCCGGAGAGGTCCTTTGCGGGGGTGTCCATCTTCTCCGTCGAGAGGCCCATCTGCGCGACGCGCGAGCGGACCTTCGCTTCCGGCGCATCCGGCATGCGCCGCCGCACGTGCTCCACGGCGCTCTGCGTCGGGATCAGATCGTCGAGCTGATGCTGGGCGAAGAAGCCGGTCTTCAGGCCTGGCGCGATCCGCGCTTCGCCGGCTTCGGCCCGGAGGCGTCCCGAAATGAATTTCGCGAAGGTCGACTTGCCGTTGCCGTTCGAGCCGAGCAGCGCGATGCGGTCGTCCGCGTCGATGCGCAGGTTGAGCCTCTTGAGGATCGGCTTGCCCGGCTCGTATCCGACCGCGCCGCCCTGGATGGCGACGATCGGCGAGGCCACCTGCTTCTCCGGATCGGGGAAGGAGAAGCCCTGGACGTGGTCCTCGATGACCGCCGCGACGGTGCCCATGCGTTCGAGCGCCTTGATGCGGCTTTGGGCCTGGCGGGCCTTCGTCGCCTTCGCCCTGAAGCGGTCGATGAAACTCTGCAGATGCTTGCGGGCCGCTTCGTTCTTGGCTTTCGCCTTCATCTGCAACTCGTCGGCTTCCGCCTTCTGCCGCTCGAACTGGTCATAGGAGCCGCGATAGAAAGTGAGCTTCTTCTGGTCCAGGTGAACGATCGCGTTGACGGCCGTGTTCAAGAGGTCGCGGTCGTGGCTGATGATGATGACCGTATGCGGATAGCGGCGGATGTAATCCTCCAGCCACAGGGTTCCTTCGAGATCGAGATAGTTGGTCGGTTCGTCGAGGAGCAGCAGATCCGGCTCGGAAAACAGCACGGCTGCAAGCGCAACGCGCATGCGCCAGCCGCCGGAGAAGGAGGAGGCTGGACGCTGCTGCGCCTCGTGATCGAAGCCGAGGCCGGCGAGAATGCTGGCCGCCCGCGCTTCCGCCGAGTGGGCGCTGATATCGGCAAGCCGCGTCTGGATGTCGGCGATACGGTGCGGGTCGGTGGCGGTTTCGGCTTCGGAGAGAAGGGCGGCGCGTTCCTTGTCGGCCTTCAGCACGATCTCGATAAGCGGCTCTTCGGTGCCCGGCGCCTCCTGGGCTACCTGGCCGATCCGCGCGTTCTTCGGCAGGGAGACGCTGCCGGCCTCGGCGGCGAGTTCGCCGGTGATGATCCGGAAGAGCGTCGATTTGCCGGCGCCGTTGCGCCCGACAAGGCCGGCCTTCGTGCCGGCCGGAAGCGTCACGGAAGCGCTATCGATGAGAAGACGGCCCGCGACGCGGGCAGAAAGGCCGGTGATCTGGATCATTGCGGCCTTTTGCCCGGACTCTTCAGCGAAGGCAAGGGTCGCAGGTGGAGCCTGCGGCTCCCCATAAGGCCGGAGCCGACGGTTTCAAGAGCTTATTGTTATCAATTCCTGGACGACGTGTTCCGATAATCAATACTTCCAAACCTCATCATGAGGCCCCACATCTATCGGCGAAGAGCGGCAGGAACTGCTCTTCCGATCATCCGGGTCGGATCGAATGCCATCGGCAAGGCCGCCGCGTTCGAAAAGACTGATCCGATCGCAGGTGGTCGCGACCAACCCATCGTTCAAGAGAACGACCTGATCAGGAGTGTTGAACATGAGAAATGCAGTCCACACCGCTCTCGCCGCCGCCCTTGTCGCCACTGCTGTTCTGGGTGGCGCCTCCGCTGCCTTTGCCGGCGGCAGCTATTACGAAGGCATCAGCGACAAGCCGCTGTTTACGGAACGCGCTCCGAAGGCCGGCGACGAGGCCGCGGTTCGCCGCGCGAACGGTTCCCTCGACCGTACCTCAACCGGATCCGTCTCCGACTACGCCGTTCAGCCGAAGCTGGTCCGCGGCGGAGAAGGTGAATATTACCAGGGCATTAGCCGCTAAAGCTGAATCTGCAGTGTAGCTTTTAGTCCTCCCAGGACAGACTTCTTCCCATGGCCCGGTCCCCTTCGCGGGGCCGGGCCGTCTTCGTCTCCATTGCGATGATTTGTCTGGCGCCGGATCTGCGTGCCGCGTTTTGTCGCAGACCTTCCTGCGCAAGCCCGCATATTAGTTCGGCGCTTATACTTGACGACGAGAGTCAGCAATAATATGCCGCCTCGCTAAAATGGAGGTGGCTTTGGGCGCTGGCGATTTGTCGATATTCCCGTTCTGTGTTGCGCACCTGGACGCCCATGGCGACAAGTCGGCGCTCGTGTTTCCCGGCGGGCGGGTCGTCAGCTATCGCGAACTCGCCGCCCGCGTCGATCGCCAGGCATCGAAGTGGCGCAACGGGCGCGGACTGGTGGTGCTCGAGGCCGACCTCACGGAGCATGCGATCATCGCCTACCTTGCCGCGCTCGATGCCGGACACGCCGTCGCGCTGCAGGGTACCGAAGCCATGCAGGTGGATCGGGAGATCTTCAAGCCGGATTTCTGCCATCGTCGGATCGACGGACGCTGGCGCACGGAGCAGCTGGACGGAGACGGGGCGGCTCCCCATCCGGAGCTCGCCGTCCTGCTCTCGACCTCGGGCAGCACCGGCCAGGGCAAATATGTCCGGCTGTCGAGGACGAACATCGAGGCCAACGCACGCTCCATTGCTGAATATCTCGGCCTCACGGCGGCGGATCGCAGCTGCCTCATCCTGCCGCTGCACTATTCCTACGGACTATCCGTGCTCAATGCTCACCTGACGGTGGGAGCAAGCCTCTATCTTCCCGGCGGATCGATCCTGGACGAGGGCTTCCTCGACGGTCTTGCCGAGAGCGGCTGCACGAACCTTTCCGGTGTTCCCTATTCCTACGACCTTCTGGAAAAGGCTGGCTTCCGCCAGCGGGAGTTTCCGCGACTGCGCTTCATGACCGTCGCTGGCGGACGCCTGGCACCGGAGAAGGTTCGTCTCTACAACGAACATCTCATTGCATGCGGCGCGTCCTTCTTCGCGATGTACGGCCAGACGGAGGCGACCGCCCGCATAGCCTATGTGCCTCCGGATCGGCTGCGCGGCAGGGAGGACCGGATTGGTGTCGCGATACCCGGCGGCAGCCTGACGATCGAGGATGACAGCGGGCGGCTGATCGGCGGTTTGGAGGAACCCGGCGAACTCGTCTATCGCGGCGCGAACGTGATGATGGGCTATGCCAGTTCGCGGGCTGATCTCGCCCGGGGTGCCGAGCTTTCCGAATTGCGGACCGGCGACCTGGCGGTTCGGGATGCCGACGGGTTCTTCCGCATCGTCGGGCGGACGAAGCGGATATCGAAGATCGCCGGGCTGCGCATCGGGCATGACGGTCTCGAAGCGGCGCTGGAGCGGCACGATATCGCAGCCGCGGTCACTGGCAACGACATCGAAATCCACACCTTTTTCGTTGGGAAACACGATCCCGAAGACGTCCGCCAGCTGCTCGTCTCAGCAAGTGGACTGACCTTGCTGCAGGTCCGGGCGACGCGCATCGACGTGCTGCCGCGCCTGCCATCCGGCAAAATCGATTACGAAGGCCTGCGCCTGAGGGGCGCCGGCGGATCTTCGCGCGGAGAAGGCGTGGAGGCCCTGTTCGAGCAGCTTTTCTACCCGCAGAAAGTTCGGCCGGAGGACAGTTTCCTGTCACTCGGCGGCGATTCGCTGCGTTTCGTCCAGCTGTCGATCGGCCTTGAAAAATTCCTCGGCGAGATGCCCGAGGCCTGGGAAAGAATACCGATCAAGACCTTGGCGGCGATGGTCCGCCAGGAGCGCAAGGCGCCGCAGATCGGCACCGATTTGTTGATCCGGGCGCTGGCCATCCTGCTCGTCGTTCTGCACCACGAGACGCTCTGGCCGATTCCGGGCGGCTCGGCGACGATGGTCATTCTCGCCGGATTCGGTCTGGCGCGGTTCCAGAGCGGCGCGCTTTTGTCGGGCTCGTTTTGGAAACTGCTGCGGCCGCTGGCGCAAATCCTGGTTCCCTACTATCTGATCGTTGCGGGTTATTCCCTTGCCTGGGGGGAAGTTCCCTGGGCCTCCGTCTTCCTCGTCGGCAATTTTGCTTTCGCCGATCCGGAGCGCCACAGCATGGTGCCTTACCTCTACTGGTTCATCGAGGCCTACTGCCAGATGGTGCTGGTGTTTGTCGCCCTGTTCGCGGTGCCACGCGCCAGGCGCTTTGCCGCCGCCCGGCCCTTTGCCGCGGGCATGGCGCTGCTCGCTGCCGCCTTTGCCGCCCGCCTGGCGCTCCCGCAGCTCTGGGAAATCGGCAACCGCCAGATCTTCACGCTGCCGTGGATCTTCCATTTGGCCGTGGTCGGCTGGTGCGCGGCGTTTGCCCAGACCTGGGCCCAGCGGCTCACCGTCATGGCGGCAGGAACGGCGATTTACCTGTTTCTCGGTCTTTACGAGGGCGTCTGGATCGGCACGAAGATCAAGTACCTGCTGCAGATCGTCGTTCTCGCGGCACTCTTGTTCCTGCCTCGCATCCGTCTGCCGCAATGGGCCGTACAACTCGTCCTGCCGCTGTCGGCGGCAGGGTTTCATATCTACATCCTGCACCGCTTCGTGCCGGAGCTGCTGCTTGCGCCGCTACAGCCATTCCTGCCGCCGCTCGCCTTCTCGCTCGGCTCGATCGCAGGCGGCGTCCTGCTGGGGCTCACAGTCTGGGCCGGGCAGCGCCAGCTCTTCAAATGGCTTGTGCGCGCCCGGGCCGGCGCTCTGCCGACCAATTGGCCGGCAGCGCTTGGATCCTGGCTCTTTTCAGGCCGCCCACTTCTCGCCCTCGGTCCTCAGAAAGAAAACCAGGTCCAAAGTCAGTGACGGCCGCCCGAGTGCGGTCAAGGTCGCGTGCGCCTGTCCGCGATGATGGGTCTGGTGGTTGAAGAAATGGGCGACCGTCGGGCCGAGCCTCTGCGTGATCTTGTCGGGCATGGTGAGCGGCGAATAGGTAAAGTGCGCGTCGAGACGCGCCTCGTCGAGGCTGTCGAACCAGGCGATGATGCGCTCGTCTTCTGCCGCCCGCGCCGCCGTCAAGGAGGCGAAGCCTTCATGGAGGATAGCATCGAGGCGCGTCGGGGCTTCGCCCTGGCCCGTGAATCGCTTCATCCAGATCCGGTCGGCCGCGAGAATGTGGTTGAGCGTTCCATGCAGCGAGCCGAAGAAGGCACCCTTGTCTTGTCGGTATTCCGCGTCCGAGAGTTCCGCCGTGGCAGCGTAGACCCGCCGGTTGGCCCAGCGATTGTAGTCGGCAAACATCCGATAGTGGTCGAGCATCAGCTTTTCTCCCTTCGTGGCAGCCTAGCGCGGATTGATATTCGCGTGTCGAATGCAACTCATGAAATTTACTGATTTGATCGGTCGATCTCCATCCCGTCTTATGCGCGCACGACATCCAATCAGGAGGTGAGATGACCCGCAAACTCTATGCGCTCTGTGGTACCGACCGGACGCGCCCTTTTTCGCCGCATGTGTGGAAGACCAAACTGTCGCTCGCGCACAAGGGGCTCGGCTTCGACGTGGCGCCTATCGGCTTCACCGAAATCCCGAAACTGGAGCAGGGAGCGACGAAGATCGTTCCGCTGCTCCGCGACGGCGAAAAACTGGTGAGCGACAGCTTCGACATCGCCCTTTACCTGGAGGAGGCCTATCCGGAGCGCCCGACGCTGTTTAGCGGCGAGGGCGGCAAGGCGATGGCCCGCTTCGTCGAAGGCTGGTCGCAGATGACGCTGCATCCGGCGATCGGGCGCATCGCCATCATGGATATCCATGACAGCCTCGAACCTGTCGATCGGGCCTATTTCCGTCGAAGCCGGGAAGAGCGCTTCGGCAGGCCCCTGGAGACGGTCGCAGAGGCCGGGAAAACCGATCTCGAAACCTTCTCGGCCAAGCTCGAGCCGCTTCGCCACATGCTGAAATTCCAGCCTTTCATCGGCGGCGAAAGACCGCTCTTTGCCGACTACATCGTCTTCGGTGCCCTGCAATGGGCGCGCATCGTCTCGCCGCACCGACTGCTCGCTACCGGGGACGTCGTTTCGGGCTGGTTCGAGCGTTGCCTCGATCTTCACGACGGTCTCGGCCGTTCCGTGACAGCGGCGTGAAACTATCCTCTGCAGCGGCGAATCCTCGCCGCTCCCCCTTGTTTTGCGCGGCGTTGGCGGCTAATGAACCGCCACTTTCTCAAGAGCAAGGGAATTGAGCCAATGGCGATTGAACGTACCTTTTCGATGATCAAGCCGGATGCGACGAAGCGCAACCTGACCGGCGCCATCACCAAGATGCTCGAAGACGCCGGCCTGCGCGTCGTCGCATCGAAGCGCGTCTGGATGAGCCGCCGCGAAGCCGAAGGCTTCTACGCCGTCCACAAGGAGCGCCCGTTCTTCGGCGAACTGGTCGAGTTCATGTCCTCCGGTCCGACCATCGTCCAGGTTCTCGAAGGCGAAAACGCCATTGCCAAGAACCGCGAAGTCATGGGTGCCACCAACCCGGCCAACGCCGACGAAGGCACCATCCGCAAGGTTCATGCACTGTCGATCGGCGAAAACTCGGTTCACGGTTCCGACGGCCCGGAAACGGCTGCCGAAGAAATCGCCTACTGGTTCGCCGGCACCGAGATCGTCGGCTGATTCACTTTCGTCGCTTCAACCTTTAAGGGCTTGAAACGATTCTTCGAAACCGGGGCGGAGACGCCCCGGTTTTCTTATGCATGTCGCCCAAAAGTGTGCAGCGGTTTTGGGACAACGACATGCAAGACGGGCTTTATGTCGGGCAGGCGGCCGTGTCGAAGTGCGTCGGGCCCAGGCCGTTTCGGAAGACTTCTGGGTTCTTGTCGTAGGCCGGTCCCACGACCAACGGCCTTGCCGGCATAACGCTTTGGTCGAGGTCGGAAATCACCGTCGTTTCGAGTGTCTGCAGCGTTGCCCCGTCCGGCCCCTTGACCTCGATCGTCACAGCATAGGGCCTCTCCTTCTTGACGCAGGTGATGTCGGGGCTCTCCAGCACCACCTTGTCCAGTTTCGGGAAGAGCCTGCGGGTGAGCGTCAGCGGCTCGCCGCCGGCCGGGTTTTCGAAAGTCGCCACGACGACGCTGCCGTCCGGCACCGGCTGCGTCTTGTTGAGCGTGATCGTATAGGTGGCATAGGCGAGCCGGTAGTTGAAGACGAACATCTTGCCCGTCAGCTTCAGCGGATCCGGGCCGGTCTCGCGCTGGCAGCCGGCAAGCGCCGCCACTGCGATCAGGGCGGACAGGATGATTCTTCTCATGGCTGGGTTTCCTCCCTGTTGCGACGGTAGTGGCGCTTGGCCTTCGTGCGGTTGCCGCAGACCGCCATGTCGCACCAGGTCCTGCTCCTGTTGCGGCTGCGGTCGAGGAACAGCCATTCGCAGTTCGGGCAGATCTTCAGGCGATCGGGCTCCGGGTTGGCAATGAGGCTGAGCGCCGAATGGGCGGTGGCGACGTCGAGCGCGATATATTTGCCTCGTTCTGACGGCCGGCGCACTGCGGCGGCGATCGCCTCGAGCAGATCGGCAAGGAGCTCCGGCCGGTCTTCGGCCCGCACCTGCGCCCGGAAATGCCGGTCCGTCGCCTCGCGCAGACCGATCAGGGACGCCTGCCGTTCGGGCCCTATCGCCCCGAGCATGCCGAAGCGTTCCTTTTCGGCGCCGTAGAGATTGGCCGCTTCGGCGAAATTGTCGATAGCCTCTCCATCAGCAAAACGATCAATGCGGCGTTGCGGGTCGAAGCGCAGCACCACGGAATTTGCGACATCCAGCGCCAACGCGCCGCCTGAGAATCGATGGGAGGTCCAGGTGAAGCTCATATGAAAATCCTAACTAGTAAAACTCATTTTACCAGTTATATTGCTTCTGTCACTAGAGCTGCAGAGGAAAGTTGGCCCCCCGCTTCGACCTCCGCGTTTCGCAATTGAAATTGATGCGGTTTCGTTGGATCGTCGCGATCCCGAGCGCCGCGACCGACCGGATGAGTCATGGCCTATTTTCTTCAGCAGATTGCCAACGCCGTACCCGTGGCCGCGCTCTATGCGGCGCTCGCCTTCGGTTACGCGATTGCTTTTGCCGTGACGCGGCGGGCCGACCTGACCTATGGCGCACTTTTCGCCTTCGCCGGCCAGACATTCGTGCTTTTTGCTGATTTCGGCTGGGACCGGCTGTGGTTGGTGCTGCCTGCGGCGCTCGGCGTGGGCGCGGTGGCGGCGCTGACGTTCGGACTTGGCGCGGGGCTGGTTGTCGGCCGCTACGTCATGCGGCCATTGGCTTTCTCCTCGGCCAACGCCGTCGTCGTCGCCTCGCTCGGCACCCTCATCGTGCTCATGGAAACAGCGCGTCTCGCCTCGGACACAAGAAGCCTCTGGCTGCCGCCCTTTTTGAACGAGGTCATCGTCTTCTGGCCGGATCCGGAATTTCCCGTGACGTTGACGATGGTCCAACTGCTGAACACGGGTTTGATGGCGGTGCTGGTCGCCGGCGGTCATTGGCTGCTGACCCATTCCTATGTCGGCCGTTACTGGCGGGCCGTCTCCGAGGATCGCGAAGCGGCTGCCCTTTGTGGCGTCGATCCGTCCACCGTCTACATTCTCGCCTACGGCGTGGCGTCGCTGGTTGCGGCCTTTTGCGGGATTCTTGCGGCTTCCTACTACGGCAATATGGATTTCGGCATGGGCCTGAGCTTCGGCGTCAAGGTCCTGTTCATCGCCGCGATCGGCGGCCAGACGGCGCCACTCTATGCGGCCCTCGGCGCGGCCGGTGTCGGGCTCCTGGAAACGCTGTGGAGCGCCTACGGCCCTATCCTCTGGCGGGATTTCGCGATCTTCGGCTTTCTGGTCGTCGTGCTCGTGGTGACGCGCCGGGAAAAGGTCATTCCCTGATCAGCGGTTCCAGCGATCGCGCGCCGCGTCGTCGGCATCCTTGGCGCTGACCCATTCGCCGGCGCTGCCGTCGATGCGGTGTTCCTTCTTCCAGAAAGGAGCCGAGGTCTTCAGGAAATCCATGATGAAATTGGCGCCGTCGAAGGCGGCCTGCCGATGCGGCGAGGCGGTGACTACCAAGACGATGTTCTGACCGGGCTCGATGCGGCCGAAGCGGTGAATGGCCGTCGCGCCTTGCAGCCCGAAGCGCTGCACCGCTTCGTGGCAGATGCGGCTGATCTCGGCCTCCGCCATGCCGGGATAGTGTTCGAGTTCGAGCGCGCCGAGGGCGCCTGCCTCGTCGCGGCAAAGTCCGGAAAAGGTGACGACAGCACCGATGTCCGCCCGGCCGCGGCCGAACGCGGAAACCTCTGCGGCAAGATCGAAGTCCTCCCGCTGGACACGCACGGTGACCGGGGCGTCCATTGCCTCAACCGCCCGTCATCGGTGGGAAAAGGGCGATCTCGCGGGCGCCGCCGATCGGCTCGCCGTGCTCGACATGTTCCTGGTTGATCGCCGCGCGGATGACGTTCTGGTGTTCGAGCGCCGATTCATATTCGGCACCGAGCGTCTTCAGATGCGCCAGCAGATCGCCGATCGTGACGACACCCGCCGGCAATTCCAGCGTTTCCTCACCCTTGCCGATGCGCTCGCGCACCCAGGAAAAATAGACGAGGTTTACCGTGCTCATTCGTTGACCACATGCTTCAAGCCGGCGCGGAAATAATCGTAGCCGGTATAGAGCGTGATTGCTGCGGCGATCCAAAGCAGGACGATACCCGCTTCCGTGATATAGGGCACGATCTTGTCGCCGGCCGGGCCGGCCAGCAGGAACGCGATCGCCACCATCTGGATGGTCGTCTTCCACTTGGCGATCCGCGTCACCGGGACGCTGACCTTCAGCGCGGCAAGATATTCGCGAAGCCCCGAGACGAGGATTTCGCGGCAGAGGATGATGATCGCGGCCCAGATCGACCAGCCGGCAATCGTCCCGTCGGCGGCGACGAGCAGCAGGATAGAGGCGACAAGCAGCTTATCGGCGATCGGATCGAGCATCCGGCCGATATTCGACGTCTGCTTCCAGATGCGCGCGAGATAGCCGTCGAAGAAATCGGTGATCGATGCTGTGACGAACAGGACGAGCGCCGTCCAGCGTGCGAAATCGGAGCTGTGCAGCCGGCCCTCGATGAAGAAGCAGAGCACGATCAGCGGCACGATGAGGATACGGAAGTAGGTCAGCAGATTCGGGATGCTGTAGGCAATGGGCGTTGGCATGGACTCGGTTTCTCTGGACACGACAATCCCCATTTCCCGCGGGTCATCGATGCGATTTTATTGTTCGGATGGCATCGGGCAAGCGCCAGCTTTTCCCAGACCCTCCGGGTTGCAGGTGTACAGAATGACTTTGCGACCGCAAGGTCAACAGGTCATTGCGCCACTCCTGTCATATTTGACGGATTTCGCCTGAACGCAGTCTGAATTGCGCCCCTTCAGCGCCGCGCGCCTTATCAGGCGCGCAAAGGTCGCTGTAGGACTTTGAATTGCTGCATGTCTTTGTCCTTAAATCGAGGTCGATTTAAGGAGACATGCAGTAGCGCTTTATTTGGCGTCCTCGTGGAAATGCGCGTAGACGAGGCGGGCCACCGTCTCCGAGATACCGTTGACGGCCATCAGGTCGTTGATGCCGGCGCGCGAAACCGCCTTGGCGGTACCGAAATGGGTGAGGAGCGCCCGCTTGCGCGTCGGCCCGATGCCGGCGATTTCATCGAGCGGGTTCTTGACCATTTCCTTCTTCCGCCGCGCCCGGTGCGAGCCGATGGCGAAGCGATGCGCCTCGTCGCGCAGCCGCTGGATGAAATAGAGGACCGGATCGCGCGGCGGCAACGTGAAGCTTTCCTTGCCCTCGACAAAGAAACGCTCGCGTCCGGCGTCGCGGTCGACGCCCTTGGCAATGCCGATCGCCGTCACGCAGTCCTCGACGTCGAGCTCCTTGAGAATGGCACGAACGGCCGTCATCTGTCCCTGGCCGCCATCGATGAGAATGACGTCCGGCCAGGCTGGAAAGGCAGTGTCCTCACTCGCTTCGCTCGAGCGGTCCGGCTTGCCCTCCTCCTTCAACAGACGTGAGAAGCGCCGCGTCATCACCTCGCGCATCATACCGAAGTCGTCGCCCGGCGTGATGTCCGTCGATTTGATGTTGAACTTGCGATACTGGCCTTTGACGAAGCCTTCGGGGCCGGCCACGACCATGCCGCCGACCGCGTTGGTGCCCATGATGTGCGAGTTGTCGTATATTTCGATGCGCCGCGGCACGGAGGGCAATTTGAACGTCTCGGCGAAACCTTCGAGCAGGCGCGACTGCGAGGCTGTCTCGGCGAGTTTGCGGCCATGCGCCTCGCGCGCATTCGCCTGCGCATGCTCGACGAGGTCCTTCTTCTCGCCGCGCTGCGGTACGAGGATCGACACCTTGTAGCCGGATTTTTCGCTGAGCGCCTGACCGAGCAATTCCTGCTCGTCGACCGCCTCGCAGAGCAGGATCTGGCGCGGGCAGGGCTTGTCGTCGTAGAACTGCGCCAGGAAGGCGCTGAGCACCTCGGCGGCGGGAAGCGATGGGTCCGCCTTCGGGAAATAGGCGCGGTTGCCCCAGTTCTGCCCGGTGCGGAAGAAGAACACCTGGATGCAGGAAATTCCGCCCTCATGGTGGATGGCAAAGACGTCCGCCTCCTCGACGCCGGCCGGGTTTATCCCCTGGTAGCTCTGGACATGGCTGAGGGCAGCCAGACGGTCGCGGTAAAGCGCCGCCCGCTCGAAGTCGAGGTTCTCCGAAGCTTCGGACATCGCCGCGGCGATCGTCGCCTTCACCGCCTGGCTCTTGCCGGAGAGAAAATCCTTGGCCTCGTGCACGAGCTCGGCATAGTCCGGGTCGCTGATCTCGCCCGTGCAGGGCGCCGAACAGCGCTTGATCTGGTAAAGCAGGCAGGGGCGGGTGCGCGTTTCGAAGACGCTGTCCGTACAGGTCCTCAAGAGAAAGGCCCGCTGCAGCGAGTTGATGGTTCGCCCAACGGCACCGGCCGAGGCGAATGGCCCGAAATAGTCGCCCTTGCGGCTGCGCGCGCCACGATGCTTGTAGAGGGCCGGTGCCCGGCTATCGCCGGTGACGACGATATAGGGGAAGGACTTGTCGTCGCGCAAAAGCACGTTGAAGCGCGGCCGCAGACGCTTGATGAGGTTCGCCTCCAGCAGCAACGCCTCGATTTCAGTCCGCGTCGTCACGAACTCCATGTTCGCCGTCTCGCGCACCATCCGCGCGATGCGGTTGGAATGGCCGCGGCCCTGGGCGTAATTGTTGACGCGTTTCTTCAGGCTGCGCGCCTTGCCGACATAGAGCACGTCGCCGGCCTCGTTGAACATCCGGTAGACGCCCGGTCCGTTCGGCAGAAGCTTGACGAAGGCCTGGATCAGTTCGGCGCCCTTGAGCCCATGCGTTTCCGGCGTGCTCTCCGCCCACTCCACCGCCGGCGCCGGCCGCTCGCTCTCGGCGACCTCGACGAGATCGTCTTCGTCGTCGGTTTCGCTGCCGTCGTAGAGAATGCCGCCGTCCGTGGGCGTCCGCCCGTTCATTCCACTATCTCCCGAATATCCGGCGTCTCCCAGGCCAGGTGCTGGCCGCCGTCGAGCGCGATCATCTGTCCGGTAACCGACGGGGTCTCGAAAAGGAAGCGGATCGCCCGTCCGAACTCGTCGAGCGCCGGGCCGCGCCTGAGGATCAGCGCGTTCACCTGAGCCTCGAAATCGCGCCGGTCCTGCCGCTCGTTCGGCAGCGTCGGCCCCGGTCCGATGCCGTTGACACGAATGTCGGGAGCAAGCGCCTGGGCCATTGTCTGGGTTGCCGTCCAGAGCGCCGACTTGGAGAGCATATAGGAATAAAAGCGCGGATTTGGAGACCAGACGCGCTGGTCGATGACATTGACGATGAGGCCGGAGGCATCGCCCGGACGCTGGCGTGCAAAGCCGCGGGCAAGCAGGGAAGGGGCCTTGACATGCAGGGCGAAATGCCGCTCCCAGACGCCCTCGTCGAATTGCTCGAGGCTGTCCTTGTTGAATACCGAGGCGTTGTTGACGAGGAGATCAAGCGGACCGAGCCGTGCCGTTGCACGTTCGACCAATCCCGACGCGGCGTTCACATCGGTGAGATCTGCCTGAAGGGCGACGGCCTTGGCGCCGGCCGCGCTCAGTTCCGCCGCCAGCGCCTCGGCCTCGGCCAACGAACTGTTCGCATGGATGGCGACCGCAAATCCATGGGCGGCCAAATCATCAACTATTGCCTTGCCTATGCGCCGAGCGCCGCCTGTAACCAGCGCCGCCTTCAATGTCCTTCTCAACGTTCTTTCCCGTTCTGCGAATCCTGTTCCGGTCGCACAAAGATATAGGCTGGAATGGCGGGGCTGAAAAACTCCCCGGACGATTCATTTCGGAAAAATTAATGCGGATCGCGTATTTTGAATTATCTTTTATGCTTATAGTATATCTTTGGTTAATCTCGAAAAATGATTAACAAAACCTCTGTGTCGACAAAGCAACATCCAATTTTGGACGCGCTTGCGCCACTAAAATTTCACATTTTAGCTCTTGTGAATCCGCATTTTCTGTCCAATTTCCGGTCAACCGGACGGGTTCATTGTAGATACCCGGTGTCCCGATAAAGCACGCCAAAGAGATGCTTAGGGGCGCCGGTCTGAAAGGAGAATAGTATGCGTACCCTCACCACCGCTCTCATGGCTTCGGCCATCACCCTCGTCGCCTTCCAGGCAGCTCATGCCGCCGACGCCGTCGAGGAAATTCCGGCTGCCCCGGCCGCCGAATACACCGAACCGGCCGTCAAGAACTGGTCCGGCGCCTATGTCGGCGGCACGGCCAATTGGCACTACGGTGAAGCCGATGCGACCGGCAACAACAAGTCTGTCGCCTTCGGCGGCGGTCTCTATGGCGGCTACAACGTCCAGGACGGCCAGATGGTTTACGGTGGTGAAGCCGACGTCAACTATGCCGGCAACGACTCGACCTCCAGCGGTCGCAAGGTCAAGCAGGGCGTCAACGGCTCGCTCCGTGGCCGCGTCGGTGTCGACATGAACCCGGTCCTCGTATACGGCACGGCCGGTCTCGCGCTTGGCAACGCCAAGCTCTCGACCCCGGCAGGCTCCGACGACAAGACCCTCGTCGGCTGGACGGCTGGCGCCGGTGCCGAAACCTTCGTCACCGACAACGTCACCGCTCGCGTCGAATACCGCTACACGGATTATGCCTCCAAGGACTTCCGCGCCGGCGGCTCGACCGTCTCCTCCGGTTACGACGAGCACAGCGTCCGCCTCGGTATGGGCGTCAAGTTCTGATCTGGCCAAGCGGATCAAAAAAAAGGCCGGGACACTCCGGCCTTTTTTGTGGCGTGAATTCAGGGCCAGATTTCTCAGATTTCTCAGGCCTTGAATTTCGAATAGTCCGGAAAGTGCTTTTCAAACTTGGCGGGCCAGTTCTTCAGCTTCGGCCGACCTTTCTGCCATTCGCCGGCAAACCGCAGTTCGATATAGCGCAGCAGCGCCGCTAGCGCAAAATGCCCGGCATGCAGCTTGCCGCCGGTCTTCGGCAGGTTGGATTCGAGATGGTCGAGCCCCCGTTCGACCTTTTCCCATTGCCGGTCGATCCAGGGCTGGTGCACCTTTTCCGGCGGGTGGAAGCGCTTTTCGTAGACGATCGCCAGGAGGCTGTCGCAGACGCCGTCGCAGAGCGCTTCGAAGATCTCGATCTGGGTGCGCTTTTCGGCATTCTTCGGATAGAGCTTTCCCTTGGTCTGGCGGTCGATGAAATGCATGATCGCGCGGCTATCGTAGATCGACTGGCCTTCGGTCGTGATCAGCGTCGGGATCTTGCCGAGCGGATTGTTTTCGATCAGGTGCGGCGGGTTGGCATTGGTGTCCGTCAGAACGCTTTCCGCGGCGATTCCGACATGGTGGGCGGCCATCCGGACCTTGTTGGAATAGGGCGAGGCGGGCGAGTAGAGTATCTTCATTCGTCTTTTTCCATTCTCATGGTGCGGCGGGAAGCAGGACAGCGTCGCGTCTGCAGGCGCGGCGATCTATTTCAGGGCAGGCCCTGAAACGCAATTCCTTGTCGAAGCAGATTCGGATTTCCTCGACCAGCGCGGCCTCGCAGGTCACGGCGATCATGTCTCTCGTCATTTCTGGATTTTTCGCTGCGAAAGCCGTCTCGATCGATGCCACCGAGAGATTGCGCGATCCCTCGGCTGACGCGAGTTCTGCGGGGATGGCGACCTTCTCGCGTGCGGCCCGGGTGACTGCGAGATAGTCCGCCTGGGAAAGGCCCGAGCAGGTGCCGTGCTTGCGCCATTGATGGCCGATCAGGCCCATCGACGGAACGATGTCGAGATATTGCCGGCCAAGCGATTCAGGCACGCGGTCCGATTGCCGCGTCGGGCAGAATTGCGGATAGCCGGTTTCGTTCTGCGGCCAGAGGCCATGGACAATCAGCCCATAGCCTTGCTCGCACTGCGCCGATTTTTTCTTGGGGTCATTGCCTTTGCACCAGGTCGGAGACCAGGAGAGCGAAAGCACATAGAAGTCGAAGCCCTTGCCGATCGGAATGCTCGCCGATGCGGCATTTGTCGGGGCGCGCGCCTCCGGTCCGGGTTTCTTGTCGCCTTCGTCGCTACAGCCGGTGACCGCCAACAGGGCGAACAACACTGGCCGCAGCCGTCTTGGGGATATCAACGAAGCGAGGAGCAATGGGCGCCGTAGACATACCAGGGATCGAGGCCGCCGACGCAGAACTCGATATTGGAGCCGACGCCGGCAAAGCCCCAGGGGCGCTCGATCAGATACCAGAGAGGGCGCCGTACGCCGTCGCTCATCACCGCCGTCGCATAGCAATATTCACGTTCGACCAGATGCGTATAGTCGCGCGGCTCGAAGCGGTTCTGGCCCATCTCGCGAATTTCGGCGATGGCGAGATTGGCATGAAGATAGTTCGCAGCCTTGTAGTCGAAGCGCCGCGTGATGAAGCCCAGCACGGACGGATTGCCGCAAATGCCGACATTATAGGCCTGGGGAGCGACGGGCACCGCGGCCAAATCGGCGGCCGTAGCGCTGCTGACCGCACCGGCGGCAAGCGAAAGCGAGGTCAGAAGCATTGCGGCAAGCTTGCAAATCATGGCTACCTCCCTGAATCGTCTCTACAGCGCCGCGCGTGCTTTCAGACGCGCAAAGGACGCGTAACACTTTGAATCTACGCATCGTGCTTTCCGAAAATCGATTCCGATTTTCAGGCCGATGCGGTAGAGATTGAAGCCACGCGACCCGGCGCGTCAAGGCCCTTGGTTGAGAGCTGCTTCGCCACGCAGCCAGAAGCAGCGTGCCGATGCGAAGCGATCCTGGCGGAGCCGCTCCTTCAGGAAGGGCAGCAGGATGTCGAGTTCGCTCTTCAACGTATAGGGCGGATTGACGATGACGAGGCCGGACCCTGCCAGACCCGTGGTGTCCCGATCGCTGCGGACCGAGAGCTCGGCGCATAGCATTTTCGGAATCTGCAGCGCCCGCAACGCCTCATGAAATTCCTTGATCGGCGCGCCCTTCTTCAGCGGATACCAGAGGCAGTAGATGCCGCCGGAAAACCGTCGATAGGCCTTGGCAAGGCCCTCGGCCAGCCGCTCGTATTCGCCTTCCTTCTCGAAGGGCGGATCGACGAGGACGAGGCCGCGCTTTTCCTTCGGGGGGAGGTGGGCACCGAGTGCCAGCCAGCCGTCGAGCCGCGTGATCCGGCTCTGGAAATCGCCGTCGAAAAGGCGATGCAGCGTCTCATAGTCGTCCGGGTGCAGTTCCATCGCCGAGAGCCGGTCCTGCGGCCGAAACAGCATGCGGGCGAGCTTGGGTGAGCCGGGGTAGTGCGTGAGTCCGCCATCCGGCCCACCATCCGTATTGAGATTGCGCACGGCGGCGAGATAGGGCTCGAGAATGGCGCCGACCGGGGCGGGGAGTTCGGCGCCGATCAGCCTGCCGATGCCGTCGCGCCATTCGCCCGTCTTCTGCGCCTCCTCACCCGAGAGATCGTAGAGCCCGATGCCGGCATGGGTGTCCAGCACCCGGAAGGCCCTGTCCTTCTGCTTGAGGTAGCTGACGAGCCGCGCCAGCACCGCGTGCTTCAGGACATCGGCGAAATTGCCCGCGTGATAGATGTGCCGGTAGTTCATAAGGGCCGCCGATGGCTGCGATCAATTGTTTCAATGGATGGCGAATGGGACTTTGAGCCCCCTGGCGGATGCCATATAGAAAAGCCATGAACGTTGCGACCCCCATCAGAGCAGAAAAATCGGTCGGCCATTCGGTCTGTCCGCATGACTGTCCCTCGGCTTGCGCGCTGGAAGTGGACCTTACCGCGGAGGGGCGGATCGGCCGCGTCCGTGGTGCCGCCGCAAACAGCTACACGGCCGGCGTCATCTGCGCCAAGGTGGCGCGCTATGCCGAGCGCATCTACCATCCCGGCCGGTTGATGGTGCCGCAGCGCCGCGTCGGCGCCAAGGGCGAGGGGAAATGGCAGGAGATCTCCTGGGAGTCTGCCCTCGACGAAATCGCCGATCAGTTCGTCAAGGCTGAGCAGAGGCACGGCTCGGAAGCGGTCTGGCCCTATTTCTATGCCGGCACCATGGGGCAGGTGCAGCGCGATTCCATCGAGCGCCTGCGTCATGCCAAGCGCTATTCCGGCTTTTTCGGGTCGATCTGCACCAACATGGCCTGGACCGGCTTCACCATGGCGACCGGAGCCTTGCGCGGCCCGGATCCGCGCGAGATGGCCAAGTCCGATTGCGTGGTGATCTGGGGCACGAATGCGGTGGCGACGCAGGTCAACGTGATGACCCATGCGGTCAAGGCCCGCAAGGAGCGCGGCGCCAAGATCGTCGTCATCGACGTCTACGACAATCCGACGGTCAAGCAGGCCGATCTGGGCCTCGTCCTGAAGCCGGGCACCGACGCGGCGCTCGCCTGCGCAGTCATGCATATCGCCTTCCGCGACGGCTATGCGGATCGCGCCTATATGGCGGAATTCGCCGACGATCCGGCCGGGCTGGAGGCGCATCTCAAGACACGCGGGCCGGAATGGGCCTCGGCGATCACTGGGCTCTCGGTCGAGGAAATCGAAACCGTCGCAAAGCTCGTCGGGACGACACCCAAAACCTATTTCCGCTTGGGCTACGGCTTCACCCGCCAGCGCAACGGCTCGGTCGCCATTCACGCCGCCGCGTCCGTCGCGACCGTCCTCGGTTCGTGGAAGCACGAGGGCGGTGGCGCTTTCCATTCCAACAACGACATCTTCAAGCTCGACAAGCGGGAGCTCGTCGGCACGGCGCTCCACGATCCGGAAGTGCGAATGCTCGACCAGTCGCAGATCGGCCGCGTGCTGACGGGCGATGCCGAGGCGCTGCGCCATCGCGGTCCGGTGACGGCCCTGCTGATCCAGAACACCAATCCCGCCAACGTCGCGCCCGAGCAACGGCTGGTGAAGCGGGGCTTCCTGCGCGACGACCTCTTCGTCGCCGTGCACGAACAGTTCATGACCGACACAGCCCGACTCGCCGATATCGTCCTGCCGGCCAGCATGTTCCTGGAGCATGACGATCTCTACCGCGGCGGCGGGCACCAGCACATTCTGATCGGCCCGAAAATCGTCGAGCCACCGCCGACCGTGCGCACCAACCTTTTCGTCATCGAGGAACTGGCCAAGCGCCTCGGCGTCGCCGACCGTCCCGGTTTTGGCCTCTCGGAGCGGCAGCATATCGATCGATTGCTGGCCAATTACGGCATCGGCTATGACGAGATGAAAGAGAAGAAATGGCTCGATTGCCAGCCCGGCTTCGAAGAAGCACATTTCCTCAAAGGCTTCGGCCACCCGGACGGCAAGTTCCGCTTCAAGGCCGACTGGACCGGCACGCCGGCGCCGAATCGGCCTCCCAAGTCGATGGGCCCGCAGGGCCCGCACGAGAACCTTCCTGAGTTCCCCGACCACGTGGATCTGATCGAAGTAGCCGACGAGCGCCATCCGTTCCGGCTGGCGACCTCGCCGGCCCGCTCCTTCCTGAATTCGACCTTCTCCGAGACGCCCTCGTCGATCGAGAAGGAAGGGCGCCCCGAGGTGATGATCAATGCGGACGACGCCGCCGCGCTCGGCATCGCCGACGCTGACGTCGTCAGGCTCGGCAACGACCGCGGCGAAATCCGCCTGCATGCCAGGATCGGCGGCGGCGCCCGCCGCGGCGTCGTCGTCGCAGAGGGGCTCTGGCCGAACGGCGCCCATCTCGACGGCGAGGGCATCAACGTCCTGACCGGCGCCGACGCTGTCGCTCCCTATGGCGGCGCGGCCTTCCACGACAATCGGGTGTGGGTGCGCCGAGCCTGAACAATCATTCGCAACACTCGCAGGAAGCGGGGGAACTCCTCTATCAAGGATCTCCCGACCAAGGATCGCTTATGACAAAGCATGACGACCCGCGCATCCGGATCATCGACCGTCGGTCTCTCTGGAAGGGCTTTATCAGCCTCGAGGAGGTCACGCTTGAGCAACAGATGTCCGGCGGCAGGACTGCCCGTCTCGTTCGCGAAGTGCACGACCACGGCCGCGCCGCGACGATCCTGCTGTTCGACCCGGAACGCCGGATCGTGGTGCTCGTCCGGCAGTTCCGTCTTCCCGTCCTCCTGCAGGGCGAGCCGGCTTTCCTGATCGAGACGCCGGCCGGCCTGCTCGACGGCGAGGCGCCGGAAGTGGCGATCTGCCGCGAAGCAATGGAGGAGACCGGCTATCGCATCGAGAGCGCCATGCATCTCTTCGACGCTTATATGAGCCCCGGCTCGATAACCGAGCGCACGAGTTTCTTTCTTGGCCGCATCGACACGTCCAAGAAGGTGGCGGCCGGCGGCGGGCTTGCGCATGAGGGCGAAGACATCGAGGTGCTTGAAATTGCTTTGGATGAGGCCGTCGCGATGATCGGCACCGGCGAAATTTGTGACGCGAAGACGATCATGCTGCTGCAATGGGCCATGCTGAACCGGGCCGCACTGGCGGCTTAACCCATTGATACAGCATACATTACCGATAATTCACTTTTTGTCCGCACCATGCTGGGGTAAATCGATCGTGTCTTTTTCAACGACACGGGCGATCCATGACGGCCCCTTCCTCCCTCCACGAAATTGAAGCCCAAGACGAACCGGCCGAGGGCGGGTGGCGGCCATTCCTGAGGCGTCACCAACGCTACCTTTCCGCCATAGGCACCCTCGCGATGATCGCGCTCTTCGGCGTGGCGATATTCCATCTCACGGCCGAGGTGAAGTATGAGGATGTGGTGGCTGCCCTGGCGGGCACGAGCTGGACCACGGTGGCAACCGCTGTCCTGTTCACCGGGCTGAGCTTTCTCGCACTCACCTTCTACGATGTGGGCGCGCTCGACTACATCAAGCGAAAGCTTCCTTACGCCGATGTCGCCCTGACGGCGGCCTGTGCCTATGCGGTCGGCAACACGGCGGGCTTCGGACCTTTGAGCGGCGGCGCGATCCGGTATCGGTCCTACTCCCGCCTCGGCCTGGAGCCCGACGATATCGGCCGGGTCATTGCCTTCGTCACGCTCGCCTTCGGCCTTGGCCTCGCCGCCGTCGCCTGCCTGAGCCTGCTCGCCGTCGCCGAATATGTCGCACCACTGACTGGGATCGATCCGTTCTGGTTGCGGGCAATCGCGGTGCTCGTCCTTGCTGCCATGCTCGCAGTGATGATTGCGGCGCGCAGCGGTCACGAGGTGAGTATCGGCCGGTTCACCCTGCGTCTGCCGGATACGAGGACCTTGTCGCGCCAGTTCCTGGTGACGGCGCTTGATCTCGCGGCCTCCGCGACCGTGCTCTATGTGCTGCTGCCGGCGGGCACGATCGGCTGGCCGGCCTTCCTGGCGATCTATACCGTAGCGGTCGGTCTCGGCGTGCTCAGCCACGTTCCGGCCGGCTTGGGGGTCTTCGAGACGGTGATCGTCGCGACCCTCGGGCGCGCCGCCGACGTCGATGCGGTCCTCGGCGCGCTGGTCCTCTACCGCGTCATCTACCATGTGCTGCCGCTGTTGATCGCCATCGTGGTGATCGTCGGCATGGAGGTCCGACAGTTCGCCGGCCACCCGGCGGCCTCCAGCCTGCGCCGCGCCGGCGGCCGCATGACGCCGCTCCTGCTAGCCACCCTGGCCCTCGTGCTCGCCCTCATGCTGGTCCTTTCGGGCGTCACGCCGACGCCGGACGAGAACCTTGCCTTCCTCGCCAACCATGTCTCCCTTCCGATCGTCGAAGGGGCGCACTTCCTGGCGAGCCTGCTGGGTCTTGCGCTGGTCATTGTGGCGCGCGGGCTGGCGCTGCGTCTCGACGGCGCCTGGTGGGCCTCGGTCGTCATCGCGCTCGCCGCTCTCCTGCTGTCGCTTGTCAAGGCCATGGCGCTGGTGGAGGCAGGGATGCTCGCCTTCTTCCTCGTCGGGCTCCTTGCCAGCCGCCGGCTTTTCGTTCGTCCCGCCTCGCTTTTCGGACAGGCGTTGACGCCCCCGTGGCTGATGGCGCTCGGCGTCATCTGTTTCGGTGCCTTGGTCGTTCTGCTGTTCGTCTATCGCGACGTCGAATACAGCCATGAGCTCTGGTGGCAGTTCGAATTTTCGGCAGAGGCGCCGCGCGGGCTGCGCGCCCTGTTCGGGGTGACGATCGGCGCAACCGCCGTGGCGATCTGGAGCCTGATGCGGCCGGCCACGACGGCGGTCGCGCCGGCCTCCGAGGAGGACATGGAGCGCGCCATCGCGATCGTCGCGGCCCAGGACATGTCCGATGCCAATCTGGTGCGGATGGGCGACAAGAGCATCATGTTTGCTGCCGACGGCCGCGCCTTCATCATGTATGGCCGCCGGGCACGCTCCTGGATTGCGCTATTCGATCCCGTCGGACCTGTCGATGCCTGGCCGGATTTGATCTGGCAGTTCATCGAGACGGCGCGTTCCAACGGCTGCCGTGCCGTCTTCTATCAGGTCTCGCCCAGAGGACTCGCCTATTACGCCGATGCGGGCCTGAGGGCCTTCCGTCTCGGCGAACTCGCCGACGTCGATCTCGAACGCTTCGAGTTGAAGGGCGGCAAATGGGCGAACCTGCGCCAGCAAGTCAGCCGCGGCCTGCGGGATGGGCTGGAATTCTCGGTGGTCGAACCCGCCGATGTACCGGCGATCCTGCCGGAACTTGCGGCGATCTCCGGCGCTTGGCTTGCCCACCACAGCGCGCGCGAGAAGGGCTTTTCGCTCGGCGCCTTCGATCCCGACTATATCGTGACACAGCCGGTCGCGATCCTCAGATGCGATGGTCGAATTGTCGCCTTCGCCAATGTCCTTGTGACCGGAACGAAAGAAGAAGGATCGATAGACCTGATGCGTTTCTCGCCCGAGGCGCCCAGGGGTGCAATGGATTTCCTCTTCGCCCAGCTCATGGAATATCTGAAGGCGCAAGGCTATCGGCGCTTCAACCTCGGCATGGCGCCGCTCTCCGGCATGTCGTCCCGCCGTCTGGCGCCGGTCTGGGACCGCGCCGGCCGGACCTTCTACGAACACGGCGAACGCTACTACAACTTCAAGGGCCTGCGCGCCTTCAAGTCCAAATTCCATCCGCATTGGCAGCCACGATATCTTGTCGCGAGCGGCGGGCTCAATCCGATCCTCGCGCTGATGGATGCGACGTTCCTGATCGGCGGCGGCCTCAAGGGAGTGATAAGGAAATGACCCTCATTGGAACGATAGCGCGGGCCGCCATTTTGACGACGCTGGTCGCCGGGGCGGCCAGCCTCCCGGCCGCGGCCGACGACGCGCAGAAATTCGACACGGGCATGATCCCATCGCCGCATATCCTGTTTCCCAAGCAGGAGGCGACAGGGCTCGTGGTGCTGCTTTCCGATAGCGGCGGGTGGTCGTCGAAGGAAGACACCGTCGCCCGCTCGCTTTCCGACGACAATGCGATCGTCATCGGCATCGACCTCAAGGCCTATCTGGCGGCGCTCGCCAAGGATGATGGCGACTGCATCTATACCGTCTCCGATATCGAATCCTTGAGCCAGCAGGTGCAGCGCGCGGCCGGAAGCGGCGCCTATCGCCCGCCGGTCGTGGCCGGTGTCGGCGCCGGCGGCGCGATGGCTCTGGCGATCGCCGCGCAATCGCCCGCCGCAACGATCGGCAGGACCCTTGCGATCGATCCCGAAGAAGGAATTGCCCTGACGAAGCAGCTCTGCACGCCTGCCGAGAAAAGTCGCAAGGGCGATCGCATGGTCTACGGTCTGACCGACGGACCTTTGCCCGACCCGGTGGCGGTGACCTTTTCTTCTGCTGTATCAGCGGATGGTCGAGCCCATGTCGCGGCGCTTGTCGGGAAACATTCCGAAATCGAGACCGACGATACCGACGACGATGCCTATGCGGCACTGTCCGATGCCCTGTCGGGCTATCTGGACGAGGACGACGAAGCCGACAATCCGTTCGGGCTGCCGCTGACGGTCCTCGACGCCAAGCCGAGCCGCGCCACGATGGCGGTGATCTATTCCGGCGACGGCGGCTGGCGCGACATCGACAAGGAGGTCGGCAATGTCCTGCAGCAGCAGGGCGTCCCGGTCGTCGGGGTGGATTCTCTGCGCTATTTCTGGGCCGAACGCCAGCCGCAGGAAACCGCCGACGATCTCGCGCGGATCATCGGCTATTACGGCAAGCGGTGGAATGTCCGCAACGTGCTGCTGATCGGCTATTCCTTCGGCGCCGATATCCTGCCGCGCACCTACAACCTGCTGCCGCCGGCGGATCGGGTGCGCGTCCGCCAGGTGAGCCTCATGGCGCTGTCGCATCAGGCCGATTTCAAGATCTCCGTCCTCGGCTGGCTCGGCGCGGGAGGGGCGGGGAGCGCCGGCGATCCGGTCGACGACGTCAAGGCGATCGATCCGGCACGCGTCCAATGCTTCTACGGAACCGAGGAGGAGGATGACGCCTGCCCGGAACTGAAATCCTCCGGTGCGGACGTCGTCGCCATCGAGGGCGGTCATCACTTCGACGAAGACTATGCGGCCCTGACGCGGCGTGTCCTCGACGGCCTGGACCGGCGGCTGGCGGCGGCGAAGTGAGAAGTCCATACGGGCGTGCCTACGTAGTCGGTCGGACACCGGTGCAGCGGGGAGGGCGTAACACCCCCCTCTGCCCTGCCGGGCAAGGGGGGAGATCGGCTAGACTAGTGCCCGTCCACAAACGGTAAACTGCTGAAATTATTGGGTGAATCGCGATATCTGCGCGGGCAAAGCCCGGCGGTTTCAGGTATACTTTAGATCAAGCTACTGATTCTAAAGACAAACCCGTAACCGCCGGAGCCGACAATGCGCCAAGAACGCACCGTCCAAGCCAGCATATTTGATCTTTTCGCCGAACACGAGATCGGTCGTGAACTGAAGGCGATGTCGGAATGGCTGGATGAGCATGGCGAGTTGCTCGGGCTGGTGGCGGGGGACCTGCGCCGGCATGGTCTCAGACAGACCGGCCGCGAGGGGCTACCAGCCGAGGCTGTGCTGCGCTGCGCGCTGCTCAAGCAGCATCGCCAGTTGAGTTACCAGGAACTGGCCTTCCATCTCGAAGACTCCGCCTCGTTCCGGGCGTTTGCCCGGCTGCCGTGGGGCTGGAACCCGAAGAAGTCGGTCTTGCACAAGACGATCAGCGCGATCCGGGCGCAAACCTTTGAAGAGATCAACGGGGTGCTGCTGGCGAGCGCCCGGCAGGAGAAGCTGGAAAGTGGCAAGGTCGTGCGCGTGGACAGCACCGTCACCGCCGCACCGATACATGAACCGAGCGACAGCAGCCTGTTATGGGACGCTGTCCGGGTGACGGTGCGGCTGTTGCAGCAGGCCGAGGCGCTGGGTAGCGCCATCCCATGGCACGACCATCGCCGCGCGGCAAAGAAGCGGGCTCGGGCGATCGAATATACCCGCGGCCGCCCCAAACGAATCAGGCACTATCGCGAACTGCTCAAGATCACGCACACGACTTTGAGTTATCTGCAGCAGGCCAGTGAACAGGTGCCGCTGACGGCGGGCCCGGCCGGCGCACTGTGGCAGGCCCAACTCCGCCATTACCGGCCGCTGATCGAGCGGATCATCGCCCAGACCGAACAGCGGGTCCTGGTCGGGGAGCCGGTCCCTGCCGGCGAGAAGCTGGTGAGCCTGTTCGAGCCGCATGCCGACATCATCGTCAAGGGCAGCCGCGACGTCGACTACGGCCACAAACTCAATCTGACCACCGGCAGAAGCGGACTGATCCTCGACCTCGTCATCGAAGCCGGCAATCCGACCGACAGCGAGCGCTTGCTGCCGATGCTGGAACGCCACATCGCCTTTTACGGCGAGCCGCCGCGTCAGGCGGCGGCCGACGGCGGCTATGCCAGCCGCGAAAACCTGAGCGGAGCCAAAGCCCGCGGCATCCGCGACATGGCCTTCCACAAGAAGCGCGGCCTCAGCATCGAAGACATGGTCAGCAGCCGCTGGGTCTATCGCAAGCTGCGCAACTTCCGCGCCGGCATCGAGGCCGGCATCTCTTGCCTGAAACGCGCTTATGGCTTGGGGCGCTGCACCTGGCGTGGGCTCGACCACTTCAAGGCTTATGTCTGGTCCTCGGTGGTCGCTTACAATCTCGCCCTCTTCGCCCGCCTCAGGCCGACCTGACGCTCCTGATCCGGTGGCGTTCAGAGCAAGGCCGGCGAGCGTCGGCCGATACCCCATGACCCATTGCCGCCAGATCGCTCTTCGGGCCATAACCTGCGCCGCCTTGTGCCATCACGCGTCCCAAGAAACGATGTCAGCCGGCAAACAACCTTGCAAAACCGCAGAAAAACAGGCGTTTATGGATGGGCACTAGACTAGAAGCGACGTCTCGCGCGTCCAGTTACACTTGCCGTGATCGATGGGGTGCGGTGTGGCTTTCGCGGCATTGATCTTACGAGGCAGGCCGGTGCCTCTAGCCAATCTCCCCCCTTGTGGGGGAGATGCCCGGCAGGGCAGAGGGGGTGTTACGCCCTCTGCCCGTGTGCAAGAGTCGGGCGTATCAGATGGCAGGAGAAATCAGCGCGCCTGAGGCGTCGCCGACCGCATGGCTGACAGCGCGCCCGTCCTTCATTTCCACCTGGCCCTCGGCGACCAGCCTGAGCGCCAGCGGATAGGTCTTGTGCTCCACCGTCAGCACGCGTGCGGCAAGCGTCTCCGGCGTGTCGCCGGCAAGAATCGGCACGGCGGCCTGGGCGACGATCGGGCCGTCGTCCATGGCTTCGGTTACGAAATGCACGCTGCAGCCGGCAAGCTTCATGCCGGCCTCGAGCGCGCGCTGATGCGTGTTGAGCCCCGGGAAGAGCGGCAGCAGCGACGGATGGATGTTGAGGATCCGGCCCTCGTGGCGCTGGATGAAGGCTGCGGACAGCAGGCGCATGTAGCCGGCAAGGCAGATGATGTCCGGTTGCAGCCGGTCGAGTTCTGCGAGGATCGCCGCCTCGTGGGCTTCCTTGCTGGGGAAATCCTTGCGGACGAAGGAAAAGGTCGGAATGCCGAGTGCTGCCGCCTTGGCGAGGCCGCCGGCCTCCGCCTTGTCGGCGATGACGGCAATGATCTCGGCCGGGAAATCCGGGTCAGCCGCAGCCTTCGCCAGCGACAGCATGTTGGACCCGCCGCCCGAGATGAAGACGACGACCTTTTTCTTCCTGGCGGCGGCGAGGCTCATAGGGCGAGGCTGCCCTTGTAGATCGTGCCCGGCGCACCGTCCTGCCGCGCCACCATGCGGCCGAGCCTGAAGACCGTTTCGCCTTCGCCCGCCAGAACCGCCGCGACCCTGTCGGCTTCCTCCGCCGGAACGACGGCGATCATGCCGACGCCACAGTTGAAGGTGCGCAGCATCTCGTTGGCGGCGACGCCGCCGGTCTTGGCAAGCCAGGAGAAAACGGCCGGCGGCTTGATGGCGTCGAGGTCGATCTCGGCGGCGAGGTGCTTCGGCAGGACGCGCGGAATGTTCTCCGGGAAGCCGCCGCCGGTGATGTGCGCCAGCGCCTTGATCGCGCCGGTGGCGCGGATCGCCTTCAGAAGCGGCTTCACATAGATGCGCGTCGGGGTCATCAAGAGGTCGGCAAGCGTGCCCTCGCCGAAGGGCGCCGGCGCGTCCCAGGCGAGACCCGAGAGCGAGACGATCTTGCGCACCAGCGAATAGCCGTTCGAGTGCACGCCGGAGGAGGCGAGGCCGAGGATGACGTCGCCTTCGGCAATGCCTCCTGCCGGCAGAAGCTGCCCGCGTTCGGCGGCGCCGACGGCGAAACCGGCGAGATCGTAGTCGCCGCCGGAATACATTCCGGGCATTTCGGCCGTTTCGCCGCCGATCAGCGCGCAGCCAGCCTCGCGGCAGCCGGCGGCGATGCCGGCGACGATCGCCGCGCCCTGGTCGGGATCGAGTTTGCCGGTGGCGAAATAGTCGAGGAAGAACAAGGGTTCGGCGCCCTGCACGACGAGGTCGTTGACGCACATGGCGACAAGGTCGATGCCGACGGTGTCGTGCTTGTTCGCGTCGATGGCGATCTTGAGCTTGGTGCCGACGCCGTCATTGGCGGCGACCAGCACCGGATCGGTGAAGCCGGCCGCCTTGAGATCGAAGAGGCCGCCGAAGCCGCCGATCTCGCCGTCGGCGCCGGGACGCCGGGTCGAGCGCACATGCGGCTTGATCTTCTCGACCATCAGGTTGCCGGCATCGATATCCACACCCGCGTCGCTATAGGTGAGGCCGTTCTTTCCCGACTGGCTCATGCTCGTTCTCCAAGGCTCGTCGTATTTTGCGGATGCGATTGGCACGGCAAGCTGAGGAGTGCAAGCGCAGAGGCCCGGCCTTGCGGCCTTTTTTCACGTTTTTGCCTTTCTCCTGTCCCCCTCGGACGCCAAGGGAGCGTATTGAGGGGCGTCGGGCTTGACCTGCGCGCGCGCCGCACCCTATCTCGTCGGACGAACGACGCGGGGCGCGACGCGCCGGAGGCGTGACGAGGATACCATGGGCAATCGGATCAGCGGTTTCGGACTTCAGCGCCAGATATTCTTCTGGCTGCTTGTGCTTGCCGCCTTCATTGCCTTTCTGATGGTGTTCAGCTCCATCCTCCTGCCGTTCCTCGCCGGCATGGCACTTGCGTATTTCCTCGATCCCGTCGCCGACCGGCTGCAACGCCTCGGCCTCAGCCGCCTGATGGCGACGATCGCCATTCTCGTCACTTTCATCGTCCTCTTTGCGCTGTCGCTGATCATCGTCATCCCGCTGATTTTCACGCAAGCCGCCGACTTCATCCAGAAGATGCCCGGCTATGTCGCGAGGCTCCAGGCCTTTGTGGCGGACACCACCCAGTCGACGCTGGTGCCCGACTGGCTCGAGGCCCAAATGGCGGCGATCAAGCAGAATTCAGCCAAGCTCCTCGAGCAGGGCGCAACCTTTCTCGGCACCCTGTTCCAGCAGCTCTGGAATTCCGGCATGGCGTTGCTGGACATCCTGTCGCTGTTCATCATCACACCGGTCGTCGCCTTCTATCTGTTGCTCGACTGGGACCACATGGTCCAGAAGGTCGATAGCTGGGTGCCGCGCGACCATGTCGACGTCGTGCGCCAGATCGCCCGCGACATGAACACGACGATTGCCGGTTTCGTGCGTGGCCAGGGATCGCTTTGCGTCATTCTCGGCCTCTATTACGCCATCGGCCTGTCGCTCGTCGGACTCAACTTCGGCCTGCTGATCGGCTTCTTTGCCGGCATGATCAGCTTCATTCCCTATGTCGGATCGCTGGTCGGCCTCGTGCTCGCCGTCGGCGTGGCGGTCGTGCAGTTCTGGCCCGACTATATCTGGATCCTGCTCGTCCTTGCGGTCTTCTTCACCGGCCAGTTTCTCGAAGGCAACATTCTCCAGCCGAAGCTGGTCGGCAAGAGCGTCGGTCTCCATCCCGTCTGGCTGATGTTCGCCCTGCTGGCCTTCGGCGCGCTGTTCGGTTTCGTCGGCCTTCTCGTCGCCGTGCCGGCGGCCGCGGCGATCGGCGTCCTTGTCCGTTTCGGTATCCAGCGGTACCTTGATAGCGACCTCTACCACGGGCATAGGACGGCCGCGAAGCAGCAGCCGGAGGACCAGGAGCCCGGCCGACACATGCCATCCTCCAGAGCACAGCATGACAAGACGCCCTAACGAACAATTGCCGCTCGTCTTCGGCCATGACCCGGCAACCGGCCGGGAGGATCTGCTCGTTTCCGATCGCCTGAGCGCGGCCATTGCGATTGTCGATCACTGGCCGGAGTGGCCGTCGCCGGTCGTCATCATCGCCGGACCGGTCGGCTCCGGGAAGTCGCATCTCGCCAGCATCTGGCGGGAAAGGTCGGACGCGGTGGCAATCCACCCCGTCGCCGGCTCGAATGCCGCCGACATCGCCGCCTCGAAGCCGGTGCTCTTCGAGGACGTCGACCGGCAGGGTTTCGACGATACGGCGCTCTTCCATGTCATCAACAGCGTGCGCCAGAACGGAACGGCGCTGCTGATGACCTCGCGGCTGTGGCCGATGTCCTGGCCGGTCGCGCTCCCGGATCTCAAATCGCGCCTGAAGGCGGCGACCGTCGTCGAGATCGGCGAGCCGGACGACGAACTCCTGACCCAGGTGCTCTTCAAGCTTTTCGCCGATCGCCAGCTGCTCGTCGACGAGCGTTTCGTCGCCTATATAGTCAATCGGATGGAGCGCTCGCTCGAGGCGGCGCAGACGATCGTCGAGCGGCTGGATCATTCGGCGCTCGCCCGCGGCACGCGGCTGACACGTGCCCTTGCGGCGGAAGTCTTGGAAGAACTCGCAAATGCCCGCCGGTCCGATTGACTGTCACAGAACCGTCGTCAAAGTGGGATAGCCGGTGCATCCGGAGCAATGGGGTCTGATGGGAATGGATAACGCGACGTCTGCAATCACCGAACACAAGGCGCCGGCGGAACAGCACGATCTTCTGTCGAGCCCGGAGCGTTTCATCAACCGCGAATTCTCCTGGCTCCAGTTCAACCGCCGCGTGCTCGAGGAAACGTTGAACACCGCGCACCCGCTCCTGGAGCGCGTCCGCTTCCTGTCGATTTCCGCCGCCAACCTCGATGAATTCTTCATGGTCCGCGTCGCCGGCCTCGAGGGGCAGGTGCGATCGGGTCTTTCATTGCGCAGTCCGGACGGCAAGACCCCGGCCGAACAGCTCGACGACATCCTGAAGGAAATCGACAATCTGCAGATGGAGCAGCAGGCCTCGCTCGCCGTCCTGCAGCAGTATCTCGCCAAGGAAGACATCCTCATCGTTCGCCCTGCCTCCCTGTCCGCCCAGGACAGAAGCTGGCTTGCCAACGAATTCGACCAATCGATCTTCCCGGTGCTGACGCCGCTCTCCATCGATCCGGCCCATCCGTTCCCGTTCATTCCGAATCTTGGCTTCTCGATCGGCCTGCAGCTCATCAGCAAGACCGGCCGCGAGCCGATGACGGCGCTGTTGCGCCTGCCGGTGGCGCTTGACCGGTTCGTCCGCCTGCCGGACGTCAAGAACGTCATCCGCTACATCACCCTCGAAGATGTCGTGGGCCAGTTCATCGACCGTCTGTTCCCGGGCTATGAGGTCCAGGGGTCTGGTACGTTCCGCATCATCCGCGACAGCGATATCGAGGTCGAGGAAGAGGCCGAAGACCTAGTGCGCCTGTTCGAGACGGCCTTGAAGCGCCGCCGCCGCGGGTCGGTGATCCGCATCGAAACCGACTCCGAAATGCCCGCTTCGCTCCGCCAGTTCGTCGTTCACGAGCTCGGCGTTCCCGACAATCGCGTCGCCGTTCTGCCAGGGCTTCTCGCGCTCAACACGCTTTCGGAAATCACCAAGGCGCCGCGCGAGGATCTGCGTTTCGAGCCCTACAACCCGCGCTTCCCGGAACGCGTTCGCGAGCATGGCGGCGACTGCCTCGCCGCGATCCGCGAGAAGGACATGGTGGTCCACCATCCCTACGAGTCCTTCGACGTCGTGGTGCAGTTCCTGCTGCAGGCCGCGCGCGATCCCGACGTGCTGGCGATCAAGCAGACGCTCTACCGTACCTCCAACGACAGCCCGATCGTGCGCGCCCTGGTCGACGCCGCCGAGGCGGGCAAGTCGGTGACCGCGCTCGTCGAACTGAAGGCCCGGTTCGACGAGGAGGCGAACATCCGCTGGGCGCGCGACCTCGAGCGCGCCGGCGTCCAGGTGGTCTTCGGTTTCATCGAACTGAAGACGCACTCGAAAATGTCGATGGTCGTTCGCCGCGAGGAAGGCAAGCTCAGGACCTATTGCCATCTCGGCACCGGCAACTATCACCCGGTCACGGCGAAGATCTATACCGACCTGTCCTTCTTCACCTGCAATCCGGTGATCGCCCACGACATGGCGAACATCTTCAACTTCATCACCGGCTACGGCGAGCCGGAGGCAGGAATGAAGCTCGCCGTCTCGCCGCATACCTTGCGTCCGCGCATCCTCAAGCACATCGACGAAGAGATTGCGCATGCCGAGGCGGGCCGGCCGGCGTCCATCTGGATGAAGATGAACTCGCTCGTCGATCCGGAAATCATCGACGCCCTCTACAAGGCAAGCCGCGCCGGCGTCGAGATCGACCTCGTCGTTCGCGGCATCTGCTGCCTGCGGCCGCAGGTGCCGGGTCTCTCCGACAATATCCGTGTCAAGTCCATCGTCGGCCGCTTCCTCGAGCATTCCCGGATATTCTGCTTCGGCAACGGCCACGGCCTGCCTTCGGAAAATGCGCTTGTCTATATTGGTTCGGCGGATATGATGCCGCGCAATCTGGACCGGCGGGTCGAGACGCTCGTGCCTCTCATCAACCGGACTGTGCACGAACAGGTTCTTTCGCAGATCATGCTGGGCAATCTCATCGACAACCAGCAGAGCTACGAGATTCTTCCGGACGGCACGTCGCGCCGCATGGAAGTCGGCAAGGACACCGAGCCGTTCAACGCGCAGCATTATTTCATGACCAATCCCAGCCTCTCGGGCCGGGGTGAAGCCCTGAAGTCCAGTGCACCGAAGCTGATTGCCGGCTGGAAAAGCGGTTGGCGCAAGTAAACTGGAATCGCATGGTCGAATCAGAAGCGCAGGGGCGTCTGCCCGGCATCCGCCCGGTGTCCGTCGTGGACATCGGCTCGAACTCCATTCGCCTCGTGGTCTACGAGGGGCTCAGCCGCGCCCCCGCGGTGCTCTTCAATGAAAAGGTGATGTGCGGTCTCGGCAAGGGGATCGACGCGACCGGCCGGATGGAGGAGGAGAGCGTTCAGCGGGCGCTGAAGGCGCTGCACCGTTTCCGTGCGCTGTCCGATCAGGCGCGTGCCACGCAAACCTATGTGCTGGCAACCGCCGCCGCGCGCGAGGCTTCGAACGGCGCAGCCTTCATCGAGAAGGCGGAAGCCATCCTTGACCAGAGGGTTCGCATCCTGAGCGGCGAGGAGGAAGCCTATTACTCCGCCATGGGCGTCGTCAGCGGCTACCACGATCCGGATGGTGTCGTCGGCGACCTTGGCGGCGGTTCGCTCGAACTGGTCGACGTCGAGGGCCGGCGGATCGGCAACGGCATAACCCTGCCGCTCGGCGGCATCCGCCTCTTCGAACACAGCAATGGCTCCTTGAGCCGGGCGCGCACCTGGGTGCGGAAGTTCATGAAGGGGGCGGATGTCCTGAGGCGTGGTACCGGGCGAACTTTCTACGCCGTCGGTGGAACCTGGCGCTCCATTGCCAAGCTTCAGATGGAAGCGCGCGACTACCCGCTGCACATGATGCAGGGCTACGAAATCTCCTATGACGAGGCGATGGCGATCCTGGCCGAGGTGATCGAGCCCAGGATCTTGAAACCGTCGGCCTTTGCGACGATTTCCAAGAGCCGTCGCAGCCTCTTGCCGTTCGGCGCGGTAACGATGCAGGAGGCGATCTCCATCATGAAACCGGAGCGGATTTCGTTTTCCGCGCTCGGTGTTCGTGAAGGCTACCTCTACTCGCTGCTTTCCGACCAGGAGCGCCTGCAGGACCCGTTGCTGACCGCGGCCGACGAGATCGCCATCCTGCGCGCCCGTTCCCCGGAACATGCCCGCGAACTTGCCGAATGGACCGGCCGGATGGTGCCGCATTTCGGCATCGTGGAAACCGAGGAGGAGAGCCGTTACCGGCAGGCGGCCTGCCTGCTGGCGGACATCAGTTGGCGCGCGCATCCGGACTATCGCGGCCTTCAGGCGCTGAACATCATCGCCCATTCCGCCTTCACGGGGATCACCCATGCCGGCCGGGCCTACATCGCGCTTGCCAACTATTATCGCTTCGAGGGGCTCAACGACGACGGCGCCACGAGTCCTCTCGCCGGCATCACGACGCCGCGCCTGCTGGAACTGGCGAAGCTGCTCGGCGGCCTGTTGCGGGTGGCCTATCAATTCTCCGCCTCCATGCCGGGTGTCGCCCGCCATCTCACCCTCAGACCGTCGACGCGGCCGGATGTCGACCTCGAATTCGTCGTGCCCGCGGCCTATCTCGATTTCGAGGGCGAACGCCTTGATGGCCGCCTGCAGCAGCTCGGCCGTCTGACGGGCAAGAAACTCGCCTTCCACTTCGAGCGCTGAGCGGGATGAGGAAAAGTGTGCGCGGTTTTCCGCCCGCATCCCGCTCTAACCTATTAGAATCGATCACCATGATTTTAGGTCGACCCGACCTAAAATCATCGTGATCTTGGCGCCGCCGCCCATTGGGCGATAGCGGTCGCGCGAGGATTCCCACGCGCGACCGTTCGAGCCTATTCGGCCTTGAGGAATTCGCCCGCTTCGAGCAGCACGAATTCGTTGTCGTCTGCCTTGTCGAGCGAACGTCCGGCCGAGAAGGGCAGGTTGTTGTCGTTGCCGACGACGATATGCGTGTCGTCTACCCGGTCGACGTTCTCGATCGTCACGAAGGGCATGTCGTAGGAGCCGTCGCCGCCGCCCTGGCGTCTCCGGTTGTCCGGATCGGCGATCTTCAGGAGATCGATATAGCCGATCTTGCGCACCGCCTTGCCGACGTTCTCGTCATCCATCGCGATCTTGTAGACGCGCTTCAGTTTCGAACCGACCGCGTAGCAATCGGGCTTGGGCTCCTTGGGATCGGCACAGGCCTTGTCGACGGTGCCGGCGCCGTTGTCGCGCTCGATCACCAGCGCCGTCTTTTCGTCGAGCATGTTGAAGTCACCGATCGCCTCGCCGCCTTCGGCAAGCGGATAGAGCCAACTGCGCCCGGTCCAGGTCTTGCTTGCCGCGTCGAGCTCGACGATGCGGAGCGCCGGGCGGCCATCCGCCTGCTCGACCGTTTCGCCATCCGTCCAGATCGGTCCTTCGAGCAGGCCGTAGAGCTTCGTGCCGTCCTTCGACAGCGCCAGCCCCTCGTAACCGCCCGAGCGCTTGAGGTTGAAGGCCGGCGTCTTCTTGGAAGGGTCCGCCTGCAGAGCCAGCGTCGGATTGTCCGGCGAGAGCACCGGCTTGCCCTCCACCATCGTCGCGATGACGTCGGTGAGCTTGCCGGTCGCGTCGAACTTCAGGACATAGGGACCGAATTCCTCGCCGACCCAGAAACCGTCGGCGACGGGCTGGATCGATTCGACGTCGAAGTCCCCGCCGGTCAGATAGCGGCTCGCCGCACCTTCCATGACGATCGGGAAGGGGGCCTTGCGGTCGGGATCGGACAGGAAGACGGTTTCCAGGGCTTGGACCTTGCCTGCGTCCCAGTCGATCCTCAGGTGATGAAGCATCAGCATGGCGTCGGTCGAATTGAGCTTGTTGCCGAAGCCGTTGTCCGAAAGGCTCCAGAAGGTGCCGTCCGGCATCGCCTTGATACCGGAAAAGCCCTGCATCGGCTGGCCATTGAAGGGGAGCGACAGCCCGGTCGGACGAACCCCGTCCTTGCCCGGCACGCTGCCGAGTTGCACGGCGCGCTTGCGGTCGGCGGTCGAGAACTTGCCGGAAGTCTTGAGGTAATCGGCCGTATCCGCCGGCGCGGCGATGATGGTATTGGCCGGAAGGACGGCATGCGCCTTCAGCGTCGCCGGAAAGGCTTTCTCCTCGGCGAGCGCACTCGTCGACATCAAAAGCGTCAGCGTCACGCCGGCAAGAAACGATTTCGTCATGAAGTTCACCCTGGGTTGGAGATCGGACGATCCCCGATAGGCGGCTTTGATGACGCTTGCTTGATGCTTGTTTTACAGCCCGGTGAAGCTTTGATGACAGTGGCAAGCCCGTCCCGGCGCCGTGCACGAATGTTCAAGATCGATGACGGTTTCCCGCGCTAAGCTGGCGGTCGTTGACGGAGATCGGATTGCTCATCATGTTCGAGACGAAATTTGCGATAGTGCTGCGCGATGACCTCGCCCAATGGCAGAAGCTGAATGTCACCGCATTCCTGGCGACGGGCATTGCCGGGCAGAAGCCTGATATCATCGGCGAGCCCTATCGCGACGCAGCCGGCAATGCCTACAATGCCTTGAGCATCCAGCCAATCATCGTGCTTTCGGCGGACGGCACGACACTGAGCAACATCCAGAGACGCGCGCTGGAACGCGATATTCAAACCTCGCTCTATGTCGACGCGATGTTCTCGACCGGTCACGACAGTGCAAACCGCGAGGTCTTCTCGCGATCCGGTCCGGACGACGCCACCGTCGCCGGGATTGCCATTCATGCCGAGAGGAAGCTCGTCGACAAGATCACCAGGGGCGCGAAGCTACACGGCTAGAGCCTTCCTCACGCCGAATGATCGGCCGTCGCGATTGCGTTCCGCGAGTCCGGCAATGGCGGGCCGCCGGCACGGAGCGAGAACACCCCGAGCCGCTGGCCACGCCCCTTGACCTCGTGCTCGCCGAGGTCTTCGCTTTTGACGAAGGCGGGCAGGCGCATGCGACGCAGCAGGTCGGCGGAAATCAGCACCTGCCGGTCGAGCGTCCGGCAGAGGCCTTCGAGACGCGCCGTCGTGTTCACCGTGTCGCCGAAATAGGTGATCTTGTGCCGGTCGACGCCGATTTCGGCGGCGACGATCGTTCCGCCGTGGAGTGCGGCGCGCAGCCGCGGCACCTCACCGTAAACCTTGCGCCAGCGTGCCGCCGACGCTTCGACCTGGTCGAGAATGTCGAAGACGCAGCGAATGCAGGCGGCGTCCGCCACGGCGCGATCGAAAGACCAGGTGATGACGGCGGCGTCGCCGATATAATCGTCGATGGATCCGCGGTAGCGCAGGACCGGGTCGGCAAGCTCGGCAAACAGCTTTCCGAGATATTCCTGCATCTTGAGATCGCCGAAGCGCTCGGCATAGGAAGTCGAGCCGGCGACATCGACAAACAGGAAGACGCGTTCCTCCTGAACCGGCTTGCGGTAACGTCCCGTCAGCAGGCTCAGGAACACGTCGCGGCCGAGCAATTCCCGCACCCGCAGGACGAAAATAATCGGACCGGAGACGACGAGCGCATAGACGAGCGCATTGAAGGACGGCACCATCGCGTCACTCCAGGACTGCTGCAGAACGCCCGTCAGCTTCAGTACCACCCCTGCTGCGACGAAGCCAAGATTCTCGACCGCGAAATAGACGGCGATCGAGGACAGCAGAAAGGCCGGCGTCGGAAAGCTGTGGATCGTCCTGTAGAGGCGCCGGAAGATGATGCGCCGCTCAAAGGCAAGGACCGGCATGCAGATGAAGACCGCAAAGGTCGCGCCGATCAAGGCACCGTCGCCATAGACGACCCAGGCATAGGCCACGCCGCTACCGGCGACGACCAGAAGCAACAGGATGAACTCGAGCGTGGAAAATCTCCAGCGCATGCGCGATGGCCCCGAAAAGCGAAATACCGAAAGGATGGCCGCAGTTTGGGCAGCCCCATCCGCAGCGATGCGAACTCTGATCCTCGGCCTTGGCGTCGGCTCAGCTTCCGAGCCTGGCTAAGGCCGGATTCGGGCGGAAAGGTGTTGGCAGCCGCGGCGTTCAGCCAGGGATGTCCACTGCTTCGATCTTCTTTCCGACGAACCGAAGCGCGACTTCGCCGTTGATGAGCTTCAGCGCCATCTCGCCGAACAATTCGCGGCGCCAGCCTTTCAGCGCGGCGACGTCGGCCTTTTCGCCTTCGGCGGCGATCCGGTCGAGATCGTCGCTGCTGGCGATGATCTTGGCGGCCACGCCCTCCTTCTCGGAAATCAGCTTCAAGAGCACCTTCAGCATCTCGCCCGCTGCGGCAGCGCCCTCCGGGGTGTGATTCTGCCGGGGGAGGCGGGGCAGGTCGGTCTTCGGGATCGCCAAGGCCTCGCTGACCGCTTCGACGATCGCCGCGCCCGCGCTGGAGCGCTCCCAGCCTTTCGGAATGGTCCTCAGCCGGCCGAGCGCCTCCGCGTCCTTCGGCTGCTGCTGGGCAATCTCGTAGATCGCGTCGTCCTTGATGATCCGGCCGCGCGGCACGTTGCGCGCCCGCGCTTCGCGCTCGCGCCAGGCGGCGATCTTCTGCAGCACCGCCAGCTCGATCGGCTTTCTGACGCGCATCTTCAGACGCTGCCAGGCATTCTCCGGATGGAGATCGTAGGTCTCGCGGCTCTCCAGAATCGCCATTTCTTCGGCGAGCCAGGAGGAGCGTCCTTCTCGTTCGAGCTCCGCTTTCAGGTAGTGGTAGACGTCCCTGAGATGCGTCACGTCAGCCAGCGCATAGTCGAGCTGCTTGTCGGTCAGGGGCCGGCGGCTCCAGTCGGTGAAGCGCGACGACTTGTCGATCTGCACGTTCTTGATGCGGCTGACGAGTTGGTCATAGGAGACGCTGTCGCCGAAACCGCAGACCATGGCGGCAACTTGCGTGTCGAAGAGCGGATGCGGAATGAGATTGCCGAGATGGTGGATGATCTCGATGTCCTGGCGCGCCGCATGGAAAACCTTGACGACGTCGGCATTGGCCATCAGCGCGAAGAACGGCGCGAGGTCGATCCCCGGCGCCATCGGATCAACGATCACCGCCGTGTCGGGGCCGGCCATCTGGATCAGGCAGAGTTCAGGCCAGAACGTCGTCTCGCGCAGAAATTCCGTATCGATCGTAATGTAGCTCGAGAGCGCCAGCTCTTGGCAGGCGGCCTCCAGTTCTGCTGTCGTCTGAATCATCGGGGCTTAAATCACTGTGGCGAAAATGAGGCTTGAACCTTCCCTCTATAGTTTCGCTGCGGGCGTCTCAATCGAAATTGTCAGATAATTCTGAAATAGCCGGTCATTCCGGTCTTTTGATGTTCGATGATGTGGCAGTGGATCACCCAGTCGCCGAGATTGTCGGCAACGAGCGCCACCTCCGCCTGCTCGTCAGGCAAAAGCAGGATCGTGTCGGTCGGTGGCGGCAGAAAGCTCCGCTTGTTCGAGCTCAGGATGCGGAAACTCAAGCCATGCAGGTGGATCGGGTGCGCGTGCGGGGTGCGGTTGGCGATCTCGAGCACATAGCTTTTGCCGAGCTTCAGTTCCTCGATCGGTGCAATCGGGTCGGGCGTGTCCCCCGGCCACGGAACCTTGTTGAGCGCCCAAAAGGTGTAACCGAGCGAACCGCAGACCGATGGTACCGCCGTGTGTTCGGCCGTTGCCGTGAGTTCGAGGGGAATCCGCTGCGCCGTCGACAGGTCGGCTCTAGCGACCGGATTGGCCGGAAGGGGGGCGACGTCGCCAAGGTCCCGCTTTAGGGAAGGGCCGACTGACCTGAGCGTCGCGATCGTCCACGGGTTCGAGCCGCGGAAGTTGCCCAGTGTCGCGCCTGCCCCTTCGCTGTCGGGCATGCGCATGATGAGATCGACGCGCTGTCCCGGCCCGATGTCGAGCCGGTCGAGCAGGAACGGATGATCGACCGGATTGCCGTCGAGCGCGACCACCTTCGCCTCGGCCCCCTCGAGGCCGATCGTGTAGATGCGCGTCACGTCGGTCGCGGCGATCCTGACGCGAACGAGCCCGCCGGCCGGTGCGTCATAGACAGGTTCCTGCTGCCAATTCGCCGTTCTGACGGTCCCGTAGGTGCCGCCGCGCGCGGCATCGCGTGGCTTGAAGGGGTCGATGTATTTCCCCCCGGCGCCCAGCCGCCAGTCACGAAGATTGAGGACGATCTCCGCGTCGAACGTCGGGTCCGCCGGGTTTTCGACGACGATCACCCCGGTCAGGCCATGGCCCATCTGCGTCAGCGTGTTGCAATGGGGATGGTACCAGAACGTGCCGGCGTCCGGCGGGGTGAAACTGTAGTCGAAGTGATCGCCGGGATAGACGTAAGCCTGGGTCATCTCCGGCACGCCGTCCATCGCATTGGCGATCCGCAAGCCGTGCCAATGGACCGTCGTCGGCTCGTCGAGCCTGTTGACGAGCCTTGCCGCATAGGGTTCGCCCTTGCGCATCCTCAGGACGGGCGGCAGGTGGGTATGGACCGCGTCGCCAAGTCCGTATGTCATGACGGGCGTGACACCATCGGCGGCAATCTGCGCCTTTGCCAGCTGCGCCGTGAGGAGCTGAGCTTCGGGAACCGCCCCGGCGCGTGCGGCGAGCCCGGCGCCAAGCGCAAAGGCACCGCCAAGTGCGGCCGAGCCCTGGAGAAAAGTGCGGCGGCTGAGCAACGGCGTCATAGCGTCCACATTAGGCCGGGCGGAGCGCGGAACATGTCGCCCCTGTGGCGTTTCAGGAATGGCGTCGTTCTAAACCTGATCCTCGCGTTCAGCAATTCGATCGGATCGCGCATCTTGCCGCAGGCTCCCTCCATCGTGCTGAGGATGGCTGCCGGCCGCCAGCTTGTTGAAGAAGGACGAGGTGCGCAGCAAGTTGCGGAACGGCATGGAGCGTTCCCCGGTGGGAACCGCTTCTCGCGCCGTCATGCGCTGCAGAGTATAGAGCATGAAGAGGAAAAGGATCACCGCGGTGTAGATGAAGAGTGCCCGCGGCCCGAACAGATCGAGCATGAAGGAGGCGAAGAGCGGTCCGATGATCGCGCCGAGCGACCAGAAAAACAGCATGCCGGCGGAAACCAGTGCATGCTGCCCTTCCGCCGCGTGGTCGTTGGCATGGGCTGAACAGAGCGAATAGAGCGGCATGGCGAAGGCGCCGAAGGCGAAGATGCCGGCAAAGTTCAGCCACTCGTCGCTGCCGGCGCCGAAGGCGAGGAAGAGCCCGGCAACAAGCGACCCGAACGTAGCGACCAGGATGATCAGCCGGCGGTCGAACTGGTCCGAGTAGTGCCCGAGTGGATATTGCAGAACGACGCCGCCGATGATGCCGGCGCTCATGAAGGTGGCAATCGCGGTGACCGACAGTCCGATCCCCTGCGCATAGATCGGTCCGAGCGACCGGAAAGCCGCGTTCGTGAGCCCGACGACGATACAGCCGATCGTGGCGAGCGGCGAGATGTTCCAGGGCGCCTTGACGTCGAAGCGGATCGCTTCCGGCGCGACGGGGCTCGAGCGGTCGGCAAAGGAGATCGGCACGAGCGACAGCGTCAGCGCCATCGAGATGAAGGCGAAGAGCTCGAAGCCGCCGATTCCCACGCCCGGAATCAAGTATTGCGCGGCGGTCACCGAGCCGAGATCGACCAGCCGGTAGATCGACAGCGTGCGCGCCCGGTTGGCATTGGTGACGCTGGCGTTCAGCCAGCTTTCGACCGTTGCGAAGAGGCCGGCGAAGCAGATGCCGGCGACGAGCCGCATGACGAACCAGAACCACGGCTCGATGACGAGCACCATGGCGATCGCCGCCGCCGAGGCGATTGCCGCCATTGCGGAGAAGGTGCGGATATGGCCGATGGCTCTGAGAATGCGGGTCACGTAGACGCAGCCGATCGCAAAGCCGACATTGTAGCCCGCGCCGACGACGCCGATCAGCGATGTCGAAAACCCTTCATCGAGCGCCCGCAAGGATATGAAGGTGCCCTGCAAGCCATTGCCGCCGATCAGGATGCCGGCGGTGAGGAGGAGGGGGATCAGCGGGCGTATCTTGGACATGGGCGCATCCGGCTTTACGGCGGCGACTCGTGGCGGCAGGCGGGTCTTCCCTGTTTAGCGGGGCGCCGCAGGCGGGGACAGTAGCGATTTGTGACCTTTTCCGGAATCTTGTGCGGTTCCGGCGCCGCGAGGCAATACGGGCGGATCGACCGACGGCGCGGGTGGCGCCGCGGCCTTGACAAATCGGGCGCATCATGCGCTTTTCCGCCCGACTTTGGCTATGCCGCCGCGCCCGCCCTTGGCGAGCCTCGCGCGGCTTTCTGCAATTCCAGGACCAGACGATGCACCGTTACCGCAGCCACACCTGTGCCGCACTCCGCAAGTCGGATGTCGGCTCCACCGTTCGCCTTTCCGGCTGGGTTCACCGCGTCCGCGACCATGGCGGCGTGCTCTTTATCGACCTGCGCGATCACTACGGCATGACCCAGGTCGTCGCCGATCCGGATTCGCCGGCCTTCAAGATGGCCGAGACCGTACGCGGCGAGTGGGTCATTCGCATCGACGGAACGGTGAAGGCCCGCACCGACGACACCGTCAACAAGAACATGCCGACCGGCGAGATCGAGCTCTATGCCCGCGAGATCGAAGTGCTGTCGGCCGCCAAGGAACTGCCGCTGCCGGTTTTCGGCGAGCCGGACTATCCGGAAGACGTGCGCCTCAAGTATCGCTTCCTCGACCTTCGCCGCGAGACGCTGCACAGGAACATCGTCAAGCGCACCGAGGTCATTTCGGCCATGCGGCGTGGCATGTCCGACATCGGCTTCACCGAGTATACGACGCCGATCCTGACGGCCTCGTCGCCGGAAGGCGCGCGCGACTTCCTCGTGCCGAGCCGCATCCATCCCGGGACCTTCTACGCGCTGCCGCAGGCGCCGCAACAGTACAAGCAGCTCCTGATGGTCGCCGGCTTCGACCGCTATTTCCAGATCGCCCCCTGCTTTCGTGACGAAGATCCGCGCGCCGACCGGCTGCCCGGCGAGTTCTACCAGCTCGACCTCGAAATGAGCTTCGTCGAGCAGGAAGACGTCTGGGACACGATGGAGCCGATGATCCGCGCGATCTTCGCGGATTTCGCCGACGGCAAGCCGGTCACCGACAAGTTCCCGCGCATCCCCTATGACACGGCGATCCGCAAGTACGGTTCCGACAAGCCGGACCTCCGCAACCCGATCGAGATGCAGGAAGTCACCCAGCATTTCGCCGGCTCCGGCTTCAAGGTCTTCGCCAACATGATCGCCACCAATCCGAAGGTAGAGATCTGGGCGATCCCGGCCAAGACAGGTGGCTCTCGCGCATTCTGCGACCGCATGAACGCCTGGGCCCAGAGCCAGGGGCAGCCCGGCCTCGGCTATATCTTCTGGCGCAAGGAAGGCGAGAAGCTCGAGGGCGCCGGCCCGCTTGCCAAGAACATCGGCGAGGAGCGCACCGATGCGATCCGCACCCAGCTCGGTCTCGAGGATGGCGATGCCTGCTTCTTCGTCGCCGGCGAGCCGGCGAAGTTCTACAAGTTCGCCGGCGAGGCTCGCACCAGGGCCGGCGAAGAGCTGAACCTCGTCGATCGCGACCGGTTCGAACTGTGCTGGATCGTCGACTTCCCGTTCTATGAATGGAACGAGGACGAGAAGCGCGTCGACTTCGCCCACAACCCGTTCTCGATGCCGCAGGGTGGGCTCAAGGCGCTCTCCGGCGACGATCTGCTGTCGATCAAGGCCTTCCAGTACGACATGGTCTGCAACGGCTTCGAGATCGCATCGGGCTCGATCCGTAACCAGTCACCGGAACTGATGGTCAAGGCCTTCGAGAATGTCGGCCTCAGCCAAGCGGATGTCGAAGAGCAGTTCGGCGGCCTTTACCGCGCCTTCCAGTACGGTGCCCCTCCGCATGGCGGCATGGCCTTCGGTATCGACCGCATCGTCATGCTGATCGTCGGCGCCAAGAACCTGCGCGAGATCTCGCTGTTCCCGATGAACCAGCAGGCAGTCGATCTGTTGATGGGCGCGCCGTCGCCGGCGACGCCGGCGCAGCTGCGCGAGCTGGCGATCCGCCCGATCCCGCAGAAGAAGGACTGAGGTTCACTGCAGCGCCGCGCGTCGTATCAGACGGGCAAAGGAAGCTGTAGCACCTGAGATCCTTGAATCGGCTACGATTTCGGAAAACGTGCAGCAGAAGTGACAAAAACCCGGCGAGATGATCGCCGGGTTTCTCCGTTTGGGACGCGGATCGTGTGGGTCTCAGAAGTCCATGCCCGGGGCCGGGGGCATCGGCATCTGGCCCTCTTTCTTCGGCTTCTCGGCAATCATCGCTTCCGTCGTCACCAGGAGGCCTGCGACCGAGGCTGCGTCCTGCAGCGCCGCGCGCACGACCTTGGCCGGGTCGATCACGCCCATCGCGAAGAGATCGCCGAACTCTCCCGTCTGGGCATTCCAGCCATAGGCGAAGTCGGTCTTCTCGCGCAGCCGTCCGACGATGATCGATCCCTCGGCGCCGGCGTTCTCGGCAATCTGGCGCACCGGCGCTTCGATGGCGCGGCGGACGATTTCGACGCCGACGCGCTGGTCGTCATTGTCGGTCGACAGGCCTTCGAGCACCTTGACGATACGCAGCAGGGCGACGCCGCCACCCGGCACGATGCCTTCCTCGACCGCGGCCCGCGTCGCATGCAGCGCGTCGTCGACACGGTCCTTCTTCTCCTTGACTTCCACTTCCGTCGAGCCGCCGACGCGGATCACCGCGACACCCCCGGCGAGCTTGGCAAGCCGCTCCTGCAGCTTCTCCCGGTCGTAGTCGGAAGTCGTTTCGTCGATTTGCGCCTTGATCTGAGCGACGCGGCCGCTGATATCCTCTTTCGTGCCGCCACCGCCGACAATCGTGGTTGCGTCTTTCTCCACCATGACGCGCTTTGCCCGACCAAGGGCCTCCATCGTCACGTTCTCGAGCTTGATGCCCAGATCCTCCGAAACGACCGTGCCGCCGGTCAGGATGGCGATATCCTCCAGCATCGCCTTGCGCCGGTCGCCGAAACCGGGTGCCTTGACGGCGGAGATTTTCAGGCCGCCACGCAGCTTGTTGACCACGAGCGTCGCAAGGGCTTCCCCTTCGACGTCTTCTGCGATGATCAGCAGCGGCTTGCCGGCCTGAATCACCGCTTCGAGAATCGGGATCATCGCCTGCAGGTTGGAGAGCTTCTTCTCGTGGATGAGGATGTAGACATCCTCCAGTTCCGCCCGCATCTTGTCCTGGTTGGTGATGAAATAGGGCGAGAGATAGCCGCGATCGAATTGCATGCCTTCGACGACTTCGAGCTCGATTTGGGCGGTCTTGGCCTCTTCGACGGTGATGACGCCCTCGTTACCGACCTTCTGCATCGCCTCGGCAAGATAGCGTCCGATTTCCGCATCGCCATTGGCCGAGATCGTCGCCACCTGGGCAATCTCTTCATTCTTGGAAACCTGGCGCGCTTTTCCCTTCAATTCGGTGACGAGCGCATCGACGGCCAGATCGATGCCGCGCTTCAGGTCCATTGGGTTCATCCCGGAGGCGACGGCCTTGGCGCCTTCCCGGACGATCGCCTGGGCCAGCACCGTCGCGGTCGTCGTGCCGTCGCCGGCAATCTCACTGGTTCTCGAGGCAACCTCCCGGAGCATCTGCGCGCCCATATTCTCGAACTTGTCCTCGAGCTCGATCTCCTTGGCGACGGAAACGCCGTCCTTGGTGATCCGCGGCGCGCCGAAGGACCTGTCGATGACCACGTTCCGCCCCTTGGGGCCAAGCGTCACCCGGACGGCGTTGGCCATTATGTCGACCCCGCGCAGCATCCGGTCACGCGCGTCCGTGTTGAACTTGACGTCTTTGGCAGCCATGTATCCCTCCCTCGACACGATAAATCAGGTACTCACACCGGCCGCAGCGGCCGGACCTCACGAATGAACCTTTCCGGCCCCAGGAGCGAGACGATCGCCCGTCCTGAGGCGGGAGGTTCGCGGTCATTCCTCATCGACGTCGGGGGTCAGGATGTCGATGAGGGCGGCAACCCGGCCGGCCGGAAGATGGCGGCCCTCGCCGATCAGGGCTTCGTCGTTGTTGACCCAGGCAATCGCTTCGGCGAGCTCGCTCGTGGTCGCGCCCGTCGCGAGAAGTTCGGCCATCAGGGTTTCATCGACCGGGCCGAGAATGGCGGTGATATCCGAATGCTTCAGTCCCATTGCGTCCTCCTTCCGCATTTTTTCGGTCGGGAATGCACAAACTGCCGGCAAACCATGCCTTCATAGATAGGCCGGCGCAGGCGAGCATCAAGCACCACATCACAACATCGATCGCGGCGACAAAAAAAGCCCGGCGGAGGTCCGCCAGGCTTTGTCACGGAGGCCGCTCCGAGTCGCGGCGTTTCATGGTGCGTCAGTCGTTCGCCGTCACCTTGACGCCGAGAACCGACGGGATGGTGTTCGGAGCGCCCATGGCGGCACCCATGATCATCGGGAACGGCACGGGCTTTTCCGGTTCGGCGCTGATCGTCAGGCTCTTCGGCGCGTCGAGATAGGTGCTGACTGCGGCCGACACTTGGTTCTGCAGGTCCGGCAGGTTCAACTGCGCCATCATGATCGGCACGAGACCCTTCAGCGACTGTGCCATCTGCTCGCCGGTGACGCCCTGCTGGCTGCCGGCATAGTCGAGCGCCTTCTTGGTGATCGAGGCGTCGTCGAAACGGATCGAGGCGCTGTTGAACGTCAGTTGCTGCATGAGGCCGAGCATGGCGAGGCCCATTGCCTGGTTGGCCTCTTCCTTGTTCGGATTGGCTTGCGCGGCCTTGTTCGCCTCCTGCAGCGCCTTCAGGAACTGGAGCGTGTAGCCGGAGAAATCCATGGCGATGTTCAACCGGCCGACGTTCTTGAAGTCGAAGGCGTATTCCTCGACGGCGAGATTGCCGCTCTCGAGTTCCCAGCTTCCCTTCATCGTCATCTGGCCGTCGAGCTGCTTCACGCCGAGCTTCTCGATCGCATCCTTCGCCTTGGCGTCCTCCACATCCGACAGGTCCGCGGACAGTCCGGCCAATGTCGCATCGAAGTCGAAGCCGGCGTCATTTCCCTGCCGGCTCAGATTGCTCTCGATGCTGGCGATCTTGAAGACGTCCTTGCCCTTGACCTTGACCTCGATCGGGCCGGTGCCGAAGGACTCGTAGAGGAGAATGTCGTCGATGGTGCCGCCCGAGGCATTGCCGGGAACGGAGAGGCCGCCGATCGCGATCTGCTTTACGGAAACGCTGTCCTCTTTCTCGCTCACATTGACGTCCGCAAAGGAAACCGTTTCGGCCGTGTAGCCGCCGTCATCGCTTTCCTCGACGCCTTCGAACGTCACATCGCCGATGTTGATCGAATCGCCGGGTTGTCCGGTCACTTGCAGCTTTACGCCGCTCGCCGTCACTGCGTCGCCGTCCACCTCCGCCTTGTCGAAGGCGAGCGAGGTGCCGTTCACCTCCAGCGCGGCACTCAGCTTCTTCATCATGTCCGCGCCGTCCAGGGCGAAGGCCGGGCCGGCAAGCGTGACGAAGGCGGCGCTGGCCATCATCAGGCGGATCTTGCGCGTATGCATCATTGCGGTGTTCCTTGTGAAAAACGTTATATTGTGGGGCTGTTTCCGAGGCGTGCTGTGGTTAGTTTTGGCGGTCGTCGCGAAAGGCGTCAACTCTGAGGCTGCGCGGACGACCTGCGGCGGGGAGGCGACCACTGCAAGACCGTCCGGCCGCTCGCGTCCAACATCGTCCCTTGCATGAATTCCAACCCTCAACCTGACCAAATCGGCAGACGTGACCCTAATACGAAACAGGGCAGAATTACATCGCCGAGTCGAATGACGGATGTTCCCTGCGGATCATGCTTTCCGGATAATTACCCGGAAGGATTTCATCCCTGCAACCCGAAGTATAGGCAAGTGCCCGAAGCGCGTTCTCCACAGTGCGATTGCCTCTGATTCTTGCCGCGGCGGCCCGGTTGCGGTAGCAAGGAGGCATGGGACAAAGCCTTTTGCCGCCCTCGGGCGGGGACGACAACATTCAGCCGGTTGACCTCAAGGCGGCGCTGGAAGAGCGCTATCTCGCCTATGCGCTGTCGACCATCATGCATCGCGCGCTTCCGGATGTCCGCGACGGGTTGAAACCGGTCCATCGCCGCATCATCCATGCGATGAGCGAGATGGGCTTGAGGCCCAATTCGTCGTTCAAGAAATGCGCCCGCATCGTCGGCGACGTCATCGGCAAGTTCCATCCGCATGGCGACCAGTCGGTCTACGATGCGCTGGTCAGGCTCGCGCAGGATTTTTCACAGCGCTACCCGGTCGTCGACGGGCAGGGCAACTTCGGCAATATCGACGGCGACAACGCCGCCGCCTACCGCTACACCGAAGCGAAGATGACCGAGGTCGCGGCCCTCCTTCTGGAGGGCATCGACCAGGACGCCGTCGATTTCCGTCCGACCTACAATGAGGAGGACGAGGAGCCGGGCGTGCTTCCCGGCGCCTTCCCGAACCTCCTCGCCAATGGCGCCTCGGGCATCGCCGTCGGCATGGCGACGTCTATCCCGCCGCACAACGCCCATGAGCTTTGCGACGCGGCGCTCCATCTCATCCGTCATCCGAAGGCGCCGCTCGAAGATTTGCTGTTCGATCCGGCCAATCCGCAGCGCGGCGGCATCGAGGGGCCGGATTTCCCGACCGGCGGCATCATCGTCGAGAGCCGCGCCAGCATGCTCGAATCCTACCGCACCGGCCGCGGCGGCTTCCGTGTCCGTGCCCGCTGGAGTGTCGAGGACCTGGGGCGCGGCGGCTATCAGATCGTCGTCACGGAGATTCCCTATCAGGTCCAGAAGTCGCGGCTGATCGAGAAGATCGCCGAGCTGCTCATTGCGCGCAAACTGCCGCTGCTCGAGGACATTCGCGACGAATCGGCGGAGGACGTCCGTGTCGTGCTCGTCCCGAAGAGCCGCTCGGTCGACGCCAATATCCTGATGGAATCGCTGTTCAAGCTGACCGAGCTCGAAAGCCGCATTCCGCTCAACATGAACGTTCTGTCGATGGGCCGCGTGCCGCGCGTCATGGCGCTCAACGAGGTGCTGAGCGAATGGCTGGCGCATCGCCGCGAGGTGTTGCAGCGCCGCTCGCGCCATCGGCTTGCCGCCATCGACCGGCGGCTCGAGATCCTCGGCGGCTATCTGGTCGCCTATCTCAACATCGACGAGGTCATCCGCATCATCCGCGAGGAGGATGAGCCGAAGGCCATGATGATCGAGCGTTTCGCGCTGACCGACGTCCAGGCCGAAGCGATCCTCAACATGCGGCTTCGCTCGCTGCGCAAGCTCGAGGAGTTCGAAATCCGCACCGAATTCGACGCGCTGTCGAAGGAGAAAGCGGAAATCGAGGCGCTGCTCGCCTCCGATGACAAGCAGTGGCAGGCGGTCGCCTGGGAAATCGGCGAGGTCAAGAAGAAGTTCGCCAAGGCGACCGAGCTCGGCAAGCGCCGCAGCACCTTCGCCGATGCGCCGGACGCCGATATCGAGGCGATCCAGCAGGCGATGATCGAGAAGGAGCCGATCACCGTCGTCATCTCGGAAAAGGGCTGGATCCGGGCGCTCAAGGGGCACATCTCCGATACGTCTGCGCTGCAGTTCAAGGACGGCGATGCGCTGAAGGTGGCGTTCCCGGCGCAGACGACGGACAAGATCCTCGTCTTCACCACCGGCGGCAAGGTTTACACACTCGGCGGCGACAAGCTGCCGGGCGGCCGCGGCCATGGCGAGCCGTTGCGAATCATGGTCGATATGGAAAACGATCAGGACGTGCTGACGGCCCTCGTCCACGATCCGGCGCGCAAGCTCATCGTCTCGTCTGCCGCCGGCAACGGCTTCGTCGTCACCGAAAGCGACATCGTCGCCAATACCCGCAAGGGCAAGCAGGTGATGAACGTCGTGATGCCGGACGAGGCGAAGCTCGTCGTGCCGACCAAGGGGGATCACGTTGCCGTCGTCGGCGACAATCGCAAGATGCTGGTCTTCCCGCTGGCGCAGATACCGGAAATGGCGCGCGGCAAGGGCGTGCGCCTGCAGCGCTACAAGGACGGCGGCATTTCCGACATCCGCTGCTTCACCATGGCCGAGGGCCTCACCTGGGAGGACAGCGCCGGCCGTGTCTTCACGAAGACGAAGGACGAGTTGGTCGAGTGGCTGGGCGACCGCGCCGGCGCCGGCCGCCTTGTGCCCAAGGGCTTTCCGCGAAGCGGCCGGTTCAGCGGCTGATCGCTTCTGGTTGTCCACAGCTTCCACGTCTTTCGCGGCGAGCCCTGCAACTCTTCGATGTTTCCTTAAATCGGCCGCGATTTGACGAATGATGCGCCGGAGAGAGGAACGCGATGATCTCGGCTCTTGACGATACACTGTTGGCGCTCGCCGATCCCACACGCCGCCGCATATTCGAAGTCCTGTTTGCTGGTGAAACCGCCATTGCGGACGTCGCCACAGCGGTCGGCGCGGAAGAGGACGAGTTGTCGAATCACATGGTGATACTGGAGGAGGCGGGGCTGATTACCCGCCGGCACCAGGACGATCACGAGGTGGTCGCCGCCGACCCGGGCCCATTGGAGATCGCGGCGGAATGGATCAACACCAATCGCGAGCTTTGGGCGATGCGATCGCAGATCGAGGAGACGGGGCCAGTTCCGACCGCCCCGCAATGACTACAGCACCGCGCGTTTCAGACGTGCAAAGGTCGCTGCAGCAGGCCGCCGTCACCCGGTAAATGGCAATTGCGCACCGGGAGGCCGCGCCTTCGCCGCCTTGCTGCGCATCTGCCAGAGCGAGTGGCCGATCAAGGCGAGGATCAGGATCGAGCCGCCAATGACGGTTTGCAGAGTGGGCGTCTCGGAAAAGACGATCCACACCCAGATCGGCGCCAGGATCGTCTCGAGCAGATAGAACATCCCCACTTCCGGTGCCGAGAGATACCGCGGCCCGGTGCCCAGACAAAAGAAGGCGACGGGGATCATCACCAGCCCGTTGAAAAGAATGTAGCCCGGTGCGGCAATGGCGATTCCGCTCGGCGGCAGGAGCGTGAGCGCCGCCAGCGCCGGGAAGATCGCCGTCGTCAGCGGCACCAGCGCCATGTCCCGTCCGTCGGCGCGGCTGATGGTGATGGCGCTCGCCAGCAGGAAGGCCGAGCAGGCGGCCATGGCGTCGCCGAACAGATGTCCGCTTTCAAGCCCGTCCTGGACGATCACCCCGACGCCGATGAGCATGATCGCCATCGTCAGCAGCGTCGCGTTGGGGGGCCGCTCCTTCAGGAAGATCCAGGAAAGGATCGCCGCGAACATCGAGGTGAAGGCCAGGATGAAGACGACGTTCGCCGTCGACGTGTTGAACACGGCGAGCAGGAAGGTGAAGGAATTGATGCCGTAGAAGAGGCCGGCGATCAGCCCGGCCTTGCCGGGGATCAGCGCGATGCGGCGGCCGAGCACGCGATTGATGAAAAGCCAGGCGGCAATCGCCACGGCAAAGGTCGACAGGCTGCGCACGGCGAGAATCGACCACACTTCTCCGTCTGCCGAACGGATGAGCGGGATGTCGAAGGAAAGCGCGAGGCCGCCGAGGCCCGTGATGGCAAGGCCGCGCCGGTGCCGGGCGGCGTCAGAGGAGGAAGTCAATCGTCAATCCGTGGCGGTTTCGGGGGAGTCTTCCCCTCCAGCATAACGCTCCCAACCGCGCGCCATAAGGTGCTCTTGCGGCAAAAACTTTGTTTTATACCCCATCTTGCGGGATCCCTTGACCCAGTAGCCGAGATAGACGTGCGGCAGGCCGCGTTCCTTTGCCCGGCGGATATGATCGAGGATCATGAAGGTACCGAGCGAGCGGTTTGCGAGGCTCGGGTCGAAGAAGGAATAGACCATCGACAGCCCGTCGCCCATCCGGTCGGTGAGCGCCGTGGCGATCAGCGGGCCTCGGGCCCTCTCGCTGATGCCATCGCCTTCGGCCCGCAGGCGGTACTCGATGATCTTCGTATGCACATGAGTATCCTCGACCATCATTGCGTAGTCGAGCACCGACATGTCCGACATGCCCCCCCTCTGGTGCCGGCAATCCAGATAGCGGCGGAAGAGGTTGTACTGTTCGCTCGATGGTTCGGCAGGGTACTCGGTGGAGACCACGTCCTGGTTCCCCGCCAGCACGCGGCGCATCGAGCGGGTGGGCATGAATTCGTTGGCGAGGATGCGCACCGAAATGCAGGCGCGACAGGTTTCGCATGCCGGGCGATAGGCAATGTTCTGCGAACGGCGGAAGCCACCCTGGGTCAGGAGATCGTTCAACTCGGGCGCGCGCTCACCCACCATGTGCGTGAAGACTTTCCGTTCCATCTCGTTGGGCAGGTAGGGACAGGCTGCCGGGGCGGTCAGATAGAATTGCGGAGACGATGTGGTCTGCGTGTTCATCGAGCGCGGGGGTCACTCTTCGCGAGGTTACTCTGCAATAGGATGGCCGAAGAATGAAAAACGTCAACACACTCGTTCGGGGACGAGAGAGCGTGCCGGCAAATTTTTCTCGGGGCGCTGTCGCTTGTCGCTCGGCCCGGCTCCGTCGGGGCCGTGAAATTGTCAATACATGTCGCGCCGGACGCCGACGGTGCCGATCAGGAGATCGTGCAGCAACCTGCCGCGATCGGTGAACAGCCCGATCAGCAGGATCAGCGGCGTCAGCAGGGCATTGGCGATCCAGAAGATCGCCAGATGGACGATGGCCGTCAGGAAATCCATCGGCCGGCCGTCGGTTCGGGCGATCGCTACGCCCATGATCCTCATTCCGAGCGACGCCTGCTCGCGGCCGCCGACCGTCAGTCCGAAATAGAGCATCGCCACGAGCGCGAAGAGGACCGGGTAGAGAAGGAAGCCGAGGCCGAGCGTCAGGATGCCCAGGAAGAACACGACCACCGCCGCTGGGATCCACAGCAGCGCGACGATCAGATAGTCGATGATGAAGGCGAACACCCGGCGCGACAGGACACCCTGGTAGGCGCGCCAGTCCTGGCTCGGAAGTCGGAGTTCCTGGTTTTGCATGCTCATGTCAGCCTCGCATCGTTTCGATCACATATGGGGAACGAATTCGACAAAACAATGCGTCTGTCGTGCGGACCGGCCGCTCAGCGTTTTGCCAGGATCCTCGCCACTTCGACGGCGAAATAGCTGAGGATGCCGTCGCAGCCGGCGCGCTTGAAGGCGAGTAGCGTCTCGAGCATGACGCGCTCGCCGTCGATCCAGCCGTTGGCGGCTGCCGCCTTGATCTGCGTGTATTCGCCCGAGACCTGATAGGCGAAGACCGGCAGGCCGAAGGCTTCCTTCATCCGCCAGCAGATGTCGAGATAGGGCAGGCCCGGTTTCACCATCAACATGTCGGCGCCTTCCTCGACGTCGAGCGCGGCGTCGCGGATCGCCTCGGTGCCGTTGGCCGGATCGATGTAGTAGGACTTCTTGTCGCCCTTCAGCAGGCCGCCGGTGCCGATCGCCTCGCGATAGGGGCCGTAGAAGGCCGAGGCGAACTTCGTCGCATAGGACATGATGCCGACATTCTGGTGGCCGGCCGCATCGAGCGCCTGGCGGATGGCGCCGATCCGCCCGTCCATCATTTCGGAAGGTGCGATGATGTCGGAGCCGGCATCCGCCTGGATGACGGCGGCGCGGGCGACCGCCTCCACCGTCTCGTCGTTGACGATCTCGCCGGCGCGCAGGATGCCGTCATGGCCGTGGCTGGTGAACGGATCGAGCGCGACGTCGGTAATGACGCCAATATTCGGCACGGCCTTCCTGATCGCCCGCGTCGCCTCGTTGATGAGGTTGTCGGCGGCAAGGCTGTTCGAGCCGGTTTCGTCGCGGAGCGCCATCTCGATGTTCGGGAAGGTGGCGACGGCGGGAATGCCGAGGTCGGCCGCCTCCCTGACCGCCTCGACGGCCTTGTCGATGCTCATGCGGCTGACGCCGGGCATCGCTTCGATCGGCTGAACGATGCCGCTTCCCGGCACGATGAAGATCGGCCAGATCAGGTCGTCGACGGTCAGCCGGTTCTCCTGCACCAGGCGGCGCGTCCAGTCCGCCTTGCGGTTGCGGCGCATCCGACGGTGTCCGGTGATCCTGTCCACAAGATTTGTCCTGTCGTTCATCGCGCCCGTGTCCTTCTTCTTTCATCTGCGTCGGTCGAAGGCGGTTTATCACGCGCCTCGGCAGATTGAAAACCGCATCGGGGCGGGTGAGGGGCTGCGGCATTTCCACCCGCGCTTAGCGCTGGTGGATTGGCGGCACTCGGCCTATCTTGCCGCCCATGCTTCACGATTCTGCTCATGTCCCGAAGCCGTCGCTCACCGAAGTGCTGTTCGGCTGGTTCCTGCGCCTGGTCTCGGCGTCCTGCTTCTGGTTCGCGCTGAACTACTGGGCGATGCTGATCGGCTTCTCTCACGGCGGTGCCGGTCGATTCGATTTGCTGGCGCCGGAGTGGCGTGCCGCCGCGACCGCGCTTGCCGTGCTTTATCCGGTTGCCGCCATAGGCCTCTGGTTGCTCGTCTCCTGGGGACCGGTGATCTGGGTGCTTGCGGCCGCCATCGAGACGGTCATGTACGAGTTCTATCCGGGCATGCTCGACGCGCGTCCTCTGCTCCTCGTGCTGCATGGGGCGGTCGCCGTCACCTTTGTTCTCTTCCGTGCGGCGATACTCTGGCAGCGCCTGCGCCAGGCGCGGCAGGTAAGGGTTGATTCACCCTGAGACAGGCTCCGTGAATGGTAAGTACATGTTAAGGCTGCGGTTTAAGTAGAATTTTAGACGTATTCGATAGGGTCTCACTCAAGGCGGGAAGACAAAGAAACACCGCCAAACGAAACAGTGAGGCACCAAAATGAACACCAAGATGAAGCCGCAGGTAGCAGCACCCCGGGACCCGCAGGAAGAAACGATCCGTGGTCTCTATATGGAATCCCTTCACCTCGTCGAGCGTCTGCATCGCCGTCTGCTCGACGTCATCAAGGACGAGTTCGACCGGCAGGGCCGCAGCGACGTCAACGCCGTCCAGGCGCTGCTGCTCTTCAACATCGGCAATTCGGAGCTGACGGCCGGCGAGCTTCGCTCCCGCGGCTACTACCTCGGCTCCAACGTCTCCTACAACGTCAAGAAACTCGTCGATCTTGGCCTCATCAACCATCAGCGCTCCCGCATCGACCGTCGCTCGGTCCGCATCAGCCTGACGGAAGAAGGCCAGGAGATCGCCGAGACCGTCGCCAAGCTCTATGAGCGCCATATCGGTTCGATCCACAAGGTCGGCGGCATCGGCTCGGACGAATTCACCCAGATGAACAAACTCCTGCAGCGCCTCGACCGCTTCTGGAACGACAGCATCATGTATCGCCTGTAATCCCGCGCATATCACCTCCAGTTTCAAGGGTCGGGCGCAATCCCTGCGTGTCCGACCTTTGCTGGCATTTCCCGACCGAGTTGTTGTCGGAACGCTGCCGCGCCATGCCTCGGGAGAGGTCGAGACACGAATTGGCCATATTGCTATGACAGCGACGCTTCGATGCGGCAGGTGCGCAATTGCGTTTTCGCGGCGATTCGTTTTCGCCCCGATCTGCCGGGATGGCTCTCGCTCGCACGACCGTGAAAGCAATTTGAGGGCCGGGTGGGCACGCGGGTTTACCTTTGTTAACCATGTCGTGCTAGGGCTCGGGCAGCGCGCGTTTTGCGCATTGGGTGGTAGGACTATGTCGAAAAACAACGGAATTGACGCTTTCTCGCGCCGCGCGTTTCTGCGTTCGGCCGCAACGTTCGGTGCCGCCGCGTGGGCTGGCGCCGCCAGTGCCCAGGACGCACTGGGCGAGCTCATCAATTCGCCGCGCCGCGGCTCCTGGGATGACCAGTTCGACGCCAAGGCCTCGCGCACCGCGACGGCAGTTCTCTCCAATACGCCGGTCTTCGGTCCTCAGACGATCGGCCACGTGCAGCAGGCCATCTTCGATTACCAGCAGATCGTCGCCGCCGGCGGCTGGCCCCAGGTTCCGCAGACCGGTGCAAGGCTCGAACTCGGCGTCACCGACCCCTCGGTCCAGCAACTGCGTCAGCGCCTGATGGTCTCGGGCGACCTGCCGCGGTCGGCCGGTATTTCCTCTTCCTTCGACTCCTATGTCGACGGCGCGGTCAAGCGCTTCCAGGCGCGCCACGGCCTGCCGGCCGACGGCGTGATCGGCGAATATTCCTTCAAGGCGCTGAACGTCGACGCCGCAACGCGGCTCGCCCAGCTCGAGACCAACCTTGTGCGGCTCCAGTCGATGTCGGGCGATCTCGGCCGACGCTATGTCATGGTCAACATTCCCGCCGCCTATATCGAGGCGGTCGAGAATGGTCGCGTCGTGCTGCGCCATACCGCGATCGTCGGCAAGATCGACCGCCAGTCGCCGATCCTCAATTCGAAGATCTACGAGGTCATTCTCAACCCTTACTGGACCGCGCCGCGCTCGATCGTCCAGAAGGACATCATGCCTTTGATGCGCAAGGACCCGACCTATCTCGAGCGCAACGCCATCCGCCTCCTGGACGGCAGCGGCAACGAGGTGTCGCCTGAAACCGTTGACTGGAACGCCGAGAAGGCGCCCAACCTGATGTTCCGTCAGGATCCGGGCAAGATCAACGCGATGTCCTCGACGAAGATCAACTTCCACAACGAACATTCGGTCTACATGCACGATACGCCGCAGCAGGGCCTGTTCAACAAGCTGATGCGCTTCGAGTCGTCGGGCTGCGTGCGCGTGCAGAACGTCCGTGACCTCTCCACCTGGCTGCTCAAGGAAACGCCCGGCTGGTCGCGCCAGCAGATTGAGGCGACCATCAAAACGGGCGTCAATACGCCGATCAAGCTTGCCGAAGAAGTGCCGGTCTACTTCACCTATATCACCGCCTGGTCGGCCAAGGATCGTGTCGTCCAGTTCCGCGACGATATCTATCAGCGCGACGGCGCAGCGGAGCTCGCCCTGCAGACGACGACCGGAATCGAGCAGTCGCCCGGCGCCATCGATGCCGACGCCTTGCCGCAATAAGCAAAGTGCAGCATCCTAGATTCAAAGCCGCGCATTCCCCGGGATGCGTGGCTTTTTCATGATTGCCCCGCCGCGATATTTGGGCGCGGCGGATGGTGGAAATGGCGCAAACCGCACAGCGGATATTGCTCTCGGCGTGCGAGGAAGCTAAAGGAACAGCCACCCTTGAGAGGAGCCTCGCGCCGATGCCTGCACAGACCACTGACGCCTTCTTCACCCGCTCTCTCGCCGACAGCGACCCGGAAATCTTCGGTGCGATCGAGAAGGAGCTGGGTCGCCAGCGCCACGAGATCGAGCTGATCGCCTCCGAAAACATCGTGTCCCGCGCCGTCCTCGAGGCCCAGGGCTCGATCATGACCAACAAATATGCCGAGGGCTATCCGGGCAAGCGCTATTACGGCGGCTGCCAGTATGTCGATATCGCCGAGGAACTGGCGATCGATCGCGCCAAGAAGCTCTTCGGCGTCAACTTCGCCAACGTGCAGCCCAACTCCGGTTCGCAGATGAACCAGGCGGTGTTCCTGGCGCTGCTGCAGCCCGGCGACACCTTCATGGGCCTCGACCTCAATTCCGGCGGCCACCTGACCCACGGCTCCCCGGTGAACATGTCGGGCAAGTGGTTCAACGTGGTTTCCTACGGCGTACGCGAAGACGATCACCTGCTCGACATGGACGATGTCGCCGAGAAGGCCCGCAAGCACAAGCCGAAGCTGATCATCGCCGGCGGCACCGCCTATTCGCGCATCTGGGACTGGAAGCGTTTCCGCGAAATCGCCGACGAAATCGGCGCATGGCTGATGGTCGACATGGCCCATATTGCCGGCCTCGTCGCCGGTGGCCAGCATCCGTCGCCGTTCCCGCATTGCCACGTCGCGACGACCACGACGCACAAGTCGCTGCGCGGCCCGCGCGGCGGCATGATCCTCACCAATGACGAGGATATCGCCAAGAAGATCAACTCGGCCGTCTTCCCCGGCCTCCAGGGCGGCCCGCTGATGCATGTGATCGCCGCCAAGGCCGTTGCCTTCGGCGAGGCGCTGCAGCCCTCCTTCAAGGACTATGCGGCCCAGATCGTCAAGAATGCCCGCACGCTTGCCGAGACGCTGAAGGCCAACGGCCTAGACATCGTCTCCGGCGGCACCGACAACCACCTGATGCTGGTCGACCTGCGCAAGAAGAACGCGACCGGCAAGCGCGCCGAGGCGGCGCTCGGTCGTGGCTACATCACCTGCAACAAGAACGGCATCCCCTTCGATCCGGAAAAGCCCTTCGTCACCTCGGGCGTTCGCCTCGGTGCGCCGGCCGGCACGACGCGCGGCTTCAAGGAGGCCGAATTCAAGGAAATCGGCGAGTTGATCGTCGAGGTGCTTGACGGTCTCAAGGCCGCCAACTCCGATGAAGGCAATGCCGCCGTCGAAGCTGCCGTTCGCGAAAAGGTCGTGAAGCTCACCGACCGTTTCCCGATGTACGGCTACATGTGATCGGACGATTGCATGCGCTGCCCCTATTGCAGTTCCGAAGACAGCCAGGTGAAGGATTCCCGTCCGGCCGAGGACGGGAACGCCATTCGCCGCCGCCGCATCTGCCCGGATTGCGGCGGCCGGTTCACGACCTTCGAGCGGGTGCAGCTGCGTGAGCTGATGATCATCAAGAAGACCGGTCGGAAGGTGCCTTTCGACCGGGACAAGCTGTTGCGCTCCTTCGAGATCGCGCTTCGCAAGCGCCCCGTCGATCGCGACCGTATCGAGCGGGCGGTGTCCGGCATCGTCCGTCGCCTGGAAAGCTCCGGCGAGACCGAGATTCCCTCGGAGGAAATCGGCCTTCAGGTGCTCGAGGCCCTGAAGAGCCTCGACGACGTCGCCTTCGTGCGTTACGCCTCCGTCTATCGGGACTTCTCCCATGCCGAGGATTTCGAGAAGGTCATCGCGGAGATCAGCGCCAAGATCGCGCGCGATCCCAGCGAATAGCTGGCGGAGCGACCTATGAGCGGGCCGACGCGTGAGGACGAGAGATTCATGGCGGCGGCACTGCGCCTCGCCCGCCGCAATCTCGGTCTGACATCGACAAATCCCTCTGTTGGCTGCGTCATCGTCAAGGACGACACCATTGTCGGCCGCGCCGTGACGGCGCCGGGCGGGCGCCCGCATGCCGAGACACAGGCGCTCGCCGACGCCGGTGAGCAGGCGCGGGGGGCGACCGCCTATGTCACCCTCGAACCCTGTTCGCATCACGGCAGGACGCCGCCTTGCGTCGATGCGCTGATCGCCTCGGGGATTGCCCGCGTCGTCGTCTGCCTTCTCGACCCCGACGAGCGTGTCGCCGGCCGTGGGGTGGTGATGCTGCGCGACGCCGGCATCGATGTCGATCTTGGCGTGCTCCGCGATGAGGGCGAACGTGTGCTCGAAGCCTATCTCATGCGCCAGAGGATGAAACGGCCGCATGTCACGCTCAAGCTTGCCGTTTCGGCAGACGGCATGATCGGCCGAAAGGGTGAGGGCCAAGTCAGGATCACCGGTGCGGTCTCGCGCGCCCAGGTCCAGGTGCTGCGCGCCGAGACGGATGCCATCCTCGTCGGCGTCGGCACGGCAAACGCCGACGATCCGGAACTCACCGTTCGGTTACCTGGACTTGAAGCGCGTTCGCCGATCCGCATCGTCCTTGATCGTCGTCTCGATCTGGCGGTCGAATCGAAGCTCGTTCGCTCGGCGCGGGCGGTTCTATCGTTCGCCGTTGCCGATTCGGTGCTCGATGCGCCCGCAATGACGAGGCGCAGCACGCTGGAAGAAGCGGGCGTCGAAGTGTTGAACGCCGACACGATATACGACCTTTTGATCGCACTTGCCTCGCGCGGCATTTCATCGCTTCTGGTCGAAGGCGGGGCGCGGGCGGCGCGCCAGTTTCTCGATGCGGGTCTTGTCGATCGAATCCTGCTTTACACCGGGCCCGCAACCATTGGCGAAGACGGCATCCGATCCCCATTTGATCGAATGACCGTGCCGGCGGGATTCTCGCTCAAGCGCACCGCCCGTTACGGCAACGACATATTCGATGACTACGAAAGAGATAGCGGATGTTCACAGGCATAATCACCGATGTCGGTACCGTGGAAAAGGTCGCGGCACTGAGAGAGGGCGTCAAGCTTCGCGTCGCCACCAGCTATGATCCGAAGACGATCGACCTGGGTGCCTCGATCGCCCATGCCGGCGTGTGCCTGACCGTAACGGCCCTGCCGGAGGCCGGCAGCAATGAGCGTTGGTTCGAAGTCGAGGCCTGGGAAGAGGCCTTGAGGCTGACGACGATTTCCGGCTGGCGGGAGGGCGTGCGTATCAATCTCGAGCGGTCGCTGAAGATCGGCGACGAACTCGGCGGCCACATTGTCTCCGGCCATGTGGACGGCCAGGCGGAAATCCTTGCCGTCGAGCCGGAAGGCGACGCCGTGCGCTTTCGCCTCAGGGCGCCGGAGCAACTCGCGCGCTTTGTCGCGCCGAAGGGATCCGTGGCGCTCGACGGCACGTCTCTGACGGTCAATCGGGTCGATGGCGCCGAGTTCGACGTGCTGTTGATACGCCATTCGCTTGAGGTCACCACCTGGGGTGAGCGCCGGGCCGGCGACTTCGTCAATTTCGAGGTCGATACCATGGCCCGCTATGCGGCAAGGCTTGCAGAGTTTCCGGCTCCGAAATCGGAATGAAAAGATTCCTGCAGCGATCTTTGTGCGTCTGAAAGGACGCACGGCGCTGTGACCGAGAAGCCCGCCCCCGGTGAGCCAGGGGCGGGCAATCCGTCAGCGAACATAGATGGTCAACCCACCATCGGCGGCTTCCTCGGCGCCGGCGATGTTGTTCATCTCGACGTTTTGCGCCTTCAGCTTGGCGGCCAGCGGCTTGTTGGCCTCGACTGCGGCCATAAGGGAGGCGCGTTGCTCCGCCGACGCCTCGTCGATCCACATCCGGGTCTGGTTCTCTTGCTTCAACGTGTCGACGTCGACGATCCTGACATTGTCGCCCTTGAAGGCGCGAACGCTCTGATCGATGTGGCTCGGCCAATTCATCTTGGCGTCGGTGGCATAGGTCATGCCACCGAAGCTCAGTGTGGCGAGGGCGGCGATGACGGAAAAAGTCGCAATGCGGTTCATTGTCATGCTCCTTTGCTTTGCGGCTGCGGGCCCGGGCCGGCAATCGAACGCATGACTCGCGCGATTGCCAGATCCATTGGGCGGCGCCGACTTGGCCAGCACCGACCGTTTGCGGGTGGGGTCATCCGCAGCGAGGGGTGCTGGACTGTTTCGACTGGTTGAGGCGGCGTTTCCGCGCCGTGCCAACGGTTAGAAAACTGGGCCGGAATGTGGCCGTTTCCATGGCGTAAGACACTGAAAAATAATTAAAAATTGTTCATGTTCACGGATGCCTGGGCGTCCGGTCGGCTCAGTTTGCGCCCGTCGACCGCCGTTCGAACATGAGCATCGGCCTGCCGTGATAGGTGGTGCGCCAGAATTCCCTGAAACCGTGCTTGAGCGCGACCCGGATCGAAGTCTCGTTTCCGGGCTCGATGATGCAGGTCTTTCTGAGGGCGGGAAACTCGCGGTCGCCCCAGGCGAGCGCAGCGGCGACGGCTTCCGACGCAAGGCCGCGGCCATGGCTCCTGGGCGAAAGGGCCCAGCCCATCTCCATCGTTCCCTCGAGCGACGGTGTGATCTGGCGGTGGGGATCGTGAAAGCCGGCCTCGCCGATGAAGGCACCGCCCTCCTTCTCCTGGATCGCAAAGAATCCGAAGCCGAAATAGTGCCACATCCCGACCTGGCGCAGAAAGCGCGTCCAGGATTGTTCGCGCGTGTAGGGAACGCCCCCCACGTAGCGCGTCACCTGCTCGTCTGCGAAGAGCGCGCTGTAGGAGGGAAAATCGTCGCGCCGGTAGGGACGCAAGATAAGCCGTTCGGTCTCGAGCACGGGCACACGATGCATTTTTACTCCGGTTTGGCTGATAGGGAATGGGGGATTTGGTCTTGAGCCTGAGCGCCCGGTTCGTCGTCCCAATATTCCGTTGAGGATCGGGGCCGGCCGATAAAGTCGAACGAAGTCTCGCCCGTGCCGGCCCGCCGGGTTCTGGCGAGGAACTTGCCGGAATCGGGATATTCGCAGATTTCGGTCGCCGCCATGGTCGATATGGACAGATATTTGAGCGGCAGCGTTCCGGTGTTGATCAGGTGATGGGCCGTTTCGGGACCGCCGGCCGGTGCGCCGAGCACGTCCCCGGGCCCGACGGCATGGCGTTCGCCGCCGAAGCGGTACGTTCCCTCTCCTTCGAGGATAATGAACAGTTCTTCTTCGACATGGTGGTTGTGGAAGGGGCAGCCGGATTTGCCGGGCGGTACCTCGCCATAGCTGATGCCGAGGTCCTTGAGACCGAGAAGCGCGCCGAACGAGGCGTCCTGCGACTCGAAGAACGAGCCCCGGCTCCAGTGGTTGAGGCCGAGTTCCTTGAGGCTGACAATAGGCTTGCGGACTTCCGTCATGGCGTTCCTCCCGACCGTGGCGGCGTTCCGCAACGTGAACAGCTTCACCTTGCAGAATCGCCCGCAATATACTTGAGGTTTTAAGCCTAGTATATGCCGGAACTGTCGTCGGGCAGTCTGAAGCGGAGCATGGCGCGGCAAATGGCCCCCGCATGGAGGAATTTGCTTGCCATTCTGTGCAGGCCGTGGTTTGACCGCCGCCTGCGTCGGCTGAGGCCGGCCGATATTTCAAGACAGGTGAACCATGGCGAAGACCAAGCCCCTCCGCATCCTGATTGTGGAAGCGCGCTTCTATGACGATATGGCGGATGCGATGCTCGACGGAGCGAAGCAGGCGTTGGACGCCGCCGGCGCGACCTATGATATTGTCACGGTTCCGGGCGCACTGGAAATTCCCGCGGCCATCGCGATGGCGCTCGACGGCGCCGATGAAGGCGGCACCGACTACGACGGCTTCGTCGCGCTCGGCATGGTGATCCGCGGCGAAACCTATCATTTCGACATCGTCGCCAACGAGTCGGCGCGCGCCCTGATGGATCTTGCCGTGAGCGAGAGCCTGGCGCTCGGCAACGGCATCCTGACGGTGGAAAATGAGGAGCAGGCGTGGGCGCGTGCCCGCCGGTCGGAGGGGGACAAGGGCGGCTTTGCCGCACGCGCCGCGCTGACTATGATCGAACTGAAGAACAAGCTGGGTGCAGAAAAGTGACGAACACGCCTTCGGATCAGCCGCTGAAGCAGGCCAATCAGCGCGGCGCCGCGCGCCTTGCGGCCGTGCAGGCGCTTTACCAGATGGAAATCGGCGGAACCGGCGTCCTCGAGATCGTTGCCGAGTTCGAGGCGCATCGCCTAGGTCAGGAACTTGACGGCGAGACCTACCTGAAGGCCGACGCCTCCTGGTTCCGCTCGATCGTCTCCGGCGTCGTGCGCGACCAGCGCAAGCTCGACCCGCTGATCGGTTCGGCCCTTCAGGACGACTGGGCGCTTTCGCGGCTCGATTCCACCGTGCGTGCCATCCTGCGCGCCGGCACCTTCGAGCTGCTGGAGCGCAAGGACGTGCCGGTTGCGGTGATCGTCACCGAATATGTCGAGATCGCCAAGGCCTTCTTCGAGGACGAGGAGCCGAAACTCGTCAACGCCGTTCTCGACAGGATCGCCAAGCAGATTCGTGGCGAGCGCCGGAAATAGTCCCTGATGCTTGCGGCAGCGGAAGACATCGCAACGGTTCTTCGCGAGGCACGCCGCAACGTCCTTTTGCTGACCGTCGCCCAGGCGCTGCTCGGTGTGGTGGGGCCGATCAGTTTTGCCGTCGGCGGTGTCGCCGGCTATCAATTGCTCGGCGACGACAAGTCTCTCGCGACCGCGCCGCTGACCGCATTCAATGTCGGCATGGCGCTTGGCGTCATCCTGGTGGCAATCCTGTCGCGATGGGCCGGCCGGCGCTTTGCCTTCATGGTCGGCGCGACGATTGCCGCGATCGGTGGCATTGTCGCTACCGCGGCTCTGTTCCGGGAGAGTTTCTGGATTTTTGCGGCCGGTCTGGCCATTCTCGGCTTATCGAGCGGCTTTACCCAGAAGCTGCGTTTCGCTGCCGCGGATGCATCGCCGTCCTTCTACAAGGCGAAGGCGATCTCCTGGATCCTTGGCGGCGGCATCGTCTCAGCGGTCCTTGGGCCGCAAATCGTCATCTTCGCCGGTGATTATTTCGCACCCGTCTGGTTCGCCGGGGCCTTCGTCGCCCTGATACCGGTCTGTCTCTTCGCCCTTTTCTTCTTTTTGCCCCTGCGGCTGCCGGAAACCACGACGGCGTCGTCAGCGCAAGCGGGCCCGCCGGCCCGGCCGCTCCGCGAGATCGCCGGTAACCGGCGCTTTCTGACCGGGATGGTCTGCGGCATCTCGTCCTATGCCCTGATGACCTTCATGATGACAGGCGCGCCGGTCGCCATGGTCGTCGGCTGCGGCTTTTCGAGCGATCTGGCGACCCTCGGGATCCAGTGGCACGTTCTGGCGATGTTCGCTCCGAGCTTCGCCACCGGCTGGCTGATCAGCCGCCTCGGTGCGGAGCGCGTCGTCGCCTGCGGGCTCTTGCTGCTCATGGGCTGCGCCGCCGTCGCCCATCTTGGTGTGGCGCTCTGGAATTTCTGGGGCGCGCTGGTTCTCCTCGGGCTCGGCTGGAATTTCGGCTTCATCGGCGCCACGGCGATCGTCGCGCAAAGCTACCGTCCGCACGAGGCCGACAAGGTCCAGGGCTTCCACGACATCGTGCTGTTTTCCACCGTTGCCGGCTCGTCCTTCGCTTCCGGCAAGGTTCTGGCCGTCTTCGGCTGGGACATGCTCAACGCGGTCATCTGGCCGGTGACGGGCCTTTGCCTCGTGCTCCTCTTTCTCCTGATGCGTGCAAGCAAGAGCGTTGCAGCCTGAAGTCGCTCGCGTCTTCCTAAGAAAACCTGGTCCACCCAGCCCTGGTGTTCCGGCATTTTCAGGGGCTTGACGATCCACATTCGCAACCGCACTCTGGCCGCGCCGTGAGGGCATACCGCTTGAGGAGGCGGGTGCGATTCGCGGAAAACGAGGGGCCGGCGGCAGGGAGTTGAGCCCGCGGGTTTTAACGGAGGATAATGCGAAATGACCATATTGTTGGGCGTTATCGCATGCGGGTTGCTTTCGGTGGCCTATGCCATCTGGGCAACACAGTCGGTGCTGGCCGCCGACCAGGGGAACGCCCGCATGCAGGAGATCGCAGGTTTTATCAGGGAGGGGGCACAGGCCTACCTCGCGCGTCAGTACACAACCATTGCCATCGTCGGTGTCGTCGTCTTCTTCGCCGCATGGGTTCTGCTCTCGAGTGCGGCCGCCATTGGATTTCTGATCGGCGCGGTGCTCTCGGGCGCGGCCGGCTACATCGGCATGCATGTCTCGGTCAGGGCCAATGTCCGCACGGCCCAGGCCGCATCGGTCAGCCTCGCCTCCGGTCTCGACATCGCTTTCAAATCCGGTGCCATCACCGGTCTTCTGGTGGCCGGCCTCGCTCTGCTGGGCGTCTCGGTCTACTACTTCATACTCACCGTTGGCCTCGGCCATGGTCCGGCCGAGCGTGAGGTCATCGATGCGCTTGTCGCACTCGGCTTCGGGGCCTCGCTGATCTCGATCTTCGCCCGCCTCGGCGGCGGCATCTTTACCAAGGGCGCCGATGTCGGCGGCGACCTCGTCGGCAAGGTGGAAGCCGGCATCCCCGAAGACGATCCGCGCAACCCGGCGACGATTGCCGACAATGTTGGCGACAATGTCGGCGACTGCGCCGGCATGGCCGCGGACCTCTTCGAGACCTATGCGGTCTCCGTGGTCGCGACCATGGTCCTCGCATCGATCTTCTTCGCCGGCGCGCCGGTGCTCGCGACCGTCATGACCTATCCGCTGGCGATCTGCGCCGCCTGCATCATCACTTCGATCATCGGCACCTTCTTCGTCAAGCTCGGCACGAATGGTTCGATCATGGGAGCGCTCTATCGAGGGCTGATCGTCACCGGCGCACTGTCGATCCTCGGGCTCGGCGCGGCCACGTCGCTGACGATCGGCTGGGGCTCGATCGGAACCGTTGCAGGGCAGGATGTCACCGGCTGGGCGCTGTTCGTCTGCGGCCTCATCGGCCTCGTCGTCACAGCGCTCATCGTGGTGATCACCGAGTACTATACCGGCACGAACAAGCGGCCGGTGAACTCGATCGCGCAGGCCTCGGTGACCGGACACGGCACCAATGTGATCCAGGGCCTCGCCGTGTCGCTCGAATCGACCGCCCTGCCGGCCATCGTCATCGTCGGTGGCATCATCACCACCTATCAACTCGCCGGTCTTTTCGGCACCGCCATCGCCGTCACGGCCATGTTGGGTCTCGCCGGCATGATCGTGGCGCTCGATGCCTTCGGCCCGGTCACCGACAATGCCGGCGGCATTGCGGAGATGTCGCACCTGCCGCCCGAGGTGCGCAAGTCGACCGACGCTCTGGATGCGGTCGGCAACACGACGAAAGCGGTCACCAAGGGCTACGCGATCGGCTCGGCCGGCCTCGGCGCCCTCGTATTGTTCGCGGCCTATTCCAACGACCTCGCTTTTTTCGCCGCGAATGGTGACAAGCATCCCTACTTCGCCGATGTCGGCGCGATCTCGTTCGATCTCTCGAACCCCTATGTCGTCGCCGGCCTGATCTTCGGCGGTCTCATCCCTTATCTCTTCGGCGGCATTGCCATGACCGCCGTCGGCAGGGCAGGGGGCGCGGTGGTCGAGGAAGTGCGCCGTCAGTTCAAGGAAAAGCCGGGCATCATGGAAGGCAAGGACAGGCCGGACTATGGCCGCGCCGTCGACATGCTGACCAAGGCGGCGATCCGCGAGATGATCATTCCCTCGCTCTTGCCGGTGCTGGCACCGATCGTCGTCTATTTCGGCGTGCTGCTGATCTCCGGATCGAAGGCCTCGGCCTTCGCGGCACTCGGCGCCTCGCTGCTTGGCGTCATCGTCAACGGCCTGTTCGTGGCTATCTCGATGACCTCAGGCGGCGGCGCCTGGGACAATGCGAAGAAGAGCTTCGAGGACGGTTTCGTCGACAAGAACGGCACGCGCCACATGAAGGGCTCGGAGGCGCACAAGGCGTCGGTCACCGGCGACACGGTCGGCGATCCTTACAAGGATACGGCCGGTCCGGCCGTCAACCCGGCGATCAAGATCACCAATATCGTCGCCTTGTTGCTGCTCGCCGTACTCGCCTGACCGTACGATCCTTCAAGGAAAAAAGCCCGCGGAACCGAGTTCCGCGGGCTTTATCGTGAGGAGAATTTCGTCGGTTATTGCCCGAAGTTCTTGAACAGGTTGCGCGCCGCGGCCTGTCCCGCACCGGGGCCGGTCAGAAGCTGGCCCAGGAAGCTCGTTTCCTTGCCGCCCGTCGGCGTGGTGCGCGACAGCATGTCGAAGACCTTGCCGTCCTTCATCGTGTAGTGGGCAAGCTGGCTGACGACGCCTTCCTTGTCGAAATAGACGGCGAGGATCGACTGGTCGATCAGCTTGGGTTTCATGAAGGCAACCGGACGCTTGCGCTTCTGCGAGATGTAGTAGAACACCTCGTTGTCGAACGTCGCCGTCGTCGAGGGCGTACCGAGCGAGAGCAGCACCTGTTCGCGGCTCGATCCGACAGGAACCAGATTGAGGGTTTCCTGGTCGACGACATAGCCCTGGTGCAGGACTTCGCCGACATTGGCTGCCTGGCAGCCGGCAAGCACTCCAGTGCATAGGGAAGCCACGACCACGGCACGGCCAAGAACTTTCAGGTTTGATGTCAGATACCGCTTCGTCAACGACTGCTCCCCTTGGAGTAACGATGGCATATGCGCCATTGCATTTCGTGCCTGCTTCGGTAAACCAGCTTCGGCTATCATGCAATAACGTCATGGGCGCGTGCCCACGGATTCGAGAAAGCCACGGCTGGGCTTTGTTATGATTTTTGGACTGTTCAAGAAAAAAAGCGGCAACATTGCGATTGTGGAGCGCCAGTATGGCCTTCTGACCGCGGCGGCGCGCCAGCCGTTTCTCTATACCGACCTCGATGTGCCCGACACGGTGATGGGGCGTTTCGAGATGTTGTCGGCGATCCTGATACTTTATTTCCGCCGTACCCGCGCCTCGGCACGCACCGGCCAGGAAATCGCCCAGGAGATCGTCGATGCCTTCTTCGAGGACGTCGACCACTCGATCCGCGAACTCGGCGTCGGCGACGTCGGCGTGCCGAAGAAGATGAAAAAGTTTGCCGGCATGTTCTATGGCCGCCTGGAGTCCTATGCGGCGGCGCTCGAAATAGGCGACAGGCAGGCGCTTGCCGACGCGTTGCGGCGCAATTTTCATCCGCAGCAAGAAGACGCGCCGCCGATGATCGGCTTGGCGCGCTACCTCATTTCCGCCGAAGCCGCGCTCGCGGACGTCCCGGAAGACTTGGTCGAAACGGGACAGTTGCGCGTTCCGCCGGCAGCGGGCCAATAGGCGCTCGGCAACGCAGCGGCATCTGCGCATCGGTAAGGACGCGGCGCTGCAGGAAGGATCATTGTCATGACGCAGGAAACCAAACCGGCATTTTCCTACCCGGTAAGGGTAGGACATATATCCGCCAACCCGGTCAGCGTGCATCTGTCCGCCAACGAGGCCGAGCGGCGGGCGCTCGCTGCATTGTGGAAGGTCAACGAGGTCGGCTCGCTTGTCGCCGACCTGCAGATCGGACGCTGGAAGAAGGATGGGGTCAAGATCAAGGGCGAGGTGCGGGCGGAGCTCGTCCAGAGCTGCGTCGTGACGCTGGACGCCGTCGAGGCGGAGATCGTCGAGCCGGTCGAGGCGATCTTCGTGCCGGAGGGCTCCCGCCTGGCGCGGCAAGCCGACAATGATGGCGGCGAGATGATCCTCGATCCTGGCGGGCCGGACATTCCCGATACCTTCTCAGGCGATACGATCGACGTCGGCGTGGTCGTCAGCGAGCATGTGGCGCTTGCGATCGATCCCTATCCCCGCAAGGAGGGTGTCGTCTTCGGCGAGCGCATCGAAAGCACGGCGGCAGATGACAAGCGCCCCAACCCGTTCGCGGTCCTGAAGGATTTGAAAAAGGATTGAAACGCGGTCGGCCGGGCTTACAATTCGGTTGTCACGCAGGCGAAAAGCAGTATTTTGGCCCGACTTCAGCCGAGGGGGCCGTGGTGCCGACGCGCTGCATGCTGGCCTACTGCATGTCTCCTTAAATCGACCTCGATTTAAGGACGAAGACATGCAGCAATTCAAAGTGCTACAGCGACCTTTGCGCGCCTGATAAGGCGCGCGGCGCTGTAGGGGTCAGAAGGTAGGACGAATCGCCGTTGCGTAAGGATTGCGCAGGGGCGGGATGCGTTGCGTGGCGGGAAGAAGGGATAAGACACGCGTGGTCAGAATTTCACTTGACGTTATGGGAGGCGACTATGGTCCGGAGGTCGTCATCCCGGGTGCTGCCAGGGCACTCGAACGTCACCCGGACATAAAGTTCGTCCTGTTCGGCCAGGAAGCGCGCTGCGCCGAACTCTTGGCCAAGTACCCGAAGCTTCAGGCAAGCAGCACCTTTCATGATTGCGAAATCGCCGTCGGCATGGATGAGAAGCCGAGCCAGGCGCTCAGGCGCGGCCGCGGCAAGTCGACCATGTGGAAAGCGATCGACGCCATCAATGCCGACGAGGCGGATGTGGTGGTCTCGGCCGGCAATACCGGCGCGCTCATGGCCATGTCGGTCTTCTGCCTTCGCACCATGCAGGGCATCCAGCGCCCGGCGATCGCCGCCATCTGGCCGACGCTCAAGGGCGAGAGCATCGTGCTCGATGTCGGCGCGACGATCGGCGCGGACGCACAGCAGCTCATGGACTTCGCCTTGATGGGCGGCGCCATGGCCCGCGCCCTCTTCGAGGTCGAGCGTCCCTCCGTCGGCCTGCTGAATGTCGGCGTCGAGGAGATTAAGGGCCAGGAAGAGGTCAAGGAAGCCGGCAGGCTCATCCGCGAGGCCAATATCGAGGGGATCGAATATTACGGCTTCGTCGAGGGCGACGACATCGGCCGCGGCACCGTCGACGTCGTCGTCACCGAAGGCTTCTCCGGCAATATCGCGCTGAAGGCGGCGGAAGGAACGGCACGCCAGATCGCCGAGTATCTGCGTTCCGCCATGTCGCGCACCCTTCTTGCGAAGATCGGCTATATCTTCGCCAAGGGGGCCTTCGACAGGCTGCGTGAGAAGATGGACCCGCGCAAGGTCAATGGCGGCGTCTTCCTGGGGCTCAACGGCGTGGTCATCAAGAGCCACGGCGGCACGGATGCCGAGGGCTTCGCCGCCGCGATCGACGTCGGCTACGATATGGTGAAGAACGGCCTGAAGGCCAAGATCGAGGCCGACCTGGCACGCTATCATGGCGCCGAGCCGACCGAAGCCCTGCCGCCGGCATGATTGAAGAGGTTTGATTAGATGATCCGTTCTGTCGTTCGCGGCTTCGGTGCAGCGCTGCCGAAGCGAGTGATGACCAATAGGGAAATGGAATCCAAGGTCGACACGTCCGACGAATGGATCGTGCAGCGGACCGGCATTCGCCAGCGCCACATCGCGGGTGAGGGCGAGACGACCGCCTCGCTCGGCGAGAGGGCGGCGCGCGCGGCGCTCGAGAGGGCCGGCATGACCGCCGATGATCTCGACCTGATCATCGTCGCGACTTCCACGCCCGACAACACCTTCCCGGCCACCGCGGTCAATATCCAGAACCGCCTCGGCATGCGCCACGGGGCGGCCTTCGACCTACAGGCCGTCTGTTCCGGCTTCGTCTATGCGGTCGCTACGGCCGATGCCTATATTCGTGGCGGCCTTGCCAGGCGTGCCCTGGTCATCGGCGCCGAGACATTCTCGCGCATCCTCGACTGGTCGGACCGCACGACCTGCGTGCTCTTCGGTGACGGCGCCGGCGCCATCATCCTCGAGGGGCAAAGGGGCGAGGGCACCACCGCCGATCGTGGCGTGCTGACGGCGCAACTGCGCTCCGACGGCATGCACGGCGACAAGCTCTATGTCGACGGCGGCCCCTCGACGACCGGCACCGTCGGCCATCTCCGCATGGAGGGGCGCGAGGTCTTCAAGCACGCCGTCGGCATGATCACCGACGTGATCGAGGCGGCCTTCGAAGCAACGGGAACGTCGGCCGACGACGTCGACTGGCTGGTTCCGCACCAGGCCAATCGCCGGATTATCGACGGGTCGGCGAAGAAGCTCGGCATTCCGAGCGAAAAGGTTGTGGTGACCGTTGACCTGCACGGCAATACGTCCGCCGCTTCCATTCCGCTGGCGCTCGACACCGCCGCCTCCGACGGCCGCATCAAGAAGGGTGACCTCGTGATGCTCGAAGCCATGGGCGGTGGCTTCACCTGGGGTTCCGTTCTCATCCGCTGGTAAAAAAATTGAATGACCGCAGGCGCTTGACCGAAAAAGGCAAGGGCAATAGTCTTCAATCGCTGATCGGCATGCCAGACATCGGTGGGGGAAGATGAGCGGAAAAACAGTAACGCGAGCAGACTTGGCTGAGTCGGTTTTTCGCAAGGTCGGTTTGTCTCGGACGGAGTCTGCCGAGTTGGTGGAGACCGTTATCGACGAGATCTGCAACGCAATCGTGCGTGGCGAGAGCGTGAAACTGTCTTCTTTTGCAACCTTCCAGGTGCGCGACAAGAACGAACGCATCGGGCGAAATCCGAAGACGGGCGAGGAGGTGCCGATCTCGCCGCGCCGGGTGATGACGTTCAAGGCGTCCAACGTGCTGAAGCAGCGGGTCTTGAAGGCGCATCTCAGCCGAAGGGCCAAGCAGAAGCAGACCGGCACGGCCTCCTGAGGCACGGCCGCAACCACAATGTGGTTGAAAACCCATCCATAAGCCATTGAAATGGGCCTGATTCGTGCGATCATCGCGCAGGATCCAGTCATTGCGACTCGTCACTTCGCATGAATATGGAAATGGGGACGACATGGAAAAGAGCCCGGACGCATTCCGCACCATCAGCGAGGTCGCAGACGAACTCGATCTGCCCCAGCACGTGTTGCGGTTCTGGGAGACGCGTTTCCAGCAGATCAAGCCGATGAAGCGTGGCGGCGGCCGGCGCTACTACCGGCCCGAGGACGTCGATCTGCTCAAGGGCATTCGCCACCTGCTCTATGATCACGGCTACACGATCAAGGGCGTGCAGAAGCTTCTGAAGGCCAATGGCAACAAGTTCGTCGCCGCGATCGCGAGCGGCGATCTGGCCACCGTCGAGGCGCTTGCGGCGTCCAGCCATGAAGAGCCGCCCGCGCCGAAGATCGGTGTCGCCGATGAAGATCAGATCGTCGGCCGCGCCAAGGCCCCTGCTAGCCGGCGCTTCTTCTCATTTGGGGCCGGCAGCGACGATGCTGAAATTTCGATCGGCAAGGCCTCTGTCGGCAAAGAGGACCGGGCGCTCCTGCAGGAAGCGCTCTATGATCTTCTCGAGTGCAAACGCCTGCTCGACCAGGTGCGGTAGCCGAGGCTCATCGCACCATCAACACCGGGACAACCGGGACGTCGATCATCGCCTTCGTCACGCCGCCGAACACCTTTTCGCGGATGCGCGAGTGCCCGTAGGCACCCATCACGATCAGGTCCGCCGACGTGTCGAGCGCATGCTGGTTGAGAACGTCCTCGACGCGGAGTCCGGCGCCGGGCAGCCGATCGACAGTCACTTTGATACCGTGACGCGCGAGATAGGCGGCAATATCGGCGCCCGGCTCTCCGCCGCTCTTGCCCGAAGCTGCCCCCGAAGCCGGCTTTGGATCGACCAGAACGACATTCACCCTCTCGGCGTTTCTCATCACATCCAGCGCTTCGCGGGCCGCCCGTGCCGATTCGATGCTCGCGTTCCATGCCAGGAGAACTTTTCTCGGCCGCAAGGTCGCCGATTGGAGATCGGCGGCGAGCAGGACCGGTCGCGCTGAGTGGAAGAGAGCGCCTTCTACGACGCCGGCCCGCAGTCGCTCGTCGCTTCTCAAGCTCGAGCCGATCACGGTGACATCGGCATACCGCGCCCGTTCTCCGAGATCGTGCTCGAGCCACATCGACTCGGCGTATCGTCCAACCACATCGTGGGATACTCCAAGGCCGTAGAGCACGTTCCTGGCTTCCTTGACGGCCTTGCCAAGGTCTTCGATGTCGCTGGCCCTTTCGTCAAGCCAGGCGGCCGACATGGCCGCGAAGTCTCCCACCGGCGGCAAGGTGGCGATCTTGATAGGCAGAACCGAAAGATGCGCGCCGTCCGATGCGCAAAGATTTGCTGCTGCCCGAAGATCACTTTCGAATTGGCTGATGCCAATGACAACGAGAATGGTTTTGTAGGACATGGTTGGGTCTCCCGAAGCCTGAGCCTGGAAATAGAATTTACTTCCCGGTAACGACGGCGACATTGATCGGGGTCAACAACGCCGATTGGTCGCCGTCACGGGCGAGACCGAAGAGGCGGGATCCTGCCGTGAAAGACCACTGATCGGCCGTCGGTGCCTCCCGATCGTCCTGCATCCTCCTGCAACGCGTCGAGGAGAAAGCTCATCTCCCCGAGCCCGGGAGATTGCGACATGACGATATCCAATGCCTCTTCCCGCCAACGATTGCGCTTCGAGCCGTCCATGAACAACACCCTTTCACCGTTCAGTCTTCGCTCGCCAACTGCAACCGACGCGCCCGTTTCAGCAGATTTGACGCCAGCTCCGCTGCGGCGGCGATGTCGCCGAAGAGCAGCCCGGCTTCCGCGATCATGCCTTCGTCGAGCGCGCCGGGTTCGTTCGGATTGAAATCGCCGAGCAGCACAAGCAGCGCCTCGATTCGTCGTCGCTGGTTGTCCGCAAGACCGATGAGGCGCTCCGTGATCCGGGCACCTTCAAGTCTTTCGAGGTCGCGCAGCGCCTCCTCCATTCGGTCGCGGCATTCGCAGTCGGCCGCGCCGGTCTGCATGACGCCACGCATCCGCTTGACGGCGCGACTGATTTCCTCGCTGGTTTGGGCAAGCGCCGATGCGATCGCGGTGGCGGCGTCGTTCGGTCTCATTCCGCTCCCCGGTGTCCAATGTTGCGGGCGCGGGCCACCCAGGCGGCGCCTTCCTGGCCGTGGTGAAATCCGTTTGAAAGCGGGGCCGCGGGATAGAGCTGCCGAAGCCGCGCAATACCGCCTTCGGCATCGGTGCGGCCGTTTAGAACGTCGTCGTAGAGGCTGGCGACCGCCACCATGTCGCAATCCTGCGGCGACAGCCGGAAGCGGCTGACACCGATCGAGACGAGGTCCAGCAGTTCGGTTAGCAGGGCCTGGCAGGTGAATGAGACTGTCTGCACGCCATTAAGGGCGAGGAAGGACTGACGGTCGAGAGTCTTCACCAGCAAACCATCGGGGTCCTCGGCGCAGACGAACTGGCAATTGTCCTTGATGTGCCCTTTGGCGCGAGCATGCGCACAGCGCGCGGAAATGGCGAGCGGCATTCGCCCGAAGGCGAGCACTTCGAGCGCGATGTCCGGTGTCCCGGCGGCGATCTCGGCGATCGAGCTTGCGGGCAGTTCGGGCGGCAAGCATATGTTCGACGCACCCCGCCTTGCCAGCAGCCGGGCCGTCGCCGCGTTATAGACATTGATGAACGGCCCGATCGAATGGGGCTTGCCTTCGAGCAAGGCGAGGGCGGAAAGGTCGTTGGCCTCGATCGGAAAGGGGCTGTCGGCGACGAGGGAACGGATGTATTGGCTCTCGCGTTCGAGCGTCACGAGGGCGAGGGTGGAAAGGACGACATGCTTTCCTGCCGACTCCAGCCGCTCGATCACCGCCGACAGATGCGGTTCGGTGAAGTGCAGCCGCTTCGAGCAGACGGTTTCACCGATGATTACGCGGTGCACCGGCGCCTCGTCGGCCATCCGAAAATAGAAGTCCCGCCACTTCTCCCCCTCCCAGAGGTAGGGAACGGGACCGAGCGTCAGCGTGGGTTTACCGGTATTCATAGACATTTACCTCCAGCGCTTCTCGTAGGCGCCGGACGTCGTGCGCTGCCCTTCGCTCAACAGCCTGAGGCGGGCAAGCAGGGCCTGGCGGTGTTCGGGTCTCGCATCGAGTGCCTTGCGAAGCGTCGAGACGACTTCGGCGACATAGGCCTTGCCCCGCTGTCGGCCCTCGATCTTGAGCGCGCTGACGCCCGCTTCTCTCAGAGCATCGATCTGGTCCATGACGTCGAGGGAAACCGGGTCCTCGAAGGCATAGCCGCTGGCGTCGGCGATATCGAAGCGGCCCTTGCAAAGCGTCGGGTAGCCTGCCGCTTCCTCGCGCGGAAAGCGGTTGATCGTATAGGACCCGAGCTCCGAGACGAGGTCGCCGCCATCCTGCCGGTAGCGCACATGGCTGGCCGGCGAGCACACGCCGTTCATGTTGGGCGATTTGCCGGTGGCATAGGAGGAGAGCGTGCAGCGGCCTTCGGCCATCACGCAGAGCCCGCCGAAGACGAAGACCTCGATCTCGCAGCGAATCTGCCGGGCGAGGCGGGCGATGTCGGAGATCGTCAGCGTGCGCGGCAACACGACGCGCTTGGCGCCGAAGGCTTCGACCAGGAAATTCACCGCGTCCGGGTTCGACGCAGAGGCTTGCACCGAGACGTGCAGCCGTTGCCCGGGATAGGTCTCGGCGACATGGGCCATCAGGCCGAAATCGGCAAGGATGAGCGCGTCGGCGCCGAGGCGGACGGCGTCGGCCGCAGCCTCGTACCACAGGCTCTCGTGGCCGGCCCGCATGAAGGTGTTGAGCGCCACGAAAGTCTGGGTTCCCTTGCGCCGGGCATAGGAAATCGCTTCCCCAAGCTCTTCGCGCGAAAAGTTGAGGCCGGGAAAATTGCGAGCGTTTGTTTCGTCACGGAAGCCGCAATAGACCGCATCGGCGCCGGCATCGACCGCTTCGCGGAAGGCCGCCGGCGTTCCGGCCGGGCAGATCAGTTCCATGCGACGGACTCCCCGGCAAGCGCGCGTCGGCGGATCGCAGCCGCCGTTCGGCTGATAAGCGGGGCGAACGGCCCGGCGGCCGCGCCGAGATCGCGCGGCAGGTCGATCTCCGAGCCGTCGAGGGCGTTGCGCAGCGCCAGCATTGCCTCCATGTCGCCGGTGACGGTAAGCGCCCGTGAAAAGAACAGCGCATCGGCGTCGCAGCGGCCTTCGAGAAGCGCCAGCAGCAGGAACAACGGTCCTTCCACTGCGGCATCGGTGGCGGGATCTGCGGTGCGGCGCAATACGGAGATTGCCGGCCGCGCCGGCTCGACGAGGAAGACGAGCGGCAGGTCGGTCGGCCGGAAGGCATAACGTTTCGGTTTGTGCTCGCCGAGACGCTCGAAGAGCGTCGGATGCCGCTTGAGCAAACTCTTGAACATGAGCTTCACTGTCCCCTCGATCAGGGGAATCGGCACGGCGGCAAGCGGTGCGGCCAGCGGGCGGGGGACTTCCATAACTCTCGCCTTTTGCGGAATGTCGATTCGACACTGAGCCTAGCGGCGATGTCCGCTGCACAATTTGAGCCAGCGCAAAGACAGAAGTGGTTTCGCGGGCGAGACACCGCCCATGAACCGCGCAGAGTCACCCATTCGCCGCTTTTCCGGGCTTCAGGAATTCGCCGCCATGCTCGAGCAGCGTGGCCGGTTGCGCCGCATAGCGCGACCCGTTTCGCTCGTCCATGAGGTGACGGAGATCCACCGGCGCGCGCTCAAATCAGACGGGCCGGCATTGCTCTTCGAGAAACCGGTCGATGCCTCCGGCCGCATCTGCGACATACCGCTTCTCGTCAATCTGTTCGGCACGCAAGAGAGGATCGAGTGGGGGTTCGGGCTCCCGACAGGCGGGCTGCCGGCGCTGGCGGATATGCTGGCGGAACTGCGCGAACCGAGACCGCCGCAATCGGTGAAGGATGCCTGGAGCAAGATGCCGCTGTTGAAAGCCGCGCTTGCGATGCGGCCGCGAAACGTGGCACGGCCGCCAGTGCAGGAGACGGTCTGGCGCGGTTCCGACGTGGACCTCGGGCGCCTGCCGATCCAGTGGTGCTGGCCGGGCGAGCCGGCGCCGCTTGTCACCTGGCCACTCGTGATCACCCGTGCGCCGGACGATCCGAGCGACGTCAATGTCGGCGTCTACCGCATGCAGGTGCTCGGCCCGAACCGGCTCATCCTGCGATGGCTGGCGCATCGCGGCGGCGCCCGCCACCACCGCCTGTGGCGAGACCGCGGCGAGGACATGCCGGTGGCGGTCGCGATCGGCGCCGATCCGGCGACCATCCTTGCGGCGGTGATGCCCTTGCCCGAGAATATGAGCGAGCTCAACTTTGCCGGACTGCTGAAGGCGGAGCGGCCGCAGGTTGCCCCGGCTATCACCGTGCCGCTGTCGGTTCCGGCCACGGCCGAGATCGTCCTCGAGGGAGTCGTCTCGTGTAACGAGACCGCCGAAGAGGGACCTTATGGCGACCACACCGGCTACTACAACTCCGTCGAGCGCTTTCCGGTGCTGACGTTGTCGGCCATCACCATGCGCCGCAAGCCCCACTATCTCTCGACCTATACGGGCCGCCCGCCGGATGAGCCGTCGAAGCTCGGCGAGGCGATGATGGAGCTCTTCCTGCCGCTGGTGAGGCGGCAATTCCCGGAAATCGTCGACCTCTACCTGCCGCCGGAGGCCTGCTCCTATCGGGCCATGGTGGTCTCGCTCGACAAGCGATATCCGGGTCAGGCGAAGCGGATCATGATAGGCCTGTGGTCGATGCTGCCGCAGTTCACCTACACCAAGCTGATCATCGCCGTCGATCCGGATATCGACGTCAGGAATTGGGCCGACGTCATCTGGGCGATTTCGACCCGCTTCGACGCCAGCCGCGACGTCACGATCCTCACCGATACGCCCATCGACTATCTCGATTTCGCCTCGCCAAAGCCGGGGCTCGGCGGCAAGCTCGGGCTCGACGCGACCAGAAAGCTTGGAGCCGAGACGGAGCGCGAGTGGGGGCGTGTTCTCGAAATGCCGGCGGAACTCGTCGAGAGGGTGGATCGGCTCTGGGTGGAACTGGGTCTGGGAGAACCCTCATAATAGTCTCCCGGCGGTTGCTGGGCGGCAACGCGGGTTCAATTGGCGGTCGCCAGCACCAACGGGTCGGCATAGAACAGGACGGCATGGCCGCCGGCAAGCAGCCACAGCGTCAGGGCCGCCGTCGATACGGCCGCCAAGGCCAGCGGCCAGTCCCCCGTGACGCGAGCGCGTCCGGTGAGAACCGCCGCGAAAGGCAGGATCGACGTCGCCGCAGCCTCTTGTGACCATTTTTCCCCGAGCCGTCGGCGCGCACGTTTCTCCAGCATCGGTATGCTGGCAAGCGCGAACAGCGCGAAGCCCCCGAAGAGGATCAGCGAGCGCAGGTCTCCATTGGCGACCAGATGGCCGAGCGCCCAGATGGCGAAGCCCCAAAGAACGGGATGCCGGGTGATCGCGACGACGGCGCCCGGCATCGCTCCCTGGCGGATCGAGGCCGACAGCGGGTTGACGCTGAAGAGCCCGGCAAGCACGAGAAAGACACCGGTCGGGGCGGCGATCAGCGTGACCCAGGCCTGCCAGGCCGTCGGGTCCCAAAGCGGAATGTAGTCGACGTTCAATGCCGCGTAGAACACCCAGCCGAGGACGAGGATGGAAACGATCGAATAGAGCGAGAAATAGGTCGCCCTGCCGAGACGGGCTATCAGCCGCTCGCGAATAGCGGGCATCGCCGGAATGGAGTGGAGGAGAAGAAAAACGAGGAGCGCCAGCAGGAATTGCAGCATCTTGATTTAGCCTCAGTCTCCGTTGCGTGCCGGTTTGCCCCTCATCCCGCTGCCGCGACCTACTCCCCGCAGGCGGGGAGAGGGTTAGTCCTCGGGTTAAACCCGAGGAGAGGGGCGGCTTCGTCTCATTCCCTCAATCTAACGCAACACCTTCGACCGCTACCCCTCTCTCCATGCTTTCATTTGTCAATGAACAGGACGGCGGCGCAGGCGACGGACGCCAGCACGGCAGCAAGCGTGCCGGTGCGTTGCAGAACCCCCATCCGGTAGAGCACCAGCGCGAAGACGATGATGATCGGGGTGGCGACCGAGAGGCCGATCTGTGCGTCGTTCATGGCAATCTCCGTTTTCACGGAACATAGCGGGTCGGCTGGACGGGTCTTTGATCAAGCGCAAAGAACCGGCCTCTCCTTTTTCCTATCCGCTCGGTAACCGATCGGAGATGCGGCATGGAAAACGCAATAGCGGCCGGCGCAGCCGGCGAAGAGGAAGCGGACACCTTTATTCTCTGGGTCCTGATCTGGAGCGAGCTTGCCGCCTTCGGCATTCTCATCGGCGCCTTCCTGGTGGCGTCGATGATCGCGCCGGAGGATTTCGCCATCGCACGGCTCCACCTCAAACCGGGAATTGCCGCTCTCAACACGCTGGTGCTGCTGACCAGCGGCTGGCAGGCCGCGATCGCGGCGGGGCAGCATGCGTCCACCGCCAGGCGGCGGCGGGCATTGGTGCTGGCGGCGCTTCTTGGCTTCGCCTTCGTTGCCATCAAGATCTACGAGTACAGCACCGAAATCCGTTTTGCCGGCGAGGCCGCGTTCCATTCCTTCTTCGAACTGTACTTCATCCTCACCGGCTTTCACCTCGTCCACGTGGGCTTCGTCGGCCTCCTGCTGCTCGTCGTCGCCTGGAGACCGCGTCCGGTCAATATCGTTCTCGTTACCACCCTCTGGCACGTCATCGATCTCGTCTGGATCGTCATGTTCCCGATACTCTATCTGGTGTGAACAGGATGACCGACCGCACCCCCCGACAGTTGACGAAGACCTGGATCATCCTCGTCCTGATGGTTCTTGCCGGTCTGCTGCTTTCGCTCAAAGTCCAGGACACTGCCGCCCCACTGGTCTTCACGCTCGGCTTCCTGATGCTCGCGGTCCTGAAGGCCCGTCTCGTCGTCCTGGATTTTCTGGGCCTGCGTTCCGGCCCGCGGGTCTTGCGGGTTGGCCTCATCGTTTGGCCGCTGTTCTTCGCGCTTGCCGCTGCGGCAAAAGCGCTCATCGCATCCATTTCTCTCGTCGGCTGAAGGGCTCTTCGCCGCCTGTTTGCAGAAACGCAAAGACCGGCCGCGCGCAGACCTTAGAAGAGATCGCGTTTACCGGTGGGCGGGGGAATCCGCGGCCGACCGGCGGGAATTGCGCAGGTCCGCGTGATTGCGGCCTCCGGGAATAGAAAGGACCATGGGATGGCAGAACGCCTTACCAAGACAGGGGCACGGAACGTCTTCTACGGCGGTTCCATCTTCTTCTTCGCAATCTTTGTCGGCCTCACGGCCCACAGCCACTACTACATGAAAACCGAATCCACCGACGAGTCGACGCTGACCGACTCCGTCGCGCGCGGCAAGCACGTCTGGGAGAAGAACTCCTGTATCAACTGCCACACCCTGCTCGGCGAGGGCGCCTATTTCGCACCGGAGATCGGCAATGTGTGGAAGCGATGGGGCGGCGAGTCCGACCCGGAAGGCGCGCGCGAGACGCTCAAGTCCTGGATGGCCGCACAGCCCTCCGGTGCCGAAGGGCGGCGGCAGATGCCGCAATTCAATCTCACCGAGCAGGAACTGAACGACCTTGCCGACTTCCTCGAATGGACGAGCCGCATCAAGACGCAGAACTGGCCTCCGAACGAGGCGGGTTGAGACGGCGCGACAAGGAGAAAAGACATGAAATATCAAACCCAAAAGGTCGCGATGCTGTATTTCTACGGCGCGCTCGGCCTGTTTCTTGCCCAGGTCCTGTTCGGCGTGCTCGCCGGCACCATCTACGTGCTGCCCAACACGCTCTCCGAATTGCTGCCCTTCAACATCGTTCGCATGGTGCATACCAACGCGCTGATCGTCTGGCTGCTGATGGGCTTCATGGGCGCCACCTACTATCTCTTGCCGGAAGAAGCGGAAACCGAGCTCTACAGCCCGAAGATCGCGATCGCCCAGTTCTGGATCTTCCTCATCGCCGCGGCCGTTGCGGTCGTCGGCTATCTCTTCCACATCCACGAGGGCCGGGAATTCCTTGAACAGCCCTTCGCGATCAAGGTCGGTATCGTCGTCGTGGCGCTGATGTTTCTCTTCAACATCACCCTGACGGTCCTCAAGGGCCGCAAGACGACGGTAACAAACATCCTGATCTTCGGCCTCTGGGGTGTGGCGATCTTCTTCCTGTTCGCCTTCTACAACCCGATCAATCTCGCGCTCGACAAGATGTACTGGTGGTATGTCGTGCATCTCTGGGTCGAAGGCGTCTGGGAACTGATCATGGCCTCCGTGCTGGCCTTCCTGATGATCAAGCTCAACGGCATCGACCGTGAGGTCGTCGAAAAGTGGCTCTACGTCATCGTCGGCCTGGCGCTCTTCTCCGGCATCCTCGGCACCGGCCACCACTACTACTGGATCGGCGCGCCGGGCTACTGGCAGTGGATCGGTTCGCTGTTCTCGACGCTCGAGGTCGCGCCCTTCTTCACCATGGTGGTCTTCACCTTCGTGATGACCTGGAAGGCCGGCCGCAAGCATCCGAACAAGGCGGCTCTCCTCTGGTCGATCGGCTGCTCGGTGATGGCGTTCTTCGGCGCCGGCGTCTGGGGCTTCCTGCACACGCTGTCGTCGGTCAACTACTACACCCACGGCACGCAGGTCACCGCCGCGCACGGGCACCTCGCCTTCTTCGGTGCCTATGTGATGCTCAACCTTGCGATCATGGCCTATGCCATTCCGGAGATCCGCGGGCGGGCGCCCTATAACCAGTGGCTGTCGATCGTCAGCTTCTGGGCCATGTGCAGCGCGATGTCGGTAATGACCTTCGCACTCACCTTCGCCGGCGTCGTCCAGGTCCACCTGCAGCGGGTCCTCGGTGAGAGCTTCATGGCCGTGCAGGACCAACTCGCGCTCTTCTACTGGGTGCGCCTCGGCTCCGGCGTCGTCGTCCTGATCTCGGCGCTCATGTTCATCTGGGCGGTCCTGGTCCCTGGCCGGAGCCGGAGTCCGGCTCCTAGCCAGGCCGTCCAACCTGCCGAATGAGGTCCAGCGGGCGGTCCGATGACGGGCCGCCCGCCTTTTGTCCTGCCAATCGATTTCGGAGTTTTCCAATGAACATCGCCTTGAAAAACCCGCTGGCTGCGGAACACGACATCCCGGCCTATTCTCCCTCGGGTCAGGAATGCGCGCTCTTCGAAAGCGCCTGGATTCGCCGGCTCCCGCTGCTCTTGAAGGGGCCGACCGGCTGCGGCAAGACGCGCTTCGTTGCCCATATGGCCGCAAGGCTCGGCCTGCCGCTTTCAACCGTGTCGTGCCATGACGACCTTGCCGCCGCGGACCTGACCGGCCGTTATCTCCTCAAGGGCGGTGATACCGTGTGGGTCGACGGGCCGCTGACGCGCGCCGTTCGCGAGGGCGGCATCTGCTATCTCGACGAGATCGTCGAGGCCCGCAAGGACGTCGCCGTCGTGCTCCATCCCCTGACCGACGACCGGCGCATCCTGCCGCTGGAACGCACCGGCGAGGTGCTCGAGGCGCCGCCCGGCTTCATGCTGGTCGTCTCCTATAACCCCGGCTACCAGAACCTCCTGAAAACCCTGAAGCCGAGCACGCGCCAGCGCTTCGTCGCCATCGAGTTTGACTTTCTGCCGCGGGATCGCGAGATCGCCGTCGTCTCTGAGGAAAGCGGCCTCGACGCCGCCCGGGTCGCACCGCTCGTCGATCTCGCCCATCGGCTGCGAGCCTTGAAAGGCCACGACCTCGAGGAAGGCGTATCGACGCGCCTCATCGTCTACTGCGCGAGCCTGGTCGATAGCGGCCTGTCGCTGCGCGACGCCGTGATCGCGACGATGATCGAGCCGCTGACGGACGAGCCGGACGTCAAGGCGGCGCTGATCGAGGTCGCCGACGCGATCATCCGCTGAAGCGCGTCGCGCTTTAGGTCTTTGTTTATATGCATGTCGTCATCCCAAAACCGCTGCACACTTTTGGGCGACATGCTTAGAGCGGGATGAGGATTCCGCCCGCATCCCGCTGCAACCCTCTGAAGGACTCGACGAATGCTGGATTTCCTCGAACTCGAAGAAACCGTCGGCCGCGCCTGGCACCGCCTCATCGGCAACACGCGCACCTGGCCGCGCTTTCCGCATGAGGCCGTCCGGCTTGACGAGGTCCAGGCCGTTCTTGCGGTATACTTCCGCGGTCTCGGCGGAGAGCGGGCGGTTCAGATCGCGCCTGCCCGCGGCCGCACCTCGACGCATCGTCTGCGGTTGCGCCAGCGCATGGGGCTTGGCGAGGAAAAGCTTGTGCAGCCTGCACGCGACCACGCGACCTTGATGCTGCCGGCCGAGATCGATCTTTTTCCTCTCCGGCGGCTCAACCGCGATCTCTACTTTTGGCTGGCGGCGACGATGGCGGTCATGCCGCTCTCGCCGATCCGTGACGGCGATCCTCTCGCCCGTGACCTGTCAAGCCTCGCCCGGGCGGAAGAGACGGTGCGGGCAGTGCTCACGACCTTCCCGGCGCTGCGTCCGCGCTATCGGCGTCTCTGCAAGGCAGTGCTCGACGTACGGCAAAGGCGGTCGCTTCCGGCGGTCGAGCAGCATGTCGAAAATCGAACCCTGGACATTCTGAAAAGAGGTGCCGGACGGATCGAGGAAGTGATGCCGGTGATCTTTCCTAGTCGTGCGCCGCCCGGCTACCTGCCGATGCTGCCGGTGCCGCTCTGGCCCGACGCGCTGCTGCGTGAAGAGACGGAGCGGCGGAACGGCGAAGACGAGCCGGCGCGCGGCGGCGGCAGGGCGGAAGGACCGGAGACGACGCGCCATGTGGCAACGCGCGAGGCGCAGCGGCAGTCGGAGCGGAGCCCTTTCATCCTCAACCGCTTCGAAAAAATTCTCGCCATGGCCGAGATGGTCAATGTCGATCGCCCCGCCGACGACAGCGACGATCACGACGCCAGCGCCGCCGACGAGCTTGACGACATGACGCTCGGCGAACGGCAGGGTCGTCCGGCCGCACGCTTTCGCTTCGACCTCGACCTGCCGCCGGAAGCGCTCGACCGGACCCCGCTCATGGCGGAACTTACTTATCCCGAATGGGACTATCGCAGCGGCAGCTACCTCAAGGATCATTGCCGCGTGCTTGCCGCACCGGCTTCGGCAGAAGGCACGGCCGGCGAGGCGGACCCGGCGACGAAGAGCCTGATCCGGCGCGTGCGTCGTCAGTTCGAAGTCTTGCGGCCGCGCCACGAGATGCTGCGGGCACAGATTGACGGGGCCGATCTCGATCTCGACGCGGTTGTCCGGGCTCGAACCGACCTTAGGGCCGGGGGGCAGGGCAGCGACCGCATCCACATGATGAGCCGTCCGCAGGCGCACGATCTCGCAGTGACGATCCTCGTCGACGTGTCGCTCTCGACCGACGCCTGGTTCGACGATCTCCGCGTCCTCGACGTCGAGAAGCAGGCGCTTCTGGTCCTGGCGCACGGGCTCTCCGCCTGCGGCGATGCTCATGAAATCCTCACCTTCACCTCGCGGCGGCGGGATTGGGTGCGGATCGAGACGGTCAAGGCATTCGACGAGGCGATGAGCGCGACCATCGAGGCGCGCATCGCGGCGCTGAAACCCGGCTACTACACGCGCATCGGCACCGCCATCCGGCACGCCGCAGCGGGTCTTGTCGAACGGCCGAACCGCCGCAAACTCCTGATCGTCCTCACCGACGGCAAGCCGAACGATGTCGATCACTACGAGGGGCGGTTTGCGCTCGAAGACAGCCGCCGGGCTGTCGGCGAAGCACGCCGCTCGGGGGTCAGCGTGTTCGGGGTGACAGTGGATCGCGAGGCGAAATCCTACATTCCGGTGATCTTCGGGCAAAACGGCTATGCCGTCGTCAGCAATATCGGCAGGCTGCCTTCGGCTCTGCCGGCAATCTATCGCGGCCTCGTAAGGTAGACGGGGGCAGGTCGCGAAACGGAAGGCCCGGCATGCGCGTACATGCCGGGCCTTTCTGCCTGAGGTGACTTCTCATCCGACTGCATCGTTCCGGCCGACTGGGTATCGCGTGAAGTAGCGCCTCCGAGGTGGTCAGCGCGATACCCCCCTCTGCCCTGCCGGGCATCTCCCCCACAAGGAGGGAGATCGGCAGGTGGTGATGTCCCGCTCGGCCTACTATGCCGCACCCGATCGCCAAATTCGGCATCGGAGAACTTGGTGTTGGGCTGGACCGCGCTTCCAGCCGATCTCCCCCCTTGTGGGGGAGATGCCCGGCAGGGCAGAGGGGGTTTCAACGCCCGCCTTTCCCGGCAACCTACGCCGCCTTGCTGTGCGTCCTGCCCGACTGCTCCAGATAGGCATCGAAGGCGGCGGCGACGGCGCGGATCAGAAATCGTCCTTCATCGCGCAACCGTATGACCCCGCCGACATTTTCGAGGATGCCGTCGCTTTCGAGCATTGCGAGCTTGGCGTTGCCGTGGAGCAGCATCTGCGGGTCGAAGCCGTGTGCGGCGGCGATGGCGGGCACATCGACGCGGAAGTCGCACATCAGCCGCTCGATGATGTTTGCCCTGAGCCGGTCCTCCGCCGTCAGGCGATAGCCCTTCACGGTGGCAAGACGGCCGGAGGCGATCCGCTGCGCATAGACACCGGGAGGTATCTCGTTCTGGACATAACCATCCGTCATCCGGCCGATGGCCGAGGCACCGAAGCCGATGAGGGTCTCGCAGGCGTCGGTCGTGTAGCCCTGGAAATTGCGGCGCAACTGCCCGTTTTGCTGTGCGAGTGCCAGGCTGTCGTCCGGCCGGGCGAAATGGTCGAGGCCGATGCGGCGGTAGCCGGCGGCGACGAGAGTTGCGGCTATCGCTTCGGCCTGGGCGACGCGGCCTTCCGCATCCGCCAGCGCTTTCTCGTCAATGAGCTTCTGATGCTTCTTGAAGGACGGGATATGGGCATAGCCGAAGACCGCGAAGCGGTCCGGCCCCATGGCGATTGCGGCCTTGGCCGTTTCGATGCAGGATTCGACCGTCTGGTGCGGCAGGCCGTAGATGAGATCGAAATTGATGCTGTCGACGCCGGCCCGGCGCAGCCGGGAAACCGCCTCCATCGTTTGCTCCTCGCTCTGGATCCGGTTGATCGCCTTCTGCACGACCGGATCAAAGCTCTGCACCCCGAGACTTGCCCGGCGGACCCCGGCTTCTCCGAGAGCCGTGGCCATCTCCTGCTCGAGCGTCCGGGGATCGATCTCCACGGCGATCTCGGCGGTATCGGCGAAGTCGAAACGCTCGCGCAGAAGCCGGACAAGCGCCAGCATTTCCTCCGGCTGCATGATCGTCGGTGTTCCCCCGCCGAAATGCACATGGTCGATGTTGAGCGGCGCCTTCGTCCTTGCGGCCACGAGGCCTATCTCCTGGCGGAGCATGTCGAGGTAGTCGAGGATCGGCTGGTCGCGCTGTGTGATCGTCGTGTGGCAGCCGCAGTACCAGCACATCGAGCGGCAGAAAGGGATGTGCAGGTAGAGCGACGCCGGCCTGTCGAGCGGCGTTGCGGCAAGCCAGTCGCGATAGGTGCCGACGTCGATCGCGGGTGAGAAGCGCGGCGCAGTCGGGTAGCTCGTGTAGCGCGGCAGGCGCGCCTCGCCATATTTCGCGACAAGGGACGGTTGCATGAGAAATTCCTTCCAGTGCGGGAGAACGGTTCGAGCGCCATCCTAGAGGTGCACCGGGTCCTGATCTTTGACCAATATCAAGGATCGGGACGAAGGCGTTTCTCGCGAATTGTTTGCTCGGCGTCAAAGTGGCAGGGCGGGCCCGAGGTTACGGTCAGCCAAGTTCCGCTATGGTGAGCCGCCGCCTTGCCGGAACGACATGAGGGGCGGCCATCAAAGAGATTTGCCACGACAATGACGGATACAAAGCCATCCATCGACGTTCGCACAGTTCCGCCGCGCGAGCGCCATCCCCGGATTTTCGGTATGCTCGGCGCGCTCCTGCCGGGCGGTTCGATGCAGATCACCAGCGACCACGATCCGCGCCCCCTGCATTACCAGCTGGAGACGAATTTTCCGGGCCAGTTCGGCTGGGATTATCTGGAAGAAGGGCCGGAGGTATGGCGCGTTGAAATAGCCCGCCTGGAAGACGGAGCAGGCTGCGAATGCTGCTGCGGGTCGGATCATTGATCCGCTTCACTTGAATGCGGTGAACTCGTAACCGGAGCGGGATGAGGAGAAGTGCGCGGTTTTTCGGCCGCATCCCGCTCTAGCTTTTCAGAATCGATCACGGTCTATGATTTTGGGTCGAACAGACCCAGATCATCGTGATCCAGGGGTGAGGCGAAATGCCAGGCGCCACGCTTTCCCGATGGACGATGTCCTACTTCGCTGCCGCCTGCCTCTTCCTGCTGATTGGCGAAGGCGCGATGGCGGCTGGTTACGGTTATCCGTTCGCGGGCGTCGATGCGCCGGAAACCCTGGCGCTCGTCCATGTTGTCGCCATCGGCTGGCTCGGCCTGCTGATGGTGGGAGCGCTCCTGCAATTCGTGCCGGTGCTGGTCGCCGCACCGCTGCGCTGGCGGCGGCTGGCCCTGCCGGTCCTGCTTCTGCTTGTCGGCGGACTTCTTTTGCTCGTCGGCGGCTTTGGTGCCTTGGCGGGTGTAGCCGCGCTTTCACCCGGCATGCTGCCGTTCGGAGCGTTGTTGCTGGTGAGCGGTTTCGGACTTGCGGCCGCCATGCTGGCGGCGACGCTCTGTTCGGCACGGCCGCTGCCGCTGCCGGCCCGTTTCGTCGGGCTGGGACTGGTTGCGCTGGTGGCGACGGTTCTGGTCGGCGCCGTCTTCGCCCTCGTTCTTTCAGGCACCGTCGCGAGTGATCTCGCTGCTACGTTGCTCATCTATGGCGTGCCGTCCCACGCAGCCCTCGGTCTCGGCGGCTGGCTGACCCTCACCGCCGTCGGGGTCAGCTACCGGCTGCTGCCGATGTTCATGCTTGCGCCCGAGGAAACGCGCGGCACGTCCCGCCTCGTCTGGTGGGCCGCTAGCGCCGCCTTGGCGCTGGTCGTGGGCCGTATCGCCTGGCTCGTCTTTGATGTCTCGGCCGCGCGGGGACCGCTCGCGTTTGCGACGCTTCTTGCTGGTATCGCCACCCTTCTCTATTGCGCCGACGTGATCCGTCTGTTTCGCGAGCGCCGGCGCAAGGCGGTGGAACTCAATATCCGCGCAAGCTATGCGGCATTTGTGGCTCTCTTCCTGTCCGTGGCGTTGTTCATCGTCCCAGGCGCCAGGGCGGCGGCCGGCGAGGGGGCGGCGGCTCTCGTCTACCTCTTCGTCTTCGGCTGGCTCACGGGACTGGGGCTCGCACAGCTCTATAAGATCGTTCCCTTCCTGACCTGGCTCGAATGCTATGGCTCGGTTCTCGGCCGCGCCGCGGTCCCGCGTGTGCAGGATCTCGTCCGGGAGGGCCGCTCGAGCCTCTGGTTCTGTCTCTACTACGCAGCCGTGGCGGCGGCCACCGGCTCGCTTTTTGCCGAGAGCGCCCTATGGTTTCGCGCGGCGCTGCTGCTGCAACTCATTGCCACTGTCGGCCTGATGGCGGAACTGGTGCGCGCCCGGATGCTCTCATCCGTTGCCGAGCCGCTGCGTTTCCCCGTCGGGGCGCCAAGACCGCATCTCTTTCTTCCAATCGCTCGACAACAGGAGTGACCGATGAATCCTGCACCCCGAGAACTCGACGTTCGGCCCATATTGAGAAGCGGCGGCGAGCCGTTCCAGGCCATCATGGAGGCCGTGAGCGGGCTGAAGCCCGGGCAGGGCTTGCGACTTTTAGCCCCATTCCGCCCGCAACCGCTCTTCAAGGTGATGGAGAGCCGCGGCTACGGCCACGCCGCGAAGGAGATCGACGGCGGCGACTGGGAGGTTCTGTTCACGCCGAACGCGACGGGCACGCCGGTGGAAGCGTCCGCCGACGCCGAGAATGCGGACACCTGGCCCGACCCGGCCGAACACCTCGATCTGACCGGGCTGGACCCGCCGGAGCCGATGGTGCGCATCCTGGCCGCCGCCGAACGGCTCCAGCCGGGCGAGGTCCTGTTCGCCCTGCTTTCGCGCGAGCCGGTTTTTCTTTTCCCGGAGCTTGCGAAACGCGGCCACCAGTGGGCGGGTAATTTCGACGAAACGCGCACCACCTTCCGCATATTCGTGCGTGCCGGAAAGAAAGGCTGATGCCATGACCGAAGCGATCAACGAGACCGTCTGCGGGGCGATCCGCGAGGCGCTGCGCATGATCATCGATCCCGAACTTGGCCGCAACATCGTCGACCTCGGCCTCATCTACGATGTCTCCGTCGACGATGGCGGCATCGCCCATGTGACGATAACGACGACCACGAAGGGTTGCCCGGCCAGCGAATATCTGAAGGAGGCCGTCCGCAATTGCGTCTGGTATGTGCCGGGGGTGGAATATGCCGAAGTGCGGCTGACCTACGAGCCGGCCTGGACGCCGGAGATGATGACGAACTGAGGCTTTAGCAGTGCGGAGAAATGGAAACGGCCCGGAATCCCCGGGCCGTTTCTGCGTTGACCAGCTTGTGGCTTTCAATGCAACGCGCGGCGCTTGCGCACCAGAATTGGCCCGTATTCGAGGCAGAACAGCGCGAAAGCCAGGATCCACAGGCCACCGGACGCGGCGTGGAGCATAGTCGCGGCCTCGGGCAACATTTCCGCCAGTGGCCGCAGCACGGCGGCGAGCAACATGGCGGCGTAAGATGCGACTGTCGGGCGCGAAGCCGCCAGCGCATGGCCGGTATGGCCGCGGCTGGCGCGGGTCATGACCGCGAGCATCATGGAGGCGATGGCACCGACGGTCAGCACATGCATGACGGAGTGCTCTTCGACGAAACCGAGCGCGGCGAAGCCGATCGCGGCAAAGCCCAATGGGATGAAGGCATAGGCCACGTGCAGGACGACGAGCAGCATTTCCGGCCAGGTGGCCCAGCCCCGCCAGCGGCCGAGCCGGATGACGTGCAGCAGCGCCGCGACAAGACCCGTGAGTGCTGTGGCCGGATGCTCGGGAAGGAGCGTCCACGAGGCGAGCGCCATGATGCCCGCGAGGATGGCCACCGTATCGAAGCCATTATAGGGAACGGGAAAATCCGTACGGCCGAAGCGGTTCAGCCAGTTGCGGGTGAAGCTCGGCAGGATCCGTCCGCCGACGATGGTGACGAGCACCACATAGGCGGAGATGCCGAGCCGCATCGCAATATGCGCATGGTCTCCCGTGATGACTGCCACGTGAAAGCAGGCATTGGCGAGAGACAGCGCCAAGAGCCCGCCAAGCACCTTGAGGTCCTTCCACTTGCGGCCGGCGATCACCTCGCGGGCGCAGATGAAAAGCAGCGCAGGAAGGAAGAGGCTGTCTATTGCGGCGGCGGCCGGAACGCCGATTGCATCCGGCGAAAGGAGCGCCGCGCGCCCCGCCAGCCAGAGCGCGAACAGTCCGGCGAGCGGCCAACCGGAGACCGGCAGCCGGCCCGTCCAGTTCGGCACCGCCGTCAGCAAAAAGCCGGCTAGAACGGCGGAGGCGAAGCCGAACAGCATCTCGTGCGCATGCCAGGCATGAGCGCCGTAGCTGCCGCCTGGTTCGACATGGCCGGCGAGCGCGGCGATCCACAGGCCCATGGCGCAGACAGCCCAAAGCGCCGCTCCGAGGAAAAACGGCCGGAAACCGTATGAGAAGAGCACGGGGCCCGTCCGTCCCAGGCCCCGCGGCACGTGGCCGGGCCGCTCCGCCACCTTCGATCCATTCATGATTCAACTCCTGACGTTTAGCTCGCATCTGAGTACCGGAGTCGCGAAAGGTCTTCTTTGACAATTGGCAAAGACAGGCCCGGTGCATGCCGCGCCCGCCTTGCCGGGAGGTGTCTGTCGCTGCTGCCCGTCAAAATGTCGCACCCGTGCAATCTGACTATTTGTTCCACCTCAAAGAGCTTGGCTGCGACCCTCCTAGGATGAGAACGACCGGGCGATATTCGCTCCGTCCTTTTCAAGGAGAGGTTCCATGTCTGAGCAATTCCAGATGACACGCCGCAGCATGCTGGCCGGCGCGGCGATCGCGGGCGCGCTGACCCCGCTCGTCGGCGCAGCCGCCGCGCAGGCGGAAGAGGCGGTCGCCAAGATCGCCCCCGTAGACGTCGCTTCGCTGCCGCGCGTGAAGGTCGATCTCGTCAAGCCGCCCTTCGTCCACGCCCACACCCAGAAGGCCGAAGGTGGTCCGAAGGTCGTCGAGTTCACCTTGACGATCGAGGAGAAGAAACTCGTCATCGACGACCAGGGCACGGAAGTCCAGGCGATGACCTTCGACGGCTCGGTTCCCGGTCCGATGATGGTCGTGCACCAGGACGACTATGTCGAGCTGACGCTGATCAACCCGGAAAGCAACACGTTGCAGCACAATATCGACTTCCACTCGGCGACCGGCGCGCTCGGCGGCGGGGCGCTGACGGTCGTCAATCCGGGCGAGTCCACGGTCCTGCGGTTCAAGGCGACCAAGGCAGGCGTCTTCGTCTACCACTGCGCACCTCCCGGCATGGTTCCGTGGCACGTCACCTCGGGGATGAACGGCGCGATCATGGTGCTGCCGCGCGAGGGACTGACGGACGGCCAGGGCAAGCCGCTGACGTATGACAAGATCTACTATGTCGGCGAGCAGGACTTCTACGTGCCGCGTGACGCTGAGGGAAATTACAAGAAATACGAGAGCGCCGGCGATGCCTATGCCGATACGCTGGAAGTCATGCGGACCCTGACCCCGAGCCACATCGTCTTCAACGGTGCGGTGGGGGCGCTGACCGGCGACAACGCGCTGAAGGCAGCCGTCGGCGAAAAGGTTCTGATCGTCCATTCGCAAGCCAACCGCGACACCCGCCCGCATCTGATCGGCGGCCATGGCGACTATGTCTGGGCGACGGGCAAGTTCCGCAATCTTCCGGATCGCGATCAGGAAACCTGGTTTATTCCCGGGGGCACAGCCGGCGCGGCCTTCTACACCTTCGAGCAGCCCGGCATTTACGCCTATGTGAACCACAACCTGATTGAAGCTTTCGAGCTCGGCGCCGCTGCCCACTTCACCGTCACCGGCGACTGGAACGACGATCTCATGACCTCCGTTCGCGCGCCGTCGGGCACCTGAGACCGCCGCGCGCGGCCTGCGCCGGCGGGAATTCCGCCGGCGCAGGCCGCGATATCGCCGCATGATCCTCGGGCGGAAACGAGCAAAGAAGGATCGTCGCAAGGAGGCCGTCATGGCCGCGCTTTCAGAAAAACGGGACGCCACGTCCTTATCGCTGGCGATCCCTTCCGTTCTCTTCCTGCTTCTCGCCGGCCTCCTCGCAAAGCAAACGGGCCTCTTGTTCGATGCACCGGTCGGCACGCCGCTCGATGAGCCGCCCATCGTCGTTGTCGCTCCGCGGGATTTCAGCTACCGCGTCGCCGGCGAATTTTTCAGAAATGGCTATGCCGTCGACGGGCCGATGACGACGGTGCGCATGAGCGCGCCGCTCGCCATCATGAAATATCAGGTGACGGCCGCAGACTACGCGCGCTGCGTCGCGGAAGAGGCCTGTCCGCCCGCCGAGCCCGAGCATGTGCCGTCGGATCCGGCGCTGACGCCGGCAACCGGCGTCAGCTTCGACGACGCGGTCGCCTACGCCGCCTGGATCAGCCGCAGGACCGGAGCGGTCTGGGTGATCCCGACGGACGAGCAACTCGCCTTTGCCGCCGGCAGCCGTTTCCCGGACGATGCGCTCGGCGTCGATTCTGACACATCCAACCCGGCGCTGCGCTGGCTCGCCGACTACCGTCGCGAGACGGCACGCAAGGCGTCACGCGAACCGGAGCCGCAGTCGCTCGGACATTTCGGGGAAAGCGAAACCGGGCTTTCGGACTTCGCCGGCAATGTCTGGGAATGGACGGCGACCTGTAGCCGCCGCGTCACCTTGGATCGCTCCGGATCCGTCATCAGCGATGCCGCCTCCTGCGGCATCTACATCGCGACCGGCAAGCACCGTGCCGCGCTGAGTTCCTTCGTCCGCAATCCCAAGGGTGGCGGCTGCGCCGTCGGCGCCCCTCCCGACAATGTCGGCTTCCGCCTGGTCAAGGATAGCCGCTGGTATGCGCCGCTTCTCCAGACGCTGAGGGCGAAGGGCCTGCACCTGTGATGCGGCGCAACCGGCGCGAACCCCGGCTTTTTTCCCCCTGCCTGCCATGATAGGAATTTTGAACAGCGCAGGCAAAGGTGCGCCAGGCGCACCGATAGGGGAGATGGAATGAAGATCGACCGGAGCGTGGTGAGGTCGCTTCCCCTGTTCGACAGGATGACCGACGCCGACCTCGACAAGTTGTTGGGTCATGCCACGGCAAAACGCGTTCCGCCGGGCGACGCCGTGTTCGAGCAGGGCCAGACCGCCACCAGCTTTTTCCTTCTTCTGCATGGGCGCCTGAAGGTGACCCAGGTCACCGAGGATGGCCAGCAGATCATCGTGCGCGTCGTCCATCCGGGTGACCTCTTCGGCTTCGCCAAGGCACTGCAGCGTTCGGACTATCCAGGCACCGCGACGGCGGTTAGCGAGAGCGTCGCCTTGTCCTGGCCGACGGATCTCTGGCCGCAATTCGTCGAGCAAAATCCGCGCTTGGCCATCAGCACGATGCAGACGATCGGCCAGCGGCTGGAAGAGGCGCACACGCGAATCCGGGAAATGTCCACCCAGGAAGTCGAACGGCGCGTCGCCCATGCCGTGCTGCGCCTTTCGCGCCAGGCGGGCAAGCAGGAAAAAGGCGGCATCCGCATCGACTTTCCGATTTCCCGTCAGGATATCGCCGAGATGACCGGCACCACGCTCCACACCGTGTCGCGCATCTTGAGCGCCTGGGAGGCGAAGGGCCTGGTCGAGGGCGGGCGCCAGAAGCTGATCATCTGCGATCTGCCCGGACTGGCGCAGCTTGCCGAAGGCGGGCGGGACTGAACCGACCAACATCGCAGTTGTTTGACAGACATCAAAGACCGGAGGCCGCCGCTGTCCTATCTCCTTTCTGCAGGAACCGAACAGGGTTCTGAAACCTAAGGAGAATTTCAGTGCGCATAATCGCAAAGGGCGCTGCAGTCGCCGCCATTCTTGCCGCCTTTACCGGCACCGCGTTCGCCGCCGACTTCGAGGTTCATATGCTGAACAAGGGCGCGGAAGGATCGATGGTATTCGAGCCGGCATTCGTCAAGGTCAATCCGGGCGACAGCGTCACTTTCGTGCCGACCGACAAAGGGCACAATGTCGAGACCATCAAGGACATGATCCCCGACGGCGCCACGCCCTTCAAGGGCAAGATGAACGAGACATACAAGGTGACGTTCGACGCGCCCGGCGTTTACGGCGTCAAATGCGCACCGCATGTCGGCATGGGCATGGTCGGCGTCGTGGTCGTCGGCGACGCGCCTGCCAATGTCGAGAAGGTCAAGGGCGTCAAGCTGCCGAAAAAGGCTCAGGAGCGCCTCCATGCGGCCCTTGCCGCTGCTCTTCAATAGTCAATCGACAGCATGACGAGCGTATAACGACTCCCGGCGCAATGTAATCCAAGTGCGCCGGGTCATTGCACAGCTGAAACTTGATGTTTTAGGAATACTAAGTGCGCGCGATACTTCGTCTCGCCACTGTCAAGTAATTGACGAAAATCAATTTGGATAGTCAAGAAATAGCGAACGGATAAATTGTTACGGCTCTCCCTTTATTTTTGCATTCACCGCGCTAGACTTCTGAGGGACGCGTGTGGTCGAGGAGGGAGACGCGAGATGCCTGATGGCGATCCGAGCATGGCGAGCCCCTTGCGGTCGCAGCGGAAGACAGAGTTCCTTACCTTTCTCGTCTTGGCGTTCGGCATCTGGCCGATCGTCGCCGTGGGTGTGGTCGGTGCCTACGGATTTCTCGTCTGGATGTTCCAGCTTGTCTTCGGGCCGCCCGGTCCGCCGGTGCACTGAGGGTAGCATGGGCGAGGGTATCGACATATCGAGGCGGAATTTTCTGCGCGGCCTGTACGAAGGGCAGGGCCAAGGCGTCCGCCCTCCCGGCGCGGCGAGCCTCGAAGCGTGCACGGGGTGCGGGAAATGCGTCGACGCCTGTCCGACGCGCATCATCCGGTTGATCGCGGATCGCCCGGCGCTCGATTTCTCCGTCGCCGAGTGCACCTTCTGCGGCCAATGCGCGGAACTCTGTCCCGAGCCGGTTTTCACCGGCCGACCACAGTCCTTTCCACATGTCGCGATGATCGGCGAGAGCTGTCTCGCCAGGAACGGCACCGAATGCCAGGCCTGTCGCGACGGCTGTCCGACAGAGGCGATCCGGTTCCGTCCGCGTGCCGGCGGACCGTTCCTGCCCGAGCTCAGGGAAGAGGCGTGTACCGGCTGCGGCGCCTGTCTCGCCGTCTGCCCCGTGGCGGCCATAGGCATTCGCGAATTCGACAGGGGGCGCGCCTTTGTCTGATGCGAGTGCGTTCTATCACATTTCCAGCGCCGTCGTGGTGACGATGCCGCCTATGCAGGAGCGCGTCCTCGCTCAGCTCGCAGAGATGCAGAACGTCGAGGTTTACGCGCATCAGGACGGAAAGATCGTCGTTGTGATCGAGGGCACGAGCACCGGAATGCTCGGTGAAATCCTGTCGCGCATCTCGGTGCTCGAGGGCGTGGTGGCAGCCAATATGGTGTTTGAGCATGTCGAATCCGAAGGAGACGATCGCCATGACCGGCGAATTGACGCGGCGTGAAATCTTGAAGGCGCATGCCGCCGGCATCGCCGCAGCGACGGCAGGCATCGCGCTTCCCGTCGCGGCGCAGCCCGTGCCGGGCGGTGTGGAAGCGCTGCAGATCAAATGGGCGAAGGCACCATGCCGCTTCTGCGGCACGGGCTGCGGCGTCATGGTAGGCGTCAAGGAGGGGCAGGTCGTCGCCACCCACGGCGACATGCAGGCCGAGGTCAACCGTGGCCTCAACTGCATCAAGGGCTACTTCCTTTCAAAGATCATGTACGGCGCCGACCGCCTGAAAACGCCCTTGATGCGCAAGCGCAACGGCGCCTTTGCCAAGGATGGCGAGTTCGAGCCGGTCAGCTGGGACGAAGCCTTCGACGTCATGGCGCAACAGGCGAAGAGGGTGCTGAAGGAGAAGGGACCGACCGCCGTCGGAATGTTCGGCTCCGGCCAATGGACGATCTTCGAGGGCTATGCGGCCACCAAGCTGATGCGCGCCGGGTTCCGATCCAACAATCTCGATCCCAATGCGCGCCACTGCATGGCTTCGGCTGCCGTCGCCTTCATGCGCACCTTCGGCATGGACGAGCCGATGGGATGCTACGACGATTTCGAGCATGCCGACGCCTTCGTGCTCTGGGGCTCGAACATGGCGGAGATGCACCCGATCCTGTGGACGCGTCTCGCCGATCGGAGGCTTGGACACGAGCATGTCAAGGTGGCGGTGCTGTCGACTTTCACGCATCGCAGCATGGACCTCGCCGACATTCCGATCGTCTTCAAGCCCGGCACCGATCTGGCGATCCTCAACTACATCGCCAATCACATCATCCAGACGGGCCGGGTGAATGAGGATTTCGTCAAGAAGCACACGACCTTCATGGTCGGCGCGACCGACATCGGCTACGGCCTGAGGCCCGACAATCCGCTCGAGGTCAAGGCGAAGAACGCCAAGGACGCGGCCAAGATGACGCCGAGCGACTTCGAGAGCTTCAAGACTTTCGTTTCGGAATACACGCTCGACAAGACCGTCGAACTGACCGGCGTCGAGGCCGGGTTCCTCGAACAATTGGCCGATCTCTATGCCAATCCCAACCGCAAGGTGATGTCGCTCTGGACCATGGGGTTCAACCAGCACGTGCGCGGCGTCTGGGTCAACCAGATGGTCTATAACCTCCATCTCCTGACCGGGAAGATCTCGGAGCCCGGCAACAGCCCCTTCTCGCTGACCGGCCAGCCTTCGGCCTGCGGGACGGCACGCGAGGTCGGCACCTTCGCCCACCGGCTGCCGGCCGACATGACCGTCACCAATCCCGAGCACCGCAAGCACGCCGAGGAGATCTGGCGCGTTCCCCACGGCCTCATCCCGGAGAAGCCCGGCTACCACGCCGTCGAGCAGGACCGGATGCTGAAGGACGGCAAGCTCAACTTCTATTGGGTTCAGGTCAACAACAACGTCCAGGCGGCTCCCAATACTGGGAACGAGACCTACCAGGGCTACCGCAATCCGGATAACTTCATCGTCGTTTCCGACGTCTATCCGACGATCACGGCGATGAGCGCCGACCTGATCCTACCCGCCGCCATGTGGGTGGAGAAGGAGGGTGCCTATGGCAATGCCGAGCGCCGTACCCATGTCTGGCATCAACTCGTCAACGCCCCGGGCGAGGCGCGGTCCGATCTCTGGCAGATGGTGGAATTCTCGAAGCGCTTCACCACCGACGAGGTCTGGCCGGCCGATATTCTCGACGCCAACCCAGGCTATCGCGGCAAGACCCTCTACGAGGTGCTGTTCAAGAACGGCAATGTCGACCGGTTCCCGGCAAGCGAGATCAACAAGGAATACGCCAACCGCGAGGCGGAAGGCTTCGGCTTCTACATCCAGAAAGGCCTGTTCGAGGAATATGCCTCCTTCGGGCGCGGCCACGGCCATGACCTGGCGCCTTATGACCGTTACCACGAGGAACGGGGGCTGCGCTGGCCCGTCGTCGACGGCAAGGAGACGCTGTGGCGCTACCGGGAGGGCTATGATCCCTATGTGAAGCCGGGGGAGGGCGTGAAGTTCTATGGCCGCCCGGACGGCAGGGCGGTGATCCTTGCCGTCCCCTACGAACCGCCGGCGGAATCGCCCGACGACGAATACAACGTCTGGCTGGTAACGGGCCGCGTGCTGGAGCATTGGCACTCGGGCTCGATGACGATGCGGGTGCCGGAACTCTACAAGGCGTTCCCCGGGGCGGTCTGCTTCATGAATGCCGGTGATGCCCGCGATCGCGGTATCAACCAGGGCGCCGAGGTGCGGATCGTTTCCCGTCGCGGCGAAATTCGCGCCCGCGTCGAGACGCGCGGCCGCAACCGCATGCCGCCGGGCGTCATCTTCGTACCCTGGTTCGACGCCAGCAGGCTGATCAACAAGGTAACGCTCGACGCAACCGATCCCATCTCCAAACAGACGGATTTCAAAAAATGCGCGGTCAAAATCGTCTCTGTCGCATGATGAAAAGTCCCGGATCCATGCTCGGGGCGCTTTTGGCGGTCCTGTTCGTCGCAACGGGGGCGATCGCGCAAATGGCCGGCGAAAGGGTGCCGGAGCTTTCCGGACCGCCGCAGGAGATGGGCGAGGTGGAGGCGCATCCGATCCCCAAATGGGTCGTGGACGATGCCCGCAAGGAGCGCGCCTATCCCGATCAGCCGCCGGTCATTCCACATTCGATCGAGGGTTACCAGCTTTCGGTCAACACCAACCGGTGCCTCTCCTGTCACAAGCGCGAACTCACGCAGGAGACCGGCGCGCCGATGATCAGCGTCACGCATTACATGACGCGCGAAGGCCAGATGCTCGCCGACGTTTCTCCGCGGCGCTATTTCTGCACGGCCTGCCATGTGCCGCAGGCCGATGTGCGTCCGCTCGTCGAAAATACCTTCAGGGACATGAGCGAGATGGGCGTCAAGCAGGCAGGGAGCGAGTAGGCCATGGCTCGGATAAAGCGCGTCCTGCTCTGGGTGTGGAAGGTTCTCACCACGCCGGCCGCAACCCTCAGCCTCGCCTTCCTGACGCTCGGCGGCTTCGTTGGCGGCGTCATGTTTTGGGGTGCTTTCAACACCGCGTTGGAGCTCACCAATACGGAAGCCTTCTGCGTTTCCTGTCATGAGATGCGGGCGAACGTCTATGAGGAACTGACGCGCACCATTCATTTCTCCAACCGCTCGGGCGTCAGGGCGTCCTGCCCGGACTGCCACGTGCCGCATGAATGGACGGACAAGATCGCCCGCAAGATGCAGGCCTCGAAGGAGGTCTGGGGCAAGATCTTCGGAACCATCAATACGCGCGAGAAATTCCTCGACCACCGCCTCGAACTTGCCAAGCATGAATGGGCGAGGTTGAAGGCGAACGACAGCCTCGAGTGCCGCAACTGCCACTCGTCGACGGCGATGGACCTTTCCAAGCAGACGCAGCGCGCCGCCGAGATCCATACCCGCTACCTGCTGCCGGGCAAGGCCACCTGCATCGACTGCCACAAGGGGATTGCCCACGAACTGCCGAACATGCAGGGCGTCGAGCCGGGCTGGAAGCTGCCGCCGGAACTCGAGGGGGAGACGCTGCCGTCGACATCCGCCATCGACGACCTCAAGCGGGCGATGAATGACATCCACAGGACAGCCTTGGAAAACTAAGGCTTTCGCTTCCATCCGATCCGTCGTCTCGCCATTCGTCGATTCCGTGTCGGGCTCCGATCATCCACGGGTTAGCAGATAGCCCGGACGCCGCCCGTCCTTGTTCCAGATCGACCATCCCTGCCCGGGGTCGAGATAGGAAGCTGCCGCCGCGGCGATCGCCGTCCTGTCGCATTGACAGATAAACTGTGACCGCCACAGGATGCGGAGCAACCCTCCGCCAGGTTTATGCCCTGACAAGGAGAAATCGGTTGAATCTTTCCATGCGCCTTGTTCTTCTCGGGCTCGGTTGGGTGATGGTAGGTATTGGCGTGGCAGGCATTTTCCTGCCGCTTCTGCCGACGACCCCGTTCCTGCTGGTGGCTGCCTGGCTCTTTGCGCGATCGTCTCCGCGTCTCGAACGATGGCTGTTCGATCATCCCATGTTCGGGCAGCCGCTGCGCGACTGGCGAGAGGATGGTGCGATATCGCGGGGCGCGAAGATATGTGCGTTGTCGCTGATGGCGCTCGGCTTTGCATTCTTCTGGCTCCGCCTTCAACCCTCGATGCTCACGGCATCCGTCATCGCGGCGATCATGCTCGCCGTCGGCGTGTTCATTACCTCCCGCCCCGAGCCGCGGCCGTAATGGTCCGGGTCCAACCCGGGCTGCGGTCAACGTTCCAAAGGTAACACGTAAAGCGCGCACTCCATGCCACAATACGCTGGGCCGATCCGACCTCTCGATTGACGTGGCCGGGCGGTGCCGGCATTCGCAACCACGGGAGGAAGCCATGCAGATTGCTGACCATATTGAACGCACGAGAACGGATCGGTCGGCGCCCGAAGTCCTGGACCGGCTTCAGGCGATCTATCAGCGTCGGCAGAAGGAGGAATGGCGCGCAACGGTGGATAGGCTGGATGCGCTGCGCCAGTCGTTCGGGGAAGAGCGACGGCAGATCTTTCCGCCCGCCTTGCGTGACCGGATCGCCAGCGCCGCACGGGGCGGAAGACGGGATGATCCCCGCGGGCCCGGCCTACGCTACAAGTCGCTGATCGAAGCCAGAAATGCCGAGGTTGACCTGAAGGCGGTCAAGGGGCTGCACGACCGTGCCTATGACAAGTTTGGTCAGTTGGTGAAGGGCTACAGTGCGTTTCACTTTCATGAATCGGTGGTCGGAAGCCTGGCCGATGCCTTGGTTCAGCCGCCGATCGTGTACGCCCCGCCCGATCCGGACAAGGAAAAGCTGTTCTACCCGCATTTCGGCGGCTGCTGGGATCGGCTTGATCAGAACCAGGCGACCGGCGACGGAGCGATCGTCGAGAACCGTTCCTATCTCGATTGCGCCGCCCGCATGGGATCCAAGCTTGTCGCCCGGAACGACGACGCGTCCGATGTGGACCTGCTCTGCGCCTACCGGGAGAACGGCTATCTCGTCCCCTTCAAGACGCTTCGCACCGGCATACTCCAGGTCAAGGCCGATCTGTCGGCCCTCGTTTGCCGCCATCATATCGCGACCTATGACGAGTTCGGATGGTCCGACTTCCATGCCACGACGCGCGGCAGGCTCGTGATGGCCGTGTTCTGGAACTGGGATGACGTCGATCCGGCCAACGAGGTGAGCAACCAATGGTTCATCTCGGGTCTCGATTGCCGGGGCGACGGCGAGAGCTTCCCGGGCACGAGCGTCCAGGCGGTCCCCGGTGAAAGACGAATCATCAACCTGTTCACCGAGATGGCCTTCCCGGCCGGCCGCGAACTCTGGGTCTATGTCGGCGTGGCCGATCGGATCTGGGCCCTGCTCAACGACGTCAGCATCGATATCTCGATCGACTCGGCCTGGCTGCTCAACTCGCTGGCAATTCGTTCGATCTGAAATGAACGCCACAGTGGAAATCCGTCCCCGGTGGCGGGAACAGAATAAACCTTGATTTTCAGGTAATTAAATGGTCGGAGCGGCGGGATTCGAACCCACGACCCCTTGACCCCCAGTCAAGTGCGCTACCGGGCTGCGCTACGCTCCGACCCGCTTTTTTACAAGCCCGCTCTCCTTAGTCGGAACAAAGGGAGGGCGCAAGGGGAAAATCGATTTTCGGTTGCGCTTCCGCAGCTTTGAGGAAAGCGGTGTGACGTCGGGCGCACCGGGCGAGCGGTTTTGTGATTTGGTCGGCGGCAGAGGCGCGGCTACACTGCGCCTGCAACAACAGGAGAAGCCTCATGAAGCGCATCCTCGTACTTGCAGCCGCCCTCGCGCTTTCCGCGACGGCAGCATCAGCCGCGTGTCTCGGTCACAACGACACCACGGCCTCGGTGAACCCGGCAGACAGGGAAATCACGACGGCCAGCGTCACGAAGACCGAACAGTCCAAGCCAGCAGACGAGCTTCTCCTGCAGCAGAAGCTGCAGCAAGAAGAAGCAACCGCCGAAGACTAAGCCAGGAGAGCGGCGAATGCGGGCCTCGTCGGGCGCTCTATGGCGCCTTCGGGGCCCGCTTTCCGAGCGCAGGCGGCTTCAACGCAAGGCGAGTTTTTCGGCGCGGCCCTCCCGTCGATTGCGGTATTCGAGCGCGGCGCATCCCCAGACAATGCCGAGCAGCAGGTAGAAATGGCGCCAGTGGTCTGTGTCGATGACATTGCCGATCCCGACATGGCCGACGAGCGTCACCCAGGCGATCATCAGATAAGGCTGCCAGGGCCGGTCGCGCAGCAGCAGCCGGAAGCCGAGCGTGAGCGTCCAGACGATGAGCGTCACATAGGCGACGAAGCCCAGCCAGCCATAGGAGGTCAGGCATTTCAGCCAGACATTGTGCTCGTCCTCCAGGAAGATCGTGCCGAACATCAGCGGGCCGATGCCGAGCGGCCTTTCCATCGCCATCAGGAAGCCGATCCGGTGCCGGTCGAAGCGCCCCAGGTGCCCGCCGTCGTAATCCTGCACGAGTTGGGAGCGGCTTGAAAAGAGCGTCGCCACCTGCTCCGATTGCAGGGCGGCGGCGAGTGCCGCCATGACGACGAGGGCGCCGCAGAGCGTAAGTACGAGAATTCTGAGCCGGAACAGCCCGCTCCGCTCCTTGAGGAGCATGACGAACACCAGCGCGACGACGCAAAAGAGATTGAGCGCCCAGGCCGCGCGGGAGAAGGAGAGGAAGACGCCGAGGGTCAAGACTACAAGACCGGCGATTTTCAACGGAGCACGTTTGATCGGCTGCGTCAGCAGGCCGTGCACCAGATAGACCATCGGCGCGACGAGAAACGGCCCGAAGACGTTCGGATCCTGAAATGCTCCCTTGGCGCGGTCATAAAGGGTGAAGTTGGCCGCGCCCGGGATCGCCCCGAAGTAACCGAGAATGCCGAGAAGGGCCGTGATGACGGCAGCCGAGACCCAGGCGTTGAAGATGAGCCCCAGTCGCTGGTGACGGTCTTCGATGATCGCCGCGAAGAACACGGCCGTCAGTGCCAGGAAGCCGGAGACGGCCATGTATGTCGGCCCGGTTGCGAGGTCGACCATCACAGTCAGCGACAGGATGCCGCCGACCATGAAGAGAAGGAGCAGGGCGAGCAGGGGGGCGATGGCGCGCGAAATCTTCAGCCCGAAGAGCGACCAGAGGCCGATGAGGCCCGCCATGAAGACTTCGTAGGGTGCGGGCTCTGCGATGACGAAGCCCGACAGGAAAACGCCGGCGGCGACGAGGGCTGAACCGATGATCGAAACCGCGGCGAGCTGCGGCCGAACGATGGCGACCTGGGAGGTGTCAGCGGCGATCAATACGCGTTTTCCGTATTGAGCAGTCGGATGGGCGTCAGAAACAGGATCTTGAGGTCGAGAAGCAGCGACCAGTTCTCGATATAGTAGAGGTCGAAGGCGGTGCGGAAGCGGATCTTCTCGTCATTGTCGATCTCGCCGCGCCAGCCGTTGATCTGCGCCCAGCCGGTGACGCCTGGCTTGACCCGGTGGCGGGCGAAATAGCCCTCGACGACATCCGAGTAGGTGCGGTTGTGCGTTTGGGCGAGAACGGCATGCGGGCGCGGTCCGACAAGCGAGAGCTCGCCTTTCAGCACGTTGAAGATCTGCGGCAGCTCGTCGATCGAGGACTTGCGCAGGAAGCGGCCGACCGGCGTGACGCGGGGATCGCCCTTCGTCACCGCGTTGCGGGCGGTCGGGTCGCTCATGTGCGTGTACATCGAGCGGAATTTGTAGACTTCGATGATCTCGTTGTTGAAGCCGTGGCGCTGCTGCTTGAAGATGATCGGGCCGGCCGAGGTGAGCTTGACGGCCATCGCGGCGACCAGCATCACGGGCCAGAGCAGGGCGAGCGCCACGACGCTGAAGAAGACGTCGAAGCATCGTTTGGCGACGGAATCCCAGTCGGCGATCGGCTTGTCGAAAATGTCGAGCATCGGCACTTGGCCGACATGGGAGTAGCTGCGCGGCCGAAAGCGCAGGTTATTGGCATGGGCCGCGAGACGAATGTCGACCGGCAGCACCCAGAGCTTCCTCAAAAGCTCGAGAATGCGCTTCTCCGCCGTCAGGGGCAGCGAGAAGATCAGCATGTCGATCCGGGCGAGCCGCGCGAACTCGACGAGTTCGTCGACGGTCCCGAGCTTCGGGTAACCGGCGATCACATGTGGCGAGCGCCGCTCGTCGCGATCGTCGAAGATGCCGCAAATGCGGATGTCGTTGGCCGGCTGGTGCTCGATGGTGCGGATCAGGTCTCTTGCCGGCGTGCCGCCGCCGACGATCACCGCGCGGCGCTCCATGGTGCCGTTTCGCGACCAATGCCGGATCGAGTAGGCGATGAAGGCGCGTTCGGAAACGAGAAACAGCGCACCGGCGACGAACCAGCCGCCAACCCAGACGCGCGAATAGAGATGGCCCGATTTCAGGAAGAAGAGAACCAGCGCGATGGTACCGAAGGTCGCCACCCAGGCGGCCAGAACGCGCGGCGTCATCCTGAGCCAGGCCCTGAGCGCCGGCACCTGGTAGGTGTCGGCGATCTGCATGGCGATCACGGCCAGCGCCGAGCCGAGCACGAGGATGGCGAGATAGACCGGTAACTCCTGAAGCCCCGGACGGACATATTGCGTATTGATCGCATAGCCGATCGCAAAGAGGGCGCAGAGATCGAGCAGGCGGATGAGGCCGATGATCATCGACGGAGAATAGGTATCGGCCTGGAACTGCAGCGCGATCTGGCGGGCCAGCGGATTGAGCGGCGTCGGTGTCTTGTCGGCTTCTTTTCGGTCGAGCGACGTGGTTCGGATCTCGGAGACCTTCTTGCGAAGCGCCTCGGTATCGAAGGTCTCGGGCCTGTCAATCTGGTTCATGGTGGCTTTCCGGAGCGCTGTCCCTACGCCCGGATAGCAGAAAGCCACTAAGAAACGCTTACGTTGTGCGAAGGCGCGGCTCGGCGAAGAGCGTTTCCTCGGTAAGTTCGCGATAGAGCAGCATGACCCGCCCTGTCATAACGGCAGCCGAGAAGTGGGACTTGAAGCGATCCGCATCGGGCATCGTCCGGGCCGCCCAGTCCTGGTCGACGGCGGCGGCGGCCATGACCTCGGCAAGTGCCCTTGCATTTGCCGGCTCGACGAGCGCTCCGCTGTCGGCACCCAGCACTTCCGGCATGCCGCCGACGCGGGACGCGATGACCGGTTTTCCGGCGGCGAGCGCTTCGAGAAGGATGTAAGGCATCGCTTCGGCGCGAGAGGGAATGACGACGGTGCGGGCAAGCGCAAAGGCGTCGCGCGCCTTCATCGCCGGGCGCATCCTGATGCGGTCGCCGAGCCCCATGCGCGCGATCGCTTCTGCATATTGGGATTGCTGCGGACCGTCGCCGACCATCAGGCCCGATAAAGGCCGCCCCGCAAGACGCTCTGCCGCTGCGAAACTCTCGATAAAGAGATCGGGACCCTTCAAGTCACGCATCATGCCGATATAGAGAAAATCGACGACGTCCGGCCTGGTCGCGACCGGCGCGAACTCCGAGTCGCCAATGCCGTTGTAGATCAACTCGTTTCGCCCGGCGGGCCGCCCGACCTTGGCGAAATAGGTCTGTCGCTCGAAATCGCAAACGAAGACGAGCGCGTCGGTCAGGCGTTCCTGCAGGCGCTCCATCCGGAAGATGGCGCTGCCGGCCAGCGATCTCCGCTCATAGTGAAGGCTGCCCCCGTGGGGCGAATAGAGGCGGGCTACGCGATACTTGTTGACCCGCAGCGCTGAACCGATGATGCGCGCCAGCACGCCGCCCTTGGCGCCGTGCCCGTGCAGCACATCCGGTTGCAAGCTTCTGATTTGCTTGTAGCTGCGCCAGAGTGCGCCGATGTCCGATGCCCCGATCGTGCGATGGATCGGCGTGCGGACGATGCCGAGTGCCAGAAAGGGACGGATCTCGTCGAAAAGCGCGTCCTCGTAGGACCCGCCCGTGGTGCTGTCGCAGAGAATTCCCACCTGATGGCCTGCTTGCGCATGCGCCTCTGCGAGATCTCGAACGTGGCGGAAGATGCCGCCGATCGGCGATCTGAAGCAATGGAGGATGCGCAAGGGGCGTTCGGTGAGCATGGGTTCAGAACAGCCGTTCGCGGACATAGATCGTGTCGCCCGCAAGCACCGGATCGGTGATCGGCACGCGACCGGTAATGATCCGGCCGTTGACCTTGCGGGTGATATCGGCATTCGCCTGGTTTGCGCGGGGCGTGAAGCCGCCGGCGACCGCGATGGCGTTCTGCACGGTCATTCCCGGAACGTAGCTGTATTGGCCGGATTGGCCCACTTCGCCCATGATGAAGACCGAGCGGTAGCGATCCACCTCGATGGTCACGTCCGGATCGCGCAGAAAGCCTTCGCGCAGCTTGGATGCGATCATCCCCTCGAGTTCCGGAAGCGTATGGCCGCGTGACGGCACTCCGCCGATCAGTGGGAAAGCGACGTAGCCGGCCTGGTCGACGGTGTACGTGCCGCTCAGGGCCGGCTGTTCGAACACGGTGACACGGAGGCGGTCGCCGCTGTCCAGCCTGTAGGGCTGGATCGTCGCCTCGCTGAACCCCTTGGGAGCCGGCTGGTAGCTCATGCAACCGCTGGCGAGCGCCGACAATATTGCCACGGCGAAAGCGCGTGCTGTCTTTGTGCCTGCGATCGACATGCGTGTTCTCGTTGGCTCCGGAATGATCACCTCTCGGCGATGTTATCGATCCGTTAGGGTTAATAGCCGGTAAACTCCCGGTGGAATTTCGATGCGGGCCGCGACCCCGTATCGTTCCAGGGTGACGACACCCAACAGTTGTGCCTGCAATTAACACTTGCGTTACCATGTTCCTTTACCTTCCGGCCGAATGCGGAAGCTTTGGGGTGTGGCATGTCGGGCGTCGGCGGTCAGCAGGATGTGGATATCGATCTCGGCGGGCTGTTTCGCGCCATCTGGCAGCGTCGCGCCCGCGTTTTGCTCGCGACAGTCGGTGTCGCGGCGCTCGCCTTTGGGGCGGCGAAAATGGTCGCGCCGGCCTACGAGAGTGAAGCGCGTGTCCTGATCGAATCGCGCGAGCCGGAATTCAGTAGCCCGAACCAGGCTTCTCAGACGGGTTCGGACCGGATGTTCGACGAGTCCGGCATTGCCAGCCAGGTGCAAGTGCTGCGATCCGCCGACCTCATAAAACAGGTCGCCCGCAACATGAAGCTGCACGAGCTGGAGGAGTTCGATCCATCCGCGCAGCCCTCCGCGGTCTCCGATCTTCTGGTCATGCTGGGCCTCAGGAAGAACCCGCTCGAATTGCCGCCGGAAGAGCGGATCCTGAAAGAGTTCAATACGAAGCTGCAGGTTTACCAGGTCGAGAAGTCGCGCGTGATCGCCATTGCGTTCAGCTCGAAGGATCCGCAGCTTTCCGCCGCCATTCCGAACGAGATGGCCAAGGTCTATCTCTCGCTGCAGAGCGGCGCGAAGCTCGATTCCAACTCGGAAGCCAGCCGCTGGCTGGAGCCGGAGATCGCCAATCTCAGGGAAAAGGTTCGCGAGGCCGAGGCCAAGGTTGCCGCTTATCGCGCCGAATCCGGATTGTTTCCAACCGGCGAGACGGAGAATTTCGCGACCCGGCAGCTCACCGATATTTCAACGGAGCTGGCGCGGGTCCGGGCGGAAAGGGCGAATACGGCGGCGCGTGCCGAAGGTGTGCGTGCAGCGCTGGCCGACGGCCGCCCGGTCGAAACGATTACCGACATCGTCGGCTCGCCGATGATCCAGCGGCTGAAGGAGAGCCAGGCCAATCTGCAGGCGCAGATCGCCGATTTGTCGACCTCACTGCTCGACGGACATCCACGGCTGAAAGGGCTGAAATCGCAGCTCGAAGGCATTCGGGAGCAAATTCGTGCCGAGACGCGCAAAATTCTCTCCAGTCTCGACAATGAGGCGAAGGTCGGCCAGCTTCGAGAACAGCAATTGCTACAGCAGTTGAACGCGCTGAAGGCCCAGTCGGCGCAGGCGGGGGAGGAAGAAGTGGGGCTACGTGCGCTGGAGCGCGAGGCGGCGGCCCAACGCCAGCTTCTGGAGACCTATCTCGCCCGTTACCGGGAAGCGACATCGCGAACCGTCGCGAACGCAACGCCTGCCGATGCCCGGGTGATTTCCAATGCGGTCGTCCCGACCGTTGCGAGCTTTCCCAAGGTGGCACCGATCACGATCGTTGCGGCGCTGGCAAGCTTCCTGATCAGCTGCGTCGTCATCATGCTGGGCGAGCTTTTCAGCGGCAGGGCGTTGAGGCCGGTTTCGGGGTCCGGATTGAAGCCCGAAACCGCGCTGCCGGCAGCAGCCGTTCTCGCCGATGAGGCGTCGGCACCGGTTGTCGCATACGAAGCACCCCACGAGGAAGTGCGAGAGGAGCAGGAGCCGGGCATTGCGGCAGAGCACGACTTCTCGATCGAGTCGGTGGCCGAGCATCTCATCGGCAACGCCATCCGGGTCGCCGTTGCGGTCTCGCCGGGCGGGGACGAGGGATCGACGGCAACGGTGATGCTGGCGCGCCTGCTCGCCGAGGAGGAACACAAGGTCGTGCTCATCGATCTCTCCGGCTCGGCCTGCCCGACCCGACTGATGGCCCAGTCGCCGCACCTGCCTGGAATTACGAACCTGCTGTCGGGGGAGGTCGCCTTCGCGGAGACGATCCATGCGGACAGATTTTCCGGGGCGCATATCATCCCTCAGGGCGATGCCGATCCCCACGCGGCGATGCGCGGTATCGAGCGCCTGCAGATGATCATCGACGCGTTGACCAATGCCTATGATCTGGTGCTGGTCGAATGCGGTGCGGCGGATTCGGCTGCCGTCGCCAAGGTGGCTCGAGGCGAGGAAGTCGAGATCATCGTTTCGGCTCCTTCGGTGAGCGAGGAAAAGATCATCGAAGAACTGACAAGCTTCGGAGAGGCCGGATACCGCGACATCGTGCTGATGACCGGCAGCGGCGACAGCGGCCCGGAGCTTCCCGACCGCCGCGCGGCCTAAGACAGATCGCGGCTCCGGCCCGCCACCGGTTCGAAGCCGATCTCAATCGTCCGCGGTTTCTGTGGTGGCCCGCAATATCCGGCGCCGTCCGCGCTGTACCAAGGCATAAAGGGTCTTGTTCGCCTTTATGGTGCGTTTGGCGCGCACCACGGCACGATGCAGGCCGGCTGCCGCATGTCCGCGCAACGTCAGCGGCAGGGTAATGTCCCGCAAGGGGGTCTCCATCGTGCACCACGATCGCTTGTAGGGTTGATCGCCGATGCCGAAGTCGAAGAGCGCGACACCTTCGCCGCAAAGACGTTCGATCACCCGGTAGAGCAGCAACTCGCCCGGGCTGCTGTCGGCGGCGATCATGTGGTCGATCGAACCGAACTGGCAGATGACGTGGTCGCCTTTTCTCGACAGGCCGGTGACGGCAATGACCCGGCCCTCGTGCTCGCCCCTGAGGCGGATCGCGTTGAGTTCGAGCAGCCTGTCGCCGGCGGATGGCCGGTCGATCAGCAGACGAAAAAAGGCGCGGATCTCCGAATTGTCGAACACATCCGGCAGGCCCTGGGCTTCGAGCCGCGCGGTTTTCTGCCGGAAGAACGCGTCCAGCAGCGCATGGGCGTCCGCCGGCTCGCGGGCAACGACATAGTCGTAGCCGCCGAGTTCGGCGAGACGCCGCTCGGAGAGGCGCATCTTTTTGCGCCGGCGTTTTGCGTTGAGCTGGGTGAGCGTGCGCTCCATGTCGCCGAGGAGCCCGAGCTGGAAAGAGGCGTTCGGATTGGCGATCCCAGGCAGGGCGGCGAGGGGGTGGGGCAGGCCGCGCCACAGCGCCGGTGTCTTTTCGAGTGCGACGACATCGGCGTAGGCGCGAAGCGCGCGTCGAATTCCCTCTGTCAGCGCGCGGCAGAGTTCGCCCCGCGGCGCGCGATCGACGTCGGCGGCAAAAAGCCCTGTGTTCAGGTTGCTGTGTGCGGTCGCGATCAGTCTGGCGGTGCGGAAGAAGCAACCGCTTTCGATCTCGAAGGGCAGGAGGAAAAGCAGTTGCTTGCCGAGAGCGCCGCGCACGACCAGCAATTGGCTCCTATGCGCACGCTTCCAGGCCGCGCACCAGTCGAAGCTCTGATGCAGGGAGTTCAGCTTGTTTGCGTCGAGCGCGCGCCAGTCCGCCTCGACCTCCGCCAAGTCGCGATGAACGGAGAGGGTGATCGGTTCGGCAGGGCGAGTTTCGACGGCCGCGTGCGCTCGGCTGTCACGCGACGATTGCCGGCTCGGTGCGGCAAGGGTGAAATAGGAATTGGCCATCTCTCGGATCGTTCAGCATGCGTCTTGTTCTATTGGACCGCAAAAGTGGCTAGAACGCATTAATTCCAGCGTGGCTTCGTCCGCGATCGGTATATGCGGTTAGCAAAGCATGAAGCGAGGGATCATCAGCGGCTTGGAAATCGTCGCTGCGGCGTTACATCACGCTGCCGATAAGGACCTCACGAAGAACTGCAATTTATGGACCTGCCGATGATGCCTGGTGATGCCTTGCCTGACCCCGACGCCCAGTTTCCGGTCACCGAGTTTCCACGGATCGGGTTTCTCAAGAACCTCGTGCATTCGCCCCTGATAGAGGTCGGTGAATACAGCTACTATGACGATCCGGAAGGGCCCGAATATTTTGAGGCGAAGTGCGTCCTCCATCACTACGACTTCGTCGGAGATCGGCTGGTGATCGGGCGTTTCTGCGCGCTTGCGACAGGCGTTCAGTTCATCATGAACGGCGCCAACCACGCGCTCGGCGGCTTTTCGACCTTTCCGTTCGGCATCTTCCCCGGCGCCTGGCGCGACGGCTTCGATCCGGCCGCCTATGCGACGGGCTATCGCGGCGACACCATCGTCGGCAACGATGTATGGATCGGCATGGAGGCGGCGATCCTGCCGGGCGTCACTATCGGCGACGGCGCGATCGTCGCGGCGAAATCCGTGGTGACGAAGGATGTCCCTGCTTACGCCATCGTCGCCGGCAATCCGGCAAGGGTTGTCAAGATGCGGTTCCCGGCGGCGACCGTCGAGCGCTTGCTGGCGATTGCCTGGTGGAACTGGCCGCTCGACAAGGTGACGCGCAATATCGCGGCAATCACTGGCGCAGACATCGAGGCGCTCGAAACTGCGCTGTAGCCTCAGTCGAGAAAGCCGGTGGCGAGCACCCTTGCCCATTCGGACCGGTTGCGCTCTGCGGCGCGGCGCGACATCGCCATATGATCGTAGCGCACGCTGCGGAAGCTGACGTTCCAGTCGACCCCGTCTTGCTCAAGAATGGCGTAGCGCGCGTCCGGCGAGCCGGTTTCGACCCTATGGGCCACGGGTCGATCATCGTCGTAGCCCGGGCAGCCGACGCTGCCGGGATTGACGAGGAGGCGCCCACCCGATAGCCGCACGGCCCGCGGGATGTGCGTGTGACCGCAGAGGATCACCGCGCAGTCGATGCCCGCCGCAAAACCTTCGATCGCTTCACGCGCCGCCATGTGGACGACGCCGTCGGCTGTCAACGCCTCCATCCAGTAGGTCTCGTCGCTTGTCGGCGTGCCGTGGCAGAGGAAGAACGTGTCGCGATAGACAAGCGTTTCCGGCAGCGTCGCCAGCCAACTCCTGTGACCGGGCTCAAGTTCGTCGTAAGCCGCACGATCCGACGGTCCCATCTCGGCTGGATCAAGCGTCAGAAGATAGCGATCATGATTGCCGCGGATCGCCGGCATCTTGCGGTCGATCAGAATGTCGGCCGTGCGCGCGGCGTTGAGCGGGCCGCTCAGATGGTCGCCCAGATTGACGACCTCGTCGATCCCCTGTGCGTCGATATCCGCCAGCACCGCCTCGAGTGCCAGGTCGTTGCCGTGAATATCGGCGATGACGGCGATCTTCATGGTGCGCCTCCACTCAGCGATTGTTTGCCGGTTTTTCCATCCATTTTATGATCAGCATCGCAGGAAGGATCCACAGAAGACCGGTGAAGAAGAAATAGAGAAGATGCACCCACCAGGGGGACGCGCCGAGGAGGAGCGAGGCGAAGGTGACCGCCGCCAGCGCGTAGACGATGACAAGAATGATGATGAGGACGGTGCCAATCAGTTTTCTGAGGCGTACGGGCATCGGACTTCTTTCGGAGGGCGACAGTCGAACGGGACCAATTTGGAATTGGCCGCGACGGCATGCCGCAAAGGCTTCGGCCTTGTTTTGCACGGCGCTCTGGTGCAAATCAACGGCTTTCAAACGGCAACCCGTTCATTGAGAGGTTGCAGCCGGCAAACGAGGAAGACGTCATGGCGCATGCCGACCTGGCAACGGAACAGTCGCTGCGGAGCGAGATCGACAGAACCGATCACAATCGCCGTCAGATCCGCGGCTGGCTCGCCGTCGTGCTGTTTGCCCTGTTTGCCCTGGTGATTGTCGGCGGCGCGACGCGCCTGACCGAATCCGGCCTGTCGATCACCGAATGGAAGCCGATCCACGGCGTCATTCCGCCCTTGTCGGCCGAGGAATGGGAGGAGGAATTCCGCCTCTACCAACGCATTCCCCAGTATGAGCAGATGAACAAGGGCATGACGGTCGAGGCGTTCAAGACGATCTTCTGGTGGGAATGGGCGCACCGTCTTCTCGCCCGCTCCATCGGCGTGATCTTTGCCCTGCCGCTTCTCTTCTTCTGGCTGACGGGCCGGGTCGAGCGGCGACTGCGGCTGCCGCTCCTCGGCATTCTGGCGCTCGGCGGTTTTCAAGGCTTCATCGGCTGGTGGATGGTTTCCTCGGGCCTCGTCGAACGGACCGAAGTCAGCCAGTACCGGCTGGCCACCCACCTGGTCATCGCCTGTCTGATCTTTGCCGCCTGCATGTGGATCTACCGGGGGCTTTCACCCCACACTGGTGATGCAGCGCCGACGCAAAGGTCGCAAACGATGGCCGGCATCATCGCCGCCATGAGCCTCTTCCAGATCTATCTGGGCGCGCTCGTCGCCGGCCTCGATGCCGGCCTGAGCTACAACACCTGGCCGCTGATGGACGGTGCGATCGTACCGGGCGATCTCTTCGTGCAGCAGCCTGCCTGGATCAATCTCTTCGAGAATCCGAAGACGGTGCAATTCCTGCATCGCGCCGGCGCTTACCTGCTGTTTGCGCTGGCCTTCGCGCATATGGTCGTGTCGCTGCGTGCAGCATCGGGCACGACCCATGCGCGCCGTTCCGTGCTGCTCTTTGTTCTGCTGACGGTCCAGGCGGCGATCGGCATCACGACGCTTCTACTGCAGGTGCCGATAGTTTGGGGCGTGCTGCACCAGGCGGGCGCGCTCGTCGTGCTCGGCTTCGCCATCGCCCATTGGCGCGGCTTCGTCGGCGAATATCCGAGACCGGCAGCCATCGAGGTTCGCCACTGATCAGCCTTTGAATTGGACAAACAAAAACCCCGGCAGCACATGACGGCCGGGGTTTTGCTTCTTGACCTTCCGTCTCAGGCAGACAGCATCAGGTCCATGTTCTGGACGGCCGCGCCCGACGCGCCCTTGCCGAGATTGTCGAGCAGGGCGACGAGGTTCACATGCGCACCGCCCGGGGTGCCGAAGACGAAGAGCTTCATCGTGTCCTTGCCGGCAAGCTCCGTCGCGTCGATCCGGGCAAGCTGCGCGCTTAGCGGAACGACTTCGACGATCGACTGGCCGGCATAATGCTCGACGAGCGCGGCATGGATGCTTTCCAGTGTCGCGCCGGGCGCGAGGTCGTCGAGATAGAGCGGCACTTGGACGATCATGCCCTGCGGGAACTTGCCGACCGATGGCGAGAAAATGGGGGCGCGCTCGAGCATGCCATGCATTTTCATTTCCGGCACGTGCTTGTGCTTGAGCGGGAGGCCGTACAGGAAATGCGGCGCGCTGATATGGTCGGCGTGGTTCTCGTCCTCGATCTGCGCGATCATCTGCTTGCCGCCGCCGGTATAGCCGGAGACCGCGTTGACGGTGACCGGGTAGCCGTCCGGCAGGATGCCTGCCTGGCGCAGTGGCCGGATCACGCCGATCGCACCAGTCGGATAGCAGCCGGGGTTGGAGACATGGCGAGCGTCGCGGATCTTCGCCGGCTGCGCCTTGTCCATCTCGGCAAAGCCATAGGCCCAATCGGGGGCGACGCGATGCGCCGTCGACGTATCGATGATGCGGACGCGATTGTTGCCGGCGACCATGGCGACCGCCTCGCGCGACGCGTCGTCCGGCAGGCAGAGGATGGCGATATCAGCGCCATTCAACAGGTCTTCACGCAGTGCCGCATTGCGGCGTTCCGCTTCCGGGATCGACAGGAGTTCGAGATCCGAGCGACCGGCCATGCGCGCGCGGATTTGCAAGCCCGTCGTGCCGTGTTCGCCATCGATGAAGATCTTCGGTTTCATGATTGTCCTGCTCCTGCAGACGGTTACGGAGTTTTCCGGAATCAGTCTGGCATAGACTTGAATCAGTTTCTTGAACGGCAGCGATCAGCCGCGCCGTTCCGCGAGCCATTCGGCCCTGAGGCCCAGCATATACATGGCGATGGTCGAGCCAGCAATGGCGGTAAGATCGGCATGGTCATAGGCGGGCGCCACCTCGACCACGTCGCTGCCGGCGATATGCAAAGCTCCCAGCTTGCGCAGCACCGAGAGGATCTTGGCGCTGGATGGACCGCCGGCGACCGGCGTGCCGGTGCCCGGCGCGTAGGCCGGATCCAGGCAATCAATGTCGAAGGTCAAATAGGCCGAACGGCTGCCGACATGCCGGACGATGGTGTCGGCGATCTCCTCGGCGCGCATTTCTTCGACTTCATAGCCATAGACGATGCGGATGCCGCAGTCGTCGGGCGCATGCGTGCGGATGCCGATCTGAATCGACCGCTCGGCGTCGATCAGCCCCTCGCGCGCGGCCCGGCCGACGAAGGAGCCGTGGTCGATGCGGCCCTTCTCGTCCGGCCAGGTATCCTGGTGCGCGTCGAACTGCACCAGCGCGAGGGGGCCGTGGAGCGCCGCATGGGCCTTGAGGATCGGATAGGTGACGAAGTGGTCGCCGCCAAGCGTCAGCAGGTAGGCGCCCGACTTCAGGATCCTTGTCGCCTCCCGCTCGATGGTCGCGGGCGTCTTCGCATGGTTGCCATAGTCGAGCAGGCAGTCGCCGTAGTCGACAGTCGCCATGTCTGCGAAGAGGTCGCGCTGGAACGGGTATTGCGGATCGTTGTCGAAGATCGCCGAGGCGCGGCGGATCGCCTGCGGACCGAAACGGGCGCCGGGGCGGTTCGAAGTGGCGGCGTCGAAGGGAATGCCCCAGACGACGGCGTCGACGCCTTTGAGCTGCTTCGTATATTTTCGGCGCATGAAGGAAAGCACGCCGGCATGGGTCGGGTCCGTGGCCGCACTATGAAGCGAGCGGGTGGTGACGGCGTGATCGATGGTCTTCGGAGCCATGGTCAGCCCTCTGCCTTGCTGGAGCCATAGGCGCGTTCGACGCGCGCCACGCGCACCTCGTAGTGGCTGTACCATTCGGCACGGCCCTGCTTTTGCGCGGCGAGATGATCAACGTTTCTCTTCCAGGCTCGGATGGAATCTTCATCGCTCCAGTAGGCATTGGTAATTCCGAAGCCGTCAGCGCCGCGCGCGCTTTCAACGCCAAGAAAGCCAGGCTGCTTCCGCGCCAGTTCCTCCATGGCTTCGGCCATCTCTCCATAGCCGTTGTCGCCGTCGGTTCGGGCCGAGGAGAAGCAAACGACGTAATAGGGCGGGGCAGGCAATTTGGCGAACGGCATCCGACACTCCATGATCGATCCGCAAAAGAAAAAGGCGGAGCTTGAAGCCCCGCCTTTCGATCTTCGCAATCCCTGAGCGCGATTAACGCTTCGAGAACTGGAACGAACGGCGAGCCTTGGCGCGGCCGTACTTCTTGCGCTCGACGACGCGGCTGTCGCGGGTCAGGAAGCCGCCACGCTTCAGAACGGAGCGCAGGCCCGGTTCGAAGTAGGTGAGCGCCTTGGCGATACCGTGACGAACGGCACCGGCCTGGCCGGAGAGACCGCCGCCGGCAACGGTAGCGTCGACGTCGAACTGGCCGTCGCGGGCGGCCGCGACGATCGGCTGCTGCAGGATCATCTGCAGAACCGGACGGGCGAAGTAAGCCGAGAACGGCTTGCCGTTGACGGTGATCTTGCCGGAGCCGGCCTTGACCCAAACGCGGGCAACGGCGTCCTTGCGCTTGCCGGTCGCGTAGGAGCGGCCCTGCGCGTCGACCTTCTTGACGTGAACCGGAGCGGCCGGTTCCGCGGTCGTGGCAATTTCCTTGAGAGCGGAAAGGTCAGCCATTATCAGGCGCTCCTTGTGTTCTTGCTGTTCAGCTTGGCGACGTCGAGGACGGCCGGCTGCTGTGCTTCATGCGGGTGGTTCGTGCCTGCGTAGACGCGCAGGTTCTTCATCTGCCGGCGGCCGAGCGGGCCACGCGGAACCATGCGCTCAACGGCCTTCTCGATGACGCGCTCCGGGAAGCGGCCTTCGATGATCTGGCGCGCGGTGCGCTCCTTGATGCCGCCGGGGTAGCCGGTGTGCCAGTAGTACTTCTTGTCGGTGTACTTCTTGCCGGTGAGAACGGCCTTCTCGGCGTTGATGACGATGACATTGTCGCCGTCGTCGACGTGGGGCGTGAAGGTGGCCTTATGCTTGCCGCGCAGGCGGTTTGCGATGATGGAAGCGAGGCGACCGACAACGAGGCCTTCGGCGTCGATGAGGATCCACTTCTTCTCCACCTCTGCAGGCTTCTGAACGAAGGTTGCCATATCTAAAACTCTTTCGTTGGACCCGGTACCAGGCCGGGCGTTTCTTGTTGCTTGCTTTGGCCCCGATCAGGCCAAAAAAGAAGGCGGCCCGAACAGGACCGCGATCTGCGGCAGCTTATACGGAAGCGGGAAAACCAGGTCAAGAGAAGAGTTCCGCACTGTGGTAAAGAAGCGGCAATAAAATCAATATGTTAGGTGTGTGGTTTCATGATACCACAATTTTAGCGAGGTGGAATCGAGTAGGTTGCGGTGGCATGCGCTGCCAGTTCGTCGCCCGCGACGGGTTTGATCGATGCGTCGAGAACGGCGAGCCGCTTGCCAAGTTTCAGGATGCGGCAGGTGCATTCGAGCGGTTCGGGGTAGGGCTTTCGCAGAAAGTTGATGTTGAGGCTGGTGGTGACGGCCAGCGCCACCGGACCGATATGGGCGATCAGCGCGACATAGGCCGAGACGTCGGCAAGTGCGAACAGCGTTGGCCCGGATACGGTGCCGCCGGGGCGGATATGGCGCTCGTTCGGGTCGAGCCGCATCGTCGCAAAACCAGGGCCGATATTCGTCACGGTGAAGATCTTGCCATCGGTGTGCACCTGCGGGAAATCCGTGTCGAGAAAGCGATTGAGCTCCTCGACGGTCATGATCGGCAGCAAGGCCATGCGCGTCCCTCCATTCCTGACTGCGGTTACAGGATGTCTGCGCCTGTCGCGCAAGGCGGAAAATGGTCTTAGGCGGAAATGCCGCGGGGTTGAAAGACCGGTGGCCGCGGCGTACCACGGGCCGATTAGGGCTAACGGGAGAACACCATGGCGGATGTCGTCGCATTCAAGAAGGAAGAGCCGAACGGCCTGTTGCTGCGTGAGGTGAACGGGCCGGTCTTGCGGCTGACGCTCAACAACACCCCGGCCAACGCACTGTCGATCGCGCTGATGCAGGCGCTTGCGGCCGAACTCGACGCCGCTGCCGGCGCGAAGGAGATCAAGGTCGTCGTCATCGCGGCCACGGGAAAGGTGTTTTCCGCGGGTCACGACCTGAAGGAGATGACGCTGCATCGCGCCGACGAGGATGGGGGCAGGGCGTTTTTCGAAACCGCCATCCGTCTGGCGGCCGACATTATGTTGAAGATCGCCAGGCTGCCGCAGGCGGTCATCGCGGAGATCGACGGCCTTGCGACGGCGGCGGGCTGCCAGCTGGTCGCCAGCTGCGATCTGGCGATCTGCACCGACAGTTCGACCTTCTGCACGCCGGGCGTGAATATCGGCCTCTTCTGTTCGACGCCGATGGTGGCACTGTCGCGCGCCGCGCATCGCAAGCAGGCGATGGAGATGCTGCTGACCGGTGAGACGATCGATGCCTCGACCGCCAAGGATTTCGGCCTCGTCAACCGCATCGTGCCGCAGCAATATCTGCGCCAGGTGGTCGACAAATACGCCGCCGTCATCGCCTCCAAGTCGCCGCAGGCGCTGAAGATCGGCAAGGAAGCCTTTTATCGCCAGGCCGAAATGCCGCTTGCCGACGCCTATGACTATGCGGTCGGCGTGATGGTCGAGAACATGCTGGGAAATGACGCGCAGGAAGGCATCGGCGCCTTTCTCGGCAAGCGCATGCCGGAGTGGAAGGAAGACTAAGCCAGCCTCAGCAGCAGGGCTCCGAGCGCAATCACCAGAGCCGCGGCAATGCGCCAGACGCTGACGCGTTCCTTGAGGAAGACGACGGAGATCACCACGGCAAAGAGGATGGCGGTCTCTCGCAGCGCCGCGACCGTCGCAACCGGCGCCTTCGTCATCGCCCAGAGCGCCAACCCATAGGCGGCGATCGAACCGGCGCCGCCGATCAGTCCGCGCCACCAGTGGTGCCGGACATGCCGCAGCACCGGCTTGACGCCGCGGCTCGCGAAAGCCCAGGCGAAGAGCAGCACCGGCGGCAGCAGCGCCATCCACAGCGTGTAGGAAATGGCGTTACCGGAGACCCGGGCGCCGATGCCGTCGACGAAGGTGTAGCTGGCGATGACGCAGGCATTTGAGAGCGCCAGCATGATCGCCTGTTTGCCGCCCCTGCGCGACTCGAAGGCGAGCGTAAGCACGCCGGCCGAGATTGTCAGGATGCCGGCGAGCGCTCCGCCGCTCAGTTGTTCGCCGACGACGATGCTGCTGGTGGCGGCGACGATCAGCGGCGCGACGCCGCGCATCAGCGGATAGACGAGGCCGATGTCGCCGGCGCGGTAGGAGGCGGCCACGAGCTGGAAATAGGCAAACTGGAGGACTGCCGAAACGAGTATATAGGGCCGGGCTTCGGCATTAGGCAGCGGCAGGAAGGGCAGGAAGGGCAGCGCCACGACCGCAGCGCCAAGCGCCACCATGGCGGCGTCCAGCGACTTTTCCGACCCCGCTTTGACGAGTGCGTTCCAGATCGCGTGCAGCAGCGCCCCGAAAAGCACGAGCGCAATGACGTCAAGCGGCAAGATGAACCTCGGCGGGCGATTTGGAAGGAAGTCTCTGCGTTTTTTTTCGCCTTGCGCACCTCGAAATGCAACCGGAATCGATGGATCGGCGTTGAGATAGAGCGGGGGGAGGCAAAGTGTGTGCGGCTTTCCGCCCGCTGCCGGCAACGAAACGGTGCAAAGGCCCGGATGCGAACACACCGTCGGTTGACTCGTTGCCACGGGGCGCCAACTATCCGCGCCAACGATAACAAGAGCCGGACGTACAAGCATGAACCATGATGTCTACCCGGATCACTACCTCGCCGACATCCTGCGCGACACCAAAACCATTGCGCTCGTGGGCGCCTCACCGAAGGCGGAGAGGCCGAGCCACCGCGTCATGGCTTTCCTGCTGCGCAAGGGATACCGCGTCATCCCGGTCAATCCCGGTCATGCGGGCCGGGCGATCCTCGACCAGACCGTTGTCGCAAGGCTCGCGGATATCGCCGAGCCGATCGACATGGTCGACGTCTTTCGCGCCGCCCACGCCTTGCCTGCACTGGTCGACGAAATCCTCGCGCTAAAGAACCTGCCCAAGGTGATTTGGGGCCAATTGTCGGTTCGTGACGACGAAGCCGCCGCGAGGGCCGAGGCGGCTGGCATCAACGTCGTCATGGACCGTTGCCCGGCGATCGAATATCCGCGCCTGATCGGCTGATCTAGAAAGCATGGAGAATGGAATGACGAAGGCCGGCCCCGGTTTCAGCACGCTTGCCGTCCACGCGGGGGCTCAGCCCGACCCAACGACGGGGGCGCGGGCGACGCCGATCTATCAGACGACGAGTTTCGTCTTCAACGATGCGGATCACGCGGCCGCGCTCTTCGGCCTGCAGCAGTTCGGCAATATCTACAGCCGCATCATGAACCCGACGCAGGCGGTGCTCGAAGAGCGCATCGCCGCGCTCGAAGGCGGCACGGCGGCGCTGGCGACCGCCTCCGGGCATGCGGCCCAGCTTCTCGTCTTCCACACCATCATGGGGCCGGGCGATAATTTCGTCGCCGCCAGGCAGCTTTACGGTGGTTCCGTCAACCAGTTCGGCCAGGCCTTCAAGTCCTTCGACTGGCAGGTCCGCTGGGCCGATTGCGCCGACCCCGAAAGCTTCGAGACGCAGATCGACGCGCGCACGAAGGCGATCTTCGTCGAAAGCCTTGCCAATCCCGGCGGCATCTTCGTCGATATCGCCGCCATCGCCGAGGTTGCCCGCCGGCACGGGCTGCCGCTCATCGTCGACAATACGATGGCGACGCCGTACCTGGTGCGGCCGCTGGAGCACGGCGCCGATATCGTCGTCCACTCGCTCACCAAGTTCATCGGCGGCCACGGCAACTCGATGGGCGGGATCATCGTCGACGGCGGCACCTTCGACTGGTCGAAATCCGGGAAATATCCGCTCCTCTCCGAACCGCGTCCGGAATATGGCGGCGTCGTGCTGCACCAGGCTTTCGGCAATTTCGCCTTTGCGATCGCGGCGCGCGTCCTCGGTCTTCGCGATTTCGGCCCGGCGATCTCGCCGTTCAACGCCTTCCTGATCCAGACCGGGGTCGAGACCCTGCCGCTGAGGATGCAGCGCCATTGCGACAATGCGCTCGCGGTGGCGAGATGGCTGAAGGGACGGGACGAGGTTTCCTGGATCCGCTATGCCGGGCTCGAGGACGATCCGAACCATGCGCTTCAGAAGCGCTATTCGCCGAAAGGCGCAGGTGCGGTCTTCACCTTCGGGCTTTCGGGCGGATACGAGGCCGGAAAGCGCTTCGTCGAGGGCCTCGAAATGTTTTCGCACCTCGCCAATATCGGAGACACCCGTTCGCTGGTCATCCACCCGGCCTCGACGACCCATCGGCAACTGACGCCGGAGCAACAGGTTGCCGCTGGGGCAGGGCCGGATGTGGTGCGTCTGTCGATCGGCATTGAGGATGTCGATGATATCATCGCCGACCTGGAGCAGGCGCTCGCAAGCATTTGAACGGGCGAGCGACATGCACGGCTCTTATAGAGGTGCCTCATGAGTCACATGTTGAAATTCGATCTTTCTTCGATCGAAGCGGAAGTCGGTGCCCCGGCAGCCGAGCGGCTGATCTCCGGAAACCCGCAGTTCCGCACCTGGAATTTCGAAGAGGCGCCCGGCGGTCTCTATGCGGGCGTCTGGGAGTCGACACCCGGAAAGTGGCGGATCGCCTATGACGAATGGGAATATTTCCATGTGCTCTCGGGCCATTCGATCGTGACCGAGAATGGCGGAAATCCGGTCCACCTCAAGGCCGGTGACAGCATGGTGCTGCGGCCGGGCTTCGCGGGGACCTGGGAGGTCATCGAGACGACCCGCAAGGACTACGTGATCCGGCTCTGATGCGCGGCTGGTCTCGGCCCGCCTAGTCGCCCGTCGCCGAGTTCGCGCCGACGTCGTTGGTCGGATCGTCGTTGCGGATGAGGCTGTCCGATCCGCCTTCGAGCTTGTTGTTGCGCACCACGTTGTTCTGCGCGAAATCGAGATTGCTGGCGCTGCTGCCGAACGGATAGGCGGGATCCGTAAAGCAATAGCTGCTGCTGCCGTTGCGCGAATTCAGCCAGACGGCCGGCCGCACGAGGAAGGACGTCCGGTAGCGGAACGTGTTTCCGACGATTTGATTGTATTGCGGCTTCTGGTGGCGGATGACGCCGCCTTCGCCGCAGTTGCGATAGGCGAATATGCCACCGTTGTCGGAATGCTCGAAGACGTTGTTGGTAATCCGGTTGTTCGCGGAACCGTCGATGGCGATCAGTTCCCGCTTCTCCGTGGAGATCCCGAAGACATTGTTGCTGATCGTGTTGTTGGCGGATTCGGCATCGAGATAGACGGCGACGGCGGTCGATCGGCCGTTGATTTTCGAGTTGACGAGTGCCGCGTTGGTGACGCCGGGACCGACATAGAAGGGGATGCCGTCCGGTGCATCGAAGGCAACGTTCTCGAGACGCACGTTCTTCGGCGCCGATGCCTGGGCGAATGCCGTGTGGTCGGGATTCCGCGACGACGCCTTCATGACCGCGCCATTGGCGTTCTCGCCGAGGCCATAGATGCGGACGAAGCCCTTGATCCTGCAATTGCGGATCGTCACGCTCGAAGGCGCATCCCAGGGGCCGGAACCGGTTTTCCTGGAGCGGACGGCGACAGCGGTCTTCTCTTTGCGCGATGCGCCTGCGCTGACATCGAGCGTTGCGCCGCCGCAATCGAGCACCGATCCGGACGCGGCACTGCCCTCGAAGATTAGCGGATGGGTGATGACGTCGGCAGAGGTCAGGCGAAGGCTGCAGGCGAGCGTGATGGGATTGGTTCCCGGCGCCTTTACCTTGGACTGGGTGTCCGCGTCGCAGCCCGGTTTCGTTTCGACATCCGCCACTGGCGGTGTGGACGGAACTGTCGGAGGGGTCGAGGGCTCGGTTGGCTTCGTAGGTATCGTCGGCTGACCCGTTACAGGTTGTGTGACCGGGTATCTGAAGGCCGCGTCGGCGACCGTCGCCAGATCGCTCTGGCAGCCGCTCAAGGCAAGGCTGACGAAAACCAGGCTTGTGAACTTGGTCGGCGGCATCGGCGGGCTCCTGTCGCGGTTCCGTTCTCTCCCGAATAGGGCTCTATGCTTAACCGATTCTGAACGCCGCCCCCGGCTACCAGACGAGATCCAGCCGCTCCAGTCCGTGGAAGTGGAAGCTGTCCTTGACCGGCGGCTCGTGCTTGAGCCGCAGGCCGGGCAGGCGCCGGAACAGGATCGGCAGGGAAAGGTTGAGTTCAAGCCGCGCGAGCGGCGCGCCGATGCAGAAATGCAGGCCGGCGCCGAACGACACATTGGCGCCCTCGTTGCGGTCCGGCATGAACATGTCCGGCGCGGTGAACTTGCGCGGATCGACGTTCGCCGCACCCAGCATCAGGCCGATCTTGTCGCCCTTCCTAAGCGTGATGCCGTCCTCCAGTTCGATATCCGACAGGGCATAGCGCTGGAAGATGTGGAGCGGCGCGGCGAAGCGCAGGCACTCTTCCACCGTCCGCGCCGTCGCTTCCTCGCTCGCGAAGAGCGCGGCGGGAAAGAGGCCGGATTGCAGGATGGTGCTGACCGCATTGCCGATCTGGTGCACGGTCGCCTCGTGACCGGCGTTCAGAAGCAAGACCGTCGTCGAGATCAATTCCGCCTCCGACAGGCGTTCGCCGTCCTTTTCCGAGCTGATCATATGGGTCAGCAGGTCGTCTGCGGGCTTGGCGCGCTTTTCGGCGATGATGTCGTTCAGGTATCCGGCAAATTCCGCGGAGGCCTGGTTGGCCTCGAGTTCCGTCTCGAAGCTCGGGTTGAAGACATACATCTTCACCATGCGGTGCGACCAGTCGAGAAGGCGAGGGGCCGCTTCGACGGGAATGCCGAGCATGCGGGCAATGATGGTGACGGGGATCGTCTCGGCATAGGTCTTCAGCAGCTCGACCTCGCCGTCCGCCTCGAAGCTGTCGATGATCGCATGAGACAACGCTTCGATGTCCGGCCGGAGCTGTTCGATCTGCCTGGAAACGAAGGCGCGGTTGACGAGCGTGCGCAGCCGCGTATGGGCCGGAGGCTCCAGTTCGAGCAGTGAATGCGCCTCCAGTGCGTCGAAATCCCCAAGATGCGGCTTCGGCTCCGGCAGGCCGAGTTCCTCGCGGGTCGCCACATGGAGGATCTGCCGGCCGAAACGGCGGTCGCGCAGCAGCGCGTTCACCTGGTCGTAACCCGCAAAAAACCACTGCTGCGGCTCTTCCCAGAAGAACGCCGGACATTGCGCATGGAGCGCGGCATAGGCGGGCAGCGGGTTGCGGAAGAAGTCCGGGTTGCGAACGTCGAGACAAACGCGCCGGGCGGGGCCGTCTATGGTGATGCCGGGGACTGCGGACATGATATCGGTCCTTTGAATGCGGACGGATTGATACTCTCACGCATCTCTATTGCGCCGGGCACAGCTGCGGCAAGCGCAATCGATAACGCATCGGCCTCAAGGAACAATGTCCGCAATATCGACTTTTTCGGTGGCAATGATCGGCCGCTTTGAGCATGATGCGGCAGCAGCAGGGAGCGGCATGGCAAGAACGCAGAGCAGTTTTTCCGCGGGCATCATGGCCGCGATCCGGAAACGGCGGCCGACCGTGGTCAATCGCGACGCGGCCGTGAGCCGTGGCGATATCGTGATCGCCTCCTACAACATTCACAAATGCGTGGGCACCGACGGCCGGTTCGATCCGGGGCGCATCGCCCAGGTCATCGGCGAGATCGGCGCGGATATCGTCGCCCTGCAGGAGGCCGATCAGCGGTTTGGCGAACGCGCCGGGCTGCTTGATCTCGAGCATCTGCGACGCGAGGCCCACCTTGTTTCGGTGCCGATTTCCGCCTTCTCGGAAAAGGGGCACGGATGGCACGGCAATGTCCTCTTGCTCAGGGAAGGCGCCGTATCGGACGTTAGGCAGCTAAATCTGCCGGGCGTCGAGCCGCGCGGCGCGCTCGTCGTGGATCTCGACCTGAAAGCCGGGCCGCTCAGGGTGATCGCCGCCCATTTGGGCTTGCTGCGTCACTCCCGGGCGCGTCAGGCCGAGACCATTCTGCGGGTCGCCGCCGATGGCGCCGGCCGGCCGACACTGCTCATCGGCGACCTCAACGAGTGGCGCATGGGGAGGCGTTCTTCGCTGAGCTTCCTCAGTCCGATCTTCGACCCGACCCATGCGACGGTTGCGAGCTTTCCGTCGCGTTTCCCGCTGTTGCCGCTCGATCGCGTGCTCGGCAATCCGCACCATCTCGTGACGTCCGTGTCGGTGCACGACACGCCACTGGCGCGCGTCGCCTCGGATCATCTTCCGGTCAAGGCGTCGATCGATCTGAAGGCTGCGCTCAAGGAAGGCGGCACCGATGACCAAGCCGGGCTGATCGATCTGGAGTCGGCGTGAGGGCCTGCCCGAAGAGCCCCTTAAGTCGGCGCCGATTTCCGAGTAGAATCGCTTGTCTGTTCAAGAAGTTAAAGGAGCCACGGCGCGTCTGAGGACACAGCCGGGTGCTATGGACGGCGTGCATGTTCTTCTGGTTTGCGCTCTTTTTTGCCGTTCTGATCGCTCTTGCCGCTGCCGCGACATTGTACGTCTACGGCGTCTTCGGACGCCGTCCGCAGGCGCCGCACTCCTATGCCCTGCCTTTCAGCGGGGAGCCGACCCGGATCGATCAAAGCGTCGCGGCGCTTCTTGTCGCCGACTCCGGCGCGTGCGCGGTCGCCCTGATCTCGGACAATATCGAGGCCTTCGTCGCGCGTGCCCATTCGGCGCGCTCGGCCGCTCGCAGCCTCGACCTGCAATATTACTACTGGAAGGACGAACTGACGGGTTTTCTTCTGACCCGCGAACTCATCCAGGCGGCCGACCGTGGCGTGCGTGTGCGGCTGCTGCTCGACGACATCAATGCCGGCATCCACGACCGTCTGTGCATTGCGCTCGACGCGCATCCGAATATCGACGTGCGCCTTTTCAATCCCAGCCGGGCGCGCACCGACCGTTTCCGTCGTGGCTTCGAAATGGCGGTGCGCGCCTTGAGCGCGACGCGGCGCATGCACAACAAGCTGTGGATTGCCGACGGCCGGGTGGCCATCGCCGGCGGGCGAAACATCGGCGACGCCTATTTCGATGCAGCCGAACTGTCGAATTTCCGCGACCTGGATGTCTGGATGACGGGACCGGTCGTCGACCAAGCCACGGCCATGTTCGACCAGTACTGGAACAGCGCATCCGTGCTGCCGATCGCGGCGCTCCGGACACCGCGCAAGCACTATCTGCCGGCGCTGCGCGAGACGCTTGAAACGCTCGCGCGAACCGCGGCGGCGCGCTTCTATCTGGAAAGAGTGAGCGACGCGGAGACCGGAGCCGATCTCTACTGGGGAAGCCGCAGGCTTCACCGCAGCGCCGGCGTCCGCCTGGCCTTCGACCCACCGGAAAAGGCGCTGTTGCAGAAACGGCAGAATTGGTTGCTGCGCGAACTTTTCCCGCTGATCAATGGCGCCGAGCGCGACCTGCGCATCATGTCGCCCTATTTCATTCCAGGCGCCGAGGGAACGCGCCAACTGACGGCGCTGGCGAAAAAGCGCGTGCGAGTGGGAGTGCTGACGAACTCGCTCGCGGCGACGGACGTCGCCGCCGTACACGGCGGCTATATGAAATACCGCAAGGGCCTGCTTCAGGGCGGCGTCGATCTCTATGAACTCAAGGAGTACGGCGAATTGATCGACCGCCATCGCATGTCGCTGTTCGGCGCCCGCAACGCCAGCCTGCACACCAAGGCTTTCGTCGTCGATGGCAGATACGGCTATGTGGGATCGATGAATTTCGATCCGCGGTCGGCCTCCCTCAACACGGAGATGGGGGTGATTTTTTCCGACGAAGCCCTGGCTGCCGAGATCCAGTCCATCTTCGACGAAGAGACGCTGCCGGAGAGGAGCTATCGGTTGGCCCTCGAAGGCGGGAGGCTCGTCTGGCGCGATCGGGCGAACGGAGCCACACGACTGCTCGGACGGGAGCCGGACGCCGGCGCCCACCGCCGGCTGATTGCCGGAGCGATCCGTTTCCTGCCGCTGGAATCCCAGCTCTGACAGCCAGCGCTGACAGCAAGCGCTGCCGGATTCAGGGATCGTTTACCGCGACTTCGCGAATGCCTGTGAGCAACGCTGAAACGGAGATGCCATCGGGCGGCAGGCTTGGAAAAATGTTCTATCGGCGGGTCGCCGCGGTCAATGAAAAACGTTGGTCCGAAACGCCGCGACCATTAAGCTTATCGAATGTTCGCGACTTGAAGTGAAGGGCATTGACACTCTATGTAAGGACTGAGGCTTATCCGATGATTCCCGGTCCGCGAAGGGATTGCGGGCCTGACTATGAAGGTTCGATATGAGAAATCCAGTTGATACGGCCATGGCTCTGGTGCCGATGGTTGTTGAGCAGACCAACCGCGGCGAACGGTCTTACGACATCTATTCGCGGCTGCTCAAGGAGCGCATCATCTTCCTTACGGGCCCCGTCGAAGACCACATGGCGACGCTCGTCTGCGCGCAATTGCTCTTCCTGGAAGCGGAGAACCCGAAGAAGGAAATCGCCCTCTACATCAACTCGCCGGGCGGCGTCGTCACGGCTGGCATGGCGATCTACGACACGATGCAGTTCATCAAGCCGGCGGTCTCGACGCTCTGCATCGGCCAGGCTGCCTCGATGGGCTCGTTGCTGCTTGCCGCCGGCCACAAGGACATGCGCTTTGCGACGCCCAATGCGCGCATCATGGTGCACCAGCCCTCCGGCGGCTTCCAGGGCCAGGCCTCCGACATCGAGCGGCATGCCAGAGACATCCTCAAGATGAAGCGCCGCCTCAACGAGGTCTATGTCAGGCATTGCGGCCGCACCTATGAGGAAGTCGAGCAGACGCTCGATCGCGACCATTTCATGAGTTCCGACGAGGCGCTCGATTGGGGCCTGATTGATAAAGTCATCACCTCGCGGGAAGCAATCGAGGGCGGCGAACAGGGCTGATATCACGAGCGTTTGTCGCTGCAGACGCGATTGTGACACATTTGTAACGGCTGAGGGCTTTATCGGAAGGGCAAAGCCGTTAATATGAACCGTTAATGCTATGCTGGTGTTTGGGGTATAGCATTCGGATTTGACGGGAGAGTCGTTGCAACCGAATCAGGCATTCGCCCTGAGGCGGTGAGTACTCCCAGGAACCCTGCGCGGCGGTATCGAGCGCGCGCAAGGCGAATTGACTGGTCCGTGATATCTTTCCGAAGGTGTCCGGCGTGCTGGAAGGAAGTGAAAATGAGCAAGGTCAGCGGCAGCAACGGCGGTGACTCGAAGAATACCCTCTATTGTTCGTTTTGCGGCAAGAGCCAGCACGAAGTGCGCAAGCTGATTGCCGGCCCCACGGTGTTCATCTGCGATGAATGCGTGGAACTCTGCATGGACATCATCCGCGAAGAGAACAAGACCTCGATGGTCAAGTCCCGCGATGGCGTTCCCACCCCGCAGGAAATCATCAAGGTTCTCGACGAATACGTCATCGGCCAGCAGCAGGCCAAGCGCATCCTGTCCGTTGCCGTGCACAACCACTACAAGCGCCTTGCCCATGCGGCAAAGAGCAGCGACGTGGAACTGGCCAAGTCGAACATCATGCTCGTCGGGCCGACCGGCTGCGGCAAGACCTATCTGGCACAGACGCTCGCCCGCATCATCGACGTCCCGTTCACCATGGCCGACGCGACGACGCTGACGGAAGCGGGCTATGTCGGCGAGGACGTCGAAAACATCATTCTGAAGCTGCTCCAGGCCGCCGACTACAATGTCGAGCGCGCCCAGCGCGGCATCGTCTATATCGACGAGGTCGACAAGATTTCGCGCAAGTCCGACAATCCGTCGATCACGCGCGACGTCTCGGGCGAGGGCGTGCAGCAGGCGCTGCTGAAGATAATGGAGGGCACTGTGGCCTCCGTACCGCCCCAGGGCGGCCGCAAGCATCCGCAGCAGGAGTTCCTGCAGGTGGATACGACGAACATCCTCTTCATTTGCGGCGGCGCGTTTGCCGGCCTCGACAAGATCATCTCTGCCCGTGGCGAGAAGACGTCGATCGGCTTCGGCGCGACGGTACGCTCGCCGGAAGATCGCCGGGTCGGCGAGGTTCTGCGCGAGCTTGAGCCGGAAGATCTGGTCAAGTTCGGTCTTATCCCGGAATTCATCGGCCGTCTGCCGGTTCTGGCGACGCTTGAGGACCTAGATGAGGATGCCCTGATCCAGATCCTGTCCGAACCGAAGAACGCGCTGATCAAGCAGTACCAGCGCCTGTTCGAGATGGAAGACGTCGAGTTGACCTTCCACGAGGACGCGTTGCGCGAAATTGCCAAGCGCGCCATCATCCGCAAGACCGGCGCGCGCGGCCTTCGCTCTATCATGGAAAAGATCCTGCTCGACACGATGTTCGAACTGCCGACACTCGAGGGCGTTCGCGAGGTCGTGATTTCCGACGAAGTGGTCAAGGGGACGGCTCGTCCGCTCTACATCTACTCCGACCGGTCCGAGGAGAAGACCAACGTCTCGGCCTGAGCGCTTGCCAACCAGAAGTGCAGGAAAGCCCGCCTGAGTGCGGGCTTTTTCATGCGTAGCGGCGCATCTTTCTCGCTCGCGAAGATGTGAAGCTGCTGTTCTCGTCCGCCGCGCGCCTCGTCGTTCATCGGACGGGCCAAGCTTGTGAACATTTTCGCCCCAAAATGATTGGGGTCGATCGAATCGAATATTGCGAAAGCTCTACAACAACGCGATGATACGACGATTCAATGAACGCGTTTGGGCGCCGGCCTCCGGGAAGCCACGTAAGGCCGGCATCAGCCTCTCAGCGTAGAATACGGGAATTGTCCATGGAGGCGGAGACTGCGCCTGGCCTTGAAAAGGCCCCTGTTGCACTCCACTTTCGTGAAGGAAATCTGACAGCCGGGAGTGCCGCAGAGGCTCCCGGGAACGGGCCCGAAATCGGGACGGAAAGGAAATGACATGACGAACAAAACGTCTCCGGCCGAAAGCGCGACCTATCCGGTTCTGCCGTTGCGCGACATTGTGGTCTTCCCGCACATGATCGTGCCGCTTTTCGTCGGCCGCGAGAAGTCCATCCGCGCGCTTGAAGAGGTCATGGGCACCGACAAGCAGATCATGCTGGCGACCCAGATCAACGCGACGGATGACGATCCGGAAGCTTCCGCGATCTACCGCGTCGGTACGATCGCCAACGTGCTGCAGCTCCTGAAACTCCCCGATGGCACCGTCAAGGTTCTCGTCGAGGGGCGCGCACGGGCCGAGATCGACCGCTACACCTCCCGCGAGGACTTCTACGAAGCGGTCGCCCATGTGCTGCGCGAGCCGGAAGAGGACCCGGTCGAGATCGAAGCGCTGAGCCGCTCGGTCGTGTCCGAGTTCGAAAGCTACGTCAAGCTGAACAAGAAGATTTCGCCGGAAGTCGTTGGCGTCGCGAGCCAGATCGACGATTATTCCAAGCTTGCCGATACGGTTGCTTCGCACCTGTCGATCAAGATCGTCGAGAAGCAGGAGATGCTCGAGACGACCAGCGTGAAGATGCGCCTGGAAAAGGCGCTCGGCTTCATGGAAGGCGAGATCTCGGTATTGCAGGTCGAAAAGCGCATCCGTTCGCGCGTCAAGCGCCAGATGGAGAAGACCCAGCGCGAGTACTACCTCAACGAGCAGATGAAGGCGATCCAGAAGGAACTCGGCGACAGCGAGGACGGCCGCGACGAGATGGCCGAAATCGAGGAGCGCATCGCCAAGACGAAGCTCTCCAAGGAAGCGCGCGAGAAGGCCGATGCGGAGCTGAAGAAGCTGCGCCAGATGAGCCCGATGTCGGCGGAAGCGACCGTGGTGCGCAACTATCTGGACTGGCTCTTGGGTCTGCCCTGGGGCAAGAAGTCGAAGATCAAGACCGACCTCAACCACGCCGAGAAGGTGCTGGAGGCGGATCACTTCGGCCTGGACAAGGTCAAGGAGCGTATCGTCGAGTATCTGGCCGTGCAGGCCCGTTCGTCGAAGATCAAGGGTCCGATCCTGTGCCTCGTCGGCCCTCCGGGCGTCGGCAAGACCTCGCTCGCCAAGTCGATCGCCAAGGCGACGGGCCGCGAATACATCCGCATGGCGCTTGGCGGCGTTCGTGACGAGGCCGAGATCCGTGGTCACCGCCGGACCTATATCGGCTCCATGCCCGGCAAGGTCGTGCAGTCGATGAAGAAGGCCAAGCGGTCCAACCCGCTGTTCCTGCTCGACGAGATCGACAAGATGGGCCAGGACTTCCGCGGCGATCCGTCTTCGGCGCTTCTGGAAGTGCTCGATCCGGAGCAGAACTCGACCTTCATGGATCACTATCTCGAGGTTGAATACGACCTCTCGAACGTGATGTTCATCACCACGGCGAACACGCTGAACATTCCGGCGCCGCTGATGGACCGCATGGAAGTCATCCGCATCGCCGGCTACACCGAAGAGGAAAAGCTGGAAATCGCCAAGCGGCACCTGCTGCCGAAGGCGATCCGCGACCATGCGCTGCAGCCGAACGAATTCTCCGTGACGGACGGCGCTCTGATGGCGGTGATCCAGACCTACACGCGTGAGGCGGGCGTTCGCAATTTCGAGCGCGAACTGATGAAGCTGGCGCGCAAGGCGGTGACCGAGATCCTCAAGGGCAAGACCAAGAAGGTCGAGGTGACGGCGGACAACGTCAACGACTATCTCGGCGTGCCGCGCTTCCGCCATGGTGAAGCCGAGCGCGACGACCAGGTGGGCGTTGTCACGGGTCTCGCCTGGACCGAGGTTGGCGGCGAACTGCTGACGATCGAAGGCGTGATGATGCCGGGCAAGGGCCGCATGACGGTCACCGGCAACCTGCGCGACGTCATGAAGGAATCGATTTCGGCCGCGGCATCCTACGTCCGCTCGCGTGCGATCGATTTCGGCATCGAGCCGCCGCTCTTCGACAAGCGCGACATTCACGTGCACGTGCCGGAAGGTGCGACGCCCAAGGATGGTCCGTCGGCGGGTGTCGCGATGGCGACGGCCATCGTTTCGGTGATGACCGGCATTCCGATCCACAAGGATGTGGCGATGACCGGCGAGATCACCCTGCGTGGTCGTGTCCTGCCGATCGGCGGTTTGAAGGAGAAGCTGTTGGCGGCTCTGCGTGGCGGCATCAAGAAGGTGCTGATCCCCGAAGAGAACGCCAAGGATCTCGCCGAGATCCCGGACAACGTGAAGAACAACCTCGAAATCATCCCGGTTTCGCGAATGGGCGAGGTGCTCGAGCACGCGTTGACGCGGCGTCCCGAGCCGATCGAATGGGACCCGGCAAGCCACGCCGGCACCATTTCGCCGGTCGATTCGCAGGACGAGGCGGGAGCCTCGATCGCCCACTGATGACGCCCAAAAAGGGCGGGGACTGTGTCCCGCTTGCGCCCTTAGACGAGAAAAACGGAGAAGACCGGCCATTTGCCGGTCTTTTCTGTTGTAAAAGCACCCTCCAAGCCTTGCATTTCAAGGGATTCGGCGCAATTGGGAATGGCAAGACGTGGGCGTGCGCAAGCGGCCCCGGCTTAAGACGACAGTCGTTTCGAACCAATATGAAAGGGGTGGAAACATGAACAAAAATGAGCTCGTGTCTGCCGTTGCCGAGAAGGCCGGTCTTTCCAAGGCCGATGCGTCTTCCGCTGTTGATGCAGTGTTTGAGACCATTCAGGGCGAACTGAAGAGCGGTGGCGACATCCGCCTCGTCGGCTTCGGCAACTTCTCCGTGACCCGCCGCGAAGCGAGCAAGGGCCGCAACCCGTCGACGGGCGCGGAAGTTGACATCCCGGCGCGCAACGTGCCGAAGTTCACGGCCGGCAAGGGCCTGAAGGACGCCGTCAACTAATCGGACGCGTTCAGGGTCCGAGAGGACTTGAACGATCCCGCAGGGCCTGGTGGCAATGCCATGGAGGCTCGCAAACAGGTTCATGTTCCATCTGCCGTGTTGTCTCCGCTTCGGAGAAGCGTCGGCAGGTTGATTGGGGCCCGGTCGATCCGGGCCTCTTTTCATTTCAACCTCCGCTGTCATTGGGCTGTTACAGGGCGGTTGCACAAGCCTCCCATCCGGACTGCGCCAGCCGCCGATTCCGGATGCCACCGCGGTGTCGGAATGCCTGATCCCCGGGCGCGCGCCGCGACAGGAGGGACATATGAGGGCTTTTTCCATCACCGCTGCATTGGCGGCAGCGCTGGCCGCATCGACGGTGCCCGCCGCTCAGGCCGAACCGGTCTTTAATCGCATTGCTTCCTTTGCCGTTGCCGGCAACCTGCCCGCAGGCGCCGATTGGAACGCGCCGACGTCGGCGGAAATCATCGCCGCCACCGAAGACGGCAACACGCTCATCTATACCGACAGCCCCGGCAAGCGCATCGGCTTCATCGACATCACCGACGCGCGGGCTCCGAAGGCCGGCGGCATCGTCGCCTTCGACGGCGAACCGACATCGGTCGCCGTCGCCGGGGCGAAGGCGCTCGTCGCCGTCAACACGCGCGAAAGCTTCACCAATCCCTCCGGCCTGCTTGCCGTCGTCGATATTGCGACCAGGAAGATCGACGTGACCTGCGATCTCGGCGGCCAGCCGGATTCCGTCTCGGTCAACAAGGATCGCATGCTCGCCGCGATCGCCATCGAGAACGAGCGCGACGAAGAGGTCAACGACGGTGAAATCCCGCAGATGCCGGCCGGTGATCTGGTAATCCTGTCGCTGAAGGACGGCGCCGCCGATTGCGCGACGATCAAGCATGTGACGCTGACCGGTCTTGCCGAAGTCGCCGGCGAAGACCCGGAGCCGGAATTCGTCGCCTTCAATGGCAAGGATGAGATTGCGCTCACCCTCCAGGAAAACAATCACATCGTCATCCTCGACGGCAAAACCGCGACCGTGAAGGCGCATTTCTCCGCCGGTGCGGTCGACCTCAAGAACGTCGACGCGAAACGTGACGGTGCGATCGCCTTCACCGGCGAACAGGCCGGCCGCAAACGGGAGCCCGACGCCGTGAAGTGGCTCGACGACAACCGCCTGGTCGTCGCCAATGAGGGCGACTACGAGGGCGGCGCCCGCGGCTTTACGATCTTCGACGCGACCGGCAAGGTCCTGTTCGAATCCGGGCCAAGCCTGGAGCACGCCATCGCTGCGATTGGCCACTATCCGGAAAAGCGCTCCTCGGCGAAGGGCATCGAGCCGGAAGGCCTGGAAATGGCGCAGTATGGCGACGACAAGCTGTTCTTCGTGCTCTCCGAGCGTGCCTCGATCGTCGGCGTCTACAAGGACACCGGCGCTGACCCGCAACTGCTCCAGCTTCTGCCGTCCGGAATTTCGCCCGAGGGAGCGGTCGCCATTCCCGGCCGGAACCTGTTCGCGACTGCCAACGAGGTCGATCTCGTCGAGGACGGCGGCGCGCGGGCGCATGTGATGATCTATGAGCGCGGCGAAGGGGAGGCCGCCTATCCGCAAATCCGCTCCACGGAGACGGACGGTCTGCCGATCGGCTTCGGCGCGCTTTCCGGCCTTGCCGCGGTGAAGGACAAGCCGGGTCTCCTCAGGGCGGTAAATGATTCCGTCCTTTCGTCGCAGCCGACGATCTTCACGATCGACGCGACCGGGAAGCCGGCGCTGGTCACCGAGGCGTTGCCGATCACGCGTGATGGCGCGCCTGCGCAAAAGCTCGACATCGAAGGCATCGCCAATGACGGCGAAGGCGGGTTCTGGCTGGCGTCCGAAGGCAATTCGGACAAGCTTTACAGCCACGCGCTCTTCCACGTGAACAGGAAGGGCGAAATCAAGCAGGAGATTGCTCTCCCGAAGGAACTCAGCGCCAACGAGATCCGCTATGGCTTCGAAGGCATAACGACCGTGGGCGAGGGGGATGACCAGGTCCTCTGGATGGCGGTCCAGCGCGAGTGGAAGGATGACGAGAAGGGCTTCGTCAAGCTCGTCTCTTACAAGCCGGCGACGCAAGAGTGGGGCGCGGTGCGCTATCCGCTGGAAAAGTCCGAAACAGGCTGGGTCGGCCTTTCGGAAATCTCCGTCCACGGCGACTACGCCTATCTCATCGAGCGTGACAATCTGATCGCCGAAGCAGCGAAGCTCAAGAAGCTCTACCGCGTCGCGCTCGCCGATCTGAAGCCGGCCGCGCTCGGGTCCGAACTGCCGGTGGTCAAGAAGGAAGAGGTGCGCGACCTCATTCCCGACCTGAAGTCACTGAATGGCTACGTGATCGACAAGGTGGAAGGTTTCACCGTCGATGCAGCTGGCAACGGCTACGTCGTCACGGACAATGACGGTGTCGACGACTCGTCCGGCGAGACCCTGTTTTTCTCCATCGGCGCAATCGACGCGATGTAAGCGCCGGCCAGGAGAAAACGGAAGAGGCCGGGACATGACGTCCCGGCCTCTTGTTTCTTTTGCTCGGCCAGCCTGCACAATTACCGCGCGGCAGCGATTTCGGCCTCTTCCTCGGCTTCCTTGCGTTTGCGGATTTCATCGGTCTTGTCGACGAGTTTGCCGACGATGCCGTAGAGCTGATCGAGTTGCTCGTCGTCGAGTGCCGAGAAGATTTCCTCGAGAAGCTGCTTGCGCGGATGTTCCGCCGCCATCAGGACGGCCCGGCCGGTCTCGGTTATCGAGACGATCTTGGCGCGACGGTCGTCCGGGTCGGGCTTGCGCATCACCAGCCGGTCGCGCTCCAGCCCGTCGATCGCCTCCGTCACGGTTCTCGGGGCGAAGTTCAGCGCACAGGCGATGTCGGTGGAGCGGCAGGGGCCAAGCTTGCTCAGGAAGAACAGGAATTTGCTTCGGGCAAGCGATACACCTTCCTCGGTCATCGACTCGTTTACCAGGCGATGGACGCGATGGTAGAGTTCGAACAGTTTGTCGGAGACTTCGAATGTCGTCTTCATGAACACCGTTGAGATATGGTGAGGTGCCATGTCAAATGGCAGTCGGCCTATATTTAGTTATCATCGCGGACTTTGTCGACAAGAACCTCCTAATTCATACGGAAAAGGCCTTCCTGGAAAAGAAACGGCCCTCGGATTCGAGGGCCGTTGAACGTGCGAGGCGAAGGATTGTTCCTGGCTAGTGTACGACTAGGCGGCGACGCGTCGTCCGGTGGCCCAGCCATCCCGGGTGGTTTCAGCCAGCGTGAACCGGCCGATCAAGTCGCGCAGGCGCCCGGCCTCCTGTGCCAGGGTCGCGCTGGCGGCATTGGCTTCCTCGACCATCGCGGCGTTCTGCTGCGTCACCTGGTCCATCTGGTTGACTGCCATATTGACTTCCGAAAGGCCGGCTGACTGCTCCTGGGCCGACACGGCAATCGCGTCCATATGTTCGTTGATGGTGACGATGAGGCTCTCGATCGTCCGCAGCGCCTCGCCCGTTTCGCGCACCAGCCGAACGCCGCTTTCGACCTCGTTCGCCGAATTGCGGATCAGCTCCTTGATCTCCTTGGCTGCGTTGGCCGAGCGCTGGGCGAGCTCGCGCACCTCCTGGGCGACGACGGCAAAGCCCTTGCCGGCATCGCCGGCGCGTGCCGCTTCGACCCCTGCATTGAGCGCCAGAAGGTTGGTCTGGAAGGCGATCTCGTCGATCACGCCGATGATGTTGGAAATCTGGCTCGACGAATGCTCGATCCGTCCCATCGCGTCGATCGCGCCGGAGACGATTGCGCCGGATTTGCGGGCGCTGTCGTTCGCCTGGCCCGCCACGACACGCGCTTCATTGGTGCGCTTCGAGGAGTTGGAGACGTTGACGGTGATCTGATCGAGCGCGGCGGCGGTTTCTTCGAGCGAGGCCGCCTGCTGTTCGGTCCGCCGCGACAGATCGTCGGCGCTGTGGCTCACTTCGCGGGCGCCGCCGTCGATGCTGCTCGAACTCGCCGCTACGGCGGAGAGCGTGCCGGCAAGTTCGGCGACCGCCTGGTTCAGATCCTGCCGCAGCGGCTCGAAGTCCGGCGCGAAAGCTTCATCGAGCTGGAAGGCGAGGTCGCCGCCGGCCAGCCGCCGAAGCCCGCGTGCCAGCCCCGCCGTCGCTTTCTCGAGGCGCCGCTGCGCCGCAGCTTCGGCTTCCTCGGTCACTCTCTGCCGTTCGGCTTCGGATGCGGTGCGCTGGAGGCGGGTTTCCTCCTCGAGCTTGTGATTGGTGATCGCTGCCTGGCGGAAGACTTCGACGGCGCGCGCCATCTCGCCGATCTCGTCCTTGCGGCTGCCATAGGGAATGCCGCTTTCCGTATCGCCACCGGCAAGCTTCGCCATCGAGGCGGTGATGATCCGGATCGGGCGGGCGACGCCGCGCACCGCATAGGCGATGGCGCCGAGCACGACGAGGGCGGCAAAACCGATGACCAGGGTTTCGATCGTGATAGCCTGCTTGTGCGTTGCGGCGCTTGCGGCAACGGCGGCGTCCGCCCCGGCAAGGTTTGTGGCAAGCACCGCGTCGATCGCTGCATCGACGTTCTTTTCGGCTGCCGCCATCTCGACCTTGAAGACACTCTGGGCCTTCATGTTCTCGAGGTTGTTGGAATATTTCAGCATGCCGTCCGCTTGCGACAGATAGGTCTGATAGGCCGTATGCACCTTGTCGAGCGCCGCCTTGTCGGCAGCCGATGTCGCGAGGGCCGCGTAGTCCTCCGAAAGCTTGTGGAAGCCGGCGACAGTCTCGTCGATGACCTTTTCCGCCCGTTTCTTCTCGAACGGTGTGAGCGAGATCAGATGGCGCGCGAACGCCATCCTCGTGTCCGAGAGCTGGGTTTCGAGGGCGCGTGCCAGCGAGACGCGCGGCAACCAGTTGGCGGCGAGCTCGTTGTTTCGCTCGTTCAGCATGCGAATGCCGTTCATCGAGGAAAGGGCAAGTGCTGCGACGATGGCGACGACCAGAACGAAAAGGCCGATCAGCGTGTGCGAGATTTTCAGGCGGGACATGGCAACTCCGGAATAGCGTCCGCAAACTTGGTGACTGTTCCGGCTCTTGATCATCATGACGGAGCGGATGCCGAAGCAGGAATCATTCCGGTGCTGGAATGCCCGAGGCGTTTCCACCGGGAAACTACCGAGCGAGGTGTTACAAATCCGCTAATCGGCGCGATCGAAGGGGGCCGAAATGTCGCATCTAGACAAGCAAAAGGCTTTACCCACAGCTCAGGTTGGCCGTAGCCGCGCGCGCCATTGACGAGCCTGGTAGGGCCGACCATGGTCGGTCATGCCCTTCCGATTTGTTCATACCGCAGATCTCCATCTCGATTCGCCCTTGCGCAGCCTGGCGCTGCGAAACGAGGAGCTTGCCGGGATCGTACGTGGCGCCACCCGCAATGCGCTGGTGCGCATCGTCGATCTCTGCATTGCCGAAGCGGTCGATGCGCTGCTGATCGCCGGCGATCTCTATGACGGCAACCAGACCTCGATGAACACGGCGCTTTTCCTCGCGGGCGAGCTTCGCCGTCTCGACGAGGCGGGCATCCGAACCTTCATCATTCGCGGCAATCATGACGCCCAGTCGCAGGTGACGCGCGAATTGACGCTGCCGCCATCGGTCCATGTCTTCCCGGGCCGCGGCAAGCCGGTCCTCGCCAAGACGCTGGAGAACGGCAGAACCGTCCATATCCACGGCATGAGCTTTGCCGAGCCGCATGCGCCGGAAAGCCTGCTGCCGCATTTCCATCTCCCCGTCGCGGATGCCATCAACATCGGCATGCTGCACACGAGCCTCGCCGGCTCCGCGGGCCATGATCCCTATGCGCCCTGCAGCGTCGCCGACCTAGAGCGCCATGGCTTCGACTACTGGGCACTTGGCCACGTTCACCAGCGGCAGGTCCACAGCGTCAAACCATCGATCGTCATGCCGGGCATGCCGCAGGGCCGCGATATCAACGAGGCGGGGGTGAAAGGCATCACGCTCGTCACGATCGATGACGACGGCGCGGTGACGCTGGAAGAGCGGCCGGTCGGCGCGGCGGTGTTCGAGCGGGTCTCGATCGACCTGACGGGGGCCGCGGATTGGCGCGACATGCTCGAAGCCGTTGGCCGGCATCTCGGCCTGCTTCGAAAGGGCCTGCCGGAAGCCGATCTCATCCTGCGAATCACGCTGACGGGCACGACGCCGCTTTCCTGGCGCCTGCGGCGAGATTTCGATCTGCTGCAGGGGGAACTGGCGAATATCGCAGCCGGGTTCGGCCGATGCTGGGTCGAGAAGGTCGAGACCCTGTTTGCAGGCTGCAGCAAGCAGGCCATGCGCATCGCTGCCGATCCGATCGGCGAACTGACGGCGCTCGTCGAGAACGAGGTATTGTCGGCTTTTGCCTTCCGCGCCGACATGCGCGCCGTTGCCGAGGAGCTGCTGCCGCATCTGCCGGCCGAACTGCGGCACCTGCTCGCCGCCGACGAGGCAATGCTCGACGACCTCGTCGAAAACGCGGCGCTCTCGGGAAGCGCCGATGTCCTGTCGCATCTTCATGGCCGCAGCGCCGTCGAGGGCGTCGACTGATGCGGCTGCAACAGCTCGATCTCGTCCGCTTCGGCAAGTTCACCGGAAGGAGCCTCGATTTCGGCGCCGCAAGGCCGGAAGAGCCTGATTTTCACCTGGTCTACGGCCCGAACGAGGCGGGCAAGTCGACGCTGTTCGCGGGATTCCTCGACCTGCTCTTCGGTATCGAGCGCACGAGCCCCTATGGTTTCCTGCATCCCTATCAGACGATGCGGATCGGTGGCATCGTCGAGGCCGGCGGCAAGAGGCATCACGCCTATCGGATCAAGCGCAACGCCAACAGCCTCGTCGGCCCCGACGAGCAGCCACTGCCTGATAACCTCTTCTCCTCGGCCCTCGGGGCGATCGATCGGGATACTTACCGAATGATGTTCTCGCTCGACGACGAGAGCATCGAGGAAGGCGGCGAGGCTATCCTGAAAAGCGAGGGGGAACTCGGTTCGCTCTTGTTTTCGGCAAGCTCCGGCCTGCCGGACAGCAGCGCTGTGCTCGCCAACCTGCGTGCCGAAGCGGATGCCTTCTTTCGCCCGCAGGCGCGCAAGCATCGGCTTGCGGAACTCAAGGCGGAACTGGATGTCCTCAAGTCCGAGCGCAAGACGGTCGACATCAATGCGCGCGAATATGCCGATCTTCGCAAGACGCTGACGAAATCCCGCGAACGCCATGATGCGGCAGCGCAGCGGCGCGCCGAATTGCGCGTCCGGCGGGACCGGCTGCGCGCCGAGCTCGAGGCGCTGCCGCTCCTGGCGAGGCTGCGCAGCGCGCGGGAACAGCTTGCCGGGACCGAGGCTTTACCGGTGCCGCCCCAGGACTGGTGGAACGATGTGCCGGCGCTGCGCAGGCAAGAGATCGAAATCACCACCCGGCTTCGGCAATCGGACGAGGAACTGGCGCGGCGCCGGATGGAGCTCGAAGGCCTGCCGCGCGACGAGCAGGCGCTGGCGCTCACCGGGCGGTTCGAGGCGCTGCGGGAATCGGCCCTCGATGCCCGCTACCAGACGGCCGCCCGCGATATGCCGTCGCGGCTCGACGAACTGGCAAGGACCTCGGCGGAGATCCGTGCCTGCCTCATCCGTCTCGGCGAGGCGGAAAATTCCGATCCCGAATCACTGGTGCTACCGACGGCGCGTGCCGCCCGGCTCCAGGAACTGGTCCGCCAGCATGCCGGCCTCGCGGAAAAGCTGGCATCGGCACGCGAGGAGCTCGATAGCGCAAGACGCGATCGCGCCCACGTAGAACGCGAGCTGGGGCGGCTGAAGAGCGGCGTCGCCGATACCGGCCGCCTGGTTGAGCGACTGCACGTGCTGCGCCAGAGCGATTGCCTGTTGCGCCAGGAGGCCGCGTCCGGGGAGGTCGACCGGCTGGAGGCGGTGCTTGCCGATGCCATGGACGGCCTGCGGCCTTTCGCCGGCGATGTGGATGAACTGGCCAGGCTTCCCGTTCCCGCCGCCGGCGTCGTCGCCACGTGGAGAGCGGAGGAGGCGGCTCTTTCCGAGCGCCGCATGCGGCTTGACGATCGGATCGCCGACGAGCGCGAGCGCCAGGCCGGAGACGAGGCGCGGTTAGCCGCATTCGCCGCCGACGGCGCGGCCGTGGACGACGCGACGGCAGGCGTGCTGCGCCGCCGGCGGGACCAAGCCTGGCAAGTGCATCGCGCCAGCCTCGACGAGGGGACGGCAAGTGCTTTCGAGGCGGCATTGCGGGAGGACGATGCCGCCGTGGCACTTCGTCTGGCCTATGCCGAGCGGGTCGCCGAGATACGCGGCCTCGCTCTCGCCATTTCCGAAAGGGGCGCACGGCTTCAGGCGCTGGAGACACAGCGCGCGGCGCTGTCCGAAGAGAGAGAACGGCTGGAGGCGACGGTTGCCGCTGCCGCAGGCGCAGGAGGCTTACCCAACGTGAAGCTCGTGCCGCAACTGGAGGCCTGGCTTGCCACGCGCGCGGCGGCATTGGAGTTGCGCGCCGCTTTGCGCACCACGCGCCTCGCTCACGACAGAGCGTCTGCGGAGGAACAGGCGGCGGCATTCTCGCTGCGGGACGAATTGGTGCAGCTCGGCGTGACGGAGCATTTGCCGGACCGGCTTGATGAACTCCTCGCGAAGGCAGAGCGGATCGCCTCCCATGCGCAAAGTGCCTCGGCCGCGCACACCGCTGCTGTCGCGCAGCTTCGCCGCGTATCCGAAGGCCTGGAAAACCGGGAGGCGGTTCTCGCCGCCGCCGAGGCGGCGATCGCCCGCTGGCAGGAGGAATGGGCCGAGGCACTCGCCGCGACCTGGCTTGCCAACCGCGCCGACCGGCCGCAGCCGCACGAAATCGGTCCGGTGCTCGCCGTTCTGCAGGATTTCGACAAGCTGATGCAGAAGAAGAGCGAGCTCGACCATCGCATCGCCGGCATGCGCAAGGATCAGAAAGGGTTTGCCGAGGCGATCGCGGATATCGCCCGTGAATTGGCAGAGCAGGGAGACGGCGATCCGCTTGCGCTCTACGCCTCGCTGCGCGACCGCATTGCCGCCGCGCATCATCAGGAAGAGCGCCGCCTTGAGGGCTCGGCCAGCATCGCGCGCCTGGAGGACGACCTTCGGCTGCTGCTGAACGAAGAGCGGCAGCACCTGGCGATGAAGCAGGTGGTTTTCGACTTCTTCGGATGCGCGACGCTTGACGAGGCCGGGCACTGCCTGGAGGCGGTGCGCGAGCAGGAGAGGCAACGGCTAAGATCCGCTGAACTCGAGCATGACCTGTTGACCAGGCTCGGCACCGCCACCAGCGAAGAAGCCGAATCGATTCTCGCCGGCGTCGACGAGGCAGAACTGAGACTCGAACTCGCCCGTCTGGAGGAAGCGATCGATGCCGCCGATCGTGACGTCAGCGAGTTGCATTCGGAAGTCAGAAACAAGGAAACGGCGCTTGCGGAAATCGAGGGCGGCGACCGGGTCGCGGAACTTGAGCAGAGGCAGCGAACCATCCTGCTCGACATCGAGCACAAGGCGGTCGGCTATCTGAGGCTCAAGGCGGGCGTCGTAGCCGCCGAGCATGCGCTGCGGCTGTTTCGCGAGCGGCATCGCAGCGCCATGATGCAGCGCGCCTCGCGGACGTTCTCGCACATCAGCGGCGGCGAATATGCCGGCCTCTCGACGCAGGCCGACAAGGGCCAGGAATTCCTGATCGCCAACACCGCGGCGGGCGGCTCGAAGCTCGCCGGCGACCTGTCGAAAGGCACGCGCTTCCAGCTCTACCTCGCCTTGCGGATGGCCGGCTACCACGAGGTCGCCGCCGCTCGCGAGACGCTGCCCTTCATCGCCGACGACATCATGGAAACCTTCGACGACAACCGCGCCGGCCGCGCCTTCGAGTTGATGGCCGAGATGGCACGCGTCGGCCAGGTGGTCTACTTGACCCACCACGAGCACCTTTGCGACATCGCCCGCAGCGCCTGTCCCGGCGTTAAGCTTCACAAGCTGTAGCGGCCGGGCGGAAAAGCGCTAAGGTGCCCATGCTGTTGCCCGCATCGCAGGCGACGCTTCGACGCGATTTGCCAGGAGGAGGTTCGGATGGAAATCTTTGAATGTGGATCGAGACCGTCGTCCCGCGGCCCGGCCGAGTATTTTGAGGGCGCCGTCCGCATCGACCCGGCCTTCGAGGCGCCTCAGCCGGCCCGGGTGCGCGGCGCGACGGTGACCTTCGAGCCCGGCGCCCGCACCGCCTGGCACACCCACCCGCTCGGCCAGACCCTGATCGTCACGTCCGGCCGCGGCCTTGCACAAAGCTGGGGCGGCGACCTCTGCGAGATCCGCGCCGGCGACGTCGTCTGGTTCCCGCCGGGCGAGAAGCACTGGCACGGCGCGGCCGCGGATACCGGAATGACGCATATCGCCATCCAGGAGGCGCTGGATGGAAAGGTGGTCGACTGGCTGGAGCATGTGACGGACGAGCAGTATCGGGGGGAGTGACGAGGACGCGTGGGCGACGCTCGTTTGCCACTCGTGTTCAATTTCAAACTCTCGGAAAAATGGTGGGCGATGAGAGACTCGAACTCCCGACATCCTCGGTGTAAACGAGGCGCTCTACCAACTGAGCTAATCGCCCTTTCGCGTGTCGAACCAATCTGTCCGCCGCGTCGGTGGGCGTGATCTATGCGCTACCGGCGAAAACCGCAAGAGCATTCGATCGATTTTTTGATATTTTTTGCGAGCGGGTCGCCATGCCTACCGGTCGCGCACCGCTGGCGCTGTGGACAAATCTCCGACGGGGAGGGGCGCACCGGCGGTGGCGGTCTTGACGGAGTCGAGCGACGGAGAAGGGTCGCCGCGATCGCCGCGCCTTGCGTAGATTTTTGTCCTTTAGAATAGCCTGTGGAGCAAAATTCCGTCCGTCACGGATTTGTCTTCAAACACGCTTGACACCCCCATGCGAACCGCTTAGTTAGCCGCTCATCGAAACGGCAGGGCCGCTTTGATGAATGGGGCGCGCGAGTGCCCCAACCAGTTCGAGAGATGCGGGTGTAGCTCAGTCGGTTAGAGTGCCGGCCTGTCACGCCGGAGGTCGCGGGTTCGAGCCCCGTCACTCGCGCCACTCTTCTGGTCCATTGGCCTTCTCAAGGAGTGTCGATGGTGAGATAATGGCCAGCCATGGCCACAATGCGCGGGTGTAGCTCAGTCGGTTAGAGTGCCGGCCTGTCACGCCGGAGGTCGCGGGTTCGAGCCCCGTCACTCGCGCCATTTCTCTTCCTTCCATCCCTCAAGGCAAGTCGACCAGTTTGTGCGTTGCGGCAATGTGTCTCGGGACGGTCGTCGCGAGCGGGATGAGTCCGCTCCCGCAATTCCGCACTTCGGTGTGTCAACGGTGCGAAACTGCCGTTCAAACCTGTGGCGCGAACCGGTTTAAATGCCGCGTCGAGGCTTGCACATGGGCGCGGGCTGCGCTAACCACTCTGGCGTTGCAACATGATTTTCGGCCTGCGGCATTCGTTGTTCAAGCGCCTCTCCCGGTGCGCTTCGCAGGCAGGGACGGATAACAATGACAGAACTTCTCGGTTCCTACGTTCCGATCGCGATTTTCATTGGAATCGCTCTTGTGATCGGCCTCGCACTCCTGATCGCTCCCTTCGCAGTTGCCTTCAAGGCGCCCGATTCGGAAAAGCTGTCGGCCTACGAGTGCGGCTTCAATGCGTTCGACGACGCCCGCATGAAGTTCGACATCCGCTTCTATCTCGTGTCGATCCTCTTCATCATCTTCGATCTGGAAGTCGCCTTCCTGTTCCCCTGGGCGGTTTCGTTCGGGGAGCTCGGCTGGTTCGGCTTCTGGTCGATGATGGTTTTCCTCCTGGTGCTGACGGTCGGCTTTATCTATGAATGGAAAAAGGGAGCGCTGGAATGGAACTAGCATCCGGCACCACGCTCGTTGCGCCGCAGCCGAAGGGCATCATCGATCCCGCGACCGGCAAGCCGATCGGCAGCAATGACGCATTCTTCGGCGAGATCAACAACGAGCTCGCCGACAAGGGCTTCCTCGTCACCTCGACCGATGAGCTGATCAACTGGGCGCGCACCGGCTCGCTGATGTGGATGACCTTCGGTCTCGCCTGCTGCGCCGTCGAGATGATGCAGATGTCGATGCCGCGCTACGACGCCGAACGCTTCGGCTTTGCGCCGCGCGCCTCGCCGCGCCAGTCCGACGTCATGATCGTCGCCGGCACGCTGACCAACAAGATGGCGCCGGCGCTGCGCAAGGTCTACGACCAGATGCCCGAGCCGCGCTACGTCATCTCGATGGGCTCCTGCGCCAATGGCGGCGGCTACTATCACTATTCCTATTCGGTGGTGCGCGGCTGCGACCGCGTCGTGCCCGTCGATATCTATGTGCCAGGCTGTCCTCCCACGGCAGAAGCGCTGCTTTACGGCGTGCTTCTGCTGCAGAAGAAGATTCGCCGGACCGGCACGATCGAGCGCTAAGGCAGGGGGTTCTTTTCAATGAGTGAAGCCCTGAACGAGCTTGCGACCTACCTTCGCGAAGCGCGCGGATCGCTGATCGCCGATGCCGCGATCAAGTACGGCGAGCTGACGCTGACGGCGACGGCGGAAAACCTCATCGAGTTGCTGACCTTCCTGCGCGACGACGCGCGGTGCGGGTTCATCAGCTTTATCGACGTTTGCGGCGTCGACTATCCGCAGCGGCCGGATCGCTTCGATGTCGTCTACCACCTGCTGTCGCCGCGCCAGAACCTGCGCGTCCGCGTCAAGGTGGCGACCGCTGACGGTGACCCGGTGCCCTCGGCAACCCCCGTCTATCCGGGCGCTGACTGGTTCGAGCGCGAAGCCTACGACATGTACGGTATCCTCTTCACCGGCCATCCGGACCTGCGCCGCATCCTCACCGACTACGGTTTCGAGGGCTATCCGCTGCGCAAGGACTTCCCGATGACCGGCTTCGTCGAGGTTCGCTACGACGACGAGGTCAAGCGGGTGGTTTATGAGCCCGTCGAGTTGAGGCAGGAATTCCGCAATTTCGATTTTCTCTCGCCCTGGGAAGGCACGGAATACGTGCTGCCCGGCGACGAAAAGGCGAAGAGATAAGTCGGTCCGTGGCGGTCCGCTGAGGACGCCATCCGGCCTGGAGCAATCGGTATGACCGAACACAACGTCCGCAACTTCAACATCAACTTCGGCCCGCAGCACCCGGCGGCGCACGGCGTTCTCCGGCTCGTGCTGGAGCTCGACGGCGAGATCGTCGAGCGCGTCGATCCGCATATCGGCCTGCTTCACCGCGGCACCGAGAAGCTGATCGAGGCGAAGACCTACCTGCAGGCGGTGCCCTATTTCGACCGGCTCGACTACGTCGCCCCGATGAACCAGGAGCACGCCTTCGCGCTCGCGGTCGAACGGTTGACGGGCACGGAAGTGCCGATCCGCGGCCAGCTCATCCGCGTCCTCTATTCGGAAATCGGCCGTATCCTGTCGCATCTCCTCAACGTCACCACGCAGGCCATGGACGTCGGCGCGCTGACGCCGCCGCTCTGGGGTTTCGAGGAGCGTGAGAAGCTGATGGTGTTCTATGAGCGGGCCTGCGGCGCGCGCATGCACTCGGCCTATTTCCGTCCGGGCGGCGTGCACCAGGATCTGCCGCACGAGCTGGTCGAGGATATCGGCAACTGGATCGAGCCGTTCCTCAAGACCGTCGACGACATCGACGAACTCCTGACCGGCAACCGCATCTTCAAGCAGCGCAACGTCGATATCGGCGTCGTCAAGCTGGAGGACGCCTGGGCCTGGGGCTTCTCGGGCGTCATGGTGCGCGGCTCGGGCGCTGCCTGGGACCTGCGCCGTGCGCAGCCCTATGAATGCTATTCCGACATGCAGTTCGACATCCCGATCGGCAAGAACGGCGACTGCTACGACCGCTATCTGATCCGCATGATCGAGATGCGCCAGTCGGCGCTGATCATGCGCCAATGCGTCGACCGCCTGCTGGGCGATGCGAAGATCGGCCCGGTTTCCTCGCTCGACGGCAAGATCGTGCCGCCGAAGCGCGGTGAGATGAAGCGCTCGATGGAAGCGCTGATCCATCACTTCAAGCTCTATACCGAGGGCTACCATGTGCCGGCCGGCGAGGTCTATGCGGCGGTCGAGGCGCCGAAGGGCGAATTCGGTGTCTTCCTGGTTTCCGACGGCACCAACAAGCCTTACCGCTGCAAGATCCGTGCCCCGGGCTATGCGCATCTGCAGGCCATGGATTTCCTCTGTCGCGGACACCAGCTTGCCGACGTCTCGGCCGTGCTGGGCTCCCTCGATATCGTGTTCGGCGAGGTGGATCGCTGATGCGTCTGGCGCCGCTTGCCGTTCTCGGTTTTCTCGCGCTCAGCCCCGCTGCCGCCGCCCAGGAGGATGTCGGCAGCACGTCCTCGTCGGGGCTGCACGGCGGTTCGATGGCCACGCTGCTGTCGAAGGGATACGAGATCAAGGCAGCCGTCGCCAACGGCACGCGCTACATCGTGTTTATGCAGAAAGACCAGTCAGCCTATGCCTGCGAATTCGTCACGCTGACGAAATCGCGGTGCGGTTCGATTAATTGATAGGGTGTCCACTAGAATGTCCGTTCGTCGACTAGCCGAAGACACTGTCCAGCCAGCGGCCTTTGCATTCAGCAAGGAGAACGCCGCCTGGGCTGAGGCAACGATCAACAAGTATCCGAAGGGCCGTGAGCAGTCGGCGATCATTCCGCTGCTGATGCGCGCCCAGGAACAGGACGGCTGGGTGACGAGGGCGGCCATCGAGTCGATCGCCGACATGCTCGGCATGGCCTATATCCGCGCCCTCGAAGTGGCGACCTTCTACACGCAGTTCCAGCTGAAGCCGGTCGGGTCGCGCGCCCATGTGCAGGTCTGCGGCACGACGCCCTGCATGCTGCGCGGCGCTGAAGACCTGATCAAGGTCTGCAAGAAGAAGATTGCCGCGGATCCCTTCACGCTGAACGAGAGCGGCACGCTCTCCTGGGAAGAGGTCGAATGTCAGGGCGCCTGCGTCAACGCGCCGATGGTGATGATCTTCAAGGACTCCTACGAGGACCTGACGCCCGAGCGGCTCGAAGAAATCATCGACGGCTTCGACGCGGGCAAGGGCGCTGAAATCGAGCCGGGCCCGCAGATCGATCGCATCTATTCCGCGCCGGCCGGTGGGCTGACGACGCTGCAGCTCGTCGAAGCGCCGCAAAGGACCAAGGCGCCGGCCCGCGCCAGCAAGGCCAAGGATGAACAGGCGGTGAGCGTACCGCCGTCGAACGCCGCCAAGCCGAAGACCGACGCGGACGTCACCAACCCGGCGCTGAAGACCCCGGCAACGGCCAGGAAGGCGGCGGCGAAGAACGCCAAGATCGAAGGCGAGACGGCCGACAAGTCCAAGCCGGCGAAGAAGCCGCGGTAAAGAGGTGACACCATGCTGAGAGATGAAGATCGCATCTTTACCAACATCTACGGCCTCAAGGACAAGTCGCTCAAGGGCGCGATGGCGCGCGGCCATTGGGACGGCACCAAGGCGCTTCTCGAGAAGGGCCGCGACTGGATCATCAACGAGGTGAAGGCTTCGGGCCTGCGCGGCCGCGGCGGCGCCGGCTTCCCGACCGGCCTCAAGTGGTCCTTCATGCCGAAGGAAAGCGACGGCCGCCCGCACTATCTCGTCGTCAATGCCGACGAGTCGGAGCCCGGCACCTGCAAGGATCGCGACATCATGCGCCACGATCCGCATACGCTGATCGAGGGCTGCGTGATCGCAAGCTTCGCCATGGCCGCGAACACCGCCTATATCTACGTGCGCGGTGAGTTCATCCGCGAGCGCGAAGCGCTGCAGGCGGCGATCGACGAGTGCTACGAATACGGCCTGCTCGGCAAGAACAACAAGCTCGGCTACGACATCGACGTCTTCGTCCATCACGGCGCCGGCGCCTATATCTGCGGCGAGGAAACGGCCCTGCTCGAAAGCCTCGAGGGCAAGAAGGGCCAGCCGCGCCTGAAGCCGCCGTTCCCGGCGAACATGGGCCTCTATGGCTGCCCGACGACAGTCAACAACGTCGAATCGATCGCCGTCACGCCGACCATTCTCAGGCGCGGCGCCGGCTGGTACAGCAGCTTCGGCCGCCCGAACAATCACGGCACCAAGCTTTATTCGGTTTCCGGCCACGTCAACCGCCCTTGCACGGTCGAGGATGCCATGTCGATCCCGTTCCACGAGCTGATCGACAAGCACTGCGGCGGCATCCGCGGCGGCTGGGACAACCTGCTCGCGGTCATCCCCGGCGGATCGTCGGTTCCCTGCGTGCCCGGCGCGCAGATGAAGGATGCGATCATGGACTATGACGGCCTGCGCGAGCTCGGCTCGGGCCTCGGAACGGCCGCCGTCATCGTCATGGACAAGTCGACCGACATCATCAAGGCGATCTGGCGCCTGTCGGCCTTCTACAAGCACGAAAGCTGCGGCCAGTGCACGCCCTGCCGCGAAGGCACCGGCTGGATGATGCGCGTCATGGAGCGCATGGTTCAGGGCCGCGCCCAGAAGCGCGAGATCGACATGCTCTTCGACGTGACGAAGCAGGTCGAAGGCCACACGATCTGCGCGCTTGGCGACGCAGCCGCCTGGCCGATCCAGGGCCTGATCAAGCATTTCCGCCCGGAGATGGAACAGCGCATCGACGAATACACCCGCAATGCCACGTCGCACGGCGCGGTGTTGGAAGCAGCGGAGTAACGAGCATGGCCGGGACGCGCAACGAAGAACAGGGCATGAAGGCGGCAGTCATTCCTTTCGTGCGACCTCTGGGTGCCGGCTCGGCCGATCCATTCGGCATGGCGGAATGGATGAAGGGCATGCCGGCCGTTCCGCTGATGGCCAATCCTGTGGCTGCCGTGGCGGCAGCGACGGCGTTCGGCTTCGGCCTGTCGAGCCACTTCGCAGGCGTTATGTTCGGCGCCATGCAGGGGGCCGCGAGTGCGCTGCAGAAGAACGCCGCCGGGCTCGAACCGGAGGTGATTGCCGAGTCGGCTCCGGTCGTCGAAAAGCCTGAGCCTGTAAGCCCGGAGGCTTCGCCGCCCCCGGCAGCCCGAGAAGCGAGGCCCGAACCGGCGGCCCGAGAGGCTCGGCCCGCGCCGGCCGCCGTCGCCAAGCCGAAGGCGCGCGCCGCCAGGAAGCCCGTCGCGGCGAAGTCGAAAGGCCGCGCCGATGACGATCTGAAGCGGATTTCCGGCATCGGCCCGAAGCTCGTGCAGGTGCTGAATGGCCAGGGCCTTCGCCGCTTCGCCGACATCGCCGCCCTGAGCGAGGCGGATGTCGCGCGGATCGATGCCGAGTTGGCTCTTGAGGGTCGCATCCTGCGGGACGATTGGATCGGACAGGCAAAGGCGCTGATGCGCGACAAATGACGTGACGGCTGCCCGGTCGTCACGAGAGCGGAAGAGCCGTGAAGGAATTGGCCGGCGCCACGGAAGGCAGCCGGACGGAAGACAGGATTGAGTACGAAGATGGCAAAGCTGAAAGTCGACGGAAAAGAGATCGAGGTCCCGGATCATTTCACGCTGCTTCAGGCCTGCGAAGAGGCCGGCGCCGAGGTTCCGCGCTTCTGTTTCCACGAGCGGCTTTCGGTTGCCGGCAATTGCCGCATGTGTCTGATCGAGGTGAAGGGCGGCCCGCCCAAGCCGGCCGCCTCCTGCGCAATGGGCGTGCGCGACCTGCGTCCCGGCCCGAACGGCGAGGCGCCGGAAGTCTTCACGACGACGCCGATGGTCAAGAAGGCCCGCGAAGGCGTCATGGAGTTCCTGCTGATCAACCATCCGCTCGACTGCCCGATCTGCGACCAGGGCGGCGAATGCGACCTGCAGGACCAGGCGATGGCCTTCGGCATCGACAGTTCGCGCTACCAGGAAAACAAGCGCGCCGTCGAAGACAAGTATATCGGCCCGCTCGTCAAGACGGTGATGAACCGCTGCATCCACTGCACGCGTTGCGTCCGCTTCACGACGGAAGTGGCGGGCATTGCCGAGCTCGGCCTGATCGGCCGCGGCGAAGATGCTGAGATCACCACCTATCTCGAACAGGCGATGACCTCGGAACTGCAGGGCAACGTCGTCGACCTCTGCCCGGTCGGCGCGCTGACCTCGAAGCCCTTCGCCTTCACCGCCCGTCCGTGGGAGCTCAACAAGACCGAATCGATCGACGTCATGGATGCGGTTGGCTCGGCGATCCGCGTCGACACGCGCGGCCGCGAGGTGATGCGCGTCATGCCGCGCGTCAACGAGGAGATCAACGAAGAGTGGATCTCCGACAAGAGCCGCTTCATCTGGGACGGGCTGAAGACGCAGCGTCTCGACCGGCCCTATGTCCGGAAGGACGGGCGCCTGCAGTCGGCGACCTGGAGCGAGGCCTTCCAGGCGATCAAGGCTGCCGTCGCCAGGACCTCCGCCGACAAGATCGGTGCGATCGCCGGCGACCTCGCATCCGTCGAGGAAATGTACGCGCTGAAGGAACTGATCGCCTCGCTCGGCTCAGAGAATATCGACTGCCGCCAGGACGGCGCAGCGCTCGATCCGTCGCTCGGCCGCGCCAGCTACCTCTTCAATCCGACGATCCAGGGGATCGAGAGTGCCGATGCGCTGCTCATCGTCGGTTCCAACCCGCGCTTCGAGGCTTCGGTTCTCAATGCGCGCATCCGCAAGCGCTACCGCATGGGCAAGTTCCCGATTGCCGTCATCGGCGAGCGCGGCGAGCTGCGCTACGAGTATGACTATCTCGGTGCCGGTACGGAGACGCTTGCGGAGCTCGTTGCCGGCAAGGGCAAGTTCTTCGAGACGCTGAAGAAGGCCGAGCGGCCGCTGATCATCATCGGCCAGGGCGCCGTCGCAGGGGAGGGCGGTGCTGCCGTTCTCGCCAATGCCGCCAAGCTCGCCGTCGCCGTGGGCGCGGCCGGCGCGGAGTGGAACGGCTTCGCTGTCCTGCACACCGCGGCGTCGCGCGTCGGCGGCCTTGATCTCGGCTTCGTGCCCGGCACGGGCGGCAAATCGGCCGTCGGCATGATCGACGGCACGGAGGTGCTCTTCCTGCTCGGCGCCGACGAGATCGACCTTACCGCAAGGAAGGGCTTCACCGTCTATATCGGCTCGCACGGCGACAACGGTGCTCACGCGGCGGACGTCATCCTTCCGGGCGCGGCCTATACGGAAAAGGCTGGCACCTGGGTCAATACAGAAGGCCGCGTGCAGATCGGCAACCGCGCCGGCTTCGCGCCGGGCGATGCGCGCGAGGACTGGGCGATCATCCGGGCGCTTTCCGACGTGCTCGGCCGCAAGCTGCCATTTGATTCGCTTGGCGAGTTGCGCGCGAAGCTCTGTGCCGCCCATCCGCATTTCGCAGAGGTCGACGCCATTGCCGCTGGAAGCAGCGACGAAATTGCCGCACTGGCCCAAAAAGCCGGTGAGATGGCCAAATCCGTGTTTGCGTCTCCGGTCAAAGACTTCTATTTGACGAACCCGATAGCGCGCGCATCCGCCGTCATGGCCGAATGCTCGGCCTTGGCGCGCAACAATTTCAAAGCTGCCGCGGAATGAGCGCGAGGGAATAGAGCATCATGGACGCTTTCATTTCGAGCTACGTCTGGCCCACGGCCATCATGATCGGCCAGTCGCTGCTGCTTCTGGTCGCGCTGCTGGTCTTCATTGCCTATATCCTGCTCGCCGACCGCAAGATCTGGGCCGCCGTGCAGCTTCGCCGCGGCCCCAACGTCGTCGGCCCCTGGGGGCTGTTCCAGTCCTTCGCCGACCTCCTGAAATTCGTCTTCAAGGAGCCGGTCATTCCGGCCGGCGCCAACAAGGCGATCTTCCTGCTCGCGCCGCTCGTCTCGGTGACCTTGGCGCTTGCCGCCTGGGCGGTCATTCCGCTCAATGCGAACTGGGTGATCGCCAACATCAATGTCGGCATCCTCTTCGTCTTCGCCATATCTTCTCTCGAGGTTTATGGCATCATCATGGGCGGCTGGGCCTCGAACTCGAAATATCCGTTCCTCGGGGCGCTCCGCTCCGCCGCGCAGATGGTCTCCTATGAAGTCTCGATCGGCTTCGTCATCGTCACCGTGCTGCTCTGCGTCGGTTCGCTCAACCTGACGGACATCGTCAATGCGCAGTCGGATGGCCTCGGAACGATGATCGGCCTGCCGGCCTCCTTCCTCGACTGGCACTGGCTGTCGCTGTTCCCGATGTTCATCGTGTTCTTCATCTCGGCGCTCGCCGAGACGAACCGCCCGCCCTTCGACCTGCCCGAAGCCGAGTCCGAACTCGTCGCCGGCTTCATGGTCGAATACGGCTCGACCCCGTACATGATGTTCATGCTCGGCGAATACGCGGCGATCTGCCTGATGTGCGCGCTGACGACGATCCTGTTCCTCGGCGGATGGCTGCCGCCCGTCGATATCTGGATCCTCAACTGGGTGCCGGGCATCATCTGGTTCGTTCTGAAAGCCTCGTTCGTGTTCTTCATGTTCGCGATGGTGAAGGCCTTCGTGCCGCGCTACCGCTACGACCAGCTGATGCGTCTCGGCTGGAAGGTCTTCCTGCCGCTGTCGCTGGCGATGGTCGTCATCGTCGCATTCGTTCTGAAGCTGATGGGGTGGGCATGATGGCCGCCCAGGCTTCGCTGCATACCGCCGGCTTCTCCCAGGCCGGCAAGTTTGGAGGTTAATGATGGCCGGTCTATCGCAAGCCGTCAGCTCGCTGTTCCTCAAGGAGTTCGTCGGCGCATTCTTTCTGTCGATGCGCTATTTCTTCCGGCCGAAGGCGACCCTGAACTATCCCTTCGAAAAAGGCCCGGTCAGCCCGCGTTTCCGCGGCGAGCATGCGCTGCGCCGCTATCCGAACGGTGAAGAGCGCTGCATTGCCTGCAAGCTCTGCGAGGCGATCTGTCCTGCCCAGGCCATTACCATCGAGGCCGGCCCGCGCCGCAACGACGGCACACGCCGCACGGTGCGCTACGACATCGACATGGTGAAGTGCATCTATTGCGGTTTCTGTCAGGAAGCCTGTCCGGTCGATGCCATCGTCGAGGGGCCGAACTTCGAATTCGCCACCGAGACGCGCGAAGAGCTCTACTACGACAAGGAAAAGCTGCTCGCCAACGGCGACCGGTGGGAGCGGGAAATCGCGCGCAACATTGCAATGGACTCGCCCTATCGCTGAGGCCATCTGCGTAAACGCAGCATCGCGCCCCTCGTGAGAGGGCGCATGCGGCACGGGTTTGGGCACTGGCCGGACGGATGTCCGGCTTTGCCTCATGGGGTGAGGGCGGTGCGCCTTCACGCCGAGCAAGACGAAAAAGGCACCGATCATGGGTCTGCAGGTTCTTTTTTTCTATCTCTTCGCCTTCATTGCCGTGGCGTCGGCATTCATGGTCATCGCGGCAAAGAACCCGGTCTATTCGGTTCTGTTCCTGATCCTGACCTTCTTCAACGCGGCGGGGCTCTTCCTGCTGACGGGCGCCGAGTTCCTGGCAATGATCCTGCTGGTCGTCTACGTCGGCGCCGTCGCGGTTCTCTTCCTTTTCGTGGTCATGATGCTCGACATCGACTTTGCCGAACTGCGCGCCGGTGTGCTTGAATACGCGCCGGTTGGCGCGCTGATCGGTCTGATCCTCGCCGCCGAGCTCATCATCGTCGTCGGCGGTTCGACCTTCTCGCCGGAGATCGCCAAGGGCATCGCCATGCCGATCCCGGCGGTCACCGAGCGGACGAACACCGCCGCGCTCGGCGACGTGCTCTACACCCACTACATCTATTTCTTCCAGATCGCCGGGCTCGTGCTGCTCGTCGCCATGATCGGCGCCATCGTGCTCACCCTGCGGCATCGTGAAAACATCAAGCGCCAGAGCATTCCGCGCCAGGTTGCCCGCTCGCCCGAGACCGCCGTCGAGGTGGTCACGGTCAAGCCGGGGCAGGGCCTTTAATCGGGACGCGAGGTCGAGGGATCAGACTTATGGAAATCGGAATCTCCCACTATCTCACCGTCAGCGCCATTCTCTTCACGCTCGGCGTCTTCGGCATCTTCCTCAACCGGAAGAACGTCATCATCATCCTGATGTCGGTGGAGCTCATCCTGCTCGCCGTCAACATCAACATGGTGGCCTTTTCGGCGTTCCTGAACGACATCACCGGACAGGTCTTTGCGCTGTTCATCCTGACCGTCGCGGCCGCCGAAGCGGCCATCGGACTTGCAATTCTCGTCGTCTTCTACCGCAACCGCGGCTCGATCGCCGTCGAAGACGTCAACATGATGAAGGGCTGACAGGGCAATGAACACCATTATCAAGGCTATCGTCTTTCTGCCTCTGATCGGCTTTCTGATTGCCGGCCTCCTCGGCACGCAGATCGGTGCCAAGGCATCCGAATACGTGACGAGCGGCTTCATGCTGATTGCGCTGGCGCTCTCCTGGTTCGTCTTCTTCGACGTCGCGCTCGGGCACGAGGAGATGATCAAGGTCTCGGTGCTGCGCTGGATCCAGTCGGGCAGCTTCGACGTCGAATGGGCCTTCCGCGTCGACACGCTGACCGCCGTCATGTTCGTGGTCGTCAACACCGTCTCGACGCTGGTGCACATCTATTCGATCGGCTACATGCACCACGATCCGCACCGTCCGCGCTTCTTCGGCTATCTGTCGCTCTTCACCTTCGCGATGCTGATGCTGATCACCTCTGACAACCTGCTGCAGATGTTCTTCGGCTGGGAAGGCGTGGGCCTGGCGTCGTACCTGCTGATCGGCTTCTGGTACAAGAAGCCCTCGGCCAATGCCGCGGCGATCAAGGCCTTCATCGTCAACCGCGTCGGCGACTTCGGCTTCTCGCTCGGCATCTTCTCAGTCTTCGTTCTGTTCGGCTCGATCAATCTCGAAACGGTCTTCGCCGCCGCCCAGAGCTACCTGCCGGCTGAAGGTGCCGAGGCAGGCGAGGCGGTGATCACGCTCTTCGGCATGCATCTCGACAAGGCGGATGCGCTGACCGCGACCTGCCTGCTGCTCTTCATGGGGGCCATGGGCAAGTCGGCCCAGTTCCTGCTGCACACCTGGCTGCCGGACGCCATGGAAGGCCCGACGCCGGTTTCGGCCCTCATCCACGCCGCGACCATGGTGACCGCCGGCGTGTTTCTCGTCGCCCGCATGTCGCCGCTCTTCGAGCTGTCGCCGGATGCGCTGACGGTCGTCACCCTCATCGGTGCGATCACCGCCTTCTTCGCCGCGACCGTCGGTCTCGTTCAGAACGACATCAAGCGCGTCATCGCCTATTCGACCTGTTCGCAGCTCGGCTACATGTTCGTGGCGCTCGGCGTCGGCGCTTACGGCGCTGCCATCTTCCACCTGTTCACGCACGCCTTCTTCAAGGCGCTCTTGTTCCTTGGTGCCGGTTCTGTCATTCACGCCGTCGATGGCGAGCAGGACATGCGTTACATGGGCGGCCTGCGCACACACATCCCCATCACCTACTGGATGATGTTCATCGGCACGATTGCGCTCACCGGCGTCGGCATTCCGGGAACGCTCTTCGGCACGGCGGGCTTCTTCTCGAAGGATGCGATCATCGAATCCACCTTCGCGTCGCACAGCATCGTTTCGGGCATTGCCTTCACCCTGCTGGTGATCGCCGCACTGTTCACCAGCTTCTATTCCTGGCGCCTGACCTTCATGACCTTCCACGGCACGCCGCGCGCCTCTCACGAAGTCATGCACCACGTCCACGAGTCGCCCCAGGTTATGCTGGTGCCGCTCTATATCCTCGCCGCTGGTGCGCTCGTCGCGGGCTTCCTGTTCCACGACTACTTCTTCGGCCATCACTATGTCGAGTTCTGGAAGGGTGCGCTGTTCACCTCGGCCGAGAACGAGATCCTCGAGGAATTCCACCACGTGCCGCTGTGGGTGAAATGGAGCCCGTTCTGCGCCATGGCGCTCGGCCTCTTCACGGCCTGGTACATGTATATCAGCCGGCCGGAGCTGCCGAAGTACCTGGCAGACCAGCATCGTGGCCTCTACCAGTTCCTGCTCAACAAGTGGTATTTCGACGAACTCTACGATTTCCTCTTCGTCCGTACCGCCAAGCGCCTCGGCACCTTCCTCTGGAAGGAGGGTGACGGCCGCGTCATCGACGGCTTCGGACCGAACGGGGTGGCGGCGCGCGTTCTCGACGTGACCGATCGCGTCGTCCGGCTGCAGACCGGATACCTCTATCACTACGCGTTCGTCATGCTGATCGGCATCGCGGCGCTCGTTACCTGGATGATGCTCGGGAGTTCCTTCTGATGACCGATTGGCCCGTACTTTCCGCGGTCACCTTCCTGCCGCTGGTCGGCGCCCTGCTTCTCCTGCTGATGCGGGAAGACAGCGCCAACGGCCGCCGCAACATCCTGAACATCTCGCTGCTGACGACCATCGTCGTGTTCGGCCTGTCGCTCTATGTCTGGTACCAGTTCGACAGCTCGAACCCCGGCTTCCAGATGATCGAGAAGCATGAGTGGCTTGGCACCGGCATTTCCTACCATCTCGGCATCGACGGCATTTCGGTGCTGTTCCTGCCGCTGACCGCCTTCCTGATGCCGTTCTGCGTGTTGGCGAGCTGGGTGACGATCGAGAACCGCCTGAAGGAATACATGATCGCGTTTCTGCTACTGGAAACGCTGATGCTTGGCGTCTTCGTCTCGCTCGACATCGTCCTCTTCTACGTCTTCTTCGAGGCGGGCCTCATCCCGATGTTCATCATCATCGGCGTTTGGGGCGGCAAGGACCGCGTCTATGCGAGCTACAAGTTCTTCCTCTACACGCTGCTCGGCTCGGTGCTGATGCTGCTCGCCATCATGGCGATGTACTGGCAGGCCGGCACCACTGACATCACCGAACTGCTGAAGTACAATTTCCCGCGCCAGATGCAGACCTGGCTGTGGCTCGCATTCTTCGCATCCTTTGCGGTGAAGATGCCGATGTGGCCGGTCCACACCTGGCTTCCCGACGCACACGTCCAGGCGCCGACGGCGGGCTCGGTCATTCTGGCCGGCATTCTCCTGAAGCTCGGCGGCTACGGCTTCCTGCGCTTCTCGCTGCCGATGTTCCCGCTGGCGTCCGATTATTTCGCGCCGTTCGTCTATACGCTGTCGATCATCGCGATCATCTACACCTCGCTGGTGGCGATGATGCAGAGCGACATCAAGAAGCTGATCGCCTATTCCTCCGTCGCACATATGGGCTATGTGACGATGGGCACCTTTGCCGCCAATATCCAGGGTGTTCAGGGTGCGATCTTCCAGATGCTCTCGCACGGCATTGTCTCGGGCGCGCTCTTCCTTTGCGTCGGCGTCGTCTATGACCGGCTGCACACCCGCGAAATCTCCGCTTATGGCGGTCTCGTGAACAATATGCCGAAATATGCCGTGGCCTTCATGGTGTTCACCATGGCCAATGTCGGGCTTCCCGGTACCTCGGGCTTCGTCGGCGAAGTCCTGACGCTGGTCGGTGCCTTCCGCGCCAACACCTGGGTTGCGCTCTTTGCGACCAGCGGCGTCATCCTGTCGGCCGCCTATGCCCTCTGGCTCTATCGCCGGGTCATTTTCGGTGCGCTGGAGAAGGACAGCCTGAAGGCGATGCTCGACCTTTCGACGCGCGAGAAGCTGATCCTCTATCCGCTGGTGATCCTGACGATCTTCTTCGGTGTCTATCCGGCGCCGGTCTTCGATGCGACGGCGGCTTCCGTGGATCTGCTCGTCAACAACTACGCCGCAGCCCTGCAGGCAGCGCAAGACATTGCGCTTTCGGTGCACTGACCACAGGACGTGATTGGACATGACTGCTGAAATCCTTTTTGCAAGCCTGCAACTCTCCGCCCCCGAGCTGATCCTGGCGGTCGGCGCGCTGGTGCTGCTGATGGTCGGTGTCTACTCAAGCGAGCGTGCGGCGCCGGTCGTGACCGGGCTTTCGGTGGCGGTGCTCATCGTTGCCGGATTGTGGCTCGTCCTGAACACCGGCGACGGAGAAGCCTATGCCGGCGCCTTCCTGTCGGATCCCTTCGCGAAATTCATGAAGATTCTGGCGCTGATCGGCTCGATCACCGTCATGATCATGACCATCGGCCAGGCCAAAGCTGCCCAGATAGACCGCTTCGAGTTCCCGGTGCTTCTGCTGCTCGCGACCCTCGGCATGCTGCTGATGATCTCGGCCAACGATCTGATTTCGCTCTATCTGTCGCTGGAGCTGCAGTCGCTGGCGCTCTATGTCGTGGCGGCGATCAATCGCGACAGCGTGCGGTCCACCGAAGCCGGCCTCAAATATTTCGTCCTCGGCGCCCTGTCGTCGGGCATGCTGCTCTACGGCATGTCGCTCGTCTATGGCTTCACCGGCCATACCGGTTTCGACGAGATTGCTGCGGCGCTCACCGCGGAAGGCCGCTCGCTTGGCCTGGTCTTCGGCCTGGTCTTCATCCTCGCCGGCCTTGCCTTCAAGATCTCCGCCGTGCCGTTCCATATGTGGACCCCGGACGTCTATGAAGGTGCGCCGACGCCGGTGACGGCCTTTTTCGCCGCCGCGCCGAAGGTGGCGGCAATGTCGATCTTCGTCCGCATCGTCATTGAAGCCTTCGAGCCGGTCGTCGCCGACTGGCAGCAGATCGTCGTGTTCATTTCGATCGCCTCGATGCTGCTCGGCGCCTTCGCCGCAATCGGCCAGCGCAACATCAAGCGACTGATGGCCTATTCCTCGATCGGCCACATGGGCTATGCGCTCGTCGGGCTTGCCGCCGGGTCGATGGCCGGCGTGCGCGGCGTCATTCTCTACATGCTGATCTACATGGTGATGACGCTCGGCACCTTCGCCTGCATTCTTGCGATGCGTCGCAAGGATGGCGAGCACGTCGAGGGCATCGACGATCTCGCCGGTCTGTCGCAGACCAACCCGTTCATGGCGACGGTGCTGACGATCCTGATGTTCTCGCTCGCCGGCATCCCGCCGCTCGCCGGCTTCTTCGCGAAGTATTTCGTGTTCGTTGCTGCGATCGAAGCGCAGCTCTACGGGCTGGCGATCATCGGCGTGCTCGCATCCGTCGTCGGCGCTTACTATTACCTGCGCGTCATCAAGGTCATGTGGTTCGACGAGGCGAAGGGCGAATTTGCCCGCACCGCGAGCGAATTGCGGCTGGTCTATGGACTGTCCGGCCTGTTCGTCCTCGGTTACGTGCTGATCGGCGGACCGCTCGGAAATGCCGCCGAGGCTGCGGCGCGGACATTCTTTTGAGCGGCGGAGAGGGCAGCGGCCGGATTTCGCCCGACGATTTCCGGCACATAGCGCTTGCCGAAACCGTCTCGACGAACAGCGAGTGCCTGGCGAGGGCGCGCGAAGGTGATCCGGGCAACCTCTGGATCACCGCTGCGCGCCAGACGGGCGGCCGCGGCCGGCGCGGCCGCGAGTGGTTTTCCGAGCCGGGCAATCTCTATGCATCGCTGCTGCTCATCGATCCCGCGCCGGTGGAGCACCTGCATTCATTGCCGCTCGCGGCGGCGGTTGCGGTGCATCGGGCGATCCGCAGGGTGATGCCTCCGGGTTCGCCGGAGGTGGCGATCAAGTGGCCGAACGATATCCTCATCGATGGCCGGAAGACCTGCGGAATCCTGCTCGAAGCCGAAGGTCTGCCGGATGGCCGTCATGCGCTGGTGATCGGCTGCGGCGTCAATGTCGCGGTGATGCCCGAAACGGGGCTATACCCGGTCACGTCGCTTCGGCAGGAAGGCGCGACGATCTCGGCCGAAGAGCTGTTCGCCCACCTGTTCGTGACGATGGCGGAGGCGCTTTCTATTTGGAATCGCGGCGCCGGCATCGCCGCGGTCATCGACCAATGGCGGGCTGCCGCGAAAGGCATCGGCGAGGCAATTACCGTCAACTTGCCGGACCGGTCGCTTTCGGGCCGTTTTATCGGTATCGATGTTGACGGTCGGCTGCTGCTCGACACGGGTTCCGGTGCGCCGCTGGCAATTGCGGCGGGCGACGTGTTTCTCGGATAAAGACGTATTTCTCGGATAAACAGGAATTGAGGCGCAGCGCAAATGGCGCAAGAAGAAGAATTGGTGTTCTTGCCGCTCGGCGGCGTCGGCGAAATCGGCATGAACCTCGGCCTTTATGGTTACGGCAGTCCGGGCAGCCGGCAATGGATCATGGTCGATTGCGGTGTGACCTTTCCCGGTCCGGAACTGCCCGGCGTGGAACTCGTCCTGCCGGATATCTCCTTTCTCGCCGAGGAGCGGCGCAACCTCAAGGCGATCATCATCACGCACGCCCACGAGGATCATTACGGCGCGCTGAACGACCTCTGGCCCGGGCTCAACGTTCCGGTCTATGCCTCGCCGTTCACGGCCGGCATGCTCGAGGCGAAACGCGACTTCGAGAAAAGCCGCGGCGAAATCCCGATCACCATCTTCAAGGCGGGCGACCGCATCAATGTCGGACCCTTCAGCATCGAGGCTGTCGGTGTCAACCATTCCATTCCCGAGCCGATGTCGCTGGTAATCCGCACGCCGCTCGGCACCGTCGTGCATACCGGCGACTGGAAGATCGACCTGGAACCCTCGCTCGGCCCGATCACCAACGAAGCGCGTTTTCGCCAGGTGGGCGAAGAGGGCGTGCTGGCGCTCGTCTGCGATTCTACCAATGCGCTGCGCGACGGCGTTTCGCCTTCCGAGCGGGAAGTCTCGGAAAGTCTGGCGAAGATTATCGCTGACGCCGAGGGGCGCGTCGGTATCACGACCTTCTCGTCGAATGTCGGCCGCATCCGCTCGGTCGCCGAAGCCGCGGAAGCGGCAGGCCGCGAAGTGCTCCTGCTCGGCAGTTCGATGAAGCGGGTGGTTGCGGTTGCAAGGGACCTCGGCATCATGGAAGGGCTGAAGCCGTTCCTGGCGGAGGACGAATTCGGCTATATCCCGCGCGACAAGGTGGTCGTCATCCTGACGGGGAGTCAGGGAGAGCCGCGCGCCGCACTCGCCAAGATCGCCCGGGATGAAATGCGCAATGTGGCGTTCTCGGCCGGCGACACGATCGTCTTCTCGTCGCGCACCATCCCCGGCAACGAAAAGGCCATCAACGATATCAAGAACGGCCTGATCGAACAGGGTATCCACATCATCACCGACAGCGAGGCGCTGGTGCACGTGTCCGGCCATCCGCGCCGCAACGAGTTGCAGCAGATGTATCAATGGCTGAAACCTGAGATCGTCGTGCCGGTGCATGGCGAGGCGGCGCATCTGACGGCGCATGCCGAGCTTGCGCTGCATTCGGGCATCGCGAGCGTGCCGCGGCTGCGCAACGGCGAGATCCTGCGCCTCGCGCCCGGACCTGCCGGCGTGGTTGATGAGGCGCGGCACGGCCGCATCTACAAGGACGGGACGCTGATCGGCGATTTCGACGAGATGGGCATCGGCGAACGCCGTAAGCTCTCCTTTGCCGGCCACGTCTCCGTCAATGTCGTGCTCGACAGCCGCTACGACTTCCTCGGTGACCCGGATGTCGTGCCGATCGGGCTTCCGCAGTTCGACGACGAAGGCGACGACATGGACGACGTTCTCTACGACGCCGTGCTCGGCGCGGTGGAAAGCATCCCACGCGCCAAGCGCAAGGATCTGTCGATGCTGCAGGAGGCGGTCCGCCGCGCCGTGCGCAGCACCGCAAACCAGACCTGGGGCAAGAAGCCGATCGTCACGGTCTTTGTCACGAAAGTCTGATTTGTCCGGCCGGCGATCCGGTGTAGACCGGCCGGAGCATTTTAGAGCGGGATGCACTCACATACGTTCGCGCCGCCGCTCTAAACCTTTGTTTTTGCCGCATTTGTGCGACGTCAGGCGATTCTACCTGACTGCAAAATGCTCTAGCTGAGAGGGGAGGACGCTCGATGCTCGGAAGAGTGAACCATGTGGCGATCGCCGTGCCGAACCTCGCAACGGCGGCGGAGAGCTATCGCGCCACCCTCGGCGCGGCGGTCACGGAGCCGCAGGCGCTCCCGGAGCACGGGGTGACCGTCGTCTTCGTGACGCTTGCCAACACCAAGGTCGAATTGCTGGAGCCGCTCGGCGATCAGTCGCCGATCGCGGCCTTTCTCGAGAAGAACCCGGCAGGTGGCATGCACCACATCTGCTACGAGGTGGAGGACATCATAGCGGCGCGCGACCGGCTGAGAGAGGCGGGGGCGCGTGTGCTCGGCGACGGCAATCCCAAGACCGGCGCCCACGGCAAGCCGGTGCTCTTCCTGCATCCCAAAGACTTTCACGGCACGCTGATCGAACTCGAAGAGGTGTGACAGTCGGGCGCGGCGCAGCGATTTGCGCGAGCGCCTGCAATAGCGCTATAAGGCGGCTCTCTCGCAGGGACCTTCGAGAGCCGCTTGTGATCCGCGCAGTCAAGATAGAACCGGCGCAACGCTGCCGTCATATCGCCGGCTGACCGAGCTCCATCAGAGAACGAGAATGTCCGCCTTTTCGACCTTCGCCGTCTATTTCATCATCTGGTGGCTGACGCTTTTCACCGTGCTGCCGTTCGGCGTGAGGACCCAGGCCGAGGAGAACGAGGTGGTGCCCGGCAGCGTCGAGAGCGCTCCAGCGCGTTTTCGTGGCCTGCGGGTGGTCCTGATGACGACGGTGATCGCCGCCTTGATCCATCTCGGCTGGTATGTCCTGTCCGTGAAGCTCGGATATGACCTCGATACGATATTCGGCTTTATCGGTCCGAAAGGCTGATCGCGGCCCCCCGTCAGAGCAACCGGCAAAAAGCAAGAAATGTGCCGCGCGGGGAGAGTGGTTCCGGCCCTCGCTCTGCGCCGGGCCCTGCCGCTTCTTGACGGCCCACAAATCGACATATTTGCCGCTGCTTCATATCGATTCTGGTGGGCGAAAAAGCAAAAAAAAACAAGGCCAAAGCCTTGTTTTTCAAGTTTCGCGTGATCTTTCAACCGTTGCCGGCGGCAGCGAACGAGCGCGCCTAAGATCTTATCCTCCCAAGACTTGACCGCGAAAATCGGCAAGAATTTGGTCTTCTTGCCTGTTTTGTGAGCCGAAACTAGCTCAAACATTGGGCTATGTCATCAGGTTTTTTTGCATTTTTGCTACAGTTTGGCAAAAAATTCCAGTTGACAGAAACGGCCCTTGTCCTGCTACTACCGTGCTCTTTTGACGCAGCGACGAGCGTCATCCTGCGGAGCAACTTAATACCGCGTGCGGCTTTCTTCCCGATGCGGCAGGGTTTTCTTCCGCACGCGAAGCGGTTATGAACGCTGAACTCGAAGGCTTCCCGCTGGCCGCGCCACAGGAAATCAAGAGCCCCGATTTTTCAAACGGCAATCGCTGCCTTCGCCTGTCCGAAGGCGAGGGCGGCTGCCGAAGCACAACGTCATTTCGCCCGAATCCACCGATAGTGCGAGAGCGACCAGTTCCGGAACCCGTCATGCGCCTGTCCCGCTATTTCATGCCCATCTTGAAGGAAAACCCGAAGGAAGCGGAAATCGTTTCCCATCGCCTGATGCTGAGGACCGGCATGATCCGCCAGCAGTCGGCCGGCATCTATAGCTGGCTGCCGCTCGGCAAGCGCGTGCTCGACAAGGTCAATGCGATCATTCGCGAGGAACAGAACCGCTCCGGCGCGGTCGAGCTCTTGATGCCGACCCTGCAGTCGGCTGAGCTGTGGCAGGAGAGCGGCCGCTATGATGCCTACGGCAAGGAAATGCTGCGCATCAAGGACCGGCAGGATCGGCCGATGCTCTACGGTCCGACCAACGAGGAGATGATCACCGACATCTTCCGCTCCTCCGTGAAGTCCTACCGCAACCTGCCGCTCAACCTCTACCACATCCAGCTCAAGTTCCGTGACGAGATCCGCCCGCGGTTCGGCACCATGCGTTCCCGCGAGTTCCTGATGAAGGACGCCTATTCCTTCGACCTCGATCGTGAAGGCGCGGAGCATGCCTATAACAAGATGTTCGCCGCCTATCTGCGGACCTTCGACCGCATGGGCCTGCGCGCCATTCCGATGCGCGCCGACACCGGTCCGATCGGCGGCAATCTCAGCCATGAATTCATCATCCTCGCCGACACCGGCGAGTCGGAGGTGTACTGCCACAAGGACTTCCTCGGCTTCGATATTCCGGGCAAGGATACGAATTTCGACGATGTGGCGGGACTGAAGGCAATCTTCGACAAGTGGACGTCCCGCTACGCCGCGACCTCGGAGATGCATGACGAGGCCGCCTTCGACGCGATTTCCGAGGGCGAGAAGGTCTCGGCGCGCGGCATCGAGGTCGGCCATATCTTCTATTTCGGCACGAAATACTCGGAGGCAATGGGCGCCAAGGTGCTCGGACCCGACGGCAAGGAGCACATCGTCCATATGGGCTCCTATGGCATCGGCCCGACACGGCTGGTGCCGGCGATCATCGAAGCGTCGCATGACGAGAACGGCATCATCTGGCCGAAGTCGGTGGCGCCCTTCGACGCGGTCGTCATCAACATGAAAACGGGCGACGCCGCTTGCGATGCGGCTTGCGGCACGCTCTACTCCGACCTCGGCAAGGCCGGATTCGACGTTCTCCTGGACGACACGGACGATCGCGCCGGCGCCAAGTTCGCCACCGCCGATCTCATCGGCGTCCCGGTGCAGATCATCGTCGGGCCGCGCTCGATCGCCAATGGCGAAGTCGAGGTGAAGGACCGCAAGACCGGCGAGCGCGAGACGATGACGGTGGAAGCCGCGATCAACAAGCTGGTTGCGACAAGATAAGAGGCAAGGGACGACAATGACCGTGGCGACGGAAGAGCAAGTGCAGGTTGCCGCGCCATCCGGCAGATCGTCGAGCCGTCCCTTCTCCGCCTTCGAGCGCATGGTCGCCTGGCGCTACCTGCGCTCGCGGCGGAAGGAAGCCTTCATCTCGGTCATAGCAGGCTTCTCCTTCATCGGCATCATGCTCGGCGTGGCGACGCTGATCATCGTCATGGCAGTAATGAACGGTTTCCGCACCGAGCTCATATCGCGCATTCTCGGCATGAACGGCCATGTGATCGTCCAGCCGCTCGATGGGCCGCTCACCAACTATGCTGAATTGGCCACCAAGTTCTCGGCCGTGCCGGGCGTGACGATGGCGATCCCGATGGTCGAAGGGCAGGTGCTCGCTCAGGGCATCGGCGACGCCTCGACCGGTGCGCTGGTTCGCGGCCTCCGGGCCGAAGACCTCATGAAGCTCAAATCGATCTCGGAGCATATTCAATCCGGCGATCTCGTGGGTTTCGCCTCCGGCGCGGGCGTCGCCATCGGTTCGCGCATGGCCGAACAGCTGGGGATTCGTGTCGGCGGCACGATCACGCTCACCTCGCCGAACGGCGACGTCACGCCGCTCGGCATGAATCCGCGCGTCAAGGCCTATACGGTCTCGGCGATCTTCGAGATGGGCATGTCGGAATATGACGCGACGATCATCTTCATGCCGCTCGAGGAAGCGCAGCTCTATTTCAATGCCGAGGGCCTCGTCCAGTCGATCGAGCTCTTCGTCGAGCAGCCGGACTCCGTCGATGACCTGCGCAAGCCGATCGAGGACGCCGCCGGCCGGCAGGTCTACCTGACCGACTGGCGCGACCGCAACAGAACCTTCTTCTCGGCGCTCGAGGTGGAGCGCAACGTGATGTTCATGATCCTGACGCTGATCGTGCTCGTCGCCGCGCTCAATATCGTCTCCGGCCTGATCATGCTCGTGAAGGACAAGGGCAGCGACATCGCCATCCTGCGAACGATGGGTGCGACCTCCGGGTCCGTGATGCGCATCTTCTTCATGACGGGCGCGGCCATCGGCGTCGCCGGAACGATCGCCGGCGTCATCCTCGGTGTCGTCGTCTGCCTCAACATCGAGTCGATCCGCCAGTTCTTCTCCTGGGTATCCGGGACCACGCTCTTCAACCCTGAGCTCTACTTCCTGAGCCAGCTGCCGGCCGACATGAATGCCGACGAAACCGTCTCCATCGTCGTCATGGCACTCGCGCTTTCCTTCCTGGCGACGATCTTTCCGGCCTGGCGCGCCTCACGCCTCGATCCGGTGCAGGCCCTGCGGTACGAATAACAAGGATAAGAACGTAGATGAATGCGCGCGTGGCACTGCAGCTCTCCGGCGTCGAGCGACACTATGGCGAGGGCGACACCTTTTTGCCGATCCTCAAAGGCGCGGATCTGACCCTGCGGAGCGGCGAGACCATTGCGCTCGTTGCGCCCTCGGGCACCGGGAAGTCGACCCTGCTTCATCTCGCCGGGCTGCTCGAACATCCGGACGAAGGTGACGTGATCGTCAATGGCATCCCCTGCAACGGCCTCAGCGACGACCGGCGCACCGCCATCCGCCGCAACGAGATCGGCTTCGTCTACCAGTTTCATCATCTGCTGCCGGAATTCACCGCGCTCGAGAACATCATGATGCCGCAACTGATCGCCGGCCTGTCCAAGGCGGAAGCGGCCGAAAGGGCAGGGGCTCTCCTCGACTACATGCGTATCGGACACCGTGCCGCGCACCGTCCGGCCGAGCTTTCCGGCGGCGAGCAGCAGCGGGTGGCGATCGCCCGGGCGGTGGCCAACGCGCCGCTCATCCTGCTGGCCGACGAGCCGACCGGCAATCTCGATCCGGAGACGGCCGGCTATGTCTTCGAGGCGATGGAGGCCCTTGCGCGTCAGTCCGGGCTGGCGGCGCTGATCGCCACCCACAATCACGAGCTGGCTGCGCTGATGGATCGTTGCGTAACGATCGAGGACGGCAAGGTCGTCGAACTGAGATAGGCCGGACGGGCTCACGGCACGATCAGCCCGCCGCGGTAATCGAGCTCATAGGCCTCCTCGCCATCGACGAAGATGGTTTCGCGGCCGGAAAAGTGCTCGGTCGCGCCGCGGCTGCTGTCGATATAGCAGCCATAGGCGTGTTGATATTCCATGCCGCCGAGGAAGTGGCGCTTTTCGCGATACATGGTCTGAAGCGCGGCCTTGATGACGGCGCCCGCCCGGCGTGCATCGATGAGTTCCGGGCGAATGATCCGACCGAAGTAGTTCATGGCCCAGCACGGCTTGCCGTCGTGCCACACCGCTTCCTGGCCGGCAAAGTCGGTTCCGCCGAAATAGCTGTCGAGATAGCGCCAAGGGCCGCGCTGGTGGCCGATGTCATGCGAGCCCGGCCGGCAGGCCGCTAGCTTTGCACCATCGCCGACATAGGTGCTCGCCTTCGCCTCGACGATGAAATCCGTCAGTTCCGCGATGCCGACCATGAGCGCTCCCTCCGATTGCAGGCGGAGAATGGCTTAACAAGGCGCGGCTGTAAAGAACAAAAAGAGAACAATTGGCGGGAACGGACTATTCCGCGCCGCAGGCCTTCTGGCCGATCTCGTCGCTCCAGTCCTTGAGCAGAACCGTGGCGCCCTTTGCTCGGATCGGCTTCGCGTTCGCCGTGCCTTTGCCGGTCGAGACGTTGAAGTCGCACTTCATCGTGTTGTCCAGGTCGAGCGTGTCGTAGGACGAATAGGTGTATCCGGCGACGACGAAATCGGAACGGCGATAGGCGATCGTCAGCGTCTGTTCCCAGCGGTGGCGGCCGATCGCGTCGTTGTGCGAGGTGATCTCCATCGACCCGTTCGGCAGTGCATGGACGAATGGTGCTTGCCCGTAGAGGCCGAACTGTCCCCAGACTTTGTCGGGGACCAGCGATTTCAGCACCAGCCTGCCGACATCATTGGTGAGGTAGATATAGATGGCGTTGTCCTCGTCGCTGTCTTCGGCGGGTGACACGAGCAGAACGAGATCGCTTGCGTCGTCCTCGTTCCAGTCGCCGGTCGCGGCCGAAACGATTCGAGCCGGATCGATAGAATCGGCGGCAAGGGCGAGGGTCGGTGATAGCAACAGGGAGGCTGCAAGCAGAACCGTTCTCATGGGCGTTCCTTGAAGAGGAGAGGGTGCGCACTGCCCTCTGCTGTGGATGCCACGATCTTAAACGATTCGGTTGGTCCCGGTGTCTGCCAATGAGGCGAGGAAGCTGATCGCCTTGGTTGAATTAACCATAGCCGGTGAATAGCGGGCGTTTCATGCACGCTTGCTTGACTATTGAACAAAAATGGAACAAAAAAAGAACAATAGCCGAAAGGAGCCATGTTATGACTGATTTCGTCCGTGATCTTGCTGCCTTCGCCTCGATGAGCCTTTTCATCGCAAGCATTTCGGTGATCGCGCTCGGTATGTGATCGCTGCCCGGCTCGACTCCGTCCTGCAAAGCGCGGCCGGGTAAAAAGATACCGGGTTTCGCCGTGAGGCTGGACAGTCGGGGCCGGAAACGGGATATCCTCCGCACCGGACAAGAATCGGAGTGCGGCAATGGCAGGCGACGAAAGCATTGGGCAAGGCGCGGCAGGCGCAATGGACCCGCAATTCGTTCACCTGCGGGTCCATTCGGCATTCTCGCTGCTGGAAGGCGCGCTGCCGCTGAAGAAGATCATCGCCAAGGCGGTGGCCGACGAGCAGCCGGCCATCGGCATTGCCGATACCAACAACCTGTTCGCGGCGCTGGAGTTCTCCCAGAAGGCAGCGGACGACGGATTGCAGCCGATCATCGGCTGCCAGCTCTCCATCGACATGGAGGACGAGGCGGAGGGGGAGCGGCGCAGCCATGCGCAGCAGCTTGCCAAGCTGCCTTCGATCGTTCTGATCGCTGCGACCGACGCGGGCTATACACGCCTTGTCGACCTGGTCAGTCGCGCCTATCTCGAAGGCGAAGGTCATCAGGCGGTGCGAGTAACGCGCTCCTGGCTTGCGGCTGGCGGCACCGAGGGTCTGATTGCCTTGACCGGCGCCGGCAGTGGGCCGGTCGACCTGGCGCTGAAGGCCGGCTTGGCCGCGCTTGCCGAAGCGCGCCTCAAGACGCTGGTCGAGCTGTTCGGCGATCGTCTCTATGTCGAACTGCAACGGCACGGCAGTTACGATCGACGCCAGGAGAATCGCCTGGTCGACCTTGCCTATCGCCACGACATCCCACTCGTTGCGACCAACGAAGCCTTCTTCCCGTCGCCGGCCGACTATGATGCGCATGATGCGCTGATGGCCGTTGCCCACAACGCCGTCGTCTCCGACGATCGCCGTTTCCGGTTGACGTCGGATCATTACTTGAAGAGCCGCAAGGAAATGGCGGCGCTCTTCGCCGATCTGCCGGAGGCGCTGGAAAATACCGTCGAGATCGCGCGCCGCTGCTCCTTCATGCTGAAGACCCGCGGGCCGATCCTGCCGCGCTTCACCGGCGCCTCGGACGATCCGGTGGAGGCCGAGCGCGCCGAGTCCGCGGAGCTTCGCCGGCAGGCGGAGGAGGGGCTGGAGCAGCGCCTGTCCAGGCTCGGCATGGCGCCCGGCTACAAGGAAGAAGACTATCGCGAGCGCCTCGCCTTCGAACTCGGCGTTATCGAACGCATGAAGTTCCCCGGCTACTTCCTGATCGTTGCGGACTTCATCAAATGGGCGAAGCAGCATGACATCCCCGTCGGCCCGGGCCGCGGCTCGGGCGCCGGCTCGCTGGTCGCCTATGCGCTGACGATCACCGACGTCGATCCGATGCGCTTCTCGCTGCTCTTCGAGCGCTTCCTCAACCCGGAGCGCGTGTCGATGCCGGACTTCGACATCGACTTCTGCCAGGACCGCCGCGAAGAAGTGATCCGCTACGTCCAGCAAAAATATGGCCGCGAGCAGGTGGCGCAGATCATCACCTTCGGATCGCTGCAGGCGCGCGCCGCGCTGCGCGACGTCGGACGCGTGCTGGAAATGCCCTATGGCCAGGTCGACAAGATCTGCAAGCTGGTGCCGAACAATCCGGCCAATCCGACGCCGCTGTCGAAGGCGATCGAGGAGGAACCGCGCCTGCAGGAGGAGGCCGAAAAGGAGCCGGTCGTCGGCCGGCTGCTGGACATCGCGCAGAAGATCGAGGGCCTCTACCGCCACGCCTCGACGCATGCGGCGGGCATCGTCATCGGCGACCGGCCGCTGTCGCAACTGGTGCCGATGTACCGCGATCCGCGCTCCGACATGCCGGTCACCCAGTTCAACATGAAATGGGTCGAGCAGGCCGGCCTCGTCAAGTTCGACTTCCTGGGCCTGAAGACCCTGACGGTGCTGAAGACGGCAGTCGACTTCGTCGCCAAGCGCGGCATTGCGGTCGATCTTGCCAGCATCCCGCTCGACGATCCGAAGACCTACGAGATTCTCTCCCGCGGCGAGACGGTCGGGGTATTCCAGGTGGAAAGCGCCGGCATGCGCAAGGCGCTGATCGGCATGCGGCCCGACTGCATCGAGGACATCATCGCGCTGGTCGCGCTCTACCGGCCGGGTCCGATGGAGAACATCCCGGTCTACAACGCCCGCAAGCATGGCGAAGAGGAAATCGAATCGATCCATCCGAAGATCGACCATCTGCTCAAGGAGACTCAAGGGGTCATCGTCTATCAGGAACAGGTGATGCAGATCGCCCAGGTGCTGTCGGGCTATTCGCTCGGCGAGGCCGACCTGCTGCGCCGCGCCATGGGCAAGAAGATCAAGGAGGAGATGGACAAGCAGCGGGCCCGTTTCGTCGAAGGCGCGGTCGGCAACGGCGTGGTAAAACCGCAGGCGGACCTGATCTTCGATCTGCTCGCCAAGTTCGCCAATTACGGTTTCAACAAATCGCACGCGGCCGCCTACGCCATCGTCTCCTACCAGACCGCCTATATGAAGGCGCACTATCCGGTCGAGTTCCTGGCGGCCTCGATGACGCTCGACATGTCGAACACCGAGAAGATCAACGACTTCCGCCAGGACGCCATCCGGCTCGGAATCCAGGTCATTGCACCCTCGGTGCAGACTTCGTTCCGCCTCTTCGAGACCGGCGACAACCGCATCTATTACTCGCTTGCCGCCATCAAGGGCGTGGGCGAATCCGCCGTCGAGCACATCGTCGCCGTTCGCGGCGACCGTCCCTTCGCAAGCCTCGAAGATTTTTGCCTGCGGATCGACCCGAAGCTCCTGAACCGGCGCGTTTTCGAAAGCCTGATCGCCGCCGGCGCCTTCGACTGCTTCGGCTACGACCGGGCCGAACTGATCGGCGGGCTCGACCGCATCCTCGGCTTCGCGCAGCGCGCCCAGGAAAACAAGCTGAGCGGCCAGAGCGACATGTTCGGTGCCGGAGCGGCGACAGGGCCGGAGAAGATCGCGCTGCCGGTCTATACGCCCTGGCTTGCCTCGGAGAAGCTGCATCGGGAGTTTCAGGTGCTCGGCTTCTACCTGTCCGCCCATCCGCTCGACACCTACAACAAGCTGCTGGCGAAGATGCGCGTGCAGACTTTCGCGGATTTCTCGGCCGCCGTGAAGAAAGGGGCGAGTGCCGGCCGGCTTGCCGGCACGGTGACATCGAAGCAGGAACGCAAGACGCGCACAGGCAACAAGATGGGCATCGTCGCCTTCTCCGACGCGTCGGGCCAGTTCGAGGCGGTGCTCTTCTCGGAAATGCTGAACCAGTATCGCGATCTGCTGGAGGCCGGCAAATCCCTGGTGATGACCGTGGATGCGGAGGAGCGGCCGGAAGGGATCGGCCTACGCATCCGCACGCTTCGGTCGCTCGAGGAAGAATCGCTGCAGATGCAGAAGGCGCTGCGCGTCTATGTGCGCGATTCCGGCCCCTTGCGCTCGATCGCCTCGCACCTCAACGCCAAGGGAGACGGCCTCGTCTCCTTCATCGTCATCAAGGACAATGGGCAGCGGGAGATCGAGGTCGAGCTCAGCGAGAAATATCGCATCTCGCCGGAGATCGCCGCCGCCCTTCGCTCCGCGCCGGGTGTCGTGGACGTCGAGCTCGTATAGAACGACCCAGTCAGGGTGAAACCGTCAGCGGCCGCTTACCGAATGTGTGATGGTGATGAAGTCGGTGCCTTCGCCGGTCTCCAGTCCCGTGTCGGTGTCGGAGATCGAAAGCGACGACCCATCGGCAAGAAGGCCGGCAATGCGCCGGCGCACATCGTCGGGCACCGTCAGGCGGTTCAAGGTCCGCTGAAGGGCGTTGAACTCCGTGGGATCGGTGTCAACAGTGATTCCGAGCCGATCTTTCGCGGCCTTCGAAAGCGTGTTGTCCAGCGCCATGCCGAACCACTTGCCTTGGCCCGTTGCTGCGTCGGTATCCTGGAACTGGAGAAAATGTGTGCCGAGCGCCAGCTCGGGTTTGTCGATCGTGATCTCCGCCTCGAAGAGCGGCTGAAACGCGCGGCGGACGCGAAGCACGCCGTTCGGCGGCATGTCCCGGCCAGCCTTGCGATAGACGGCCTCGATCAACTCCGGGGTCGCCTTACCATCCACCGGCAACCCTTCTGCCGTCTGGAAGGAGCTGATCGCTGCAAGCGTCATCGGGCCGCCGTGTCCATCCGGCGCGCCGGCGTCGTGGCCGAGCGTGGTCAGGAGCATCTGGAGATCGCGCATCGTGTCTTGCCTGCCGCGCCGGGTGACGAGGATTCGAATGGGCGGCTGCTCGTGAACAAGCAGCGCCGGCGAGGGACGTCTGTCCGTCATGGCCACCTCGACGGAACCTCCGTCGAAATGGCTGATGGCTGGCCGTAGCGGTACATCCGACATCGGCGGCGCCGGTGGGTGCGCCTGGTTCGGCTGAAACAGCATCGTGCTCGCGATTGCGACGGGCGTTACCTGACGATCGGAGATCACCACATGCATGCCGCGTTGGGTCATCTTGAACAGGCTAGCGGCGAACTTGCCCGGGAGTCGCACGCAGCCGTGCGAGGCCGGGTAATCCGGCACATGGTTCGAGCCATGCAACGCGATGCCGGACCAGGTGAGCCGCTGCATGAAGGGCATCGGCGCATTGGAATAGATGTTGGATTTGTGATGGCGGCGCTTCTCGAGAATCGAAAAAATGCCGGTCGGCGTCGTGTGGCCGCGCTTTCCTGTCGAGATATTCGACGTGGCGACCACGGTGTCGCCGTCATAGACGACGAGCGATTGCTGCTGCCTCGATACGACGATCTGCAGCGGCGCCTTCGCGCCGGCCGCCAAGGCGGAAGGTGCCGACGCGATCAGGACGGCCAGTCCTATCCCGAGAGTGATACGCAATACAGACCCTCAATCCGACCATGAAGCGCTGCCACACCCTGCGGCGCTTCAAGTCTTGCCGTGCGCGTCAAGGTTGAGCTGGCGCGACGGACCCATCGAGCGAGGATACAGTTCAATATTTAACGAATTGAAACGAGAGCCGAGGCCCGCGGCGCCTGCTATTGATCGCGTCGGCGTTGGCCGAAGGTATAGCCCGTCTCGACGCTTGTCTTGCCGAACTTGTCGCGCAGCTTGTTGATCGCTTCTTCGGCGGCCGCCCGTCTCGTCGCCAGAGGGTCGACGAGATCAGGCGGATCGGCGAGGTCGGGGGCGGCGAGGTCGCTGACGCCGATGCCGATCAGCCGGTATTTCGTCCCGTCGGTCTCCTTTTCGAGCAGTTGGAGGCCAACGCGAAAGATGCGGTCGGCGAGGCGGGTCGGGCTTTCGAGCCGCCGATTGCGGGTGCGGAGCTTGAAGTCCGCGGTCTTGAGCTTCAAGACGACGGTCTGCCCGGCAAGCTCCGACTTGCGCAACCGCAGCGCGACCTGCTCGCTCAGGTGCCGAAGATGCGGCACGAGCTCTTCCGGACGCGACAGGTCGTCGTTGAAGGTCGTCTCCGAGGATACGCTCTTTGCCTCGCCATCGGTCTCGACGACGCGCTCGTCCTGTCCGCGCGACAGGCGATAGAGCCTTTGCCCCATCGAGCCGTAGCGGCGCATCAGGTCTGCTTCCTCCATCGTCTGCAATTGTCCGATCGTGCGGATGCCGTCCCGCTCGAGGGTCGCGGCGAAGGCCTTGCCGACGCCCCAGATCAGCGTGACGGGGCGCTCCTTCAGGAAGTCGACCGCCTCGGCCTGGCCGATGACGGAGAAGCCGCGCGGCTTCTGCAGATCGGAGGCGACTTTGGCGAGGAATTTGCAGTAGGAGAGCCCGACGGAGACGGTGATGCCGACCTCCCGTTCGACCCGTCTCGCAAAGCGCGCCAGCGTGCGCGCCGGGGGATCGTGATGCAGTCGTTCGGTGCCGTTCAAGTCGAGGAACGCCTCGTCGATCGACAGCGGCTGCACGAGCGGCGTCAGCTCGAGCATCATCGTCCTGATCTCACGCCCGACGCGCACGTACTTCTCCATGTTCGGCTTGACCACGACGGCCTGCGGGCAGGCTTCGAGCGCCTTGAACATCGGCATGGCCGAACGGACGCCGTGAATGCGGGCGATGTAGCAGGCGGTCGAGACGACGCCGCGCTTACCGCCGCCGATGATCACCGGTTTGTCGGCGAGCTCCGGATTGTCGCGCTTCTCGATCGAGGCGTAGAAGGCGTCGCAGTCTATATGCGCCAGGGTCAACCGATAGAGCTCGGAATGGCTCAGAAGCCGCGGGCTGCCGCAGGCCACGCAGCGTCGTGCCGCAGCGGCCAGTTCCTTGAGGCAATCTCGGCAGAAGCCGGAAAACGGTGCAGCGCTGGGCATGGCCGGAACAAATGTTGAACGCGGCGACTTTACGCTCTACGCTAGTGAGTCTCAAGGCGGCGATCGGAGGCCATGGTGGATAAAATCGCCCTGCAATTTGCGCCGGTGACAAAAGAACTCTGGCCGGATTTCGAAAAGCTGTTTGGCCCGAAGGGAGCGTATTGCGGTTGCTGGTGCGTTGCCCTGCGGCTGCCCTACAGGATCCGCGGAAACATGTCGGCCGAGGATCGCAAGGCGTTCATTCGCACGCGCATTGAGGCCGGACCCCCGCCGGGCATTCTCGGCTATTGCGAGGGAAGCCCGGTCGCCTGGGTCCAGGTTGGGCCTCGTTACGATGTGCCGCAATTCAATTCGCCCCGCACGTGCTCGCGGCCGCTGGAAGAGCTTGAGGCCGAGGACGCGAGCGTCTGGGCTGTGAGTTGCTTCTTCCTTGCGTCGCCCCTGCGCGGCAAGGGACTAAGTCACCGCATACTCGCCGCCGCCATCGATCACGCGCGAAAAGGTGGCGCGCACTATCTCGACGCCTGTCCGATCGATCACAGCAAGCAGCCGAAATCGGTCGCGCTCTATATCGGCTCGACGGCGATTTTCGATGCCGCGGGCTTCGATACCGTCGCGCGGCGCAAGGACGGCAGGCCGCTGATGCGACTCGATTTAAGGCAATGACGATGCGTGCGCAGATTGCGGCCAGCGGAGTCGCGCGACGATCAGCCGCTGTTGGCGGCGCTCCAGTGGTCGCGGATCACCTTGGCCGCTTCAGGCCAATCCGTCGCAATGTGCATGCCGGCGTCGGGCGGCGGGGCGAGGGCGCGAAAATCCGCATTGGCCATCAGATTGATGAGGAGACAGGCCGGCACTTCCTCCCGCACGGAGCGGAGGTTGCGAAGAATGTCGTCGACGAAGACGAGCGGAAGGTCTCGTCCGCCATGCAGTTGCTTGACCAGCGGCCCCTTCGGCTCCTCGGAAGCGAGCAATGGATAGGAAAGGCCGAGCGTATCGAGCAGTGCCCGGCGCACCGCCGCATGACTGGGCGGCATTGCCGTCAGGAAGACGATATCCGCTTCGCCGGACAGTCCGGCCAGCGTCTCGCCGACTTCGCTGGCCGGCGTCTGCCAGCGGTCCTGCTCGGCGTAGAAGGCGCCGAGCAGGGCCTTTGTCGCAACATCGCTGACCGCGTCACCTTTGCGACGATCGATTATATTGCCGGTGAGACGGAAGGAGCGGGGCAGCAGCGTGTGTTCGCGAGCCTCCAGAAAGGCCGCGAAGGGCGTCAGGAATTCGAGCACGACTTCGTCTATGTCGGCGACGATCAGCGGCCGGTGGCCAAGACGGATGTCGCCAGGGTCGGACACGCTCAGATGTCCTCGAAGTTCGCCGGACCGGAAAATGCCTGGTGCGCCCTGACGACCTCCTCGGGAGCGGTCTCAGTCGCCGTGCAGAAGGCGATCAACGTCGGCTCGTGGTCCATCAGAAAGGCGACGAGACCGCCCATGAAGCCTGGCTCCCCGATGGCCTTGCGCAACGATGCGGGATCTGTGCCGGTCAGCGCCAGGAAACGGGACAGGAGTTCCGGCTCGCCCGCGAGCCAGCCGAGAATCGCGACCGCCGTATCGTCAGCGCTCTTCATGTTCTTGAATCTCTTCTCATATGGCGTCCGGAGTTACCTCTTTTTCAACCAAATATCGTTAGCCTTGCGACCGAGGAAATGCGTCGAGTCACCATTTGTGAAGCTTATATCTCTCCAGGGGACTTGCAAGGCGGCGACAGACAGCAAGGGATCGACATGCCCAAACAGGTGATGATTGTTGAGGATAACGAGCTGAACATGAAGCTCTTCCGCGACCTCATTGAGGCTTCTGGCTATGCGACGATCCAGACGCGCAACGGCATGGAAGCGCTCGAACTGGCGCGCAAGCATCGGCCCGACCTCATCCTCATGGATATCCAGTTGCCGGAGGTGTCCGGCCTCGAAGTCACGAAATGGCTGAAGGAAGACGACGAACTCCACGTCATCCCAGTCATCGCCGTAACCGCCTTCGCCATGAAGGGCGACGAGGAGCGTATTCGCCAAGGCGGATGCGAAGCCTACGTTTCCAAGCCGATTTCCGTTCCCAAATTCATTGAAACGATCAAGACATATCTGGGCGATGCCTGATTGCCGGGAAAGACCATATGACTGCGCGCATCCTTGTCGTCGATGACGTACCAGCCAATCTGAAGCTTCTGGAGGCTCGGCTGGTCGCCGAGTATTTCGATGTCCTGACGGCCAGCGATGGACGCTCCGCACTGGCGGTCTGCGAGAACACGCCGGTCGATCTTGTTCTTCTTGATATCATGATGCCCGACATGGACGGCTTCGAGGTCTGCGAGAGACTGAAGGCAAACAACCGCACCACCCATATTCCGGTGGTCATGGTGACAGCGCTTGACCAACCCTCCGATCGGGTGCGCGGCCTCAAGGCCGGCGCCGACGATTTCCTCACCAAGCCGGTCAATGACCTTCAATTGATGTCGCGCGTAAAGAGCCTGGTCCGGCTGAAGAATGTCAGCGACGAATTGCGCCTCAGGGCCCAGACGGCGCACACGATCGGTTTGCAGGAGCTTGCCCGTGCCGACCGTCCCGATGAGCCCGGTAACGTCCTCCTCGTCGATGGCCGCGCCTCCTCGCAGGAACGGCTGTTGCGCGCCCTGAAGCCGATCGCCGAGGTCGCGGTGATTTCCGATCCGCAGGCCGCCTTGTTCGAAGCCGCCGAGAACAGCTTCGACCTGGTGATCGTCAATGCGAATTTCGACGACTACGATCCGTTGCGCCTCTGCTCGCAGTTGCGTTCGCTCGAGAGAACGCGCTTCATCCCCATCCTGCTCGTCACGGAGCAGGGGAGCGAAGAGATGATCGTTCGCGCGCTCGAGCTTGGCGTGACGGACTACATCATGCGACCGGTCGATCCCAACGAACTGGTGGCGCGCTCCCTGACGCAGATCCGCCGCAAGCACTGCAACGACCAGCTGCGCGCCAGCGTTCAGCACACGATCGAATTGGCGATCACCGACGACCTCACCGGCCTTCACAACCGCCGCTACCTCGACAGCCATCTGAAGCTGTTGATTGACCGCGCGCGTGCGCGTGGCCGGCCGCTTTCGATCTGCATCACCGATATCGACCGCTTCAAGCTGGTCAACGACACCCATGGGCATGATGCCGGTGACGAAGTTCTGCGCGAATTCGCCAGGCGCGTCCGCGCGACGGTGCGCGGCGCCGATCTCGCCTGCCGTTTCGGCGGCGAGGAATTCGTCATCGTCATGCCCGACACGACGCCGGAGATGGCGGCGATTGTCGCCGAACGGTTGCGCTTGATGGTCGAGGGACGCGCATTCGGGATTTCGCAGGGAGATACGGTCCTCAACGTCACGGCGTCACTTGGGATTGCCACCCTGCGGCCTGGGGACGATACGCCCGAAGCCCTGCTGAAGCGCGCCGACACGGCACTCTACGAAGCCAAGAACAACGGGCGCAACCGGGTGGTCGCGGCGGCCGCGTAAGCCCAATTTGGCAAGCAACGCTTGCGGGCGGTCTCTGGCCTCGCCGTTCGACGTAGCGCAGACTGGAACATTCACCCAAACGCACCTTGCCAACCTACTTATAAGTTGTATCTTCTGCGGCATCGCTGATGCTGGGGCAAGCATTTCCAAAAAGCGGCGTGTTCGGATTTGTCCGAATACGAGACAGAATTAACCAAACACCGAGCAACATGTTTCGGTGCTTAAGAATTCGTTGATTTTTTTTTATTTTCAAGCAATGCTGATATTAAGGAAGTGTGACTTCCACGATCGATCGGTTACCCCATGATGCTCAGGTCCGCCGCATCTCCTGGGTCGTGGGGTCGGTCGGCTGGATTCCGACGTCCGCGGATTCCTCGTGCCGCAGTCGGAGCCCAGCCGACCCCCTTTCGGAACGCCGCTCCGAAGGAGGCGGCGTTTTTCGTTTCCGATCTACAATCTGCCAATCTTGTCAGACGTAACCTGCGCGAAGATCGCCGGCAGCGACGGCATGGCAAAGAAAAAGCGCCGAACCTTGCGGCCGGCGCTCGTCGGGTCGAACCGGAAACGTGATCTTACTTGATCTTGGTTTCCTTGAATTCGACGTGCTTCTTGACGACCGGATCGTACTTCGTCTTCGTCATCTTTTCCGTCATCGTGCGGCTGTTCTTGGTCGTGACGTAGAAATAGCCCGTGTCGGCCGTCGACAGCAGCTTGATCTTGATGGTGGTAGCTTTCGCCATGGTCGTCCTGCCTTTATAGAAAGATGAGAGCCGTGGACAACCGGTTGCGGGCCACGGTCAAGTTGGCGCGAAACTACAAATCGCGGTCGAAAAGTCAAGGCCGTTTTGGTTTCAAAACGATGCGGACGAGCGAAAGCACCACATAAAGGCCGAAGAAGGCGGCAATCGCCCAGGCAAAGCCATCGTTACCGGTGATGTCCATTGCGGCGCCGATGACTTGCGGTCCGGCCACGGTGCCGACCGCATAGGAGAAGACGAAGGCGGCATTGGCGGCCGCGAGATCGGCGCCCTCAAGCCGCGAGCCGAGATGGCTGAGACCGACCGTGTAGAGGCCGGAGACGCATCCACCCCAGAACAACAAGACCAGCGCCATCAGGAACCAGCTTTCCACCAGCATCGGCAGGAAGAGCGCGCCGATCAGGCCGATTACCGTCAGCGCCGACAAGATCGTCCGCCGATCCTTTACATGATCGGAGAGCATGCCGAGCGGGATCTGGAAGATGAAGTTGCCGACGCCCATGACTGTCAACAGCAGGGCCGCCTGCGATTCGGTGAAGCCGGCGCGTGTTCCGAAAATCGGGAAAAGCGAGAGGCCGCCCGATTCGACCGCGCCGAAGATGAAGACCGCCGCCGTCGCCGTCGGCACCAGGAAGACGTAGCGCATGAAATGCCGCCCCGGCTTTTCGTCGAGGACAGGACTTTCGCCGCGGGCCAGATAGATCGGTATGGCCGCGAGCAGGATGACGCCGGCGCCGACGGCAAAGGGCAGGATGCCCTCGCTGCCGAGAACGGAAAAGAGCAGCGGGCCGCTGGCAAAGCCGAGCGAGAGCACGGTGCCATAGATGCCGAGCACGAAGCCGCGTCTGTTCGGCGGCGCCGTCGCATTGATCCAGAATTCCGACAGAATGAAGAGAACCGTGATGGCGCCGTGGAAGACGATTCGGAGCGGAAACCAGAGCCAGAAATTGGTGATGTAGTAGAAGCCGAGGGCGCTCACCGCGGAGAAGAGGATCGCCAGCAGCATGGTCGGCGCAACGCCGTGGCGATGCGCGAACTTCGTGGTAAACGGGGCAGCGGCCATCGAGGCAAGGCCGGCCATTGCCGAATTGAGCCCGATCAGCGTCGGAGCAATTCCGCGCTTCTCCATGATGATGCTGAGCAGGGGAAGGCCGAGACCGATGGCGATACCCACCGCTGTGATCGAGGCGACGGCGGCGATCAGCGAAGGCCAGTGAATTTCGTCAACCGGCGCAGACGTGCCGGACGGCGGCTTCGACATTCGACAGGATCCCTAGAGAAGCGTGCGAAGAAAGCGCCCGCGGCGCGTGAAATAGAACGGCACCGACCGTTCAGCGGGGAGCGAGGCATCCGATTCGAGCCCGCTTCTCAGATCCGCAAGGATGATTGCGGTGATCTCCGGAACCTGGAGAGACGAGAAGTCGTCGACATCGATCCACTGCAAATCCTGAAGCTCCCGGCTATCCAGGACCTCAGACGGATCGATCTCGGCCTCATCTGCGAAGACCGCAAAGAAGCGCGTGTCGAACCGCCTTGATTGTCCCGGCGGCGTGATGGCACGCGCCATATAGCGCAAGTTTGTGAGATCGGGAAGAAAGGGAAGGGGAGCGCCTGACGGATTGAGTTGCCGGCCGAGACGGACACCTGCTTCTTCGAAGAGTTCTCGCGCTGCCGCGAGCGCCAGCGCCCGGGCTCTTCCGTCGGTGATCGGGCGCCCCTCGCTTGTTGTCAGGGCACGCAGCACCGTCGGATTGAGATCGCCGGAAAATCCCAGCCGATGGTCCGTCGGGTCGCGGCGGCCGCCCGGAAAGACATAGAGGTCCGGCATGAAGGCATGGGCGCTGTGACGCTTTCCCATCAACACGCGCACGCGCTTGCCGGAGCGGTCGAGCAGCATGATCGACGCCGCGTCACGCGGCCTGAGCGGCGGATGCCTGGGTGCCCCGGCCTGCGATTGAGCGGGGCCGCCGCTGCCGCGATCCGGCCTCATGCCGATGGATCCCGCGGTGGGAGGATGTCTTCCGGCCGGTCTTCGTGCCCGCCGAAGCCGTGCATTTTCAAAGCCCATTGCAGCCCGATGACCGCGCCTTTGACCGGCTGCATCAGGGCGAGTGCGCTGACGAGCGTCACCGGCGCCCAGACCGCCAGGTGCTGCCAGGTGGAGAGCGGCAGGACCAGATCCGTCATCATGTATCCGCCGAGCACCAGATGACCGACGATCGTCACGACGATATAGGGTGGAAAGTCGTCGGCGCGATGATGGTCCATCCGTTCGCCGCAGGCGGCGCAGGCATCCACCGATTTGACGAAGCCTCGAAACAGTCGGCCTTGGCCGCAGGCGGGACATTTGCCCAGAAAGCCGCGCTTCATCGCACGCCCGACGGGCCGCTCCTCCCGCTGCTCCCCACCCAGCTGCAGCTTGTCGGTTGCCATTGCTTTCATGTCCAATCCTTGTTGAACGGGACCGTAGCGGTCGTCGGCGTCACCGCCTGCCGCGCGGCGGCCGCGTTCCCGGCCGTTTGCCCGCGTTCACCCGATCGCGGCGGCCAGCCTTGTGGAAGGAGCGCATTGCCGTCGGCATCTTTCGCCCTTCGCTCAGCATCTCGAAGCGAAGTGCACCGGCGAGCGGCACGGCCTCGGCAAGCTTGACGCGGACCGGATCGCCAAGACGATAGCCAAGTCCGGTTTTTTCGCCGGACAGGGCCTGATGCGCCTCATCATAGATGAAGTAGTCGCGTCCGAGCGTGGATATAGGGATGAAGCCGTCGGCGCCATAGGCGGGGAGGGTGACAAAAAGTCCCGCCTTGATCACGCCCGAGACGCGCCCGTCGAACTCCTCGCCGACGCGTCCGCTCAAGTGATGAGCGATCAGCCGGTCGACCGTATCGCGTTCGGCGGCCATTGCGCGCCGCTCGAAGGTGGAGATTTCCGCGGCGATATCGTCGAGCACGCCCTCTTCCTGCGGCGTCAAGCCGCCCTCGCCAAGGCCGAGCGAACTCACCAGCGCCCGGTGCACCACGAGGTCCGCATAGCGCCGGATCGGCGAGGTGAAGTGGGCATAGCGCACCAGGTTGAGGCCGAAATGGCCGATGTTTTCCGGACTGTAGATCGCCTGGCTTTGCGACCGGAGCACCATCTCGTTGACCATCGTCTCAAAGGGCTTGCCGTCGGCCCGGGCGAGAACGCCGTTGAAGTGGTTGGCACGCATGGCGCCGCCCTTGGCGAGCGAGATGTCGAGCGTTGCCAGGAACTCGCGCAGGCTTTCCTGCTTGGCAAGCGACGGCTGATCGTGGACGCGGTAGATCAATGCCTGGCGTTTCTGCTCCAAGGTCTCCGCCGCCGCGACGTTGGCCTGGATCATCATTTCCTCGATGAGCTTGTGGGCATCGAGGCGTTCCGGCACGAAGACCCGGTCGACGGTTCCGTCCGGCTTCAGGATGATCTTGCGCTCGGGCATGTCGAGTTCGAGTGGCTGGCGCCGCTCCCGCCCGCGGCTGAGGATGCGGTAGCCCTCCCACAGCGGCTTCAGGATCGGTTCCAGGATCGGCCCGGTCTTGTCGTCCGGCGACCCGTCGATGGCGGCCTGGGCCTGTTGATAGGAAAGCTTGGCGGCGCTGCGCATCATGATGCGGTGGAACGTATGTCCCGCCTTGCGGCCCTCCTTCGAGAAACGCATCCGCACCGCCAGCGCAGGCCGGTCGACACCTTCCTTCAGCGAGCAGAGATCGTTGGAGATGCGCTCGGGCAGCATCGGCACGACACGATCGGGGAAATAGACAGAATTGCCGCGTTTCAACGCTTCGAGATCGAGAGCCGATTTCGCCCGGATATACCAGGAGACGTCGGCGATCGCGACGGTGACGATAACGCCGCCGGGATTGTCGGGGGAGGGATCCGGTTCGGCGTGAACGGCGTCGTCGTGGTCCTTGGCGTCGGCCGGGTCGATGGTGACGAGCGGCAGCGAGCGCCAGTCCTCGCGGTGCGCCATCGTGGCGGCCTCTGCCGCATCGGCCTCCTGCAGTACGCGCTCTGGGAAGACATGCGGAATGCCATGCGCATGGATGGCTATCATCGAGATCGCCTTTTCGGAGGCGACGGAGCCGATGACGGTCTGCACCTGGGCGCGCGGCAGGCCGTAACGGCCGAGCCGGGCGAGATGCACTTCGACGAGGTCGCCGTCCTTGGCGTCGCCCGTGAATTCCGCGTCGACGAGGACTTCCTCGCCGCGCTTGTCGATCGGCATCAGTCGACCGCCGCCGCCCGGAGTCGCGCGGAACACGCCGAGCACGGCATCCTTGCGCTTGTCGAGGATCTTGATGATGCGCGCCGTATAGGCGGGGCCGCCCCGCTCCTTGGCCGGGAAGATCTTGGCGAGCACCCGGTCGCCGAGACCGCCGACCGGCGCCTTGCCCTTCGCCTTGCCGGCCGCCGACTGGCGGATCAGGACCGCCGGTGCGACGCCGTCGTCGTCGAGCCATTCGGCCGGGCGGCCGATCAATTCGCCGTCGATATCGCGGATGGTGATGTCGAGCACGGTGACGGGCGGCAGGGCACCGGGGCGAACGAGCGACTTGCGCTTCTTCTCGACCAGCCCGTCCTCCTCCAGCGAGCGGAGCAGCGCCTTGAGTTCGACGCGCGCCTCGCCCTTCAGGCCGAACGCCTTGGCGATCTCCCGCTTCGAGGCCTGCTGCGGATTCTCGGCGATGAAGCGCATGAGCACGTCGCGCGGCGGAACGGCGCCGTGGATGATCGCGTCCTTGACTGCGGGCGCCGCCTGGGCTGCGCGCAACTGCTTCTTGCCGGCACTTTTTGTGCGCCGTTCGGTCGGATCGCGCGGAATTCTACTCAACGTCAGCCCTTCTTGGCCTTCGCGGCCGTCTTGCTCTTCGCCTTTGCGGCCGCCTTGGGCTTCTCGGCTTTCGCCGCCGTGCTCTTGGTTGCCGCGGTCGAGGATCTGCCCCTGGCCGCCTTGCCATTGCCCGCCTTGCCCTTCGACACGCCACCTTTCGCCGCACGTTCGGCGATCAGTGCCAGCGCCTCTTCGACGGTCACGGACTGCGGATCCTTGCCCTTCGGCAGGGTGGCGTTCACCTTGCCCCAGTTGACATAGGGGCCGAAGCGCCCGTCGCGCACAGTCATCACGCCGCCGTCGGGATGTTCCCCGAGTTCCTTGAGGGCGGCAGCCGCGGTGCGCCCGCCGCCTGCACCCTTCGACTGCTTGTCGGCAAGAGCCGAAACGGCGCGATTGAGGCCGATCGAAAAGACGTCCTCCACCGATTCCAGATTGGCATAGGTGCCGTCATGCAGCACGAACGGTCCGTAGCGGCCAATCCCGGTCGAGATCATCTTGCCGGTTTCCGGGTGCTTGCCGATGTCGCGCGGCAGCGAGAGAAGAGCGAGCGCCTTCTCGTGGTCGATCGTCGCCGGCGTCCAGCCCTTCGGCAGGCTCGCGCGCTTGGCGTCCTTGCCGTCGCCCCGCTGGACATAGGGACCGAAGCGACCGCTGCGCAGGGTGATTTCCTCGCCGGTGTGCGGATCCTTGCCGAGGCTCTGCGGCTCGTTCGACACGGCCGCTTCCGCATCGCCGTTGCTGTCGGACGACAGCTGGCGCGTGTAGTTGCATTCCGGATAGTTCGAGCAGCCGACGAAGGCGCCGTATTTGCCCAGCTTCAGCGAGAGCTTGCCGGTGCCGCAGACCTGGCAGGTGCGCGGGTCGCCGCCGTCCTCGCGTTTCGGGAAGACGAGCGGTGCAAGCTCCTCGTTGAGCGCATCGAGCACATTGGTGACGCGCAGTTCCTTGGTGTCCTCGATCTGCGAGAAGAAATCCTTCCAGAACTCGCGCAGGACGTCCTTCCAATTGAGCTCGCCGGCCGAGATCTGGTCGAGCTTTTCCTCGAGAGATGCGGTGAAATCGTATTCGACATAGCGGGTGAAGAAGCTCTCGAGGAACGCCGTCACCAGCCGGCCCTTGGCCTGCGGCATCAACTTGCGCTTGTCGATCTCCACATAGTCGCGGTCGACGAGCGTGCTGATCGTCGCGGCATAGGTCGAGGGGCGCCCGATGCCGAGCTCTTCCATCTTCTTGATCAGCGTCGCTTCCGAATAGCGCGGCGGCGGCTCGGTGAAGTGCTGGGTGGCGTTGATCTTCTGCTTGGCGAGATTTTCGCGCGCATTGATCTCGGGCAGCCGGCCGCTCTCATCGCCGTCGTCCGCCTGCTCGCCGTCTTCCTTCATGTCGGTATAGGCGGCGATGAAGCCGTCGAAGCGGATGACGGAGCCGGTGGCGCGCAGGCCGGCCTTCTTGCCGCCGTTGTCGGCGGCGATCTCCGCCGTCGTCCGCTCGATCTCGGCCGATGCCATCTGGCTGGCGATGCCGCGCTTCCAGATCAGGTCGTAGAGCTTCAGCATGTCGCCGTCGAGGAAGCGGCGCACCTCATCGGGGGTGCGGTTGAAGTCCGTCGGGCGGATCGCTTCGTGGGCTTCCTGGGCGTTCTTCGCCTTGGTCGAATAGAAGCGCGGCTTTTCCGGCAGGTAGCGGGTGCCGAACTGGCTGCCGATCGCCCGGCGCGCCGCATCGATCGCTTCCGGCGCCATCTGTACGCCGTCCGTACGCATATAAGTGATCAGACCGACGGTCTCGCCGCCGACATCGACGCCCTCGTAGAGCTTCTGTGCCACCTGCATGGTGCGCGACGCCGAGAAACCGAGCTTGGAGGAGGCGGCCTGCTGCAGCGTCGAGGTTGTGAAGGGCGGACCCGGGTTTCGCTTGACGGGCTTCGCCTCGACGCTTTCGACCACATAGCTCGCGCCGTCGAGCAGGGCCTTCAGCCGATTGGCCTCCTCGCCGTTGCCAACCGCTTTCGGCTGCAGCCGCTTGCCGTCGGCCGAGACGAGCCGCGCTTCGAACTCGTCGCCGCGCGGTGTCTTCAGGAGCGCCGAGATATTCCAGTATTCTTCCGTGACGAAGCGTTCGATCTCGGCCTCGCGATCGCAGACGAGCCGCAGCGCCACCGATTGGACGCGACCGGCCGAACGGGCGCCAGGCAGCTTGCGCCACAGAACCGGCGAAAGGTTGAAGCCGACGAGGTAGTCGAGCGCGCGGCGGGCGAGATAGGCGTCGACGAGCGAAATGTCGATGTCGCGCGGATCGGCCATCGCATCGAGCACGGCCTTCTTGGTGATCGCATTGAAGACGACGCGCTTGACCGGCTTGTCGCCGATGACCTTCTTTTTCTTGAGGAGGTCGAGCACATGCCAGGAGATCGCTTCACCTTCCCGGTCCGGGTCGGTTGCCAGGATCAGTCCGTCCGACGACTTCACGGCGTCGGCAATGTCCTTCATCCGCTTGGCGGAGGCGCCGTCGACTTCCCACGACATTTCGAAGTCTTCGTCCGGGCGAACCGATCCGTCCTTGGCCGGCAGATCCCGCACATGGCCGAACGAAGCAAGCACCTTGTAGCCGGGGCCCAGATACTTGTTGATCGTCTTGGCCTTGGAAGGCGATTCCACCACTACAACATTCATCGTCATTCTCTGAGACAATCTCTTCTGGCAAGGCGCAGGCGTTGCGCGGCCTTTGTTGTGGCCACGAAATGGACAGGGATTCGGGCGCGGTCAAGGGGTTTCACGAAAATAGCGACATCCCGACCGATCGCAACCAAATCGCAATATTCGATTTACCGCAACTCGTGGTGGTTCGTTTTTCGATTTCTGCGCGTGTCGCGAGGCGGCGTACATCTGCGTTTCCGCCCCTATTGCGGAGGAGCGAGGGATACGAGATTCGCCCCGTGACGGCAGAGCTGGCCGGCGAGATCGAGTTCGAGCAGTACAAGGTGGACCTCGGAGGCGGCAAGTCCGGTGTGGCGAATGATATCGTCGATCTCGACCGGGGTCGGGCCGAGCGCTTCGACGACAAGCGCGCGGCCGCCTTCGCCGAGCGTCGCCGTTGCCGGCGGCCCTGAGGGCGCGGGTTCGACCGCCGGTTCCCGGGCATTCAGGCGCGAGAAGAGATCGTCACGGCTTAGAGGGGCCAATCCCTCGAGCACATCGGCCGTGGAAGTGGTGACGATCGCGCCTTGTTTCAGGAGATCGTTCGTTCCGTGACAGCGCGGATCGAGCGGCGAGCCCGGTACGGCGAAGACGAGCCGGCCGAAATCGGCCGCGTAGCGGGCGGTGATGAGCGATCCCGAACGGCTGGCCGCCTCGACAATGGCGACGCCGAGACTGATGCCGGCGACCAGGCGGTTCCTTCGCGGAAAGTCGCGGGCGCGCGGCTCCCAGCCGAACGGCATTTCACTGATCGCCAATCCTTCGCCTGCGGTGATCTCCTGCAGGAGTCCGATATTCTCCGGCGGGTAGGGTCGGTCGAGGCCGCCCGCGAGAGCGGCGATCGTGCCGGTTCCGAGGCTGGCTCGATGCGCAGCGGTGTCGATGCCGCGCGCGAGGCCGGAGGTGATGGCGTAGCCGGCGGCACCGGCATCGCGCGCGATCATCGCGGCGAATTTCGCACCGCTGGCCGAGGCATTGCGCGAGCCGACGATGCCGAGCGAGGGGCGGCTTGCCGCCTGGAGGTTGCCCTTCATCGCAAGGAGCGGTGGGGCGCCGTCGATCTCTTTCAGCGCCGGCGGGTAGTCGGTTTCGCCGATTCCGACGAACACTGCGCCGAACCGGTGCGCGGCCTCGAACTCGCGCTCCGCAGCCGCCACCGAGGCGACGCGAAACTGTCCACCCGCGCCGCCGCGGCGCGACAGTTCCGGCAGTGCCTCGAGCGCCGCCTCCGCAGAGCCGAAGTGGTTGACGAGATCCCGAAAGGTCGCAGGACCGACATTGTCGCTGCGGATCAACCGCAGCCAGGCGATCCTCTGCCGTTCCGTCAGCGCGGTTCCGTTACGTCGAGCCCCGCCGATCGGCATTATCCCTTTTCTCCGATCCGGCTTTCCGTGCCGCTCAAGAGCCGCTGGATATTGGCGCGGTGCTTGATCCAGGTGATCACCGTCATCAGGGCGAAGAGCAGGGCGACCTTCCCGTATCCGGTTGCATAGAGTGCGATCGGCATGACGGCGGTAGCGATGAGTGCCGACAGTGAGGAGTAGCGGGTGATCTTCGCCGCGGCGAGCCAGATCGCTGCGAAAGCGGGCACCATCAGCGGCGCCAGGCCGAGCAGGACGCCGATATAGGTGGCGACGCCCTTGCCGCCCTTGAAGGAGAGCCAGACGGGGAAGAGATGCCCGAGAAAGGCGGCGAGACCAGCGGCGATGCCGGCTTCAACGCCCCAGAGTGAGGCGATTGCGGCCGCTGCCGTGCCCTTCAGCGCGTCGAGCAGCAGCGTGGCGGCCGCGAGCTTCTTGTTGCCGGTTCTCAGCACGTTCGTCGCGCCGATATTGCCGGAGCCGATCTTGCGCACGTCGCCGAGCCCCGCCATGCGGGTGAGGATCAGGCCGAACGGGATGGAGCCGAGCAGATAGCCGAAGGCAAGGCACAGAAGTGTTGCAGGCAGCCCCAACTGCCAGGAAAACAGATCCACCGGTTCCTCCCCCGCCTAAATGCGTCTGCTCATGATGAATGGACGAGCTTGCCGCCAACATAGGTTTGGACGACCCGGCCGGTAAAGCGCGCATTTTCGAATGGCGTGTTCTTGGAGCGGGAAACCAGCTCCTTTTCGTAGAGGATCCAAGGTTCGTCCAGATCGAGGACGGTAATGTCCGCCTTGGCGCCGGGCTTCAGCGTGCCGGCATCCAGACCGAAGATCGCGGCTGGACGCGTCGAGAGCGCATCGATCAGCCGCATCAGCGGCACCTGGCCGCTGTGGTAGAGCCGAAGGGCGGCCGCCGCCAGGGTTTCCAAGCCGATCGCGCCGTCTGCCGCGTCGGCGAAGGGCAGGCGTTTGGTGTCGGCGCCCTGGGGGTCATGCGAGGAGACGATGATGTCGATCTTGCCCGTGGCAAGTGCCTCGACCATTGCGACCCGGTCGTCTTCGCCGCGCAGCGGCGGCGACAGCTTGAAGAAGGTCCGGTATTCGCCGATGTCGTTCTCATTCAGCGTCAAATGGTTGATCGAGATGCCGCAGGTCACGTTCGCGCCGCGCTCCCGGGCTGCCTGCACGGCATCTGCCGATTCGGGCAAGGAGACTTCGGCGGCGTGATAGGCAGCCTTCGTCAGGGCGGCGATGCGAAGATCGCGCTCGAGCGGAATGATCTCGGCCTCGCGCGGAATTCCGGGAAGCCCGAGCCAGCTTGCCAGCAGCCCTTCGTTCATGACGCCGTTGGCGCCGAGATATTTGTCGCGGGTCTCCAGCGCAACGACGGCATCGAACTCGCGCGCATAGGTCATCGCGCGGCGAAGCACGAGAGAGTCGTGGACCGGCTGCCGGCCGTTGGTGAAGCAGACAGCCCCCGCATCCCGGAGAAGCCCGAGTTCGCTCATCTCCGCCCCGAGCAGCCCCTTGGTCAGCGCCGCCGCCGGATGGACGTTGACGAGCGCCTTGTCGCGGGCGGTCTTCTGCACGAATTCGACGAGGGCGATCTCGTCGATCACCGGATTGGTGTCCGGCATGGCGATAAAGGAGGTGACGCCGCCGGTCGCGGCGGCCCGCGAGGCCGACTCGATCGTCTCGCGATATTCGCTGCCCGGTTCGCCGACGAAGACGCGGGCATCGACGAGCCCCGGCACCGCGGTAAGACCGGCGCAATCCTTGACGAAGGCACCCGCCGGGACGCCCTGGTTCATGGCGTCCTTTCCGGCTGCAAGGATGCGTCCGTCGTTTCCGACGACGATCGTGCCGGTCTCGTCGAGGTTCCGCGAGGGATCGACGATGCGCAGGTTCTGAAGGACGAGCGGTCTGGTCATGGGCGCGGCCCCTGGTCCTGCGAGAGAAGAAGTGTTTCCATGACGGCCATGCGCACCGCGACACCCATCTCGACCTGCTGTTCGATGACGCTTTGCGGTCCGTCGGCGACCTCGGACGCGATCTCGACGCCGCGGTTCATGGGGCCCGGATGCATGACGAGCGCATCGTCCTTGGCCGCCTTCAGCGTTTCCGCGTCGAGCCCGTAATAGTGGAAGTATTCGCGCACCGACGGCACGAAGGAGCCGGCCATGCGCTCGCGCTGGAGCCGCAGCATCATCACCACGTCCGCATCCTTCAGGCCCTCCGCCATGGATCGATAGACCTCTGCGCCCATCTGTTCTATGCCGGCGGGAAGCAAGGTCGCCGGTGCGACGACGCGGACACGGGCGCCCATCTGGTTGAGCAGCAGGATGTTGGAGCGGGCGACGCGGGAATGCAGGACGTCGCCGCAGATCGCCACGATGATCCGCGACAGCTTGCCCTTGGCGCGGCGGATCGTCAGCGCGTCGAGAAGCGCCTGCGTCGGATGCTCGTGCTGGCCGTCGCCGGCGTTGACGACCGAGCAGGAGACCTTCTGCGCGAGCAGTGCTGCGGCGCCGGCCGAGGAGTGGCGCACGACGAGCACGTCCGGATGCATCGCATTCAGCGTCATCGCCGTGTCGATCAGCGTCTCGCCCTTCTTCACCGAGGAGTTGCCGACCGACATGTTCATGACGTCGGCGCCAAGCCGCTTGCCGGCCAGTTCGAAGGACGATTGCGTGCGGGTCGAGGCTTCGAAGAAGAGGTTGATCTGCGTCAGCCCGCGCAGTGAAGAGGTCTTCTTCTCCCTCTGCCGGGAGATTTTGACCGCTTCGTCGGCGCGATCGAGCAGGAGCGTGATGTCCTGCTCCGTCAGCCCCTTGATGCCGAGCAGGTGGCGATGCGGGAAAGTGATCATGAGCCGCCCTTGCATGCTGGAATTCGGCTCGCTCTATAGAACGTGGTCCCCGGCACGGCAAGTGGCGCGACAAGCCGCGCGCCGGGCCTTCCGAAGAAAACTTGCAGAGGCCGCGGTTCTTGCCGCGGACCTGTTTCGTACCCGCGAAACTTGCGCTAGAACCGGCCTATGAATCAGATGAACCGGACCGAACAGAAACTCGCCGAACTGAACCAGCCGAAGCCCTGGTCCGGTATCAATGCCTATCGCTCCGACCCCTTGATGGTCGACATCACCTCGGCCATGCCGAAGCCGTTGCGCGACGAGTTCGACGCGCTCGGCCGCTACGTGACCTCGCCGGAGGCCCAGGAACTGGCGCGCATGGCCAATGAGGGTGTGCCGAAGCTGAAGACGCACGGCCCGCGCGGCGAGCGCCTCGACGTCGTCGAGTTCCATCCGGCCTGGCATGCGCTGATGCGTCGGTCGATGACGACCGGATTGCATTCGTCCGCCTGGGAGAACCTGCCGGACGAGCGCGGCCGGTCGCACAAGGCGAGGGCGATCCGCTTCTATCTGACGGCGCAGCTTGAGTGTGGCCATCTCTGCCCGCTGACGATGACCAGCGCTTCCGTTGCTGCGATCACTGCATCGCCGGCCGTCCAGAAGGAATGGGCGCCGAAGATCCTGTCGCGCAAATATGACTCGACGAACCGGCCCTGGATGCAGAAGTCCGCGGTGACGATCGGCATGGGCATGACGGAGAAGCAGGGCGGTACGGATGTGCGCGCCAACACCTCGACCGCCGAACGGGTCGGCGAGGGGATCTATCGCCTGAACGGCCACAAGTGGTTCATGTCGGCGCCGATGAGCGACGCCTTCGTCATGCTGGCGCAGACCCGCGAGGGGCTCGGCTGCTTCCTCGTCCCGCGGCTGCTTGAGGACGGTGGCGCCAACGGGCTGCGTTTCCAGCGTCTCAAGGACAAGCTCGGCAATCGCTCCAATGCGTCGTCGGAGGTCGAGTTCTCGGACACCTTCGGCTTCCTGCTCGGAACGCCGGATGCAGGCATTCGCACCATCCTCGATATGGTGACGCTGACGAGACTCGACTGCGCGCTCGCTTCGGCCGGCATGATGCGCGCCTCGCTCGCCGAGGCCGTGCACCACACCCGCGGCCGCAACGTCTTCGGCAAGTCGCTCGTCAGCCAGCCGATGATGACGCGTGTGCTCGCCGACATGGCACTCGACGTCGCCGCGGCAAGTGCGCTGTCGTTCCGCCTCGCCGAAGCTTTCGACAATGCCCATGGCAGTGCCGATGATGCGGCTTACGCCCGCATCATGACGCCCGTGGCGAAATACTGGTGCTGCAAGATCGCCCCTGCCTTGATCTACGAGGCGATGGAGTGCCTCGGCGGCAACGGTTACGTGGAAGAGCGGGCGCTTGCCCGGCATTATCGCGAAGCGCCGGTCAACGCGATCTGGGAAGGCTCCGGCAATGTCATGGCGCTCGACGTGCTCCGGGTGCTCGGACGTCGCAAGGAACTCTTCGAGCAGTTGTTCGGCGTCTTCAGCCGCGATCTCGGGCCTGCTGGACCGAAGACCATCGATGTGCTGCGGGCCGCCATGTCGCTCTGCGAGCGTGACGAGGGCGCCGCGCGCCTGCTGGTCGAACAGCTTGCGCTGGCGGCGGCGGCGGCCGAGCTCTATCGGTTGGGCGCCGGGCGCATCGCCGACGCCTTCCTGGAGTCGCGATTGGCCGCCGGCTGGCGCGCGACCTACGGCATGCTCGATTCGCGCTTCGATTCCGCCTATGTGCTCGACCTGCTTTATCCGGCGGCCACGTAGCGGGTGACGGAAAGAACGAGCGGTATCGTGAAGAACGACACGGCCGTCTGCACCGTGGCGACGGCGGCGTAGAGTTCCGCATCTCCCCCCATCTGCTTGGCAAGAAGATAACCGTTCATCGCCGTCGGCACGGCGGCGCCGAGCGCGATGACGAGCAGGGCATCGCCGGTGATGCCGAGCAGTGCGCTGGCGCTGACCATGAAGATCGGCATGACGATGAGCTTCAGGGCGACCGCGAGGACAGCGGCGCCCGTGGGCTTCAAGGCATCGGCAATTCTTAGCCCGGCGCCGACCAATACGAGGCCGAGGCTGAGCGAGGCCGTTGCCAGCATGTCGATCGCGGTCATCACCGGCTCGTAGAGCTCGATGCCGGTGAGGTTGAACAGTATCCCGGCGGCCGAAGCGAGGATCAGCGGATTGGTTATGATCTTCAGGAAGAAGAAGCCGACCCCGCGGCCGCCACCGCCGAACCAGACGAGCACGCCGACATTGTAGAAATTGATCGGGATGATGATCAGCGTCATCACCAGCGCCGTCAGGCTGAGGCCGATCGCACCATAGAGTTTTTCAGCCACGGCAAGGGCGATGAAGGCGTTCCAGCGCGTCGCGGTCTGGAAGATCGAGGTGAAGGTGGCGCCGGAAATGCCCTTGCCGCGCAGGAGGGGCCAGGTCAGGAGGAGGGCGATCGACATCAGCGTGACGCTGCCGATTGCCGCGCCGGCCGTCGCATCGGCCTCCATTCCGGTGAAATCCGCCTTCGCCAAGGTCGAAAAGAGAAGTGCGGGAAAGAGAAAATAGTAGCCGAACTGCTCGAGCCCGACCCAAAGCCCCTGGTCGACGAGCCGGGAACGGCGAAGCCAGACGCCGAGCAAGACGAGCAGGAAGACGGGAAGGATGCTTTCGAAAATGGCGGTCATCGCGGCTCATGCAGACGGAAGTGCTAGGGCTGGTGCAGGGCGAGGATCGGCTCGCACGCACGCCAAGCTTTTAGAACTGTGAGGCTGCGGGCCGCAACCCCGCTTGACTTGTGAATATTAACCTTAATGAATGGTTTACGTTGCGCTGGGGCGGCGATGGCACAGATACTGACGCCAGTTCAATGAAGTTCGGAACGGAGCGGTTCGGTGAGAACTGGCTTGATGATCGTCATGATGATGTTTTTCGCCGCACTGGCGCTCGACATAGCAACGCTCGCCGTCGGCCTCTTCGCCTTCGTTCTCGCGGAGCGGGCCATCTATCCGCTGCTGTGCGGCCGGGCCGAGAGGAGAGGCGCATGAAGTGGCTGATGATCTTCTGGGGCGGGCCGGTCATCCTGCTGACCGGCTGGTATTCACTCTCCTATTACGACATGAGCTTCGGCATCTTCATGTTGACGCGCGAGGCGCACGACCTGGTGTTCCGCGTCTACGGCCACGTCCTCGGTATCCCGCCGGAAAGCATCCCACCGCTTGTTGCGCGGGCGATGGTCGTCGATACGATCGTCCTTTTCGGGCTCGTAGCGCTCCGCAGACACCGGCAGATCGCCTCCTGGTTCGGCGCGCGCTTCGGCGGCGCGACCTCTCAGCCGGCGGGCGCGTCGCCCCTGCCAAGCAACGCCAATCTGTCGAGCGCTCCCTGAAGAATGAAGGAGGCGGCGGCCGAGTCGATGCGCTCGGCGCGTTTCCTGCGCGAAACATCCATCTCGATCAACACCCGCTCGGCCGCGACCGTCGAAAGCCGCTCGTCCCAAAGCACGAAGGGGATATCCGTCTTCTCGCCCATATTGCGCACGAAGGCCCGCGTCGCCTGGCAGCGCGGCCCTTCCGTCCCGTCCATGTTGACGGGCAGGCCGATGACGAAGGCTCCGATCCGTTCCTTTGCGGCCACATCGAGCAGCGCTTGCGCATCGATGCCGAACTTGACGCGCCGAAGGACGTCGCGCGGCGTTGCGAAGCGCCGTCCGAGATCGGATACCGAAATGCCGATCGTCTTGGTGCCGAGGTCCAAGCCCGCGATCGCCTGATGCGGCGGCAGCCGCGCGGCGAGTTCTTCGATGGTGATAATTGCCATAGGATGAGCCGATTCGATCTTTCCAGTTCGCTGGTCTGATCCATATGCTTGCCCGACAGATAAATCGATCACCTTTCTGCTCCGGCCCCGGCCGGGCGCCGTGGTTTTAGGGAGAACGTCATGAAGATCAAATGGCTGGGCCATTCCGCCTTTCACATCGAAACCGCCAAGGCGAAGATCCTGGTCGATCCGTTCTTCACCGGCAATCCAGCCTTCGACGACAGCGAGCGGCAGGCCGCCACCGCCGGGCTGACGCATATCCTCCTGACGCATGGCCATGGCGACCACGTCGGCGACACGGTGGCGATCGCCAAAGAAACCGACGCGACCGTCGTCGCCAACTTCGATCTGTGCATGTGGCTCGGACGGCATGGCATCTCCAAGATGGAGCCCGGCAATACCGGGGGCACGATCCGGCTCGGCGCCTTCTCGGCCACCTTCGTCAATGCCTTGCATTCCTCGGCGCAGATTACCGAGGACGGGGTCTCGCATTGCCTCGGCAACGCCAATGGCCTCGTCCTGCATTTCGACGACGAGCCGACGCTCTACCACATGGGCGACACCGACATTTTCTCCGACATGGCGCTTATCCAGGAACTGCACCAGCCGGATATCGGCATCGTGCCGATCGGTGACCGCTTCACGATGGGCGGAGCGGTGGCGGCGCTCGCCTGCCAGCGTTATTTCAAGTTCGACACCGCCATACCCTGCCACTATGGATCCTTCCCCATCATCGACCGGACGCCGGAGACCTTCGTCGCCGCCATGGACGGCGCCTCGACGCTGGTCGCCACACCCGAGGTCGGCGGCGTCGTCACGTCTTGAGGAAGAGCCCCCATCTGATACAGAAGCGGGTTGGCGTTATTCGCGAGTTGCACGTTGTGCAAGTCGTCTTTATAGCGGGGGAAATCCTGAGAGACCGGAGACGATCATGTCCGTAGACCTAGCCACCGTGAAGCGTGTCGCCCGCCTTGCCCGGATCGCCGTCAGCGACGAGGAAGCCGAACGGATGACCGGCGAACTCAACGGCATCCTCGGCTTTGTCGAGCAGCTTTCCGAAGTGAACGTCGATGGTGTCGAGCCGATGACCTCGGTGATGCCGATGGAGATGAAGAAGCGGGACGATATCGTCGCGGATGGCGACAAGGCCGCCGATATCGTCGCCAATGCGCCGAATTCGGATCGTGATTTCTTCCTCGTTCCCAAGGTCGTCGAGTAAGCCGCTTCCGCCGCCCGCGTCCAGATTTCGAAAGTTCGATTGCACCATGACCGACCTGACCCGCCTCACGATCGCCGAAGCCCGCGCCAAGCTTTCCGCCAAGGAAATCACCGCGGTCGAATTGACCGACGCCTATATCGGGGCGATCGAGGCAGCCAATGAGACCATTAACGCCTATGTCACCGTCACGCCGGAAAAGGCGCGGGCGATGGCCAAGGCCTCCGACGCCCGTATCGCCGCCGGCAAGGCTGGCGCGCTGGAAGGCATCCCGCTCGGCATCAAGGACCTTTTCGGCACCGAAGGCGTCCACACCCAGGCCTGCAGCCACATCCTCGACGGCTTCAGGCCGCGCTACGAATCGACCGTCACCCAAAACCTCTGGAACGACGGCGCCGTCATGCTCGGCAAGCTCAACATGGACGAGTTCGCCATGGGCTCGTCCAACGAGACCTCCTACTACGGTCCGGTCAAGAACCCGTGGCGCGCCAAGGGATCGAACATGGATCTCGTGCCCGGTGGCTCGTCCGGCGGTTCGGCCGCGGCAGTCGCGGCTTATCTCTGCGCCGGCGCGACGGCGACCGACACCGGCGGCTCGATCCGTCAGCCGGCCGCCTTCACCGGCACCGTCGGCATCAAGCCGACCTACGGTCGCTGCTCGCGCTGGGGTGTCGTCGCCTTTGCCTCCTCGCTCGACCAGGCCGGCCCGATCGCCCGCGACGTGCGCGATGCGGCGATCCTGCTGAAGTCGATGGCAAGCGTCGACCTCAAGGACACGACCTCCGTCGACCTTCCGGTTCCGGACTACGAGGCATCGATCGGCCAGTCGATCAAGGGCATGAAGATCGGCATTCCGAAGGAATACCGCGTCGACGGCATGCCGGAGGAGATCGAGGCGCTCTGGCAGCAGGGCATCGCCTGGCTGAAGGAAGCCGGTGCCGAAATCGTCGACATCACGCTGCCGCACACGAAGTACGCGCTGCCCGCCTATTACATCGTCGCGCCGGCCGAAGCGTCGTCCAACCTCGCGCGCTACGACGGGGTGCGCTACGGCCTGCGTGTCGACGGCAAGGACATCGTCGACATGTATGAGAAGACGCGCGCCGCCGGCTTCGGCCGCGAGGTCAAGCGCCGCATCATGATCGGCACCTATGTGCTTTCGGCCGGTTACTACGACGCCTATTACCTGCGTGCCCAGAAGGTTCGCAGCCTGATCAAGCGCGACTTCGAGCTTGCTTTCCAGGCCGGCGTCGACGCGATCCTGACCCCTGCCACGCCGTCTTCGGCCTTCGGCATTGCGGACGAGGATCTCGCATCCGATCCGGTGAAGATGTACCTGAACGACATCTTCACCGTGACCGTCAACATGGCCGGGCTTCCGGGGATCGCCGTGCCGGGCGGGCTCGATCACAAGGGCCTGCCGCTCGGCCTGCAGTTGATCGGCAAGCCTTTCGACGAAGAGACGCTGTTCAAGACGGCCCACGTCATCGAACAGGCCGCCGGCCGCTTCGCCCCGTCCAAGTGGTGGTAACCGGCCACTGCTTGGCTTCGGCGATAGTCAATCGGCGTCAACAATGATGTAATGAAAGCGGAAAGGGGCTCCGCTTCATGGTCGTCATTCGCCACGCTCGCCAGAACGAGATCGGTCTTCTTGCGGCGATCGGGCTGCGGGCCTGGGCGAAGGCGATTGCAGGGCTCGCGGATGCCGCGCGAATGCGAGATGCGGCGGAGAGCGCCTTCGTCGATTTCCTGACGGAGCACTGGCTTTCCGTTCTCCTGATCGAGGAGGAAAACCAGGTCTGCGGCTGGGCCGCCCGCGAGGACCTCGACGGCACGATCTCCGATCTCTGGATCGATCCCGCGGCGCAGGGCATGGGTCTTGGCCGGGCGCTGCTGGCCGATATGGAGCAACGCATGGCGGCAGAGGGCTTCGACGTCGCGAGCGCAAAGACGCACGCGCAGAACACCGCCGCTGTCGCCTTCTTCCAAAGCGCCGGCTACCGGGTGAAGTGGCTGTCGACCGCCTATTCGCAGAAGCTCGACCGCGACATGGAATTCATCGGCCTCTCCAAAGAGTTATAGGTGCGATGGAAGAAGCCAAACCGGAGATGATATCATTTCCGGTTGTAACCGGATGGTTACGTGGCCGAGGGTCACCGGTTGTCGAGTTCGGAACGGACCAAGTAGAGCCCGCGTTCGGTGATGCGATAGGGCCTTCCACTCGACGACCTGATCGCCCTCTTGCGTTTCAGTTTGCGAAAGAGCTCGAGATCGACGCCGGGATAGACCCAGCCGTCGCGTGTGAAGCAGCGGATCTCGGCGATCGTCTTGCCTTCCCGCTTGATTTCGATGCGGCCGCCCTGGGCCAAATGATGAAGGATGCGCTGTTCGGCGCGCGAAATGTCCATAATGTGAGTGTTCCGGAATGGCGTTCTTCAGAACGCAGGAAAACGGTCCGCCGATCGTGAGATGAGCGGGGTTCGCGTTTCCGGCCCGTGCGCGCGATTCTTGGTGAACGCGGGCAGGGCCCTTACCGGGACTCAGACTGAAGGAACATAAAGACTCCGTTCGGACAGGCATTTTCTAAGGAACGGCCGCCCAGGCGTCAAGAAGCGCGGACAATTCCGGACTCGTAGCGGCAGTGGCGATAATGAGGCCGAGATGGAACGTGACGATGGCGAGAAGCAAAGTCCGGAACGGCTCTTTCCTTGTCTTGTGCTGATGAATTTGGGCATGCGAGAAGCGCCCCGAGGCTGCCGCCGATGGCGGCAAACGTCAGCAACATTCGCTCCGACACACGCCAAGCATTGCGTTGCGCCGCTCGCTTGTCCAGCCAGAACAAGCAGTAGGTCGCGAGGTTGATACTTGTGAGGACGGTGAGGATCATCAATGGCGACATGGGTAACGATAGTCACAAGGTGTCCAAAGTTTCGTTAAGCGCGACCGCGACCGAGGGCGGTCTGTGGCCGCGCCTCACAAGCCTTGCACCGCAGAACCAATTGCTCTACCGAGAAACCTCAAAATTCAGGCTTCAAAGAAGAGCATGAGATGAGCATCGTCGACGTCCGCACTCCCGATCCGAAACGCTTCATTCCCGGCGCCACCGGCGACTGGGAGGTCATCATCGGCTTGGAGGTCCATGCCCAGGTGCTGAGCAATTCGAAGCTGTTCTCCGGGGCGTCGACCGAGTTCGGCAACGCGCCGAATGCCAACGTCTCGCTGGTCGATGCGGCCATGCCCGGCATGCTGCCGGTCATCAACGAGGAATGTGTCAAGCAGGCGGTGCGCACCGGCCTCGGCCTCAAGGCCAAGATCAACCGTCGCTCGATCTTCGACCGCAAGAACTACTTTTATCCGGATCTGCCGCAGGGCTACCAGATCTCACAGTACAAGGATCCGATCGTCGGCGAAGGCAAGATCATTATTTCGATCGGCCCGGACCGCCAGGGACAGTTCGAGGATGTCGAGATCGGCATCGAGCGCCTGCATCTGGAACAGGATGCCGGCAAGTCGATGCATGATCAGCATCCCTCCATGTCCTATGTCGACCTCAACCGCTCCGGCGTCGCGCTGATGGAGATCGTCTCCAAGCCGGACCTGCGCTCGTCGGACGAGGCCAAGGCCTATCTCACCAAGCTGCGTTCGATCCTGCGCTATCTCGGCACCTGCGACGGCAACATGGACGAGGGGTCGATGCGGGCCGACGTCAACGTCTCGGTGCGCCGCCCGGGTGCGGCTTTCGGAACGCGCTGCGAAATCAAGAACGTCAACTCGATCCGCTTCGTCGGCCAGGCGATCGAATACGAGGCGCGTCGCCAGATCGGCATCCTCGAGGATGGCGGCACGATCGATCAGGAAACCCGGCTCTTCGACCCGAACAAGGGCGAGACGCGCTCGATGCGCTCCAAGGAAGACGCGCACGACTACCGCTATTTCCCCGATCCGGACTTGTTGCCGCTCGAGTTCGACGACGCCTTCGTCGAGGCGCTCAAGACCGATCTTCCGGAACTGCCGGACGACAAGAAGGACCGCTTCGTCCGTGACCTGGGGCTCTCGGTCTACGATGCCTCCGTTCTCGTCTCGGAAAAGGCGATCGCCGACTATTTCGAGGCGGTTGCCGAAGGACGCGACGGCAAGATTGCCGCGAACTGGGTGATCAACGACCTGCTGGGCGCCTTGAACAAAGCCGGCAAAACCATTGAAGAGACTCCGGTTTCGCCGGCCCAACTGGGCGGCGTCATCGACCTCATCAAGGCCGGTACCATCTCCGGCAAGCTCGCCAAGGATCTCTTCGAAATCCTCTGGAACGAAGGTGGCGACCCGGCCGAGATCGTCGAGAGCCGTGGCATGAAGCAGGTCACCGACACCGGCGCGATCGAGAAGGCCGTCGATGAAATCATCGCCGCCAACCCGGACCAGGTGGAAAAGGCCAAGGCGAAGCCGTCGCTTGCCGGCTGGTTCGTCGGCCAGGTGATGAAGGCGACCGGCGGCAAGGCCAATCCGCAGGCGGTGCAGGCTCTCGTCAAGTCCAAGCTCGGCATCGAAGAGTGACGATGTTCTTCGTCCGTACGGCAAGCGAGCGCGACCTCGAAAAGGTGCGCGCTCTGCTCGTCGAGACCTGGCACGCGACCTATGACAGCTTCTATGGCGTCGACAAGGTCGACAAGCTGACGGCCAGGTGGCACTCGGTCGATGCCCTGAGGGCTCGGCTGCAAAAGAAGAACGCGGAGTTCGTCGTCGCGGACAACGGCCGCGAAATCGCCGGCATGGGGTTTGCAGCCATGTCGGACACGCGTCCGAAGACCGTCATCCTTCATCAGCTCTACGTCCTGCCCAAGTTCCAGCGGCAGGGCATCGGCCGCGACATGTTCGCCGAACTCGAAACCTGCTTCCCGGATGCCGATCGCATGCGCCTCGAGGTCGAGCCGGAGAATCTCCATGCGCTGGCCTTCTACCGCGCGCACGGGTTCTCAGAGGTCGGAACGACGCCGAATTGCGGCGACGAGCAATCGGGCATCCCGGCACTCATCCTGGAAAAGCACCTCGTCCGATAGGCTGCCACGTTCTATCCACGCTTAGGCGTTTCGCGGCGGGTTAGGAGAATGCCTGCGGATCACCGGCGAAGCCCGCCGACGGCGGCGAGGATCTCCGTCGCGGTCGGGAAAACGCACAGGCTGTCCGGTCCGTCGCGCGCCTCGATTTTCGCCCAGCCGATCACACCGGCCGCATCGACCAGGAAGTGGCCGACGAGCTGTGTGCCGTGGTTTGCCAGGATCGCTTTGTCGGCTTCGTCAAGCTCGAAACCGTCCCTGGCGTTGAGTACGACGTTGGCTTCCATAGGATGCAAGGGTTGCGGGAACTCGCCGGTAGGGTTGATGCGAGCCGCGTCGAATTGCGCCATCGCTGAACGATAGGGCCATTCGGGCTGGTCGTTGCTGCCCTGGGGCAGGAACTCGCCATACGGTACGCCGAAGGCTCGGTGTGTGCTGCAATCCGGGTCGCACAGAAGGGTGACCGGCGTCGGGCGGTGGCGGTAGTACAGGCGGGCGCGCTCCACCGGCGTGTTGATCACGGCGAGGGTCTCTATTCCGTCGGCGCGGAGCGCAGTTTGCACGCCGGCAAGCTGTTCCACCTGGCGCCGGCAGAATGGGCAATGCAGCCCGCGAAAAAAGCCGATCAGGAACGGGCGGCCATGCAAGTTGCCGAGAGAGACCATCCCTTCTCGGTTGGCTGCGGGAAGCGCGAAGGAGGGCGCGGCCTCTCCCGGCTGCAGCGGACGCCTTTGGTTTCCCATGGCATGTTTCCTTTGAAGGTTGTTCCACGCGAACAGCGGATTTCTTGAAGGCCTCACCGACCTCTCAAGGCCCTGCACTGTAGCGGAAATGGCACCTTCACTCCATCTGCAAGGCACAGAATACCGCGGGTCTCCCCGAATGGCGGGAACGCATCTTACTTGACCTTTGTCACAATACCGTCGTCCCTTATGGTTGATGTGGCTGAGCACGCATAATGGAATGGAAACGATAATGACGATTGATCTTGAAATCCGCGAAGCCGAGCGCCGCGATCTACCTGCGATCATCGCCCTTTTCGCCAATGATGAAGCCGGCGGGCACGGCGATACGACTGGGCCGGAGGCATTCGGCGACTATCTTGCGGCTTTCGAGAAGATTGGCGCCTCGGTCCACCAGACGCTCTATGTCGCCTGCCACAGCGGCGAGGTTGTCGGCACGTTCCAGACGGCGATATCGACTTCGCTGCCGGGGCGCGGCAGTTCCAGCCTGGTAATCGAGGCGGTGCAGACAAGAGAGGACATGCGCGGCCGCGGCATCGGCGAGCGCATGGTCCGTCACGCCATTGCCGAAGCGCGGGAAAGGGGGGCGGCGAAAGTGCGGCTCACCTCGAACGCGTCGCGCGTCGACGCGCACCGCTTCTATGAACGCCTCGGTTTCGAGCGCAGCCACTTCGGCTTCAAGATGCAGGTGAAATGACCGCGTCTTCAGGCGGAAACACTGGACAAGGCAAAAGTGGCGCGGCATAAGCGGGAGCGAGATTTTGTTATCCGGCTGCCTCCCATCGGCCGGTAAAGGACGATGCCCATGAAGCTCCTGCTGCAGATTTTCACCTGGTGGAACGGACAGACGATCGGTACGCGCTTTCACACCTGGCGTAATGGCCAGCGCGTCGGCGAAGACGAGTTCGGCAACGTCTACTACCAGGGCGGCAAGGATTCCGAAGGCCGGACGCGGCGCTGGGTTATCTACAATGGCCCGGCCGAGGCGTCTGCCATTCCGGCCGGTTGGCACGGGTGGATGCATCACCGCACCGACGTATCGCCCGCCGACGAAAAATATGCCGCACGGGAATGGCAGCAGCCGCATCGTCCGAATCCGACGGGCACGCCCAGCGCCTACCGCCCGAAGGGCTCGCTGGCCAATGCAGGCCGGCGCCCGCGCGTGACCGGCGACTACGATGCCTGGACGCCGCGCTCCTGATTGCTGACCGAGGCGGGCTCACTCGCCAGCTCATATCTCAAACTGAGAATCGATCACGGCGCAGCCACATTTCGGGTTTAGCGCCTGAGGGGCTATTCAGAACAAACAGCATCGCAAGGGATTGGCGGGAATGGCAGATTTCTGTCTGCGGAATTTGATCGGCCGGACAGCCCGGCACACCGGTCTGGCGGTTCTCCTGGCTTTGCCCTTGATCTCAGCCGGCGAGCCGGCACGCGCGACGCGCCTCTCCAATGCCGTCGCGGTCTTTTCCGGCATCGACAAGATCACCGGCCGCATTACCACCTTCGACGTCTATATCGGCGAGACGGTGCAGTTCGGCGCTCTGCAGGTCACCCCGCACGTCTGCTATAGCCGCGACGAGACGGAGGCGCCGAAGACCACCACCTTCGTGGATGTCGACGAGATCACGCTCGACCGCAAGATCCGGCGCATCTTCACCGGCTGGATGTTTGCCGACAGCCCCGGCCTCAACGCCGTCGAGCATCCCGTCTATGACGTCTGGCTGCAGTCCTGCAAGCCGACCTCCGACGTTCCCCCGCCGGATACGGCCGCGAAGCAATGAGTTTGCAAGAATAGTGTACTGCCCCTCACCCTAACCCTCTCCCCGTAGGACGGGGAGAGGGGACTGCTGCCAGCGCTGCATCGCCCTTCTCCCCGCTCGCGGGGAGAAGGTGCCGGCAGGCGGATGAGGGGCTGACATATGGCAGACGCACGCACACATTTCCCGATCTAAAATTCAAGATTCGGCGAGGCAATCGCTCTTGCAAGCAGCAGGTCGTACTCGGCTTTCGGCACGTCGACGGCGCCGAAGGATTTCAGGTGCTCCGTGGTGAATTGCGTGTCGAGCAGTTGGAAGTGCCGGGCGCGCAGTCGCTCGACGAGATGGACGAGACAGATTTTCGAGGCATCGGTCCGCAAGGAGAACATGCTCTCGCCGAAGAAGGCCGCCCCTAGCGAGACGCCATAGAGGCCACCCACGAGCCGGTCGCCCTCCCAGGCCTCGACACTGTGGGCATAGCCCATCCGGTGCAATGCTGCATAGAGAGATCGGATCTTGTCGTTGATCCAGGTGGTCGGCCGACCGGGCGCCGGCTTCGCGCATCCCTCGATAACCGCTTCGAAGGCCGTGTCGAAGCGGATCTCGTAAGGACGCTTGCGAATTCTCTTGGCGAGGCTGTGGGAGACGTGAAATCGATCCAGCGGGAGGACGCCGCGAATCTCCGGCTCGACCCAGAAGAGTTCTGGATCGTTGGCCGAATCAGCCATGGGAAACAGGCCGATGGAATAGGCGCGCAGCAACATGTCCGGGGTGATTTCCGGTTGTTTGCTGCGCGATCCTTTCAATCTCTTACCCTATGCGGACGTTGCGGCCAGATGATGTTCCAGCCAGTGGATATCGTAATCGCCGTTGGCGATATCCTGATTATTTATCAGGTCCTGGAAAAGCGGCAACGTCGTCTTGATGCCATCGATGACAAACTCGTCGAGCACGCGGCGCAGTCGCATCATGCATTCGACGCGCGTCCGCCCATGAACGATCAGCTTGCCGATCAGGCTGTCGTAATAGGGCGGGATGCGGTAGCCCTGATAGGCGCCACTGTCGACGCGCACGCCGAGGCCGCCGGGCGCGTGGAAATGCGTGATCGTACCCGGGGAGGGGACGAAGGTACGCGGATCCTCGGCATTGATGCGGCATTCGATGGCATGGCCGGAGAAGACCACGTCTTCCTGCTTGACCGAAAGGCCGCCGCCCGATGCCACGCGGATCTGCTCGTGCACCAGGTCGATGCCGGTGATCGCTTCGGTGATCGGATGCTCGACCTGCAGGCGCGTGTTCATCTCGATGAAATAGAACTCGCCGTCCTCGTAGAGGAATTCGATCGTGCCGGCGCCGCGATATTTCATCTTCTTCATCGCGTCGGCGCAGACCTGGCCGATCTTCATGCGCTGCTCGACGTTGAGCGCCGGGGAGTTCGCTTCTTCCCAGACCTTCTGGTGGCGGCGCTGCAGCGAGCAATCGCGTTCGCCGAGATGGATGGCATTGCCTTCGCCGTCGCCGATGACCTGGATTTCGATATGGCGCGGCTTTCCGAGAAATTTCTCCATGTAGACCGCGTCGTTGCCGAAAGCGGCGGCCGCCTCGGCGCGTGCCGTTGCAACGGCATGTTCGAGGTCTTCTTCGGTTCTAGCGACCTTCATGCCGCGCCCGCCGCCGCCGGCCGTCGCCTTGATCAGTACGGGAAAGCCGATCTCGCGGGCGACCTTCAGCGCGTTCTCGGGCTTCACTTCACCGTCGGAACCGGGGACGACGGGGATGCCGAGCTCTTCCGCGGTCTTCTTGGCGGTGATCTTGTCGCCCATCAGGCGGATGTGCTCGGCGGTCGGACCGATGAAGGTGATGCCGTGCGCCTCGAGGATATCGGCGAACTTGGCGTTTTCCGAAAGAAATCCGTAACCCGGATGCACCGCATCCGCGCCGGTGATCTCGCAAGCCGCGACGATCTGATGGATGTTCAGATAGCTCTCGCGCGACGGCGGCGGACCGATGCAGACGCTCTCGTCCGCGAGCCGCACATGCATGGCGTCGCTGTCTGCCGTCGAGTGGACGGCGACCGTCGCGATGCCGAGCTCCTTGCAGGCGCGCAGCACACGCAGGGCGATTTCGCCGCGATTGGCAATGAGGATTTTCGAGATCATCGCCACCGCGCCTTATTCGATCACGATCAGAGGTTCGCCATATTCGACCGGGGCCGCGTCCTGCACGAGAATTTCCGTCACCTTGCCCGAGCGCGGGGCCGGGATCTGGTTCATCGTCTTCATCGCCTCGATGATCAGGATCGTCTGGCCTTCCTTGACCGTCGCACCGACCTCAATGAACGGGCGGGCTCCCGGGGCCGGGGAAAGATAGGCTGTGCCGACCATCGGCGCCGTGACCGCGTTCTTCGCGTTGTGGCCGCCTTGGGCTGCGGGCACAGCGGCCGGCGCCGGTGCTGCGGCCACCGCAGCCGGTATCTGGTAGGGCATCGCCGGCATCGGCATCGCGACAGGCGTGCCGTTCCGCGAGACGCGGATGCGCAGATCGTCCTGTTCCACTTCGATCTCGGTCAGGTCGGTATCCTTGAGGATATTGGCGAGATCGCGGATCAGCGCCTGATCGATACCCGGTTTCTTGTCAGCCATGGGATATGAGCCTCGTGTACTTCTTATTTCGACGTGTTTGTCAGGTTCTTTAGCGCATGCAGCGCCAGAATGTAACTCTGCGCGCCAAAGCCGCAGATGACGCCCTTGACGGCCGGCGCAATCATCGACTTGTGGCGGAATTCCTCGCGCGCATGGATGTTGGAAAGATGCAGTTCGACGACGGGAACGGCGATGGCGCGAATGGCATCATGCATGGCAATCGACGTGTGGCCATAGGCGGCTGGATTGATGGCGACGCCGGCGGCGACTTCACCTGCCTCGTGCAGCCAGTCGACCAGCACGCCTTCCACATTCGATTGGCGAAAATCGACGTCGAAGCCCAGGAGATTCCCCTCCGCTTTGCACATCGCCTCGATGTCGGCCAAGGTCTGGCCGCCGTAAATGCCTGGTTCGCGCTTGCCGAGGGCATTCAGGTTCGGGCCATTCAGCACAAAAATCGTCGAGGACATAAGGGGTTCCGGTCCGATGATGGGAGGGTTACCTATAGACCGATGGTTCCGCGAGGGAAAGCCCCCCGGCTGTGCGGGGGATTTGTCCACAAGTCATGGCTCATTGAAGGGCAAGAGCGGCGGTGGCGTGCAGGCTCCGAGGCTCGGTCAGCAGGCCGTCTTGCCGCATTCACGCAGATTGGCGACCTTGCCGGTGATTTCGGCGGCGCCGACGGCGCCGTAGACCGCCTCGTTGCCGATCACATAGGAAGGGGTGCCGGTGATGCCGAGATCGTTGGCGAGCATGTAGGCTTCGCGCACCGAAGCGTCATTCGGGTCGTCTTCCATTTTCTCGCGCAATTGCTCTTCCGTAACCCCGAGCTTGGCGGCAACGGCGATCGCCGTCGCTTCGGTGGCCCGCTCTTCGGCGCCGAGCAGGGCGCGGTGGAAGTCTCCGTACTTCTCCGGTGCGACCGAGCGGAACGCGGCGCTGACCTTGTGGGCGGCGAGCGAATCGGGGCCGAGAATCGGGAACTCCTTCAGGACGAAGCGGACGTTTTTGTCCTTGGCGAGGATATCGTCCATGTCCGAGAGCGCCCGCTTGCAGTAGCCGCAATTATAGTCGAAGAACTCGACGACCGTGACGTCGCCCTTGGGATTGCCGAGGATCACGTCGTAGGCGGAATTGAAGATCGCCTTCTCGTTCTTGGCGATCGCCGCTTGCGAGGCTTCCTGCTGCTTGGCGCGCTGCTTGGCGGACAGTGCTTCCTGCACTTCCAGCATGATCTCCGGATTGGCGATGAGATATTCCTTGATGAAGGCGCCGATCTCTTCCTTCTGTTTCGGGTCGAGCGCCGCCGCTGGCTGGGGCAGGGCGATGCCGGCTGCGACCGCAATCAGCGTTCCGGCGGCAATCATCTTCTTCTTGAGCGTCATCATTCCCTCGTTGTCTTCTCGTACCTGTCTGTCGCCCATTTCGCACCGCCGCGTCAACGCATCTTCGCAGGACAAAGACATGCAGCAGCGACCCGCCGTAGGTGCGAGCATAGGGTGCGCGGGCGCGAAACGAAACGGCAAAATCGGCCGAATTGCGGCGCTCCCATACTTGTGATGGGTAAAGCGATCGGGCAAAGGGGCGGGACGCCAGCCAACTTGTGAGGATCAGCCATTGGCACAGATGTCGAAACGCAGCGCCGTCGAACCGTTCCACGCCATGGATGTCCTGGCAGAGGCGACGCGGCGTCGCGATGCCGGCCATCCGGTCATCTCGATGGCGGTCGGCCAGCCGGCCCATCCCGCCCCGAAGGCGGCGCGCGAGGCGGCGCGGCGGGCGCTGGAGCATGGCCGCCTTGGCTATACCGACGCCCTTGGCACCCTTTCCCTGAAGCGGGCGATCGCCGCCCACTATCAGAGCCGCCACGGCATCGCGCTTGATCCGCAGCGGATCGCCGTCACCACTGGCTCCTCGGCCGGCTTCAATCTTGCCTTCCTGGCTCTCTTCGATCCGGGCGATTGCGTTGCCATCGCCCGGCCCGGCTACCCCGCCTATCGGAACATCATGGCCGCCCTCGGCTTGAGCGTGGTCGAGATTGAAGCAAATGCCGAAACCGGCTTCACGCTCACGCCCGAAAGCCTGGAGCGGGCGGCGGCGCAAGCCGGCAAGCCCCTGAAGGGCGTGCTTCTCGCCAGTCCGGCAAACCCGACCGGCACCGTCACGGGAAGGGCTCGTCTGAAGGCGCTTGCCGACTATTGCCGTGCCCAGTCGATCGCCTTCATCTCCGACGAGATCTATCACGGTCTGACCTTCGCTGGCGAAGAGACCTCGGCGCTGGAGATCGCCGACGACGCGATCGTCATCAACTCGTTCTCGAAGTACTATTGCATGACCGGCTGGCGCATTGGCTGGATGGTGCTGCCGGAAGATCAGATCCGTGTCTTCGAGCGCATCGCCCAAAGCCTCTACATCTCGCCGCCGGAGCTTTCGCAGATTGCCGCGGAGGCGGCGCTTGGCGCGCAGGAGGAACTGGACGGTTACAAGCGGGCCTATGCCGCCAACCGCGATCTTCTGATGAGGCGCTTGCCCGAGTTGGGCCTGTCCATAGCCTCGCCGATGGACGGCGCCTTCTATGCCTATGTGGATGCCAGCCGCTTCACCAACGACAGCATGGCCTTCGCCCGCCGCATGCTGGCCGAGATCAACGTCGCCGCGACACCCGGCTTCGATTTCGATCCGCTCGAGGGGCATCGCACCATGCGTTTTTCGTATGCGGGTTCGGCTGCCGATATGGCCGAAGCGATGGACCGCATTGCGAACTGGTTGAAGTAGCGAGACTTCCAGGCTGCGCAGTCGACGATCACAAACAAAAAAGGCCCGGAAACCTCCGGGCCTTTCGTTTGGTAAGCCTGTGCTTTCTCAGAAGAAACCGCGGCGCTGCCACCAGCCGCCTTTTTTCGGCTTCGCCGATTCTTCTTCGTTGCCGTCGCCCTTGGCGACATTCGACGTGACGACGGGCTCGGAGGCAATCGTCGTCAGATCGCGGTTCGAGCGCGCCGGCTTGGCAGCCTCCAGGTCCGCGACGGCGTCCTCCACTGCAGCAGGAACGGTTTCGTCCGGCTGCGCTTCGACAGCCTGTTCGGCGGCCGTGTCGGCATTTTCCGCTGCTGCCTCGACCGCGACGGCTTTCTTGCGGCTGCGCTTCGGCTTTGCCGGTTTTGCTGCTTCCACGACCGGGACTTCGGCTTCCGCCGGAGCGACCTCCACGGCATGCTCGACGGCCGCGGCTGCAGCAAAATCCGGCTCTTCGGTTTCCGCCCCTGCCTCGGCATCAGCCGACTCTTCACCGGCCTCCGTCGCGAGACCGGCTTCACCCTCGGCTTCGCGGTTGCGGCGGCCGCCCCGCTTGCCGCGACGGCGGCGCTTGCGCTTCTGGTCGCCGTCTGCCGTTGCGGCGTCCTGAGCCTCGCCCTCGTCCTCGCTCTCGTCGGCTTCGTCAACGGCGCCATCGGCCATGTCTTCGGCTTCGGCCGCGACGGATTCCGGGGTCTGGCCTGCGCCCTTGCCGCGCCGGCGCCGACGACGCTTGCGCTTGCGCCCGCCCTGATCGTCGGACGGCTGGGCCTTAGGCTGCTCCCGGCGTTCGGCGGTGATTTCCTCCGCTTCTTCCTCGTCGAGATCTTCCTCGATGACGACGTCTTCGTCTTCGTCTTCCGGTTCAGGCGCGAAATGCAGGAGCTGTTCGATCTTCACCGGATTCTCGACCGGTTCGCCCCGGTCGATCGCGAAGTGCTGAGCGCCCACATGGGCATCGGCATCGATAATGATGGAGACGCCGAAGCGGCGCTCGTAATCGGTGATCGTGCCGCGCTTCTGATTGAGCAGGTAAAGCGCGATCTCCGGGATCGTACGGACCACGATGTCGTGTGTGGTATTCTTGAGCAGATGCTCCTCGATACCGCGCAGGACATGCAGCGCGACCGAAGACTGCGAGCGGACATGACCCGTGCCGTTGCAATGCGGGCAGGTCTGCATCGTGCTTTCGAGCACCGAGGCGCGAATGCGCTGGCGCGACATTTCAAGCAGGCCGAAATGCGAGATGCGGCCGACCTGGATACGCGCCCGGTCGTTCTTCAGGCAGTCCTTGAGCTTCTTCTCGACGGCGCGGTTGTTGCGCTTTTCCTCCATGTCGATGAAGTCGATGACGACAAGCCCGGCGAGATCGCGGAGACGCAACTGCCGCGCCACTTCCTCGGCCGCCTCCAGGTTCGTCTGAAGGGCGGTATCCTCGATCGAGTGCTCGCGGGTGGAACGCCCGGAGTTCACGTCGATCGAAACAAGCGCTTCGGTCTGGTTGATGATGATGTAGCCGCCCGATTTGAGCGTCACCTGCGGCTGCAGCATGCGATCGAGCTGGGCTTCGATGCCGGAACGCGAGAAGATCGGATGCACGTCGCGATAGGGCTGCACGACCTTCGCGTGGCTCGGCATCAGCATCTTCATGAAGCTCTTGGCTTCCTTGTATCCCTCTTCACCGGAAACGATGATCTCGCTGATATCCTTGTTGTAGAGATCGCGGATCGAACGCTTGATCAGGCTGCCCTCCTCATAGACGAGGCATGGGGCAGTCGAGTTCAAGGTGAGCGTGCGGACGTTCTCCCAAAGGCGCATCAGGTATTCGAAGTCGCGTTTGACCTCGACCTTGGTGCGATTCGCGCCGGCCGTGCGCAGGATCACGCCCATGCCCTGCGGCACGTCGAGGCCGCGGGCGATTTCCTTCAGGCGCTTGCGGTCCTGCAGGTTGGTGATCTTGCGGGAGATGCCGCCGCCGCGTGCCGTGTTCGGCATCAGCACCGAATAGCGGCCTGCCAGCGAGAGATAGGTGGTAAGGGCGGCGCCCTTGTTACCACGTTCTTCCTTGGCGACCTGAACGAGAATGATCTGCCGGCGCTTGATCACCTCCTGAATGCGATACTGCTTGCGCGGCTTGCGGACCTGCCGGTCCGGAACTTCTTCCATCGCGTCTTCGGCACCGACGGACTCGATGATTTCCTTCTCGCCGTCATGACCGTCGTCATCGTCGTCATCATCGTCGCGGCGGCGGCGTGCATCCACGTCTTCGGAAATCGAGTCGACATCGACCATTGCGGCCATTTCGCCGCTGCTGCCTTCGTCGCTGGCGTCGGCCTGGACTTCTTCTTTTTGTTCGCTGGTCTTGGCTTTCGCCCGACGGGTGCGCTTCGGCTTGGCCTTGGGCTTTTCCGCCTCTGCTTCCGCCTGGACTTCCGTCGCCGCTTCCGTCGTTTCGGCTACCCCAGGGGCCTCGGCCTCTGCCGGAGCCTCGTCTTTCGGCGGCTCGACGACCTGTTCGCTTGCCGTTTCGACCGGCTCGATCTCTTCCTCGCGGCGGGCCTCTTCGGCTTCCGCCTTCAAGAGCGCCTGACGATCGGCGAGGGGGATCTGGTAGTAGTCGGGGTGAATTTCGGCGAAGGCCAGGAAGCCGTGGCGATTGCCGCCATAGTCCACGAAGGCGGCCTGGAGCGACGGCTCCACTCTGGTCACCTTCGCCAGATAGATATTGCCGCGGATTTGCTTCTTATGTTCCGATTCGAAATCGAATTCTTCTATGCGGTTCCCGCGAACGACAACGACACGCGTCCCCTCTGAGTGGGACGCATCGATAAGCATTTTCTCTGCCATCTAAGCTCTGCTCCTCGGCGCAGAGGAACGGCAGACAGAGACACTTCGCGTGGAAGGCTGTCGAACACGTCGGAAACTGCGCCGGATGTGAAAGGTCCTGTTTGGCGCAGGTGAGGGTGCAGCAGCCAGACGGCAGCCGGAACGATTTCGTCCCGGGGCCTCCTTACTCCTGACCGATACTGCTGAGTCACATCAAAGACCAAACAAGAATGCCAATGTCCTGGGCCTCGAGGGGAGGCCCGATGAATACGCCCACTTGCGGGCATTCGGTGAAAATCACCATCAAGAACTCCGGCCACCGCCGGAAATTGCGATCCAGTGTACGGGAGAAAATGCAGCGACGGCGGATGAACACCTGCGGCCGCGGAAGCATGATACGGTTGCAACCGGCTGTTCCGGCTCGATCACTTCGCTGGCGCCAAGCCTCTACAAAGCTCCGGCTGCCCGGCCGACGATTCTATCCCGTCAACACTTTCTCCTTGTGACGCTTTTATGTTTTCTATGTCACATTGGCAAGGGAAAAGCCTTTGCCGCCACAATATTGATCGATTCGCTTGCCCGGGTGAAATCTGGTGTTCGGAGAGCGTTGCATCGGTTTCGAACCTGTCGCATTGGTCCCTTCCGGTGACGCTGCGTCAAGGTTTGGTTAACCATGAAGGTTCATTGGTGGGTAAGCGATGGTTGCGGCTCTCTGGGCCTTGCGCCGGAACTCGAATGACGATGGGGGAGCCCGGGTGAAGCCTTGCGCAACAGAGCTGCACTGGCCGCAGGCGAAGCGCCTGGCGCGTCGTGCCTTCCATGCGATTGCCGTCCTGGTGGCGGCGATGGCTGCCCCTTTGCCCGCCGCGCGCGCCGCCGACGGGGGGCCGCCTTTGTTGGCCTATGGGGCGCGAGTCGCCGGCGACGATGCGCGCACGCGGCTCGTGATCGAATTCGACCGCAGCCCCGAATTTTCCATTCATTACGTAGCCAATCCGGTTCGCGTCATCATCGACCTGCCGGAGACGTCCTTTGGCCTGAAGCCGGAGAGCCTGGAGCCACGCGGGCTCTTCGACGCAATTCGCTATGGCGGGATGGGCGCGGGGGCCTCGCGGCTGGTGCTGTCCGCCAAGGGGCCGACGGAAGTGACCCATGCGGAAGTGAAGCCGGAGGAAGACGGCAAGGGCTTCCGCCTTATCGTCGATGCGGAGAAAATCGACGGGGCCCGCTTCGACAAGCTTCTCGGTGATCAGCAGTGGACGGGAACGGTGCGCGCCGCCAAGACCGACCGTCCGGCGCTTGCGCCGGCAAGGGCTCCGGGCGCATTCGTCATTGCCATTGACGCGGGCCACGGCGGAATTGACACCGGCGCGATCGGCAGCGTCACCAAGACGGAGGAGAAGCACGTCACGCTCGCCTTTGCGCGCGAGCTGGTGGCGACGCTCAACCGTGAGGCCGGCATCGAAGCCTTCCTGACGCGGGACGGCGACGAGTTCCTGTCCTTGCCGCAGCGCGTCCAGATCGCCCGGCAGAAAGGCGCCAACCTGTTCATTTCGGTCCATGCCGATACGCTGAGGCAGAAGGACATCCGCGGTGCCACGGTCTACACGATCTCCGACAAGGCGTCCGACCACCTCGCGGCCGATCTGGCGGCGCGTGAAAACCTCTCGGATGAGATCGCCGGCATACCGCTGGAAAGCGAACCGGCTGAGGTCGCCGACATCCTCATCGATCTCACCCGCCGCGAAACCCAGGCCTTTTCGGTCAACCTGGCGCGCAGCGTCGTCTCCTCCTTCGAAGGACAGATCGGGCTGATCAACAATCCCCACCGCCATGCCGGCTTCCGCGTCCTGCAGGCGCCGGACGTCCCTTCGGTCTTGCTCGAACTCGGCTTCATGTCGAACAAGGACGACGAGAAGCAGCTGCTCGATCCGGCGTGGCGCAAGAAGGTCTCGGAACTGCTGGCCGTTGCCGTTCGGCGCTATCGTCAGACGGCGGTGGCGAACGGCGGATGATCGGAGCCACCCTGCGCCTGCGGGAAGTGATTTGTGTCGCCGGCGTAACAGAGATATGCTTTTCAGCGAGATGCGCACGGTATAACCGACAACCAGCCCTATTTTACTCACAATCCGGGCCTTTGGGGGGAAGGGCGTCCCGATTTGTTGGGAAACGATGTTGAAGCTTGAGTTTCCTCGCCATATGAGGGAACCCGCGAAGCGTGTAGCCGTCGTGCCAGGCGATTTTCGACGAAAACGTTCGGCGCGGGCTTTCTGCTTGCGACAGTGGGGTCCTGCGAATGGCGACCCGGCAATGGGACAATAAGGTACCGGTATCTGGCTGATGATCAGACTGATAGGATATTTTTTCGGCATTGGTGCGTTTCTGCTGCTCGGCGCCGCCGCGGCTGTCGCGATCTATCTGGGCGCGATCACCAAGGATCTCCCGGACTATGAGGTGCTGGCCAAGTATGCGCCGCCGGTCACGACGCGTTTTCACGCCGGAAACGGTGCGCTGATTGCCGAATATGCGCGCGAACGCCGCCTCTATCTGCCGATCCAGGCGATACCGGATCGCGTCAAGGCGGCCTTCATCTCCGCCGAGGACAAGAACTTCTACAAGCATCCGGGCGTCGACGTCACCGGCCTCGCCCGCGCCATTGCCGTCAACCTCCAGAATTTCGGCTCGGGCCGGCGCCCGGTCGGTGCCTCGACGATCACCCAGCAGGTGGCGAAGAACTTCCTGCTGACCGCCGATCAGACGATCGACCGCAAGATCAAGGAGGCGATACTCTCCTTCCGCATCGAGCAGGCCTACACCAAGGATCGCATTCTCGAGCTCTATCTGAACGAGATCTTCTTCGGCCTGAATTCCTACGGCGTCGCCGGCGCGTCGCTCACCTATTTCGACAAGTCCGTCACGGAACTGACGGTTGCCGAGGCCGCCTATCTTGCTGCCCTGCCGAAAGGACCGGCCAACTATCACCCGTTCCGCAAGACCGAAGCGGCGATCGAGCGTCGCAACTGGGTGATCGACCGCATGGTTGAGAACGGCTATGTGAGCAAGCCGGATGGCGAGGAGGCGAAGAAACAGCCTCTCGGCGTCACGCCGCGGCGCGGTGGCGCCCATCTTTTCGCCTCGGACTACTTCGCCGAAGAGGTCCGTCGGCAGATCATCCAGAAATATGGCGACAATGCCCTTTACGAAGGCGGTCTCTCGGTGCGCACGTCGCTTGATCCGCAGTTGCAGATCATCGCCCGCAAGGCGCTGCAGGACGGGCTGTTGAGCTATGACGAGCGCCGTGGCTTTCACGGACCGGTCAAGACGATCGAGATCGGCGGCGACTGGGGCGAGCCCCTGAGCAAGGTCCCGGCACTGAACGACGTTCCGGAGTGGAAACTCGCCGTCGTGCTCGCCGTCGATGGCGAAGGCGCCGAGATCGGCATCCAGCCGGAGAAGGAAGCGTCCGGCCAGATCGTTGCGGAACGCGTCACCGGATACATTTCCGCAGAGAACATGAAATGGGCCTATCGCTCCGCCGGCGGCCAGCGCAAGACGGCGACGTCCCCCGAGGGGGCTGTCGGCCCCGGCGATGTCGTCTATGTCGAGCCGCTCGAGAAACAGGGCCAGTATCGGCTTCGCCAGCCGCCGAAGGTCCAGGGGGGCCTTGTGGCGATGGACCCGCATACGGGCCGCGTGCTGGCGATGGTCGGCGGCTTCTCCTACGGTCAGTCGGAGTTCAACCGCGCCACGCAGGCGATGCGCCAGCCCGGCTCGTCGTTCAAACCCTTCGTCTATGCGGCTGCCCTCGACAACGGCTATACGCCCGCCTCGGTCATTCTCGATGCGCCGATCGAGATTGTCGCCGGCGGTCAGGTATGGCGCCCGGAAAACTACGGCGGCGGCTCCGCCGGACCTTCGACGCTGCGCCTCGGCATCGAGAAGTCGCGCAATCTGATGACGGTGCGGCTTGCCAACGACATGGGCATGAATCTCGTCGCCGAATATGCCGAGCGCTTCGGCATCTACGACAAGATGCCGCCGCTTCTTTCCATGTCGCTCGGCTCCGGGGAGACGACCGTGCTTCGCATGGTGTCGGCCTATGCGGTTATCGCCAATGGCGGCAAGCAGATCAAACCGTCGCTGATCGACCGCATCCAGGACCGCTACGGCAAGACGATTTTCCGCCACGAGGACCGCACCTGCGACAATTGCAACGCCGACGATTGGGCCGAGCAGGAGGAGCCGGTCCTGACCGACAACCGCCAGCAGGTCCTCGATCCGATGACCTCCTTCCAGATCACCTCGATGATGGAGGGCGTGATCGCGCGGGGTACGGCCGCCGGCAAGATCCAGCTGGATCGCCCCGTCGCCGGCAAGACCGGCACGACCAACGACGAGAAGGACGCCTGGTTCGTCGGCTATACGCCCGATCTCGTCGCCGGTCTCTATCTGGGCTTCGACGATCCGGCGCCGCTCGGCCGTGGTGCGACCGGCGGCAGCCTCTCGGCGCCGATCTTCAACGCCTTCATGCAGCAGGCCGTCAAGGGCACGCAGCCCGGCAAATTCGTGGTTCCGGAAGGCATGAGCCTCATCCCGGTCAACCGGAAGACCGGCATGGCGGCGGTCGAAGGCGAACCGGACACGATCATCGAAGCCTTCAAGCCGGGGACCGGTCCGGCCGAAACCTTCTCGGTGATCGGCGACCTCGACGAATATGCCCCGCCGGAGGAAATCTTGAGGAACTCCCCGCAGGCCAACCAGGCCGTGACCTCCGGCTCCAACGGCCTCTTCTGAGCCTTATGTTCAAGACGATGCCCGTCGCCTTTACATCGGCGGCGGGCATCGCTATTTGACCCTCACATTTCTCCATGCACATCAAGAAGCAGGACCATGCGCAGCGAAATCGAGAACATTGTCGACGAAATCAAGCAGGCCATAAGCCTGCTGAGGAGGCATCTTTGACTGGGACCAGGCGCTAAGACGACTGGACTGGTTGAACAACAAGGCGGAAGATCCGACGCTCTGGAACGATGCCGGAGAAGCCCAGAAACTGATGCGCGAGCGCCAGCAGCTCGACGACAGCATCACCGGGCTGCGCCGTTTCGAGCAGCAGCTCAGCGATAACATCGAGCTGATCGAACTCGGCGAAGAGGAAGGCGATTCGGCCATCGTCACCGAGGCCGAGGAAGCGCTCCGGCAGCTGCGCAACGAGGCTTCGAAGAAGCAGGTCGAGGCCATGCTTTCGGGCGAGGCGGACCAGAACGACACCTATCTCGAAGTCCACTCCGGCGCCGGCGGCACCGAGAGCCAGGACTGGGCCAACATGCTGCTTCGCATGTATTCCCGCTGGGCGGAGCGCCAGGGCTACAAGGTGGAGCTCATGGAAATCCAGGACGGGGAAGAGGCCGGCATCAAGTCGGCGACGCTGCTCGTCAAGGGCCACAACGCCTATGGCTGGCTGAAGACGGAATCGGGCGTCCATCGGCTCGTCCGCATCTCGCCCTATGACAGCAACGCCCGCCGTCACACCTCGTTTTCGTCCATCTGGGTCTATCCGGTCGTCGACGATTCGATCCAGATCGACATCAACGAAGGCGATTGCCGTATCGACACCTACCGCTCGTCGGGCGCCGGCGGCCAGCACGTCAACACCACCGACTCGGCGGTGCGGATCACGCACATGCCGAGCGGCATCGTCGTGCAGTGCCAGCAGGAGCGTTCGCAGCATAAGAACCGCGCCAAGGCCTGGGACATGCTGCGCGCCCGGCTCTATGAAGCGGAGCTCAAGAAGCGCGAGGACGCCGCCAATGCCGAAGCGGCGTCGAAGACCGACATCGGCTGGGGGCATCAGATCCGCTCCTATGTCCTGCAGCCCTATCAGCTGGTGAAGGACCTGCGGACCGGCGTCGAAAGCACGAGCCCGGGCGATGTGCTCGACGGCGAGCTCAACGAGTTCATGGAGGCGGCGCTTGCCCACCGCGTCAGCGGCGGGGCGGATGCGGTCGTCGAGGATCTGGGCTGACTTTCCCTGAGAAATGGGTGCGATCACGGCCGGGCTCCCCGGCCGTTTTCTTTTGAGGTTCAGTTGCTCGCGCGCTCGATCTTGATGTCGCCGACTTCGTCGATCAGCACGGTCCAGGATTCCGGTTCGGTGGCGGAAGGGTCCGTCTTCAGATAAACGGTTGCATGCATTCCCGGCTGCCGCGTGATGCCTGTCGAAGTTTCGGGACGAATGTCGGTGACGAAGGGCTTCATCGCCGAGAATTCCTCGAGCTCGGCGGAAGAGACCACCTTCGGGCCGGCCGGCGTCACGGCGATCTGCTGGAGATGGATGCGTGCGGTGCCGTCCGTCTGCCGCACGGCGATCAGCTTGTAATAGCCGCGCTGTGCGGCTCTGGCCCCTTGCGCGCTGCCGGCCGGATCGTCCGACGGTGCGCCACCGGCCCCGTCCTCCCAGTGGCCCGTACTCGTCACGAACGTGACGTTCGAGGGTACGATGTCGCTTTCCTGCGCCCGCGGAGCGGCGGCGGTTAGGACCAGGCAAAGCGCGATCAACAGGGACTTGTGCATCGTCAACAATCCCTCGCAGGCGGCATTGGATGACAACCGCTTCTGCGGAATACCATATCGGGTGATTTCAATTGGAGAACTGCTCGGCGAGAATCCGGTCGGACCAGGAGTGATCCGGATCGGACAGGATGCGGGCCGTCAGCTTTTCCGATTCGGCGATCCGCACCCGGACGACCGACTTGACCTCCTGGTGATCGGCAACGGCATTGACCGGCCGCTTTTCGGCCTCGAGGATCTCGATCTCGACGGTCACGCGATTGGGAAGCAGCGCGCCGCGCCAGCGACGCGGCCGGAAAGGACTGACCGGGGTGAGGGCAAGAAGAGGCGCCTCCAGCGGCAGGATCGGCCCGTGCGCGGACAGGTTGTATGCGGTCGAGCCGGCCGGCGTCGCGAGCAGCAGCCCGTCGCAGGTCAGTTCATCCAGCCGCACCTTGCCGTCGACGATGACCTTGAGCTTGGCGGCCTGGTAGGACTGCCGGAACAGATAGACCTCGTTGATCGCCAGCGCAGTGAATGCATTTCCAGTCACGTCGACCGTGCGCATTTCCAGGGGGTGAAAGGCGTTGTCGACGGCGCTGGCGATGCGCTCGCGCAGGTCCTCGGTGCTGTAGCGGTTCATCAGAAAGCCGACCGAGCCGCGATTCATGCCGTAGACGCGCTTGCCGCTGTTCATCGTCTTGTGCAGCGTGTGCAGCATGAAGCCGTCGCCGCCGAGCGCGACGATCACGTCCGCCTGGTCCGGATCGTGGTCTCCGTATATCGCCTTGAGCTCTTTCGCCGCCTTCTGCGCCTCGTCGGCCGTCGAGGCGATGAAGGCAAGTGTGCTGAACTGGGTCATGCATTCAGTCCGTTGTTGTTCTATGCGGCGCGGCGATCGACGCCACGCCTAATTTTCTGTCACGCCGCTGCGGCAAGTGCACCCGAAATTTTCAGGGGCGCCGCATTTTTGCTTTACACCGGGAGGGAATATGGTAACTCCCGTGGTCGAAGCGTGCCCTTATAGCTCAGTTGGTAGAGCGGCTGATTTGTAATCAGTAGGTCGGGAGTTCGAGTCTCTCTGGGGGCACCAAAAATTTCAACCACTTAGCTCCTCCCGATTCTGCCAAACTCTCACCAGGGTAACATCTGGGGTAACAGAAGCGCTTGCTAGTCGCTTTGGCTGACCGTCCGTTACCCGTGACCTTACCGGCCGTTTGAGAATCAGCAAACGAAAAACCCGCCCCATCAGCGGAGCGGGCTCATGTCTCGCGTTTGGCAGGCCTCATGCGTCCGCTTTAAGCTTCTTGAGCATTTCGACCTGTGCAGCCATTCCGGCCGCCTCGGCCGCATGAACGGTAAGGCTTTCCCCGCAACGCACCGAGTATTTCAAGAGGAGCCAAGCGCGCTGCGCACCTGCATCCGGGTCTGACGGAGGAATGGCCTTCGCCACATCCACCGCGGCGCCTGCGAACTCGTTCAGGACTTCGATCAAGCTCTCCACCTCGTCTCCTGCGCCGTTATAGTCATCACCTCGGAAGAAGCGCGGCTGATTGACGATGCCTGTCAGGGCCTCGCGAGCGAGTTCTACAGCGTCATACAGGCTGTTGAGTTCAGACATAGAAAGCCTGGCAAGGCGCTGTTCGGGGTTGGCGAACGGGTTCATCGTGTTCTCAGTCATGCGCGTGCCTCGGCGTGGTGCAGGACCGAACGGGCAAGGCGCGTTCCCCAATCCTCGCTTTCGAATGTGGAGAAGAGCATCCAAGCGTCAGCCGCGGACGCGACAGAGATTGCCTGCGCCTTGATGACCACGCCAGCCATGGAATATTCGGGCTCCGCAAGGATGCGTTTGACGACCGCGGCGAACTTGGCGCGTGCCTCTTCAAGCCCTGGTTTCGCCTGGTCGATACCAGACTGAGCGCGAAGGCGGGCGCATTCGGCCTCATATTCGCGGGCCAAGGCTACGCGCTCGTAATCCTCCTCAAGCGAGTTTTCCCATTCCTCACGAGTGGATCCACGGAACTTCTTCTGCCGATCAAAGGTCTTCCCGCGCAAAAGGCGCTCCGTTTGCTGGATGTCGAAGACAAGGCTCTTGACCGTCTGGACACAGAACGGGTCCTTCTCTCCGGGCCTGATGAGTGGCTGTCGGGAAATGGTCAGTTCGTTGGCCGTATGTTCCCACGGGCGGCGATAGAGGAGAGCTTCGGGAGCTAGTGGCCAACGACCTTCCCATTCCTTGACGGTCGCTTTGTAGGCGTCGTGAGTCGCCTTATGCTCGGCCGCGACAGTGTGCAGCATGTCGCCGAGGCGGATCAGCTCCGGGTTCTCCAGAACTGCAGGTTCTGCCGTACCTGGCGCAGCGACGGCTGCTGCAGAAGCAGACGCAGCGGCCAGCCCAAGCAGGAGTTTGCGGCGAGAGACGACGGGTTCAGCTGCGACGATTGCTGTGATACTGGTTTCCTTATCCATTTCCGTTTCCTTTGAGCGGTTTCGGGTGTGGTCAGGATCGGAGAGGGGCGGCAACCCCTTCTTCGATCCGCATTTCGCAAGCCAGTCATCAGGGATGCGAGAACCGACTTTTTGAAAACACCGTTAGGTGTTTGTTTTTTACTTCTGGCAGCATTGCCTTCGCATTGCCCTCGCAATGCATCCGCATCGCTTCATTCATTGTTTTTATTTCTTTTTTTACTCCAGTGCGCCTTTGCCGCCTTGGCGCCTACCTCCGACTTTTCCGAGAGGTAGATTTGCTTCAGCCGGCGGGTTTCTATGTGCATATTAACTGCCATCGTTAACCTGTTGTCAATAACTCACACCATAAATATTGCAATAAAAATGCACATAGCCTATAAAGGCTCGAAACAACGAGGAATCTGGAATGGGTAGACCACCGGTGCCGACGCACCTGAAGAGAGACAAGCGTTTGGTTGTGATGTTGACCGAGGCCGAGAACGATCGACTGATCGATGCAGCGAAAGCTGCGGGCGCAGCAAGTCTAAGCGATTGGATCAGAGAGCGCCTATTGGATGCCGCTGCATCTGAAGCAAATGCTGGCGGCCTTGATTAATACACTTGGGATCCACAAAACAAAATGGGAAACTGTAAAATACTACTTGACATGAGGCGATTCAACCGTTGCCTCCGTCGCTAAAGAAAAAGACTCCGCTATATTTACCGGTTAAATTTCATGCATTTGGGAAAACGAAAAGATAGACTTTGACCGGAGAGAATCGGAAATGGTAGGTTACGAAATATAGGTAGTTCGCACGGTGTTTCGTGAAAGGAGACCGAATGACGTATCTAACTGCCGCTCAAGTCAGGGAGCGGTATCAAATATCACCAACTAGCTTGTGGCGTTGGTGCCAGGACGAAAGCCTTAACTTCCCCCAGCCTTTCGTCGTTAAAAGAAGAAAGCTCTTCAGAGCAGAGGACTTGACCAGTTGGGAGCGTGAACGCGCCAAGGTGCCGGGTCAAAATGAAAAGCGGCAAGGGTAGGTCGCCAAACCAAATCACCCTTGCCGCTCTGATCAGATAGTCGCTCCCCAGCGACTTCCTCCTCACCAACGAATAAAGGACTCGCTGATGACGGGTTTATCTAGACGCCAACAGACTATCCAAGTCAACATTCTGAACGACAATAACGAGCCGTGCGGACTTCCGGTCACACTTGTAGGCCGGGAATGCTGGACTTTGCGAAAGCTGCTCGATGCCGGCGAACGCGGCGTTTCATCCCTCGATCATATCGGGCCACGTCTGTCACACTACGTGATGAAGCTGCGGCGGGCTGGGATTACTATCGAAACGGTGCCGACATTACATGGCGGCGACTTCCCGGGTGTCCACGGGGTGTACGTCCTCCGGAGCCGTTTGAGCGTCTTGGAAGATAACACGAGGGCTGCCGCATGACAGGCGCCGCCGAAGATCAAAAGATTCAAGAGGCGGCGCGGTGGATTTCCCAACAGGGAGAGCGCAAGGGAAACATCATCAGTACCATCCGCGAGAGATTCTCGCTTTCTGCTTGGCAAGCCTGTGAGGCCTGCCGAGTGGCTCAGATGCTCCCAAGGGCAGGGGGCATTCAATGAGCGTTGAGGGAACTCTTCCTAAAAGGAATTCCGGGGAGCCGACGCCGCATGATGCTGACTTGGGCATTATGCATCACCCGAAGCTTTCTCACGTTCTTACGGGCGAGCTCGCCCGGTTGTACAGGGCAGGCTTTTGGCTCCTACCGCTCGGTTTGAAACGAGAGCCCCTGGTGAAATTTAGAACCGGGCAAGGTGGGGCTACTAAGCGACACCCTCTATCTCTCGTAATCGAAAAGATGGCGGGGGCTGGTAGCTCAAATTATGCGATCCGATTGGAAGGCATACTGGTCGTCGATATCGACACCGATACGCCTGAGGCACGCGAATATGTGCGTCAGCGCTTTGGTGAGTCGTCGGTGCAAGTAAAAAGTCCGCGGGGCGCACATCACTATTTCCGCTTCGACGGAAAGCCGCCGGCGCCGGTGCGGTTGACCAATATTGCTATCGATTTCAAGGCGGGGAGCCAGTCGCTAATAGCCGGACCGTTTGCTGAGCGGGCCGATGGAGGTCATTACCTGCCTCTTCAAGGGCGCCTCGATAGCGTAGCAAGCCTACCGACCTTCTATGATCGCGATCTGGAAGTTGACGAGACCGAGGTGGAAGTCGACGTAGTAAACAGCTGCCCAAAGATCCGCCGCGGCGACCGCCACCGCCATTTGAAGAAGCGCGGCATGCAGATGATTCCCGTTGTGCAGACCGAAGCTGAACTGTTCCAAGAGATGCTGCTCTACCGCGATTGGGAGTGTGAATTTCCCGAGGAAGTGCCGGACAGTGAGGTTGAGGCTCTCGCGCGTTGGTTCTGGTTCAAAAGATGCAATAACGAGATTTGGAGCGGAAGGCAGTCTCCCATGGGAATGACCCGCGCGTCCTTCGATCAACTAATCAATGTAAAATACGGCGACCAAGCTTGGATGCTTTATTCGTATGTACACAGCAAACACGAGCACCTCGGCCGGGAATTCGTAATAGTCCCGGAGGCAATTCTCGCCGCCGGCCAACTCCAAGCACTTTCCTCCAAAGATATCCGCCGTGCTGCGCAAATCCTTGTCGACCAAAAACTGCTTTGGCGGCGTGAGGTGCGTGATGGCTTCAAGCGCAAGTATCTCTATAGGATTGCAGGAGGAAGACGGGGGGAGAGGTCTGTTGATTACATTAATACCCAATATGGGAACACGGAGCTTTCAGTCATTAAGGGAGGTTTGGCATGAACCAGCTCGATCTCTTCGAGTGGGCTGCTCGCCGGCCGACCGCCCAGATCCTCGACTGGCATAAACCATTCGCCGAACGCGTCATGGAGCGGCTGTACGAATATGACGACGATTGGCCGAAACCTAACTTGGAAGCCGACATCGTGTCGTTTGCACGACGGGAGGCGGGTGCCGCATGACCATAGCCGAACGTAAGGCGCGCGAAGCGCACGACCGCGAGAACCCGTGGCGCTCGATGAGCGAGGCCAAGGCAGACGGCCTCATCTGCAACCTGCTTTTCGACGATATGGCGGGCCACCACTCACTGGAAGACATGAAATACTTCCTCGATACGGACGGCCATTGGTACCGCATCGATCCGCCGGAAAGGATTTGGAGGAGTCCGATGAACTGGCGGCCCGCTTACGTCCGCATGACGCCGGAGCGTCGCGCACTGATCAAAAAAAGGTACGAGGAGAGCGTAGCATGACAGCGCTTGTGCAAATGCAGCCCGGCGATTGGGCCTTGGCTTTCGATCAGCCGTACTTCTTGCCCGAATTTGAGATGGCGGCGCATCTCGAACGTTTCGCCCGGCGCGGCGGCGGCTGGGATAGTCACCAGGCCAGCGACATTTTCGTGCTTCATCAGATATCGGAGGTGAAGCCGAAGACCTATTTCGCGGTCGGAGATCAGCGCCGGCATCCTCGGAATTACGTCTTTGCAACCGGGCAGTCGGAAAAAGCGATGCTCGCGCTGCGTGACAAGTTCTTCGCAATTGGCGTTGAGGCCGACGGCTCGATCGAGAAGGAGATGTACCGGCTCGTTGAGCCGTTCGCTCGTCAAAAGCGCGCTGAAGCGCTGGCTAAAGTGCATGCGACGCTGCCTCACATCTTTGGAAGGAGGACGAGCTGATGGCCTACACCTTCCCGGAGCGACTGCGGCCGCTACGCGAGTGGCTGAAAAAGCAAGGGGCGGACGTCGACTCTTTCGTCACCGACCGCCAAGCCGCTTTCATGGCGCAACAACTCGCCGGCTCTCGGATCAAATTCCCTGAGCGCGGCCAACCCATGTTCCCAGTGCTGCTGAAGATACAGGAGGCGATTAGCGCCGCCCACGTCCATGAGGTGGACGTCCCGCGGCAAGCGAAACCTAGCAAGGCTAAACCCAAGGCCGGGAAAGCCAAGGGCAATAAGCATAATGTTGTCGACCATGCCGCATTCGAGTCGGGACTGCACGTTTTCACAGATGGCGCATGCGAGCCCAACCCCGGCCCTGGCGGCTGGGGCGTGGCCGTCTACAGGGACAGGGCTGAAATCGCTTCCGATCATGGCGGGAATGCAGACACCACGAACAACCGAATGGAACTCACAGCACTGCTGAAGGGCATCGAGGTGGCGAAGGCGCTGGGTGCCCCCGTCGTCGTTTGGTCCGATAGCAGGTACTGCGTCGACGGATGCAACGATTGGCGGCACGGTTGGAAAAAGAAGGAATGGAAGAAGGCTGGCCCAAAGGCGTCCGCCAAGAACCAAGAAGTCAAGAACGTCGAGCTTTGGCAGGCGATCGACGCTGCGCTTGAACGCGCCGATCAGATCACGATCCGGTGGTGCAAGGGGCATGCTGGCATCGTCGGCAATGAGCGTGCGGACGAATTGTCCAATCTTGGCGTTGCGTCGCTCGTCGGGGTCTCTCCATTGCGAGAACCTGTTGATTATCTCACGGCCGAATACCGCAGTCGCATGGCTGAATAGTGCAGGAATCTCAAAGATTTGCTATGCTTTGCAAATCAGGAACGAGGGCGTTTGAATGGGTCACTGGTACGTTGTGAGGACGCGGGCAGGGCAGCAGCAAAAGGCCACGCGTGAGTTCGAGGATAACGGGGTCACCGTCTACTGCCCGATGCTGCGGCGGGAGACCAGACACTTTCAAAGCAAGAAATGGCTAATGAAGGAATGCCCGCTCTTCACCGGCTACGTGTTCGCCTATCTGCGGATCTCGGACTTCGGCACCCTTCGTGAGATGCGGCATGTGCTTTCGGTGCTCGCCGACGCGGGTGGGACGCCCATCCCCGTGGCGGGCAACATCGTGGAAGACATCCGGGACGCTCAGGAACGGGGAGACTTCGACGTGCTCCGACCGCCCGTCCGTCGCCTGAAGGCCGGCGACACGGTGCAGGTTAAAGACGGCCCGCTTACAGGTCATTACGCTGCAGTAACGAATATAGTGGGACGGCGCGCAATCAAAGCTTTTGTGGAGATTTTCGGATCTCTGCGGGAAGTTGAAATCGGGCTTGAAAGTATCAGGCGAGTAGCTTAGATTGCGGCTCAGCGATTTGCAGCCTGTTTCTGCTGGGCGCCAGAGAGTGACCCACGGGGCTTAGGGGAGTTTCGCACTCCCCGCCGCGGCTTTACTTTGCCAAAATTCTACCGAGAACCTTCCGGCGCTACGTTTAGCCATGCCTGTTATCCGGAGAAGCAGGCAAGGCGGGCAGAAATGGCTATCGATCCAACCATAGTCTGGAGATCTGGTTCTCAGTCTCTTCAATGCGTTTTTTGAGGTACTCAATCTCCGCGTGAGCATCGTCCACTCGATTGCCAAGGATGACTGTCACCACGAGAACAACTCCGAACAGCAAGGTCGTATCGTCAACGATTTCGAGGTATCCGATAACCGCTGCACCAAACAATATCGCTAGTAGGGCGCCGTCTGAAAAGCGCTTCTGCATCGGGGCCTCGCGTGTCGTTTCGTTTAATCGCACAGTTTGTCAGCGCCGGCGCTCCAGTTCGAGCAGACTAGGCCCGATGCGCGAGTGCCGTTAGCCCTTGGTTTTCTTCGGATCTGCTCCGTAGGTCCTTTCCTCGCGAATAGTGCCGTCTGATTTGTGAAGCACTGCCTGCCCAAGTCCGCCGCCATCATGTACGGCGCGCCCGGCCTTGACCGCGGCTGCTTCAGCTTGCTTCTGGGTTTCGTGCGTTGAAATGGTTTTGCCGCCTTGCGCCACCTTCCAACCGTCTTTGGTCGGAGTTGAATGAAATGTGGTTCGCTTTGCCATGAGATCCTCCTTCTCAAGTTTACTTGCTAATTGGCATCCCCTCCCTTTGGTCGCCCGGCCATTCACCAAAGACCGATGAGCAACCCAAGGCCGTGAATAACACCGACCGGGAAGAAAATTGCTCCCGCAATGAGGAAGCCCCAGAGTTCTTCGGTGAAACAAACATACAAGTGGGTCAGCCAGCCTGCGATACTCGCAAGGACGGCCACGACGCCGACAAAATTACCCATCCAATTCCCCCTTAAGTTGAGCAGAAACATTCACATGAGTCGTTCGTGATTTCCAGACGCAGTTCCCATCCGACTTGCAGATTCCGCAGGTAACCGAATGTCTGATCCTACAGATGAAGAACAGCGTCCCGAGCATTTGTTCAAGCCCGGCCAGTCTGGGAACCCGCAGGGCAGGCCAAAGGGCGCGCGCAACAAGCTCGGCGAAGCGTTCATTGAAGCGATGCACGCCGACTTTGAGCAACACGGCGTCGCGGCCATCGTGCGAGTCCGTGAAGAGAAGCCAGACCAATATCTCAAGGTTATCGCCTCGATCCTGCCGAAGGATCTGAACGTCAACATCAACAACATGGACGACTTGACGGATGACCAGCTTATCGAGCGCATCCGGTCTCTCGATTCCGCAATCCGGCCTTTCCTCGATGCTCAAGGAGCAAGCGGCTCTGTTGGCGGAACTGGACCGGAGACGACGCACTAACCTGCTGGCCCATTACCGGCCGTATTCCAAGCAGGTCGAATTCCACAACGCAGGCAAGGGCTATCGAGAGCGGCTGTTCATGGCCGGCAACCAGCTCGGCAAGACGCTGGCTGGTGCCGCGGAAGCTGCAATGCACCTGACTGGCCGATATCCGGACTGGTGGGACGGCCGTCGCTTCGACAAGCCGATCGTTATGCTTGCGGGCTCTGAATCCTACGAGCTGACCAGGGACGGCGTGCAGCGCCTCATGGTTGGCCCACCGATGAATGAAGAGGACTGGGGCACTGGGTGTATACCGAAGGCCGCGATTGTCGGAACCCCAACACGCCGTTCTGGCGTCTCTGGTGCGCTTGATAGCGTCACAGTTCGGCACGTATCGGGCGGCGTCTCGATCCTGCTCTTCAAGGCTTACGAGCAGGGTCGTGGCAAGTGGCAGGCAAACACGGTTGATTACGTGTGGTTCGACGAAGAGCCACCGGAAGATGTCTATTTCGAAGGGATAACCAGAACGAACGCGACGCGCGGCTCGATTGCCGTGACGTTCACGCCGCTCAAGGGCATGAGCACGGTTGTCGCTCGGTACATTCTGGAGAAATCGCCAGACCGCGAAGTCATCACGATGACGATCGACGACGCGGAGCACTACACGCCGGAAGAGCGGCAAAGGATCATCGATTCCTACCCTGCGCATGAGCGTGAGGCGAGAACGAAGGGCGTTCCGTCGCTCGGCTCGGGGAGGATCTTCCCGGTTGCGGAAGAGAGCATCACGATAGCGCCGTTCGAGATCCCGAAGCATTGGGTGCAGATCGGTGGGCTTGATTTCGGATGGGATCACCCGTTCGGGGCGGCCGGCTGTGCCTGGGATCGTGATGCCGACGTGTTCTACGTGACAAAGGTCTACCGGGAACGCGAGGCGACACCGATTATTCATGCGGCTGCGCTGAAGCCGTGGGGCGCGTGGCTGCCGTGGTCGTGGCCGCATGATGGTTTGCAACACGACAAGGGCTCAGGCGAGCAGTTGGCGACGCAGTACCGGGCGCAGGGGCTCAACATGCTTCCCGAGCGCGCCACGTTCGAAGACGGCACCAACGGCGTTGAGGCTGGCCTGTCGGACATGCTTCAGCGCATGCAGACCGGGAGATGGAAGGTCTTCTCGACCTGCGGCGAATGGTTCGAGGAATTCCGGCTCTATCACCGGAAAGACGGCAAGGTCGTGAAAGAGCGCGACGACGTGATTTCAGCGTCTCGCTACGCGCTGATGATGAAGCGGTTTGCCAGGGTCAAGGCCGACGCCGCGGCGTGGAAGTTCAGTGAACGCAAGGTGATTTGATGGCTGCGATGCAGAAACAGCAGATTGCTGCCCAGGTCTCGCAGCTCGTGAAGGACTGCGAGAACTACCGGGACGAGCTTTCCGTCGATCGCATCAAGGCGATGGAGTACTACGACGGCACCATGAAGGACACGCCGGCCGACCCGAACCGGTCGAAGGTGGTTTCCCGTGATGTCCGCTCGGCGATCAAGAAGGTGCTGCCGTCGCTCGTCCGTACGATCCTCGGCAACGACAAGGTCGTCGAGTACCAGCCGGTCAACGAGGGCGACGACGCGAGCGCCGAGCAGGCGACCGACTACATCAATTACGTCGTCTTCCCGGAGAGCGACGGCTACGACGCGGTGCAGGATGCTGCGCACGATGCTCTTAAGCTGCGCAACGGGGTCATTCGCTGGTGGTATGACAAGAAGCGCACGGTGCAGGTCTCGCGCCACACCGGGCTTGATGAGCAGGCGCTGGTGCAACTCGTCGCCGATGACGATGTTGAGGTTCTGGAGCAGGAATCGTACCAGGAGCAGATCGACACGCCGCAAGGACCGCAGTCGGTCACGCTCTACAACGTGAGGATTCGGCGCACGAAGGAATACGGCTGCACGAAGCTCGCCGCGGTCCCGCTCGAAGAGTTCCTGATCCATCCGGACGCCATGTCGATCGACGACAGCCCGATCACAGGCATTAAGACGCGCCTGCGCCGCTCCGATCTGGTGGCCATGGGCTATGACCGCGAGAAGGTCGACAAATTCGCGACGGCCTCATCCAGCAACGAGGAAGAGACCGAAGAATTCGCCAGGCGCCGTGAGCCCTTCGACGAGAAGGACGAGATCATTAAGGCGCTGCAGGAGGTCGACTACTACGAGCTCTATGTGAAGATCGACGTTGACGACGACGGCATCGCCGAGTTGCGCCGCATGTGCTTTGCCGGCGGCCTGGCTGAGGTCAATCTGCTCGACGACGAGGAACGTCTTTTTCGCCGTCGAAATAGTGCCAGATCGAGCGGCCCGTCGCGTGGTCGTGGCTATAGAGCGTCCACGCCCCGTCACGAATGATCATGCATCGTCCCCGGGAAGCGGATCGGCGCGCTCGGCCTTGCCGTTGGCAATCAGTTCCTTCGCCGCTGCAACGGGAAGATCAAGGACAGTGCCGGCCTTGATGCGTTGGTCGTTTTCAGCCCAGGTGTCGTAAAGCAACCGGACCGGTGCGAGTTTTGCTGCCTTCGACTGGCTACCAGAACGGCGCGAACTTCCGCCACGTCTCGGCCTCGCCCTACGTCAAGAGCGTGTTCGTCACCTTCATGTCGGACAGCAACGTTGCTCCGTTCCGCTATGCCGTCTCCAAGGGCGGTGAGCGCAACACCATCGTCGCGACGGCCGACTACTACGAAGGCCCGTTCGGCACGGTCATGATCCACCCGAACCGGGTGCAGGCGACCGGCGCCACGCAGGCCCGTAACGCCTTCTTCATCGATACCGACATGCTGTCCTTCCTCTGGCTCCGCAAGATCCAGGAAGACAAGGATGTCGCGAAGACGGGCGACGCGGACAAGGGCGTCATCACCCGAACCTCGTCACGGCGCTGAACGACGCCAAGAGCACAGAGGAAGCCCAGCAGCTCATCAACAACGCATGGAAGTTCGCGGGCTACAATCAGCCGGGTGGCGAATCCGCGCGGCGGCTCGGCTATGCAAACGCCTTCCTGCCGAGTTTCCAAGGGCAGCCGCAGGAAGTCGCCAGCCTCGATCCGTCGATCGGCGTTCCTTCCGCACGTCCGCAGCCCAGCGCTCCCGCACAAGCGCCGGTCGCACCCGCTCAGCCATCTCTCTCGGATGAGGTCGCCGCCTTCGAGCAGACGCCGGAATATCGCGCGCAGTTTCCCGGCATGAACGCTGCACAGCCCGCGCAGGCTCCACAGCCTCAGCAGGTCGCCCAGGCACAGCCGATGCAGCCGCAGGCGCCGCAAGGTCCCGACCAGATGACGCTGATGCAGGCCCTCAGCAATCCGTTCCTTTCGGACGAACAGCGCGCCGTGCTGCAGACGCTCTATCAGCAGCAGGTGCAGGCCAACGATCCGATGCGCCAGCTCGAAATGCGGAAGCTGCAGCGTGAGTTGGATGCTCCCCGAAAGCGCGAGACCTCTGTCGTAAACGGGCGGCTCGTCGACAACCAGACTGGTCAGGTCATCGCCGAGTACCCTGATGCGAACAAGCCGACGGCGGACCGGCAAAACTACGAGTACTATCGCGATTTTGAGGTCGCGAACGGGCGCACTCCCTTGGGTCCGCTCGAATGGGAGCAGGCGCAGCGCAAGGCCGGAGCCGGGACGACAAACGTCACGGTTGGCGAGAGCGACAAGTTTTATGAGAACCTGGACAAGAAGAACGCGGAATCGTTCGCCGCTCTATCCGATGCCGGCATGCAGGCTCGGGCGCGCATGGGGCAGATCAACCGTCTCGAAGGTCTGTTCGCCAACGTGCCGCAGGGCATCGAGGGTGGTTTCAAGAAGCTTGCCGGCGATTGGGGCATCCCGATCGGCGAAGGCACGAGCGACATTCAGGCAGCATCTGCGTTGATCGAGAAAATGGTGCCGGAGCAGCGCGCTCCCGGTTCCGGTCCGATGTCCGATGCCGATATCAAGATGTTCCGGGCGTCGCTTCCCCGCATCATCAACCAGCCAGGCGGCAACGAGCTGATATTTCAGACCATGCGCGGTATCTCCGAGTACGAGCAGCAGATGGGCGCCATCGCCGATGCCGTTGCTGATCGGGAGATCACGCCAGCCGAAGGCCGCAAGCGGATCCGCGAGCTGAAGAACCCGCTCGAAAACTACAAAATCCCGGACGGCCCCACTCCAAATGCAGGGACCAAGAAGACCCAGACCGGCGTCAATTGGAGCTACGAGTAATGGGAACCCTCACGGTCAACGGCATCAAGGTTCAGGTCGACGACAGCTTCAAGACACTGTCGCCAGAACAGCAGGAAGCGACCGTCAACGAAATCGCGGCTCAAATAGCTGCCGGCGGCAAGGGGAACGCCCCCGCGCGCTCTGGCGGCGTTGAGGGGGCTGTTCGATCGGTCGCAAGGGGAACGCTCGGGATCGGCTCCTATCTCGACGAACTCAATGCCGCCACGAATGCAGCGTTGGCCCCGCTGGTCGATCCGTTCTTGCCTGACAGCTACGAAAAGCTGCCCGGTCAGACATGGGGCGAGCGCTACGACCAGGCGCTCCACATCCAACGCCGGAAAGACGACGAGTACGACACGGATCATCCGAAGCTGTCGACCGGCTTGCAGATCGCGGGTGGCGTCGGGTCGGGCGGTGCGCTACTCCGTGCCGCTCCGGTGATCGGCAACTATGCCCTCGGCAATACCGGTGCTTCGGTCGGGTCTCGCCTTGTCTCTGCTGGTGTTGCTGGCGGTGGGACGGGAGCGGTGCAGGGCTTCGGTGCCGGTGAAGGCGGGGCTTCCAATCGCGCTCGTCAGGGCGTTACGGAAGGTGTTATCGGCATCGGTACAGGCATTGCCACTGTGCCGATAGCCGCCGGGGCCAACAAGCTCGCTTCCAAGGTTGCCCGAATGATCCTCGGGGAAAGCAATGATGCGCTTTCCACTGTTACCGACCAGGCGCGGCGCTACGTTGTCGACGAGCTATCCGATCCGGCGAAAGTAGCCCGGTACCGCGATTCCCTCGTACAACTTGGCCCTGATGCCATGCTGGCCGACGTTTCGCCCGAATGGCTCGGTGTCGCGCGTGGCGCGGCTGCTCGTCCTGGAACGCGCGGTCTTATCGTGGACCCGCTCAATGAGCGCAGCAGCCTTGCAAACACGCGCTTGCGTGCCGACGTCGCAGACAATCTCGGTCCTGACCCGGTGCCGTCGCGCGTTGATCGATCGCTGGCCGGCGACCAGGATCAGGTCAGGCGCAGGTATGGGCCGGTGATGGCGGAAAGGTCGAACTACGATTTCACGCAGATCGCCGACACGCTCGATGACGAAATTCAGCGGCTTCGCGGACCGGCGCAGCGTCAGTTGCAGAACGTCCGTCAGATGCTCAACGTCAATGGGCAGGACCTCGTAACGACCGATCCCGCCATCGCTTTCGAAACCCGCCAGGCGATCGACGGCATCCTCGAAACAGAGCAGAACCCCAAGGTAATCTCTGCCCTGACAGAGGCTCGCCAGATGATCGACGACGGTCTTCGCGCTTCGGTGCCGCGTATCAAGGAAGTCGATGCGCAGTTTGCGGAAATCGCACGCCAGCGCGAGGCCTTGGGAGAAGGGCGGTCAATCATGAACAATGGCGCCACCGCCATGCGCCCGTCAGAGCTTGACGAAGCACTCCGTCAGGGCGCTCTGCCTCAAGGCGAGATGGTTGGACCGTCTGGCGTGCCTCTTCGCATGCAGCAAAGCTCGCTCGGGGAGATCTACCGGGCGATCGGCACGGAAGCCAACGACTTGAACGCGCTGCGCAAGACGGTCAGAGGCGAGGGCGATTGGAACCGTGAAAAGCTGGGTATGCTGTTCGGTCAGGAGAGGGCCGACAACGTGCTCAACTCGATCGACCGTGAGAACGTCTTTGCTGACACGGCAAACCGCGTCACACGCGGCTCTGACACGGCGATGGGCTCTCGCTTCAATCAGTTTCTCGACGAGGTATCGAAGGGGCAGGAAATCCCCTCTGATGCCACCCTGACGGGGACGGCAGCCAAGCTGTTCAAGTCGATCGTGAAGCGGATCGTTCAAGGGAATGCCGATGCCAATGCCGGCAAGCTCGCGCAGGATATCGGCCGCCTGAGCGTTGCCACCGGATCGACGCGCGACCAGATCGTTGAGGCGATCCTTCGTCGCGGTCAGCAGAACGTGTTGGATCAGCAACGGATGTCGACAGTGCGAGCTTTGACGAGAGCGGGAGGCCTAGCGGGCTATTCGTCTCTACCGGGCGTCCGCAATTGACGGAATGCATCTTTGCGCCCGATGAAAAATCCGGCTGCAAAGCACATAAAGCCTACGAAAATCGGCAGGAGCAACCATTCGGGCAACTGCTGCACGGACCAACGCATGCCGAAGGTCACCGGGACCATTACTGCCAGCACGATCACGGCCGTAAGCACGCCGATGATTTTCAGCGCTGCACGGGACGGCTCATGGGGGTTGTGATCGATCTGCATGGTCACAACCATATGGCAAAATCGGCGGGGCCGCTAGGTGGCGGCCCCTAGTAGCTTAATAGGTGGTGCAGGTGACGTTGTTGCCGAACCTGTTGCAGTTCGTCGTCGTCATCCGTGGCGTTGGGTTGTTGTTCACGACGACCGGCGGCGGCGTGTAGGACTGCCCGCGGAACTGGAAAGTGGGCATGCGGCCATCAGATTTTCCGCACTGATAGGTCATACGGTACCAGGTGACGGGACCAGGGAAAATGTCGGCAACCAGGCCGCCGGCATTACTCGAACTGTCGATGACCTGATAGGGCCCCTTGCAGGCCTCGGCTGCTGCTTTGAGGCAGGCATTCGGCGAACCGTTGCACTTCGTTTCCTGGATGGTTTGCCCGCTCGGGCCCTGAATCGGTTCTTGCGATGACACACAGCTAGAGAGCGCCGCTGAAGCCAGCAGCAATGCGAATGCCCGATATTTCATAGATGTCCCCCGAAATTTGCGGGGGCATTAGGTTCACATTTTCTCGTCTAAGTCGAGTGGGATGTAGCCGCCGCCGATCAACCAGTCGCGAAGGATGCGTTTTATCGCCTCGTCGCGGCTGACGCCATATTCAGCCATGAACATCTGAACACCACGTTCAATCTCATCGTCCAGGTCCATCGACAATCTCGCCCCTAGGTTAGCCCGCGGGGATGAAACCGAAATCGCGCAGAACTTGCAAGGCTCCCTTACCGGAGCCTTTTTCTATGGAGAATGCCCATGCCCAGAACAGGCGGTATCTATTCTGCTCCGGCCGGCACAAAAGGCACCCCCGGAAACACCATTCAGAGCGCGCCCTATAACAGTTTCATCGATGATCTCGTTGACGATCTGAACGCCGCAAGGCCTATCACCGCGGGCGGGACAGGCTCGACCTCGGCAAGCGCAGCGCGCACCGCGCTCGGCCTCGCGATCGGGACGAACGTGCAGGCCTACGACGCCGGCCTCGCGTCGATTGCTGGCTTGACCACGGCCGCCAACAAGATGATCTACACGACGGCGTCGGACACTTACGCGGTTACGGACCTGACGTCGTTTGCGAGGACGCTGCTTGACGACGCCAGCGCATCGGCGGCGCGAACGACGCTTGGGCTGGGGACCTCTGCAGTCAAGGACACGGGCACCTCGGGAGATGCCGTGCCGCTGCTCAACGCCGCCAACACCTGGAGCGCCGCCCAGACGGTTCAGCTTTCGACTGCGACCCCGGCGGTTATCGTTGAACGCACTGGCACGGCGGCTAATGCGTCCGTCGAGTTCAAGACCGCTGGTGGCAGCATCTATGCCGGCAACTCGGCAAACGACACTTTCGCCGTCGGCACGACTTCGGCTCTCTCAGCGAGCTCGCTGTTCACCATCAATTCGACATCCGCAACGTTCAGCGTTGCCGTTCAATTCAATGCCGGGATCCGTTTCGCCGCGAACGACTCACTGACCTACGACGATGCGAGCAACACTTACACGTTTGCGTCCGATGGAACGATTGGCGGGACCACTGTCGAAACAGGAAAGGTTCGCGCCATCGACACTGATGATGCGAGTCTCTCGAGCACCGCGCACCCGTTCCAGATCGGGCCAAGCAACAGCGCCAATCTGGCGATGGACACGAACGAGATCATGGCCCGAAACAACGGCTCTGCCGCTGGCCTTGTTCTTAATGCCGAAGGCGGCTTGGTCGAAACCGGCGCTGGCGGTTTCAGGTCTGGCGGGAATTACTATTCGGCCGACCACTCCAGCCCCCTCGACTTTTCCTCCGGGACCGTCCCAGGAATGTCTTACACCAATAACGGGCCGCTTCTCCTGTCGCGTTCCGCCGCGTCGGTCATGTCGTTGCAGCGTTCCACCAGCGACGGCATTACGGCGACGTTCCACCGGAGCCTTTCCCAGGTTGGCAGCATCTCTGTTACCACGACGGCGACCGCCTACAACACATCGTCGGATGGGCGGGCCAAGATCAACCGACTGGCGCTCATGAACTCGGGCGATGTTGTCGACGCGCTACAGCCAATGACATATGACTGGGTTCATGCTCCTGGCGAATCCGGCGTTGGCTTCATCGCACAGGACTTGCAGGCCATCGTGCCCGAAGCTGTGTTGGCCGGCGACGCGGACCCAGGCAAGGTTCCCGGCGATCCCGGATTTGAATGGTGGAGTGTGGATATGAGCAAGCTGGTGCCGTATCTCGTCGCCGAGTTAAAGGATGTTCGGGCAAGGTTGGCGGCGCTAGAAGGAGAGGCTTCGTAGCCGCTACCAACAAGAAACTTCTGCCCCGCTCCGAAACACTGCAAGCGCTGGTTGATCAGCGAACGAGAAGGCGGTAACGCTGTTTCGGTACTTTATTGATTTTCGGGAGGAAAATTGTGGGCGTTACAGTTTCCGTCGCAGACAGCCATGGCCTGGACATGCGCGAGATCGACTTCAGTTCGCTTCTTTATGCAGATTCCTACTCGAGAAGCTCTTCGATCTTCTCTGCCCATACCGGCAACTGGACCGATCAGTTTCGGGGAAGCGGCTTCAAGTATGATGGCAATGGTTATCCGACCGCTGGCACTGTGACGAGCTATGCCATTCTGTCCGGTGGCAGCCGCATGGTCTTGATTTCCGGATTTTCGATCGCCGCGGCGAAGATCACCAGCGCGGCGAAGACCGGTTCCCTCTCGGACGACCTCGCCATCATTCGCGATGCGCTGGCGGGCAATGACAACCTGAACGGTGGCGAATTCGCCAACTACCTTCGGGGATATGCAGGCAACGACGTCATTTCCGGCGGCCAGTATTCGGACGACCTCTTCGGCGACGATGGTGACGACAAGATTTCGGGCGACTATGGATGGGACAACCTCTATGGTGGCAACGGCAATGACACGTTGAACGGTGGCGCTGGTTCAGACGAGCTCAGCGGCGGTGCCGGTTCGGATACGGCGTCATATGTCGGCGCTTCAGAGGGCGTGGTTGCCAGCCTCAAGAACCTCGCCAGCAACACTAATGATGCGTCCGGCGACAGCTATAGCTCGATCGAGAACCTCACGGGGACGAGCTACGCGGACACGCTTGAGGGCAACGCGAACGCCAATAGTCTCACCGGCGGCAATGGCAACGACAGGCTGATCGGCAGAGCCGGGGGCGACGTTCTGAACGGCGGGGCCGGAACAGACAGCGCATACTATTACGGCGCCACCGTCGGCGTGATCGCCAACCTCAGCAACGCGGCTGCAAACACCAATGACGCCGCGGGAGACGTCTACTCATCCATCGAGAGCCTCGTTGGAAGCTCCTACACGGACAGGCTGTTCGGCAATGGCGTGGCCAACACCCTGATCGGCAATGGCGGCCACGACAGCCTGGTCGGTTATGCCGGCAATGACGGGCTGTACGGCGGGGCAGGAGCCGATCGTCTGTTCGGTGGCACGGGCGCCGACCGGTTCATCTTCAAGGAGACAACCGAATCCACGAGTTCCGTGACCGATTCGATCTTTGATTTTCTCGTCTCTGAGCAAGACCGGATCGACGTTTCGGGTATCGATGCCAGGCTTTCCGTTGGAGGTGACCAGGCTTTCGTGTTCATCGGGACGGCGGCATTCTCTGGCGATGGGAGTGAATTGCGTTATGAGCGACTAGCGTCAGACACTTATATTTACGCGGACGTCGACGGCGACCAGGTGGCTGACCTGACGATCCATCTCGACGACGCGATCACGCTGACCTCCGGCCATTTCATTCTCTAGGCTAACGATCGGCCGCCAAACCAAACCCCGCTCCGGCGGGGTTTTTTGTTGCCTGTAGGGCAGACATTCCATCCTCCAACAATCAGGTGAAACATGGATAAAACCGTGCCTCCCGGCGCGGCGCTTTTGCTCGACTTCATCCGCGAAACGGAAGTCGGCCGGAGCGACCGCGCCTCCTATGATGTGATCTATGCCAACAAGCAGAACAGGCTGAAACAGCCGCTCACGACGATGACCTTCGGCGATATCGTCGACGCACAGAAAGCCTGGTCGAAGAACTTCGGCTCGAGCGCGGCCGGGGGCTATCAGTTCATGCGGGCCACACTGATCGGGCTGGCGAAGGAAATTCCATCGATCAGCCGCACCGACCGTTTCGTTCCCGATCTGCAAGACCGGCTTGGCTATCACCTCCTGAAGCGCCGCGGCTATGACCAATTCGTGACCGGCAACATGACGCTGGTGGAATTCGGCAAGCGTCTCGCGATGGAATGGGCATCGTTCCCGGTGCTCGTCGATACGCAGGGTGATTGTCGCAAGGTGAAGCGCGGCCAGTCCTACTATGCCGGCGATGGGCTCAATAAGGCGCTGGTAAGGCCTGAGAAGGTCGAGGCGGTACTGTCTACAGTGCTCGCGACCGCGCGCCGGCCCGCGGGCAGCGAATTTCGGCGAGAGGCGCATGTCTCGCCGACGCCAACGGTCCGCCCCTCCGAGCCTGTGGAGCATCCCGCTGTCGCGGCACAGCGTAAGGCCCAAGAGGACTTCGCGACCGGAGAAATCGTTTTGACGCCTGCGAACTCCTCACCCGCAAAACAGCCAGCCTCCAGGGCGACGAGGGTCGCAGCGCTGATTGCTGCCTCCGTTCTCGGCCTTGGCGCGTGGTTCGCTTCACTGCCCTGCTCAATCTTCGGAGTGTTCTGCCAATGAGCGTCTGGCTTCGCATCGCTTTGTACATCGTCGCGGGCTGGCTCTATGGCTCGGGCTATATCGGCGAGGAGGTCAAGGACCTCATCACGACCGATCCGGCCATGGCCGCCAGCATCGAGGCTGGTATCTCGGCGCTCATCGCGTCGATCCCGATTGCCTGGTGGCGGCTCGCCAAGCGTCTCGGGTGGAAGACGTGATCTCCCGCCTCAGCCTCGCCGCCGGCGCGCTATCTGGCGGCCTCGTCGTTTTCCTCGTCATGCAGGCGATCAACACCCTGTGGGTCATCCCGGAAGCGAAGGAAGAGGGCCGAAAACTCGAACGGGCAGAACTCGATTCCGCAACGAACAAGGCAATTGGAGAACTCGCCGATGAAGCCGATCGTGCTCGCTTTAACCGCCGCCTGTGCATTGAGCGCGGCCGGCTGTACATCAACGCAACAGGTCAGTGCATCGAAAGACCGGCTCAACCAGGCGGCTAGAGCGGTCGTCGGCACGTCGCTGGTCGGCGCTCGAGGCGCCACGCCGAACGATCAGGACAAGATTGACGAGACAGTCGCGGGGCTATGTGGTGCCCGCGCCTGGACGCAGAGCGAATGCGCCCGCCACGACATGGCGCAACAGTAACCATCCGAAATCGCATCGCATACGAGGGCAGGGGATTGGCAGAGGCACAGGATACCGAAAAGATGGTCGCGGCTCCGAAATGGAGGTTCGAATACAACCTCAACACCCTGGTTATCCTGGCGGGCTTCGCCGGCAGCCTGATCGCATGGGGTGCGACGTGGGAAAGATTGAGCTCCAGCCAGATCGCCCAGGCGGCCAGTCTCGATCGACTGGACAAGCGCGTCACGGCCGTGGAGGTCACGTTGCGGCAGCTCGATAACCATGAGCTCAGGCTGTCGGCCGTGGAGAAGCAGGCGGCAGAGGCGGCAACCTCCATGCGCGCCGTCGAGAGCACCCTGAACACCCTTTCCGCCGACACGCGGGTCATGCGCGAAATCCTGCAGAGGATCGAGGCGGGGCAGAGGGATGGGGCGCAACTTAGGCGCTAAACAGGAATGGCGGGAAGCCCCAACTGAGCACTTCCCCTTCTTGTGTCTACTGCACCCGCGCGAGAGGGTGGTCTAAATGACGAAAAGGTCAGCCGCAGCGAGCGAAAGCCCTGCCGACAAAGTGGCAAACTGAATCGCCTTTCCGCTGCCGGACCCATCAGCGTCGTAGAACAGCTTGCCAGTATCCGTCTCGTAGATGATCCGGTCGGATTTGTCTGTTGCCGTCCCGGTTGCGTTCGCCGCAAATGCCGATGCGGCAAGTCCGCCGGTAGGCGTCAGCTTCGTGAATACCGCGTTGTCGAGATGGATGGAGTCATACGGCACGCTGAAATCCGTGATCCGATCGACGTTCGTTGATCCGAGAGCAGACGTGAAGACGAAGACATCGTTTCCGCTTCCGCCCACCAGAATGTCATTGCCTGCGCCGCCGTTGAGCTTGTCGTTCCCGCTCTCCCCCTTGATCACGTCCTGGCCCGCGATGCTGGAGAGATAGTCGTTCCCTGAACCTCCCATCAGCGTGTTATTTGCTCCGTCGCCGTAAAGCCGATCGTCGAAGCGCGAGCCTCTGAGATTCTCGACTGAACTGAAAGTATCGCCGGCAGCTTCACCTGTATTCGCAGAAGGTGAGGTCAGGTTCGCAACGATCCCGGCGACGGAGGCTTCATAGTTGGCGGTGTCAGTCCCGATTCCACCAATGAGTTTGTCGGCGCCCAGGCCGCCGACGAGGATGTCGTTGCCACTCTTGCCATCGAGTGTGTTGGCGCCGGCGTTTCCTTTGATCGTCTGGGAGAAGTTGTTGCCAGTCAGATTTATTCCCGCGGTGCCAGAACTCTTGGTCGTCTCGAAAAGCTCGATGCGGGCTTCGGCGCCGAGCACATAGGACGCGCTCGTGCGAACAGTGTCAGTCGGATTCGCCTGATTGTCGTATTCGGGGACCCAATCTTCAATGATCTGGTCCTTGGCGTTATCGACGATATAGATGTCAGCCCCAGCGCCGCCATCCATGACGTCGACACCGGTGCCACCATCGAGATAGACGCCACTGTCTCCGGCGATCAATTTATCGTTGCCTGCTCCCCCGTATGCCTCACTGTCCGCGTTTGACCAACCAGCCGTAATCGTGTCGTCGCCATCCTCGCCGTAGAGGCGGTTAAGCCCGGTACCCCCGTCGATTGTGTCGTTGCCGGTGCCGCCCCAGATGTAGTTATCAGCCTGGAAACCGCCGGTGAGCGTGTCGTTTCCGCCGTAGCCATAAATCTTGTTGGTCACGCCAAAGACGTCGCTCTCGCCGACTAACTTGTTGTTGCTGTTGTTCCCTTTGATAATTGGCATCTATCCCTCGCGCGCACCCTTGCGTTGCATTTCACGCAATAGACGTGTGTTGGTGAGTTGGCAACGGCATGTAGGTGGATTCCGCCCTCCATTTTTGGGCTGGCGGCTCGGTTCGGACTCCGAGAACAACGCGAAGACAGTGCCCGCGCTATCCTCCAAGTGGGGTAGGCGGAGACAAGGTGAGAAATAGGGCATTTGCTGCAGTCTGGGGGTATTCGCAGCGAGTGCTAGTCTTATGTGCGTATTTTAAAAGTATCTTCTCTTGGATATTATTACGGACAAGTGGGGGTATTCCAATGGCGAGTTCATTGAATTTCTATCAGCGAGCTAACCTTAGCATGGGGTTGGCAGTAATACTTGGTTTCGAGCTGGCAATATCCCAATGGGCGCGCAATCTCGATCACATTACATTGGCCACTGTCTGGAGTAGAGCCGACACATTGCTCTGGATCGGATTTCAGTTTTTCTTCAGGGTCAAAGTTACGATCGATGATCACGATTATTTTGCGGCCGGTGAGAAGGGGTTACGAGGTCTGTTAGATTTTCTAATGTTTGTTGTTTCATCATTTCTATTTGTGCTGTCGGCAGTACTTTCATTTCTGACGCAAGCAACGGCCATCTTGTTCATATTGGGGGTTCTCGTTCTTACGGTATGGGTACTGTTTGGAGCGAAGGAACCGATGAAGAAGACATGGATTTTCGTTAATGCAGCTTACATCATTGTCCTCTCGCCCATGGCAACGTCAGGTTTTTTTGGTGCAATCGGGCAAGACGCGCTAGCCACTGTTTCGGTCGTATCCCATGCCGTACTATTCGCTCTCTTGTTCATTGACTATCACGAGAGCAAGACGCACGAGCATATGCCGGACTACTAGTGAAACTGCGTGCGCCTCACCGGTGGACGATTCGCTCAGCATGACGCGTCACGCTTCGCACGCTCAGCGCGCGCCTGGCACGGCAACTGAAACTTGCCGCGCCAAATGCCGGCGCCTCGAGCCCGAGCCGTCCTGTGGGCGTTCGTATAGGCGCCCTTGCTGTACCGCTCCCAATCCACCGCATTGCCGCTTTCGACGAGCCAGCGGTTGACCTCGCGACCGTCGGCTCGGAAGCAGATGCTTACAAAGCGCTTGTATCGATCGCGCTCAACGACCTCGCAGCGGGCGGGGCGGGAGGCGGCGAGGAATCTGTCGAGATCGAGCGCTGCCTCCTTGCCACAGCGATAGGTGCCGCCGTCCCCATCCTCGCATTTCTGCCAGCTCTCCGGCGCATCGACGTCGTGCAGGCGAATTCGCTCGCCTCTGATCTCGATTGTGTCGCCGTCGATGACGGATGCGCGCCCCGTAATCGTTTCGGCGCCGCCAATCGCCGGAGAAATCGCGACAAGCAAGATCGGGGCAGCAGTGAGAAAGCGGCGTAGAATCATTGAGTCGTCCAAATTCAAAATCCGTGCCGCAGTGGGCACATAGGAAGGTTGACGTCAAGAACGGCCGCGTCATCGGCGGATTCTGCCAACCTTGACGATGTTTCCGTCCTTGTTGCCGCATTTCGTGCAGTGCAGGTACCGCGCAAGAGAGAGTATCGGCCGCGTTGCCCCGAACCGCCGAGCCAGCGCGCGCCGATCGATCCGGCTTTCACGGCCGCATCTGCGGCAGCTGCAGAACAGGTCATACCATTCCGGAAGGTTTGCGAAGGTGATCTCCTCGGGAGAGCCGGCCGGCGCCGCACCGTCGGCCGGTTCCATCGGGAGAGCTTGTTATCCTGGTCAGGCAGCGCATGTTGATAGACCAGTCGACAACGATCATAAAACTTGTTGCCCGTTTTCACGCAGCCGTTGGCGATTGCCAATTCCGTCAACAAAGTAGGCATAGAGCGGTCTCCGATCCGCTTGAGCATTGCCCGCGCGTCGTACTGCTTCTTCACGCCGCATTCGCATTCGATCTGGATCTTGCGTCCGACAAACTCGGACAGCCACCAGGCACCAGCTCTAGGCATTGCGCGGCTTCCATTCTGGACGGTGCTCGAGGCAGAACCAGCTCGGCTCCGCTTTGCCGATCGCGAACCCGAAGGCACCCCACTTCTTGCAGCCGGGATGCTCGCAATAGTGCACGTAGAGCGTCGAGTCGTGCTTGGCCGCGCCTTGCTCGTCGCTCATCTCGTCACCTCATCGTGACGCTCTGGGCAGGGCGACCAGCCGCGGGTGAAGCCTATGCCCATCGCAATTTGAGCCAATGCCAGTTGCTCGCGTAGATGCTTGCAGTCGGCGAGGAGTGTCCGGATCGTCGCTTCCGCGTCGCCGTCATGCCAGGCAAGCGCCGACGCGACCTCATCCATCCACGTGTCAAATTCCTCGATGTCGGAAGTTTGCTTCTCAGCAGACATGACGGCTCCTTCTCCGCGCACGCACAGAGTCCTTTGCCCCACAGGTTTTTAGATTGGCGGCCGCAACGCCGATGAAGGTTCTTATTATGTTCTCACTGTGCCGGGAGTCAACGGTCGCCGTGAAAACTGGAGCGCCATTTTTTGAGTGATCAGGACGGCCGGGTACCGTGCCCAGCCCGGTTCGTTTGGTGCTATCTTAGATCTAACTAACGAACTTTAGAGAGGACCAATCCATGTGGGTCGAATTACACGACAGCAATGGGCCGATTTTCATCAACATGGACACTGTTACACACTTCCAGCGGGTAGAGGGCAAGCGGCGCACCACTCTCGTCACCTTCGCACCCAATAACGGGACCTGCGTGATGTTTCAGGTTAACGAGTCACCTGACGAGATCATGGAGATGATCGGCGAAAATTACTAACGCAGGTTGGTCAGATCCGGCCGGGCACTCAGAAGCAACAAAAAAGGCCGGGCTGAACCCGACCTTTCGTCGCCTTCGTGCCATTGCCAGTACATCCGTGGTCAATGGCCAGATGGGATTTGTGTAACCGCCGATCGTGTCGATTGCATGACATAGCGCCCGTCTTCGAGCGCGTCAAAGGCAGATGTCGCACAAAGGATTTTCGGGGTCTGTGGCCCCCCACGAGCTCATTGGGTTGCCACAGTGGAGGCATCTTGTGTCTGCCCGCTGCAGCTTGGCCCTACGCCACGCTGTTTCTCTGGCTTCGTCTTCCAATCCAATGGCATCGTCGCGGCGCTTTAGCTCGGCCGCTCGTTCTTCGTCAGTAAAGCCGCTCACGCACTGCCCCCTGTCTCGCTACCCTCGTCCAACTCATGGACGGTCAGAAACCCATATCCCTCCAGCCACTCGCGCATGATGAGGCGGATTATCTCGTCCCGCGTCATCTGGAGCTCTTCGCAGGCGAGGGCCAGCGCCGCCTCAACGTCGTCGTCGAAGGTCATCATTCCACGCACTCCGCTTTCAGCATCTTGGCACGGGCAACGCGGAACTTCTGAAATTCCTCATCCATGAGCTGCGAGCACGCGATCATCGCCTCTTGGCGCGTCGCATTGATCGCCTCCATCTTCTGGATGGTTCCGCTGCTTTCCCCGGCGTCCTTGGCCTTGGCGTTGACCTTGTCGGCCTGGATGATTGCCTCATTGCGACCGGCTCCACAGGCTTCCAGCAGCCCCTCAATGTGGACGATGCTGCTCTTCGCCAGATCGTCGCCGATGTAGGGAGCGCAAGCCCAGGCAAAGCCTTGGTGGTTGTAGATCGCCGCGAAAGCTTCGGAGAAGTAGCCGTCGGCGGCTTTGATGTCAGGCTTGCATTCTTCAGCCATGGCTGGCGCAGCCAGCAGGAAAACCAGCATCGAGCATGCGACGCGCATCGCTACTCTCCAACGCAACTACAACCAAGAGGTCGAAGGGTCGCACAGCGCACGTTGCAGTCAAGGATTAGGGGCGCCGCCCAAACTAGCTATTGAATACGGTGCAAGGCGATTCATCAAGGTCAGCAATGATTTAGCCGCAATGTCCTACTGGACACCTTCTGCCGTTCTGTCACGATCTGGATAGCCAAACATGACTGGCCATAAAACTTGAGCCCGCGGTGGACTTATCCCTCCTTGCGGGCTCTTTTTCGCCCGGACTCTTTCAAGCCTTGATCATTTCCCTCAGAGCGTCCGCTGTCCGGATGCCTCGCTGGAACATTCCTATGAGCGTTCGGGCGAGTTCGTCAGCTTGCGTGCTGCCGGGTAGGATGTGTCTGGCCTCAAGTTCGCTGTCGAAGATGCCTTTGAGCATGTCGAGGTCATCAGGCGAGAGGGGTAGGGATTGGAAGTCTTTACGATGCATGACGCAAACTCCCTTGGCTTGGGGCGAAAGCGAGATGGATCTGTTCGCCAGCGATTGATGCTGAAATAAAAAGATGTGTTTGAAACGGGGCAATCGCAAGGGGGACAAATAGGAGAGTCGCCCGATCGGGTTACTGAAGCCATCGCGTGCGGTGATGCGGGCGGTATCCGTTTCCCCTCTAATACCACCTTGCCGGGTGATAAATCATGCCTACCTTCTTTTGGGATGCAAGGAGGGAAGAATGGCAGACTTTCTCAAGAAGATGGGCCGCGACAGCGAGTTTGTTTCAACGCAAGAGCACGAGATTGCCTACCTCATGAAGGCCACGAATAAGACCAGGGAAGAGGTGCTCAAGGCGATCCGCGAAGTCGGTCCCGACCGCCAAATGGTGATGGAATATCTTTCCAAACGCCCACGCTCGACTCGCTAAAGCGGGTAACGAGGGATAGACTTGCCGTCCACCATTCCTCCCAGAGAGTTGGTGCTCTGCTCACGCGCCCGCCGGACAAGCGGGCGTTTTCTTTTTGTCGCCAGGTTGCGTTTCACAAGCGTTGCACGTGCGTTGTATGCGGCAACAAAAAAGGCCGGGCAAACCCGACCTTCCGAGAACCGGTAGCGGGTGGCTCCTCCAATGAACCTTTTAAAACCCATTGGAGATACCGCAAATCAAGCTTTGTCGTCGCTTGACGTGGGCCAGACGCTACCGGCAGGAAAGATTATACGCTTCCCCTCGTTCATTGCCAATCAATCGGGGGTGGTGAGTTCGTCCCGCCATCGACCGGCGTTTGGCAGGGCCGTCCCCTTTCCTTGCTACGTGTTGAATGGCCCCCGCCGAAATGGGGTACGGCGGAAGAAAAACCCGGGACTACGCGCCACGAAAAAGCCCCGCTCGCGGGACCGGCTGGACTTATCGCGAATCGGTGAAGCTGCGCGAGCTGCTCGACGAGATTCGGACCGATCAGCCGGACGTGGTGCTGAGGCGCAAGGGTGCCGTGTTCACGCGGCCGGTGCTCGTCGCTGAGGTGGAGTATCGCGCCTGGACGCTGGACGGGAAGCTGCGGCACCTCTCATTTAAGGGGATTAGGGAGCGGGTGGATGACACGACGGTTTTCAACCTCGGCCGCTGACGACGGCTTTCAGAAGCGCATTGTTCGATCGCAGTCATATAGGTTTCGGCGCGCTGCGGATCATATGGGATCTGCTCGAACGACGGTAGGATTGAAGTGGACAACCGCATCCCCGGCCTTTCCGCCTGTGAACGTGAATGCGAACTCGGGTGCGTTCGGGTCGGGGTGGCGAGTCTTCGATTTCTTCTGACGGTTCTCAGATTCGAAGAAGTCTCGCGAAACGTGCCCCAATGACGGCAGCACTGGGCGAACGCCTCTGAACCACTCTTCTACCGCTACTATCTGCAGACGCGGCAAGTGACCATGCGCCGTCTCTATGAAACCGAAGGAAGCAGCTTCCGCTTTCATCTCGCGTGTCCCTTGATTGAGGCAAATGAATAGCCCCATCTCAGCCCGCTCACGCTCGATTACTGCCTTAAATTCACGTACATCCTTAGCGCCAACGTGCTGACCACCTTTAACGGATGTCAGAATGCGTCCCCATCCGCGTGGCCCATTCATAAAATACATCTGGCCGTCGATCCCCTTGTCTGGCCCCTTCCTGACTTCCTTTAAGGCTTGCACCCCGACAAGATAGTTCGCCCACCACTGAAATTGATATTTGTCCCGTTGAGCGAGGCGCACAGCACCTGCGAAGTCTCGCGGAATACCTCCGAGGGTGTATTCTGTTCCTCCCATTAATGCGGCCAATCGTTCCTCTATCACCTTGATCGCGTGGTAGGCGACGTCGATGCCGATCCAATGGCGCTGGGATTTCTGCGCGGCGGCAACTGTGGTGCCGCAGCCGCAAAATGGATCGAGCACGACGTCCCCCTCATCGGTCATGGCTTTTATGAGCCGGTCAAGAAGGCGAACTGGCTTCTGAGTGGGGTAGCCAAGGCGCTCGCGCGCTTGAGAGTTCAACGGTGGGATATCGGACCAAACGTCCCCTAGCGGCATCCCGCGCTGCTCATCGAGATAGCGTTTCAGTCTCGGCACGCGACCTGGTGCAGATTGATGGATCAGGCCCGCCTGTCGAGCGTTTTCCATGCGGTCGCGCGTCCACCGCCAAACGCGTGTCACACCCATGAACTCGTATGTTAGGTTAGGACGATCAGGACTGGGGTTGATGAGGCTGGTGAGTTGGTACAGGCGCCCGTCGCCGTCCTCCATTGTGTATTTCTCTGCTATGGACTTAGGAACATTCTCCAAATCATAAGGTATGAAGAGGCTCTCTCCGTTCCATTTGCGATCTGCCGTAGCTTCATAGCAAAGGATAACGTCGTGATTTGTCGGGAGACGCCGCGTCATTAGGCCTTTGCCCATCGTGCGCTTCCAAATAATCTCGTTTGAGAACCTCTCGGGTCCAAAGATGGCATCCAAAATAATCTTCAGGTAATGACTTGCAGTAGGATCGCAGTGGAGGAGAAGAGAACCGGTTGGCTTGAGAACGCGTCGCAGCTCGTGCAGCCTCTGCGCCATCATGACGAGATAAGCCATCATATCGCTCTCGCCCAATGCTGAGTGCAGTGCATTCACGATGGCGGCAATACTTCCACCGGCTCGCATTATTTCGTCAAAGGCCCACTGGGCCTCTGCTCCCCATGTCCATGTGTCTCGAAAAGCTTCAACTTGAGCGCTCGCAGCTTCGTCTGCCGGAGTGCGAAACAGTACATTGTAATTTGCGTTGCTGTTAAAGGGCGGGTCGAGGTAGACGAGATCGACGCTTTCTGTCGCAATCTCTTCTCGAAGAATTGTGAGGTTATCTCCGAACCACAATTGATTCATGATGGCCGCTCCAGGATCCTATTACAGGTTGCGGCTTCGTCGTTAATTTTTACTTATCGATGTGGACGGAATGCTTCGACCAAGCACATTATGCCGCCACCCAGTGGCGGTCGTGCGGTGGTCTTCACGCAGAGCACATCGGATCCACGGGGGCTCTCCTCAAATCTGAAGACCGCTCGCTTGGCTCAGAATGAGCCGTGCAGTCGGTAATGCGTTCAGAACTCGACGGATCGACTTCTTCCAACTCCCACGGCAAGCCACCGGCTGCCCCTCTGCTCGCGCATGTCGCGTATCGTGGCGATCGATCGATTGAGAAGACCCTTGATCTCGAACGACGTCAGTCGGTCTGCCTCATTCGCAGCTCTGATCAGTTCGGCGATGAATACGGTGGTGAGGCCTATGGGATTGCAGCCGAAACTCACTTCTTCTTTCGCGCGGCCTCTTCTCTCTCCATCTGTTTTCGCAGCGCCAGAAGCTCGGCAAGATCCGCAGAGTGGCCCCTCCGTTGGTAGACAGGTTTGGGTTTCGGCTTCGCTGCTTCCAGCAGAGTCTCAACGTCGGCTGGCAGCAGAAACATTCGATTGCCGAAAATACGGCACGCCCCTAGCTCGCGCGCCATCTGCCGCACTCTGCGAGGTGAAATTCCGAAGTGGTAGGCCACCTCTTCGGGAGTTCGCCCTGCTGGCAGATCGGATCTCTCTACCGGTTTGCCCTCGTGCTTCTCGGGTGGATTGAGATCTACAGGCATGGGTACTTATCCCGGTGTGCGCGCTGGTCTCGCATCGCCTTCACCCCCGCACTGGTTAGCCAGATCTGGTCTGGGTGACCGTAGCGGTCGGTTTCCGAGCTGGCCTCGACAAAGCCACGCTCTTCCAATTTCTTTTGCGTGTGGGAGCCATAATCCTTGAGGGCGTACCAGTCGACCCGGACCTCGGGACCATGCGCCATCAGGTAGTCCATGGCCTTCCGCTCTCTCCAGTTTAGAGGTGGCTGGATTGGCTCTTGCGGGATGTCTTCCCACGGGATGTCCCAAGCGGAATCTCGCTGTGGCGCTGGCGCTTTTCCTCGAGCTTCACGAGCACGTTCTCGTTCTCTCCACGCCTGCCATTCGGCCAATGACGTGAACTCTTCTGGTTTCAGGTCAACCGTTTCTGGCTGCGCAGCTGAGTTTGGATGCAGCCGGATCGTATATCCTTCGGCTTCGACTTCTATCGTTATGTTGTTCCGCTTAGCCACAGCGGCCAGGCGATTGAGATCAGCCTGTTTGATGGGCGCCCGCGCGGTCACTTGTTCTCATTCCACAGCTTAGCCAATGCTGCCATTCGCTTGCGCTCCTCCTTTTCCGCCCTCATCTCTGTAAATCGTTCCATAAACCCGTATGGCTCAAGACTATTGACACTCTTCACGATGCTGCGCCTGGCAGGGCGCGCTGGGGGGCAGTCTCGTGTCCGCCTGCGCTTTATAAAATCGTGGATGTCATCCAGATGGAAGCCAAGGCGCGGTCGCGTGCGGCCGACACCCAAAGGGACATAGGCGATTTCGCCAGCCTTCACGAACTCACGCAGGGTCTTGGTGGAGATATTCAGCATCCCTGCCGTTTGCTCGCTCGTGTACAGAAGCGGCTCGTTCATGTCGTCAGTTGGAATCATACGCCTCTACTTCCTCGATTCTCGTTCGCAAGCCATCGTGCGAGTTCCGCTTCCGCGCGCTCCTCCCTCGACATTTTTTGACTGAGCATCTGCGGTGGCTGATATGGCATTACTCGGACAATCGCTCCGTCACGCTCTAGTTCAACGGTAACACCTTCGGAGTTTGCGACTTCAGCCATACGCTTCAATTCGGCGATAGATATGATGGCCCTCCGCGTCATCCTAGAAAGCGCCCGCCTCAGGGGCAGCGCGCCCTACTAACCTCAGAACTTCGTCGGCCCACGCGGTCAGAGCGGCGCGCTTCTCCTCCGCATAATCATATCGGTTATAAACTGCGGCAACGCCCTTGATCGATCCGGATCGGTGATTAAGCACAGCTTCCACGATGTGCACGGGAACGCTTAGCCGAGCCATGCCGCTGGCAGCGGTGCGCCTCAAGTCATGGTAGGTCCAAGGCTCTATCGAGATACCTTCCGGATCTTCCCCGCGCTCCTCGGCTTCCTTCCTCGCGATGGCGAGCATTTCCCCGTCGAGCTGGGTTTTCGCCTTAGAGAAGCCCGAGACTGGGGTCTTGCCGGTCGTGGTGAACAGGTAGATCGGCTTTGCCTTCTCATCCTCGGCGGGCTTAATTTTCGGCAGCCCCTCGATGATTTCCAAAGCGGATGCCGTGAGCGGGACGAAGTGTTCCTTCTTGTTCTTTGCCCGATCGACCGAGATAACCCAAAGCTGATTATTGCCCTCAAGCTCCAACTCATCCCACAGGGCGTCGGAGACTTCCGTTCGCCTTTGAGCAGTCAGGAGCAGCAATTTCACGACGGGGCCGAACGGGTATGCAAGCTTCTCCGCCGCAAGCCACAGGAAGCGGATTTCCTCGTCTGTCAGTATCCGATCGCGCGTCTTCTCTTCCGACGGCGCCTTGATCGACACGACCGGGGAGGCATCAACTATGTCTCGCTCCATGGCCCAAGCGAAAAACTTGCTCAACAGGGCCCGGACGCGATTGGCCATGATAGGTGAGCCGCGGTCAACGATTTCGTCGAGCAGTTTAAGCACGTCCCGTTTGGTCACGGTTTTGACGAGCTTCTGTTTCCACTTCGGTTTCAGGTTTTTTTCGACAATGCGTTTGCTTTCCCTCACGTAAGACGGCCGATTTTTTACGGCGACGTGGCGAGTGACAAACTCGTCCAATAGCGCTGGCATCAGATCCATATGCGCCGGCCGCTTCGGCTCCTGCTCTGCCTTCTCGGTTGCCGGGTCTCTGCCTTCCGAGACCATGCGTAACGCCTTGCGCGCCTCCTCGCGTGCATCGCTTAAACTGATTGCAGGAAATCCCCCCAGCGTCATCTTTCGCGGCTTGCCCGCATGGCGGTAACGAACCGCCCAACTCTTAACCCCTGTCGTCTGCACGATCAGATATAAGCCCTGCAGGGCGCCGTCCGGGATCTCCCGCCTGGAACTTCCGGCTTTGATGGCTTCGATGGATTTTACGGTCAGTGGTTTTGCTGCTGGCATCCGGGGTAACTACGGGGTAACAAAAATCGACGGGCGGTCACGGATTCTGATGAAAGCATGTGAACGGCCAAAAGCCCATGGCTACAAGGGTTTCAAGGGCAAAATAACTGTGGACTGAATCGTCCTGAACGGCGACGAAATGTCACTTTTGCTGATTTGTAATCAGTAGGTCGGGAGTTCGAGTCTCTCTGGGGGCACCATTCTTCAAAACTTTCGGTAAGCCTGCCACGACGCCGCCTCGGCCGATCGATGTTTTGCATCCCCTCAAATATCGAATGACTGCGCCGGTCGCGGATCCACCTCCCGGCACCGTTCCATGGCCTTGATCAGGTTCTCCGCGAGGTAATCGATCAGCGCGCGGGTCGCCGGCAGCATGCCCTGGCGCGAGGGGAAGACGAGGTGGACCATGACGTTGCCGGACGTCCACTCCGGAAGCACCGGGACGAGCACGCCGGTGCGGAAGGCACGCTCGCAGATGTGGTCCGGTAGCATCGCAATCCCCATGCCTTCGATCGCGGCGCGTTCGAGGATGACAAAGTCGCTGCAGCCGATCACCGGCCGGTGGGCGATCTCCATCGATCCGCCATCGGTGTGAAAGAGGCGCCAGACGTCATTGCCGTGTTGCTCGTTCATCGACAGCGTCGGCATTTCGGACAGATTGGAAGTGGTAATCTCTCCGAGGCGGGCTAGAAGTGTCGGGCTCACGGCCAGCCGTGAGCGCACCTCGCCGAACTTGCGCACGATCAGCTGGCTGTCGGTGTCGAGCTGGTCGCGCGCCCGCAGCGCCACGTCGAATCGTTCCTCGATCATGTCGAGGCGCCGGTTCGTCGCCGTTATCAGCAGCCGGACTCCCGGGTAGCGGCGATGAAAGCCGGGAAGAATGTCGGCGAGCATCGGCGTGAAGCCGAGCGGGCAGCCGAGCCGCACGACGCCGGTCGGTTCGCCGCGCACCGCGGCGATCTCGGCTTCCACGGCCGCAACGCCGTCCAGCAATCCCTGGGCATGCTCGTAGAATACGCGACCGATTTCGGTGACGCGCAGTTTGCGCGTCGAACGTTCGAGAAGGCGCACGCCCAACTGGTCCTCCAGCCGCGCCACATGCTTGCTGAGCTTGGATTTTGGAATGTTCAGGTCGCGCGCGGCGGCGCTGAAGCCGTTGTTCTTCACGACGGCGGCGAAGAGGGCGATATCGTTCAGGTCCTGCATTCGAGCCTCCATCAGAGCGGACGAGGAGGCGCTCGCATTCGCTCTAGCTTGCTTAGATTGTTTCCCTCGGGAAACGGAATGTCAATTATTCGCCGTCTTATCCGGTGATTGTTTTCAAATCATATGTTGTGCACCGCAACTCGAAACAAAGGTGCCTCCCATGAACGTCCTCCACATCGACTCCGGCATCCTCGGAGAACATTCGGTTTCCCGCCGCCTGACGGCGGCAATCGTCGCGCAGATCAAGGCTGACCGGCCCGATGCGAATGTGATCTACCGCGACCTCGTCTCCGAGCGCCTGCAGCATCTGACCGGCGCGCAGATCATGGCGCCGGCCGACCTCGACGGTGTCGATCCGGCGCTGGCTTCGGATGTCCGGACCGGCCGCCAGATGCTCGATGAGTTCCTTGCCGCCGACACGATCGTCGTCGGCGCGCCGATGTACAACTTCTCGATTCCGAGCCAGCTGAAAGCCTGGATCGATCGCCTTGCCGTCGCCGGCAAGACCTTCCGCTACACCGAAGCCGGCCCGGAGGGTCTCGCCAAGGGCAAGAAGGTCATCGTCGCCTCGACGCGCGGTGGACATTATTCTGCCGGGCCGGCCGCGGCCATGGATCACCAGGAAGCCTATTTGCGCACGGTCTTCGGCTTCTTCGGTATCACCGATGTCGAATTCGTCCGTGCCGAAGGCCTGAACCTGGGTGCAGACCAGAAGCAGTTCGCCATTGCCGAAGCTGAAAAGACGATCGCTGAGGGCGACGTTCTGCGGCTCGCGAGCTAATCATCAGTTCGGCCGGCGCCGGAGCGGGGTGAGGAAAGTGTTCGCGGTTTTCCGCCCGCATCCCGCTCCAATATAAGTGCCGGTCTGTTGCGGAAGGATGCCGGTTGCGCAAGCAGCCGGCATTCTTCGTTTCTGATCGGCCCGTTTTGCGCTATTCTGGCGCTATGAAAAGCCTGGTCGCATTGCAGGTTTTGACCTTGTCGCTGGCGGCTGCCGGCATGGTGGCCGAAAGCGCGGCTGCGTCCCCGCCGGACCGGCGCTGCACCTGCCGCAACCGCGACGGCACGAAATACGAACTCGGCCAGATGGCCTGCATCCGTGTCGGCGGCATCTCCTACATGGCGCGTTGCGAGATGAACCTCAACGTCACGACCTGGAAAAAGGTGCGTGATGGCTGTCCGACGGCCCTGATGACCGCGAGCGGCGTCCCAACGCTTTGATACGCCTCAACCCTTGAGGTGCTGGCGCGCGGCGTACATGGCGATCGCGGCGGCGTTCGAAACGTTGAGCGACTTGATGGCGCCCGGCATGTCGAGACGGGCGAGCGCCGTGACGGTCTGTCGCGTCTTCTGCCGCAGTCCCTTGCCTTCCGATCCCAGCACGAGAGCGACCTTCCCGCCCGAGAAAGTGTCCTCCAGCGGTTGCGGCCCCTCCGAATCGAGGCCGATCGTCTGGAAACCGAGTTTGTGCAGTTCTTCAATCGTATCGGCGAGGTTGGTGATCTGGATATAGGGGATGAGCTCCAGCGCGCCGGATGCAGACTTGGCGAGTACGCCCGATTCGGTCGGGCTGTGGCGCATGGTGGTAATCAACGCGCCAGCCTCGAAGGCGACCGCCGAGCGCATGATCGCGCCGACATTGTGCGGATCAGTCACCTGGTCGAGCAGCAGGATCAACGGGCAATCGCTGAGCGCCTCGAGCTTTCGGTGCGGCAGCGGCCGCGTCTCCAGCATGACGCCCTGGTGGATGGCATCCGGCCCGAGGGCCCGGTCGAGATCCTGCGGCGTGACGATTTCGACGGGGAAGCGGAGAGCCGAGAGATCACCGAGTTCCAGCCGCGCCGCCGCATTCTGCGTTACTCTGAGCCGGATGATGGTGCGATCCGGATTGTCCAGGGCGGCGCGAACCGTATGCAGGCCATAGAGAAACACCTCATCGGGCGCGAGCGCCGGCGGCTTCCAGTCGGCCGGCAGCTTCCGACGCTTGTCGGGACGGGGTGTCGGAATCTCGCCACGCTCGCGGCGGGCGTCGCGATGGGCGCGCCGGAGAGTGGCGTAGTGGCTGTCTCTGGCGCTCTTGTCGCCGCTCTTGTCCTTGCTCATGCGCGTCTTATAGAGAGGTTCGTTCGGTCTTGGAAATGGTTTCGGAAAACCGTGGTCGTCGACGCCTGTGGAGAAATTCTGAAATTTTCCGTTTCGCTCTGTTGACAGGAGGAAGGCTGGCGGTCATATACCCGGCGCAGATCGCAAGGCGGCACCAAATGGCGCCGGTTCTTCTACGATCTCAAAAGCTTGGTCGATTGATCCCGACAGAAAAATGGAGGGATGCCCGAGTGGTTAAAGGGGACGGACTGTAAATCCGTTGGCTCAGCCTACGTTGGTTCAAATCCAACTCCCTCCACCATTCTGCTTCAGGATCGAAGGCCCGCGGGTATAGCTCAATGGTAGAGCAGCAGCCTTCCAAGCTGAATACGCGGGTTCGATTCCCGCTACCCGCTCCAGCCACTTGCCGTTCGGCTTTAGAAAGGTGGCGGATACCCCTGACATCGTTTAATTTTTCGGCTTTGGCAAATCTGTCTGTGCCGGCGCGGCGGCGCTTCGCCATAGACTTTAAATTCGGCTGAGACCTTGCCGTCCGGGCGGACGCAATTAAGTCTTGCGCAAATGCCGCGAAACCCTTAAACGGCTGCACAAACCGGCCCTGCCGGCTGATCAATCGTATTTGACCACAGGAAGCGTACCCATGGCAAAGAGCAAATTCGAGCGCAACAAGCCGCACGTCAACATCGGCACGATTGGCCACGTTGACCATGGCAAGACGTCGCTGACGGCAGCGATCACCAAGTACTTCGGCGAATTCAAGGCGTATGACCAGATCGACGCTGCGCCGGAAGAAAAGGCCCGTGGCATCACCATTTCGACGGCGCACGTCGAATACGAGACGCCGGCCCGCCACTATGCGCACGTCGACTGCCCCGGCCACGCCGACTACGTCAAGAACATGATCACCGGTGCGGCGCAGATGGACGGCGCGATCCTGGTGGTTTCGGCCGCCGACGGCCCGATGCCGCAGACTCGCGAGCACATCCTGCTGGCCCGCCAGGTCGGCGTTCCGGCGATCGTCGTGTTCTTGAACAAGGTCGACCAGGTTGACGACGCCGAGCTTCTCGAGCTCGTCGAGCTGGAAGTGCGCGAACTGCTGTCGTCCTACGAATTCCCGGGCGACGACATTCCGATCGTCAAGGGCTCGGCGCTCGCCGCTCTCGAAGACAGCGACAAGAAGATCGGCGAAGACGCGATCCGCGAGCTGATGGCTGCGGTCGACGCCTACATCCCGACGCCGGAACGTCCGGTCGACCTGCCGTTCCTGATGCCGATCGAAGACGTGTTCTCGATCTCCGGCCGTGGCACGGTCGTCACCGGCCGCGTTGAGCGCGGCATCGTCAAGGTGGGTGAGGAAATCGAGATCGTCGGCATCCGTCCGACGACGAAGACGACCTGCACGGGCGTTGAAATGTTCCGCAAGCTGCTCGACCAGGGCCAGGCCGGCGACAACATCGGTGCGCTCTTGCGCGGTGTCGACCGCAACGGCGTCGAGCGCGGCCAGGTTCTGTGCAAGCCGGGTTCGGTCAAGCCGCACCGCAAGTTCAAGGCCGAAGCCTACATCCTGACGAAGGAAGAAGGCGGCCGTCATACGCCGTTCTTCACCAACTACCGTCCGCAGTTCTACTTCCGCACGACGGACGTGACGGGCATCGTGACGCTGCCGGAAGGCACCGAAATGGTGATGCCGGGCGACAACGTGACGGTCGACGTCGAGCTGATCGTGCCGATCGCCATGGAAGAGAAGCTGCGCTTCGCTATCCGTGAAGGCGGCCGCACCGTCGGCGCCGGCATCGTCGCCTCGATCGTCGAGTAACGATCGCAAGGGCGATGCCGTAAGCTGCCGACTGCAGCAGAAAGGGTGCAAGTGGCGCGCTAGCGCGATTTGCACGCGGCGCCGGCATCGTCGCCTCTATCGTCGATTAATTTCCGGCTTCTACCGGTTTCGAAGACCCCGCGGGCAATCGCGGGGTTTTTCGTTTCTATTGTTTCGCCGTCATCGAAACTTGAATGTGTCTCGCCGGAATGGCAGGCTCCTGCGTCGTCAGAGGCGGAGGAGCAGATCGTGAAAAAGCGGATTCTCTTTACCGGCGGCGCCGGCAAGGCCGGGCGGCATGCCGTACCCTATCTCGTCGAAGCGGGGTATGAAGTGCATAATGTCGACCTCGTACCGCTCGACAGCCCCGGCGTCACCAACCTGATCGCCGACATCACCGACAGCGGCCAGATGTTCAACGCGCTGTCGATGCATCGGGATTTTCCCGATATGGATCAGGGCAGGGGGCCGCAATCCTTCGATGCCGTCGTCCACTTCGCCGCCATTCCGCGCATCCTCATCAAGCCGGACAACGAGACCTTCCGGGTCAATGTGATGGGGACCTATAACGTCATCGAGGCGGCGGTGAAGCTCGGGATCCGCAAGATCATCTTCGCCTCCAGCGAGACGACCTACGGCGTCTGCTTTGCCGAGGGTCATCGCGACTTCCATAGCTTCCCGCTCGAGGAGGACTACGACGTCGATCCGATGGACTCCTACGGTCTCTCCAAGGTTGTCAACGAAAAGACCGCGCGTGCCTTTGCAGAGCGGTCCGGGTTCGACATCTACGCGCTGCGTATCGGCAACGTCATCGAGCCGCACGAATATGAGCGCTTCCCTCACTATTTCGCTCATCCGGAAATCCGCAAACGGATCGCCTGGAGCTATATCGATGCCCGGGACCTGGGCCAGATCGTCAAGCTCTGCATCGAGAAGGACGGGCTCGGTTTTGCGGTCTTCAATGCCTGCAACGACACGGTATCGGCCAACACGCCGACGCGCGAGCTTGCCAGGCGCTTCTATCCGAATGTCCCCTTCACCAGGGAGATCGGCGAGTTCGAGGGGCTGCTCTCGAACCGGAAGATCCGCGAGGTCCTTGGCTTCAAGGAGGAGCACGACTGGCGGAAATACGTGAAGCTTGACACCTAGCGTCGGTGCGCCGGAGATGCGCGCGGACCATGAGAAAATTTTCTTGGCACTTTTTGCGCTTTTGTCGCGAATGCGCTTGAAAGCATCCGGCAAACTGAATAAGAAGCCGCAGACTTGAGATGCATCCGGTTTCGGTTGTGTTTCTGGTCTAGGGGTATAGCTCAGTTGGTAGAGCGGCGGTCTCCAAAACCGCAGGTCGGGGGTTCGAGCCCCTCTGCCCCTGCCAGTCTCCCGTTCTTGCCCTGTCGTCAGAATTCGGCCAGAATGCGTGGGAGAGGGCGGCGCAGCCGTCTTTATATATTCACAAAAAAGACCGATCGGCTCTTGTGGTTTTCGGAATCGGTCTTTATGTAGGGTCCAAACAGACACGCGGTGCGTGGGGCTGAAACATCGGCTTTACGCGCCGTAATGGCGTGAGCATTTTATGGCATCCAAAACGAATCCGTTCACGTTTCTGCAGCAGGTGCGCTCGGAAACGTCAAAAGTGACTTGGCCTTCGCGGCGCGAGACGACGATCTCGACGCTGATGGTCTTCGTCATGGTCTCTTTTGCCGCCGCCTTTTTCTTTGGTGCGGACCAGTTGATGGGTTGGCTGATGAGCCTGATCCTCAACGTTGGCGCTTGATCTGGGTGGAGAGAAGCATGGCTGCGCGCTGGTATATCGTTCACGCCTATTCGAATTTCGAGAAGAAAGTCGCCGAATCGATCGAAGAGAAAGCCAGGCAGAAGGGTCTGTCGCATCTGTTTGAGAAGATTCTCGTGCCGACCGAGAAGGTGGTCGAGGTTCGTCGCGGCCGCAAGGTCGATGCGGAGCGGAAGTTCTTCCCGGGTTATGTTCTCGTGCGGGCGAATCTGACGGACGAGGCTTACCACCTCATCAAGAACACGCCGAAGGTCACCGGGTTTCTCGGAACCGACAGCAAGCCGGTGCCGATTCCGGATCATGAGGCGGAGCGGATTCTGGGTCAGGTCCAGGATGGCGTCGAGCGTCCGAAGCCTTCGGTCTCCTTCGAGATCGGCGAGCAGGTCCGTGTGTCGGATGGCCCCTTCGCCTCCTTCAATGGCATCGTCCAGGATGTCGATGAAGAGCGTTCGCGCCTGAAGGTCGAGGTGTCGATCTTCGGCCGCGCCACTCCCGTCGAACTGGAATACGGCCAGGTCGAAAAGGTCTGAAAGAGCGAAGCTTACTGAATTGGGCAGGTTGACGTGTCGACCTGTTCCGGCGGAGTGATCCGCATGCGCGTGGGAGGAAGCCGGTCTTAGCCGGGCCGGTATATCCGCACCACGCAACCGCAGCCGCCGGTCATCGACCGGCAAGGAGCCGGGCAACCGGCTGAACAGTTCCCGCTTCCGGCTTGGCCGGGCGGGGCAAAGAGAGGCAGAGAGAAATGGCTAAGAAAGTAGCAGGCCAGCTCAAGCTGCAGGTAAAGGCCGGCTCGGCGAACCCGTCGCCGCCGATCGGTCCTGCGCTTGGTCAGCGTGGCATCAACATCATGGAATTCTGCAAGGCGTTCAATGCCGCTACGCAGGAAATGGAAAAGGGTATGCCGATTCCGGTCGTCATCACCTATTACCAGGACAAGTCCTTCACCTTCATCATGAAGCAGCCGCCGGTCAGCTACTTCCTGAAGCGCGAGGCGAAGATCCAGTCCGGTTCGAAGACCCCGGGCAAGGCGAAGGCCGGTTCGATCTCCAAGGCCCAGATCCGCACGATCGCAGAGGCCAAGATGAAGGACCTCAACGCGGCCGATATCGAAGGCGCAATGGCAATGGTCGAGGGCTCCGCCCGCTCCATGGGCCTGGAAGTGACGGGCTAAGACCATGGCGAAGATTGCAAAGCGTGTACAGAAGTCCCGCGAGGGCATTGATCCGGCGAAGGTCTACGGCCTCACCGAAGCCGTGACGCTCGTCAAGGAGCGTGCGACCGCCAAGTTCGATGAGACCATCGAAGTGGCGATGAACCTCGGCGTCGATCCGCGCCATGCCGACCAGATGGTCCGTGGCGTCGTCAACCTGCCGAACGGCACCGGCCGCTCGGTTCGCGTTGCCGTTTTCGCCCGTGGCGCCAAGGCCGATGAAGCCAAGGCCGCCGGCGCCGACGTCGTCGGTGCGGAAGACCTGGTCGAGATCGTCCAGGGCGGCAAGATCGATTTCGATCGCTGCATCGCGACCCCGGACATGATGCCGCTCGTCGGCCGTCTCGGCAAGGTTCTCGGCCCGCGCGGCATGATGCCGAACCCGAAGGTCGGCACCGTGACGATGGACGTCACCGCAGCCGTCAAGTCTTCGAAGGGCGGCGCCGTCGAGTTCCGCGTCGAGAAGGCTGGTATCGTTCACGCCGGCGTCGGCAAGGCATCCTTCGATGCCAAGGCGCTGGAAGAGAACATCCGCGCTTTCGCAGATGCGGTGATCAAGGCGAAGCCGACCGGCGCCAAGGGCAACTACGTCAAGCGCGTGGCGATCTCCTCGACGATGGGCCCCGGCCTAAAGATCGACCCGGCAACGCTGAGCGTCGCCTGATAATTCTACAGCGCCGTGCGCTTTTTAAGCGCACAAAGGTCGCTGTAGCGCTTTGAATTGCTGCATGTTTTGTCCTTAAATCGAACCCGATTTAAGGACACATGCAGGGGCTTGGGCCCGAAATCGAATTTCCGGCCTTTCGAGGCCGGAAATATCCGGGCTTCCGGCCCGGAATTCCTGTCCGAGATTGCGGGTGGTTCTACCTTAATCACCATGCCCGCATGAGACGGGTAAGATCTGGATTTCAAGTGACGCCGTAGGCGTCGAAATTCGGTTCGAACCTCGCTTGCCTTGTGTCAGACCCGGCTATCCGGGAACGCCAAGGGACAGGATCCTTAAGCGTTGCTTGGGATCGAGCATGATCCCAGGTGACAAAGGCAAACCCGGCAGGGCTGCGATGAGCAACCCTGTCAACTGGAGACAGACAGTGGAAAGAGCGGAAAAACGCGAATTCGTCACGGAGCTGAACGAAGTCTTCAAGGCTTCCGGTTCGGTTGTCGTGGCCCACTATGCTGGTGTCACAGTTGCGCAGATGAACGACTTCCGTTCGAAGATGCGCGCTGCTGGCGGCACCGTCAAAGTCGCGAAAAACCGCCTGGCCAAGATCGCTCTTCAGGGCACCGAGTCGGAAGGGATGACCGATCTCTTCAAAGGACAGACGCTGATCGCATTCAGCGCTGACCCGATCACGGCTCCCAAGGTCGTCATGGATTTCGCCAAGACCAACGACAAGCTCGTTGTTCTGGGCGGCGCCATGGGCACAACCACGCTCAACGCCGAAGCAGTCAAGTCGCTTGCGACCCTGCCTTCGCTCGACGAGCTGCGCGCAAAGCTGCTGGGCCTTCTCAATGCCCCGGCAACCCGCGTCGCGACGGTTGTCGCAGCACCGGCAAGCCAGCTTGCCCGCGTGTTCTCGGCCTATGCCAAGAAGGACGAAGCCGCCTGAGGCGGATTTTCGCTGTTGTATCTAAAACCGGTTCGAACCGAACAAAAGGAAAAGTAAAATGGCTGATCTCGCAAAGATCGTTGAAGACCTCTCCTCGCTGACCGTCCTGGAAGCTGCTGAGCTTTCCAAGCTGCTCGAAGAAAAGTGGGGCGTTTCTGCCGCTGCTCCGGTAGCCGTTGCTGCCGCTGGTGGCGCTGCTGGCGGTGCTGCTGCCGCTGCTGAAGAAGAAAAGACCGAGTTCGACGTCATCCTGACGGATGCCGGCGCGAACAAGATCAACGTCATCAAGGAAGTCCGCGCCATCACCGGCCTCGGCCTCAAGGAAGCCAAGGACCTCGTCGAAGGCGCTCCGAAGGCTGTCAAGGAAGCCGTTTCCAAGGCGGAAGCTGCTGACCTCAAGAAGAAGCTCGAAGACGCTGGCGCCAAGGTCGACGTCAAGTAATTCGACGAAATGCGAAGGGAGGGGGCCTTTGTGGCCGCCTCTCTTTGACCGTTTTTGGAACATATTACCCAAAAGCCTGTCGAAAACGGCTTTTGGGTAATGGGTTCTTCAAGAGGATGGTCGCGATCGGGAGATAGCACAGCGTTCCGTGCTGGCGTCTTTCGAAAGCTTGACGAGATTGAACAACTCATTTGATCGACGGGATCGACTGGCCATCGGTTCCCGTCCGTTGCAGGCCCGGATGCAAGATTGACAAGGAGCGACGATGGCTCAGACCCTATCGTTCAACGGTCGTAGGCGCGTACGCAAGTTTTTTGGTAAGATCCCCGAAGTCGCAGAGATGCCCAACCTCATCGAGGTCCAGAAGGCGTCCTACGACCAGTTCCTCATGGTGGAAGAGCCCGCAGGCGGGCGCCCGGACGAGGGACTTCAAGCTGTTTTCAAATCGGTGTTTCCGATCAAGGATTTTTCGGGCGCTTCGATGCTCGAATTCGTATCCTACGAATTCGAGCCGCCGAAGTTCGACGTCGAAGAATGCCGTCAACGCGACCTGACCTATGCGGCGCCGCTCAAGGTGACCCTGCGGCTGATCGTGTTCGATATCGACGAAGATACCGGCGCCAAGTCGATCAAGGACATCAAGGAACAGAACGTCTACATGGGCGACATGCCGCTCATGACGGACAACGGTACCTTCATCGTCAACGGCACTGAGCGCGTCATCGTTTCGCAGATGCACCGTTCGCCGGGCGTCTTCTTCGACCATGACAAGGGCAAGAGCCACTCGTCCGGCAAGCTGCTCTTCGCCGCGCGCGTCATTCCGTATCGCGGTTCGTGGCTCGACATCGAATTCGACGCCAAGGACATCGTGCATGCCCGTATCGACCGTCGCCGCAAGATTCCGGTGACGTCGCTGCTGATGGCGCTCGGCATGGATGGCGAGGAGATCCTCAGCACCTTCTATACGCAGTCGCTCTATCAGCGCGACGGCGATGGCTGGCGCGTGCCGTTCCAGCCGGATGCCCTGAAGGGCCAGAAGGCGATCGCCGAGATGATCGATGCCGATACCGGCGAAGTCGTCGTCGAGGCCGGCAAGAAGCTGACGCCGCGCCTGTTGCGGCAGTTGCAGGAAAAGGGCCTGAAGGCGCTCAAGTCGACCGACGACGAGCTTTATGGCAACTACCTCGCCGAGGACGTCGTCAACTACGAAACCGGCGAAATCTACCTGGAAGCCGGCGACGAGATCGACGAGAAGACGCTTCCGGTCATCCTGTCGGCCGGTTTCGACGAGATCCCGGTTCTCGACATCGACCACATCAATGTCGGCGCCTATATCCGCAACACGCTCGCTGCCGACAAGAACGAGAACCGGCAGGATGCGCTGTTCGACATCTATCGCGTCATGCGCCCGGGCGAGCCGCCGACCATGGATTCGGCCGAAGCGATGTTCAACGCGCTGTTCTTCGATGCGGAGCGCTACGACCTCTCGGCCGTCGGCCGCGTGAAGATGAACATGCGTCTCGACCTCGACGTGCCGGACACAGTCCGCACGCTGCGCAAGGAAGACATCCTGGCGGTCGTCAAGATGCTGGTCGAACTGCGTGACGGCAAGGGCGAGATCGACGATATCGACAACCTCGGCAACCGCCGTGTCCGCTCGGTCGGCGAGTTGATGGAGAACCAGTACCGTCTCGGCCTCCTGCGCATGGAGCGCGCGATCAAGGAACGCATGTCCTCGATCGAGATCGACACCGTCATGCCGCAGGACCTGATCAACGCGAAGCCGGCCGCCGCCGCCGTTCGCGAATTCTTCGGTTCCTCGCAGCTGTCGCGGTTCATGGACCAGGTGAACCCGCTGTCGGAAATCACCCACAAGCGCCGCCTTTCGGCTCTTGGCCCGGGTGGTCTGACCCGCGAGCGCGCCGGCTTCGAAGTCCGCGACGTGCATCCGACCCACTACGGCCGTATCTGCCCGATCGAAACGCCGGAAGGCCCGAACATCGGTCTGATCAACTCGCTGGCGACCTTCGCCCGCGTCAACAAGTACGGCTTCATCGAAAGCCCGTACCGGAAGATCGTCGACGGGAACGTAACCAGCGACGTCGTCTATCTGTCGGCGATGGAAGATGCGAAGTATCACGTCGCTCAGGCCAACTCGGTGCTGAACGATGATGGCTCCTTTGCGGAAGAATTCGTCGTCTGCCGTCATGCCGGCGAAGTTATGCTGGCACCCCGCGACAACATCAACCTGATGGACGTTTCGCCGAAGCAGCTCGTTTCGGTCGCCGCGGCGCTCATCCCGTTCCTCGAGAACGATGACGCCAACCGCGCGCTGATGGGCTCGAACATGCAGCGTCAGGCCGTGCCGCTGCTGAGAGCCGAGGCTCCGTTCGTCGGCACCGGCATGGAATCGGTGGTTGCGCGTGACTCCGGTGCAGCGATTGCGGCCCGTCGCGGCGGCGTCGTCGACCAGGTCGATGCGACGCGTATCGTTATCCGCGCCACCGAAGACCTCGATCCGTCGAAGTCGGGCGTCGATATCTACCGTCTGCAGAAGTTCCAGCGCTCCAACCAGAACACCTGCGTCAACCAGCGTCCGCTGGTCACCGTCGGTGACCTGGTGAACAAGGGCGACATCATCGCCGATGGTCCGTCGACCGATCTCGGTGACCTGGCGCTCGGCCGCAACGCGCTCGTCGCGTTCATGCCGTGGAACGGCTACAACTACGAAGACTCGATCCTGCTTTCCGAGCGGATCGTGCGCGACGACGTCTTCACCTCGATCCACATCGAGGAATTCGAAGTCATGGCGCGCGACACCAAGCTCGGCCCGGAAGAAATCACGCGCGACATTCCGAACGTCTCGGAAGAAGCGCTGAAGAACCTGGACGAAGCCGGCATCGTCTATATCGGCGCCGAAGTTCAGCCGGGCGATATCCTGGTCGGCAAGATCACGCCGAAGGGCGAAAGCCCGATGACGCCGGAAGAAAAGCTGCTGCGCGCCATCTTCGGCGAAAAGGCTTCGGATGTCCGCGATACGTCGATGCGCATGCCGCCCGGCACCTTCGGTACCATCGTCGAAGTTCGCGTCTTCAACCGCCACGGCGTGGAGAAGGACGAGCGCGCCATGGCGATCGAACGCGAGGAGATCGAACGCCTTGCCAAGGACCGCGACGACGAGCAGGCGATCCTCGATCGCAACGTCTATGCGCGCCTGATCGACATGTTGCGCGGTCACGTTGCCGTTGCCGGCCCAAAGGGCTTCAAGAAGGGCACCGAGCTTTCGAACGCTGTCATCAGTGAATATCCGCGCTCGCAGTGGTGGATGTTCGCCGTCGAGGACGAGAAGGCTCAAGGCGAGATCGAAGCGCTTCGCGCCCAGTACGACGAATCCAAGTCGCGCCTCGAACAGCGCTTCATGGACAAGGTCGAGAAGGTGCAGCGCGGCGACGAGATGCCTCCGGGCGTCATGAAGATGGTCAAGGTCTTCGTCGCCGTGAAGCGCAAGATCCAGCCGGGCGACAAGATGGCCGGCCGCCACGGCAACAAGGGTGTGGTGTCGCGGATCGTGCCGATCGAAGACATGCCGTTCCTCGAAGACGGCACGCATGTCGACGTGGTGCTCAACCCGCTCGGCGTTCCGTCGCGCATGAATGTCGGCCAGATTCTCGAGACGCATCTCGGCTGGGCTTGCGCCGGCATGGGCAAGAAGATCGGTGCGATGCTTGACGCCTACCACGAAAGTGGGGACATCAAGCCGCTCCGCACCACGATCGATGACGTCATCGGATCGGGCCCGAAGGGCGAGCCGATCAAGCAGTATGATGACGAATCGATCGTGCGGCTGGCCGAGCAGACCCGCCGCGGCGTGTCGATCGCAACGCCGGTCTTCGACGGCGCGGTCGAGGCCGACGTCAACGAGATGCTGGAGAAGGCCGGTCTGAAGGTGACGGGTCAGTCGACGCTCTATGACGGGCGAACCGGCGATGCGTTCGACCGGCAGGTGACTGTTGGCTACATCTACATGCTGAAGCTCAACCACCTGGTCGACGACAAGATCCACGCCCGTTCGATCGGTCCGTACTCGCTCGTTACCCAGCAGCCGCTGGGCGGCAAGGCGCAGTTCGGCGGCCAGCGCTTCGGCGAAATGGAGGTCTGGGCGCTCGAGGCGTACGGCGCCGCCTACACGCTGCAGGAAATGCTGACGGTCAAGTCGGACGACGTGGCCGGCCGCACCAAGGTCTACGAGGCGATCGTCCGTGGCGACGACACGTTCGAGGCGGGCATTCCGGAGAGCTTCAACGTTCTCGTCAAGGAAATGCGCTCGCTCGGCCTCTCCGTCGAGTTGGAAAACTCGAAGGTCGATGACCTCGGCACCACGGCGCAGCTGCCCGACGCAGCGGAGTAAGTCGATATCCGGTGCGTGCCGCCAATCGGCGCGCACCGTTTCCGCCGCCGGGCATCTCATTTGCCCGCGGCAGGAACTGGGCCGCACCCGATGCGGTTTTAGCTGTTTATGGGGCAGGGGCCGGCGCCCGGGATTTGCCGGCACCCTCGCCAAGCTCAGGGCTTAATGCCCGCAAAGGAGACAGGCATGAACCAAGAGGTCATGAATCTTTTCAATCCGCAGGTGCCTGCACAGACCTTCGATTCCATCCGGATTTCGATCGCGTCGCCGGAGAAGATTCTTTCCTGGTCTTACGGCGAGATCAAGAAGCCGGAGACGATCAACTACCGCACCTTCAAGCCCGAGCGCGACGGTTTGTTCTGCGCGCGCATCTTCGGTCCGATCAAGGACTACGAGTGCCTGTGCGGCAAGTACAAGCGCATGAAGTACAAGGGCATCATCTGCGAGAAGTGCGGTGTCGAAGTGACGCTGTCGCGTGTTCGCCGTGAGCGCATGGGCCATATCGAGCTCGCCGCTCCCGTTGCCCACATCTGGTTCCTGAAGTCTCTGCCGAGCCGCATCGCGACGCTGCTCGACATGACGCTGAAGGATATCGAGCGCGTCCTCTATTTCGAGAACTACATCGTCACCGAACCAGGCCTGACTTCGCTCAAGGAGAACCAGCTCCTCAGCGAAGAAGACTACATGATCGCCGTCGACGAGTTCGGTGAGGACCAGTTCACCGCGATGATCGGCGCCGAAGCGATCTACGAGATGCTCGCTTCGATGAATCTCGAGAAGATCGCCGGCGACCTGCGCGCGGAAATGGCCGAGACGACCTCGGATCTGAAGCAAAAGAAGCTGATGAAGCGGCTTAAGATCGTCGAGAACTTCATGGAATCCGGCAACCGTCCGGAATGGATGATCATGAAGGTCGTTCCGGTGATCCCGCCGGACCTGCGTCCGCTCGTGCCGCTCGACGGCGGCCGTTTCGCGACGTCGGATCTCAACGACCTCTACCGCCGCGTCATCAACCGTAACAACCGTCTGAAGCGGCTGATCGAGCTGCGCGCGCCGGGCATCATCATCCGCAACGAAAAGCGGATGCTGCAGGAGTCCGTCGACGCGCTGTTCGACAACGGCCGTCGCGGCCGCGTCATCACCGGCGCCAACAAGCGTCCGCTGAAGTCGCTTTCCGACATGCTGAAGGGCAAGCAGGGCCGCTTCCGCCAGAACCTGCTCGGCAAGCGCGTCGACTATTCCGGCCGTTCGGTCATCGTGACCGGTCCGGAACTCAAGCTGCACCAGTGCGGCCTGCCGAAGAAGATGGCGCTCGAGCTCTTCAAGCCGTTCATCTACGCCCGCCTCGATGCCAAGGGTTATTCCTCGACCGTCAAGCAGGCGAAGAAGCTGGTGGAAAAGGAAAAGCCGGAAGTCTGGGATATCCTCGACGAGGTCATCCGCGAGCATCCGGTTCTCCTGAACCGCGCGCCGACGCTGCACCGCCTGGGCATCCAGGCCTTCGAGCCGATCCTGGTCGAAGGCAAGGCGATCCAGTTGCACCCGCTCGTCTGCACCGCCTTCAACGCCGACTTCGACGGCGACCAGATGGCCGTTCACGTGCCGCTGTCGCTGGAAGCCCAGCTTGAAGCCCGCGTGCTGATGATGTCGACGAACAACATCCTGCATCCGGCAAACGGCGCACCGATCATCGTTCCGTCGCAGGACATGGTTCTCGGCCTCTACTATCTGTCGATCCTGAACCAGAACGAACCGGGCGAAGGCATGGCCTTCTCCGACATGGGCGAATTGCACCATGCGCTGGAGACCAAGGCCGTCACCCTGCATGCCAAGATTCGTGGCCGCTACAAGACCGTCGACGCCGAGGGCAAGCCGGTCTCGAAGATCTACGAAACGACGCCCGGCCGCATGATCATCGGCGAACTCCTGCCGAAGAACCCGAACGTTCCGTTCGAGATCTGCAACCAGGAGATGACCAAAAAGAACATCTCGAAGATGATCGACGCGGTCTATCGCCATTGCGGCCAGAAGGACACGGTGATCTTCTGCGACCGGATCATGCAGCTCGGCTTCTCCCATGCCTGCCGCGCCGGCATTTCGTTCGGCAAGGACGACATGGTGATCCCGGACACCAAGGTGAAGATCGTCGGCGATACGGAAGCGCTCGTGAAGGAATACGAGCAGCAGTACAACGACGGTCTGATCACCCAGGGCGAGAAGTACAACAAGGTCGTCGACGCCTGGGGCAAGGCAACCGAAAAGGTTGCGGAAGAGATGATGGCCCGCATCAAGGCGGTCGAGTTCGACGACAATGGTCGGCAGAAGCCGATGAACTCGATCTACATGATGTCGCACTCGGGTGCGCGTGGTTCGCCGAACCAGATGCGTCAGCTGGGCGGCATGCGCGGCCTGATGGCCAAGCCGTCGGGCGAGATCATCGAAACGCCGATCATCTCGAACTTCAAGGAAGGCCTGACCGTGAACGAGTACTTCAACTCGACGCACGGTGCCCGTAAGGGTCTGGCGGACACCGCCTTGAAGACCGCCAACTCCGGTTACCTGACCCGTCGTCTCGTCGACGTGGCGCAGGACTGCATCGTCACGCATGTCGATTGCGGTACGGACAAGGGTCTGACCATGACGGCGATCGTCGATGCCGGTCAGGTCGTCGCCTCGCTCGGTCAGCGTATCCTCGGTCGTACGGCGCTCGACAACATCGACAACCCTGTAACCGGCGAACGCATTGTCGACGCGGGCAGGATGATCCTCGAAGCCGATGTCGCAATCATCGAGAAGGCCGGCATCCAGTCCGTCCGTATTCGTTCGGCGCTGACCTGCGAAATCCAGACCGGCGTCTGCGGCGTCTGCTACGGTCGTGACCTGGCGCGCGGTACCCCCGTCAACATGGGCGAAGCCGTTGGCGTCATCGCGGCGCAGTCGATCGGTGAGCCGGGCACGCAGCTGACGATGCGTACCTTCCACCTTGGCGGCACCGCAACCGTGGTCGACCAGTCGTTCCTCGAAGCGTCCTACGAGGGTACGGTTCAGATCAAGAACCGCAACATGCTGCGCAACTCCGACGGCGTCCTCGTCGCCATGGGCCGCAACATGGCGATCCAGATCCTTGACGAACGCGGTGTGGAGCGGTCCTCGCAGCGCGTCGCCTATGGTTCGAAGATCTTCGTCGACGACGGCGACAAGGTGAAGCGCGGCCAGCGTTTCGCCGAGTGGGACCCGTACACCCGTCCGATGATGACGGAAGTCGAAGGTACCGTTCACTTCGAAGACGTGGTCGACGGCATCTCGGTTCTGGAAGCGACCGACGAATCGACCGGCATCACCAAGCGCCAGGTTATCGACTGGCGTTCGACGCCGCGCGGTACCGACCTCAAGCCGGCCATCGTCATCAAGGACAAGAGCGGCAGCATCGCGAAGCTCGCCCGCGGCGGCGAAGCCCGCTTCATGCTCTCGGTCGATGCGATCCTGTCGGTCGAGCCGGGACAGAAGGTCAGCCAGGGCGACGTTCTTGCCCGTTCGCCGCTCGAAAGCGCCAAGACCAAGGACATCACCGGTGGTCTGCCGCGCGTTGCCGAACTCTTCGAGGCGCGTCGCCCCAAGGATCACGCCATCATCGCGGAAATCGACGGGACGGTTCGCTTCGGCCGCGACTACAAGAACAAGCGTCGCGTGCTGATCGAGCCGGCCGAAGATGGTGTCGAGCCGGTCGAGTACCTGATCCCGAAGGGCAAGCCCTTCCATCTTCAGGACGGCGACTACATCGAAAAGGGTGATTACATCCTCGACGGCAACCCGGCGCCGCACGACATTCTGGCGATCAAGGGCGTGGAGGCGCTTGCTTCCTACCTCGTCAACGAAATCCAGGAAGTCTACCGTCTGCAGGGCGTTGTCATCAACGACAAGCACATCGAGGTGATTGTCCGTCAGATGCTGCAGAAGGTCGAAATCACCGATGCCGGTGACTCGACCTATATCGTCGGCGACAACGTCGATCGCATCGAGCTCGAGGACGTCAACGACGCGCTGCTTGCCGAAGGCAAGAAGCCGGCCTTCGGCGATCCTGTGCTGCTCGGCATTACCAAGGCATCGCTGCAGACGCCGTCCTTCATCTCGGCCGCATCGTTCCAGGAGACCACGAAGGTGCTGACGGAAGCCGCGGTCGCCGGCAAGACGGACGGCCTGCAGGGTCTGAAGGAAAACGTCATCGTCGGACGCCTCATCCCGGCCGGTACCGGCGGCACGATGACGCAGATCCGCCGCATCGCCACGGCGCGCGACGAGTTGATCCTCGAAGAGCGCCGCAAGGGCACGGGTGCCGATGCCGCAACGCCGATGCTCGCCGACATGGCGAACGAGAACGCCGCGGCCGAGTGATCGGAAAGGAGAGGGTGGTCTCCACCCTCTTGAAAATCAAAAGCCGCCCGGAGCGATCCGGGCGGCTTTCTCAATTTTCATCCAACGGTCAGCCGAAGCGGATGATCGAGACCTCGCCCTCCAGCGCGCCCTGGTAGGCCGACGCGTGCGGCTCCTCGTCCGGGATATCGGTCAGCGTCCCGATCTGATCGAGATCCGCTTGGAAGAAGCCTTCTTCCGCCAGCGCATTGAGCGCCTCCCGCACGGCGGTGTCGTCATCCGGCGCGCGGAGCATCACGTGGATCTCCACACCCTCGTCGTCGCTGTCGTTCTCGTAGGCTTTGCCAATGATGACGAAGACCAGCGGCTCTTCGGGTGAATTGTCGTTGTCGGGCATGATGGGCATCGGAAGGTCCTCGTTCGGATTGCCGGACACCTTAACCCGGTTTCGGCTTGCCGCGAAGGCGGTAGGAGCCTGCTATCCCGGGAAAGGAGAAAATCTCCGGGCGGCGGCGGGTCCGTCGAATCGTGCCGCCTCACGATTCTCAGAACCCAGAATGGCGTTGCTGATTCCTTAACAGGAGAAGGCAATGCAGCGGCTGGTACGACAGGTTTCTTCGGGAGGAGCGGCTACGCCGCCGCAAAGCCTTGTTTTTCAGGCATATCAGGGCTGCAAGACCGAGATTATTTGTTAATTGCCCTTGACGGATCGACCTGAAATCAGTACACCCCGCCGCATCAGAGCCCATGTGAGGCTGGCTGGTTCGGAACGTCGCGTTCTGGAGTTCGCCTCAAACAAGGTTCAAAACGCACGCTGAAGACACAATGCTGCACGCAAGACGCGCGAGATAGTGCGTCCTCTGCTTTTGTTGGGGCCATCTGCGAAAAGGCGGATCGGCCCTCGTTTTGCGCATTTCATAGGCGTGCGGTACCGCCGGCGACGGCAACGATCCGCCCGAAAGGGTAACGAGACAAGATTTTGCAAGGGATGGTTACATGCCTACCGTAAACCAGCTGATCCGCAAGCCGCGTCAGGCACAGGTAAAGCGCAACAAGGTTCCTGCTCTGCAGGAAAACCCGCAGAAGCGCGGCGTTTGCACCCGCGTCTACACGACGACCCCGAGGAAGCCGAACTCGGCTCTGCGTAAGGTTGCAAAGATCCGCCTGACGAACGGCTTCGAAGTGATCGGCTACATTCCCGGTGAAGGCCACAACCTTCAGGAGCACTCCGTGGTGATGATCCGCGGCGGCCGCGTCAAGGACCTTCCGGGTGTTCGTTACCACATCATCCGCGGCGTTCTCGATACGCAGGGTGTGAAGAACCGCAAGCAGCGTCGTTCGAAGTACGGCGCGAAGCGTCCGAAATAACATCGCAACCGGCGCCATTTCGCTGGTCACCAGATTAAGAAGTTGAGAGACGAAAAGAATGTCCCGACGTCATAGAGCAGAAAAGCGTGAGATCAACCCGGATCCGAAGTTCGGTGATCTGGTCGTCACGAAGTTTATGAACGCCATCATGCTGGACGGTAAGAAGTCCGTTGCAGAAAGCATCGTCTATGGTGCCTTCGAAGCGGTTCAGTCGAAGCTGAAGCAGGAGCCGGTCGCCGTGTTCCATTCCGCTCTCGACAACATTGCTCCGCATGTCGAAGTGCGTTCGCGCCGCGTCGGTGGTGCCACCTACCAGGTTCCGGTCGATGTTCGTCCGGAGCGGCGCCAGGCTCTCGCCATCCGCTGGCTGATTGCGGCGGCTCGCAAGCGTAACGAAACGACCATGGTCGATCGCCTCTGCGGCGAACTCATGGACGCAGCAAACAACCGTGGCAGCGCCGTCAAGAAGCGCGAAGACACGCACAAGATGGCCGATGCCAACCGTGCGTTCTCGCACTATCGCTGGTAACGGCAACACGTCTCGAAAGGCAGTCACCCATGGCTCGCGAATATAAAATCGAAGATTACCGAAATTTCGGTATCATGGCGCATATCGACGCCGGCAAGACGACGACGACCGAGCGCATCCTTTACTACACCGGCAAGTCCCACAAGATCGGCGAAGTCCACGACGGCGCCGCGACGATGGACTGGATGGAGCAGGAGCAGGAGCGCGGCATCACGATCACGTCTGCAGCCACCACGACCTTCTGGAAGGGCCGTGACGGCAAGATGCGCCGCTTCAACATCATCGACACCCCCGGCCACGTGGACTTCACCATCGAAGTCGAGCGTTCGCTGCGCGTTCTCGACGGCGCGATTGCGCTTCTCGATGCGAATGCCGGCGTCGAGCCGCAGACGGAAACCGTCTGGCGCCAGGCCGAGAAGTACAATGTTCCGCGGATGATCTTCTGCAACAAGATGGACAAGACCGGCGCGGACTTCTACCGCTCGGTCGAGATGATCAAGACGCGTCTCGGCGCGACCGCCGTCGTCATGCAGCTGCCGATCGGCGCTGAAAGCGAATTCAAGGGCGTTGTCGACCTGATCGAGATGAATGCCCTCGTCTGGCGCGACGAATCGCTCGGCGCCCAGTGGGATGTCGTCGAAATCCCGGCGGACATGAAGGACAAGGCTGAAGAATACCGCGAAAAGCTGATCGAGACGGTTGTCGAGATCGACGAAGCGGCAATGGAAGCCTATCTCGAAGGCACCTATCCGGACAACGACAAGATCCGTGAACTGGTTCGTCGCGGCACGATCGACGTCAAGTTCCATCCGATGTTCTGCGGCACGGCCTTCAAGAACAAGGGCGTTCAGCCGCTGCTCGACGCCGTTGTCGACTACCTGCCGTCGCCGATCGATATCCCGGCGATCAAGGGCATCGACGTCAAGACCGAGGGTGAAATCACCCGTAAGGCCGACGACAACGAGCCGCTGTCGATGCTGGCGTTCAAGATCATGAACGACCCCTTCGTCGGTTCGCTGACCTTCGCCCGCATCTATTCCGGCAAGCTCGAAAAGGGCACGTCGGTGATGAATACGGTCAAGGAAAAGCGCGAGCGCGTCGGCCGCATGCTGCAGATGCACTCCAATTCGCGTGAAGACATCGAGGAAGCCTTCGCCGGCGACATCGTTGCTCTCGCGGGCCTCAAGGAAACCACCACGGGCGATACGCTCTGCGATCCGCTGAAGCCGGTTATCCTCGAGCGGATGGAATTCCCGGAGCCGGTCATCCAGATCGCCATCGAACCGAAGACCAAGGGCGACCAGGAAAAGATGGGCCTCGCGCTCAACCGCCTGGCTGCAGAAGATCCGTCCTTCCGCGTCAAGACCGACGAAGAGTCCGGCCAGACGATCATCGCCGGCATGGGCGAACTTCACCTCGACATCATCGTCGACCGCATGCGTCGCGAGTTCAAGGTCGAAGCATCCGTCGGCGCTCCGCAGGTTGCTTACCGTGAGACGATCACGCGTCAGCACGAAGAGGACTACACGCACAAGAAGCAGTCCGGTGGTACCGGTCAGTTCGCGCGCGTCAAGATCGTCTTCGAACCGAACCCGGAAGGCGAGGACTTCGCATTCGAATCCAAGATCGTCGGCGGTGCGGTTCCGAAGGAATACATTCCGGGCGTTCAGAAGGGCATCGAAAGCGTCCTGTCGTCGGGTCCGCTCGCGGGCTTCCCGATGCTGGGGGTCAAGGCGACGCTCATCGACGGTGCGTTCCACGATGTCGACTCGTCGGTCCTGGCGTTCGAAATCGCTTCGCGTGCCTGCTTCCGTGAAGCCGCGAAGAAGGCCGGTGCTCAGCTCCTCGAGCCGATCATGAAGGTCGAGGTCGTGACGCCGGAAGATTACGTCGGTGACGTGATCGGCGATCTGAACTCTCGCCGTGGCCAGATCCAGGGCCAGGAATCGCGCGGCGTTGCCGTGGTGATCAATGCCCACGTGCCGCTCGCGAACATGTTCAAGTACGTCGACAACCTGCGCTCCATGTCGCAGGGCCGCGCTCAGTACACGATGCTGTTCGATCACTACGCGCCGGTTCCGTCGAACGTCGCGCAGGAAATCCAGGCGAAGTATTCCGGTCAGAAGTGACCGGAATACCCCCGCGCTGAAACAGAATGAAAAGATTTCCCCTCTAAGGGACAGGAAACGGAGAGCCGAAAATGGCAAAGAGCAAATTCGAGCGCAACAAGCCGCACGTCAACATCGGCACGATTGGCCACGTTGACCATGGCAAGACGTCGCTGACGGCAGCGATCACCAAGTACTTCGGCGAATTCAAGGCGTATGACCAGATCGACGCTGCGCCGGAAGAAAAGGCCCGTGGCATCACCATTTCGACGGCGCACGTCGAATACGAGACGCCGGCCCGCCACTATGCGCACGTCGACTGCCCCGGCCACGCCGACTACGTCAAGAACATGATCACCGGTGCGGCGCAGATGGACGGCGCGATCCTGGTGGTTTCGGCCGCCGACGGCCCGATGCCGCAGACCCGCGAGCACATCCTGCTGGCCCGCCAGGTCGGCGTTCCGGCGATCGTCGTGTTCCTGAACAAGGTCGACCAGGTTGACGACGCCGAGCTTCTCGAGCTCGTCGAGCTGGAAGTGCGCGAACTCTTGTCGTCCTATGAATTCCCGGGCGACGACATTCCGATCATCAAGGGCTCGGCGCTGGCCGCTCTCGAAGATTCCGACAAGAAGATCGGCGAAGACGCGATCCGCGAGCTGATGGCTGCGGTTGACGCCTACATCCCGACGCCGGAGCGTCCGATCGACCTGCCGTTCCTGATGCCGATCGAAGACGTGTTCTCGATCTCCGGCCGCGGCACGGTCGTCACCGGCCGCGTCGAGCGCGGCATCGTCAAGGTCGGCGAGGAAATCGAGATCGTCGGCATCCGTCCGACGACCAAGACGACCTGCACCGGCGTTGAAATGTTCCGCAAGCTGCTCGACCAGGGCCAAGCCGGCGACAACATCGGCGCGCTGCTGCGCGGTGTCGACCGCAACGGCGTCGAGCGTGGCCAGGTTCTGTGCAAGCCGGGTTCGGTCAAGCCGCACCGCAAGTTCAAGGCCGAAGCCTACATCCTGACGAAGGAAGAGGGTGGCCGTCACACGCCGTTCTTCACCAACTACCGTCCGCAGTTCTACTTCCGCACGACGGACGTGACCGGCATCGTGACGCTGCCGGAAGGCACCGAAATGGTGATGCCGGGCGACAACGTGACGGTCGACGTCGAGCTGATCGTGCCGATCGCCATGGAAGAGAAGCTGCGCTTCGCGATCCGTGAAGGCGGCCGCACCGTCGGCGCCGGCATCGTCGCCTCGATCGTCGAGTAACAACAAAACGGCTTGAGCCGTTTCGGCAGGGACATGGTTGCCCATGTCCCTGCGATTTTTGAAAGAAGCGGCTAGGCAAACGAATTCAGAAGTTTTGAGCGTGTGCCATCGAAGAGCACACCGGAAACACGAGCAAGGACAAGTCGAATGAACGGCCAGAATATCCGCATCCGCCTCAAGGCGTTTGATCACCGGATCCTCGATGCCTCCACGCGCGAAATCGTGTCGACGGCCAAGCGCACCGGTGCGAGTGTGCGCGGGCCCGTGCCGCTTCCGACCCGGATTGAAAAATTCACGGTCAACCGGTCGCCCCACGTCGACAAGAAGAGCCGCGAACAGTTCGAGATGCGCACCCACAAGCGCCTTCTCGATATTGTTGATCCGACCCCGCAGACGGTTGATGCGCTGATGAAGCTCGATCTGGCCGCCGGCGTCGACGTCGAGATCAAGCTGTAAGAATCCCGGCGCAAGCCGAAATAACAAGGAAGGTACGTGGAGTTTCTCCAACGGCTTCCAGGAACAGGAAACCGGAAGGTGCGGATGCACCGGACGGGAACCCTTAACAAGAGGCGTGAACCGATGCGTTCAGGTGTGATTGCACAGAAAGTGGGAATGACCCGCGTCTACAACGACGCCGGTGAGCATATCCCGGTAACAGTTTTGCGGCTGGAGAACTGCCAGGTAGTGGCCCAGCGCACGGAAGAAAAGAACGGCTATACCGCAGTTCAGCTGGGTGCTGGCCGTTCCAAGGTGAAGAACACGACGAAGGCTCTGCGCGGCCATTTCGCCGCTGCGAGCGTCGAGCCGAAGGCGAAGGTCGTCGAGTTCCGCGTCACCGCTGACAACCTGATCGACATCGGCGCCGAACTGACGGCCAGCCATTTCGTCGCCGGCCAGCTGGTTGACGTCACCGGCACGACGATCGGTAAGGGTTTTGCCGGCGCCATCAAGCGCCATAACTTCGGCGGTCTGCGCGCCACGCACGGTGTGTCGGTATCGCACCGCTCGCATGGTTCGACCGGTTCCAACCAGGATCCGGGCCGCGTCTGGAAGGGCAAGCGCATGGCTGGTCACATGGGCCAGACCCGCGTCACCACGCAGAACCTCGAAGTCGTATCGACCGACGAAGACCGTGGTCTGATCCTGGTCAAGGGCGCCGTTCCCGGCTCCAAGGGCGCATGGATCGTTGTCCGCGACGCAATCAAGTCGGGCACTCCGGAAGGCGCACCGCGCCCGGCCGCTGTGCGCGCCGCAGAACAGAAGTAAGGGAGCCGAATAATGGATCTCACCGTCAAAACCCTCGAGGGCAAGGACGCGGGAAAGGTTTCCCTTTCTGACGCCATTTTCGGCCTCGAACCCCGTGAAGACATCATCGCCCGTGTCGTCCGCTGGCAGCTTGCCAAGCGCCAGCAGGGCACGCACAAGGCCAAGGGCCGCGCTGAAGTCGCCCGCACCGGCGCCAAGATGTACAAGCAGAAGGGTACGGGCCGCGCCCGCCACCACTCCGCTCGTGCTCCGCAGTTCCGCGGCGGCGGCAAGGCCCATGGCCCGGTCGTCCGCAGCCATGCGCACGATCTGCCGAAGAAGGTCCGTGCGCTCGGCTTGCGCCACGCGCTGTCGGCCAAGCTGAAGGCTGAAGAGATCATCGTCCTCGACGATCTCGTCGCCAATGAAGCAAAGACGAAGGCGCTCGCCGGTGCGTTCGCCTCGCTCGGCCTCACCAACGCTCTGATCATCGGCGGCGCCGAGATCGAGAACAACTTCAAGCTCGCAGCCCAGAACATCCCGAACGTGGACGTTCTGCCGGTCCAGGGCATCAACGTTTACGACATTCTGCGCCGTGGCAAGCTCGTGCTTTCCAAGGCTGCCGTGGAAGCTCTGGAGGAGCGGTTCAAATGACGGATCTTCGCCACTACGACGTGATCGTGTCTCCCTCGATCACCGAAAAGTCGACGCTGGTTTCCGAACAGAACCAGGTCGTCTTCAACGTCGCCAAGGGCGCTTCGAAGCCTGAGATCAAGGCTGCAGTCGAAGCCCTGTTCGGCGTCAAGGTAACGGCCGTGAACACGCTCGTCCGCAAGGGTAAGCTGAAGCGCTTCCGCGGCTTCGCCGGAAAGCAGAAGGACGTCAAGAAGGCGATCATCACGCTCGCCGAAGGTCAGTCCATCGACGTCTCGACCGGTCTCTAACGGATAGGCCCATTAGGGTAAAAACCCAAAAGGGAACAAGAAAATGGCATTGAAAAGTTTCAATCCGACGACGCCGAGCCAGCGCCAGCTGGTCATCGTGGACCGGGCCGGCCTCTACAAGGGCAAGCCGGTCAAGACGCTGACCGAGGGCCTGTCCTCCAAGGGCGGTCGCAACAACCTGGGCCGCATCACCGTTCGCTTCCAGGGCGGCGGTCACAAGCGGACCTACCGTCTGGTCGACTTCAAGCGTCGCAAGTTCGACGTCGAAGGCACGGTCGAGCGTCTGGAATATGACCCGAACCGCACCGCCTTCATCGCGCTCGTCAACTACGCCGACGGCGAACAGGCCTATATCCTGGCGCCGCAGCGTCTTGCCGCCGGCGACAAGGTCATCGCTTCGGACAAGGCTGTCGACGTCAAGCCCGGCAACACCATGCCGCTGCAGTTCATCCCGGTCGGCTCCATCATCCACAACGTGGAAATGAAGCCGGGCAAGGGCGGCCAGATCGCCCGCTCCGCCGGGACCTACGCGCAGCTCGTCGGTCGCGACCAGGGCATGGCGATCCTTCGCCTGAACTCGGGCGAACAGCGCCTCGTGCACGGCTCTTGCCTTGCATCGATCGGTGCTGTATCGAACCCCGATCACGGCAACATCAATGACGGTAAGGCTGGCCGTTCGCGTTGGCGCGGCAAGCGTCCGCACGTACGCGGCGTCGTCATGAACCCGGTTGACCATCCGCACGGCGGTGGTGAAGGCCGCACGTCCGGTGGCCGCCACCCGGTAACCCCGTGGGGCAAGCCGACGAAGGGCAAGCGCACGCGCTCCAACAAGTCGACCGACAAGTTCATCATGCGCTCGCGTCATCAGCGCAAGAAGTAAGAGAGGAAGTCTCAAGTGGCTCGTTCAGTTTGGAAAGGTCCGTTTGTTGACGGCTATCTTCTCAAGAAGGCTGAGAAGGTCCGCGAAGGCGGTCGCAACGAAGTGATCAAGATGTGGAGCCGGCGCTCCACGATCCTTCCGCAGTTCGTTGGTCTGACCTTCGGCGTCTACAACGGCAACAAGCATGTTCCCGTCTCCGTGTCCGAGGAAATGGTCGGTCACAAGTTCGGTGAATTCGCTCCGACCCGGACCTACTATGGTCATGGCGCGGACAAGAAGGCGAAGAGGAAATAACAATGGGCAAGGCAAAAGCCGAACGCCGGCTGAAGGATAATGAGGCGCAGGCCATTGCGCGCACGATCCGCGTCAGCCCCCAGAAGCTCAACCTCGTTGCTGCGCTGATCCGCGGCAAGAAGGTCGACCGCGCTCTGGCCGAACTCGAGTTCTCCCGCAAGCGCATTGCAGGCACCGTCAAGAAGACGCTTGAATCTGCAATCGCAAATGCCGAGAACAACCACGACCTCGACGTTGATTCGCTCATCGTCGCGGAAGCTTACGTTGGCAAGTCGATCGTCATGAAGCGCTTCCACGCCCGTGGTCGCGGCCGTGCATCGCGCGTCGAAAAGCCGTTCTCGCACTTGACGATCGTTGTTCGTGAAGTGGAAGCCAAAGGGGAGGCCGCATAATGGGCCAGAAGATTAATCCGATCGGTTTCCGTCTCGGCATCAACCGGACCTGGGACAGCCGTTGGTTCGCGGACAACGCCGAATACGGCCAGCTGCTGCACGAAGACCTGAAGATCCGTGCCTACCTGATGGAAGAGCTGAAGGCCGCCGGCATTGCCAAGGTCGTGATCGAGCGTCCGCACAAGAAGTGCCGCGTGACGATCCACTCGGCTCGTCCGGGTCTGATCATCGGCAAGAAGGGCGCCGACATCGAAAAGCTGCGCAAGAAGCTTTCCGAAATGACCAACTCGGAAACGCACCTCAACATCGTTGAAGTGCGCAAGCCGGAAGTCGACGCAACGCTCGTTGCCCAGTCGATCGCCCAGCAGCTCGAGCGCCGTGTGGCTTTCCGCCGTGCGATGAAGCGCGCTGTTCAGTCGGCGATGCGTCTTGGCGCCGAAGGCATCAAGATCACCTGCGCCGGCCGCCTCGGTGGCGCGGAAATCGCCCGTACCGAATGGTATCGCGAAGGCCGCGTTCCGCTGCACACGCTGCGTGCGGACATCGACTACGGCACGGCCGAAGCCGAAACCGCTTTCGGCATCTGCGGCGTCAAGGTCTGGATCTTCAAGGGTGAAATCCTCGAGCACGATCCGATGGCTTCCGAGCGCCGCGCGACCGAGAGTGACAACCAGGGCGGTGGCGGTCGCGACCGTCGTCGTGAAAACGCGTAACATTCGCGCGTGGCAGCCAATATCGGAGAAGTAAAAAAATGTTGCAGCCAAAGCGTACGAAGTATCGCAAGCAATTCAAGGGCCGCATCAAGGGCGTTGCCAAGGGCGGTTCTGATCTCGCCTTCGGCGAATTCGGCCTGAAGGCTCAGGAACCGAACCGCGTCAATGCCCGCGAGATCGAAGCGGCCCGCCGCGCGATCACCCGCCACATGAAGCGCGCCGGTCGCGTCTGGATCCGCGTGTTCCCGGACGTCCCGGTCACCGCCAAGCCGACCGAAGTCCGCATGGGTAAGGGTAAGGGTTCGGTGGAATACTGGGCATGCAAGGTCAAGCCCGGCCGTATGATGTTCGAGATCGATGGTGTCAACGAAGAACTTGCTCGTGAGGCACTTCGTCTTGGCGCTGCCAAGCTCTCTGTCAAGACGCGCTTCGTGCAGCGTATCGCAGAGTAAGGAGTGAAGCTCATGAAAGCCGCAGATGTTCGCGCTCTGAGCGCCGACCAACTCAAGGAAGAGCTCGCCAAGCTGAAGAAGGAGCAGTTCAACCTGCGCTTCCAGAAGGCTACCGGCCAGCTCGAAAAGTCTTCGCGTATCGACGAAGTCCGCAAGGACATCGCACGCATCAAAACCATTGCCCGCCAGAAGGCGGCAGAAGCCAAGGCCTAAGGACCAGAATAAATGCCGAAACGCATTCTGCAGGGCACCGTCGTCAGCGACAAGAACGACAAGACCGTCGTCGTCAAGGTCGAGCGCCGCTTTGCGCACCCGATCCTCCAGAAGACCGTCCGTCGTTCCAAGAAGTACAAGGCTCACGACGAGAACAACCAGTATAAGGTCGGTGATGTCGTTTCCATCGAGGAATGTGCACCGATCTCCAAGGACAAGCGCTGGACGGTAATCGCCGCCCAGGCTTGATTTGTGCAGGTTTTGCCCGCCGGACCCTTGCGTCTTGGGCAAATATCTGTATGAAGCACGCAATTAAAGCTGGGGAACGCTCGAGTCCGGGCGTTCTTTTGCTTTGAGATGAGCACAATAAGCCGGGCGAGGGGGTTTCGACCCAACCGGCCTGGTAACAACAAGAAGGCGACCTGACATGATTCAGATGCAAACAAACCTCGACGTGGCGGATAATTCCGGCGCACGTCGTGTCATGTGCATCAAGGTGCTGGGCGGCTCCAAGCGCAAGTATGCGTCGATCGGCGACATCATCGTCGTTTCGATCAAGGAAGCCATTCCGCGCGGCCGCGTGAAGAAGGGTGATGTCATGAAGGCCGTTGTCGTTCGCACCGCGAAGGACATCCGCCGTCCGGATGGCAGTGTCATCCGTTTCGACACCAACGCAGCCGTTCTTATCGACAACAAGAAAGAGCCGATCGGCACCCGTATCTTCGGACCGGTTCCGCGCGAACTTCGCGCCAAGAACCACATGAAGATTATCTCGCTGGCTCCGGAAGTACTCTAAGGGAGCGTTGAGAGATGCAGAAGATTCGCAAGGGCGACAAGGTCGTCGTACTCACCGGTAAGGACAAGGGCCGCACCGGCGAAGTCATCCAGGTCATGCCGAAGGAAGACCGGGCTGTGGTGCGCGGCGTCAACGTGGTGAAGCGCCACCAGCGCCAGACCCAGAACCAGGAAGCCGGCATTATCAGCAAGGAAGCCCCGATCCACCTTTCGAACATCGCGATCGCCGATCCGAAGGACGGCAAGCCGACCCGCGTTGGCTTCAAGATCGACGGTGAAAAGAAGGTCCGCGTGGCCAAGCGTTCGGGAGAAGTGATCGATGGCTAAGACCGCTTATGAGCCGCGGCTCAAGAAGGAATATGTAGAGCGCATCCGCAAGGCGATGCAGGAGAAGTTCTCCTACGCCAACGAAATGCAGATCCCGCGCCTCGACAAGATCGTCATCAACATGGGTGTTGGCGAAGCGACCGGCGATTCCAAGAAGCCGTCCGTTGCTGCTGCCGACCTCGCAGCGATTGCCGGCCAGAAGCCGGTGATCACCCGCGCTCGCAACTCCATCGCCGGCTTCAAGCTGCGCGAAGGCATGCCGATTGGTGCCAAGGTTACCCTGCGCGGCGTTCGGATGTATGAGTTCCTGGATCGCCTCGTGAACATCGCTCTGCCGCGTGTTCGCGACTTCCGCGGCCTCAACCCGAAGTCCTTCGATGGACGTGGCAACTTCGCCATGGGCATCAAGGAGCACATTGTGTTCCCTGAGATCAACTACGACAAGGTTGATCAGATGTGGGGCATGGACATCATCGTTTGCACGACGGCAACTAACGACGACGAAGCGCGCGCTCTGCTTGCAGAGTTCAACTTCCCGTTCCGTCAGTAATCCGTAACGACAAGCGTAAAGAAGGATAACTGTTATGGCGAAAACGAGCGCAGTTGAAAAGAACAAGCGCCGCCGCAAACTGGTTGCCGGACAAGCCGCTAAGCGTGCTGCCCTCAAGGCAATCATCATGAACCAGTCTTTGTCGATCGAAGAGCGGTTCAAGGCCACCCTCAAGCTGGCAGAACTGCCGCGCGATGGATCGAAGACCCGCATCCGCAACCGTTGCGAAGTCACCGGCCGTCCGCGCGCCTACTATCGCAAGCTTCGCATGTCGCGTATCGCGCTTCGCGAACTCGGCAATCTCGGCAAGGTGCCGGGCATCGTCAAGTCGAGCTGGTAAGGAGACGGGTACATGGCAATGACTGATCCTTTGGGCGATATGCTCACCCGTATCCGCAACGGTGCTGCTCGCCGCAAGTCCAGCGTTTCGACGCCGGCCTCGAAGCTGCGCGCACGCGTTCTGGATGTCCTTCAGGCCGAAGGCTATATCCGTGGATACTCCGAAGTCGAATTCGGCAACGGCAAGGCCGAGCTGAACATCGAACTGAAATACTACGAAGGCGCTTCCGTGATCCGTGAGATCGCGCGCGTCTCAAAGCCGGGCCGCCGGGTCTATGTCTCGGTCAAGTCCATTCCGCAGGTCGCGAACGGCCTCGGCATCACCATCCTTTCGACCCCGAAGGGCGTGATGGCCGATCACCAGGCACGCGAACAGAATGTTGGTGGCGAGCTTCTTTGCTCGGTCTTCTAAGACCGGGCAGGATCTCCATGGCGAACAGACAGGTATAAAAATGTCTCGTATCGGTAAGAAACCCGTTCAGGTTCCGGCAGGCGTCACGGCTAGCGTTGATGGCCAGAAGGTAACGGCGAAGGGTCCGAAGGGCGAACTGTTCTTCGTCGCAAACGACGAAGTTTCGGTGAAGCTCGAAAACAATGCGGTTGTTGTTCAGCCGCTCAATGAAAGCAAGGATGCTCGTGCCAAGTGGGGCATGTCCCGCACGATGGTCGAGAACATCTTCAAGGGCGTCAAGGACGGCTACGAGCGCAAGCTCGAGATCAACGGCGTCGGCTACCGTGCTTCTATGCAGGGCAAGAACCTGCAGCTGGCGCTCGGTTTCAGCCATGACGTCGTCTATCAGACGCCGGAAGGCATCACGATCGCTGTGCCGAAGCCGACGGAAATCGTCGTTTCGGGCATCAACAAGCAGCAGGTCGGCCAGGTTGCCGCGGAAATCCGCGAATACCGCGGCCCCGAGCCCTACAAGGGCAAGGGCGTCAAGTATGCCGGCGAGCGGATTGTCCGCAAAGAAGGCAAGAAGAAGTAAGGATCACGCGAAATGGCTAGCAGGAAAGATACTCTTGTGCGTCGCGCCAGCCGCGTGCGCCGTCAAATCAAGGCGGTCGCCAATGGCCGCCCGCGCCTGTCGGTTCATCGCTCGTCGAAGAACATCTATGCGCAGATCATCGATGACGTTGCCGGCAAGACGATTGCCGCTGCCTCGACCCTCGAGGCAGATCTCAAGTCTGCGCTGAAGACCGGCGCCGACACTGCCGCAGCTACTGCCGTCGGCAAGCTCCTCGCCGAGCGCGCTTCCAAGGCAGGCGTCAAGGACGTCGTCTTCGATCGCGGCGCCTTCATCTACCACGGCCGCGTCAAGGCGCTGGCCGAGGCAGCTCGCGAAGGCGGCCTGAACTTCTAATGTTCACCGCCCGGGCAGAGATGTCCGGGCGGATTCTGCCTCGCATTACCCCCGGTCGCTTCGGCTTGTTCGAGGCGACTTTCGTCAATCTGCCGATTGCACCCGGAAAAGAAAAAGGAAGAGGACAATGGCACAAGAAAGAAGAGGTTCTCGCGAAGATCGCCAGAACCGTGAAGAGCGCGACAGCGAATTTGTCGATAAGCTCGTCGCAATCAACCGCGTCGCCAAGGTGGTGAAGGGCGGTCGTCGTTTCGGTTTCGCCGCTCTCGTCGTCGTCGGCGACCAGAAGGGCCGCGTTGGCTTCGGCCATGGTAAGGCACGCGAAGTGCCGGAAGCCATCCGCAAGGCAACGGAAGCTGCCAAGCGCGACCTGATCTTCGTGCCGCTTCGCGGCGGTCGCACGCTGCATCACGACGTCAATGGCCGTCACGGCGCCGGCAAGGTGCTGCTGCGTTCGGCCAAGGCCGGTACCGGTATCATCGCCGGTGGTCCGATGCGCGCCGTCTTTGAGACGCTCGGCGTTCACGACGTCGTTGCCAAGTCGACCGGTTCGTCGAACCCCTACAACATGGTTCGCGCCACCTTCGACGCGCTCAAGAACCAGATGCACCCGAAGGACATCGCGGCACAGCGCGGCATGAAATACGCCACGCTCCAGGCTCGTCGCGTTGCCGCCGGCGCTGCTTCCGAAGAATAAGGGAGCTGACAGATGGCTAAGAAAGAAGTTGCCAAGAAGACGGTTACCGTCGAGCAGATTGGTAGCCCCATCCGCCGTCCGGCCGTACAGCGTCAGACGCTTGTCGGTCTGGGCCTCAACAAGATGCACCGGGTTCGCACGCTGGAAGACACTCCGGCCGTTCGCGGCATGATCCGGGCCGTCCAGCACCTCGTTCGCGTCGTCGACGAGAAGTGAGGGGGATCCTGATATGAAACTGAATGAAATCAAGGACAACGAAGGCGCGACCAAGAGCCGCAAGCGTCTTGGCCGCGGTATCGGCTCCGGCTCCGGCAAAACCGCCGGTCGCGGCGTGAAGGGTCAGAAGGCCCGTTCGGGCGTTGCGATCAACGGCTTCGAAGGCGGCCAGATGCCCATCTACCGTCGTCTGCCGAAGCGCGGCTTCAACAACATCTTCGCGTCGGAGTTTGTTGTCGTGTCGCTCGGCCGTATCCAGACGGCAATCGATGCCAAGAAGCTCGACGCTTCGAAGACCGTCGATGCGGCTGCCCTGAAGGCCGCCGGCGTCATCCGTCGCGAGAAGGACGGCGTCCGCGTTCTCGCCGACGGCGAGCTGAAGGCGAAGATTTCGCTCGAAGTCGCCGGCGCTTCCAAGCCGGCCGTCGAGAAGATCGAAAAGGCTGGCGGCTCGATAAAGCTGCTCGCCGCCGCCGCTGCGGAATAATATGACTGATGAACTGCCCGGGGTGCTTCACGCCGGGCGGTTTTGCTCCCATATGTGAGCCTCACGTCCGAGGGTGGCGAATCACTTGCCGCGACTGGACACAACGGAAACCACGGTGAGGCATCCGATTGCAGCGACAATCGCCTCGCGCCCGGTTTTCAACGACGAAGACTTACTCTTGCCGGAACTGACCGGGTTTCTCCCGCTGTTTCCGAGACTTGGTACGCGGAGAATTGCATGGCTTCTGCAGCGGAACAGCTCGCCTCGAACCTGAATTTTTCGACTTTCGCGAAAGCGGAGGATCTGAAGAAAAGGCTCTGGTTCACCCTTGGTGCGCTTCTGGTTTACCGTCTTGGCACCTACATCCCGCTGCCCGGCCTCAACCCGGCCGCGTTCGCCCAGGCCTTCCAGGGCCAGGCCGGCGGCATCCTCGGCCTGTTCAACATGTTTTCGGGCGGTGCAGTGGAGCGCATGGCGATCTTCGCGCTCGGCATCATGCCCTATATTTCCGCTTCGATTATCGTGCAGCTGATGACCTCGGTCGTCCCGGCGCTCGAGCAGTTGAAGAAGGAAGGCGAGCAGGGCCGCAAGGTCATCAACCAGTATACGCGCTACGGCACGGTGCTGCTCGGCGCGCTTCAGGCCTATGGCATCGCAGTGGGTCTCGAAAGCGGCAACGGCCTCGTCAACGATCCGGGCTGGTTCTTCCGGATTTCGACGGTCATTTCGCTGCTCGGCGGCACGATGTTCCTGATGTGGCTCGGTGAGCAGATCACGTCGCGCGGCATCGGCAACGGTATTTCGCTGATCATCTTCGCCGGTATCGTCGCGCATCTCCCGACCGCGCTTGCTGGAACCCTGGAGCTCGGCCGTACCGGCGCCCTGTCGACGCCGCTCATCCTAGCGATCATCATCATGGTGGTCGCGGTCATCGCGCTGATCGTCTTCGTCGAGCGCGCCCAGCGCCGCCTGCTGATCCAGTATCCGAAGCGCCAGGTCGGCAACCGCATGTTCCAGGGCGATACGTCGCACCTGCCGCTGAAGCTCAATACCTCGGGCGTGATCCCGGCGATCTTCGCGTCGTCGCTGCTGTTGCTGCCCGCGACGCTTGCCGGTTTCGCCAATGCGGCGACGCTGCCCGGCTGGGCGACGACGATCGTCGGGGCGCTCGCGCATGGCCAGCCGCTCTACATGCTCTTCTATGGGGCGATGATCGCCTTCTTCGCCTTCTTCTACACGGCAATCGTCTTCAACCCGAAGGATACGGCCGACAATCTGAAGAAGCACGGCGGCTTCATTCCGGGGATTCGCCCGGGCGAGCGCACCGCCGAATACATCGACTACGTGCTGACCCGCATCACCGTCATCGGTGCCATCTACCTGATTTTCGTCTGCATCCTGCCGGAAATTCTCATCTCTCAGACAGGCGTGCCGTTCTACCTTGGTGGTACGTCGCTTTTGATTGTTGTCAGCGTCACCCTTGATACGGTAGCACAGATCCAGGGTCACCTCATTGCCCAGCAATATGAGGGACTGATCAAGAAGTCGAAGCTGCGCGGAGGAAAGAGGGGACGATGAGACTTATTTTTTTGGGACCGCCGGGCGCTGGCAAGGGCACGCAGGCCAAGCTTCTGACGGAGAGATACGGCATTCCGCAGCTTTCCACAGGGGACATGCTCCGGGCCGCCGTTGCCCAGGCGACCGAGGTCGGCAAGCGCGCCAAGGCGGTGATGGACGCCGGTCAGCTGGTCTCCGACGAAATCGTCAATGAAATCGTCTCCGACCGCATCGACGCGCAGGACTGCGCGAAGGGCTTCATTCTCGACGGCTATCCGCGCACGGTTCCGCAGGCCATTGCGCTTGACCGGATGCTCGACAGCAAGGGCCTGAAGCTGGATGCGGTCGTCGAACTGAAGGTCGATGAGGCCGCTCTTGTCCGGCGCATGGAGAATCGCGTAGCGGAAACCGTCGCTGCCGGCGGTACGGTGCGCTCCGACGACAATCCCGAGGCCTTCAAGCGCCGCTTGACGGAATACCGGGAAAAGACTGCTCCGCTGTCGGAGCATTATGCCCAGACCGGTCAGTTGAAGACCGTGGACGGGATGGCGGACGTGGAAGCGGTCACCGCCGAGATCGACAAGATTCTGGCATAGGCTGTCGTCTTTGCCAAAATGGAAGCGCCGGGGAGTTGACTTTTCCAGGTGATTCCTCCAAAGACAGCGTCAACTCGCGACATGAGAAGCGATCGGCGCGGTCTTCGAAACAATGAAGTCCGGGTACGGTCGTTTTTGACGTGTCTCGAACCTCAATCAACGGGCGGCTCTTCGAGGCCGCGTAACGAAGCACCTATTGCCGGATGGCAACTGGAACGCAAGGAGAATAGACGTGGCACGTATCGCTGGCGTCAACATCCCGACGGCAAAGCGCGTCGTCATCGCGCTGACCTACATTCACGGGATCGGCACGAAATTTGCTCATGAAATCGTCGAGAAGGTCGGCATTCCGACTGACCGTCGCGTGCACCAGCTGACGGACGCCGAAGTCCTTCAGATTCGTGAGACGATCGACCGCGACTACCAGGTCGAGGGCGATCTGCGCCGCGAAACGTCGATGAACATCAAGCGCCTGATGGACCTCGGCTGCTACCGTGGCCTGCGTCATCGTCGCGGCCTGCCGGTGCGCGGTCAGCGTACCCACACCAATGCCCGCACCCGCAAGGGTCCGGCAAAGGCGATCGCCGGCAAGAAGAAGTAATTTCCCGAAAAGGGAAAACGGGAGGCTGGCGTCCGCGCCGGTCTCCTTTTGCAGTTTGGGAAGGGTGAATGCCCTCCCGTGCGGAACCGCATGCGGTTCGGCGAAACGAATGCGGAGCCGGCGTGCCGGTTTCGCGAAATTTGAAGATGCAGGGTAGGGGACGACCAATCCTTTTCCCGGTGGAGCCGCTGGAATTACGGCGGTGCAGAGATCTAAGAAAGGGATCCTATGGCCAAGGAAGCCACCCGCGTTCGCCGCCGCGAGCGCAAGAACATCACGTCTGGCGTCGCGCACGTCAATTCGTCGTTCAACAACACGATGATCACCATCACCGACGCGCAGGGCAATGCGATTGCCTGGTCGTCCGCCGGTGCGAAGGGCTTCAAGGGTTCGCGCAAGTCGACCCCGTTCGCCGCTCAGATCGCCGCCGAAGACTGCGCCAAGAAGGCTCAGGAACACGGCATGAAGTCGCTGGAAGTGGAAGTTTGCGGACCGGGTTCGGGCCGTGAATCCGCACTTCGCGCGCTGCAGGCTGCGGGCTTCATGATCACGTCGATCCGCGACGTGACGCCGATCCCGCACAACGGCTGCCGCCCGCGCAAGAAGCGCCGCGTCTGATCATTTGTATTCAAGATTCCGGTGAGAGCGCGGGTGCGTTCTCCCGGACTTCGGGGCTCGGTTGCCACGATTGGATGGTGGCAACGAACGGAAGGCAGAAAACATGATCCAGAAAAATTGGCAGGAATTGATCAAGCCGAACAAGGTGGATTTCACCTCCTCCGGCCGCACCAAGGCAACGCTGGTGGCGGAACCGCTTGAGCGCGGCTTTGGTCTGACCCTCGGCAACGCGCTTCGTCGCGTGCTGCTGTCGTCGCTGCGCGGTGCTGCCGTAACCGCGGTGCAGATCGACGGCGTATTGCACGAGTTCTCCTCGATCCCGGGTGTGCGGGAAGATGTGACGGACATCGTGCTCAACATCAAGGAAATCGCCATCAAGATGGATGGCGACGATTCCAAGCGCATGGTCGTGCGCAAGCAGGGCCCGGGCGTCGTGACGGCCGGTGACATCCAGACGGTTGGCGATATCGAGATCCTCAACCCGAACCACGTGATCTGCACGCTCGACGAGGGCGCCGAGATTCGCATGGAGTTCACCGTCAACAACGGCAAGGGCTATGTGCCGGCCGAGCGCAACCGTTCGGAAGATGCGCCGATCGGCCTCATCCCGGTCGACAGCCTCTATTCGCCGGTCAAGAAGGTGTCCTACAAGGTCGAAAACACCCGCGAAGGTCAGGTTCTCGACTACGACAAGCTGACGATGTCGATCGAAACCGACGGCTCCGTCACGGGTGAAGACGCGATCGCGTTTGCCGCCCGCATCCTTCAGGACCAGCTGTCGGTATTCGTCAATTTCGACGAGCCGCAGAAGGAAGCCGAGGAAGAGGCAGTCACCGAGCTCGCCTTCAACCCGGCGCTTCTCAAGAAGGTCGACGAGCTGGAACTCTCCGTCCGTTCGGCCAACTGCCTGAAGAACGACAACATCGTCTATATCGGCGACCTCATTCAGAAGACCGAAGCGGAAATGCTCCGGACGCCGAATTTTGGTCGCAAGTCGCTCAACGAGATCAAGGAAGTTCTCGCTTCCATGGGCCTGCACCTCGGCATGGAAGTGCCGTCCTGGCCGCCGGAGAACATCGAAGATCTCGCCAAGCGTTACGAAGACCAATACTAACCCATTAGACTGCGGGCGGATGCCTGCAAGTAAAGGAGAATAGCCATGCGCCACGGTAAAGCCGGCCGCAAGCTGAATAGAACCGCCAGCCACCGCAAGGCGATGTTTGCCAACATGGCAGCGTCGCTGATCGAGCACGAGCAGATCGTCACGACCCTGCCGAAGGCCAAGGAAATCCGTCCGATCGTCGAGAAGCTCGTCACGCTCGGCAAGCGTGGCGACCTGCATGCCCGCCGCCAGGCGATCTCGCAGATCCGCGACGTTGCCGTCGTCTCGAAGCTGTTCGACGCGATCGCATCGCGCTACGCCACCCGCAACGGCGGCTACCTGCGCATCATGAAGGCGGGCTTCCGCCAGGGCGACAACGCCCCGCTCGCCGTCATCGAATTCGTTGACCGCGACGTCGATGCCAAGGGTGCAAAGGATCGCGCTCGCGTTGCCGCTGAAGCGGAAGCAGCCGAAGCCGCCTGATCAGGGCAGCCTCGCAACTGGGTTGAAGCGGCCGGGTGAGTTTCACCCGGCCGCTTTTTGCGTTGCAGGATGGGATCGCGCCAAAGCTGTCCTTTGCCGCTTCCAGCGCAGGAAGGGCGTCCGCACCGCGCGCCATGCGAGCAGCAGTGCGACGAGGACGATGTAGAGCATCTGCTCGGGCCCCACGACCTTGACGGCCATCGCGAAGTGCAAAGCCCCGGCGGCGGCGATCACATAGGCGAGGCGGTGCAGCTTGTTCCACCGCTGGCCAAGCTTGCGGATCGACCAATTGTTCGAGGTAAGCGCCAGCGGAATCAGCATGACGAGGGCTGCCATGCCGATCGTGATGAAAGGCCGGCGGGCGATGTCGGCGAGAATTGCCTGGACGCGCAGCATCTGGTCGAGCAGCATGTAGGAAAAGAAGTGCATCAGCACGTAATAGAAGGCGAGCAGGCCGAGGGCGCGACGGTATCGCAGCCAGTTCAGGCCAAAGAGATCGCGAAGCGGCGTTATCGTCAGCGTCGCCACCAGGAAGCGCAGCGCCCAGAGGCCAAGCAGGTGCTCGAATTCCTTGACCGCATTGCCCGGCAATCGGCCGGTTGCGCCGAGATAGAACGCCCATGCCGCAGGGATGAAGCCGAGGGCGTAGAGCGCCCACACCGAGGGACCGTGATAGCGTTTCGGTAAAGCGGGTACGAGGGCCATGGTCAGAAGTTTACCCTGAGGTCCATGCCGGCATATAGCCCCGCGACCTCGTCGGCGTAGCCGTTGAAGGGAAGCGTGTCGCGGCGGTTGGAGCCGAAGAAGCCGCCTTCGCCGATGCGGTTTTCGGTTGCCTGGCTCCAGCGCGGGTGATCGACCGCCGGGTTCACATTGGCATAGAAGCCGTATTCATCCGGTGCGGCGAGGTTCCAGGTGCAGGGCGGGGCGGTTTCGGTGAGCGAGATGCGCACGATCGATTTGATTCCCTTGAAGCCGTATTTCCAGGGGACGACCAACCGTAGCGGTGCGCCGTTCTGGTTCGGCAAGGTCTTGCCGTAGAGGCCGACGGCGAGGATCGTCAGGGGATGGCGCGCTTCGTCGAGCCGCAAGCCTTCCTGATACGGCCAGGGCAGCGGCTGGAAGTAGCCGGCTTGGCCAGGCATTTCCTCAGGGCGGACGACGGTTTCGAAGGCGACATATTTGGCGCTGCCGAGCGGCTCGACCTTGTCGAGAAGGCTCGCCAGCGGAAAGCCGACCCAGGGGATCACCATCGACCAGGCTTCGACGCAGCGCATCCGGTAGATCCGCTCTTCGAGCGGTAAGGCGAGCAGTTCGTCGAGGCCGAACTGCCGCGGCTTGCCGACGAGGCCGTCCACCTTCACGGTCCAGGGCGTCGGCTTGAAGCTTGCCGAATTGGTGGCCGGATCGGCCTTTCCGGTGCCGAACTCGTAGAAATTATTGTAGCTCGTGACGTCCTTTTCGGGCGTCAGGGTCTCGTCGACCTTGTACGGGCTGGCGGAAGTTTTGAGCGCGGCCGCATGAGCCATACCGGTCCCACCGAGAACGAGGCCGCCCGCGGCGGCGAGAAAACTGCGGCGATCGAGGAAGAAACGCTCCGGGGTGATTTCGGATGCGGCGATCCGCGGTGGGCGGTAGACGGGCATGGTGCTTCCTCAAGAAAGGTTGAAAGCGGATTGAGCCAAGATGACCAGAGATTCGATCACTGCGAAAGATGGAGGAGACCACGTTTTCGTGCGCGGCGCGTGAGCGGGGCCGTATTGGCGTACAGCCGCCGCTGATCCTCGACGAATGCCGCAAAAGCCTGAAAAGGCGCAGGAATCTCCGGCGCATTTGATCTCCGAGCGACAGCCTTGCGTTTGCCTTTTTTCTTGCGAAATCCTATCTGAACCTACAGCGCCGCGCGTCTTATCAGACGCGCAAAGGTCGCTGTAGTACTTTGAATTGCTGCATGTTTTTATCCTTAAATCGGCTAGGATTTAAGGAAACATGCAGGCCGGCAACGAAAGGGAGAATGCTTCATGAATTTTGGCCGCCGAGCCTTGCCGGCTCTTGTTCTTGCGATTGCCATGTCCGCCCCGGCCACAGCGCAAGAGAACAAGACCGTCCCGCAATCCCACACGGAAATGCAGCTGTCTTTCGCGCCGCTGGTCAAGCAGACGGCGAATGCCGTGGTGAATGTCTATGCCGAGCGGGTCGTCGAGCGGCGATCGGTCGATCCCTTCTTCGAGGAGTTCTTTGGCCAGCGCATGCCGAACCGCACGGAGAAGCAGTCGTCGCTCGGATCCGGGGTGATCGTTCGCAGTGACGGCATCGTGGTGACCAACAATCACGTCATCGAGGGGGCAGACGACATCAAGGTGGCACTTGCCGACGGGCGGGAGTATCCCTGCAAGATCATCCTCAAGGACGATCGCCTCGACCTCGCGGTCATGAAGATCGAGGCGGATGGGCCGTTCGGCATCATCCCGATCGGCGACTCGGATGCCGTCGAAGTCGGCGATCTCGTCCTGGCGATGGGCAACCCGTTCGGGGTCGGGCAGACGGTGACCAGCGGCATCGTTTCGGCGCTCGCCCGCAACCAGGTTTCTTCCGGCGATTTCGGCTTCTTCATCCAGACCGACGCGGCGATCAACCCCGGCAATTCCGGCGGCGGCTTGATCAACGTGAAGGGTGAACTGATCGGCATCAACACCGCGATCTTCTCGCGGGGCGGTGGCTCGAACGGCGTCGGCTTCGCAATCCCGGCAAACCTTGTGAAGGTCTTCGTGGCCTCAGCGGAGGGCGGTGGCGGCTCCTTCATCCGTCCCTTCGTCGGCGCGACCTTCGAGCCGGTCACGTCAGATGTCGCCGAAGCGCTGGGCCTCGATCGGGCCCGCGGCGCCCTCGTGTCGGCCGTTCAGCCGGATGGACCGGCGGCGAATGCCGGCATGAAGCCGGGGCAGGTGGTGACGGCCGTCAACGGCATTTCGGTGGAGCACCCGGATGCTCTCGGCTACCGGCTGACGACCGTCGGGATCGGCCATGAAGCACGGGTCACGGTTACCGAACATGGTGAGGCGCACGACATCACCCTGAAGCTCGAGCAGGCACCGGAAACCGCGCCGCGCGACGAACGGCTGATCGAGGGGAGGAACCCCTTTGCCGGCGCCGTCGTCGCCAATCTTTCGCCGCGGCTTGCCGATGAACTGCGCATGCCGACGTCGCTCACGGGAGTCGTCGTCACCGAGGTCAATCGCGGCTCGCCCGCAGCGCGCATTGGCCTTGAGCCGAAAGATATCGTACGCTCCGTCAATGGAACGCCGATCGACAATTCGAAGACGCTGGAAAGCATCGTTGCCGAAGACGCCTCGTTCTGGCGGGTCGAGATCGAGCGCGACGGCCAGCTAATCCGACAATTCTTCCGATGAGCGATCTCTTCTCCCCCGTTGAACCGCCTGAGATGGCCTCGGCAAGGCCGCTTGCCGACCGGCTGCGGCCGCGCACGCTCGCCGAGGTGACCGGGCAGGAACATTTGACCGGCGCGGACGGCGCCCTGACGCGGATGATCGCCTCGGGCTCGCTCGGCTCGATGATCTTTTGGGGGCCGCCGGGCACCGGCAAGACCACCGTCGCCCGCCTGCTTTCCGGGGAGGCGGGCCTGGCCTTCGAGCAGATCTCGGCGATCTTCTCCGGCGTCGCCGACCTCAAGAAGGTTTTCGAATCCGCCCGTGCCCGGCGCATGTCGGGACGTCAGACATTGCTCTTCGTCGATGAGATTCATCGCTTCAACCGCGCCCAGCAGGACAGTTTCCTGCCCGTCATGGAAAACGGGACCGTGATCCTCGTCGGTGCCACCACCGAGAATCCTTCTTTCGAGCTCAACGCCGCGCTGCTCTCGCGGGCGCGGGTGCTGACCTTCAAGGCGCATGACGAGGCGAGCCTCGAAGAACTCCTGACGCGTGCCGAGCAGGCCGAGGGCAAGCCGCTGCCGCTCGACGCGGACGCCCGCGGCAGCCTGATCCGCATGGCCGATGGCGATGGCCGGGCGGTGCTGACGCTAGCCGAAGAGGTCTGGCGGGCGGCGCGCCAGGACGAGATTTTCGACACCGAGGCGCTGCGGGACATCGTCCAGCGCCGTGCGCCGGTTTACGACAAGGGCCAGGACGGTCACTACAATCTGATCTCGGCGCTGCACAAGTCGGTTCGCGGATCCGACCCGGACGCGGCGCTCTACTATCTCTGCCGGATGTTCGATGCAGGCGAGGATCCATTGTATATCGGCAGGCGGCTGGTGCGGATGGCGATCGAGGATATCGGCCTTGCCGATCCGCAGGCGCTGGTGATCTGCAACGCCGCCAAGGATGCCTATGACTATCTCGGTTCGCCGGAAGGCGAACTGGCGCTGGCGCAGGCCTGCGTCTATGTCGCCACGGCGCCGAAATCGAACGCGCTCTATACGGCCTACAAGGGGGCTATGCGCGCCGCCAAGGAAAACGGCTCGCTGCTGCCGCCGAAGCATATCCTCAATGCGCCGACCAAGCTCATGAAGGGGGAGGGCTACGGCGAGGGCTACCGCTACGATCATGACGAACCGGATGCTTTTTCCGGCCAGGATTACTTCCCCGAGAAGATGGGTCGGAAGACCTTCTACGATCCTCCGGAGCGCGGCTTCGAGCGGGACATCCGCAAGCGGCTCGAGTGGTGGGCGAAACTGCGCCGCGAGCGGAATTCCTGACGAGCGGTGCCGGCGATGCAAGGCTGGTTTGCCGGCGGGGCGTCTTGCTGCCTGCGCCGCCTTGTGGCAGTGAAAGCATGATGCAGACGGCTGCACGGATCTACAGATCCGAACACCCGCGGGGACGGCCTCGCTCCAGTTGAAGGAGCCTGACATGGCCTGGTTCACTCTGCTTCTCGCCGGACTTCTCGAAATCGGCTGGGCAATCGGCCTCAAATATACCGACGGATTTACGCGGCTGACGCCGACCGTGCTCACGGTCGGATCGATGATCCTGAGCGTGGTCCTGCTTGGAATCGCAGTGCGTTCGCTGCCGCTCGGCACGGCCTATGCCGTCTGGACCGGCATCGGCACGATCGGCACCGTCATCCTCGGCATTGTTCTCTTCGCCGAGCCCGCGACAGCCGTTCGGCTCGGCTGCATCGGCCTGATCGTCGCCGGCATTGCCGGTCTCAAGCTCGCCGCCTGACGCATAGTAAGGCGCCTGCCGCTACGGCAGGCGCTCTTATCTCAGTGCGTCGAGCACGGCGGTGGCCGCCTGCATTTCCTGCCAGCGCTTCTCGCGCCGTTGGAAGGCCTCCTCGTCGGTGCCCCAATGGTCGATCTGCCAGTCCTCGTCGACATGGGCGGCCGACCATGCGTCTTCCGCCGAGAGCCGGCCCATGCCGAAGGCCAACGCGAGCAGGGCCGATCCAGTCAGTGTGGTGATCGTGTGCAGGCAGGCGAGGCCGAGCGGCGTTGCAAAGGCGCGCAGGCCTTCGGCATAGGCGGAAATCGCCTCGCGCGGCTGTTCCTGGTGAATGACACCCTCGACAAGGATGAATCGGGCGCCAAGCGATTGGGCCGCCCAATCGATAACCGGATTCCAGATGGCGTTCTGCCGTTCCACCAGCCCGGCCGGGCTGTCGGCGCGATAGCAGAGTAGGTCGCTGCCGGTGAAACGCAGGATGTCGTCGAAGACGGCGCGCTGGTCGAGCGCCACGCCGTCAAGGGCGGTGTTGACGAGGCGGGTCAGCGGCATGGCCGATGGATCGATGATCTCGGCCTGTGCATCCCACTCGGCGGCCAGCAGCTCTGCAAGCTTGCGTGTGGGGACGGCGAGCGGCCGTTTTGCGGGCGTGCGGACGGACCGGCCGTCGAGAAGGACGGCGTGGCCGCCGCCTTCTGCCGGGGCGACGCCGACAGTCTTGTAGAAACGTTTCGCCAACGGCTTCTGCATCTGGATCTGCGCTCGGCGCACCGGATCTTCGTGGCTGAGGTTGCTCAAGTCGTCGCGAATATCAGGCATGGTTCGCTTCCATCCATTCGATGATGTCTGCCGGCACCCGGGCAATGTGATCGGCGCCGGCCTCGACCAGTTCCGGAACGCTGGCATAACCCCAGGCGACCCCGAGGGCACCGGCGCCAGCCGCCTTTGCCATCTGCATATCGTAAATCGCGTCGCCGATCACAATGGTGTCCTTCGGGTCGACGCCTGCCTCGACGCAGCACTCCATCACCATGGCCGGATGCGGCTTCGAGGGACAGTCGTCCGCAGTCCGCGAGACGAAGAACAGCTTGTCGAAACCGTGGGTCGCGGCGATGTGCCGGAGGCCCTGCCTCGACTTTCCGGTCACCGCGCCGATCAACACTTCGTCGCGGGCGGCCAAGACTTGCATCATCTCGGCAATGCCCGGAAACAGCGCTTCCTGGAAGACCCGTTCACCGCGAACCGTGCTGAAGATCGACTTGTAATGTGTCGTCATCGCCGTGGCGCGGTCGTCGACGTGAAGCTGGCCCAGCAACCGGGCAATCGCGATGTCGAGCGTCAGCCCGATGATCGACCTCGTCGCCCCCGCCTCGGGCCGGCGAAGCTCGAAAGCATCGAAGGTGCGGCTCATCACCTCATGGATGAGGCCGGCGCTGTCGACCAGCGTTCCGTCGCAATCGAAGAGCACCAGCTTCATCAATCGTCCTCGCCGGCGGCGCTCTCGTCCAGGCCGAGCAGGTTCCAGCTCTGCACCATATGCGGGGGAAGGGGCGCCGTGACCTTCAGCCGGCCACCGTTCGGATGCGGAATATCGATACAGCGGGCATGCAGGTGCAGCCGGTTCTGGATGCCGCCGGGAAAGGTCCAGTTGACGTCCGCCTCGAAATATTTCGGGTCGCCGATGATCGGATGGCCGATATGGGCGGCGTGGACGCGCAGTTGATGGGTGCGGCCGGTATAGGGTTCCATTTCCAGCCAGGCGAGGTTCTGGCCGGCCTGCTCGACGATCCGGTAATAGGAGATGGCGTGGTCGGCGCCGTCGTCGCCGTGCTTGGCGATCCGCATCCGGTCGCCGTCCGGCGTCTGCTCCTTGACCAGCCAGGTAGAGATACGGTCCTCGCGTTTGCGCGGCACGCCCTTGACCAGCGACCAGTAAATCTTCCTCGTATCGCGTTCGCGAAAGGCGGCCGTCAATTGCTGAGCCGCGCCGCGCGTCCGCGCGATGACCAGCACGCCGGACGTATCGCGGTCCAGCCGATGCACGAGGCGCGGCTTCTCGCCCTTCTGGCTCGTCCAGGCCTCGAGCATCTTGTCGATGTGCCGGCTGACGCCGGAGCCGCCCTGCACGGCGAGGCCGGCAGGCTTGTTGAGCACGATGACCTTGGCGTCTTCATGCAGCACCATGCGCGACAGGAGATCTCCATCGGAGGAATGGCGGAGATCCCGCCCGCCGATCGGGCCGGTTTTCGTGTCTTTCGCGTCGACGCCAAGCGGCGGTACGCGGATCGTCTGGCCGGGCTGCACGCGCGTGTCGGATTTCGCCCGCGCGCCGTCGACGCGGATCTGGCCGGAACGCAACAGCTTCTGCAGCGGGCCGAATCCCAAGCCTGGATAATGCACCTTGAACCAGCGGTCGAGGCGCATGCCCGCCTCGTCGCCATCCACCTGCCTGTGTTCTATGCCTGCCATCTGCCGCGATCCGCTTCGAGTTCTTCAATGGGTGGCTTTAGAGCCTTTCCTGGTTAAATTGAACCATTCTGTTGGCTCAAGCGGAGTGGAATGTTTGCTCGGCTGGCGCGCGGCGTAGCCAACGCATACGGCCAAGCCAGCCGAGCAAACAGGCCGCCCGCTTCAGCCAACCCGAAGGGCCGGGCATCTTTCCGCCAGGTTCAGAGGTGATCGCCTCGGCCGTACCTTCGGGTACGACCTTCGACAATCGCCTCTGCCCTGGCGAAAACCTGCTCCGGCAGAATGGTTCAATTTATCCAGGAAAGGCTCTAAACCATTGCGGCCATCAGGACCAGTCCGGCGAAGACTGCGGGGCTCAAAAGAACGACGAAGTGGGAAAGGCCAACACTTTTCGTTAAGCGCCCACCGCTACTGTCGTAGCGATGTCTTATATATGGCCCGGTCGGACGGCGATGGCGAAGCAAGCCCTGAACTACACGCATTACGATCTGAAGGCCCAAAGGGCCGGCACACGGATCGAGATCACGCTATCGGCCGTTGCCAATGTTCGCCTGATGACCGATGTCAACTTCACGCGCTACACGGAAACGCTGAAGCACCAGTTCTTCGGCGGCGTGGCGCGGAAGTCGCCACTGCGGATGACGATCCCCGAGACGGCGCACTGGCATCTGGTAATCGACACCGAAGGCCATCACGGCCTCGCGGATTCGAGCGTGCGTGTGATCGAGTCTGCCGGCCAGCCACGGTTCCAGCCGGCCTCCTGACGGGAAGGCAGGCTCAGCCGAGCCTCTCGGCGTGCCACTTCAGGTGATCGTCCATGAAGGTCGAGATGAAATAGTAGGAATGGTCGTAGCGCTCGTGCATGCGAAGCGTCAGGCCGATGCCGGTGTCCTTCACCGCCTCTTCGAAGAGCCACGGCCGCAATCCGTTCTCAAGGAAGCCGTCCGCCTTGCCCTGGTCGATCAGGAATTCCGGAAAGCGGGCGCCGTCCTCGACGAGCGCACAGGCGTCGTATTTTCGCCAGGCGGCCTTGTCGACGCCGAGATATTTCTCGAAGGCGCCGACCGACCAGTCGGCGGACGAGGGGGCGACGATCGGCGCAAAGGCCGAGCAACTCCTGAAGCGCTCAGGGTTCTTGAGCGCGACGGTCATGGCGCCATGGCCGCCCATCGAATGGCCGAAGATGCCCTGCCGGTCCATGTCGACGCGGAAATGCTCGCGGACAAGCGCAGGCAGTTCCTCGGTGATGTAGCTGTACATCCGATAGTGTTCCGCCCAGGGTTCCTGCGTCGCATCGAGGTAGAAGCCGGCGCCCTTGCCCATCTGCCAGTTGGCCAGCTCGTCCGCCACATCCGCCCCGCGCGGACTGGTGTCAGGGCAGACGACGATCAGGCCGAGCTCGGCGGCCATGCGGCGATATTCGCCCTTTTCCATGACGTTCGCGTGGGTGCAGGTGAGGCCGGAGAGATACCAGACCACCGGGCGAGGCTCGCGGGTCGCCTGCGGCGGCACATAGACGGCGAAAGTCATTTCGCCCTTGCAGGCCTTGGAGTCATGCGCGAAGACGCCCTGCATGCCGCCAAAGGCGGTGTTCTGCGAGATGACTTTCATTGAATGCTCCCTGGAAGTGACGGAGTGCCGCCGGCAAGCTGGACCGCGGCATTGACCGCGGCTGCGACGAGCACCGTGTTGAAGAAGAACGAGACGACCGCATGCATCAAGTTGACGCGCCGCATCGCCGTTGTGGTGATGGCAACGTCGGAGGTCTGCGCGGTCATGCCGATGACGAAGGCGAAATAGAGAAAATCATAGCCGCCGGGTGCTTCCGTCTCAGGAAAGGCCAGCCCACGCGAGGCGGGATCGCTGCCGTCGGCGCGGCGGTTCGCGAGCCAGTAGAGATGCGCATAGTGCAGCGCCGCCATCGTATGGACGGTTGCCCATCCGAGCGTGACCGAGGCGAAGGCGAGGGTCAATTCGACCGCACTGCCGTCGCCGGCGCGATTGAGCGCTGCGAACAGCGCCACCAGCGATACGGCGGCCGCCAAAAGCGTCACCAGAAAGATGATCGGCTCCGGTTCACCCGTATCGCGCGCATTTGCCTCGAGATAATGTCCGGTGAGTTTCGGCAGCCGGAAGGCCGTGATTGTCAGGTATATGCAAAAGAAGACGATGGCGGCGATCTCTATCGCCTCCTCGCGAAACAATACATGCCCGACCGGCGCACTGAGAAGGGCACCGGCAAGCGCCAGGTAGAATGGCCAATGCCTCAGCCGGGTCTTCGATGTCATTCGCCGCTCACGCCGTTGTTCCCGCGCTTCACCTTTTGACCTGACGGCAGAGCCGGTCAAGCGTTTCGAGGAAAGCGGAGCGGTCTCGTCCGGTAAAGGAGGCGTTGTAGCCCTTGCTTTCGCCCGTCTCCCGCAACTGCGCGCCGAGATCCCGCATCGCCGAAGCGAGCCCGATATTCGCCTTGTCGAAGACCCGGCCGGTCGGCCCGGTGACGAGTGCACCCGTGGCGACGCAGCGCCCGGCAAGCGGGACGTCGGCGGTGACGACGATATCGCCTTCGCGGGCATGCTCGGCGATCCAATTGTCCGCGGCGTCGAAGCCCGCCGAGACGATGACATTGTGGACCATCGGGTCACGCGACGGCCGCAGCCCCGAATTGGCGACGAAGGTGACTTCGAAGCCGTGGCGTTCGGCCACCTTGAGGATTTCCGCCTTCACCGGGCAGGCATCGGCATCGACATAGATCATCGGCAATTCCCGGCAGAACGGAAAGCGCCGGAACTGATCCGGCACCCCGATACTTTCGTTGTGATTTCAGTAGACGACGACCGAGCGGATGCTTTCGCCTGAATGCATCAGCTCGAAGCCCCTGTTGATGTCGTCGAGGGCCATGGTGTGGGTGATCATCGGATCGATCTCGATCTTGCCCTCCATGTACCAGTCGACGATCTTCGGCACGTCGGTGCGGCCGCGCGCGCCGCCGAAGGCGGTGCCCATCCAGGTGCGGCCGGTGACCAGCTGGAACGGCCGCGTCGCGATCTCCTGGCCGGCGCCGGCCACGCCGATCACCACCGACTTGCCCCAGCCGCGATGCGAGGCCTCGAGCGCCTGGCGCATCACCTTGGTATTGCCGGTGCAGTCGAAGGTGTAGTCGGCGCCGCCGATCTGGTCGGCGCCGCGCTTCGTCATGTTGACGAGATAGGCGACGATGTCCTCGCCGACCTCTGTCGGGTTGACGAAGTGGGTCATGCCGAACTTCTCGCCCCAGGCCTTCTTGTCGTTGTTCAGGTCGACGCCGATGATCATGTCGGCGCCGGCAAGCCGAAGCCCCTGGATGACGTTGAGGCCGATGCCGCCGAGACCGAAGACGATCGCCGTGGCGCCCATCTCCACCTTGGCCGTGTTGATCACCGCGCCGATGCCGGTGGTCACCCCGCAGCCGATGTAGCAGATCTTGTCGAAGGGCGCGTCCGGGTTGACCTTGGCGACGGCGATCTCCGGCAGCACGGTGAAATTGGCGAAGGTCGAGCAGCCCATATAGTGGTGGATCTTGTCCTTGCCGATCGAGAAGCGGCTCGTGCCGTCCGGCATCAGGCCTTGCCCCTGGGTGGCGCGGATCGCGGTGCAGAGGTTGGTCTTGCGCGATAGGCAGGAGGGGCAGGCGCGGCATTCCGGCGTATAGAGCGGAATGACATGGTCGCCCTTCTTCACGCTAGTGACGCCGGGGCCGACATCGACGACGATGCCGGCGCCCTCATGGCCGAGGATCGCCGGGAACAGGCCTTCCGGGTCGGCGCCCGACAGGGTGAAATCGTCGGTGTGGCAGATGCCGGTCGCCTTGACCTCGATGAGCACCTCGCCGGCCCGCGGGCCCTCGAGCTGAACCGTCATCACTTCCAGCGGCTTGCCGGCCTGCGTGGCCACGGCGGCACGTACGTCCATTGTTCTTCTCCCTCGAAAATCGCAACTGTTCGGCGATCGCACTGCATTCGTCAATACAACGACATGCGACGCGCGTAAGCTGAAAATACATGACTTATCGGATATTTTCCTCGATCCGTTCCAACTCGCTCTCAAGCGCCGCGATCGCTTCTCCGGTTTGTTCGTGCAGTCTTTTGACGAGTTCGAGTTGCTCGCGAAGCGCGGTATGCGAATGGGATGGCCCTTCGTCGGGGGCACGGCCGATTCCGGTAATCAGCCAGGCTGGCGTGACACCGAGCACGCTGGCGAGCATGAAGAGCCTGTTCGTGCGCGGCTCGGCACGGTCGCGCTCCCAGGCGGATATGGTCTCGCCGCGCACGCCGACCCTGACCGCCAGTTCCTTGATCGATAGTTTTGCCGCGTCGCGCGCTCTCCAGATACGGCCGCCCAGCGTGTCGCCGTCTCCCGTCTGACGCAGGCGCGCGATCACGGTTTCGGTGGATAAGCGCATGGCTCGCTCTCCTCTTCACCTGACATCTTCGATGGCCCGCACGGTGCCGGCCCGCACGGTGCCGGAATGCCCTTGCGGGGCGAAGGTGAGCCGAGCTTATCGGCATTCGCACTCGGGCGGAGCACTCCGAAGCGTCATAAACGCAGCCAAAAGCGGCTCGTTCGCTTCATTGACGATTGTGCTCGGCCCGGCGTTGAAACGGCGATGAAACAGGCTAGGTTCAGGACCGAACTCCAGCTTCGGATTGGGAATGACCGTGAACGGAATAGTACAGACGGCTGCCGTCCAGCGTAGCGCAGTGATGCAGGGCGTGACGATCATGCTGTTCGCCATGATCATCCTGCCCTGCATGGATGCGATCGCGAAATACATGGCGGTCCAGAGGGCATGTCGCCCGGCCAGGTGACCTTCTACCGCTTCTTCTTTCAGCTCGTCTCGATCGTTCCGTTGCTGCTGACGGCGGGCGGATTGCGGGCGATCTATCCGAAGCGGCTTTGGCCGAACCTGCTGCGCGGCGTGCTGCTTGCCGCGGCCGCCCTGCTGTTCTTCGTTTCCGTAAAATACATGCCGCTCGCCGACGCATTCGCGATCTATTTCGTCGAGCCTTTCATCCTGACATGCCTTTCGGCACTGATCCTGCGCGAAAAAGTCGGCTGGCGTCGGTGGACCGCCATTGCCGTTGGATTTGGCGGTGCAATGATCGTCATTCAGCCGAGCTTTGCCATATTCGGCCTGACGGCACTGCTGCCGATGGCCTGCGCTTTCCTATTCGCCTGCTATCTCTTCCTCAACCGCGCGGTGGGCAGCGCCGATTCGCCGCTTGCCATGCAGACGATCGCCGGAATTGGCGGCACGCTCTTCATGGTGGGCGTCATCGCGATCGGCAACGGGTTCGGAGCCGTCGATTTCGAGCCGTCGTTGCCGCGATCGCCGCTGGGCTGGATCCTCGTGATCGCCTTAGGGACGATATCGAGCTACGGCCATCTCCTCGTCGTCAAGGCCTTCCGCCTGGCGCCTTTGTCGCTGCTGGCGCCGTTCCATTATTTCGAGATCGTTTCCGCGACGGCGCTCGGCTACCTGGTTTTCGGTGACTTTCCGACACCCTCCAGATGGCTCGGCATCGCCGTCATCGTCGGCTCCGGATTGTTCATCATCTGGCGAGAGCGAGGAAAGCGGAGGCCGGATTAGCGCGCTTCCCGTTATTCCCGCAGGCTCTCGGTGCGCGTCGGCCCGAAAACCGTCTCGAACGCATCCCTGATCCGGATATCGACGTCGGACATCATTACCGGCAGGCCCAGGTCGACGAGGCTGGTCACGCCATAGTCCCGGATGCCGCAGGGAACGATGCCCTCGAAATGATCGAGATCCGGATCGACATTCAGCGAGAAGCCGTGGAAGCTGACCCATCTGCGCAGCCGGATGCCGATGGCGGCGACCTTGTCCTCGGCCATTGATCCATCGATGAGCGGCGGCTTTTCCGGGCGGCGCACCCAGACGCCGACCCGGTCCTCGCGGCGCTCGCCCTTGATGTTCATCGAATCAAGCGTTGCGATGACAACACTTTCGAGGGCGGCGACGAAGCCGCGAACGTCTTGGCGGCGGCGCTTCAGGTCGAGCATGACATAGACGACCCGCTGTCCGGGACCGTGATAGGTGTATTCGCCGCCACGGCCGGTGGCAAACACCGGAAAGCGTCCGGGCATCACCAGGTCGGTCTCGTTCGCGCTCGTCCCGGCCGTGTAGAGGGGCGGGTGCTCGACCAGCCAGACCAGCTCGTCCGCGGTGCCGTCCGCAATAGCGGCGGCCTCCCGCTCCATCGTCTCGACCGCCTGTGGATAATCGACGAGGGAAGGGGCGATGCGCCAGCGCACCGGCGACGACCCCGGTGCTGCAAACATGGTCTGGCTGAGGTTCTCACGCTGCATGAAAAGCCTGCATTGATGATTTTTCCCGGCCCGTACATGGGGCCGCGCGCGGCAAGAGTCCAGCGTTTCCAGCACCTCGCGAAAGGGGCGTGGAAATAGTTCCGTTTCCCGTCAAATTTCTGTCGTCATACCCTTGTGCACCCCGAATCCTTTTGCTACATGCAGCCCCGCCGACGCAATCGGCACCTACCACGATGCGGTCGTGGCGGAATTGGTAGACGCGCAGCGTTGAGGTCGCTGTGGGGCAACCCGTGGAAGTTCGAGTCTTCTCGACCGCACCATCAAGTTTAAAAGGACCCCGTAACCTGATGGTTGAACGGGGTTTTTATTTATCAGGCGTCGGCGCGTCGGCGTTCCGGTAAGCTTGGCCCTTCAGGTCGTCGCGGCTCTCTCTCGTCCATATGGGCGTCGCTTCCCCCCCGGACTCGTTAGAGAGTGCCCGGCTAGGCTACTCACGATGTCACCGTCTCTACACAACATTGTTTACCGCTAAATTCGTGAAATCGTAAAAAAAAAGTCGGCGAAAGGCCGGCTTTTGGTTATGCTCTTATTGTCATGACGGATTCGCGAGAAGCGCCGGCATGACGGGGTGACAGAGCGACGAGTCTTGCGGAATGGCGTTCTCAATCCTTGATGAGGCGCCGATCGATCGGTCCCGAACTGATGTGCGGATGTCGTCGTGAGCTGCTGCTTCGGCATCCGCTTGCAGTGCCGGTTAAGAAGGAACTTTGAAGTCAGCAAACCGTTCACTTGAAGCAATGCCCGACTGGCAGCGATCCCGGTTCAACCAAGCGGCTTGCCGCGGGAGAGCACGATGCAAAGGAGTGAATCTGACGTCTTCGACCTCTTTTCGGAGATCTATTCGAGTGCAGCGCAAGAAGAGATAAGTCTGCAGGAATATCTCCTCGCATGTCGCGACGACAAGAGTATGTATGCCACCGCGCAGGAGCGGATGGTGGATGCCATCGGCGAACCGGTCCTCGTCGATACCAGCGCTGACGAGCGCCTCGGCCGAATCTTCTCCAACAGAACCATCAAGATCTATCCGGCCTTTTCCGATTTCTTCGGCATGGAGGACACGATCGAGCGGATCGTCGGCTACTTCCGCTATGCTGCCCAAGGTCTCGAGGAGCGCAAGCAGGTTCTCTACCTCCTTGGCCCGGTCGGCGGCGGCAAGTCTTCGCTTGCGGAGCGGCTGAAGAAGCTCATGGAGCAGCGGCCGATCTATACGCTGATGGTCGACGGCAAGATCAGCCCGGTCTTCGAATCTCCCTTGGGCCTGTTTCATCCCGAGCGCATGGCCGACCTCCTCGAGGACAAATACGGCATCGCTCGGCGGAGGCTTACCGGCCTGATTTCCCCCTGGGCGGCAAAGCGGCTCGACGAGGTCGGCGGCGACATATCGAAATTCAGCGTCGTCAAGCTTACGCCGTCGCGCCTGCGTCAGATCGCCATCGCCAAGACAGAGCCTGGGGACGAAAACAACCAGGATGTCTCCTCGCTGGTCGGCAAGGTCGACATCCGCCAACTCGAGAACTACAGCCAGGCGGATCCGGATGCCTATTCCTATAGTGGCGGCCTGAACCGCACGACGCAAGGGCTGCTGGAATTCGTCGAGATGTTCAAGGCGCCGATCAAGGTGCTGCACCCGCTTCTGACGGCGACCCAGGAGGGCAGCTACAACGGGACGGAGAATTTCGGTGCCTTCCCTTATCAGGGAACGATCCTGGCGCACTCGAACGAATCGGAATGGCTCCAGTTCAAGAACAACCGCAACAACGAGGCGTTCCTCGACCGCATCCTGGTGGTCAAGGTTCCCTATTGCCTGCGCGTCACCGAAGAGAAGATGATCTATGAGAAGCTTCTTCGTGAGAGCGAGTTGTTCAACAATCGCTGCGCTCCGGAGGTACTGGAGATCCTGAGCCGCTTTACCGTCTCGACGCGGCTGGTGCCGCATGAGAACTCGTCGCTTTACACGAAGATGCGCGTCTATGACGGCGAGAACCTCAAGGATGTCGATCCGAAGGCGCGCTCGGTCCAGGAATATCGCGACGCCGCGGGCGTCGACGAAGGCATGACCGGCGTCAGCACGCGCTTCGCCTTCAAGGTTCTGTCGGAGACCTTCAACTACGATACGAAGGAGGTCGCCGCCGATCCTGTTCACCTGATGTACATCATGGAACAGGCGATCAAGCGCGAGCAGTTCGCGAAGGAAACCGAAGCGGCCTATCTCGACTTCATCAAGTCGGAGCTTGCCAGCCGCTATGCCGAATTCATCGGCCATGAAATCCAGAAAGCCTATCTGGAATCCTACAGCGAATACGGCCAGAACCTCTTCGACCGCTACATCGCCTATGCCGACGCATGGCTCGAGGATCAGGACTTCAAGGATCCCGATACGGGCCAGATCCTCAACCGCAAGATCCTCGACAGCGAACTGTCGCAGATCGAAAAGCCGGCCGGCATTGCCAACCCGAAGGACTTCCGCAACGAGGTCGTCAAGTTCACGCTGCGCGCCCGTGCCAAGAACCACGGCCGCAACCCGTCCTGGACGAGCTACGAGAAACTCAGGGAAGTCATCGAGAAACGGATGTTCGGTCAGGTCGAGGACCTGCTGCCGGTTATCAGCTTCGGCTCCAAGAAAGACAGCGCGACCGAGAAGCAACATTTCGAATTCGTCCAGCGCATGGCGGAGCGTGGCTACACCGAACGGCAGGTGCGTCGACTGGTCGACTGGTACATGCGCGTCAACAAGGCAGGCTAAGGGTGCGGTTTCCAGGGGGCAGCATATGCCGAACTTTATCGACCGCCGCCTTAACCCGAAGGACAAGAGTCTCGGTAACAGGCAGCGCTTCCTGAAGCGCGCGCGCGAGGAACTGAAGCGAGCGATCAAGGAACAGGTCAAGTCGGGAAAGATCACCGACGTCGACGCCGAACACAACGTGTCGATGCCGGCGCGGGGCGTTAGTGAACCGACGTTCCAGCCGGCCGGCGATTCCGGCGAAAGGCAATATGTCTTGCCCGGCAATCGCGAGTTCGCTGCCGGCGATCGTCTTCCGAAGAGGTCTTCCGGCGGGGGCGCCACGGGCGCGGGTGCCGGAACCGGACAGAGCCAGGACGAATTTCAATTCGTCCTTTCGCGAGAGGAAGTACTCGATCTCTTCTTCGAGGACCTCGAACTCCCCGATATGGTGAAGCTCAACCTGAAGGAGTCCGTCGCCTTCAAACGGCGCCGCGCCGGCTTTGCCGCAACCGGATCGCCGATGAACATCAATGTCGGCCGCACGATGCGCAACAGCTTCGGTCGCCGTATCGCCCTGCACCGGCCGGGGCGGAAGGAAATGGAGGCGATTGCCGAGGAGATCGCCAGGCTGGAGGTGGAGCCGAACGCCGGCGCAAAACACCTGCAGCATCTCGAGGAACTGCGCCAGAAGCTGGAAAAGCTGGAACGGCGGCGTCGGCGCATTCCTTACGTCGATCCGGTCGACATCCGCTTCAACCGCTTCGAGCAGCAGCCGCTGCCGAATGCCAGTGCCGTGATGTTCTGCCTGATGGATGTTTCCGCTTCCATGGGCGAGCGCGAGAAGGACCTTGCCAAGCGCTTCTTCGTGCTGCTGCACCTCTTTCTGAAGCGACGCTACGACAGGATCGATATCGTCTTCATTCGCCACACCGACGAGGCCGGCGAGGTGGACGAGAATACCTTCTTCTACAGCAAGCAGAGCGGCGGCACGATCGTCTCGACGGCGCTCGAGGAGATGCTCCGCGTCATTCGGGAACGCTATCCGGCCCGCGAATGGAACATCTATGCTGCCCAGGCCTCGGATGGCGAGAACATCTCCGGCGACTCGGAGCGTTGCGCGTCGCTCTTGCACGACGACCTGATGCGGCTTTGCCAGTATTACGCTTATGTCGAGATCATCGACGAGCGCGAAACCGAGATTTTCGGCACCACCGACAACGGGACCTCGCTCTGGCGCGCCTATCGGACGGTCGATGGCGAGTGGCCGAATTTCCAGATGACCCGTATCGCCAAACCGGCCGACATCTACCCCGTCTTCCGGAAACTCTTCGGCAAACAGCCGGCTGTGCAAGTGCGTAAGTGAGAGGCGACCGGAATGCCAAAAAAGGGTGCGGCTTCAAACCTCCTGTTCCAGGGCTCTGACTGGAATTTCGAAACGCTCTCGCGCGCCTATGACGCGATCGAGACGGTTGCGCTCGAGGACCTCGGGCTCGACGTCTATCCCAATCAGCTTGAGATCATCTCTTCCGAACAGATGCTCGACGCCTATTCCTCCGTCGGCATGCCGCTGATGTACCAGCACTGGTCCTTCGGCAAGCGCTTCGTCTTCGAGGACAATCTCTATCGCAGGGGCAGGCGCGGACTGGCCTACGAGCTGGTGATCAACTCCAATCCCTGCATCACCTACCTGATGGAGGAGAATACCATGGCCATGCAGGCCCTGGTGACGGCGCACGCGGCCTTCGGCCACAATCATTTCTTCAAGAACAATTACCTGTTTCGCCAATGGACAGATGCCAGCGCCATCCTGAGTTACATGGAGTTTGCCAAGAAATACATCATCAAATGCGAGGAGCGCTACGGGACCACGGCCGTGGAGGCCATTCTCGATTCCGCCCATGCCCTCATGGATCAGGGTGTCTTCCGCTACCGCCGGCCGCCGCGGCTGTCGTCGGAAAAGGAACGGGAACGGATGCGCGAGAGGCTCGAATACGAGGAGCAGACTTTTAGCGACTTGTGGCGGACGCTTCCAACGACGAGCGAGAGCAGCGACCCGGACGCGGTCGAACGCGACGTGATGGAGCGCAAGAAGGCGCTTAACCTGCCGGACGAAAACCTTCTCTATTTCCTGGAGAAGACCAGCCTGATCCTTGAGCCCTGGCAGCGGGAAATCCTCAGGATCGTCCGGGTCATCGCCCAGTACTTCTATCCGCAGCGGCAGACCAAGGTGATGAACGAGGGATGCGCGACCTTCGTTCACTACACCATCATGAACACTCTCTTCGATCAGGGGAGAGTAACCGAAGGGGCGATGCTGGAGATTCTCCAGAGCCATACCAACGTCGTCTTTCAGCCGTCGTTCGACGATCCGCGCTTTCCCGGCATCAACCCTTATGCGCTCGGCTTCGCCATGATGCAGGACATCGAGCGGATCTGCGTCGATCCCACTTCCGAAGACCGCGACTGGTTCCCCGAAATCGCCGGCAGCGGCAATTGGCGCGAGACGTTGCTGGATGCCTGGGCGAACCACCGCGACGAGTCCTTCATCCTGCAGTATTTGAGCCCGTCGCTGATACGCAAGTTCCGGCTGTTCCTGTTGTCGGACGAGGCGGACGAGAAATACTGTGAGGTCGCCTCGATCCATAACGAACGCGGCTATGAGGCCATCCGCGCGGCCCTCGCGCGCAGCTATGATATCGGCGCGAACCAGCCGGACATCCAGGTCATGGATGTCGACCTCCTGGGCGATCGCCACCTGCGGCTGCAGCACAATATCAAGAATGGCGTTCTCCTCGAGGAGACCAGCCGCGACGCCACGCTCCGGCATGTCCGCCATCTGTGGGGCTATGAAGTCAGCTTGGCCGGTGTCGAGGCCGAAACGGGCGAGACGCTCTACGAGTGCTCGACGGCCGATATAGAGGAATAGAAAAGTGGCCCGCATTCGGCGACGCGGGCCATTGCAGAACAATTCGCTTCAGGATCTACAGCGCCGCGCGTCTGATAAGGCGCGCGGCGCTGTAGGTCACTTCTCCGTACCGTCGGGCGTAACTTGCTGTACGTCTCCGCCGGTTCCGGTTTGGGCGGTCGGATCCCGATCCGTCGGCGCGGGTATTGCCGGAGCGGATTGATCTTGATTGACACTACCCGTTTGTTCGGTCGAGGGGGCGGGCTGAACCTGCTCGGTTTCCGTCGTTCGGTCGCTGTCCGTGCTTTCGCCCCAAATTGCGACCCCGCCCCAAACGACGAAGGCCAGAAGCAGCCCGCCGAGGAGTACGGCCAGTATGGCCGTGCCGCTGCGGCCCTGCTTCGCCTCCTCGGCGGAAAACGTCTCCCGGTCGGCGTCGTGCGTCGCGGTTGCCGGATCGCCGCGTTCATCGAGATATTTGGCCATCGCATCGTCTCCTTAGAGCATTTTGCAGTCAGGTGGAATCACCTGACGTCGCACAAATGCGGCAAAAACAAAGGTTTAGAGCGGCGGCGCGAACGTATGTGAGCCCCTCCCGCTCTAGATTTCTCCTTGGAGAACGGGCTTGGCATTGCAATGTTCCGATTTAGTCGCCGAGGGAATCGACCATGCTGCGGCGAATGAGCTTGTAGGTGTGGTCGGGCTGAACCTCGTAGGTCTCGTAAACGGTTCTGCCCTCATGCAGGAAACGGTTCTGTATCTTCGTGCCCGGCGCGGCCTGGGTTTTTCGGGTGGAGGCCGTTTCCCCGTAGGTGAGACTTCCGGGCAGCGGCTCGAGATCTGGCGTGGCCGTGCATCCCGTGAGGACCAGGGCGCAGAGGAGGGTGAGGCGCAAAAATTTCATCGCATGTCCTTCGGCTTTACTCCGGCACTGCCGCGGGCAGCTCTGCGTCCGATTCGAGACCGCTTCCGGAAATGCCGCGACCCTATTGAACTGGACGCTGTCGTGCAACCTTGGCACGTTGATCAGACGTCAGCTCAGCTTTTCAAACCGTTTCACCGCCCGCTCACGCTTCAGCCTCGACAATCGGCGGATCCAGAAAATGCCGTCGAGTTGGTCGATTTCGTGCTGAAGGCAGACGGCCATCAGTCCACTTGCCTCCTCCTCGAGCGTCTCGCCCGAGATCGTCTGATAGCGGACACGAATGCTGGTCGGACGCTCCACCTCTTCGGAAATGCCGGGCATCGACACGCTGCCCTCGCTGTGGCGCTCTGTCTCCTCAGAGCACCAGATCATCTGCGGATTGACGAAGGTCCGCGGACCTGCCTGGCGCTCCAGCTCGATCACGGTCACCCGCTGCAGCACGCCGATATGCGGCGCGGTGATGCCGATTCCGGGGGCCGCACGCATCGTATCCGTGAGGTCATCGACGAGACTGCGAAGGCTGCTGTCGAAGCGGGTGACCATTTCGGCGCTCATGCCGAGCGCCGGGTTGGGGAACCGGATGATGGGTCGAAGGGCCATGCGGGTCTCTCATGCGTGGATGCCGACCTGTCGTTTTCGAGCGGAGCCGGCAAGCCTTACTCCTTTCACTTTTTTCATGTGCATTTGCAACAGCTTGGAGAAAAGGTCCAGGGCCCGTTGCCGATGTATGGACCTTGACGGAGCTTTGCGCTAGCAGGGCAATGGGCTGGTTATAGCGCAAGTTCGGGCAGCGTATACTTTTGGAGGGCGGGTCCATGAGCGATACAGGCGACGACGACCGCGGTTCCGAAGAAATCGCTGCCTTTGAAGGCTCGGACATCTATGCCGACGACGGCTCGGTACGCTCGGATTTCCTGATGCATGTCGGTGCCGCGATCGCCGATCGCGATACGATCTATCTCCGCAAACACGTTGCCGGACTCCATTCGTCCGAACTGGGCGACCTGCTCGAGTCGATCCAACCGGAGCAGCGCCTGGCGCTGGTTCTGTTGCTCGGAAAGGAGTTCGACCTTGCGGCCTTGACCGAGGTCGACGAGGCGATCCGCCTCGATATCGTCGAGCATTTGCCGAACGAGCAGATTGCCGAGGCGATCGGCGAGATGGATTCCGACGATGCGGTCTACATTCTCGAGGACCTCGATCAGGAGGATCAGGAAGAGATCCTCGCCAAGCTGCCCTTCACCGAGCGCGTCCGCCTGCGCCGTTCGCTCGACTATCCGGAAAGCACCGCCGGCCGGCGCATGCAGACCGAGTTCGTGGCCGTGCCGCCCTTCTGGACCGTCGGCCAGACGATCGACTACATGCGCGAGGACGACGATCTCCCGGACAGCTTCACGCAGATCTTCGTGATCGACCCAACCTTCAAACTGCTCGGCACCGTCGATCTGGACCGCGTGCTGCGCGCCAAGCGATCGGTGAAGATCGATGCGATCATGCGCGACACGAGTCACGCGATCCCGGCCGAAATGGACCAGGAGGAAGCGGCTCAGCTGTTCGAGCAGTACGACCTCCTGTCGGCGGCGGTCGTCGACGACAACGGGCGCCTGGTCGGGGTGCTGACGATCGACGACGTCGTCGACGTCATCCAGGAGGAAGCCGAAGAGGACCTGCTGCGTTTGAGCGGCGTCGGCGACGAGGAACTGTCGGACTCTGTCGCCGAGGCGTCCCGCTCGCGCGTTCCCTGGCTGTTCGTCAATTCGATGACGGCCTGCATCTCCGCCTCCGTCATTGGCCTCTTCGATGCGACGATCCAGCAGATCGTCGCGCTTGCTATCCTCATGCCGATCGTTGCCGGCATGGGCGGCAATGCCGGCTCCCAGACAATGACGGTGACGGTGCGGGCGCTCGCGACGCGCGGCCTCGATATCCACAATGCATCGCGGATCATCCGCCGCGAGGCTGGCGTCGGCCTCCTGAACGGCATGATCTTCGGCAGCCTCATCGGTCTTGTGGCAGGCCTCTGGTTTCAGGACCCGGATATTGGCGGCATCATCGCAACGGCCATGCTGATCAACATGATGGCGGCGGCGCTCGCCGGCATCCTGATCCCTCTTCTCCTGGATAAGTCCGGCGCCGACCCGGCCGTTTCCTCCGCGGTCTTCGTGACGGCGATTACGGATGTCACCGGCTTCTTCAGCTTCCTCGGCATTGCCACGTGGTGGTTCCACGTCACATGAGCTGTTTGACTTTTACGTCAAAGTCAATGATAGTGAGCGTGTGATTTGATGGAATGGCGGGCGTGAACAAGTACTATAGCATCACGGAACTGACGCGGGAATTCGGTATCTCCACCCGAACATTGCGCTTCTACGAGGATGAAGGGCTGATCCACCCGGAGCGCCGCGGACGCACGCGCCTGTTTCGGCCAGCCGATCGGCATCTGATCAAGGAAATCCTGCGGGGCCGGCGCATCGGCTTCACCATCGCCGAAATCCGCGAGATTATTGCGGTCTACAAGGACCCTCCGGGCGAAATGGGCCAATTGCAGCTTCTCATGAAGCGCGTCGAGGAGAAGCGCGAGGATCTGCGGCAGAAGCGCAAGGACATCGACGATACGCTTGCCGAGCTCGACAATGTCGAAGAAGCCTGCCTGACGCGCCTCGCCGAGATCGGCGTCGGGACGTAACGTAACGCGCAAATTGTCTGTGTTTCGTCGAAAGGTGGCCGCGCGCCGCCTTTTTTCGTGCGCCGCTCAGATCCATCGCGTCGTGTAACGGCAATAGCGTTCGAATTCGAAACCGAAACGCGACAGCAGGTGACGCTCCTCGTTGCGGACGGCGATCATCGTCGTCAGCGCGACGGCGAAGATTCCCATGACGAAGAACCAGGGATTGAGGGTGATCAGCCCCACGCCGACCATCACGAAGGTATAGCCGAGATAGATCGGATTGCGGGTGAAGCGAAACGGCCCGCCGGTGACGAGGCAGGTTGCGCAACGGTGGGGAAGTACCGCCGTATGGCGATCGAGGAGGGTCTTGACGGCCCAGAGATCAAGTGAAACCGCCATGAGGATCAAGGCGCATCCCGCCAGCCACGGAACCCAGCCATGTCCGTGGGCGACGGGGATGGGAGCAACGCGGCCAAGTACCAAGGCCGCCAGGGCCGCCGCGCCATAGATCAGCGGAGGCCACGGAAAACTCAGCGGCTTGGCACGATAGGCATTCATGTCCTAGTCCCCCGACTGTGCTTCCATTGTGCACTGCGTGGCGATTCGCGCAATGCGTTCATCCGTTCTCAAGTCGATCTTCCCCTGGTTTAGGTCCTCGAACAGGTTCTGCGCCTTCAGGCGGTCGAGCGTGCAACCGCAAAAGGTGCTGCACGAGATGGCCGGGTCCTGGCTGTTGCAGGCCCGTTCGCAGTTCTGGCGATAGGCCTGCGCCGGATCGGGAACGGGGGCGGGGACGACGAGAGAAAAGGCATAAACAAGCCCGATGAGCAGCGGCTGGTGTATGAGGTATATGGCCAGACTGTGGCGCCCACCGAAGGCGAGCGGCCTGATCCACAGCTTGCGATTCCCTTCGTCGCCTTGCGCGGGTCGCCACCGGGCGACGAGCATCGGGTGGAACAGCTTCGCCGCACCGAGCCCGAGGAGGAACGGCGCCAGCCATGGCAGCAGCGGCACGTAATCGTTCGAGCGCGGGATCGTTTCGGAGAGCCCGACCCACCAGAATGCCGGCGTGTCGAAAAAAGCCGAGCGCAGATAGAGCGGCGCGGCGAACGCCGCAGCGGCGGCCAGGAAGGTGACCAGCGGCGGGAGTCGCAGGAAGACAAGCCCGACGAGGCTTGCCGCCGCGATTGCATGGAGAATGCCGAAAAAGATGAAGGAGTCGGGAAAGGCGAACCAGGTGGCAATGCTGATGAGCGCTGCCGCCCCGGCGATTTTGGCGAAACGCCACAGGAATGGGCGCGCCCGGAACTTCGGACTATGGCCGAGCACCAGGCTGTAGCCGGCGAGAAACAGGAAGCTGCTGGCGATCAGCCTGGCGAAGAGCCTCCAGCCGCCCGTTCCCGCCGTGCCCGCGGCCACATAGCCGAAGAGTTCGAGGTCCCAGGTGAAATGGTAGATCGCCATGGCGACCAGGGCGAGCCCGCGCAGCGCATCGAGGAGATCAATTCGGCCGGACCGCCTCATACTCGGCTGCGGAGCCAGTGCTTCGTCGATCGTCGTCGCAGGAGTGTCAGGCATGGCGTCGCCTTCCTGTTGGGAGAAGGGGAGTGCGTTCGGCATTTCGCAGTCGCATCGCGATGATCGACTATCCGGAGAGCGTTGCGCGATCTATTGCGCGTCTGCAAGCAGCGCGTCGCGTGCTTCGGAAAAGAATTGCCTGCGCAGCAGTACGAAAATCACCAGGCCCGTCAGCACGATGAAGACATAGGGGCTGATGAACCAGCCGAGATAGCCGATCGACAGGAAGATCGCCCTGAGCCCGGCATTGAAATGCTTGGCGGCAAGGATGTTCATTCGGATCGCACGCTCTGCGGCGCGTTCGGCGGCCTGGCGATCACGCGACATGTCGGCCGTCATCGGAATGCCGCCCATCAGGATGGAGCAGTAGTTGAACAGCCGATAGGACCAGCCGAACTTGAAGAAGGAATAGCCGAAAAGGCAGGTAAGTCCGCCGACCTTCAGTTCAAAACCCGCCCGGCCGCCGCGAAATACCTGCGGCAGATCGTTGAAGATCATCTGCACCTGCTCGGTCGCGCCGAGCAGTGCAAAGCAGCCGCCGAGCGCGAAAATGGTCGTCGAGGCAAAGAAGGCGGTGCCGGCCTGCAGGCCCGCGATGATCTGGGTGTCGATCATCTTCAGGTCGCGGTTGAGGGAGTTGCGAATCCACCGCGCCCTGTATTCGTTCATCAAACGGGTCAGGTTGACGCGCTTGAAATTGCGCCGGGCATCGGTCGCCCAGTTGAAGCTGCCCCACAGCAGGATGAAGATGCAGAGGGCGATGTAATCTTCGATTGTCATGCACGTCTTTTGGCATGGCCGTTCGAAAATGCAAGATCGCTGCGGGACGTGCGGACCCGTCGAAGCGACGCAACCGAGTCGCCGATGTCGCACGAACAAAATCGAATGTCGGTCGGTCGCCTGATCGATCGGCATAGGATCGCATAGGGTTTCACCCTATATAAGGGACGATCGGACCATCTTCGAAGGATTCGGGGCAGGTTCGATTTTCCATAGACAGGGCTCTGGTCCGCTCGGGCGGGGTGCTCTGTCAGGCGCTGGGGCAGGCAATTCATGTTTCTTTCCGTCTTCGACGTTTTCAAGATCGGCATCGGTCCTTCGAGTTCGCACACGATGGGGCCCATGTCGGCAGCGAACCGGTTCCTCGATCTCATCCTGTCGGACGAGTGGCCGCGGCCGTCGCACGCCGCCGTTGGCGCTATCAAGGTGAGCCTGCACGGTTCCCTGGCCCATACGGGCATCGGCCACGGGTCGGGCAGGGCGGTGATTCTGGGGCTGATGGGCGAGCGGCCCGATCTGGTCGATCCGGACCGGATGGACGCCATAATCGACGAGGTCGAACGAACCGGGCGCGTCACGCCACCCGGGCATCCCTCCTATTCGTTCCAGCCGAAGGCGGATCTCGTCTTCGACAAGAAGGTGCCGCTGCCGGGCCACGCCAACGGCATGTCCTTTTCGGCCTTCGACCGCGACGGCCGGCTGCTGCTGAAGCGGATCTACTATTCGATCGGCGGCGGCTTCGTGGTCACCGACACGGAGCTCGAAGCGATGCGGGCGTCGAAGGACAAGCCGGCCGGCGTCAAAATTCCCTATCCCTTCGCCACCGCTCAGCAGATGCTCGACATGGCGGCCCGCTCCGGACTGACGATCGCCCAGATGAAACGGGCGAACGAGGAATGTTCGATGTCGAGGGAGGAACTCGACGCCGGCCTCGACCGCATCTGGTCGGCGATGACCGCCTGCATCGATCGCGGCCTCAGCCAGGACGGGATCATGCCGGGCGGCTTGAAGGTGCGCCGGCGGGCTCGCGCAATTCATGACAAGTTGCAGGAGGAGTGGCGCTCCAACAAGACCAATCCGTTGCTCGCCAACGATTGGCTGAGCGTCTATGCGATGGCCGTCAACGAGGAAAACGCCGCCGGCGGCCGGGTGGTCACGTCGCCGACGAATGGTGCGGCCGGCGTGGTGCCGGCGACGATCCGCTATTACCTGCATTTCCATGAGGATGCCGACCAGGACGGCATTCGCGACTATCTTCTGACGGCCGCCGCGGTCGGCGGCATCATCAAGCACAACGCCTCGATCTCCGGCGCGGAGGTCGGCTGTCAGGGCGAGGTGGGGTCGGCCTCCGCGATGGCGGCGGCGGGCCTCGCAGCCGTGATGGGCGGCACGCCCGAGCAGGTCGAGAATGCGGCCGAGATCGCGCTGGAACATCATCTCGGCATGACCTGCGATCCGGTCGCCGGCCTCGTTCAGGTGCCTTGCATCGAACGCAATGCGCTCGGTGCCGTCAAAGCGGTTACCGCCGCGTCGCTTGCGCTCAAGGGCGACGGCAAGCATTTTGTGCCGCTCGATGCTTGCATCGAGACGATGCGACAGACCGGCGTCGACATGAACGAGAAGTACAAGGAAACCTCAACCGGCGGACTTGCCGTCAACGTCGTCGAGTGCTGAAGCCGAAGCGGCTTTTGTGGACGAGGCTGCGTAATCCGCTTGACCGTGACCGGTGGTCGGGTGTTCAAGCATTGCCATGGCTTTGCATCTCATAAAGCTCTGCGTCGGCGCGGAATCCGTCGAAGACTTGCGCGAATGGGTTTCACGCAAGGCCCTGGCGGCGATCGCGGCCGGGCTGGAGCCGCATTCCTTCCATACGACCCGGATGGTACCGAAACGCACGGACGACCTCCTGGGGGGCGGATCGCTCTACTGGGTGATCAAGGGTTATGTACAGGCACGCCAGCCGTTGATCGGCATCGAGACCTTCACCGACGGTGAGGGCATCGGCCGGTGCAATCTTATCCTCGGGCCGCAAGTGGTGGAAACGGAACTCCAGCCGCGCCGCGCCTTCCAGGGCTGGCGGTATCTGGAAGAAAAGGAGGCGCCGCGCGATCTTGCATCGCTGTCCTCCGACGGTGGCGAAATGCCACTCGAATTGCGGCGTGAGCTTGCCGAACTCGGTCTACTTTAGGAAACGTTTGCGGCGATCAAATCGCTGCGCCTGAGTTTCAGCCGAGCCGGACTCGCAATGGATGCCGACGCCCGGCTGCCGTGACATGCAGATGTATCCCTGCACGCGGCTGCGTCGAGCGCCAGGCGCGGGCACCGTGCGTCAGCAGCATCGCCACCAGATCGCGCGTCTTGCCTTTGGAGCGGTTAAGGCCGGCATCGGCTATGCGCATGGCCGCTTCATGGAGCGGATGCAACCCGATGCGCGACGGCTTTCCCTTTTTTCCCCGTATCTCGGCGATACCGGGGATATTCTCGTTCACTGCCATGACAAACCTCGTTACGCTGTACAAATTCCGAGGAGGACGGCCGGAAAAACGCATCCGGCCGCCAGCTGTCGTGTCGTTCACTGCTGGCTGGCCCAGCAGGCAAATCCCTTCTTCTTCAAGACCTTGCAGGCGCTGACGGCCTTGCTCTGATCGTCGAATCCGCCGAAGCGCGCACGATAGACCTGGGCCGCACCGTCACCGAACGCGACGGTAAACGGCGTGGCATTGCGCAGCGCCTTGCCACCTTTTTCCTTGGCATTGCCGAGGAGCGTCATTGCCTGTGCCTTGTCGGCCGTGGCGCCGATCTGGATGACCCAGCCCTGTGGCTGTACGTCGGCCTGCTGCTTTGCCTCCGCACCGGCCGACGCTTCCGCCTTGGCGACCGAATTGGTGATCTGCGTATCCACGTCGGCAGCGACGTTGGCCTGCCGGGCGAGCTTGGCGCTTTGGGCATCGAGCGTGTTCGGCGCCGCCTTGGCGGTGAGTACCGGGTTGTCCGAGGCGGGTTTCGCGGCCGCATAGGCCATCTCGACGTTCGCCACGCTCTCGCCGCTGTAACGGAAATCCGGTACCGGACCGGTATTCGGCAGGTTGGAAGCGGGCGAGGCGGCAGGCGCCGCTGCAGCGACGGCTTGCGCTTCGGTCGCGGCGATGGCCGGTTCCGTGACGGTCTCGACCGGTGTCGCCGGCGCTTCGGCGATCAGGTTGCCGTTGCCGCGACGAGAGGCGGCCGGCATGTACTTGGCCACCAGCTTGCGCATCTGCGCATCGCGGGCACCGCCGGACGTCCCGCCCATCACCACGGCGACGATGCTGCGGCCGTCGAGTTGAGCGGAGGTCACCAGGTTGAAGCCGGAAGCGCGCGTATAGCCGGTCTTGATGCCGTCGACGCCGCGCACGTTGCCGAGGAGGCGGTTGTGGTTGCCGATCGTCTGCTTGCCGAACCGGAAGCTGCGCGTCGAGAAATAGTCGTAATATTGCGGGAAATGCTGTCGCAGGGCCAGACCCAATCGGGCCTGATCACGCGCGGTCGTCTTCTGCTCGGTATTCGGCAGGCCATTGGCGTTGCGATAGGTCGTGCGCGTCATGCCGAGGGCGCGCGCCTTGTTCGTCATCATGCGGGCGAAGCGCTGCTCGGAGCCTCCGAGCAGTTCACCAAGCGCCGTCGCCGCGTCGTTGGCCGAGCGAGTGACGAGCGAAAGAACTGCCTGTTCGACGGTGATCGCCTTGCCAGCCCGGACGCCGAGCTTCGAAGGGGGCTCCGCTGCCGCCTTCTTGGAGAAGGGAACCGGTGTGGACTTGCTGATCCGGCCGGCCTCGAGCGCCTCGAAGGTCAGATACAGGGTCATCATCTTGGTGAGCGAGGCCGGATAGCGCAGCTGGTCCGCATCCTCGCCGTAAAGCACCTTGCCGGTTTTCGCATCGACGACGATGCCGGCATATTTCGAATTGGCCAATGCCGGCGCCGAGTAGACCAGGCCGGCGACGACGCCGGCAAGGACAACGCGTCCCACCGCCTTTGCAATGCCGCCAAGCGGACGTTTCGCGAGATCAAAAAAAACGGATCGAGACACTGCGTTGCTCTTCATTCTTATGTCGTGGGTGTCGTCCGGACAAAGTCCCGGATACGACCGTTCCCGAGACAGTATCGGGATAGCGTTACCAATCGGTTTATGATGAATGATTGGTTTCCGGGGCAGGTTGTCTGTTCGGGTATGGCACCCGCTGGCCGCATCGGCGAGCAGGCAGCGTCCACCACGACTCTTTGACAAATTCACGGCACGAGTCGCTCTCGAACGAATCTTTCCATCGAGGCATCGATTGCCTGCCATTCCGGCAGCAACTTCGCCGAGAAGCGGTAGAGGATGCTGAGATCCTTGCCGGCATGAAAGTCTCGCTGACAATCGGCGCTTGTCGACGTCGCAGGGCTTTCGGGCAGCAGGCAGCGCAGGACGAAAGGCGGACCTTCAGACCGAGGCGCGGTGAAGAAGACCTCACCGGCATAGCTGGAACTCCGCTTGGCGTCGTATCTGGTCAGCCCCGCCGGAGCGGGTTGCGCGTTGGGTTCCAGGACGTGGCGATAGATCGGCTCGAGCCTCCCCGACATGTCGCGCGACATGGTGCTTTGCGCGATTTGGACGAAGATCAGCTTTTCCGGTTGATCGACATCGTTGAACACATGGCGGGTCTCGTCGCTATAGCCGCCGAGTGCCGGCCAGGTGAGGTAGAGATCGACGCGCTCGACGATACCCGTGGCGCGCTGGCTCTCGAAGCGAATGACGTTGGCCGGCAGGCGCAGGTGATCCTGGCCGATGAAGATGTCGAAGCTCTCGCGGCTGGATGTGTGCCCGGCGCGCGCCAGGTTCTCGCCGAGCCACTGACTGGACAGGGAGACGGCCATCACCAGGATCGCCAAAAGCCCCAGGATCGCAGTGAGCTTGTAGGTGAAGCGTGGCGAAAGAAGGGGGGCAAGATCCGGTTCGGGAATGAGGGGCTTGTTCACGAAAGGCGCCGTCCGTGGCGATGGCGTGGCAGACTGAGGATGACATGTTCATCCGCACAGCACAGGGGAACGATTCCGGCGGAGGACGTTCCCTGACGCTCGCTCAGCATGGTTAATTTTCGATGAAGCCCATGCCGCGCCCGCCACCATGAAGTAGGGGCCGGCTCCGGGGACAAACGGAACCGGCCCAAGGGCTCGATCTTAACGGGGATAGACTGACCGAAGCCCGAAGACTAAAGGGCCATCGCGGATCTGCGATCGCCTTACTCGGTGCGGACCGTACCGACGGCAACGGCGCGGCCATCCTGCAGTTTCACCCACCGTCCGGCATTTTCCGACGATTGACGCTTCAGGAAGGTGTATTCGGTCTCCGACCACAGCAAAACCTTGCTGCGCATATTGTCGAGGATGAAATCGCCGCGATCGGTGCGCACCGTCAGCACGGCATGGCCGTCGCCGTTCGGCTGCAGCACGACGGTGATCAGGAGATCGGTGGCGGAGAAGCCGCTCTCGATCAACTTGCGGCGCTTCAGGAGAACATAGTCCTCGCAATCACCGACGACGTCCGGATAGGACCACTTTTCTTCCACGCCGTGGATTTCCATGTCGGTCATCGGCGTGATGGTCTGGTTGACCTCGTAGTTGACCTCGAGAATTTTCTTCCATCCGTCGCGTGTCAGCACGGCCGGGCCGCGATCCGGACTTGTCAGCGAACATTCGGACGAATGGCTTTTGCAGAATTCGTAATGGCCGACCGGTGGGTTTGTCGAGCCGCCCACGGTCATGTTCGCGGGAAGGGCGAGGGCAGGGCCTGCCAGAAGACCCGTGATCAGAGCGACAGCGGCGGCCGTCTTGGCGATTGTCTTGTGCATGTTTGTCTCCCCGTTATGGTTCGACAATGGCACAGAGATTTTTATCGCCGGCGAAGATGCGAGGTAAAAACAAGTACAAATGAGAATAGCATAAGAATAAAACTAGAATAGAATTTAAGACGAATAAGAATAAAATTCGATTCAAATTTTAGAGATTGAAATCGGCTGTGAACGGAGCCTGCGGGTATGGCATTGAAAACGCGAAGCTTTTCGTGTCCGCTGCCTCGGTCAGGCGGTGCGGCGCAGCGGCGCCACCGCAGCGGCCTACGCGGGAACTGGTTTAGATGGTGGAGATAAAGTTAATCAGCGGCGATCTTGTCGTAACCGTTGATTTACCAAAGAATATTTCCGCTCCAAGCACGGGTGCGTCGACGCAATGTGAAGCGATGCCAAGCACGACAGGGCGATTTCCGCGTGCAACTCACAATGACGGCGCGCGAAAGCGCCGGTCGAGAAAGACGAGGCTCAAAATAAGCGGGAAGCGGCTTCAAGCCGCAACGATCGTGGCGATGGTGAATCTGAAGGTACCGTCCACGTCCTCAAGGCCGCTGCCACGAAATGGCTTGGCGATAAGTCGTCGGCAGAAGAACGATACCGCCGCTGCACCCGGACAGAGTTGCTTCAACGGTTGGCGTATCGTTCTGCTTTAGAGGAATTCGGTCAGCGCCTCGCGCGCCTGGATGCCGGAAAACTCGATCGCGACGCCCTCTTGGAAATGGCGGACGATCCTGCCCTTCATGCCGTTGCCGAGCCTGACGGCCGTGCCGATCGCCGGGCGAACGTCGATATCGACCGCCGCACCCGAGAGCGAAAGGTCGATGATGCGGCAGATATATTTCTCGCCGGTGTCGACGGTGAGCTCGGTGACCGTCTTGCGTGGCGCCAGTCGGTCATGGCGCCGATCTTCCGGCAACCCCAGTTCGTGCTTGTTGGCGATCCAGGTGAGCTGCGCCGCAAGCTTCTCGCGTTTGCGGTCGGTGGCGTTCAGTTGAATGACGAAGGCATCCTCGGCGAGCCTCGAGACGGTACCTTCGAGGCGACCGACATGATCGATATAGGCGATGATGCGCTCGCCGGCGCGCGGGCGGGCGGCCGTCGAGAAAAGGACGTCGCCCGGCGACATGTCGACGGCGGTGCATTCATATTCGTCGCGATTGGCAAGCATCAGCCGTCCCGAGAGATTAACCGAGACGCGCTGAAAGGCGTTCTCCTGGTGTGGCCTCGGGCCGCTGTTTTGGGCGTGCTGAAACGAGAACATGGTCACTCTGCGATCGACGTATGCTTGCACGCGGAAGTATAGGTGTCGCCGGTTAATAGAAGGTTCGCCGGAAGTCTGGATAAATCCGCTTTTCAGCCACCTTTGCCACCATCGAGAATGCGTAGATGGAACAGCTTGCGATTGTTGCGACCGCCCGACCCTGCAACGCTGGCGGCATTCCCATAGGGCCGCTCGATCGGCAAGTTACGGGCAATATCGGGAACGCTGAGCCCGGTTGCGACCATATGAGTGAGCGGCGTCATGTGCAGCCATGCCGGGCGGGCCAGGGCGGAGAGGGCGCCGAGCACCCGGTCGTTCGTGCCGTCGGACGATGCGAGCGGTGCAAGCAGCAGTTCGAGGTCGAGCTCGTCACCGGCCTCCGTGGCGCCGCGGCCATAGAGCAGCATGGGCGTGCATTGCCTCATCACCTGGTCTGCAGTCCGGGTGATCCCGTCCCCTTCCGAGCCTGACCAGAGGGCGGAGAAGTGCTGCTCGCGCAATTCACGGCCGAACAGGGCACAGAGTCGCGTGCCTGCAAGGCGGAAGCAAATGTCGCCGCTTGCCCTCCTTTGAAGAATGAACAAATCCGGCAGCAGCGCACGGATATGCGCCGGGTCGATTTCATCCCGGCGGGGAAGGTCGCGTTCGCCTCGAACTGCGTTCCAGTATTGGAACAGTTCCATTGTCGTTCTGCTGTGCATCAGGGCGATTCACTTCGCTGTTAAGTGGCCGGCTGTGCCGGAGTGATACAGGCGGCGCTTTTCGCTCGATCCTGGAAAAGACGGAGCGAATTCCGTGCCACGCCGAAATTAAGGTTAATGATCGGTTTCGCTTGCTCGCGAGGCTGCCGGCTGGCATTCCGTCGCTATCACTTCACGAAGGGTTGCCTTCGGCACATCGACTGGAGCACCGGATTTGGGCTCGACGGCCGTTCAGTTTTTGCTGGACGGCCTTTTTTTGTTTGCTTATCCCTTTGCGCGGCGTCGCCTGCATCGGTCGAGGCGGCAGAGACACGACCGCCAACGGCGCGTGAGCAGGAAGAGAGTGATGGAACAGGATCAGCCGGTCACGCCGGTCGATGGCGAAAGCACGGTCACCCGCAGCCGGGAACCCGCCTTCAATCTTCCGCAAGGCCTGACCTTCGTCCTGCTGTTCCTGATCGCGATCCACGCGATCAGGACCTACCTACTGCCGGAGACCCTGGATCAGGAAGTGATCCTCAACTTTGCTTTCCTGCCGGCGCGCTACACGATCCCGCTTGGCGAGCAGGGTCTCGTCTGGCTCTGGACTCCCGTGACCTATTCCTTCCTGCACGGCAGTTGGGAGCATCTGATCTTCAACATCTTCTGGATGGTCGCGTTTGGAGCACCGGTCGTGCGGCGGATCGGCGTTGCGCGGCTCGCCGTCTTCTGGTGTCTATCGGCGGCAGCGGCGGTCGCATTGCATGTCGTTTTCCACTGGGGGGAGATGGCGGTGGTCGTCGGCGCCTCCGGTGTCGTCTCCGGCTTCATGGGTGCCGCGGCGCGCTTCGTCTTTTCGCCGAGCGGCCGCATCAGCCGTCAGTTCGCCCATCTCAACCGGCGGCTCTCGCTTGCGGAGACGCTGACAAACCGCTCCGTGCTGGTCTTCACGGGGATTTGGTTCCTGACCAATTTCCTCATCGGACTCGGCCTCTTCTCGATGGGTGGTGCCGGTAGTGTCGCCTGGGAGGCGCATATCGGCGGTTTCCTCTTCGGTTTCCTCCTGTTCGGGTGGTTCGATCCGCGCGACTGAGGCGGATCGCCCCGACCTTCCGCCCACCGCTACAGCGCCGCGCGCCTTATTAGGCGCGCAAAGGTCGCTGTAGCACTTTGAATTGCTCCATGTCTTTGTCCTTAACTCAAGGTCGATTTAAGGAGACATGCAGTAGGCGAGGATGGATTGTTTCAACAAGAGAACCATTGTGATGGTCGTATCTCTCGAAGAGACGGAAGGCGCCGCGCCAAGGCTTGATTTCATTGGAGTACTGACGCACCATTCCCCACGGTCGCCGTACGTCTGACGTGCAGCGGCCGCTGAAAGGCCGGGTATCGATGCGGTTTCGTGTGGAGAGGCATGAGCGCATATCGGGTGCAGGTTCCGGCGGCCGACCATGTGCACGCGACCCAACGGCTGGACGCGGGCGCAGCAACGGTACGGCCAGAACCTCTTCCCGCGAGCCCCGGAATTGTCGAAACGGGAGATGTGCGTATGTCAGTGAAAGCGATCCTCAATGAAAAAGGCTACAACGTTGTAACTGTCACCCCGCAAGTGACGGTGCAGCAGGTGGCGACCTTTTTACATGACAATCATATTGGTGCCGTCGTTGTCCTCGATACGGATGATACCATCGTCGGAATCATGACGGAGCGAGATGTCGTCGCCGCGATCGCCAAACATGGCGCTGCCTGTCTCGACAAGCCTGTATCGTCCGTGATGTGGCAGAACGTCTATTGCTGCCGCGAGGAAATGTCCGTTCAAACCCTGATGGAGATGATGAGCAAGTTGCGCGCGCGCCACCTGCCCGTCGAGCGGGAGGGGCGCCTCGCCGGCATTGTATCGATCGGCGACGTGGTCAAATACCACATTCGCGCGATCGAACGGGAGACCGAGGAAATCAAGGCCTATATTGCCGGGTGAAAGGCGAGGGCGGTGCAACGCCGCCCTCTATCGCACGAGCCGAGCCGCTCGAAATTCCGTCGCTGGGATCAAGCCAAACCGATACGCACTTTTGGGCGACATGCGCTAGATCACGATGATTTTAGGTCGGATCGACCTAAAATCATGAACGTGATCGCTTCTAATAGGTTAGAGCGGGATGCGGGCGGAAAACCGCACACACTTTTCCTCATCCCGCTCTAGCGGGTAAGCGCTTCCTGCATTCGCCTGATCTCGGCGAGCTTGCCCTTTGCCTCCAGATAGCCGCGCTCGATCGCTTCGCCGGCCCGGTGAAACTCGGATAGGCCGATGTCGTTGAGCCTGGGATGTAGTGCGAGATCCGGCGGATCGCCAGCCAGACGAGCGCGCGAAATACGGTCCTGGATGATGTTGAAGGCCTGCACCATGACGCTCGTCATGCCGAGTCGGGCCGAATAGGCGCCGCCAGTCTTGACGGGAGCATCGGGGGCCTCCATGCCGGCATTGTGCTTGACGACCGCGGAGCGGCCATAGAGGTCGTAGTTGAGGTTGACGGCAACGACGAGCTGCTGCTCGTGGGCTCGGCAAACAGAGACGGGGACGGGATTGACGAGCGCGCCGTCCATGAGCATGCGTCCATTCGCCTGGATCGGCTCGAAAATGCCCGGCAGCGCGTATGAGGCACGAATGGAAGTGATCAGCGAGCCTTTTTCCAGCCAGACTTCGTGGCCGCTGTGAACTTCCGTGGCGACCGCGATGAAGGGGCGGTCGAGGTCCTCGATGTTGAAATTCTCCAGATGCTCCTGCATGCGCTTGGTGAGCCGCAGGCCGCCGAAAAGGCCGCCGCCGCCGATCGCGAAATCGAGCAGGCTGGCAATGCGGCGGACGGTGAGGGAACGGGCGAAGGCCTCCAACTCGTCGAGCTTGCCGGCGAGATAGCAGCCGCCGACGAGCGCACCGATCGATGTGCCCGCGATCATGCCGACCTCGATGCCCTCTTCATCGAGCGCTCTCAAAACGCCGATATGCGCCCAGCCGCGCGCCGCGCCGCCGCCGAGTGCTATGGCGATCTTCGGTTTCGCAGGGAGCGAGACTGGCTCTGGGGGAGTGGTTGTCAGCGATGTGCCATTGGGGCCGGACAGGTCGGCGATCTGGTTGTTGCGCGTAAACGTCCAGTTTAGCATCCGGCACCTCCAACACCGCCGAACCGATTACTCGCGCGTCTTGTAGGAGAACCTGTCAAGCCGGCGGTGGTGCCGGCCTTGTACATTCATAGCTGAAAGACTGGCACCAGGATTGAGATTAGCACCGAACCTGTCGCCAATGCGGCTGGCCCAGTAAACATTGGATACAATTTGCAACACATCTCGGCACGCTGCAGTTACCGCAGGAGCCGACTTCACAATCAATGATTAAGCGCCCGTTTAGTTTCTAAAGAATGAATATAACACGGGGATGCCCCATGAAAATCCAGTCGGTTTGGGCTAGCCTTTTTTTTCAGCGTAGATCTGTGCCGGATCGAAATGCCTGTGCTCGTCCGTGATTGTCACTCGCGCCTTACCGTTCTCGACCCCAACGGTCCGGTAGAAGCAGGAACGGCGTCCCGTGTGGCAGGTGGCGTCATGGCCGGCCACGGTAACCTTCAGCCAGATGGCGTCCTGGTCGCAATCGGTCCTGATTTCCTGGACGGCCTGCGTGTTGCCGGAGCTTTCGCCCTTCTTCCACAGGCTGTTGCGCGAGCGGCTGTAATAGTGTGCGATGCCGGTCTCGATCGTCAGTGCCAATGCCTCGGCATTCATATGCGCGACCATCAGCAATTCGCCATCGCGGGCGTCTGTCACGACGGCCGTGACCAATCCCTTCTCGTCGAAGCGGGGGGTAAAGGCCGGGCCCGTTTCCAGTTCGGCCTTGTCTTTTGAGGGGGCGGGAAAAGTCAGCGTCATCGCGAAAGCTCCGCTACAGCGCCGTGCGCCCACTCAGGCGCACGCTATAGGACTTTGGCTGTAATACTTTGAGTGCCGCATATTCTTATCCCCAATCTGTCACGATTTGAGGAACATGCAGCGGCGGTGCTTACTTGAAGCCCCTCAACAGGGTCATGAAACGGGCCTGCTCGGCCGGCTCGGTCTTGAACGCACCGGTAAAGGTGGTCGTCAGCGTAGTCGAGCCGTGCTTCTTGATGCCGCGCATCGCCATGCACAGGTGCTCGGCCTCGATCATCACGGCGACGCCGCGCGGAGCAAGCGTCTCGTCGATGGCCCTGGCGATCTGTGCCGTCATTGCTTCCTGCGTCTGCAGGCGGCGCGCGTAAATGTCGACGACGCGGGCGATCTTGGAGAGGCCCAGGACGCGGCCGTTCGGCAGATAGGCGACATGTGCCTTGCCGATGATCGGCACCATGTGGTGTTCGCAATGCGAATAGAACGGAACGTCCTTCTCGAGCACGATGTCGTCGTAGCCGGAGACTTCCTCGAAGGTCCGGCCGAGCACGTCCTCGGCGACGAGATCGTAGCCGCCGAAAATTTCGCGATAGGATTTGATGACACGCGCCGGCGTGTCCTTGAGACCCTCTCGGGTGGGGTCTTCGCCTGCCCAGCGCAGCAGCACGCGAACAGCTTCCTCGGCTTCTTTCTGCGTCGGCCGACCGCTGGTGTCGTCGAGCAGAGGGAAATTCTTTACTATGGCGTCCATATGGCCTCTTTTGAGCAACGCGGGATTGCTGACGTTTTATCTTTCGGACAACTCGCCATTGGCCATTCGCCTATCCCTGCAGGCTTGGGTTCCGTTGGCGGGCTCCGGGGCTTTCGGGCCCTGGCTTAGCAGTGCACTGGACCGTCCGGCACGGTTTCCCAAACAACAGGCGACACTTATCCTCTTGCGGAACTGTCGCCCCAACACGACATAGCATATAGTATGGTGCCACATGGATGAAAGAGGCCCAACGGAGTGCGCCGTGCTTTTTTCCCCTCTACCGGAGAAAATCATGCGCCGATCACTCAGAACCGCGAAAAATCAGCCGGATCGCGTCAAATGATGGATGACATTTATAACAGCAGGATTCTCGAGTTCGCCGGCAACATTCCCCGCATCGGCATGCTCCCCGATGCCGACGCTGAAGCCGCGGCGCATTCGAAGCTCTGCGGCTCGAAAGTGCGGATCTGGTTGAAGATGGATGGGGACGTCGTGACCGACTTTGCCCATGACGTGAAGGCCTGCGCACTTGGCCAGGCCTCGTCCTCGATCATGGCCCGCCACGTCGTCGGCGCGCATGCGGCGGAAATCCGCAAGGCACGCGAGGATATGCTGGCCATGCTGAAGGCGGACGGCGAGGGGCCCATCGGCCGCTTCGAGGACATGCGCTTCCTGATGCCTGTTCGGGACTACAAGGCGCGCCATGCTTCGACGATGCTGACCTTCGACGCTGTCGTCGATGCGATCGGCCAGATCGAAGCAAAGCGCCTCGCGCCTGCAGTGTGAACGATGTGCGGAAAGCCGCAATCCGACCAGGTTCCCGGAGGCAGCCAGAGCGTCATCGCCGGCAGTGGCCGCAATTGGTCCGGGCCGTTCCGCAAGACGCCCGGCCGGCTCTTCGGCATGGGGGCCATCCGCGCCTACCAACTGACGCTGTCGAGTTTCATCGGCAATTCCTGCCGGCATCTTCCGACCTGTTCGGAATATGGCTATGAGGCGATAGGCCGGCACGGTCTCTGGACCGGGGGATGGCTGACGCTGTTCCGCGTCGTGCGCTGTGGTCCCGGCGGGAGTCATGGATTCGATCCGGTGCCGGATAGGCTTGCGCTGCGGCAGCGATGGTATGCACCATGGCGGCTTTGGCGGCGTTCGTCAGAGGACGCGTGAGCATCATGACGATCCCCATGGAATATCGGCAGGCGTCCGTCGATTTTGACCGCTTCATCCTCGATGCGCGCGACACGGCCGGCCTGCAGACGACCAATCAGGCCTATACGATGGTGCAGGCGGTGCTGCAGACCTTTCGACGCCGGCTCGAGATTTCCGAAGCGCTGATTTTCGCCAACGCACTGCCGCCGGTGCTGCGGGCGATCTTCGTCGCCGATTGGGATCTTGAGGAGCCGACGGTGCCTTTTTCCGGCCGTGTCGCGATGACGCGCGAGGTCCAGGCGTTTCGCGTCAACCACAATGTGTCGCCGGATTCGGCCATCGCGGACGTCGCGGCGGCCCTCCGGCGAAACATTGACGAAGCGAAGTTGGACCGCGTACTTGTGCAACTTCCGCAGGGCGCCGTGGATTTCTGGCGGGCGTGATTTCGAGGCGCGAATGACAAGCTACGTGGCGCTGCTCTATAGCATCATACTGGGCGAGGGGCGGCGCGTCGTGATGGCGGATCTTCGCCAGATGGCGGAGCGGCTCGGCTATCGCTCTCCACGCACGCTTGTCGCCACCGGCAATCTCATCTTCGAGGCACGTGAACAGCCGCTCGCAGATGTCGAATCGGCCCTTGAGAGGGCATTCCTGGAGACATTCGGCCGGCATGTGGACATCATCGTGCGGAGGGCCGATGACTGGCTGAAGCTCGCCGCCGACAATCCATTCGTCGCTGCAAGCGAGGAGGATCCGGCTCGCGTCCACATTCGCGTGATGCGTTCGCCGCTTCGGCCGGATGTGGCCGATGGACTCCGCAGCTATTGCACGAGAGGCGAACGCCTCGAGATCGTCGGCGGTGATCTCTGGGTCGATTTCGGCGGCAAGGCGAGCGAGTCGAAACTGCTCGGCGCCGCAACCCCGAAACGGCTGGGCATCGGGACGTGGCGCAACTGGAACACGGTCAGGGGTTTGCGCGCCATGCTTGACAGTTGAGAGGCTGCCGCGCCTTTACTCGCCAGTCAAAAACCTTTATCAGGCCCGCGTCAATTCACCGGCCCGTCCGGAAAACCATACCACCCGCATTCGTTGGCGGGACTGGATAGGAGATCATGATGTCGCATTCCGTTTCCCTTACATTCCCCGATGGCTCCGTCCGCGAGTTCGCCGCCGGCACGACCGGCCGCGATGTGGCCGAGTCGATCTCGAAGTCGCTGGCCAAGAAGGCTGTCGCGATCGCACTCGACGGCGAGCTTCGTGACCTTTCCGATCCGATAGCTGACGGCAAGATCGAGATCGTCACGCGTGAAGACAAGCGCGCGCTGGAGCTCATCCGCCACGATGCGGCCCACGTGATGGCCGAAGCCGTGCAGGAATTGTGGCCGGGAACGCAGGTGACCATCGGTCCCGTCATCGACAACGGTTTCTACTACGACTTCGCCAAGAACGAGCCCTTCACGCCCGACGACCTGCCGGTCATCGAGAAGAAGATGAAGGAGATCATCGCGCGCAACAACCCTTTCTCCAAGGAGGTTTGGTCGCGCGACAAGGCGAAGGAGGTCTTTGCTGCGAAGGGTGAGAGCTACAAGGTCGAGCTCGTCGACGCGATTCCCGAAGGGCAGGACCTGAAGATCTACTACCAGGGCGACTGGTTCGACCTCTGCCGCGGCCCGCATATGGCGTCCACCGGCCAGATCGGTACGGCCTTCAAGCTGATGAAGGTGGCCGGCGCCTATTGGCGCGGCGACAGCAACAATCCGATGCTGACCCGCATCTACGGTACTGCGTGGCATACGCAGGAAGAGCTCGACCAATATCTGCACGTGCTCGCCGAAGCCGAGAAGCGCGACCATCGCCGTCTTGGGCGCGAGATGGATCTCTTCCATTTCCAGGAGGAAGGTCCTGGCGTCGTCTTCTGGCACGGCAAGGGCTGGCGCGTGTTCCAGAGCCTCGTCGCCTATATGCGCCGCAGGCTTGAAGTCGACTACCAGGAGGTCAACGCGCCCCAGGTCCTCGACAAGTCGCTCTGGGAAACCTCCGGTCACTGGGGCTGGTATCGCGACAACATGTTCAAGGTGACGGTTGCCGGCGACGAAACGGATGACGATCGGGTCTTCGCGCTCAAGCCGATGAACTGCCCAGGGCACATCCAGATCTTCAAGCACGGTCTGAAGTCTTACCGCGAACTGCCTGTGCGGATGGCCGAATTCGGAGCGGTGCATCGTTACGAACCGTCCGGCGCGCTGCACGGCCTGATGCGCGTGCGGGGCTTCACGCAGGATGACGCGCACATCTTCTGCACCGACGAGCAGATGGCGGCCGAATGCCTGAAGATCAACGATCTGATCCTCTCCGTCTATGAGGACTTCGGCTTCAAGGAGATCGTCGTCAAGCTTTCGACGCGGCCCGACAAGCGCGTCGGCTCCGACGCGCTCTGGGATCGCGCCGAAGCGGTGATGACGGACGTGTTGAACACCATCGAGGCCCAATCCGAAGGCCGCATCAAGACTGGCATCCTGCCGGGCGAGGGCGCCTTCTACGGGCCCAAGTTCGAATACACGCTGAAGGATGCGATCGGCCGCGAATGGCAGTGCGGAACGACCCAGGTCGATTTCAATCTGCCGGAACGGTTCGGGGCCTTCTACATCGACAAGGATTCGGAGAAGCGCCAGCCGGTTATGATCCACCGCGCCATTTGTGGTTCGATGGAGCGGTTCCTCGGTATCCTGCTCGAAAACTACGCCGGCCATATGCCGCTCTGGATCTCGCCGCTGCAGGTGGTGGTCGCAACGATCACTTCGGACGCGGACGATTACGGCCGCGAGGTCGCGGCGCGGCTGCGCGAGGCCGGGCTTACCGTCGAGACCGACTTCCGCAACGAGAAGATCAACTACAAGATCCGCGAGCATTCGGTAACGAAGGTCCCGGTAATCGTCGTCTGCGGCAAGCGCGAGGCGGAAGAGCGCTCGGTCAACATCCGGCGCCTCGGCTCCCAGGCGCAGACGGCGATGTCGCTCGAGGAGGCGGTCGCCGCCCTTTCGAGCGAAGCGATGGCACCTGACCTCAAGCGCAAGATGGAACGCAGCGCGCGGGCGGCCTGAGCCCGGCTCTGGCTCTTGAAACAGTTTGCGCACGCCTGGACGGACGTGCGCCAACATGTCGGAACTCGAAAAGGCCGGCCCGGGTTTCCACAAGCGTTCCTGCGTTCATCCCGCCGTTAACCATGGCTCTTAATCGGCCTTACATGATCGGACGCTAAAGAAGGAAGCGCAGCGCATTGCGCGGACATGATGTCTCCTGCAGTCCGAAAGGCATGGCCCTTCAATCCTCGTCCGCAGACACATCATGTCGCTCAATTTCGCCGAACGGCGCATGCGCGCCCAGACGTCCGTCATCGTCGCTGCAACAATCTGCTTTCTTGTAATCGCTTTGTTGCTGACAGGCCTCATGGCCTACGTCGTGGCGGAGATGACCCGCTCGGCAAACGAGATCGATGACGCCAGGGCCAGTCGCGCTGCACAGACGGCCATTGCAGCTTTTACCGACCGGCTGAGCACGACCGTTAGGGACAACGCAGTCTGGGACCAAGCCTACGAGGCAATCATTACTGCCGAGGCCAAGGACTGGGCATATGACAACTGGGGATCGACCTCGGAGGACTACCCGCTCTATGATGGGGCGATTGTCACCAGCCCGGACGGTAGCGTGGTTTCGGCCTACAGGAAGGGTAAGCCCTTCGAGCCGCGCGGCTATTTCGGCGAAGCATTCGCGCGTCAAATCCGGGCCGCCGAAACTGCCGGCCAATCGCCTTTGCTCAACTTTTTCGAGACCGACGATGGCGTCGCGCTGGTCGGATCTCAGGCAGTTCAACCATATCGGTCCGGTGCCGAACTTCCGAAGCTCAGTGTCCTGACCTTCTATAAGCTGCTGACCCCCGACGTTATCGCCGCGCTGTCCAACGAACACGGGCTTGACGGGCTGCGCCTCCAGGCTGGACCGCCATCGGGCCTTCTGAACACTGCCGTCAGGAGCATCGACGGTACGGCGATAGCCTATCTCGCCTGGCCCAGCACGGCCCCGGGAAGCGTTGTCTTCAACAAAGTCTATCCCTATGTGGCCTCTGCCGCCGCTATTCTCGTCGTGTTTCTGGGGGGCGTCCTCTTTGCCGGCGGATCCGAAGCGCGGCGCCTCCATCGCCTGGCGGAAACAGCTCGGTTTCAAGCGAATCACGACAGCCTGAGCGGATTGCTGAACAGGCACGGACTTCTGGACTTCCTGGAACGATCGGAGCCCACGGCTTCTTCGATGCTGTCGCTGTATCTGGTCGATCTCGATGGCTTCAAGGCCGTCAATGACGCCTGGGGCCATGCGGTGGGCGATGCCCTGATCCGCCTCGTCGCGAAGGCGCTGCCGGCCTGCCATCCGGAGATCGTCGCGGCGGCGAGACTGGGTGGCGACGAATTCGCCTTGGTGCAGGTCGGAACGGCGCCGCATGGCGAAATCGAGCGCGCAATACTTGCGCTTCTGGTCGAACCTTTCAAGATAGACGACCGCACGATCGAAGTCGGTGCGAGTATCGGCGCCGCCGTCCGTGCGGATAGTCTGGCATCGTTGGAACTGCTCCGCCGAGCCGATATGGCTCTCTATCGCGCCAAGGAAAATGGCAAGGGGCAGGCGGTTCAATATGACCTGGAACTGGATCGGGAACGCCAGCGTATTGCGGAACTCGAAGGAGATTTGAGGCGCGCCATAACCAGTGGAGCCATCGAGCCGGCCTTTCAGCCGCTCGTCTCAGCGGCCACGGGAGAGATCGTCGGTGTGGAAGCACTGGCCCGTTGGCCGAGCCCGGCCGGAAACATCAGCCCCGAAATATTCATTCCGCTTGCCGAAAAGTCCGGCCTCATCGACGTCCTCGGCGTGCACATGCTGCGGACAGCCATTCGCCATACGAAAAATTGGCCGGGCTTGGCACTTTCGGTCAACGTCTCGCCGATCCAGCTGTGCAATCCCGACTTCGCCGCCCAGGTGATTGCCGTCCTCAAGGAATTCGATTTCGATCCGGGCCGCCTGACGCTGGAAATAACCGAGGGCGTGCTGATGACGAGCCCCGATCAGGCGCGCCGGTCGATCGATCATCTGAAGTGCTTCGGCATCAAGTTCGCTCTCGACGACTTCGGTTGCGGTTATGCGAGTATCGGTGCCTTGCGGCAGTTCGGCTTCGATCGCATGAAGATCGACCGCTCGCTTGTGTCCGGTGTGGAGAATGCCGTCAACGGCATAGAGGTGCTTCGCGCGACGATCTCCTTGGCGACGGCCCTCGATATCCCCGTCACGGCCGAGGGGATCGAGAACGCTCGTCAGGCGGCGATACTTCGGGAGACCGGCTGCGACCAATTGCAAGGCTACCTGGTCGGCAAGCCCATGTCGGCTCGCGACATTTCTATCAGATTGCTTCATGAGGCGTCGGCGGCTTGAACCTGCTGCGCTTAAATTGGTGCCGGCAACGGGACGGATTCGAACTCACCCCTACCTTCCCGCAACGGGAATGCATTGACGCCGAGTGAGCTCGTTGCGGTCAAGCCAGGCTGCAGATGTCGTCAATCCTGGGCGCTGGCGTTCGCGGTCTCGTTGGGCGCGGCATTGCCGTTCAGCAGGACTTCCACATCGGTATTGACGCCGGCCTTCACGGCGAAGTCGCGCTGATAGATCTTGTCCTTGTTGCGCGCCACGGCCGTGTAACTGCCTTCCGCAAGCACCAGCGTTGGGAAGGCGCCGACGCTTTCGCTCACGACGTCGCCCGACGACGTCAGGATCGACCAGGCGGTATCGGCGATCGCCTCGCCGCCCGCTTCCGAGACGAGCTTCAGTGTGAGCTTCGCGGCGCGATGCTGGATGGTTGCTTCGGTCAGCTTGCCGGCCTCCACCTGAATATCGGCGCGGATCACCGCATTGACCGAGCCATAGTCGGAGACGACATGATAGGTGCCGGCGCCGAGCCGGACCACCGTGCTGGGCTTCACGTCGGCGACGATCAGGGCGCGCTCGCCGTCTTCCTTCTCATCGGAGGAGAAGATCGAAAAGCTGAGCTCGGTCGGTGGAATACGCACGTCGCTGCCGGAGACGGCATTCAGCATGACGCCGCCGGCATCGAGCACAAGGATCTGTTTGTCCAAGGCGCCTTGCTCCGGCACGCGAATTTTGCGGGTGGCCGCGGCGCGACCGAAGGCGACGTTGACGAAATATTCGCCGGGCACGAGATTGAAGGCCGTGGAACCGCCTTCCGAGGTGGCCAGCAGCGGGAGTTTTCCGTCGCCGCCGGGAATGGGACTGAAGACCCGCCAGGTCAGGCCCGACTCGACCGGCTGACCGTCCGCCGTCAGCAGGGCCTCGAGCTTCACGTCCTTCAGTTCGCCGTTCTGCGTGGGGTCGCTGACGAGCGGATTGAAACTCGTAAGCTTTGGCATCTTCCGGCTGCCGGAGATCGACGGAAAGCTCTTGAAGGCGTCGGTCGCGTCTTCGGCAAGTGCCCGCTCCGCACCGGAACCGGCGAGGATGATCGCCAAGGCGGTTCTCAGCAGAATACGAGGGCGGATGCGCATGAGGACAGTTGACTTCCTGACTTGATGACTCCACTTGAGACGCCGGTATGGCATTTTCGTGGCTGTCGATCCGGCGGCAAGTTAGTGGAATTCGCTCGATATGAAAACCGAAATTAAGCTCGTCGACTATCTCGCTTCCCGCAGGTCTATTCCAGCCTTCCAGATGGGGTCGCCCGGGCCGGGCAGGGCCGAGGTGGAGGAGATGCTGAGGCTCGCCTCCCGCGTGCCGGACCATGGCAAACTCGCTCCCTGGCGCTTCATCGTCTATCGCGGCGAGGAGAGGGCGAGGATCAGCGCCGAGTTGAAGAGGATGGCGCTTGCCGCCAGGCCGGATCTCTCGGAGGAACTGATCAAGGTCGAGGAGACGCGGCTGACGCGCGCCCCGGTCGTCGTCGCCGTCGTCAGCAAGGCCGCGCCGCATTTCAAGATTCCCGAATGGGAGCAGATGATGTCGGCCGGCGCCGTGTGCCTCAACCTGTTGATGGCAGCAAACGCGCTCGGCTATGCTTCCAACTGGCTGACCGAATGGTATGCCTTCGACGAGAGAGCCTATCCGCTGCTGGGCGTGGCGCCGGGCGAAAGGATCGCCGGGTTCATCCACATCGGCACGGCAATGGTGCCGCCGACCGAGCGGCCGCGGCCGGAACTGGCCGAGATCGTCACCTGGGTCGGGAAAGACGCCTGATGTTCTACGAAACCGCTTCCAATCAGCACGGCTTGCCGCACGACCCCTTCAAGGCGATCGTGTCGCCGCGGCCGATCGGCTGGATTGGCACGCGTGCCACGGACGGCGCGTTGAACCTCGCGCCCTATTCCTTCTTCAATGCGATCAGCGACCGGCCGAAGCTCGTGATGTTTTCATCGAGCGGCTACAAGGATTCGGTGCGCAATATCGAAGCGACAGGTGAATTCACCGCGAGCTTCGCCAGCCGCAACCTGAGCGAGGCGGTCAACATGACCTCGATGGCGGCGCCGCATGGCGACAGCGAGTTCGAGATCGCCGGATTGACGCCGGTCGAGGGGACGCTCGTCAAGGCGCCTTTCGTCGGCGAGGCCTTCGCCGCGCTCGAATGCCGGATGACGGAGATGTTCCAGCCGAAGGGCCTCGATGGCACGGCGTCGGACAGCTATGTCGTCATCGGCGCGGTCGTCGGCATCCATATCCGCGACGAGGCGATCCGCGACGGACGTTTCGACGTGACGGCGGTGAGGCCGCTCGCGCGCCTCGGCTATATGGATTACTGCGATGGCGGCGATGTCTTCCAGATGACGCGTCCGGTCCGCTAGAGCCTTTCCTGGTTAAATTGAAGCATTCTGCCGAGCAGGTTTTCGTCAGGGCAGAGGCGATTGTCGAAGGTCGTACCCGAAGGTACGGCCGAGGCGATCGCCTCTGATCCTGGCGGAAAGATGCCCGGCCCTTCGGGTTGGCTGAAGCGGGCGGCCTGTTTGCTCGGCTGGCTTGGCCGTATGCGTTGGCTACGCCGCGCGCCAGCCGAGCAAACATTCCACTCCGCTTAAGCCAACAGAATGGTTCAATTTAACCAGGAAAGGCTCTAGGTTTCCGGCTGCGCCCGCGCCTCGGCGAGAAGATCGATCTGCAGCGATGAGCGGGCAGCCACGGCCGAGAAGCCGTTTTCCAGGCTGTTTGTCTCTAGCCGTTGCACCGCCGCCTCGTCGACGGCATCGGCGGGCAGCATGTCGTAGGCCGCGATGCCGGCTTCCCAAGCCCGGAGCACCACCGCGGCGCGCCCGGCCCGGACGACAGCCGGCACATCGCCAGTCCCGGTTACGCGCCGGCAACCGCACGCTTCCGCGAGAGCAGAGGCGTCGAATATCAGTGCCGATAGGCGCGGGGAAACGCCTGCCATCGAGTGAGGTGAGAGCACGCTTTCGGCAACCGTGGCATATTCCGCAAGCAGTGCCGTTCGGCCCTCGTGTATTCCTGCGGCTGCTTCGGCGACTTTCAGCATCACTTCGACCTTCTGGATATCGGCCGGTCCCCGGCACGCCGTCAGCACGACGCCGTCGATATCGGCGAGGAGGCTCGAAAGACCCTCGACATCGGTGGCGTCCGCGAGCTCGATCCGCGCGAGAAAAAGGCAGGCCGACTGCCCTTTGCCGGCGTGCCGCACGCTTGGCCGGCTTTGAAGCGTCGTCGCATCGACAACGATCGCTCCGACGGCCTGCAGCACCTTCTCGGTGGGAGGCGGATCGCCCGCCGCAAGATACAGCAGAGGCTTCATGGTTTGTGCGCGGTTAACGGACATGGTGAACCAATCTTAAACCTTTGACCGCTAATATTCGGACATTGGGGCTGTCGGGTGTCTAGTGGGGCATAGGTGATCATACAAGCATTTCTTCGCTGGGTCGAAACGGCGAGAACCGGCGATCGCGCACGCGCGGCCAGCGCGCTTGGGCGAGCCTATGCCCAGGCCGAGATGAACGGCCTCGATCGGCATGCCGCCGAGATGGCAATGACCTTCCTGTTGGACGATCCTTCGCCACGGGTGCGTCTGGCGCTGGTCGAAGCCATGGCCGATTGCCCGACGGCGCCGCGAGCGATCGTCCGGGCGCTGGCCGAGGACCAGCCCGAAATCGCTTTCGCGGCAATCGCCCGTTCGCCGGTGCTTACCGATGTAGATCTCGTCGACCTCGCGGCGCGCGGCACGGCGGAGACGCGTGCGCTGATCGCGGCGCGGGGCGCCGTGTCCTGTTCCGTCGCCGCTGCGATCGCCGAGATCGGCGACGAGGAGGAGGTTTCGGTCCTTCTCGAAAATAGCGGCGCGGTGCTCCTGCAGGGCTCTCTCAGGAGGATCGCGCATCGCCTCGGGCATGCTGCGGCCGTCCGCGACCGGCTGCTCAGTCGCGCCGACCTGCCGAGCGACGCGCGGCATGCGCTTGCCGAGAAGATCGGTGCGGCGCTCTCGGCTTGCGAACTCGTCCAGGCGGTCATCGGTTCGGCTCGCGTGGAGCGGGTCACGCGAGAGGCGTGCGACGCCGCGGCCTTGGCAATGACGGCAGCCGCGTCGCCGAATGACTTGTCCCAGATGGTCGCCCATTTGCGCGAGACAGGGCGCTTGACACCTGCCTTTCTGATGAGGGCACTCTGCGGCGGTGCCACGGAATTCTTTACCCTGGCGGTGGCCGATCTTTCCGGTCTGGCGGAAAAGCGTGTACGCTCGATCCTTTTCGGTGGGCGTGTGCATTCGATCCGCGCACTCTTGCAGAGCGCCGGCCTGGCGCGCGATATCAGCGAAGCCTTCGCTGATGCCGTTCTGTATTTGCAGGCGCAGGCGGGCGAGGGCGCCGCGCCGCTCGCCGCTCTCCTCGAGCGCCTTCGTCGGAACCCGTCCTCGACGTCGGCCTCCGTCGCCGAATTCGTTGAACGATTGGGCTTTGCTGAACAACGGCAGATCGCCCGGGACTATGCCCTGCTTGCTTCGCGCCAGGCAGCCTGATCAGAGGCTCAATCGCCGAACCGACGCGCCACCCAGGAATAGCCGTCTTCCATGTAGTGTACCGGAGCACTGACGATCGCTTGCAGCTTCTCGCGGTCCGGCACCGCGCCGCCGAGCCATGTCAGGGCGCGCTTCGGCAGGCCGGGTTTTTCCTCCTGCTTTGCGGGAGCCGTTGCCGCTTGCTGCGGCGCCGCGTTGATCTCCGGGGTGGCCGTGGGAGCCTGCTCCGGATCGGCGGCCGCCATGTCCGTGCCCGAGGTTTCGCAAACGGCCACGACGACCGGATAGTTCTTGTCGGAGAACTTCGGCAGCTCCTTTTGGGATTCCCTATCGCACTGGGCGATCGACGGCCATGTGCCGTTCACGGTCGAGATGTAGTGGCATTGCGTGACATTGTCATCGCAACCGAGGATGGTCATGACGATCAGGGCGGCTTTCATATCTTAGGTCCGTTTACAAGTCTGTTGTCATTATCTTATGGAGCCTGGATTGTTTCCGAAGTAGGGCAGAATTGCCGCCCAACGAAACAATTTGTTTCGGTCCGTCACTCGGATTGATTGCAAGTCCTCCTGCGCCGTTTGACGTATTGGCGCCGTTCGCCATCGCGGATAGTTTTCGCCCGGGTCGCTCGCGCATGGGCGACAGATTTGCGTTGAGGTTTTGGAATGACCGCCATCACTATTGCCGAGGAGCCGCCGCGCCAGCCGCCTATCCTCCGCCTGCTTGAACTCTCCGATGCCTATGCGGCATCGCTTTATCCGGCCGAAAGCAATCATATGGTCGATGTCTCGGCCCTGGAAATGCCGACGGTGTCCTTCTTTGTCGCGCGATCGGACGGCGAGATCGTCGGCTGCTGTGCGTTGGTGGAAGCCGGCGATGGTACGGCGGAGATCAAGCGGATGTTCGTCGATCCGGAGGCGAGGGGACTGAAAGTCGGCAGGCGGCTTCTTGCCGCGATGGAGGCCAAGGCGGAAAGGCGGGGTCTGACCGCTATCCGGCTCGAAACCGGCATCCACCAGCCGGAGGCGATCGGCCTCTACAAGTCGTCCGGTTATGTGGAGCGGCCGCCGTTCGGCAGCTATCTGGCCGATCCGCTGAGCTTGTTTATGGAGAAACGGGTCGGGTAGGACGCGCGGCACAACTGCCCCTCACCCTAACCCTCTCCCCGCTCGCGGGGAGAGGACTCCCCACCGTTTAGCAAGAGAGTTTCTGCTCGGCCAAGGAAGGATTGAAGGTGGTGCCGGTTTTCAGCATTGCGCATGCGACGTTGAGGAGGCGGTCGGCGACGGATCGCAGGGCACGACCGTGGCTGTGACCTCGGCTTCGAAGGGCGGCGTACTTCAAACGGCTCCGAGAGTCGTGCTGAATGGCGACGCGTGCCCAATGGTACATGGCGTTGGCGAGCCGGTCGTGGCAGGCCTGTCTTCTGATGACGATGCAGCTCTTGCCGGACCGCTTGGTAACGGGCGCGACTCCTGTCAAACTGCGCAAGGCGGCGTGGTCACGTCGCTGCAGGGCATCGAAGGCTTCTGCGAGCAGCGTGGCGAGGACGATCCTTCCCACTCCCGGCAAGGATGCGAGGATCTCCACGTCATGCTGCTTCCTCTGCCCCGGCTCGGTCTCCTCGGTCGGGACAAGGCGGGCAGTCAGGGTATCGAGCCGCTGATGCGCTTGCTTGAGCTGCCGGTTCACGAGGCGAATGCGGGCAATGAGCGTGGCAATGTGGGCGCTGGCGGCTTCGGTCGTCCCGGCGGCGACCTTGACGGGCGGCGTGCGCAGCACGGCGAGCACATGGGTGGCGTCGACGCGGCGGATGCGGTTGCGTTTGAGAAGCTTGGCGATCGTCGCCGCGCGGATCCGCGCGGCTTTGGCCGGCGTCGGCACGGCTTCCCAGAGATCGAGCAGCCACTCGGCCCCGAGGTCGTTTTCGAGCTCGAGCAGCGCAGGAAAGTAGCGCCAGAGCTGCTCGCGCATGCGGTTGGTCAACCGGTTGCGCTCGGCGCCGAGGTCCTCGGCCATGCGCGACCATTCGCGCAATTCGATGACGACAGGATCGGCGGCGGCAAGCAGCCGGAAGCACCGGCGATCGGTGCGCAAGGCCGAGGCCATCACTTCGGCATCGCGGCTGTCGTCCTTGGCGCCGGCCAGGGTGAACCGGTCGCGAAAGCGATCCATTTGTTTCGGGTTGATGGCATGCACCTGGCAGCCGCGCTCGATCAGCGTCTCGACCACGGGCCCGTGCGGCACCTCGATCGCGACCTGGATTTGCCCGGCCTCGGTTGCACCGCTGGTTGCCGTCAGCCAGGCCGCCAGCTCGGCGAGCCCTTCGCCGCCGTGCCTGAAGACCCTTTCGCCGATTTTCCGGCCATCACCATCCGTGAGGAACACATGATGGCTCTCCGACGCCCAGTCGACGCCGGCATAGAATTGTTTCTGATCGGTCATCCCTTCTCCTCGTCCAAGCCTGCGAGCCACCGCGATCTTCGCCGATCCCTGTACTGGCGCTCGGAAACGGATACAGCTCCGGCGCGGACTCCCCACGGGGCATCGATCACGGCCAATCCGACGGGGCACGCGTCCTCTCCAGGTGGTCGGGCCACAGGGGACAATTGGTTGCTCCCGACGAATCGGCTCGGTTCAGGAAGGCTACGCCAATTTCGGCCATCGTCGCGGGTCATGCTTCATTCCGCTACGCTTCACTTCGCACGACACGCGACGACGGCGTGCAACCCAAGAACCGCCGGAAAAAGGTACAGGGGACTTGGGGGCGGAGCGTTGCCGCGAGTCCCTTCGCCCCGCGTGCGGGGAGAAGGTGGCCGGCAGGCCGGATGAGGGGCAAAAAATACGTGCTGGTTCAAGGAGACCGGCGGCAATGACCGCCGCCGCTCTCAAATATCCAGATTCTCCACAAACACGGCGCGCTCCTGGATAAAGCGGAAGCGCGCGTCGGCCTTCGTTCCCATCAGGTTGTCGACGGCCTCGCGCGTCCCCTCGAAATCAACGTCGTCGATCTCGACCTTGAGCAGGGTCCGGTTGGCCGGATCCATGGTCGTTTCCTTGAGCTGTGCCGGAAGCATCTCGCCCAAACCCTTGAACCGGCCGATCTCGACCTTGCCGCGGCCGTTGAATTCGGTGCGCATCAGTTCTTCGCGATGCGCGTCGTCGCGCGCATAGAACGTCCTGGAGCCCTGGCTCAATCGGTAGAGCGGCGGCACGGCGAGGTAGAGATGGCCGCCGCGAATGAGTTCCGGCATCTCCTGATAGAAGAAGGTGATCAAGAGCGAGGCGATGTGGGCACCGTCGACGTCCGCGTCGGTCATGATGATGACTCGCTCGTAGCGAAGATCCTCCTCGCGGTATTTCGACCGCGTACCGCAGCCGAGCGCCTGGACGAGGTCGGTGATCTGCTGGTTGGCGCCGAGCTTTTCGCGGCCGGCACTGGCGACGTTGAGGATCTTGCCGCGCAGGGGCAGGATGGCCTGGTTGGCGCGGTTGCGCGCCTGCTTGGCCGAGCCGCCTGCCGAGTCGCCCTCGACGATGAAGAGTTCAGCGCCTTCCGCGGTGTTCTGCGCGCAGTCGGCGAGCTTGCCTGGCAGGCGCAGCTTGCGCACCGCGGTCTTGCGATTGACTTCCTTTTCCTTGCGTCGGCGGACGCGCTCCTCGGCACGCTCGATCACCCAGTCGAGAAGCTTCGCGGCTTCGCCCGGATTGTCGGCGAGATAGTGGTCGAAAGGGTCGCGCAGGGCGTTCTCGACGATGCGCTGCGCCTCCACGGTCGCAAGCTTGTCCTTCGTCTGGCCGACGAATTCCGGCTCGCGGATGAAGACCGAGAGCATGCCTGCCGCCGAGATCATCACGTCGTCGGTGGTGACGATCGCGGCCCGCTTGTTCTGCGTGAGCTCGGCGTAGTTCTTCAAACCCTTGGTGAGCGCGATGCGCAGGCCCGCCTCGTGCGTGCCGCCTTCCGGCGTCGGGATGGTGTTGCAGTAGGAGTGGATCTGCTGGTCGCCGCCATACCAGGTAACGGCCCATTCGAGCGAGCCGTGGCCGCCGGACTTTTCCGACTTGCCGGCGAAGATCTCGCGCGTGACGGTGAATTCCTTGCCGAGCGTCGCGGCGAGATAATCCTTGAGACCGCCGGGGAAATGGAAGACCGCCTTTTCCGGAGTTTCCGAACCTTCCGGCAAGAGCGACGGATCACAGGACCAGCGGATCTCGACGCCGCCGAACAGATAGGCCTTGGAGCGGGCCATGCGGAACAGCCGCGCCGGCTCAAAGCGGGCATGCGGGCCGAAGATTTGCGGGTCCGGATGGAAGCGGACCTTCGTGCCTCGGCGATTGTGCACCTCGCCGAGCTCTTCGAGCCCACCCTGTGGAATGCCGCGGGAGAAGCGCTGGCGGTAGAGCTTGCGGTTGCGCGCCACCTCGACCTCGACCGAGTCCGACAGCGCGTTGACGACGGACACGCCGACGCCATGCAGGCCGCCCGAGGTCTCGTAAGCCTTGCCGTCGAACTTTCCGCCGGCATGCAGCACCGTCATCACCACTTCGAGGGTCGACTTGTTGGGGAACTTCGGGTGGTTTTCCACGGGAATGCCGCGGCCGTTGTCGGTCACCGTCAGGAAGCCCTCGGCGTCGAGGTATACTTCGATGAAGTTGGCGTGGCCGGCGACGGCCTCGTCCATCGAGTTGTCGATCACCTCGGCAAAGAGGTGGTGCAGCGCCTTCTCGTCCGTTCCGCCGATATACATGCCCGGCCGGCGGCGCACCGGCTCCAGCCCCTCGAGGACCTCGATGGCGGAAGCATCGTAGTCGCTGCCGTCGCTCCCCTTCGGCGTAGGCCGCGGCGCATCGCTGCCGGCGGCAGGCGCTGTCGGCTTGCGCGGCGCGTCGGCCGGCTTCGGCTGCAAGGGCATGGCGGAGAAGAGGTCGCTGCTGTCGTCCATGGAGTGGTTCAGATCATTCCTGTCGTCTCTGTCGGCAAGGCCATAGCAAGAGCAGAGCGCTGCCGCCATCTCTTGCCGCGCGAATCACCGGAATTCTGCCAGACTCTTGCGCAAAGCGCGAACAAAAGGCGAATTTCCGATGTGCCGGATGGGCGAATGGCCCGGCAACGCGACGAATTGCTCGCTTCAGTGTTGCGTAGCGAATGTCCCGGTGGCAAGGCATGGGCCGAACCAGGGAGCCCGTCGGGTGTCTATGTCCACAATTGTTTTTTCCGTCCGACTGCTGGTAGGCGCGGTGCTTTTCTTGAGCGTCGCGGCCTCCGCCATAGCCAAGCCCCTGCAGCCCTACAAGGATGCACTGTTCGGCTATCCCGCAATCCTGCGGGAGGAGGACGGCGGTGATTTCCGCGTCGTCGACTATCAGGAACTGAGGGACATCAACGGGCGCGACCAGATTCCGGAGCGACGTGTGAAGCGGGCCTATCTGTCGCTTGGCGTGAAAAGTTCGCAGGTCAACGAGACTCTCGACCTCGGTGGTCGCTCTCTCGACGTGACGCGCATCGGCCCGGATCGCGGCGCAGCCTTCACGGTAATCTTTGTCCATGGGCGCGGCGGCGACCGGCGCCTCGGCGCCAACGATTTTTCATTTGGCGGCAATTTCAACCGCCTCAAAAATCTGGCGGTCGGCAATGGCGGTGCCTACTATGCGCCGAGCATACGCTCCTTCGATGCGGCCGGCGTCGCCGATATCGCGGCGCTGATCCGCCTTGCCGCCGAGCGATCCGGCGGCCGGCCCGTGGTGCTGTCCTGCGCCTCCATGGGAAGCTTCATCTGCTGGGGCATCGCGCGCGACCAGAGGGCCACGGCAGCGCTGGGCGGCATGATGGTGATGGGCGGCGTCGCCGACCCCGCGTTTGAAGAGAGCGCGGCTTACAAGGCAAGGCTGCCGATGTTCTTCAGCCATGGCAGCAACGACAGCGTCTATCCGGCCGAGGCACAGGTTGCACTCTATCGTTCGGTGCGCAGCAAGAACTATCCCGCTCGCTTCGTGTTGTTTGAGACTGGGTCGCATGGGACGCCGGTGCGCATGACCGACTGGCGGGATGCGTTGAACTGGATTCTTGATCGATAGCCGAGAGCGCGGGCCGCATTTTGGAAAATTAGCATGGAAAAGTTTGAAAGCTGGGGGCGGCTCGACAAGCGGCCTGAAGGCGCCATCTCGCCGGATGACTACGAGGACCGGCTCGGCGCGGTCGCCCCCATGGCCTATCTCCCCTTCGGCAACGGGCGGAGCTATGGCGACGTCTGCCGCACGGATCGCGGCACGCTGGTCGACAGCGCCAGGCACGGCCGCATCCTCACCTTCGATCCGGGAACCGGGGTGATGACCTGCGAGGCCGGTGTCACATTGCGTGAAATTCTCGTGAAGGCGATACCGCACCGCTTCTTCCTGCCCGTGACGCCGGGCACGGGTTTTGTTACCGTCGGCGGGGCCGTCGCCAATGACGTGCACGGCCGGAACCATCATGCCCGCGGCTCCTTCGGCAATCATGTCCGGCGCCTGACGCTGCTGCGCTCGGATGGCCAGCGCCTAGTCTGCTCTGCCGACGAGAATGCCGAGCTCTTTGCCGCCACGATCGGCGGCCTGGGCCTGACGGGACTGATCCTCGACGTGGAACTGCGGCTGATGAAAGTTCCGTCGCCGCATGTCCAACAACACGCGATTCGTTTCGAAAACCTCGACGAATATTTCGCGCTCGTCGATCGCGTCGGCGAAGAGCACGAATATTCCGTCGCCTGGATCGATCAGCTCGCGGGGGGCCGACGTACAGGAAGGGGTGTGCTCTGGGCTGGGGACCATGCGGATGCATCCTGCGAATATCCGGACGTACCCAAGGGGCTGAAGCTCTCATTGCCCCTGTCTCTGCCGTTCAATCCGTTGAATTCCCTGACGCTGAAGGCGCTCAACGAGTACCGCTTTCGCAGGGAGGTGCCGGGGGAAACGGTTTCGACGATAAAGTGGACGTCCTACTTCCATCCGCTCGACCGGCTCGGTGCCTGGCATCGGCTTTACGGGCCGCAGGGTCCTTGCCAGCACCAAAGTGTTTATCCGGTAGAGAATGCCCAGCAGACCACGGTCCGGCTCCTGGAGACTGCCCGCAAACACGGCCACGCCTCTTTCCTGACGACAGTGCATCGTTTCGGAGACACTGCAGCCCGAGGCTTACTTTCCTTCCCTCGGCCGGGTTTCTCGCTGATCTTGGACTTCGCCAATCAAGGTGAAGCGACCGTCAAGTTGCTCGATGCTCTCGACCGGATTGTCGTCGAGGTCGGCGGCGCGGTGAATCCAAGCAAGGATCTCCGCATGGGCCCTGATGTTTTCCAGGCGTCCTTCCCGTCGTGGCGAAAGCTCGAAGCATTGCGCGATCCGGCCCTGGTCTCGGATTTCTGGAAGCGCACCGCGCTCGCGCTCAACTGCTGAGAACGGTCAGCGCCTCATTCCCTTTATGTCCATGTCGAACTCGACCACGTTCGAGTAGATGGGCGTGCCGACGTCCATGCCGTAGGGCGCACGGCGGATGCTGCCGCGGATGGTGAAGGAGATCGAACCCTTGTTCCAATCGGTCAGCGTGACGGCAAAGCGCTCCTTGCGTGTCTTGCCGCGCGCCGTCAGCGCACCCTCGACGGTTGCGCTGTCAGGCCCGGTCTGCGTCACGCTCGTGGAACGGAAGGTCACCGTCTGATAGTTGGCCGTATCGAAGACCGCGCTGGAACGCAGGAAATCCTCGATTCGGCGCTCTCTCGCCCTCACGCTCTCCGGATAGAGCGTGAACTCGACCGACGATCGCCCGACATTGCCGCCGTCTATCCGGAACCTGCCGGAGAACTTCGCGAAGTTGCCGGCGATACCGCCGCCACCTGTCTGCCCGACATTGAATTGGATGCGGGAGGAACTTGCGATGCTGTAGCTGCCGGCTGCGTCGGCGAGCGACGCAGCCTTTGCGGCCACAGGTAGAGCGGCAGCGAGCAAGGCCAATGGAAGGGCTGCCTTCAGTGAGAGAGTGCGTGGAGCGTTCATGAATCATTTCCTTCCGGCAGCGGCTTCATTGCTTCTCGAACATCGGCTGCGTCTGCATCGCTCGGCCGAGAGCCGGCGCCCAGCATGCGTTTCAGCACCGCGTCGCCTCGAATGAATTGGTGGTAAAGCGCTGCTGCAGCGTGGACGACCACCAGGGCGAGCATGGCATAGGCGAGCAATGCGTGGGCAAAGGCCCAGAACGCTTCGGAGCTCTCCGATTGCGGCACGGGCAGGTGCGGAACGACGACGATGTTGAAGTAGAAGCTCGGGATGTTCAACGTCGAGGCGGAAGCGACAGCCCAGCCGGCTAGAGGAGTTGCGAGCCCGAGGATGATGAGCATACGGTGCGCTTCGCCTGCCGCCACATGTTCGAACGGGCGGAGCCCCGGGGCCGGCGGCGGGCTGCGTTCTACCAGCCACCAGATCGCCCTCACGAGCGCCAGGCCCAGAGCGGTGAAGCCGAACGACTTGTGCCATTGGTAGAGCGAAAACTGCAGTGCGGGGTCGATTTCGGTGCGCCGCATGAGGAAGCCGATCAGCATCAGACCGAGGATCAGCAGCGCCATCGTCCAGTGCAGGACGATCGTTACGCTTCCGAAACCACTCTCGCTGTTGCGCAGCATCGAACGACCAATTCGTTTGCCTTGCCGGTGGGCAGTCTGCTGACATGAGACGCCCGAAGCCTGGGTTTTATTCGGAACGTTGCATCCATTCCAGGCGGCATCGGGCATCGATAGCGCAACTCGCCCGCTTTGTCCTGCCGTTGGGTCGGCCCGGAATCTGCGGGCGGGTGCTTTCATTTGCCCGACCGATTTGCTAGGCCGCTTGCCCGAGAGCCCTGATCCCGGAGGAAGTTTCATGACGCCCGATATCCGCCCGCTGGTTGCCGGCAACTGGAAGATGAATGGCACGCGTGCATCGCTGGACCAGATCAAGGCGATGGCCGAAGGCGTCAAGGGCGCACTTTCCGCAAAGGTGGAGACGCTGATCTGCCCGCCGGCGACGCTGCTCTATGTTGCGACCGCGCTTTGCGACGACAGTCCGCTGATGATCGGCGCCCAGGACTGCCACCAGAAACAGTCGGGTGCCCATACCGGCGAGATTTCCGCCGAGATGATCGCCGATTGCTTCGGCACGCACGTCATCGTCGGCCACTCGGAACGCCGCACCGATCATGCCGAGACCGATGCGCTGGTCAGGGCGAAGACGGAAGCCGCGCACGCCGCGGCGCTCGTCGCCATCGTCTGCATCGGCGAGACCGAAGAAGAGCGCAAGAGCGGCAAGACGCTCGACGTGCTGAAGCGCCAGCTCGCCGAAAGCCTGCCAGATGCCGCGACGGCTGAGAACACCGTGATCGCCTATGAGCCGGTCTGGGCGATCGGTACGGGCCTGACGCCGACCGTCGGAGATGTCGAGGAGGCGCATGCCTTCATGCGGCGTGAACTCGTCTCCCGCTTTGGTTCGGAAGGCGGCAAGATGCGGATCCTTTACGGCGGCTCCGTCAAGCCCTCCAATGCCACGGAATTGATGGGCGTCGCCAATGTGGACGGCGCCCTGATCGGCGGCGCCAGCTTGAAAGCGGAAGACTTCCTCGCCATCTACGGGGCCTATGAAGAATTGACTGCGTGACCGGCGCGCGGGTCCGGCGGGGGCTTGGAATAGCCGCCTGCTTGGTATAAAGAGGCGCGAAATTTGGCCGCGGCCCGTTACGTGGCCGCGATCGTTCGATTCGAATGCCCCGCAGAGGGCAGGACTGGAAGCTGATGCAGACCGTACTCCTCGTCATCTATCTCATGGTCGTCGTCGCCCTGATCGGCGTCGTCCTCATTCAGCGTTCCGAAGGTGGCGGTCTCGGTATCGGCGGCGGTTCGGGCTTCATGTCCGCCCGTGGCACGGCCAATGCGCTGACCCGCACGACGGCGGTTCTCGCCGTGCTGTTCTTCGGCCTGGCACTTGCGATGGGTATCCTGGCGCGCTACGAGCCGCAGGCGACCGACATCCTCGAGCGTATTCCGGGCACGAGCTCGAGCGGCGGCGTGCTGGATTCGCTCGGCGGCGGCCAGCCGGCACCGGCCGGTGGCAACACGCAGGCTCCGGCGTCCGGCAATGGCGCCAACAACACGGTTCCGGCTGACGGCGCGGCTCAGCCCGCTCAGGCTCCGGCTGCTCAGCCGGCCGCGCCGGCCAACGGCAATACGGGATCGCAGGTTCCGAGCGGCCAATAAGGTCGAAGTTCAGAAGAACCCGCCGGCGGATGTTTCATCCGCCGGTTTTGTTTTGTGTGAAATCTGCCGCGGCAAAAAACGGAAAAATTCGGGAAGACGAATTTTTTCGGTGGCGGAATCGTTTGTGAAAAGGTATCCGGTGACTCCCATGGCGCGATATGTATTCATCACTGGCGGCGTGGTCTCCTCCCTCGGAAAAGGCATCGCTGCGGCCGCTCTTGGAGCGTTGCTGCAGGCGCGTGGCTACCGCGTGAGGCTGCGCAAGCTCGACCCCTATCTCAACGTCGATCCGGGCACCATGAGCCCGACCCAGCACGGCGAGGTGTTCGTCACCGACGACGGGGCGGAAACCGACCTCGATCTCGGCCACTACGAGCGCTTCACCGGCCGTTCGGCGACCAAGACCGACAACATCACCACCGGCCGGATCTACAAGAACATCATCGACAAGGAACGCCGCGGCGACTATCTCGGCGCGACGGTCCAGGTGATCCCGCACGTCACCAACGAGATCAAGAACTTCGTCACCGAAGGCAATGAAGACTACGATTTCGTCATCTGCGAGATCGGCGGCACCGTCGGCGATATCGAGGCGATGCCCTTCATGGAGGCGATCCGCCAGCTCGGCAACGACCTGCCGCGCGGCACGGCCGTCTATGTCCACCTGACGCTGATGCCCTACATTCCGGCGGCGGGCGAACTGAAGACCAAGCCGACCCAGCATTCGGTCAAGGAACTGCAGGCGCTCGGCATCCATCCCGACATCCTGCTCGTTCGCGCCGATCGCGAAATTCCGGAGGCCGAGCGCCGCAAGCTGTCGCTCTTCTGCAATGTGCGGCAATCGGCCGTGATCCAGGCGCTCGATGTGGCGTCGATCTACGACGTGCCGATCGCCTATCACAAGGAAGGGCTCGACAACGAAGTGCTCGCCGCCTTCGGCATCGAGCCGGCACCGAAGCCGCGTATGGAAGCCTGGGAGAATGTCGCTCACCGGATCCGCACGCCGGAGGGCGAAGTGACGATCGCGATCGTCGGCAAATATACCGGCCTCAAGGATGCCTATAAGTCGCTGATCGAGGCGCTCTATCACGGCGGCATCGCCAACCGCGTCAAGGTCAAGCTCGAATGGATCGAGTCGGAGATCTTCGAGAAGGAGGACCCGGCGCCCTATCTCGAGAAGGTCCACGGCATTCTCGTTCCCGGCGGTTTCGGCGAGCGCGGTTCGGAAGGCAAGATCAATGCGGCGCGCTTTGCCCGCGAACGCAAGGTGCCCTATTTCGGCATCTGCTTCGGCATGCAGATGGCGGTAGTCGAAGCCGCGCGCAACCTCGCCGGTATCGATAAGGCCTCCTCGACGGAGTTCGGCCCCACCAAGGAACCGGTCGTCGGCCTGATGACCGAGTGGGTAAAGGGCAACGAGCTGCAGAAACGCTCGGCCGCCGGCGATCTCGGCGGTACGATGCGCCTCGGCGCCTATCGCGCTGCACTCAAGCAGAACACCAAGATCGCCGACATCTACGGATCGGCCGACATCTCCGAACGCCATCGCCATCGTTACGAGGTCAATGTCGACTACAAGGATCGCCTGGAGTCCTGCGGCCTGGTCTTCTCCGGCATGTCGCCGGACGGCGTGCTGCCGGAGACTGTGGAATACAACGACCATCCGTGGTTCATCGGCGTGCAGTACCATCCGGAGCTGAAGTCCCGCCCGCTGGAGCCGCACCCTCTGTTCGCGAGCTTCATCGAGGCGGCGCTCGAACAGTCGCGGCTCGTGTAGGCTGGCACTGTTCAGCACCCGGCGGCGAAGGCTCTTCCTTTACGTTGCCGGCGAGTGGAGGCGAGGAGCGTGCGTCCTGCCAATCTCCCGTGGGGGAGATGCCCGGCAGGGCAGAGGCGTCGACCGCACGGGGGGGCGAACACGCCCCCACATCGACCATGGACCGGATTATCGAGCTGAGCAGGGCCCAGACTGGGATAAATCAGCAGTTTAGAGGTAGCCGGCAGCACCCCCCTCTGCCCTGCCGGGCATCTCCCCCACAAGGGGGGAGATGGGCAAGACGCACGCTCCACGTCTCCTCGACAACCGTTTGAATGATACTCATCAGCGTTGATCGCCGCCCTACGACCGCCGCGCTTGCAATCGGCCGTCAAAAGTTGCAAACAGCGGCAAACCGGTCATCAGGGAAACCGCCATGAACCTGCCCACGCGCACCGCCCGCCCGCTCGATCATCTCGTGCTGCCGGTGGCGGAACTCGGGCAGGCAAGGCGGCGCCTGGCCGATCTCGGCTTCACGGTTGCCGAGGACGCACGCCATCCCTTCGGCACGGAAAACGCCTGCGTCTTCTTTCCTGACAATACCTATCTGGAGCCGCTCGCCATAGCCTCCCGCGAGGAGTGCGAGGCTGCTGCGCTCGCCGGAAATGCCTTTGTCGCGCGCGACCACGCGTTCCGCTTTCGGCAGGGCCCCGAAGGCCTATCGGCAATCGTGCTCGGGACGCCCGATGCCGCCACCGATCACATCCGCTACCGGTCCTGCGGCATCTCCGGCGGCGAGATGCTGGAATTCTCGCGGCCCATGCGTCTGCCGGACGGACGCGAAGGGCTCCGCTCTTTCCGGTTGGCCTTCGCCGCGGATCTGCGCGCGCCGGATTTCTTCCTGTTCAGTTGCCAGCGTATTCGCGCCCTGCCGGTCGACAGCGCGCTGCACAAGCACGAAAATGGTGTGGTCGGCATTGCCGAAGTCGTTCTTTCGGAGCCCAATCCGACGGACTTCCAGTATCTGCTGCAGGAAGCCGTCGATGAGCGCGAGGTCTCGGCCCATTCCTTCGGGATGGACATCCAAGCCGGCAGCGCCAAGCTGTCGGTCATGAACCCTGCCGGGATGGAGGCCTTCTACGGGCGCCCCGTCAGCGCGACCGAACGCGGCCTGCGCGGCCGTGCCGTGGTGTTCCGCGTCACCGATCTCGAGGCGACCCGCGCGCTGTTTGCGCAGAACGATATCGAATTTGCAGAAATGGGCGGACGCCTCATTGTTCCGGAAGCGCCGGGGCAGGGGGTGATTTTCGCGTTTGGAGTGTGACAATGGAAACGAATGCAAGGGTCGTCGTCGGCGAGGGTATCGGCCAGGTGGTATTCTCGCAGAAGGAGCGGCTGACGCTGATCGCCGGCCCCTGCCAGATGGAGAGCCGCGAGCACGCCTTCATGATGGCCGGCAAGCTCGCCGAGCTCTGCAAGTCGCTCGGTCTCGGCCTTGTCTATAAGTCTTCCTTCGACAAGGCGAACCGCACCTCGCTCTCCGGCAAGCGCGGCATCGGCCTTGAGAAGGCGATGGAGATCTTTGCCGATCTCAAGCGCGAATTCGGCTTTCCGGTGCTGACCGACGTCCATACGGAAGAACAGTGCTCGCAAGTCGCCGGGACCATCGACATCCTGCAGATCCCGGCCTTCCTGTCGCGCCAGACCGACCTGCTCGTCGCGGCGGCGAAAACAGGGCGCGCGATCAACGTGAAGAAGGGCCAGTTTCTCGCGCCCTGGGACATGAAGAACGTGCTCGCCAAGTTCACCATGAGCGGCAATCCGAACGTGCTTCTCTGCGAGCGCGGCGCGTCCTTCGGCTACAACACGCTCGTTTCCGACATGCGCTCGCTGCCAATCATGGCGGGGCTCGGCGCGCCCGTGGTCTTCGACGCGACCCATTCGGTGCAGCAGCCTGGCGGGCAGGGCGGCTCCTCGGGCGGCCAGCGTGAGTTCGTCGAGACCTTGGCGCGTGCGGCTGTCGCTGTCGGCGTCGCCGGCGTCTTCATCGAGACGCATGAGGACCCGGACAGCGCCCCCTCCGACGGCCCGAACATGGTGCCGCTCAAGGACATGCCGCGTCTCCTCGAAAAGCTGCTCGCCTTCGACGCGATATCCAAGGCCTGAAGCCGGCGCATGAAATATTCATGAACTGCGATGCCGCTCGGGACATTGCCACCGGCGCGCCATTGTAATTTCAGGGCCATGAATTAAGACAGGCCCACCATTATCATCGTCCACAAGCAGGGAAGAGATCATGACTGCAATCATCGACATCATCGGCCGCGAGATTCTCGACAGCCGCGGCAACCCGACCGTCGAGGTCGATGTCCATCTCGAAGACGGCAGTTTCGGCCGCGCCGCCGTTCCCTCGGGCGCTTCGACCGGCGCGCATGAAGCAGTCGAACTGCGTGACGGCGGTACCCGCTATCTCGGCAAGGGCGTCGAGCGCGCCGTCGACGCCGTCAACGGCGAGATCTTCGAAGCGATCGGCGGTCTCGACGCCGAGAACCAGATCCAGATCGACAAGACGATGATCGAGCTCGACGGCACGTCGAACAAGTCGCGCCTCGGCGCCAACGCTATTCTCGGCGTGTCGCTTGCCATCGCCAAGGCCGCCGCGGAAGCTGCCGGCCTGCCGCTCTACCGCTATGTCGGCGGCCCGAATGCACATCTCCTGCCGGTTCCGATGATGAACATCATCAATGGCGGCGCCCATGCCGACAACCCGATCGACTTCCAGGAATTCATGATCATGCCGGTTGGCGCCGAGACCCTGAAGGACGCCGTCCGCATGGGTTCGGAAGTTTTCCATACGCTGAAGAAGCAGCTCGCCGCCGAAGGCCACAACACCAATGTCGGCGACGAGGGCGGCTTCGCGCCGGGTCTCGCCTCGGCTCCGGCAGCACTCGACTTCATCATGAAATCGATCGAGAAGGCCGGCTACAAGCCGGGCGAAGATATGTATGTCGCGCTCGACTGCGCCTCGACCGAATTCTTCAAGGACGGCAAGTATGTGCTCGAAGGCGAAGGCCGTACGCTGGAGCCGGGCGCGATGGCCGAATACCTCGCCGAACTCGCTGGAAAGTACCCGATCATCTCGATCGAAGACGGCATGGCCGAAGACGACTGGGACGGCTGGAAGGCGTTGACGGACCTCATCGGCAACAAGTGCCAGCTTGTCGGCGACGACCTGTTCGTCACCAACTCGGCGCGCTTGCGTGACGGCATCAAGATGGGTGTCGCCAACTCGATCCTCGTCAAGGTCAACCAGATCGGTTCGCTTTCCGAAACGCTGGATGCCGTCGAGACGGCGCACAAGGCCCGCTATACCGCCGTCATGTCGCACCGCTCCGGCGAGACCGAAGACTCGACGATCGCCGATCTCGCGGTCGCCACAAATTGCGGTCAGATCAAGACCGGCTCGCTGGCCCGTTCCGACCGGCTCGCCAAGTACAACCAGCTGATCCGCATCGAGGAGCAGCTCGGCCTGCAGGCGGCATATGCGGGCCGCTCGATCCTGCGCGGTTAAGCAAAAGACGTCTGGCTACCGCGCGGCCCCTCATCCCGCTGCCGCGACCTTCTCCCCCTTGCGGGGAGAAGGGAGATGCCGCGCCGCCTCAGTCCCCTCTCCCCGCGAGCGGGGAGCGGGTTAGTCCTCGGGTTAAACCCGAGGAGAGGGGCGATCCGCCACATCTCGATCGACGATTTAGTATCCAAAACCCGCCCGCCTCACGGCCGGCGGGTTTCCCTTTCCTTGCCGTTCATGGTCAACGGTCGGTTAATCAATCGACGCTAGTCTGCCTTGGTATTGCGTAGCAGGGCATTGACGATGTGGACACGGCATCACAAGAAACGGAGACTGGGGCGGCTGGTAGTGCCGGTGATCGCGGTCGCCTTTCTATCCTACTTCGGCTATCATTCGATCCATGGCGGTTACGGCTTGAGGGCGACGGAGGAGTTTGATCGCCAGATCGCCGAGCGGCAGGCACGGCTGGACGAGCTTACTCAGAAGCGGCAAATCCTGGAAAAGGAGGTCGAACTGATGAGTGACGGTTCGTTGGAAAGAGACATGCTGGATGAGAAGGCTCGCCTCGCGCTCAACATGTCGCGCAGCGATGAGATCGTTATTTTTCACCGCCCGGCGAATTAACTGAAATTCAGTTAACTAAAAATAATGATTTAAAATCAGTGCATTACACAGAATGATAGCCATGCAAATATGGCATTGCTGCGGCGCTCTTCTTTCCCTATGGTAGCCCACCAAAGGCTAACCATTGGGAGGAATGAATGGCTCCGCGAAAAACCGCGTCCGTCTCCAGCCGCAAGGCCGCTGCCAAGACGTCCAAGAAGGACTTCGCCGGCGGTACGATCGCCGAATTTTCCAAGGAAGATGAATTGAAGGCCTATCGCGAAATGCTGCTGATCCGGCGTTTCGAGGAGAAGGCCGGCCAGCTTTACGGCATGGGCTTCATCGGCGGCTTCTGTCACCTCTATATCGGTCAGGAGGCGGTCGTCGTCGGCATGCAACTGGCGCTGAAAGAGGGCGACCAGGTCATCACCGGTTACCGCGACCACGGCCATATGCTGGCCTGCGGCATGAGCGCCCGCGGCGTGATGGCCGAGCTTACCGGTCGCCGCGGCGGTCTTTCCAAGGGGAAGGGCGGCTCGATGCACATGTTCTCCAAGGAAAAGCATTTCTATGGCGGTCACGGCATCGTCGGCGCGCAGGTATCGCTCGGCACCGGCCTTGCCTTTGCCAACAGGTATCGCGGCAACGACAATGTCAGCCTCGCCTATTTCGGTGACGGCGCCGCCAACCAGGGACAGGTCTACGAGAGCTTCAACATGGCGGCGCTCTGGAAGCTGCCGGTAATCTACATCGTCGAGAACAACCGATACGCGATGGGCACCTCCGTGTCGCGCGCTTCGGCGCAGACCGATTTCTCGCAGCGCGGCGCTTCCTTCGGCATTCCGGGCTATCAGGTCGACGGCATGGATGTGCGCGCCGTCAAGGCTGCGGCCGACGAGGCTGTCGAACATTGCCGCTCCGGCAAGGGACCGATCATCCTGGAGATGCTGACTTATCGCTATCGCGGCCACTCGATGTCCGATCCGGCGAAATATCGCTCGAAGGATGAAGTGCAGAAGATGCGCTCGGAGCATGATCCGATCGAGCAGGTGAAGGCCCGCCTCGTCGAAAAGGGCTGGGCGAGCGAGGACGAACTGAAGCAGGTCGACAAGGAGGTTCGCGACATCGTCGCCGACAGCGCCGATTTTGCCCAGTCTGATCCGGAGCCGGATGTAGCCGAGCTCTATACCGACATCCTGCTTTGATCCGGGGAGGGACGAATATGCCAGTAGAAATTCTCATGCCTGCCCTTTCCCCGACGATGGAGGAAGGCACGCTCTCCAAGTGGCTGAAGAACGAGGGCGACAAGGTCGCCTCGGGCGACGTCATTGCCGAGATCGAGACCGACAAGGCGACGATGGAAGTCGAAGCCGTCGACGAGGGCACGATCGGCAAGCTGCTGATCGCCGCCGGCACCGAAGGCGTCAAGGTCAATACGCCGATAGCCGTGCTGCTCCAGGACGGCGAAGCCGCCGGCGATATCCCCGCCGCCAAGGCGGAAGCGCCGAAGCCGGCAGCGGCCGAAGCTCCGGCGCCGGCCGCGGCCCCCGTCGCGGCCCAGCCGAAGGCGGAAATCCCGTCCGATCCCGCCATTCCGGCCGGGACGGAAATGGTGACGACCACCGTCCGCGAAGCGCTGCGCGACGCGATGGCCGAGGAAATGCGCGCCAATGACGACGTCTTCGTCATGGGCGAGGAGGTTGCCGAATATCAGGGCGCCTATAAGATCACCCAAGGGTTGCTTCAGGAATTCGGCCCGCGCCGGGTGGTCGACACGCCGATCACCGAGCATGGCTTTGCCGGCATCGGCGTCGGCGCGGCGATGACCGGCCTGCGGCCGATCGTCGAGTTCATGACCTTCAACTTCGCCATGCAGGCGATCGACCATATCATCAACTCCGCCGCCAAGACGCTCTACATGTCCGGCGGCCAGATGGGCGCACCGATCGTCTTCCGCGGTCCGAGCGGTGCTGCGGCCCGCGTCGCCGCCCAGCACTCCCAGTGCTATGCCGCCTGGTACAGCCACATTCCCGGCCTGAAGGTCGTCATGCCCTATACGGCGGCGGACGCGAAGGGCCTCTTGAAGGCCGCCATTCGTGATCCGAACCCGGTGATCTTCCTCGAGAACGAAATCCTCTACGGCCAGTCGTTCGAAGTGCCGAAGCTCGACGATTTCGTCCTGCCGATCGGCAAGGCCCGCATCCACCGCGTCGGCAAGGACGCGACCATCGTCTCCTTCGGCATCGGCATGACCTATGCGGTCAAGGCCGCCGCCGAACTTGAGGCACAGGGCATCGATGTCGAAATCATCGACCTGCGCACCATTCGCCCGATGGACCTGCCGACCGTCATCGAATCCGTCAAGAAGACCGGTCGCTTGGTCACCGTCGAGGAAGGTTACCCGCAGTCCTCCGTCGGCACCGAGATCGCCACCCGCGTCATGCAGCAGGCCTTCGACTATCTCGACGCGCCGATCCTGACCGTCGCCGGCAAGGATGTGCCGATGCCCTATGCGGCCAACCTCGAGAAGCTCGCTCTGCCGAACGTCGCCGAGGTCGTCGAGGCGGTGAAAGCCGTCTGCTACAAATAAGCAGGGGGTGGCAATGGCAACTCTGAAGGAGACCAGGCGTATTGCCTGGTCGCTCTATTGGAAATCGAGTTTACTTTGCTTGCTGACTGGTGCAGTAGCGGGTGCGGTTTTCGGCTTCATTGTGGGGTTTATTGGCGGGTTCGCCGGTGTGCGTTCGGAGATACTTGCGCCGATTTATACGTGGGGCGGTTCGATAGTTGGCCTGCTTGCAGGTTTCGTAGCGTTCAACTTCGTAGTGGCATGGACAATTGGAAAATCGATCGGTGGACAGCAGCTTGAACTAGCCGTCGCCACTTCGTTTCGGGAGGGACAATAATGCCAATCAACATCACAATGCCTGCCCTCTCTCCGACCATGGAAGAAGGCAATCTCGCCAAGTGGCTGGTCAAGGAAGGCGACAAGGTCAAGTCCGGCGACGTCATCGCCGAGATCGAGACCGACAAGGCGACGATGGAAGTCGAAGCCGTCGATGAGGGCACCGTCGCCAAGATCGTCGTCCCGGCCGGTACCGAAGGCGTTAAGGTCAATGCCTTGATCGCGGTTCTGGCCGCCGATGGCGAGGACGTCGCAACGGCGGCGAAGGGCAATGGCGCCGCCGCGCCGGCGTCCGCCGCCAAGGCAGAGGCACCTGCTCCGGCAGCGCCTGCCGCAGCACCTGCGCCGGCCGCGGCCCCGACCGCTCCGGCCGCAGCTTCAGCGCCGGCCGCCGCCGGGGGCGACGGAAAGCGCGTCTTCTCCTCGCCGCTCGCCCGTCGCCTTGCCAAGGAAGCGGGCATCGACCTCTCCGCAGTTGCCGGTACCGGCCCCTACGGCCGCGTCGTCAAGAAGGATGTGGAATCCGCGGTCTCCGGTGGCGCCGCCAAGCCGGCCGCAGCACCGGCTGCCGCTCAGGCACCGGCCGCGGCACCGCTCGCCAAGGGCATGTCGGAAGACGCCGTCCTCAAGCTCTTCGAGCCGGGCTCGTACGAGCTCGTCCCGCATGACGGCATGCGCAAGACGATTGCCAAGCGCCTGCAGGAATCGAAGCAGACGATCCCGCACTTCTACGTCTCCCTCGATTGCCAGCTCGATGCGCTGCTGGCGCTGCGCGCCCAGCTCAACGCCGCTGCACCCGAGAAGGACGGCAAGCCGGTCTACAAGCTCTCGGTCAACGACATGGTGATCAAGGCGCTGGCGCTGGCGTTGCGCGACGTTCCGGATGCGAATGTGTCCTGGACCGACACGAACATGGTCAAGCACAAGCATGCCGATGTCGGCGTTGCCGTGTCGATCCCGGGCGGGCTGATCACGCCGATCATCCGCCAGGCGGAGCTGAAGAGCTTGTCCGCCATCTCCAACGAGATGAAGGACTACGGCAAGCGCGCCAAGGAGCGCAAGCTGAAGCCCGAGGAATACCAGGGTGGCACCACCGCGGTTTCCAACATGGGCATGATGGGCGTCAAGAACTTCGCAGCCGTCGTCAACCCGCCGCATGCGACGATCCTCGCGGTCGGCGCCGGCGAGGAGCGCGTCATCGTCAAGAACAAGGAGATGGTCGTCGCCAACATGATGACCGTCACGCTCTCGACCGACCATCGCTGCGTCGATGGCGCGCTCGGCGCCGAACTGCTCGGTGCCTTCAAGCGCTACATCGAAAACCCGATGGGCATGCTCGTCTGATGCGAACCGGACCGGCATAACGCCGGTCCGTCCTCTCCCTGACATGCGAGTGGGCAGATGAAGACAGTCCTTTGCTATGGTGACAGTCTGACCTGGGGCTATGACGCGAGCGGCGCGGGTCGCCATCCCCTGGAAGATCGCTGGCCGACCTTGCTTCAGAAAGCGCTGGGCGTCGGCGTCAACGTCATCGCCGAGGGGCTAAACGGCCGCACGACCGCTTATGACGATCATCTCGCCGATTGCGACCGCAACGGCGCGCGCGTCCTGCCGACCGTGCTGCACAGCCACGCGCCGCTCGATCTCGTCGTCTTCATGCTCGGCTCCAACGACATGAAGCCGATAATCCATGGCACGGCCTTCGGCGCCGTCAAGGGCATCGAGCGCCTAGTCAATTTGGTTCGCAAGCACGACTGGCCGACGGAAACGGAGGAGGGGCCCAGTATCCTGATCGTCTCGCCTCCACCGATTTGCGAAACGGCCGATAGCGCCTTTGCCGCCATGTTTGCCGGCGGCGTCGAGCAGTCGGCGATGCTGGCGTCGCTTTATCGCGACCTCGCCGACGAGCTCGATTGCGGTTTCTTCGACGCCGGCTCGGTCGCCGGGACGACGCCGCTCGATGGGGTGCATCTCGACGCCGAGAATACCCGCGCGATCGGTCGCGGCGTGGAGCCGGTCGTCCGGATGATGCTCGGGCTTTGACGATGGCGGCTGTCGCAACCCTGAGACCCGCACAACGGAGCGAGGCGGCGGAACTGGCGGTCCTCGTCGATGTCGCCTCGCACGGCTTTGCCTCGTGGCTGTGGTACGGCGGCGTCTTGAGCGGATCGGCGGATACCGCTTTCGAACACGGCCGCAACCGGCTGCGCCAGGATGAGGGCTTGGGGACGTGGCGCGACGCGGTGGTCGCCGTCCTCGAAGAAGAGATCGTTGGCGTTTCGGTGTCCTATGGCATCGATGCGTCGGTGCGGGACATCGAGCCGAAGCATCCGGTGCTCGGGCCGCTGCTTGCCCTTCAGAGCGAGATTGTCGGCCACTGGTTCATCGACAGCCTCGGCGTCTACAGCGCGCATCGCGGCAAGGGGATTGGCCGGGCACTGCTCGGAAACGAATTCATACGCGCCGGCGCGGCGCCGGTGAGCCTGATCACCGAGAGCCACAATGAAAAGGCGCAGGCGCTCTACAAGAGGAACGGCTTCGAAGAGGTGACGCGCGCCGAGGCCGTACCGCTCTTCGAAGACAGCAGGAAACATGACTGGGTGCTCTTCACCCGCAAGGTCGCTTGAAACAAAGGTAGGAAACACATGGCTGAGAATTACGACGTCATCGTTATCGGTTCGGGCCCGGGCGGCTATGTCACCGCCATCCGCTCGGCGCAACTGGGCTTGAAGACGGCGATCGTCGAGCGCGAGCATCTGGGCGGCATCTGCCTCAACTGGGGCTGCATCCCGACCAAGGCGCTGCTGCGCTCCGCCGAAATCCTCGACCATGCCAATCACGCCAAGAATTACGGCCTGACGCTCGAAGGCAAGATGACAGCCAATGTCAAGGATGTCGTCGCCCGCTCGCGCGGCGTTTCGGCGCGGCTGAACGGCGGCGTCGCCTTCCTCATGAAGAAGAACAAGATCGACGTGATCTGGGGCGAGGCGAAGCTGACGAAACCCGGCGAGATCGTTGTCGCCGCGTCGTCGAAGCCGGCCGTCCAGCCGCAGAACCCGGTTCCGAAGGGCGTCAAGGGCGACGGGACCTATACGGCCAAGCACATCATCATCGCGACCGGCGCACGGCCGCGCGCGCTGCCCGGCATCGAGCCGGACGGCAAGCTGATCTGGACCTATTTCGAGGCGATGAAGCCCGAAGAACTGCCGAAGTCGATGGTCGTCATGGGCTCCGGCGCGATCGGCATCGAATTCGCAAGCTTCTACCTCTCGATGGGCGTCGATGTGACCGTCGTCGAGCTCCTGCCGCAGGTAATGCCGGTCGAGGACGCCGAGATTTCCGCCCTGGCCCGCAAGCAGCTCGAGAAGCGCGGCATGAAGATCTTCACGGACGCCAAGGTAACGAAGGTCGAAAAGGGCGCCAACGACGTCACGGCCCATGTCGAGACGAAGGACGGCAAGACAACGCCGATCAAGGCGGACCGTCTGATCTCCGCCGTCGGCGTCCAGGGCAATATCGAAAACCTCGGGCTCGAAGCGCTCGGCATCAAGACCGATCGCGGCTGCATCGTCACCGACGGTTACGGCAAGACCAATGTGGCCGGCGTCTATGCGATCGGCGATGTCGCCGGCCCGCCGATGCTGGCGCACAAGGCCGAGCATGAAGGCGTGATCTGCGTCGAGAAGATCGCCGGCGTTCCTGGCGTCCATGCGCTCGACAAGACCAAGGTCCCGGGCTGCACCTATTGCGACCCGCAGGTTGCCTCCGTCGGCCTCACCGAGGCGAAGGCCAAGGAACTCGGTCGCGATATTCGCGTCGGCCGCTACAGCTTCGGCGCCAACGGCAAGGCGATCGCGCTCGGCGAGGACCAGGGCATGATCAAGACGATCTTCGACAAGAAGACCGGCGAACTGCTCGGTGCCCACATGGTTGGCGCGGAAGTCACCGAACTTATCCAGGGCTTCGTCGTCGCCATGAACCTGGAGACGACCGAGGAAGAGCTGATGCACACGATCTTCCCGCATCCGACGCTCTCCGAAATGATGAAGGAAAGCGTACTCGACGCCTACGGAAAGGTGTTGAACGCTTGATGACGTGCGGCCGCCCGAAACTTGCGCTATATTCACGCATTGCTTGCGTGACATCTTCAGTGCTCGGAGGGTTTCATGAGCGTGAACGGCGTGGGTATTCTGGCGGCAATCATCATCGGCGGTCTCGCCGGCTGGCTGGCGGAGAAATTCATGAACAGCCAGATGGGGCTGTTTATGAACATCATTCTCGGCATCATCGGCGCGGTCGTCCTGAACTTCATCCTGGCGGCATTCGGAATGGCCTATGCCGGCTGGGTTGCCTATCTGATCGTCGGCTTCATCGGAGCCTGCCTGCTGATTGCGGTAGGTCGAGCGGTCCGAGGATAGAGAAGCCTCTACTATTCACTACAGCGCCGCGCATCTGCCAGACGCGCAAAGGTCGCTGTAGCACTTTGAATTGCTGCATGTTTTTATCCTTAAATCGGCTAGGATTTAAGGAAACAGGCAGGACCGGTCAGGCTGCCATGCAAATGACGGCCTGACTTTTCATGTCTGGCTGTTTATATAGATCGAAAAACCAGCGGCCCTCGGCCCGCTTGCTCGATACGACGAAGGAAGACAGATGGTAACGGTTTTCGATGCGGTCTCGGATCGGGCTCAACGCGTTCGCCACCCGGAAAAGGCGCACAGGCCGGATACGGAAGTGCTGCGCAAGCCGGACTGGATCCGAGTCAAGGCACCGACCTCGAAGGGCTATCAGGAGACCCGTTCGATCGTGAAGAGCAACAAGCTCGTCACCGTCTGCGAGGAGGCCGGCTGCCCGAACATCGGCGAATGTTGGGACAAGAAGCACGCCACCTTCATGATCATGGGCGAGATCTGTACGCGTGCCTGCGCCTTCTGCAATGTCTCGACCGGCAAGCCGAACGCGCTTGACCTCGACGAACCCGAGAACGTCGCCAAGGCGGTCAAGCAGATGGGCTTGAGCCACGTCGTCATCACCTCGGTCGACCGTGACGACCTCGACGACGGCGGTGCGGAGCACTTCGAGAAGGTGATCTTCGCGATTCGCGAAGCCTCGCCCTTGACGACGATCGAGATCCTGACACCGGACTTCCTGAGGAAGCCCGGCGCGCTGGAGCGGGTCGTCGCCGCCAAGCCGGATGTCTTCAACCACAATCTCGAAACCGTTCCGTCGAACTATCTGACGGTGCGCCCCGGGGCGCGCTATTTCCATTCGATCCGCCTCTTGCAGCGGGTGAAGGAACTCGATCCGACGATGTTCACCAAATCCGGCATCATGGTCGGCCTCGGCGAGGAGCGGAACGAGGTCTTGCAGCTGATGGACGACCTGCGCACCGCCGATGTCGACTTCCTGACGATCGGCCAGTACCTGCAGCCGACGCGCAAGCACCACAAGGTCGAGAACTTCGTGACGCCCGAGGAGTTCAAGTCCTACGAGACCGTCGCCTACACCAAGGGCTTCCTGATGGTCGCGTCGAGCCCGCTGACCCGCTCGTCGCACCACGCCGGCGACGATTTCGCGCGGCTGCGGGCGGCGCGGGAGAAGAAGTTGCTGGCTGCAGCGGAATAGTCCGCTCGCCATCGTTGCGGGAATGACAGCCGCGGCGCTCGCGCGTCGCGGCTGTCATGTCTTGGAGGCGGAATGGCGAACCACCTGTCCGATATGGCTGAGGCAGCCTCTCATCTCTCGAGGGCGAAGCGGATTCTGGTGATCGGCTGCTCGGGCGGCGGCAAGACGACTTTGGCGCGGTGGCTTTCGGCACGGTTCGATCTGCCATTCGTCTCGATGGACCAGGAGTTCTTCTGGCTACCCGGCTGGGTTTCGAGAGCGCGTGCGGAACAACGGACATTGATTGCGGCCAGGGTCGACGAGCCGCGATGGGTCATGGACGGAACAAACCCGTCGAGCTTCGATCTGAGGATGCCGCGCACGGACGTCGTCGTCTGGGTGCGTATGCCGCGCCTGCTGTGCCTGTGGGGTGCAGCGAGCCGCTGGCTGAAATGGCGTGGGCAGGCGCGACCGGAAATGGCCGACGGTTGCCCCGAACGATTAAGCCCGGACTTCATCCGCTACATTTGGACTTTCGAGCGCAAGTTCGCACCGGCGATCGCCATCGGCCTTGAGGCGTATTCCGTTCCGGTCATTCAGATAAGAAGCCGGGCACAAATGCGTCGGCTCCTTGATCTTCTCGCGCCTCGGCCTTAACTCCAAATCATGCCGCATTTCGAAACCAACCACGTCGTCAAGCACTCGGCCGAAGAGATGTTCAACCTCGTTGCCGATGTCGAGCGCTATCCGGAATTCCTGCCGCTTTGCGAGGCGCTCAGTGTCCGCTCGCGCAAGGAGCGCGACGGCAAGGTGCTGCTGCTTGCCGACATGACGGTCGGCTACAAGGCGATCCGCGAGACGTTTACGACGCAGGTCCTGCTGAAACCCGCCGAGCGGATGATCGACGTCAATTATATCGAGGGGCCATTCAAGTATCTCGATAATGTCTGGCGTTTCGAGCCTGTGAACGACAGCCAGTCGATCGTGCATTTCTACATCGACTACGAATTCAAGAGCCGCATACTCGGCGCCCTGATGGGCTCGATGTTCGATCGCGCTTTCCGCATGTTCTCGGAAGCCTTCGAGAAACGCGCCGACGCGGTCTACGGCGCCTGAGCGATCTCCTTCAGGAGATCGAGCGCCGTTCTCACCGTTGCCAGGCGCACCGCATCGCGACCGATATCGCCGTAGCGCATCTCCCGGTGAAGGAGATTGCCCGATCGCCCTGCGGCAGCCAGGTGGACAAGCCCGACCGGCTTCTCAACCGAGCCGCCGCTTGGGCCCGCAATGCCCGTGACTGCGACCGCGAGATCGGCAGCGGAGTGCGCGATGGCGCCCCGCACCATTTCTATGGCCGTTTCGCGAGAGACCGCGCCATGGGCCGCAAGCGTCGCGGCATCAACGCCGAGCATGTCGATTTTCGCCTCGTTGGAATAGGTGACGAAGCCGCGGTCGACGACCGAGGACGAGCCGCCGATCTCGGTCAGCGCGGCGGCGATCAGGCCGCCGGTACAGGATTCGGCGGTGGCGACCTTCAGCCCCCGCTCGGTGAAATCGGCAATGATGGCCCGCGCCGCCGCTTCGATGTAGGCCGGCCACATCAGGCTTTGGTCCCCGGCGCATAGACGACCGTCGCCGTGGCGATTGCCGCGATACCTTCGCCGCGCCCGACGAAGCCGAGCCTCTCGTTGGTCGTCGCCTTGACCGAGCAGCGGTCGAGCCCGATGTCGAGTATGGCGGCAAGATTTTCGCGCATCTGCTGGCGGTGCGGGCCGACCCTCGGGGCTTCGGCGATCAGCGAAATGTCCGCATTGGTGACGACGCCGCCGCGCTCGCGCACGATTCGCGCCGCGTGCTCCAGGAAGATGCGCGAGGCGGCGCCCTTCCACTGCGGATCGGACGGCGGAAAATGATCGCCGATATCGCCGGCGCCGCAGGTCGCGAGAAGCGCATCGGTCAAGGCGTGCAGGGCGACATCCGCATCGGAATGGCCGGAGAGCTTGCGGTCATGCGGTATGAACACGCCGCAAAGCGTGACGCCGTCGCCCTCGACGAGCTGATGCACGTCATAACCGTTGCCGGCGCGCACATCCGGGATTGCGTGGCGGGTCAGCCTTTCATCGGCCATCGAAATATCCTTTTGAAGGGTGAGCTTCACATTGTCCGGCGACCCTTCGACGAGCACCACCGGGATGCCGGCCCATTCGGCGATGGAAGCGTCGTCGGTAAAGTCGCTCCGGCCGCTGGCATTTGCGGCGCGGTGGGCGGCGAGGATCGCCTCGAGGCGGAAGCATTGCGGCGTCTGGGCGGCATAGAGGCCGCTCCTGGGCACCGTCTGCTCGACAAGGCGGCCGTCTGGCGCCCGTTTCAGCGTGTCGGCGACGGCGGTTGCCGGAAGCACCGCCTCCGCTCCGCCTTCGAGCGCCGTGCGGCAGCGGTCGAGCAGGGCGTGGTCGATGAAGGGACGCACGGCGTCCTGGATCATCGCGTGCCGGACGCCCGCCTTGGCGAGCGCCTCGATACCGGCAAGAACCGAGAGCTGCCGCGTCGCACCGCCGTAAACCACCGACACCGCGATCGGACGCGACATCCGCTCGAGTGCCGCGGCGAGAAGCGCCTCATCGTCCGGATGGATGACGACGACGACCGGTCCGATGCTCGCCCATGTCGCGAAAACGTCAAGCGTATGGGCGATAACGGGGCGATCGCCGATCGTTCGGTACTGCTTTGGCCCTTCCGCCGACTGGCCGGCGCGCTCGCCGCGGCCGGCCGCGACGACGACGACGCCACAGGAGAACTGTTCTTTCGGCTGCATTTTCTGTATGGGGTCCCGCAATTTTCCAATCTTCGCCGTCATGTACCGCGAAGGCCTCGCCATTGCCAGCCATCTGTCCATCGCGCTCAAAGAAGGCCGCGCTTTTCGGGCTATCGACAGGCATGAAATGGAATATCTGAAGCGCGTCGAAGCACCGCAAGGAATTTTGTGGGGCGCGTGGAAATCGCTTGGCAAGCCGAACAACAATGTCTAAAAATAGTGCAAGATACACATGTGCCTGAAAGATATGCATTTGCCACCATCGGCCCTGTCATCGTCTCTCCGCGTCGGGAATGTCGAAATCCGCAATCGGGTGGCGCTCGCTCCGATGTCCGGAGTGACCGATTTGCCTTTCCGCATGCTTGCCTGGCGCTTCGGTGCCGGGTTTGTCGTGACGGAAATGGTGGCGAGCCGCGAACTAGTCGGCAATGCCGCCGAATCCTGGGCGCGGCTGAAAAACTCCGGGATCGATCCCCACATCGTGCAGCTTGCCGGACGGGAGGCTCACTGGATGGCGGAGGCGGCGAAGATCGTCGAAGCCAACGGCGCCGACATCGTCGACATCAACATGGGCTGCCCGGCAAAGAAGGTCACCGGCGGCTATTCCGGATCGGCGCTGATGCGCGACCCGGATCACGCCCTGTCGCTGATCGAGGCGACGGTCAAGGCTGTCCGCGTCCCGGTGACGCTGAAGATGCGTCTCGGCTGGGACGAGAATTCGATCAATGCGCCGCTGATCGCGCGCCGGGCCGAAGAGGCGGGCGTGCAGGCGATCACCATTCATGGCCGCACCCGCATGCAATTCTACAATGGCAACGCGGATTGGGACGCGATCCGCGCGGTTCGCGACGTGATTTCCATTCCCCTGATCGCCAACGGCGACGTCGATACGATCGCCGACGCCATGGAAATCCTGCGCCGCTCCGGTGCCGATGCGGTCATGCTGGGCCGATCGTGCCAGGGACGACCGTGGCATGCGGGCGCGCTGGCCGGTGCCGCGGATGAACCGGCTGCGACGGAAATCGCGGCAATATTTGTCGAGCACTACGCGATGATGCTCGACTTCTACGGGCCGGAAATCGGCCTTCGCCATGCCCGCAAGCATGTCGGCTGGTATCTCGAGCGTTTCGCGCCGGACCTTCTGACCGAGCGGAAAGCGGAGATGCTGACGTCGAAGGACGTGAAACTTGTGAGCGATCGGGTAGCGACGGCGATTGCTCGCTCCGGCCTGGAGCCGGCGAGGGGAGAGATGGCGGCATGACCGAAAAGTCGATGATCCAGGAATCGGCGGAAGCCGCAAGCGACCTCTCGATGGCTGTCCTGAACGCCATACAGAACCCGGTCATTCTCGTTGACGAGAACGGCCATGTCGCCTTCGCGAACTGGGAGGCGGAATCTTTCTTCGGGGCGAGCGCCAGCCATCTCGCTCGCCACGACATCAGCGCCTTCATTCCCTTCGGCAGCCCGCTGCTGACGCTCATCGAACAGGTGCGCGAGCGGCGCGCCCCGGTCAACGAATACCGGGTCGATCTGAGTTCGCCGCGCCTCGGCGCCGACAAGCTCGTCGACCTTTACGTGGCGCCGGTGCTGTCGCAACCGGGATCCGTGGTGATCGTCTTCCAGGAACGCTCGATGGCCGACAAGATCGATCGGCAGCTCACCCATCGGGCCGCGGCGCGCTCGGTGACGGGGCTTGCCTCGATGCTGGCCCACGAAATCAAGAACCCGCTATCCGGCATCAGAGGCGCGGCGCAACTCCTCGAAACTTCGGCCAATGACGAGGACCGGGCGCTGACGCGGCTGATCTGCGACGAGACCGACCGCATCGTCTCGCTCGTCGATCGCATGGAGGTATTTTCGGACGAGCGGCCGGTAGACCGCGTGCCGCTCAACATCCACTCCGTCCTCGACCACGTGAAGGCGGTCGCCAAGGCGGGCTTTGCCCGCAACATCAAGATCTCCGAAAACTATGACCCCTCGCTTCCGTCGGTCTATGCCAACCGCGACCAGCTCGTCCAAGTGTTCCTCAACCTGGTCAAGAACGCCGCCGAGGCGATCGGCGATCGGCCCGAAGGCGAAATCATGCTGACGACCGCCTATCGCCCGGGCATCCGGCTCTCGGTGGCAGGAACGCGCGAAAAGATCTCGCTGCCGCTGGAATTCTGCGTGCACGACAACGGACCGGGCGTGCCCTCCGACCTGCTGCCGCATCTCTTCGACCCGTTCATCACGACGAAAACGAACGGCTCCGGTCTCGGGCTGGCGCTGGTGGCCAAGATCATTGGCGGCCATGGCGGCATCGTCGAATGCGACAGCCAGCATAGCCGCACGACGTTTCGCGTCCTGATGCCGGCCTCAAAGGGGCGGGCGGCAGACGACGTAACACCGATGACAAAAGGAACCACTGCATGACCGGCGCCACGATCCTTGTCGCGGATGACGACGCAGCCATTCGCACCGTGCTCAACCAGGCCCTGAGTCGTGCCGGATACGATGTGCGCATCACCTCGAACGCCGCGACGCTCTGGCGCTGGATCGCTGCCGGCGACGGCGACCTGGTCGTGACCGATGTCGTGATGCCGGACGAGAATGCCTTCGATCTCCTGCCGCGGATCAAGAAGGCGCGTCCCGACCTGCCGGTCCTGGTGATGAGCGCGCAGAACACCTTCATGACCGCCATCAAGGCTTCGGAGAAGGGCGCCTACGACTATCTTCCGAAACCCTTCGACCTGACCGAACTGATCGGCATCATCGGCCGGGCGCTCGCCGAGCCGAAACGCCGGCCCTCGAAGCTGGATGACGATTCGCAGGACGGCATGCCGCTCGTCGGTCGCTCCGCCGCCATGCAGGAAATCTACCGCGTGCTGGCCCGGCTGATGCAGACCGACCTGACGCTGATGATCACCGGCGAATCGGGAACGGGCAAGGAACTGGTCGCCCGCGCGCTACACGACTACGGCAAACGCAGGAACGGTCCGTTCGTCGCCATCAACATGGCGGCGATCCCCCGCGACCTTATCGAATCGGAGTTGTTCGGTCACGAGAAGGGAGCTTTCACCGGCGCACAGACGCGCTCCACCGGCCGCTTCGAGCAGGCTGAGGGCGGCACGCTCTTCCTCGACGAAATCGGCGATATGCCGATGGATGCGCAAACGCGGCTGCTGCGCGTCCTGCAGCAGGGCGAATACACGACCGTCGGCGGCCGCACGCCGATCCGCTCCGACGTGCGCATCGTCGCTGCGACGAATAAGGACCTGAAGCAGTCGATCAACCAGGGTCTCTTCCGCGAGGACCTCTACTACCGCCTGAACGTCGTGCCGCTCCGCCTGCCGCCGCTGCGGGACCGAGCCGAGGATATTCCCGATCTCGTCCGGCATTTCGTCCAGCAGGCCGAAAAGGAGGGGCTCGACGTCAAGCGCTTCGACCAGGAGGCGCTGGAACTGATGAAGGCGCATCCCTGGCCCGGCAACGTCCGCGAGCTCGAGAACCTCGTGCGTCGCCTCACCGCACTTTATCCACAGGATGTGATCACCCGCGAGATCATCGAGAACGAGCTGCGCTCCGAGGTGCCGGACAGCCCGATCGACAAGGCTGCGGCGCGGCCCGGCTCGATGTCGATCTCCCAGGCGGTCGAGGAGAACATGCGGCAGTATTTCGCAAGCTTCGGCGAGGCCCTGCCGCCGACGGGCCTTTATGACCGCGTGCTTGCGGAGATGGAATATCCGTTGATTCTCGCGGCCCTGACGGCGACGCGCGGCAACCAGATAAAGGCTGCCGATCTCCTCGGGCTCAACCGCAACACGCTCCGCAAGAAAATCCGGGAGCTGGGTGTCTCGGTCTATCGGAGTTCACGCACCGCTTGACTGCTTTGCAACACCGTTGCATTTTCGCCACAATGCGTTGATTGAAGGGCTCAGGGCGGCCGATTCGAACCGCACGTGGGCAATGACGGCTCGTGTGACACGGTGAATGCCGACGTCCGTCCGGGCCGGCACGTTCAAGATTTTTGGTCCGGAATTGCAGGCGGGTGCCGGTGTCTTCGGGCGCCGGTTTTAGGGGAAGCTTTTTTCATGGTGGATGGAATGGCCTTGCCATTGGGCACCGAGGAGCGTGTTGCGGCTGCCCAGGATCGGCGAGCCTCCTTCGCGTTCCCGGGTCTGATGCTGGCCACCGGTGCACTGGTCTGCGCCACCCTGTCGCTGCTCGTCCTTCTCGGCCTTACCCCGGTCCGTCCGGAACGAAACATCGTCATCGCCTGCGCCGGCATCAACGGCGTCTTCGTCGTCGGACTGATCTATCTCATTGCCCGCGAAATCATCCGGCTGCTTCGTGCCCGCAGCAAGGGCAGGGCCGCGGCGCGGCTGCATGTGCGCATCGTCGCCCTGTTCTCGATCGTCGCGATCACACCGGCCATCCTCGTCGCGATTTTTGCCAGCATCACCCTCGATGTCGGCCTCGACCGCTGGTTCTCGCTGCGCACCCAGGCGATCGTGCGCTCCTCGCTGAACGTCGCCCAGGCCTATGTGCTGGAGAATGCCAGCTATCTGCAGGGGCAGACGGTGTCGATGGCCAATGACCTCGAGCGCAACCGGCAGCTCTACGCCCTCGACCGCACCGGCTTCACCGAACTGATGACGCGGCAGGCGAGGGGGCGCGGCATGCTCGGTGCATTCCTCGTTCGCGCCGACGGCAGTGCCATCCTCCAGGCCAATATCTCGACCGAGCGGCCCTTGCCCGCCATCCCGCAGGACGCGCTGAAAAGCACGGTCGCCGGACAGCCGACGCTCATCCCTCCGGGGGTGACCAATCTGGTAGGCGCGGTCGTTCCGCTCGAGAATTTCCCCGGAATCTATCTCTATACGCTTCGAAACGTCGATCCCGAAGTCATGCGCTCCATGCGGCTGATGGAGGAGAACACCGCCGAGTACAAGGCACTCGAGGCGGGGCGCACGTCGCTGCAGATCGCCTTTGGCGTCCTCTATATCGGCTTCGCGCTGATCGTGCTCCTGGCGGCGATCTGGACAGCTATCGCCGTTGCCGACCGCATCGTCCGGCCGATCCGGCAGCTGATCGGCGCGGCCGACAGCGTCGCCTCCGGCAATCTCGACGTCGTCGTGCCGGTGCGTGCCGTCGACGGTGACGTCGGCAACCTGTCGCGCACCTTCAACAAGATGGTCAGCGAGATCAGGACGCAGCAGGATCAGATCCTTGTCGCCAAGGACGAGGTCGATCAGCGCCGCCGCTTCATCGAGGCGGTGCTGTCCGGCGTCACGGCAGCCGTGATCGGTGTCGGCCGGGACCGGCGCATCACGATCGCAAATCCCTCGTCGGAGGAATTCCTGCGCAAATCGGCTCCCGGACTGCTCGGAGCGAGCCTGCGCGACGTAGCGCCGGAGATCGAGGAAGTGCTGGTCGAGGCGGAAAGTCGCTATCGCAACGACTACCGCAAGCAGATCAACATCATGCGCGGTGGAACCGAGCGAACCCTCAACGTTCAGGTGACGCGTGAGGAGGGCGAAGGGTCGCTCGGCTCCTACGTCATCACCATCGACGACATCACCGACCTGGTCATTGCCCAGCGGTCGACGGCCTGGGCGGACGTGGCTCGGCGCATCGCGCATGAGATCAAGAACCCGCTGACGCCGATCCAGCTTTCCGCCGAGCGCTTGAAACGGCGCTATGGCAAGCAGATCGACCAGCAGGACAAGGCGGTATTCGACCAGTGCACGGATACGATCGTGCGCCAGGTGGAAGACATCGGCCGGATGGTCGACGAGTTCTCGGCCTTCGCGCGCATGCCGAAACCGACGAAGGAAAAGTCCGACCTGCGTGCAATCCTCAAGGATGCCGTCTTCCTGCGCGAGATGGGCAACAGCCACATCACCTTTATCAGGGATTTCGGCGATGAGGCGCTCGAGGGCCAGTTCGACGGGCGCATGCTCGGCCAGGCCTTCGGCAACATCGTCAAGAATGCGGTGGAGGCGATCGAAGCCGTCCCGGCCGAGGCGGCCCGCGGCGCGCCCAGGATATTGGTGCGCTCCCGCCGCGACGGTGCCACAGGGCGCTTCGTGGTCGATGTGATCGACAACGGCAAGGGGCTGCCGACCGAAAACCGGCACCGGATTCTGGAGCCATACATGACGATGCGCGAGAAAGGCACCGGGCTGGGACTCGCTATCGTCAAGAAGATCATTGAGGACCATGGCGGACAATTGGAATTGCACGATGCACCGGCGGATTTCGACGGCGGCGTCGGGGCGATGATCCGCGTGATCCTGCCGCTCGCCGGCGAAACCGGGGGCGATGAGACTGTGAAGGATAAGGGTAATACCAATGGCGGCTGACATTCTTGTTGTGGACGATGAGGAAGATATCCGCGAGATCGTCTCGGGCATCCTCTCGGACGAGGGCCATGAGACACGGACGGCTTTCGACAGCGACAGCGCGCTCGCGGCCATCAACGACCGCGTGCCGCGGCTCGTCTTCCTGGACATCTGGATGCAGGGCAGCCGGCTGGACGGGCTGGCGCTGCTCGACGAGATCAAGGGCCGTCACCCCGACCTGCCGGTGGTGATGATCTCCGGCCACGGCAACATCGAGACGGCCGTTTCGGCGATCAAGCGCGGCGCCTACGACTTCATCGAGAAGCCGTTCAAGGCCGACCGGCTGATCCTGATTGCCGAGCGGGCCTTGGAAAACTCCAAGCTGAAGCGCGAGGTCTCCGAGTTGAAGAAGAGGTCCGGCGATCCGGTGGAACTGATCGGCACCTCGGTCGCGGTCTCGCAGTTGCGCCAGACGATCGAAAAGGTCGCCCCGACCAACAGCCGCATCATGATCCAGGGACCCTCCGGCTCCGGCAAGGAACTGGTGGCGCGCATGATCCATCGCAAATCGACGCGCGCGACCGGCCCCTTCGTGGCCTTGAATGCGGCCGCCATCACGCCGGACCGCATGGAAATTGCGCTCTTCGGCACCGAGGGCACGTCCGGTCAGCCGCGGCGCACCGGTGCGCTGGAAGAAGCCCATGGCGGCATACTCTATCTCGACGAGGTCGGCGAAATGCCGCGCGAGACGCAGAACAAGATCCTGCGCGTGCTCGTCGATCAGCAGTTCGAGCGTGTCGGTGGTTCGAAGCGCGTCAAGGTGGATGTCCGCATCATTTCCTCGACCGCCTACAACCTCGAAAGCATGATCGCGGATGGCCTCTTCCGGGAGGATCTGTACCACCGGCTGGCCGTCATCCCGGTGCGCGTTCCGGCGCTGGCGGAGCGACGGGAAGATATCCCCTTCCTGGTCGACATGTTCATGCGCCAGGTGAGCGAACACGCCGGCATCCGTCCACGCAAGATCGGCGAAGATGCACTCGCGGTGCTCCAGGCACATGACTGGCCCGGCAATATCCGGCAGTTGCGCAACAACATCGAACGCCTGATGATCCTTGCCCGCAGCGACGGGCCGGATACGCCGATCAGCGCCGACATGCTGCCGAGTGAGGTGGGCGACACGCTGCCGAAGATTTCCGCCAAGGGCGACCAGCACATCATGACGCTGCCGCTGCGCGAGGCTCGCGAAATGTTCGAGCGGGACTATCTGATTGCCCAGATCAATCGCTTCGGCGGAAACATTTCACGCACGGCGGAATTCGTCGGCATGGAGCGCTCGGCCCTGCACCGCAAGCTGAAATCGCTGGGCGTCTAGGAATCTCCATGCCGAGAACCGCCTATGTGAACGGCGCCTATGTGCCGCACTCCGAAGCTGCAATCCATGTAGAAGATCGCGGCTTCCAGTTTGCCGATGGCGTCTACGAGGTCTGCGAAGTGCGTCACGGCGTTATCGTCGATCTCAGCCGCCACCTCGACCGCCTCGACCGGTCGCTCAGCGAACTCAGGATAAGCTGGCCGATGAGCCGGGCGGCGCTCATCCACATCATCCGCGAAGTGCTGCGCCGCAACCGGGTCAGCAATGGGCTCTTCTATCTTCAGGTGACGCGCGGGGTCGCCCGGCGCGATCACGTCTTTCCGGCGAAGGGCACGCCGCCATCGATCGTCGTCACGGCCAAGCGGACGGATGCCGCCGCGATCGCTCGGAAAAATGCCGTAGGCATCGCCGCGATAACCGTACCGGAGAACCGCTGGGACCGGGTCGATATCAAAACGGTGGGGCTTCTCCCGAATGTTCTCGCCCGCCAGAGGGCGAAGGAACTCGGCGCGCAGGAGGCGATCTTCGTCGATGCGGACGGCATGGTCAAAGAAGGGGCGGCGACCAATGTGTGGATCGTCGACGGTGAGGGAATGCTGCGCACCCGCCCGGCCGAACATGGCATCCTGCGCGGCATCACGCGCACGACGCTGATGGACGTGGCGAAGCCGCTCGGCTTGACGATCGAGGAGAGAGCCTTTTCCGTCGAGGAGATGCTCGGCGCCCGGGAGGTGTTCGTCACGGCCGCGACGAGCATCTGCTTTCCGGTCGTTTCGATCGATGGAAAGACGATCGGCAACGGCCATCCGGGAAGCATAGCACAGAATATTCGTGAAGCCTTTTTCGACGTTGCGGAAAAGACGGCGATTTGATACCAAACTTCAAGAGGTGTCGGGGGAAGGCTTCTGTGACACTTCGGATCGCAAATTTGACAAAATGCACCGGCGCCAAAGCCGGCAAATAAGAAAGAAGCGGCGCGATGGCGGAACGTTCTCAAAACTTGCAGGATCTTTTTCTTAATACGGTTCGCAAGCAAAAGATTTCATTGACCATTTTCCTTATCAATGGCGTGAAGCTGACGGGTGTTGTGACATCTTTTGACAATTTCTGTGTCCTGTTGCGCCGTGACGGCCATTCTCAGCTCGTCTACAAGCACGCCATCTCGACCATCATGCCGGGCCAGCCCCTGCAAATGTTCGAGAATGAGGAAGCGGCATCCTGACGGGACCTGAGGATCATTACCAAACGCAATTCGAAATCGCCGTCGTCGATCATTCCGGAGCTTGAGAAGCGCCGCGACGACATGCGCGCGGTCGTTGTCGTGCCGGTCCTGAAGAGGACGGGCAAGCCGGCTGCTGAGTTGACTGCCGCGAGCGGGCGCTCCGACGAAAGCCGGCTGGAAGAGGCGACCGGCCTTGCGCTCGCCATCGATCTCGACGTCGTGCACGGCACGGTCGTTCCCGTCGCGCAGCCGAAACCCGGCACGTTGCTCGGCAGCGGCAAGATCGAGGAGATCGGCCACATCCTGAACGAGAAGGATGCGGGCCTCGTCATCGTCGACCACCCGCTGACGCCGGTGCAGCAGCGCAATCTCGAGAAAGAGTGGAACGCCAAGGTCATCGACCGCACCGGCCTCATTCTGGAGATTTTCGGCCGGCGGGCCTCCACCAAGGAAGGCACGCTTCAGGTCGATCTCGCGCACCTCAACTATCAGAAGGGCCGGCTGGTTCGAAGCTGGACCCACCTCGAGCGCCAGCGCGGCGGTGCGGGCTTCATGGGCGGCCCGGGCGAAACCCAGATCGAGGCCGACCGCCGTCTTCTGCAGGAGAGGATCGTGCGGCTGGAGCGCGAACTGGAACAGGTGCGGCGGACGCGCCAGCTGCATCGTTCGAAGCGCAAGAAGGTGCCGCACCCGATCGTCGCGCTGGTCGGCTACACCAACGCCGGCAAATCGACGCTCTTCAACCGCATGACCGGTGCCGGCGTGCTGGCCGAGGACATGCTCTTTGCGACGCTCGATCCGACGCTCCGGCGGCTGAAGCTGCCGCATGGCCGGATGGTCATTCTGTCCGATACGGTCGGCTTCATCTCCGACCTGCCGACCCACCTCGTCGCGGCCTTCCGCGCGACGCTAGAGGAGGTGCTCGAAGCCGACTTGATTCTCCACGTGCGAGATCTCTCCGACCCGGACAATCAGGCGCAGGCGAGCGACGTGCTGCGCATCCTTGCCGATCTCGGCATCGACGAGAAGGAAGGTTCCGAGCGCATCGTCGAGGTCTGGAACAAGATCGACAGGCTTGCGCCTGAAGTGCGCGAGGCGCTCGTGAAGAAAGCGGCGAGCGCCGACAACACCGTCGCCGTATCGGCGATTACCGGCGAAGGCGTTGACGATCTGCTCGGCGAGATCGGCGGACGGCTGTCCGGTGTCATGACCGAGTGCACTGTCGCGCTGGGATTGGACCAGCTGCAGCTCCTGCCCTGGATCTATGAGCACGCGATCGTCGATGGCCGCGACGATCTCGAAGACGGAAGGATCAGCCTCGACCTGCGCTTGACCGAGGCCGAGGCCGCCGAGCTCGAAAGGCGGCTGGGCAACGGCCCCAAGCCCGTCGAAGAGGATTGGTGAGCGTATTGACGTAACGGCATGCCGTTACGTCAATTGCCTTTCGATCGCCTTTGCCGCCTGCCAGAGTTCTTCCATGCGCTCCAGCGATGCGGCATCAAGGGTCTCGCCACCGGCATGCAGTTCCTGCTCGATATGGCTGAAGCGGCGCCGGAATTTCGTGTTCGTGCCACGCAATGCCATTTCCGGATCGGTGCCGACATGGCGGCCGATATTGACAAGCGCAAAGATCAGATCGCCGAGTTCGTCGGCAACCTTGCGCCGGTCGCCATCATTCAGTGCCTGCCGCAACTCGCCGATTTCCTCCTCGACCTTGTCGAGGATCGGTGCGGGCTCCGACCAGTCAAAGCCGACCTTGGCGGCGCGCTCCTGAAGCTTCAGGGCCTCGACCAGGGCCGGAAAGCTGCGCTGCACGGAACCGAGATGGCCGGAATGCTCCTCCAGCGGCAGGCCGCGCCGCATGCGGCGTCTGTGCCGGTCGGCTTTCTCGGCCTGCTTGATCTCGTCCCACTGCAGCTTGACCGCCTCGGGTGTATCGGCATCGGAGCGGGCAAAGACATGTGGATGGCGGCGGATCATCTTGCGGGTGACGGCTTCGACCACGTCGCCGAAGGAGAACTCGCCGACCTCCTCCGCCATCTGCGCGTGATAGACCACCTGCAGCAGCAGATCGCCGAGCTCGTCGCAAAGATCGTCCATGTCATGACGCTCGATCGCGTCGGCGACCTCGTAGGCTTCCTCAATCGTGTAGGGCTTGATCGTCTCGAAGGTCTGGACGATATCCCAGGGGCAGCCGGTCTTCGGTTCGCGAAGTGCTGCCATGATAGCGATGAGGCGTTGAATATCGCGAGAAGGTTCCATTGGCTCAATTCAGCGGTATGGCGTTGTTGTCCTTGCCCGCCTGATAGGCTTCCGACAGGCGGTTGTAGCGTTCGCGGATGCGGGTGTCCTGGGCCGCGAGCCGCTTCGCCGTTTCCGGGTCGGCATCGCGCATCAGCGCCGCAATCGAGGCCGATTTCCAGAACGCATTTTCCTGGGCATAGCCGCCGGGTTCAAGCCGGAAGACTTCCTTGAGGATCTTCAGGTCGTGAGGGATCGAGAAGCTGTCGCGCGAATCCTCGTGGCTGAAGAAGTAGTAGAAATTGTCGAAGCCGGCCCAGGTGATTGCGGAGAGGCACATGGAGCAGGGCTCGTGCGTCGACAGGAAGATCAGGTCGCGCGTGTCGCGCTTCTCCGCCATTTCATAGAAGCGCTTCAGCGTGTGGACCTCACCGTGCCAGAGCGGATTTTCGGTCTCGTTGTTGGTCTCGGCCAGCACGAGCGAGAGATCGGCCTTGCGCAGGATCGCGGCGCCGAACACCTTGTTGCCGGCCGCGACACCCTTCGCCGTCAAAGGCAATATGTCGTTCTCGATGACCGCCAGCAGGCGCTCGGCCAGTTCGGATTGATTCATGTCTGCAGTCTCCCGCGGATCGCTGCCGGCATTTAACGGAGGTCTTGCCGCAGGCGCAATGGCGCTGCCGATCTGCCCACGCTCTTCCTCCGGAGATATTTGCTCAAAAAGATTGGCTGTCGAGCAAAACAATACGTGGCCGGAAAGCCATAGAAATTTCTGTTTCTTCAATTGTCTGCGGCTATGAGGGATATTCGCCGCAGCCTGTAGAAGGAGCCGCCCTCTCGATATGTCGCAGCAACTGTCCGTTTTTCCGGCATTCTTTCGCGTCGCGCAGAAGCGCGTGGCGGTATTCGGCAATGGGGACGAGGCCTTTGCCAAGGTGCGGCTGCTGCTGAACACCGAGGCGCACATCCGAGCTTATGCGGAACAACCGGAGTCGGCCTTCGAGGCTTTCCTGAAGGAAAAGGGCATCGAGACGGTTCGCGCAGCCTTTGCCGATCATCAGGTCGAAGGCGCCGTACTGGTCTTTGCCGCCACCGGCAATGCGGCTGCCGATCGGGTGATCGTCACTGCGGCACGCGAGCGCAAGATCCCTGCAAACGCCGTCGACCAGCCCGACTATTGCGATTTCCTGACGCCGGCACTCGTCAATCGCGCCCCGGTCGCCGTCGCGATCGGCACGGAAGGGGCAGGCCCGGTTCTGGCGCAGATGATCCGCGCGCAGATCGATCAGTTGCTGTCGCCTTCGCTCGGCATCGTCGCGACCTTGGCCGCAAGCTATCGCGAGGCCGTCGATCGCCTCGTTCCGCGCGGCGTGGCACGCCGCGTCTTCTGGCGGCGCTTCTTTTCGGGGCCGGTCGCCGATCATGTGGCGCTCGGCGATCTCTTTTCCGCCCGTCGCGAGGCGTCGCGGCTGCTGGACTCTGCCGACCGCGTTTCCGGGCATGTCTGGCTGGTTGGTGCCGGTCCGGGTGCTGAGGATCTGCTGACGCTCAGGGCGCAGCGAGTGATGATGGAAGCCGACGCGATCGTTTATGATGCGCTTGTCCCGCAAGCAATCGTCGACATGGGCCGCCGCGACGCCGAGCGGCTTTCGGTCGGCAAGCGCAAGGGCTGCCACACCAAATCTCAGGACGAAATCAACCACTTGCTGGTCAGGCTCGCCAAGGAAGGCAAGCGCGTCGTGCGGCTGAAATCCGGCGATCCGCTGATCTTCGGCCGGGCCGGCGAGGAGATGGCCGCCCTGCGCGAGGCCGGCGTGACCTACGAGATCGTCCCCGGCATTACCTCCGCCTTTGCCGCGGCCGCGGATTTCGAGCTGCCACTGACGCTTCGCGGTGTCGCATCGTCGCTGGTCTTCACGACCGGCCATGATCTTGCCGGGGAAGTGCTTCCCGATTGGGCGCGGCTTGCCGTTTCCGGCGCGACGATTGCGGTCTATATGGGCCGCACGGTGGCCGCTTCGGTTGCCGGTCGGCTGATGCAGGCGGGGTTGCCGGCGGAGACGACCGTCGCCGTCATCGAGAATGCCAGCCGCGCCGAGCGGCGTCTGCTGCACGGCATCCTTCGTGAACTGCCGGATATCGAGAACCGGACGGAGCTCGACGGCCCGGTCATGGTGATCATCGGCGACGCGGTCGCCGGCGCGAACTTCGACCGCTCGGAGCCGCTTGCTGCCGGTCGGCGTCACGGTGCAGATGCAAGTGATACTTCCGGCGCCAAACGCGCCGAACAGATGTTGAATTGAGGACGAGGTGATGGTGAGCAAGGTTTTGACGGCAAATCGCTTGGCGGACGGCATTTCCGTCTGGCTCGATGCCTCCGGCAACTGGGTGGAGTCGCTGCAGGATGCCTTCATCGCCCGTCATGCGGAGGCCGTCGCCGCCCTCGAGGCAACCGGCAAGACAGCCTTCGCCGACAACAAAGTCGTCGACGTCAATGTCGTTGACGTGGAAGAAGTAGACGGCATACTCCGGCCGCTCCGCATGCGCGAGCGGATCCGGGCGGAAGGCCCGTCGATCGCCTACGCTGCCGGTTATCATGGGCTTTCCGGCCCGAAGAATTTTGCTGCCTGAGGACCTGAGCTTCCATGTACCGTTACGACGAATTCGACCACGCCTTCGTTTCCGCACGCGTCGAGCAGTTCCGCGATCAGGTCCAGCGGCGGCTGTCCGGTGAACTTGCCGAGGATGCCTTCAAGCCGCTGCGGCTGATGAACGGTGTCTATCTGCAGCTTCACGCCTACATGCTCCGTGTCGCCATTCCCTACGGCACGCTGTCGAGCCGCCAGATGCGCATGCTCGCCCATATCGCCCGCAAATACGACCGTGGCTACGGGCATTTCACCACCCGCCAGAACATCCAGTACAACTGGCCGCGCCTTTCCGACACGCCGGACATCCTGAACGACCTGGCGAGTGTCGAGATGCACGCGCTTCAGACCTCCGGCAACTGCATTCGCAACGTTACGGCCGATCATTTCGCCGGTGCCGCGGCGGACGAAGTCGCCGATCCGCGTCCCTATGCGGAAATTCTGAGGCAATGGTCGAGCGTCCATCCGGAATTCTCGTTCCTGCCGCGCAAGTTCAAGATCGCCGTCACCGGTGCCGAGCGCGACCGCGCCGCCATCCAGGTGCATGACATCGGCCTTCATCTGAAGAAGGACGAGAACGGCAAGCTCGGCTTTGCCGTCTATGTCGGCGGCGGGCAGGGCCGCACGCCGATGATCGCCAAGAAAATCCGAGACTTCCTGCCGGAAGAGGATCTGCTTTCCTACACGACGGCGATCATGCGCGTTTACAACCTTCATGGTCGACGCGACAACAAGTACAAGGCGCGCATTAAGATCCTCGTGCACGAGACCGGCGCGGAGGAATTGGCGCGTCAGGTCGAGGTTGAATTCGCCACCCTCAAGGATACCGAACTGAAGCTGCCCGACGCCGACATCCAGGCGATCGCCTCCTATTTCGCGCCGCCGGAACTACCGAATCGTGCGGAAGGCTGGGGCAATCTTGCCCGCTGGAAGAAGGCCGACGAGGCCTTCGCTCAGTGGGTCCACCAGAACGTCCAGCCTCACAAGCATCCCGACTACGGCATGGTGACGATTTCGCTGAAGCCGATCGGCGGCATTCCGGGCGACGCGACCGACAGCCAGATGGATCTCGTGGCGGATATCGCCGAGGAATATGCCTTCGACGAGATCCGCGTCAGCCACGAGCAGAACCTGATCCTCCCACACGTGGCGCTGGCCGACCTCGAGCCGGTCTACCGGGCGCTGGTCGCCTCAGGCCTCGCCACCGCCAATGCCGGACTGATCACCGACATCATTGCCTGTCCGGGGCTGGACTATTGCGCGCTTGCCAATGCGCGCTCGATCCCCGTCGCGCAGGAGATTTCCAGCCGCTTCGGCTCGTTCGAGCGGCAGGCCGAAATCGGCGAGCTGAAGATCAAGATTTCCGGCTGCATCAATGCCTGCGGGCACCACCATGTCGGCCATATCGGCCTCTTGGGCGTGGAGAAGAAGGGCGCAGAACTCTATCAGATCACGCTCGGCGGCTCCGGTGACGAGAACACTTCGATCGGCGAGATCATCGGCCGCGGCTTCGAGCCGGAGAAGGTGACGGATGCGGTGGAGACGATCGTCGACACCTATCTCGGCCTGCGCCGCGACAAGTCTGAAACCTTCCTCGAAGCCTATCGCCGCGTCGGGCCGCAGCCTTTCAAGGACGCCCTCTACGGCGGCGGCGCTCAGGAAGCCGCGTGAACGAAGCCGCATAAGGATTTGAGAAGATGACGAAAATCTGGAAAGAAGGCGGCTTCGTGAATGATGACCCCTGGGTCGTCGAGACCGAGGAGGTGAAGGCCGGCACGAACGAGAAGGCGATCCTCGGCCTCGACGCGTTCGTGGAGCAGGCAGCAAACGGTGCTTCGGGTCTCGGAGTCCTGATCGGCCCGGCGGACGACGTGACGCGGCTGGCACCGCATCTGGACCGGATCGCGCTGGTGGCATTGGCCTTTCCCGCCTTCAACGACGGGCGCGCCTTCAGCCATGCCTCGCTCTTGCGCAGCCGTCTGGGCTTCGAAGGCGAAGTCCGCGCGGTCGGCGATGTCTTGATCGACCAGATCCCGCTGATGCTGCGGTGTGGCATCGACAGTTTCGCAGTGACGAATGCGACGGCGATCAACAGGCTCTCGGAAGGGCGCCTGCCGGGCATCGCAAATCACTATCAGCCGACCGCAAAACCCTCGACCGACGCCAAATCCTACAGTTGGCGCCGCGTTTCTTAAAAAAACGCGGTCCGCGACAGTGTGAAGCAAGCCGAAATGTCAGAAAGAGCCTATATTTGGAAGGGAATTCCTTTCAATTTGCCAAGGCTTGGAATATCCGCTCGTAGTTGATAAAAAGCCTCACCATTACAGGACTGAAGCCACGATGAATGCGCCGGCAAAAAAGGAAGAATTCGCGGTACAGATACCGGCGGGTGTTTTCGCCGAAACGGTCACGAGCGTCGAACACTACACGGACCGGCTCTTCCGCTTTCGCATGACGCGCCCGCAGGAGTTCCGCTTCCGCTCCGGCGAGTTCGCGATGATCGGGCTGATGGTCGGCGACAAGCCGGTCTATCGTGCCTATTCGATCGCCAGTCCCGCCTGGGACGAGGAACTGGAGTTCTTCTCGATCAAGGTGCCGGACGGACCGCTGACCTCGCATCTGCAGGGCATCAAGCCCGGCGACCAGGTGCTGATGCGCAAGAAGCCGACCGGCACGCTGGTGCTTGATGCGCTGGTGCCCGGCCGCAGGCTCTACATGTTCTCGACCGGCACCGGCATCGCTCCCTTTGCGAGCCTCATCCGCGACCCGGAGACCTTCGAGAAGTTCGAGGAAGTCATCCTCACCCATACCTGCCGCGATGTGGCCGAACTGAAGTACGGCTTCGATCTCGTCGAGGAAATCCGCAATCACGAGTTCTTGAACGAGATCGTCGGCGACAAGCTGCGCCACTACGCAACGGTGACGCGCGAGGATTATCCCTTCAAGGGCCGGATCACCGACCTGATGACCAACGGCGAGTTCTTCTCCGACCTCGGCCTGCCGCCGCTCGACCCGGCGATCGATCGCGGCATGATCTGCGGCTCGACGGCCATGCTGAAGGACACCAAGGAAATCCTCGAGGCAGCGGGCCTTACAGAAGGCGCCAACAACAAGCCTGCCGAATTCGTCATCGAGCGCGCTTTCGTCGGCTGAGCCGGTAACCGACAAACTGATCGGAAGGGGAGGTGCATCCTGCGATGCGCCTCTTTTTCATTTGCCGGCCGTGCAAGAGGAACAAACGCTACGCGTCCGCCAGATAGTCCATTAGCTGCGACATCGAGGCGGCAGCACCGGCAGGGTCCGCCGTCTCGATCGCGCGCATGACCTTGACGTGGCGCGCCACCGAGCCTTTCATCTTTTCCGGCGAGGCGGAAGCGAACCAGATGCGGCGCGCATGCGTCTGGAGCGGAGCCAGTGCCGCCGTCAGGTAGCGGTTCGGGCAGGCCTCTTCCATCACCTCGTCGAACATCTTGTCTGCGACCAGAAAGCCCTCCAGATCGCCGCGACCGGCGCAGTCCTGCATCAACTGCCTGCAGTCGCTTATCACTTGGCGGGCCTCGGTGCTTGCATGCTCGGCCACAAGCGCCGCTGCCAGGGGTTCGAGCTGTTGACGCGTTTGCATCACATGGACACGATCGTCCGGTCGGATGCGGCTGATCTGCAGCCCGACCCGCGGGCGAACCTCGATCAGCCCCTGCCAGGCGAGTTTCTGGATCGCCTCGCGGACCGGCGTGCGGCCGTGGTTGGCGAGCTCCAGCAGTTGTCGTTCGGTAACGAGTGTTCCCGGCTTCAGCTTCAAGGTGACGATCAGACGTTCGAGCGCCAGATAGGCGAGGTGGGCCTGCGATTGCAATGACATGAACGTCCTCGGATGTGATATATCAGAGATTGACACAGTTTCGAAATCGTGGCAAGTAAGCTGATATATCAGCACCAAGGAGGCTTGCCATGTGGCGCGGCGTATTTCCGGCAGTAACGACAAAATTCACGACTGAGGGCGATCTCGACAAGGCCGAGATGGAGCGCTGCTTCGCGCTGCAGTTCGACGCAGGCGTCGACGGCATGATCGTCTGCGGTTCTCTCGGCGAGAACATGACGCTGGAGGCGGAAGAGAAGGTCGAGATCCTGAAGATTGCAAAGTCGGTCGCCAGCGGCAAGCCGGTGCTGATGACCATCTGTGAAAGCGCCACGCGGCGCGGCGAGGCTGCGGCGAGGGCGGCAGCCAAGGCCGGGGCCGACGGTCTGATGGTTCTGCCAGGCGTGCCCTACAAGTCCTCGCCGGCGGAAACGCTCGCTCACGTCCAGGCGGTCGCCGCCGCCGGCGGGTTGCCGATCATGGTCTACAACAATCCGGTCGCCTATGGCGTCGACGTGACGCTTGCGATGTTCGATGAACTCGCCAGGAACGAACTCGTCGTCGCGATGAAGGAGTCGACCGACGACATCCGCCGCGTCACCGACGTGCTGACCCGCTTCGGGGAGCGTTTCGACTGCTTCACCGGCGTCGACAACCTGGCGCTCGAAAGCCTGCTGATGGGAGCCCACGGCTGGGTCGCCGGCCTTGTCGTCGCCTTCCCGAAGGAGACGGTTGCGATCTGGAAACTCTCCCAGGCCGGTCGTCTGGAAGAGGCGAGGGCGATCTACCGCTGGTTCCGTCCGCTGCTCGATCTCGACGTCTCCACCAACCTCGTCCAGAACATCAAGCTCGCCGAGGTCTTCGCGATCGATTCCAACGATCGCGTCCGCGCCCCGCGCCTGCCGCTCGCCGGCGGAGAGCGTAAGCGGGTCGAAGGTATCATCGAATCCGCGCTTGCCAAGCGGCCGGCGCTGCCGGTGCTCTGAGTGGGGTTGTATACGACAGTGTCTGCCCCTTGTGTGTCGCGAATCAGCGATTGTGTTTCCGTCACGGAGCGCAGGCGCGCCTGCGCTCCGTGACGGCGGCCGAGAGCCCGTCGCCCCTCAGGAGCCTAACCCGTGGATGAGCTGGGGCCCGACCGCCTTCTTTTAGAACCCGAACAGTTGCAAGGGGCAAGGCCCCCGAACCGCAAGGATGGGACGAAAGATGGTCGAAGACGGTCTGGTGGTTGGAATCGATGTTGCCAAGGGATGGCTGGACGTTGCCGTGCTGCAAACCGGCGAGAGCTTTCGCGTCGATAACGACGCGGCCGGCTGGGCGGAGCTTGTTAAGCGGTTGAAGCGCCGCCAGGTACGGGCGGTCGGGCTGGAGCCGAGCGGCGGCTACGAGCGCGGCCCGAAACAGGCGTTGCAAAAGGCTGGCCTACCGGTCAGGAACGTCAACCCGCACAAGCTGCGTCACTTCGCTCGTGCGCTCGGCAGGCTGGCCAAGAACGACCGCCTCGATGCGGCGGTCATCGCCCGCTACACCGCCGACATGCCGACGCGGGAGATGCGCGTCGATCCGTTGCGCGAGCAGCTCGCCGAACTGGTCGGCGCCCGCCGGCAGCTCAGCGACGACAAGGTCAGCCTCAAGAACCAGCTCGATCAGGTGCGCGACCCGGTGGTCCGGCGCATTTTTACCCGCCGCCTGCGCAGCATCGAGGCCAACATCCTGTTGCTGGAGAAGCGCCTGGCCGAGCTCGTCGCCAGCGATGCCGGGCTGGCCGAAAAGGATCGGCTGATCCAGTCCTTCAAGGGTGCCGGGCCGGTTCTCAGCCACACGCTGCTGGCGCTCGCCCCGGAGCTCGGCCAGGCATCAAGGCGCGAGATCGCCGCGCTTGTCGGTCTGGCGCCCTATGACCACGACACCGGCGTCTTCCGCGGCCGGCGCAGCATCTGGGGCGGCCGTGCCGAGGTGCGCGGCGTGCTCTACATGGCGGCCCTGACCGCCTGCCGCGCGAATCCGCTGCTCAAGGCATTCCACCAGCGCCTGCTTGCTGCCGGTAAGAAGCCGAAGGTCGCACTCATAGCCATCGCCCGCAAGATCCTCACCATCCTCGGCGCCATGCTGCGCAACGGCCAATCGTGGCAGCCTACGCTTAGCTAAAAAACACAGTTGCTCATCCCGCTGCCGCGACCTTCTCCCCGCAAGCGGGGAGAAGGGGACTCGCGGGAACGCTGTGCCCCAACAGTCCCCTCTCCCCGCCCTGAGGGGAGAGGGTTAGTCCTCGGGTTAAACCCGAGGAGAGGGGCAATTAAGTCACGGTCTCTGAACTGAAAACGGCCCGCCTGTTCAGGCGGGCCGTTTGCGTTGGCATCTGTCTGCCCAAATCAGTGCAGGATCTGGCTCAGGAACAGCTTGGTGCGTTCGTGCTGCGGATTGTCGAAGAACTCGGCCGGCGAATTCTGTTCGACGATCTGGCCCTGGTCCATGAAGATGACGCGGTTGGCCACCTGGCGCGCGAAGCCCATTTCGTGGGTGACGCAGAGCATCGTCATGCCTTCTTCGGCGAGGCTGACCATGGTGTCGAGCACTTCCTTGACCATTTCCGGGTCGAGCGCCGAGGTCGGCTCATCGAACAGCAGGATCTTCGGCCGCATGCACAGCGAGCGGGCGATCGCGACGCGCTGCTGCTGGCCGCCCGAGAGCTGGCCCGGATATTTGAGGGCTTGCTCGGGGATCTTGACGCGCTTGAGGAAATGCATGGCGATTTCCTCGGCTTCCTTCTTCGGCATCTTGCGCACCCAGATCGGTGCGAGCGTGCAGTTTTCCAGAATCGTCAGATGCGGGAAGAGGTTGAAGTGCTGGAAGACCATGCCCACTTCGCGGCGCACTTCGTCGATCTTCTTCAGGTCGTTGGTGAGCTCGATGCCGTCGACGACGATCTTGCCCTTCTGGTGCTCCTCGAGCCGGTTGATGCAGCGGATCATCGTCGATTTGCCGGACCCCGACGGGCCGGCAATGACGATGCGTTCGCCGCGCATCACTTTGAGATTGATGTCGCGCAGGACGTGGAAGTCACCATACCACTTGTTCATATTGCTGATTTCGATCGCGACATCCGTCGTCGATACGGTCATTTTCGATGCAGCGGCAGTGTTTGCCATATGTTTCCCCTTTTATCGTTGGCTCTTGTCGAGCAGGCGTTCCATGAAGCCTGAATAGCGCGACATGCCGAAGCAGAAAAGCCAGAATACGAAGCCCGCGAAGATCAGGCCGGTGATCGGCGTTACGGCGGTAGCCCAGTTTGCGTCGGTAAAGTTGAAGCGAACGATGCCGAGCAGATCGAACATGCCGATGATCGAGACGAGTGACGTGTCCTTGAACAGGCCGATGAAAGTATTGACGATGCCCGGGATCACCAGCTTCAGCGCCTGCGGCAGGACGATGAGGTTCATTTTCTGCCAATAGCTGAGACCCAGCGAATCGGCGCCCTCATACTGGCCCTTCGGAATGGCCTGCAGACCGCCGCGCACCACTTCCGCCATATAAGCCGAAGCGAAGAACGACACGCCGATGAGCGCCCGCAGGAATTTGTCGAAAGTGACGCCCTGCGGCAGGAACAGCGGCAGCATGACGCTTGCCATGAACAGTACCGTGATCAGCGGAATGCCGCGCACGATCTCGATGAACACCGTGCAGAGCATCTTGATCACCGGCATGTCGGACCGCCGGCCGAGTGCCAGCAGAATGCCCAGCGGCAATGAAACCGCGATACCGACGAAAGACAGGGCAAGTGTGACCATGAGGCCACCCCAGAACGCCGTCTCGACATAGACGAGGCCGAGCCAGCCGCCGGGAAGCAGGATGGTGGCGACGATCGGCAACGCGGCAAACAGAAGGATCGCGTTCAATCCCTTGTAGGGGATCTTGGGGATCAACATCGGCACAAGGAACAGGACGAACAGGATTCCGACCAGAGCCGGGCGCCAGCGTTCCTCGAGCGGATAGCGGCCGAAGACGAATTGTCCGAACTTCGCATTGACGAAGGCCCAGCAGGCGCCGCTCCAGCCGTCCGGCTGCGAACCTCCTTGGGAGAGGGTGGCGCAGACGCCACGACCGCCCCCCGTCCAGGCCGCGTCGATGAAGAGCCACTGAATTGCAGGCGGCACCAGCCATGCCAGGATGAGCAGGCTGATGATCGTCAGAACGGTGTCCTTCGGTGTTGCGAAGAGGTTTTTCCGCAGCCACGAGACAACGCCGCTTTCCAGTGCCGGGGCAGGCGAAGCGTCGACCATGGAGGAGCGGACAAAAGCTGCTTGATTCGTGCTCATGATCTCACCTCTCCACCAGCGCCATGCGGGCGTTGTACCAGTTCATGAACAGCGAGGTGGCGAGGCTCAGGCTGAGATAGACGATGATCCAGATGCTGACGACTTCGATCGCCTGTCCGGTCTGGTTGAGGATCGTGCCGCCAACGGCGACGAGATCCGCATAGCCGACGGCCACCGCGAGCGATGAGTTCTTGGTGAGGTTGAGATACTGGCTGGTCAATGGTGGGATGATGATGCGCATTGCCTGCGGCACGACGACCAGACGGGTCGTCAGCCTCGGACGGATGCCAAGTGCGTGAGCCGCTTCCGTCTGCCCCTTTGAGACCCCCCGGATGCCCGCCCGAACGATCTCTGCAATGAAGGCTGCCGTGTAGAACGAAAGCGCGAGGAAGAGTGATATGAATTCCGGTCCGACGACCGAACCGCCCGTCAGATTGAACTTGCCGGCGATCGGAATGTCGAAAGTCAGCGGAGCTCCGGTTGCAAGGAAAGTTATCAGCGGTAGACCGATGAGCAAGCCGAGTACGATCCACAAAACGGGCAGCCGCTGACCGGTTGCCTCTTGCCGTTGCCGGGCATAGCGGGCGAAGACGACGCTTGCGACGGCGGCGATGATCAATGCGAACAGCGTATATTGGGAGCCCTCTCCGAAGATAGCTCTCGGGAAGGCGACGCCGCGATTGCTGACATAGATGTCCAACGGCAGGGCGAGCGCCTCCCGCGCCTGGGGCAGGATCGCCAGAACGCCGCTATACCAGAAGAAGATAACCAACAGCGGCGGAATGTTGCGGAACACCTCGACGTAGGCGAGCGAGAGTTTGGCGATGATCCAGTTGTGCGACAGACGTCCAATACCGACGATGAAGCCGATGATGGTTGCCGTGATGATACCGGTGACCGCCACCAGCAGTGTGTTGACGAAACCAACGACCAGAGCGCGGCCGTAGCTTGAATCGCTCGTGAAGGCGATCAGTGATTGTCCGACATCGAAGCCCGCCCGGCTGTTCAGAAAGCCATAGCCGGATGCGATGTTCGCGCGCTGCAGGTTCTCGACCGTGTTTTGAACGATCCAATAGACGAGAACCGCCAGAATGATGATGGTGACTGCCTGGTAGAAGATCCCGCGCACCTGTGGATCGTTTATTATCGATCCGGAGGATTTGCTTCTCTCAGGCGCGTTGGTAACGCCAATGGCCATACAATGCCTCTTTCCCCAATCCGCCCTTGTTGGGCGTTCTTATCGTTGCGGCGGAGGGGCGGCATGCCGCCCCTCCGCTGTTTTCGAACCGATCAGCGAACCGGCGGAGCGTACTGGATGCCGCCCTTGTTCCACAGCGCATTCAGGCCGCGCTCGATCTTCAGCGGGCTGCCTGCACCGATGTTGCGGTCGAAGACTTCGCCATAGTTGCCGACGGCCTTGATCACGTTGACCGCCCACTCGTTGGTGAGCCCGAGGTCCGTGCCGATCTTGCTGTCGGCTTCGACGCCGAGGAAGCGCTGAACGTCAGGGTTCGGCGACTTCTTCATTTCCTCGACATTGGCTTGCGTGACGCCGAATTCCTCGGCCTGGATCAGGGCATAGTGAACCCAGGTGACGATATCGAACCACTGGTCGTCGCCTTGGCGGACGGCCGGACCGAGCGGCTCCTTCGAGATGATCTCCGGCAGGATCATGTGATCGTCCGGCTTGGAGAGGGTGAGGCGCAGCGAATAGAGGCCGGACTGGTCGGTCGTGTAGACGTCGCAACGGCCCGCGTCGTAAGCGGCGTTCACTTCCTCGAGCTTCTCGAAGACGACCGGGTTGTACTGCAGGTTGTTGGTCTTGAAGTAGTCGGCGAGGTTCAGCTCGGTCGTCGTGCCGGTCTGGACGCAGACGGCTGCGCCGGAAAGTTCGAGCGCGGACTTCACGTTGAGGCTCTTGCGAACCATGAAGCCCTGGCCGTCATAGTAGTTGACCGGGCGGAAGTTGAAGCCGAGCGCCGTGTCGCGGTTGATGGTCCAGGTCGTGTTGCGGGCGAGCACGTCGACTTCGCCGGACTGCAGCGCCGGGAAACGCTCCTTCGCGGAGGTCGGCGTGTACTTCACCTTGGTGGCATCGCCGAAAACCGCTGCAGCGATCGCCTTGCAATAATCGACGTCGAAACCGCTCCAGTTGCCGGATGCGTCAGGGGCTGCGAAACCGGCGAGACCGGTGTTCACGCCGCACTGGACAAAGCCCTTGGCCTTCACGTCGTCAAGGGTCGCGGCCGATGCCGCCTGTGCGCCAATCCCCATGACAGCAGCGCCAAAAAGAGCTGTCAGAATTCTTCTTGCCATTTTTTGAACCTTTTCGGTTGTTCGTAAGTTCCCGTCTGCACCGTGCGTTCTGTCGGCGCGTGCAGCCTCAGCCACCCTCCTGGCATGAGTGCAATCTATCTCATGCTCAAAATCCATGAGGGTCAAGTGATGTTGCTGATTTTCTGATTTTCCATGTGAAAAACTGAAAATTCGCCAGAACTTTAAGCAGATTCTGCCGGAAATCGTCCGCTTCTGGATAAAAAACCGTCAGATGTACGCATTTGGGAGCTTAACGCCGCGGCGTCGAATTTTTCCTTGACCCCACCCGTGCCGCGTTCGATGAGTTTCCATCGAGTTTTCAACGGCGGATTCGTTAAAATGGCAGACAAAATAAACGCGCGTGGCGAGATCGGCATCAACACCCGCCTCGCGCACACCGGCAACAATCCTTCCGACTTCCATGGATTCGTCAATCCGCCGGTGGTCCACGCCTCCACCGTGCTGTTCCCGAATGCCAAGGCAATGGAAACGCGGGCGCAGAAATACACCTATGGCACGCGCGGCACGCCGACGACCGATGCGCTCTGCGACGCAATCAACGAACTTGAGGGAGCCACCGGAACGATTCTCGTGCCTTCGGGTCTCGCCGCCGTCACGGTGCCCTTTCTCGCCTATCTTTCCTCCGGTGACCACGCCCTGATGGTCGATTCGGTATATTTCCCGACCCGGCATTTCTGCGACACGATGCTGACCCGCCTGGGCGTTACGGTCGAATATTACGATCCGATGATCGGTGCTGCCATTGAGAGCCTGATCAGACCGAACACGCGGCTGGTGCACACGGAGGCGCCGGGCTCGAACACATTCGAGATGCAGGATATCCGGGCCATTGCCGATGCCGCCCACCGCCACGGCTGTGTCGTCACCATGGACAACACCTGGGCCACGCCGCTCTACTTTCGGCCGCTCGACCACGGCGTCGACGTGTCCATCCACGCGGCGACCAAATACCCGTCCGGACACTCGGACGTACTGCTTGGGACCGTTTCCGCCAACGCGACGCATTGGCCGGCCCTGACCGAGGCGATGGTCACGCTCGGCGTCTGCGTCTCGCCGGACGACAGCTACCAGATCCTGCGTGGCCTCAGGACCATGGGCATTCGCCTCGAGCGCCACCAGGAAAGCGCGCTGGCGATTGCCCGTTGGCTCGAAAGTCGTGAAGAGGTGGCGCAGGTGCTGCATCCGGCTCTGCCGAGCTTCCCCGGGCACGAGCTCTGGAAGCGCGACTTTGGCGGGGCGAGCGGCATTTTCTCATTTGTCCTGAAGGCCGAGCCGGAAACAGGCAAGGCGAAGGCGCATGCCTTCCTCGATGCGCTGTCTTTCTTCGGCCTTGGCTATTCCTGGGGCGGCTTTGAGAGCCTCGCGCTCCATGCAAACCTCTCCGATCGCAAGGTCGCCAAGGCTCCGTCCGGAGGCCCGGTCATCCGGCTGCAGATCGGCCTTGAAGATGTTGCCGACCTGCGACGCGACATCGAAGCGGGACTAGCTGCGGCCAACGCCGTCTGAGCGATGAAGAGGCCGTGCGGTGCAGGCGGAGAACGTTTGCCGCCTGCCGCCTATGCCTTCTGGCGGCCCGAGGCGCCATATCCATAGAGCCAGTCGAGATCGGCGGCGAGCGCTTCCGGTCCCTTGAGAGCAAGGACCAAGTCTCGCGCGACCCGTACCGGCCCACGGGCGTGATAGGCGAAACGGTTGAAGGCCGCGCGTTTGCGCACCCGGGAAATCCGAGCCCGGCGCGCCTGCTCGTACCGACCGAACGCGGCCGGAGCGTCGACACATTCGGCAAGACAACACGCCAGTTCGCTGGCATCCTCGATTGCCATCGCTGCACCCTGAGCAGCAAAGGGCGTCATTGCATGGGCGGCGTCGCCGATGAGGACAAGGTCTCGCCCATTGTGCCAAGCCCCCTCGTCGACGGTGCACAGGGGCCAATAGGTGGCTGACGCGGCGCTTTCGATCATTGAATGCAAATCCGGGTGCCAGGTCTCGAAAGCAACGGCAAATTCGCGTCGTCTTTCCCTAGAGTCTTTGCCTGTCCAGACGGCCCCGGCCGGCTTGCCACCAACAATCGCGACGAGATTGAAGCCGTCGATCTCGCGGAGCGGGTAGGCGACCAAATGCGCCTTTGACCCAAGGAAGGCAGTGACGCGATCTGCCGAAAGGTAGGCGGACGCTTCGGCGCGCGGCAGCAACAGCCGCCAGGCGATATTGCCCGAGAACCGGACGGTGCCGGCCCCGGCGATCGCGGTTCTTGCCTGCGACCAGAGACCATCGGCGCCGATGACCACGGAAGGACGGCGTCCGACCGCTTCCCCAACCGCAGCGGCCGGATCACCAGCAATTCGGGTTTCCAGATGGAGACGGCAGTGTGGCTCCGATCGTACGGCGTCCAGGAGGATTTTCTGCAGACTGGCGCGATGCAGCACCCCATAGGGGGCCGCCCAACGGCTCCTCGCTTTGGCACCAGTTGGAACTTCCGCGAGCGATCGCAGCGTGCGTCCGTCGACAAGCGCGATCGAGTCTGGTTCGCTCCACACGTCCTCAAGCGCAGGGAGCAGGCCGAGTTCCATCAGGATGCGCGAGGCGTTCGGCGACACTTGCAGCCCGGCGCCCACTTCGTCCAGGGCGTCCGCCTGCTCGAAAACATCTGCAGGAATCCCGTGCCGCGCAAGGCACAGCGCCATTGTCAGTCCGGCAATGCCGGCGCCAACGATCGCGACCGGTTCAGCCTTTTGCATCGGCGTCGCGCCAGCAGCTCGGGTTGGTCAGGCGGCCTTGGTCTCGAAGAGACAGCCCGGCGGGATTGTCTCGGTCGCCTTCAGGCTCGCATTGTAGCGATAGAGCGTCGAGCAATAGGAGCAGACCTTTTCGTTGTCGTCGCCCATGTCGATGAAGATATGGGGATGATCGAAGGGAACGGATGCGCCGGTGCACATGAATTCCTTGACGCCGATCTCGATGACCTGGTGCCCGCCGTCATTCTGGAAATGGGGGATGCTGTGGCCGGCCATGTCGTACTCCGATGAATGCAAGTCTGGTGTCGATTTTGCCGGCACCATAGTGAGCTTTGGTGCAAATGTGTAGCAACAATCACGACGCGCTTGTGGTTTTTGCCGGGGCGGGGGTTTTCGGCCATACCATTCCCGCCTAGTTTTGCGGCGAAAACGATCGATGTCTGGGAAAACCATGGATTTGACCCCTCCGCCATTCTCGCGCTTCACGCATGACGACCTGGAAATCGCCTATTTCGACGAGGGCGACCCGTCGGGAGATCCGGTGCTGCTCATTCACGGGTTTGCCTCGAGCGCCAACGTCAACTGGGTTTATCCCGGCTGGCTGAAGACGCTCGGCGATGCCGGCTATCGGGTCGTCGCGTTCGACAATCGCGGTCACGGCGCAAGCAGCAAGCCTTATGACGCCTCGGTCTACCATCCGCACCAGATGGCCGGCGACGCCGCCGCCCTTCTCGTCCATCTTGGCATCGGCGAGGCGCATGTCATGGGCTATTCGATGGGCGCGCGCGTCTCGGCATTTCTGGCGTTGCATCACCCGCATCGCGTCCGCTCGCTCGTGTTCGGCGGTCTCGGAATAGGCATGGTGACCGGGGTGGGGGATTGGGATCCGATTGCCGATGCGCTGCTGGCGCCGTCGCTCGAAGACGTGACGCATGCGCGCGGCCGCATGTTCCGCGCCTTTGCCGACCAGACGAAAAGCGACCGTCAAGCACTTGCCGCCTGCATTTCGACCTCGCGCGACCTGCTCTCCGCCGAGGATGTCGGGCGCATCGATGTGCCCGTTCTGATCGGGGTCGGCACCAAGGATGATGTCGCCGGATCGGCGCTGGAACTCGCCGCCCTGATGCCGCAGGCCCGGGCGCTGGATATCCCGGGCCGTGACCATATGCTGGCGGTCGGCGACCGCGTCTTCAAAAAGGCGGTTCTTGAGTTTTTCGGCGAGGTCGGTCGCGCATAGGCTCGTAGCGATCGCCGACTGAAACCCTGCGAGCCCATTTATGTCGTTCGGAAATTGCCCTATATAAGGGGCAGCGCGGGCAATAGATTGACCAGGCTATGTTGACAGGAAGGAGCGCGACTATGGTCGCCAAGACCGAACTTCGCCACACGGAACCGCTGAAAGCGGTCGACCCCATCTGGGACAGCCTGCGCGAAGAGGCGCGCCTGGCAGCCGAGCGCGATCCGATGCTTGCCGCCTTTCTTTATTCGACGGTGGTCAACCAGCATTCGCTGGAAGAGAGCGTGGTCTACCGGATCTGCGAGCGGCTCGACCATCCCGACCTGCAGGCCAATCTGCTCCACCAGACCTTCCTGGAAATGCTCGAGGATTGGCCTGAATGGAGCACGATCCTGCGCGTCGACATCCAGGCCGTCTACGACCGCGACCCGGCCTGCACGCGGTTCCTCGAGCCCGTGCTCTATTTCAAGGGCTTCCACGCGATCCAGACGCACCGGCTCGCCCACTGGCTCTGGACCCGCGGGAGGAAGGATTTCGCCCTCTATCTCCAGAGCCGCTCCTCGAGCGTCTTCCAGACCGACATCAACCCGGCCGCGCGCGTCGGGCGCGGCATCTTCCTCGACCACGCGACGGGTCTCGTCGTTGGCGAAACGGCGGTCATCGGCGACAATGTATCGATCCTGCACGGCGTGACCCTTGGCGGCACCGGCAAGGAGGGCAGCGATCGGCACCCGAAGATCGGCGACGGCGTGCTGATCGGCGCCGGGGCGAAAATCCTCGGCAATATCCATATCGGCCATTGCTCGCGGGTGGCGGCCGGATCGGTCGTGCTGAAGGCGGTTCCGCCGAAGACGACGGTGGCCGGCGTTCCCGCCAAGGTGGTCGGCGAGGCTGGATGCTCCGAGCCCTCGCGGCAGATGGACCAGATCCTGGCGAGCTTCGATATCTGAGGGCGCGCGCGGAAAAATCTCAGCGATAATCCAATGCGTTACGGCTATTCGCTATCATCTTCATGAGTGCGCGCCGGCGTGTGGGTTTACACCTGGCAACGCCGCATGCGAGAAGCGCCGCAAATCAACCGGATACGGAGAAGAGATTTGAAGCCCGAAGAAATCCGCAAGCTTGAGGCCTATTTCAAGCGCACTTTGAATCCCGCGATGGTCGTCAAGGCTCGTCCCAGGAAGGACGAATCCGCGGAGGTTTACCTTGGCGATGAATTCCTTGGCGTCATATTTCGCGACGAGGAAGACGGCGAGCTTTCCTATAGTTTCTCGATGGCAATCCTCGACGTGGACCTGTGATCGGAACGCCGCGCGGTCGATCGACAACTGCGCGCTCCATCATTCACTTAAGCCGGCCCTGAGCAACGGGCCGGCTTTTTCTTATAAAGTCATATTTTTACAGAAAATGGTCGGTCGCGGCCGGATCTTCATCAAGTCGTTGCAAGAATTGTGTTTTATTGCATCGCACACTGAACTTGACTTTTTGTGCAGTGCACCTAGACTGACGCTTGCCCACCGCCCACAAGGAGAAGCTTGATGTTTAATTTCGACGACGCAAACAAGAAAAGCAAGGAAGCACTGGACGTGGCCGTGAAGAGCTACTCGGCGCTGACCAAGGGCTATCAGGCCATTGCGACCGAAGCAGCAGACTACTCGAAGAAGTCCTTCGAAGACGGTATCGCCCATCTCGAAAAGCTGTCGGGTGCCAAGAGCCTCGAAGCAGCCTTCGAACTTCAGACGAACTATCTGAAGTCGAGCTATGAGGCTTTCGTCGCCGAAGCATCGAAGATCGGTGAGATGTATGCGGATCTCGCCAAGGACGCCTACAAGCCCTACGAGGCGCCGGTCGCCAAGGCAACCGCAGCCGTGAAGTCTGCTGCCGCCGCCTGACGATATAGACCATCGCTATCGCAAGAAGGCCGGTCGCGGTTGCCGCGGCCGGCCTTCTTGTTCTCGGCTGCTCCATTTATCGAGCCGCATCGACAGTTTGGGACAAGGCATAATGCCAATCACAATGGCCGAAGAAATTTGATCAATCTTGTGCTTGGCCGTGCGAATATGATTGCAGTGCGTCGGTTCGGTCTTAAAATCCAAGAACGAACCATTAGATAAAGGCAAGCAGGCCGCAGCCACCTTCATGGATTGCGGCTGTCAAGGGAATGAAACAGAATGATCGCCATGCCGGTCCGGATGCAGCAGGGAAGCGAAGGAAACGGAGGCGGCCCCAGTCGTGGCACGTCCGTTATCACACGCACCAAGCCGAAGACCAAGAAGCCGAGTTTGTACCGCGTTCTGCTTTTGAATGACGATTACACGCCGATGGAGTTCGTCGTCCATATCCTGGAACGGTTTTTTCAGAAGGACCGGGAACAAGCGACGGTCATTATGCTTCATGTCCACAACCACGGCGTTGGAGAATGCGGCGTCTTTACCTACGAAGTCGCCGAAACCAAAGTGACGCAGGTAATGGATTTCGCCAGGCAGCATCAGCATCCGTTGCAATGCGTCATGGAAAAGAAATGAGGAACTAACGTGCCAACATTTTCGCCCAGCCTCGAAAAGGCGCTGCATCAGGCACTGACTTTTGCCAACGAGCGCCATCATGAATATGCGACGCTCGAGCACCTGCTGCTGGCATTGATCGATGATGCCGATGCGGCGGCCGTGATGGGCGCATGCAATGTAAATCTGGAAACACTTCGCAAGACCGTGACGGACTATGTCGACAACGAATTGTCCAATCTGATCACCGGCTATGATGAAGACTCCAAGCCCACTGCCGGCTTCCAACGCGTCATCCAGCGTGCCGTCATCCACGTGCAATCCTCCGGCCGTGAAGAGGTGACGGGAGCCAATGTGCTCGTCGCCATCTTCGCCGAGCGCGAGAGCCATGCGGCCTATTTCCTGCAGGAGCAGGAAATGACGCGTTACGATGCGGTGAATTTCATCTCGCACGGCATCGGCAAGCGCCCCGGCAGTTCGGAGTCGCGGCAGGTGCGGGGCGCAGAAGATCAGGAGTCGGAGCAGAAGGCACCGCGCGAGAGCGAGGAAACCGGTCCGAAAAAGCAGCAGGATGCGCTGACGGCTTACTGTGTCAACTTGAACGAAAAGGCCAAGTCCGGAAAGATCGACCCGCTGATCGGCCGGCACGCCGAGGTAAACCGCACCATCCAGGTCCTTTGCCGCAGGTCAAAGAACAACCCGCTCTATGTCGGGGATCCAGGCGTCGGCAAGACGGCGATCGCCGAGGGTCTCGCCAAGCGCATTGTCGAAAAGCAGGTGCCGGAGGCACTTCAGGACGCCACGATCTTTGCCCTCGACATGGGGACGCTGCTCGCCGGTACGCGTTATCGCGGCGATTTCGAAGAGCGCCTGAAGCAGGTCGTCAAGGAACTCGAGGAATACCACGGCGCGGTCCTCTTCATCGACGAGATCCATACGGTGATCGGCGCCGGCGCGACATCGGGCGGTGCGATGGATGCATCCAACCTCCTGAAGCCGGCGCTCTCGTCCGGCTCGATCCGCTGCATCGGTTCGACCACCTACAAGGAGTATCGCCAGTTCTTCGAGAAGGACCGGGCCCTCGTCCGCCGCTTCCAGAAGATCGACGTCAACGAGCCGACGGTTGCCGACGCGATTGAGATTATGCGGGGGCTGAAGCCCTATTTCGAGGAGTATCACCACCTCAAATATTCGAACGAGGCGATCCGGGCGGCCGTCGAGCTTTCGGCCCGCTACATCAATGACCGCAAGCTGCCGGACAAGGCAATCGACGTCATCGACGAATCGGGTGCGGCGCAGATGCTTCTGCCCGTGCACAAACGCCGCAAGCTGATCACCGAAAGAGAGATCGAAGCGACGGTTGCTACCATGGCCCGCATTCCGCCGAAGTCGGTGTCCAAGGACGACGAAGCCGTTCTTGCCAACCTCGAGAAGGAGCTTCGGTCGGTCGTCTATGGGCAGGACCTGGCGATCGAGGCACTCGCCTCGTCGATCAAGCTCGCACGCGCCGGACTGCGCGAACCGAACAAGCCGATCGGCTGCTATGTGTTCTCCGGCCCGACCGGCGTCGGCAAGACGGAAGTGGCGAAACAACTGGCCACGTCGCTCGGCGTCGAACTGCTGCGCTTCGACATGTCGGAGTACATGGAGCGGCACACGGTTTCCCGTCTGCTCGGCGCACCGCCCGGCTATGTCGGCTTCGACCAGGGCGGTCTCCTGACCGATGGCGTCGACCAGCATCCGCACTGCGTGCTGCTGCTCGACGAGATCGAGAAGGCGCACCCGGATCTCTTCAACATCCTCTTGCAGGTGATGGATCACGGTTCGCTGACCGACCATAACGGCAAGAAGATCGACTTCCGCAACGTCATCCTGATCATGACGACCAATGCGGGCGCCTCCGACATGGCCCGGCCGGCGATCGGCTTCGGCTCGTCGAAGCGCGAGGGCGAGGACATCGAGGCTCTGAACAAGCTCTTCACGCCGGAATTCCGCAACCGGCTCGATGCGGTCATTCCGTTCAACTCGCTGCCGACACCGGTCATCCATCAGGTCGTGCAGAAATTCGTCATGCAGCTCGAAACGCAGCTGGCCGAGCGCAACGTCACCTTCGACCTCGCGCCGGAGGCAATCGCCTGGCTTGCGGACAAGGGCTACGACGAGAAGATGGGGGCGCGGCCGCTGGCGCGCGTCATCCAGGAAAACATCAAGAAGCCGCTTGCCGACGAAATCCTCTTCGGCAAGCTCAAGAAGGGCGGCGTCGTCAAGGTGACGATCGGCACGAAGGAGGACGGCACCAAGGGGCTGATCCTCGACGCCGTGCCGGAGACCGCACCGATCAAGCCGAAGGCGGAAGTGTCGCGGCCTGGCGGCAAGAGCGCCAAGTCGAAGAAATCGGAAGAGAAGGAGACCGTTGGCGCCGAGGCGGGTCCGAAACCGAAGCCGAAGAAGGCCGCCAAGGCCGCTTCGGAGGCGGCTCCGCTGAAGGGAAGAACGGTTCCCAAGGTCCCGCGCAAGAAATAGCGCAATCGCGATTTTCGCCTGACGGTGCCGGGTGGCTTCACCCGGCACCGTCTTGTTGAGGGGCGCTCCCCATTCCGCGTGATTTTCATGGATGATGTCGAAGACGAACGCTCAACGCTTGCCTGGTTTCTGACGGGTGCGAGGGGGATTTTCAGCCTTCCCGCCGTCATTCTGATGCTTTCTTTCGTCGGCTTCTGCTCCCTGACGGTCCAGGCGGGCATTCCGCCGGAGCAGGTGGTCTTCATGACCGGCATCGTCTGGGCCTTGCCGGCGAAGGTCATCCTCGTCAGCTCGATCATGAGCGGCGCGAGCCTGGCGACGGCGTTCCTGGCCGTCAGCCTCTCGTCCGTCCGCCTGATGCCGATGGTCGCGGCGCTCGTTCCGGAATTGCGCAGCTCGAAGACGCCGACCTGGCTGCTGCTGCTCCTGTCGCATTTCGTTGCCATTACCGCATGGGTCTTCGCGATGGAGCGCGTGCCAAAGGTGCCGCGAGACCGTCGTGTCGCCTTCTTCGCCGGCTTCGGCATCACCCTGGTTGCGGCGAACATGGTGCTGGTCGGCGTCGTCTATCATCTTGTCGCCGAGTTTCCGCCGCTGGTGGCAGGCTGCCTGTTCTTCCTGACGCCGGTCTACTTCCTCGCCTCGATCTGGCATTCGGCCCGTCATCCCGTCATCTATCTGGCGCTGGCGATCGGCCTCGTTGCCGGGCCGCTGTTTTACTGGATCGCCCCGGAGTTCGACATCCTCTTGGCCGGCGTCGGCGGCGGCACGCTTGCCTGGGGCGCGGAGCGCCTCTGGCGGTCGCGACGGGAGATACGCCCGTGACCTGGACGGACGGATGGTGGGCCTATGCCTTCATCGCGATAGCCGGTTGGCTCGCTACCGATCTCTGGCGCTGGCTTGGAGTGCTCGCCGGCAAGCGGCTCCGCGATGATTCGGAGGCATTGAACTGGGTGAGGGCGGTCGCGACGGCGCTGGTTGCTGCCGTGATCGCCAAGCTTATCCTCTATCCGACCGGAGTCCTGGCGCAATCGCCGCTGTGGCTGCGGGTGGGCGCCGTCACCGTCGGCGCCATCGCCTTCTTTCTCGCGCGGCAGAAGCCGGTGGCGGGTATTGCGACGGCGATCGCCGTTCTCGCCTTCGGACTATGGTGGCTGGGTTTCTGAGGAGGCATGGCGCCTAAAGCGCCCGCCGGATCCTCTCGGCATTCGCTGCCAAAACCTCGCCATCCTCCATCTTTCCGGAATGCGGCTTCAGCGGCATGCCCTCCCGGCGCGGGATCACGTGGAAATGCAGGTGGAAGACGGATTGGCCGGCCGGGGCCTCGTTGAATTGCATGATCGTCACGCCATCCGCGTCGAAGGCCTCCCTGGCCGCGACGGCAATCTTCTGGACCGTCGCGATCAATGCCGGCAGGGTAGCGGGATCCGCATCGAGGATGTTGCGCGATGGCGACTTCGGCAGGACGAGCACATGCCCTTCCGCCTGCGGCATGACGTCCATGAACGCTACCGTCGCTTCGTCTTCGTAGACCCGGTGCGAGGGAATTTCGCCGCGCAGGATCTTGGCGAAAATATTGCTGGTGTCATAGCCGCTCATGTCGTTTCCTCTTGTTGCTTCGCCGCGGAGGTCCGCTGCTGGTCAGTCTTGTTGGCGCTCGCCCTTGCGGAAAGGCCCATGCTCCGTAAGAAATTCGCCGGTCTCTTCCACGTCGCGGCGCTCCTGCTCGAGGTAGTCCGCAACGGCCCTTGCCAAGCCCGCATGGGTAATGAAATGGGCCGAATGGGTCGTCACTGGCATGTAGCCGCGCGCCAGCTTGTGCTCGCCTTGCGCGCCCGCTTCGACGCGCCGCAGGCCCTTCGCGATCGCGAAGTCGATCGCCTGGTGATAGCAGACTTCGAAGTGCAGGAAGGGATGGTCCTCGATGCAACCCCAATGCCGGCCGTAGAGCGCATCGCCGCCGATGAAATTGATCGCCCCGGCGATATACCGGCCGCTACGCCTGGCCATGACCAGCAGAACGTCGTCCGTCATCCGCTCGCCGATCAGCGAATAGAAAGTTCTGGTCAGATAGGGCCGGCCCCATTTGCGCCCGCCGGTATCCATGTAAAAGGCGAAGAACTGGTCCCAAATGGCTTCGGTGAGATCGCTGCCGGTCAGCCAGTCGATGGTGATCCCGTTCTCGACGGCGGCTCGGCGCTCCCTTTTCAGCGCCTTGCGCTTTCGCGACGCGAGCGTGGCGAGAAAGTCGTCATGCGAGCCGTAGCCCTCGTTGATGAAATGGAACTGCTGGTCGGTCCGGTGCAGGAACCCGGCCCGCTCGAAGATCGGCATCTCCTCGGCGGGCACGAATGTGACGTGGGCGGAGGAGACGCCATGGCGGCGCGAGAGTTCCTTGAGACCGGTGGCGAGTGCCTCCCGCACCGGCCGCGGATCACCACTTACGGCGCTGAGCAGGCGCGGGCCGGTCACGGGCGTGAACGGTATCGAACATTGCAGCTTCGGGTAATAGCGGCCGCCGGCGCGCTCGAAGGCGTTCGCCCATCCGTGGTCGAAGACATATTCGCCCTGGCTGTGGTTCTTCATGTAGCAGACGAGGGCACCGCGCAGAAAACCGTCCGCATCCTCCATCAGCAGGTGCTGGCCAAGCCAGCCCGTTTCCGCCGTCGCCGATCCCGACTCTTCGAGCGCCGACAGATAGGCGTGCGACAGGAAGGGATTATAGGGCACACCGGATACGTCCTTCGAGGCGCTTGCGAGCCTGTTCCAGCTCGCCGGCGGGATCGAAGAGAACGAATGCTCTATGCGGATGTTGATCGCGTCTGACATGCGCCTAGGAAATCATGGTCTCCCGTGGATCGAAACCCTCGAAGGTCATCTGGTCGGCGTGGGCAAAAGTGTGCTCCTGGGCCCGGCCGTCGCGCACCGTCCAGGTAATGACGGTACGGCCCAGGGTGCGCTCCTTGGTTATGAAGGGGTTTGGCAGGTCGCCGTAGAAATAGGAGATGAAGTCGAGCCCGAGCTGCATGGCTTCCTCGTGCACGAAGAATTTTTCGGGATCTATGCCGTCGGCGGTAAGGCCGAGGGGGTAGGGGGCATCGAGGGCCTTCAGGTCCTTCAGCAGCCAGTGGTCGAAGCTCATCAGCGCGACGGGCCCCTTGTAATCCTCGAGCGTGTCGAGCACGGCCGCTGCAAACCCTTCGTCGTCGCCCTTGCGCCCCTTGAGTTCGATGACGAGCGGCACCCGTCCGTCGACAAGGCGAAGCATCTGCTTGAGCGTCGGCACCTTGTCCTTCGTGCCGCCGATCGACAAAAGGCCGAGCTCGCCGGCGGTCTTCTCCCGAACGTCCCCTCTGATGCCGCAGAGGCGCTGCAGGTCGTGGTCGTGGAAGACGACCGGCACGCTGTCGGCTGTGAACTGCAGGTCACACTCGATGGCAAAGCCCGCTTCCGCGGCGCGCGAAAAGGCCGAAAGCGTGTTTTCCCACACCTCCCGGTTCATGTCGTGATAGCCGCGGTGGGCGATCGGCTGGGCTTTGAGCCAGGAAATATCCTTCATGGAGCGTCCCCGATCAGGCGATTTCGAGGATGGCGTCGATTTCGACCGCCGCATTGAAGGGCAGGGCAGCCATGCCGACGGCGGCGCGCGCATGCTTGCCGGCTTCGCCGAGCACGTTGGCAAGAAGGTTCGACGCGCCATTGATAACCAGGTGCTGCTCGGTGAATTCGGGAACCGAGGCGACGAATCCGTTGATCTTGACGAGGCGGCGAATACGGCCGAGGTCACCGCCGAGCGCGGCTTTCGCCTGCGCCAGGATGTTGATCGCGCAGAGCTCTGCGGCGCGCTGCGCAGCCGCAACATCGACATCCTTGCCGACATGGCCCGTCACCGCGACCTTGCCGCTTTCTATGGGCAACTGGCCGGAGATGTAGAGCGTCGAGCCGGTGATGGCGTAAGGCACGTAGTTGGCGACCGGCGCGACCGCCTGTGGAATGACGATACCAAGTTCGTTGAGACGCGTTTCGATCTCTGCGGACATGGAGGGCTCCCTTGTTGTCTTTTGTGATAAAATCCTGCATGCGGAAACAGGATCGGGACAGGCGGACCGGATCTGCCTCGCTTCTGCCGAATGTTTGTTTAACCCATTGCCGGCGAGTCCAACAGGAGGAAACGAATGTTTCGAAAAGGCTTCGGTCTTCTCACTCTGGGGAGCGCCTGCCTCGCCGCCGTGACCGTCGCGGGCGCTGCCTATGCGAGTGCATTGGCGCCGCACCGCGCTGTCTATGATCTCGAACTGAAGAATGCTTCCGATCGCTCCGGCATCACCGGCATGTATGGACGCATGGTCTATGAGTTCAACGGATCTGCCTGCGAGGGATATACGGTGAGCTTCCGCTTCGTCACTCAGGTGGACACCGGCGAGGAAGTTCGCCTGACCGACCAGCAGACCACCACCTACGAGGACTTGAAGAACAGGAGCTTCCGCTTCCTCACGCGTTCCTTCACGGACGAGAAGCTCGACAAGGAGGTGCGTGGAAACGCCCATGACGACAAGTCCGGCGTGAAGGTCGAACTCACCGCACCTGACAAGCGCGAAGTGGCGCTGGCCCAGAGCCGCTTTCCCACCGAGCACATGCTGGAGGTGATCGAGCGGGCGAAGCGTGGCGAGACCTTCTTCGAATCCCGTATCTTCGACGGGTCCGACTCGGGCGACAAGACGCTGATCACCTCGACCTTCGTCGGCAAGCCGAGCAAGCCTGCGCCCGACGATGCGGACGCCGGCAAGGCAGGGAAACTGGCAGGCGAAAGCTCCTGGCCGGTGACGATTTCCTATTTCAACGACGAGGCGAGCGGCGACGCGCTGCCCATCTACCGCATGTCCTTCAAGCTTTACGAGAACGGCGTCACGCGCGATCTGACGATGGACTATGGCGACTTCGTGCTCTCCGGCAAACTTGCCGATCTCGAAGTCTTCAACGCGGAAGAGTGCAAATAGCGCATCTCACCCAAGCCGCGCATCGCTCGTTGGCCTACGACCGGCGACAAGCTTTGGGAGCGATAAAAAGAGGCTTCACGTCTTGATTTGTCGAGCAGTTGCGGCTAAGGGGCTGCCATTCCACACGTGAGGCATGGGATTATCCGGGAGACATCCGGATCGTTCCGCCGGTGGGCGCAATCAAGAATGCGCTCTACGCCTTGCGGAGGTTCAACCGGAAAAGGAGAAAAAGGCATGGCATTGCCTGACTTTACCATGCGCCAGCTTCTCGAAGCAGGCGTACACTTCGGTCACCAGACGCACCGCTGGAACCCGAAGATGAAGCCGTACATCTTCGGCGACCGTAACAACGTTCATATCATCGACCTCGCCCAGACCGTGCCGATGCTGTCGCGCGCTCTCCAGGTCGTCAGCGACACCGTCGCCAACGGCGGCCGCGTGCTCTTCGTCGGCACCAAGCGCCAGGCTTCGGAGATCATCGCCGACGCTGCCAAGCGCTCTGCCCAGTACTACGTCAATGCTCGCTGGCTTGGCGGCATGATGACCAACTGGAAGACGATCTCGAACTCGATCCAGCGCCTGCGCAAGCTCGATGAAATCCTGGCGTCCGAAGCCTCCGGCTTCACCAAGAAGGAACGCCTGAACCTCGAGCGCGAGCGCGAGAAGCTGAACCGCGCCCTCGGCGGTATCCGTGACATGGGCGGCACGCCGGACTTGATGTTCATCATCGATACCAACAAGGAATCGATCGCGATCGAAGAAGCCAAGCGCCTTGGCATTCCGGTCGTTGCCGTCATCGACTCCAACTGCGATCCGGACCAGATCGACTATCCGATCCCGGGCAACGACGACGCATCGCGTGCTGTCGCTCTCTACTGCGACCTCATCGCCCGCGCTGCCATCGACGGCATTGCCCGTCAGCAGGGCGCTGCTGGCCGCGACCTCGGCGCATCTGCCGAGGTTCCGGTCGAGCCGGCTCTCGACGAATCGTCCGAAGCCTGATCGGGCGCAGCAGCTTAAGCTGCCGGACCCAGAAATAGCGGGACGAGGCCGTTTGGGATTAAAATCTGAACGGCCTCGTTCTTTTCAGCAAGGGAATGGCTCGGCTGGGGCCACCCTTACCCGCGCAAGCATCGGATGACGGCGTCATAACGATGTCACACTGTAGGGCCATTCCCTGCCAAACCTACTGGCACGGCGCCACGCGCGGTTGGCGCGCCAGCGAAACAGACAAAGAGGCAAGAAGATGACTGTTACTGCCGCAATGGTGAAGGATCTGCGCGAAAAGACCGGCGCAGGCATGATGGATTGCAAGAAAGCCCTTGCCGAAACCAACGGCGATATGGAAGCCGCCATCGACTGGCTGCGCGCCAAGGGCATTGCCAAGGCCGACAAGAAGTCCGGCCGCACGGCTGCCGAGGGCCTCATCGGCATCGCGAGCGCCGGCAACAAGGCCGTCGTTGTCGAAATCAACTCCGAAACCGACTTCGTTGCCCGCAACGATGCCTTCCAGGACCTCGTCCGCGGCATCGCCAATGTCGCGCTCGGCACGGACGGCACTGTAGAAGCCGTTTCCCAGGCGACCTATCCGGCGACCGGCAAGTCCGTCGAGGACTCGGTCAAGGACGCCATCGCAACGATCGGCGAAAACATGACGCTGCGTCGTGCTGCCGCGCTCAAGGTTGAGGACGGCGTGGTCGCGACCTACATCCACAATGCCGCTGGTGACGGTATCGGCAAGCTTGGCGTCCTGGTCGCCCTGAAGTCGACCGGCAACAAGGAAGCGCTGAACGCGATCGGCCGACAGGTTGCGATGCATGTTGCCGCGACCAACCCGCTTGCCGTCCGCCCGAGCGAGATCGACCCGGCGGTCGCCGAGCGTGAACGCAACGTCTTCATCGAACAGTCGCGCGCTTCCGGCAAGCCGGACAACATCATCGAGAAGATGGTCGACGGCCGCATGCGCAAGTTCTTCGAAGAAGTCGCACTTCTGTCGCAGGCCTTCGTCATGAACCCCGACCAGACGGTCGAGGCAGCCATCAAGGAAGCCGAAAAGACCGTCGGTGCGCCGATCGAGGTTGCCGGTATCGCGCGCCTGCTGCTCGGCGAAGGCGTTCAGAAGGAAGAGTCCGATTTCGCGGCGGAAGTTGCAGCAGCCGCAAAGGGTTGATTTCTTCTTTCCGATTGGGAAAAGCTGGGGGCATCGCGTGACAACGCGATGCCCTTCGTGTATCCGGCATGCGTTATTGCGGTGGACCCGCCGGGGCTGTGCCAGTGGCGGTCGATACCACGCAAGACGATTTGCCCTCACGCCGCTGTGCGCGTCTGTCGCGCTTGCGTGCCGATCTGCTCAGGAGTGATGATGTCGGCCAAGCCAATCTATAAGCGTGTTCTTCTCAAAGCCTCCGGCGAAGCCTTGATGGGAAGCCAAGGCTTCGGCATCGATGTGGCCGTGGCCGATCGGATCGCTTCGGACATTGCCGAGGCCCGTGCCATGGGCGTCGAGGTCGGCGTCGTCGTCGGCGGCGGCAACATCTTCCGCGGCGTCGCCGTTGCCTCGAAGGGCGGCGACCGGGTCACCGGCGACCACATGGGCATGCTGGCGACGGTCATCAATGCACTTGCCCTTGCGACCTCGCTGCGCAAGCAGGACATCGATACGGTCGTGCTGTCGGCGATCGCCATGCCGGAGATCTGCGAGAGCTTCTCGCAGCGCGCCACGCTCTACCATCTGTCGCTGGGCCGCGTCGTGATCTTCGCCGGCGGGACCGGAAACCCCTTCTTCACGACGGACTCTGCGGCGGCACTCCGTGCCGCGGAAATGGGCGCCGAGGCGATCTTCAAGGGAACGCAGGTCGACGGCATCTATTCCGCCGATCCGAAAAAGGACCCGCTGGCGACGCGCTTCGATCGGCTCACCCACAGTGAGGTTCTCGAAAAGGGCCTCGCCGTCATGGACGTTGCCGCCGTGGCGCTGGCGCGGGAAAATGCCATTCCGATCGTTGTATTCTCGATCCACGAGAAGGGTGGCTTCGCGGACATATTGACCGGTGGCGGCCGCGCCACCATCGTGTCGGATAGTTGATAATCTGAAGAGGCGCAAACGGCCCTCGAGTTCAAGAATGGGAGTCTGAACCATGAGTGAAGGTGTGGAGCTGAAGGAATTGAAGCGCCGCATGGACGGAGCGATCGCCGCTTTCAAGCACGACATCGCATCGCTGCGTACAGGCCGCGCCTCAGCAAACGTTCTCGATCCGGTGACCGTCGAAGCTTACGGTTCGCGCATGCCGCTGAACCAGGTCGCGAACATTATGGTTCCGGAGCCGCGGATGCTCTCGGTTTCCGTTTGGGACAAGACCATGGTCGGCGCCGTGGATCGGGCAATACGGGAGTCCAACCTGGGCCTCAACCCGATCATCGACGGCCAGAACCTGCGCATTCCGCTGCCGGAACTGAACGAGGAGCGCCGCAAATCCCTGGTCAAGGTCGCGCATGACTATGCCGAAAAGAGCAAAGTCGCCGTGCGCCACGTCCGCCGCGACGGTATGGACGGCCTGAAAAAAGCCGAAAAGGATGGTGACATCGGCCAGGATGAGAGCCGTGCTCAGTCCGAGCGGGTACAAAAGATGACCGACGAAGTGATTTCCGAGATCGACCGCTTGCTCGCGGAGAAGGAAAAGGAAATCATGCAGGTCTGACCGCGGAAAATCGAGTCTCTAGTTTCGGACAGCCCATGCAAGAATTCGTTTCCACAAACGTGCCGGCGCACGTCGCCATCATCATGGACGGCAACGGTCGTTGGGCGAACGCGCGTGGACTGCCCCGCACGATGGGACACCGCAAAGGCGTCGAGGCGGTACGCGGTGCCGTCAAGACGGCCGCCGAACTCGGCATCCGCTATCTGACGCTCTTCGCGTTTTCCTCGGAGAACTGGAGCAGGCCGGAAGACGAGGTCAGCGACCTCATGGGCTTGCTCAAGGCCTTCATCCGGCGGGATCTCGCCGACCTTCATCGCGAGAATGTCCGTATCCGCGTCATCGGTGATCGCGCCAATTTGAGCGGCGACATCCTGCCGCTCCTGATCGAGGCCGAAGAGACGACGAGTGCCAACACCGGGATCACCCTGGTGATCGCATTCAATTACGGCGCACGTGACGAATTGGCGAGAGCGATGCGGCGTCTCGCAGAGGAGGTGGCCACGGGCCGTCTTCGGCCGGACGATATCACCGCCGACCGGATCGCGGCGTCGCTTGACACGGCAGGCATTCCCGACCCCGATCTCATTCTTCGGACGAGCGGCGAGGAGCGTCTTTCCAACTTTCTGCTTTGGCAGGGGGCCTATTCCGAGTTGCTGTTCGTGCCCGAACTCTGGCCGGATTTCACGCGCGACACATTCATCGCCGCAATCGAGAAATACGCCGCCCGCGAACGCCGATTCGGCGGGCTGCCGCAGCCGACACTGGCGGTCGGGTCCTGATGCAGACAGAACTCAAGCTTCGCATCGCATCGGGTTTTGTGCTCGCCGCGGTAACCCTCGGTGCCACCTGGGCAGGTGGCTTTGCCTTCCAGCTTCTCTCCGTCGCGATCGGTCTGCTCGTCTACTATGAATGGTCGACGATCACGAAGCTTGCCGAGCAGGATTTTCAGGGCAATGCCGTGGGGTGGCTTTCGCAGGTCGTCATCGCCGCCTTGGTGCTGATGGACTATATGCCCTATAGCCTGCCGGTGCTGGTCGGCAGCGTTGTCCTCTCCGCGCTTTGGGTGCTCGTCAAGAAGACGAGTCGGTGGCTGCCGGCTGGCGTCGCCTATGCCGGACTGACGGGCATATCGCTGGCGGCCATCCGCGGTGCGGACTATCTGGGGCTGATCGCCATGCTCTTCGTGTTCGCCGTCGTCTGGGGAACGGATATTTTCGCCTATTTCGTCGGGCGGGCGGTCGGTGGCCCGAAACTGGCCCCGGCGATTTCGCCCGGCAAGACCTGGTCGGGGGCGATCGGTGGCGCGGTTTGCGGCGTTCTCGCGGGCGTCGCCGTCTTCATGGCGCATTTCTCGCTCGACGATGTGCGCATCCCGACCGTGGCGCTGCTGCTCTCCGTGGCAAGCCAGATCGGTGACCTGTTCGAATCCTTCGTCAAGCGCCGCTTCGGTGTAAAGGATTCGAGCCGGCTGATCCCGGGGCACGGCGGCGTCATGGATCGGGTCGACGGGTTGATCTTCGCC